>NZ_LBMD01000016.1 GCF_001293645.1 Bacillus sp. CHD6a
GGCGTCTCAAGCCCGGAAGCAGTGGAAGAGAAGTTCAAACGGTAAGAGAGAAGGCGTCTCAAGACCTAAAGCAGTGGAAGTTAGTTTATACGGACGTGAAACCTAGTACAAGTAGTACTAAAGAAAGATGTTATTTTTTTAGAAAAGTTTTACTATGATAAGGTCCCATATAAGTGTTGTAACTTCAAATATTTACAATAAAAGGGGATTATTTGTTTAATACATAGGGAATCGTTTTATAGAAATTTAAAGATTGATTGTTGAAAGAAGGTAAACAATGAATATAAAGATGTTATTAGGAGTTTTAAGTTTAGTAACAATACTAGTTGGTTGTGGGATGCAAAATAAAGAAGATGTGCCTGATACAGTAGCTTTCCAAGATGAGTTTACAAAAGACTTTCTACAATCGTCTGAAGAAGTTGTAGAGGGACACTATCTCTTTAAGTCCCGAACGGACGGATATACCGTTCTCTTCCCTGTAAATGCTTCAATGGACAAAGCTGTATATGAAAGAACAGGAGATGAATTTGAGTCAGTAGGTTTTGTAGAAAATGTTGAAGAACAAAATCTATCATTCGTCTACAACATTTATTACGATGACCAACCAAGAGCAAACGATATTGAATTTAAGTTAAGTTTGTTTGAAACTTATATAAATTATACGGGGTATTTTGAAGAGTATACAAAAGATAAAATTTCCTACTATTATGCAGAAAATATATTTGAATATAAAGGCATGAAGAGCTACAGGTATTTTGCATATATTAAGCCAGACATTAAAAATAAAGGGATTAATTTCATTGGTAGAATAACTTGTATAGATAATGGTAAATCCTACTAAATGAACTATATTCTGTCTATTCTCCTTTTGTAAAAAGATAGTAAAAATGATTCGTAAGACCCGAAATTATATTTACAAATTAAAATCTATAAATTTTTAAGTAAAAAATCTACATTAATAAACAATTAATCATGCTAATGAACTATAAAATACGTACAACATTAATTTCCGGTTAGTTCCTAACTAACAGACAGGATTCGACAATTGTTTCAGTCAAATTGACTACTTTTAAATCACGTGGTAATTATTATATAGCTATAAAAAAGACCGAAAAAATCTTTTTGTAAATTAATATATTTTTTAATAAAAGGGATTATTTGTATAACGTATAGGGAATAAGTCTTTTAGAAAATACATATTATGCCACGTTGATGGCGTTGCCTAGGGGGAAGGGCTATGAAGAAATCAATGCTTCTAGGACTAATAAGTTCCATATTTTTGCTGGGAGGGTGCGGAGGAATGGTAAACCAAAATGGTTCAGAAAATTTCACAGATGCTCCAGATACTGCAGCATTTAAGGATGAGTTTACAAAAGACTTTTTAGTTTCTAATAAAGAGGTTAAAGAAGGCTTTTATTTATTTGATTCCGCAACAAAAGGCTATCAATTTCACTTTCCTGTCAACGGGTTCATTGAGAAGGAAATTTATGAAAGAAATGGAGACGAATTCGAATCTGTTAGCTTTTTTGATAACAAATTAAAAGAAGAGAATCTTCTGATGTACTATCGAATTATTTATGAAGATAGTAAACTTTCGAGTGATATTGAATTAAGCCTAGACCTACTCAAATCTAAGGTGGATTTTGAGGGAGAATACGAAGAATATACCATTAATAATAGTACATATTACTATGGCGAGAATATATCTGAATATGAGGGGCATAAAAGTTATCTTTTTTTCACCCTTATAAAACCCGATGGTAATGACAAAGGAGTTAGCTTTGTTGCAGAAATAAGTTGTGATGATATTTCTAAACAATGTACACCGGACAGTAGTCATGTAAAAGATAGAATAAAAGAAATAATGCATTCTTTTGACTTTGAATAATGGTGATAGAAATGAATGAGAATAAAGAAATATTATCAGAAATACTTAAAGCAAGAGTTGCTGAGATAGAGTATCGAGGCATAACTATTGAAGATATTAGAAGGATCTATATCGAAGAAACCGGTGAGGAACCTCCAGCTGAAATCACATTATATCATGCTAAGGATTATGCCCAGATCAATAATCAAGTAGATTCTGGATTTGATGGAACAGTAATTCATTTCTTAAATATAGAAACTGGCATCAATCAATCCTTTACAATTATAAGAGGTAGTGAAAAAAGAGAAAATTATGGTGAACCTGCAGAAGGGCCCCCTCATGATTGGTTTTATAACATGTTTGGTATTTTTGGAGGGAATATTCAAAGCCAATACAATCATGCAGAGGCATTTGATAAAAAGGTCACAGAAGAAATTAATGAAATGGTAGAAAAAGAAATGAACACATTAAGAAATGAAGGGAAGCCTGTAGCTGAAGTTAATTTGGTTAAACAAGGAATTGGGCATTCTCTAGGGGGGAATTTAATTCAAACTTTGCAAATCATTGAACAACCTTTTGAAGGGGTGTTTGTAATTAATGATGCACCTCCAAGTGTTTACCAACTCGCATATATAGATAGGAACTTTAGACAGGCAATTCGGATCAAGCTCGGGGCAACTACTATGAATGATATCTATAAAATGAATCCAAGAAAACTTACTGAATTTGGGGAAAAGTATTACAAAGAACGTGGCAAAACAATTCATCATCTTACAGTGCAAGAAGATATTTTGTATTCTTTGTTATCTTTAAGAGGATTTATGGATCTTGGTACACGAAGAGTCCTGGATACTTATCATTATACAGATGGCATTGCAAGATATATGAACAAAATATCAGACCAACATTTACACAATATCCAACAATTCGTCGCCAAACACGCCCCAGCCTATGAAAAAGCAGGAGTAGACGGCCTTAATAGAAGCATGTTCGGGTTCGACCAGGAATTCTTCACTCTCATTAGTAACATGAAACAGGATTGGAAAAAAATCTTCGAACCGCCGAAATGGAAGCGTGGAGCGGTACCGATGACGATTGGTGTCATCGGATTTGGAAGCTTTACAGTGGACATGCCGTTCGCATATCCAGTTAAAGAATTTCCAAGTGATTTCTTTTCGAGACAACAGGAGTTTGTCTCAAGGGCTTTAGAGATCAGAGCTAAACTGCAAGATTTGACAGAAGTTCTTCCTTCCTTACTTGCCTTGGTTGGAGAGATTAGTGAGGACCTGTTAAAGCTGATTAAGGTTCATGTAGAGGAAATGTCAGGTAGCATAGAGCGTATGATTGAAGCAATTGGCGGTGCTGCATTGGACATTGGAAAGAATCTGGTTAAAGGTTCCTTTACCAATAACTTGTCTCAACATGAGAATATCCTGACCTTAATTGAGCTGTCAGAAACAATAAAGCTTGAAAGCGGTAATATTCAAAATAGCTATCAAGCAATTATAAACGATACGAATGACTTTGTTGGAGAGTTTGGGGATGCTGCCCATGCACATGGCATGGAACATGTAGTTAACTCATTAAATCAGGTAAAAGGAAGACGGTACGAGGGATCTGATTTAATTCGTTATAAAAACGCCACAGATGGTAGGACCATTGAGGTCAACCTTTCTTCTGCTGTAAGGATTTATCAACTTGGTCTCGATAAATGCATGGAAAAGGAAGAAGCACTCTCTGCCTGGAGGAGACTGTATTATACGGAATATGTCGACGACCTGGAATTCAGGAAACAACGTGTGATGAACTCTATTCATCAGATGGAAGCAAACCCAAGGAATTACAGCCACCTTCTCCCGGTTTCAAATATTGATGTGAAAGTTACCAAGATTAATGTTCACGATTTTTTAAGGCCCCTTGATCCTATGTTTCAGGATTCCTTTGAAGGAATGTATCACTACCTTCGGGAGGAAATTGAAAAAAATAAAGCCATGATTAGCCGGGTCCGAAAGTCTATTGAAGAACTGTTTGAAAAAGATCAAAGTATTTCAAAGTTGTTTGAATTAAGGTAAAGGGGGTGGTAGGAATAGGACAGTATAAAACTTCGTATGTTTTTGCACCATATGAGGACTTGAGATTTAAGTATTTTCCTTTCAATGCCGAGTTAGGAAGAGTTCGAGAAATCAGTGATGAGTTGGCAAGTATTATCAATGCGGAACTCGAACTAAGTAAAGGTAAGTTTATTGAACAATCATTATTAGAATTTAATAAAAATCACCGGCTGTTTACGATTATCGCCAGTGATCAGTTAAGGCTGATGACTACCCTTTCCAACAAATACCACGAACATGTGGACGAGATGAACAGGCAAGAGTTGACAATCTTCTATGAAGAGGTCAATGAAACCATCCGTTGATACAATCAAAATATTTAGAAAAATAGCAATCTGTGAAAAAAATACTATTCTTAGAGGTTTTGTTTTTTTGAGTTAGGGGTATGAGTGGGTATATATTACTTATTTTACTAAAATTCCTAGTTGTAAATTGACCTTTAAGTTGTGTGTTTTTTACAATAAAAGTAACCTATTAAAGAAATGGAGCGATGTTAAATGTCAGGAATCATTCGCGTTACCCCTGCAGAGTTAGTTGGAATGTCCACTCGTTACAGAAGTGAAAGCAGCCAGGTTGGAGATCAAATCAACCGTTTGGATAACATGATTCGTGAGCTTGAAAGTGTATGGGAAGGTGAATCTAGCCGCGCATTCAGCGATCAATACCAATCCTTGAAGCCTTCTATCATTCAAATGCAACAATTACTTGAGGATATCTCCGTTCAGCTTAGCAACACAGCTAGAGCTCTTGAAGATGCTGATACTCAAATTGCAAGCCAGATCCGCGGGTAAATTGTTCTAATACAAATAGCTCCCTTCAAAAAAGGGCAGCCAAAAAGGAAGAAGGAGCGCCATTCTATAACAGTTGAATGCGTTCCTTCTTTTATGAGGTGAAAAACAATGTACATAGAAATAACAATCGATCTGAAAAACTACCAAAAGGAATCGTTTGATCTTCGTCTATCTAATTACCATACCGTGAAAAAAATGGTCGATATCGTGTGGCAAGCCGTTTCTCTCGCATCACCTCCAAGGGATGGGGAATGGGTAAGAGTAGTAAACAAACAATTGATATTATCAGGCTCAGACAAGCTTGTAGACCATGGTATTACGTCTGGCGACCGTTTGGAAATTTTATAAAGGAGCAATCTATCATGGCAGATCAAAGTCGAACATATCTGGAAGAAGAAATAGGCGCAACACTTTCTAGAGAAGGTGAAACGATCAAGCTGGTCTTTCAAAAAGAGAAAATCAAATTGGAAGATGCTGCTGAAATTCGGATGCTTCAAGAAATAAACTCAGTCATACATAAGAAAATGAAAGAAACAGAAGACGAGTTAACACTCATCTATCATCCCCCTCCTGCCTTTTCGTCTTTTGCAAAACTAAAAAAGAAGGATGAGAAAAGCAGATGGATTTTTTCCTCTCAATTAATTAAGAGTGTTAGGAATCACTCTCTTTCAAGACTACATCTTCTTATTTGTCCCGAAAATATGGTGGTGGATGAAAGTTTAACGCCCTATTTTCTTCACTATGGGGTGATGGAAAGTCTACCACCTTATGAAAAAGAGTCAGAAAAGCTATGGCAGGAAACCAAATCGGTCATTGCTTCTGCCATTGACGGGAAATACTCCTTTAAAGAATATCTCAAACTCTACCAAACATTGGAACTTTCACCTGCAGCCAAATCCATTATGAACGCTAAGGACGAAGAAGAACTATTAACATTTATCCATAATGGAATAAAAGGGTTGGAAGAGAAGGAGAAACAATTTATTCGACTACCTGAAAAACGATGGAAGTTCACCAAGTATGCCACCATCGGACTGACTGTTCTTTTGTTACCTGCGCTCGTATTAGTGATATATTCCTTTCTTTTCGTTCAACCGAAACAGGCGGCGTATGTACAGAGTTCTGAACATTTTTTACAAAGTGAATACAGTGAGGTAGTCGATACATTAAATGGATATGAGGCACAAGAGATGCCAAGAGTGGTGCAATATAAGTTGGCAACATCCTATATCATTAATGAATCTTTAAATGAAGAGCAAAAAGATGCTCTCCAAAACAGGATAACCTTGCAATCCGATCCGCAGTACTATCAGTATTGGATACATATTGGTCGCGGAGAGGCACAAGCGGCGTTAGATATCGCGAGATCTTTAGAAGATTCGGAGATTATTCTATATGGCTTATTGAAATATAAAGAACAAATCAGAGCTCAGGACGATCTTACAGGGGAAGAAAAACAGAATCAACTTAAAGAAGTCCAAGATGAGATTGATGAGTATGCAAAGGCAATTCAAGCTTTAGAAGAAGAGCAAGAGGAAGAGTCCAACTAACTGTAAGGTTGAAATGAGGTGAGTATATGAGTAATTTCTGGTTGTTCTATCAAGACAACTATCAGAAGCTATCTATAGAGACTGGGATTATAAGTGTAGGTTCTGAGGTTGAGGACCAACTTACTGTACGTAATTTTCCATTTTCGGAGGGCCCTTTGCTTGTCGATATCCAACATGACAAATTCACTGTAAAACAAAAGGGTGGAATGATAGGAAGCGGTACATACGCTCAACCGTTTGAATGGAAAGATAAAGAGAACGAGTTAAAAATGGTACTTTCTCCTAGTCCATTCTATTCCAAAACCTATTATTTAGGTAGTAGAGAACAGGTAGATTTTTCCTTCCGTGAAGGAGAAATGATTTCGTTTACTAGAAACTTTTCAAGAAAATGGGTTGTCCATATTACGGATGAAAATTGTTTCTTGAATGGCCATAAGCTTTATCAAGATATAATTCTAGAGGTAGGGGATCTTCTGCTCTTTTCTTATATGGAGATAAGGATCAGAGAAGAGGATATATTGGAAGTTTCAAGCTTCAAAGAGTATGACACAGACCTCTCTGAGATAATGTCACCACAATCAGAAATGCAAAAGAAGTATCCAAGCTATCGTCGAACTCCGAGGATGGTCTATGAGCTGCCTGATGATAAGGTTTCGCTGCAATTTCCTACACAGGAATCGGACGATAATAATAAGGGTCTGTGGCTGATTATCATGCCTCCCCTTATCATGCTTATTGTAATGGGAGTGGTTGCTCTTGTTGCACCGCGGGGCATATTCATCATCATTTCCATGGTTATGTTTATGACCACACTTATTACGTCCACGGTCCAATTCTTTAAAGAAAAAGCAAACCGTAAAAGAAGCGAAGAGCGTAGAAAAAGAGTTTATACCCTTTATTTGGAAAATAAGCGAAGAGAGCTACAAGCGTTAGCAGATAAGCAGACTAATGTACTCACGTTTCATTTCCCATCCTTTGAACGAATGAAATATCTGACAAGACAAATTTCCGATCGAATATGGGAAAGGTCATTGGAAAGCCATGATTTCTTACAATTCCGTTTAGGACGAGGCAAAGTACCATCCAGTTATGAAATATCCATTAATTCCGGTGATATGGCTAATAGAGAGATTGATGATTTACTAGAGCAATCTCAGCATTTAGAAAAGGTTTATAGGGAAATAGACCATGTTCCGGTGGTAGCGGATTTATCTAAAGGTGCGATCGGATTAATTGGAAAAGAGTCCGTCATGAAAAATGAAATCCATCAGATTATCGGTCAGTTATCCTTCTTTCATAGTTACCATGACCTGCGATTTGTATTTATTTTTAATGAAAAAGAATATGAACAATGGGAATGGGTGAAGTGGCTTCCGCATTTTCAAATACCGCAATCCTTTGCAAAGGGTTTAATCTATAATGAACAGACAAGAGATCAGTTGCTTTCTTCCATTTATGAAATGCTCAGAGAAAGAGATTTATTGGAAGACAAAGAGAAGGTAGCCTTTTCACCGCATATCGTTTTTATTATTACAGAACAGCAATTAATAGCAGATCATGTCATTCTTGAATATCTCGAGGGAGATCATAAAGACCTTGGTATTTCAGTCATTTTCGCTGCGGATTCCAAAGAAAGTCTGTCCGATAACATAGAAACCCTTGTGAGGTATATCAATACCCAAGAGGGAGACATTCTAATCCAAGATAAAAAAGCAGTTTCCATCCCTTTTAGATTGGATTCTCATAAAAGAGAAGGGAACGAAGTCTTCTCAAGAATGCTTAGAACTCTTGATCACCAGGTGGGAATGACCAACTCCATCCCAAATAGCATTTCTTTCTTAGAAATGATGAAAGTAAAAGAAGTGGGGATGCTGCCGATACAAGAAAACTGGCTTACAAGGAAGTCCTCTAAATCTTTGGCTGTACCTATCGGGTTAAAAGGTAAAGAAGACATTTCAGTACTAAACCTACATGAAAAAGCACATGGTCCACATGGCCTTTTAGCAGGTACAACGGGATCTGGGAAAAGTGAATTTTTGCAAACTTATATTCTGTCACTTGCTATTCACTATCACCCGCATGAAGTAGCGTTCCTGCTCATTGACTACAAAGGTGGAGGAATGGCCCAGCCGTTTGAAAAAATGCCTCATTTACTAGGAGTCATCACTAATATTGAAGGAAGCAAGAACTTCAGCGCAAGGGCGCTTGCTTCCATAAAAAGTGAACTGAAAAGGCGCCAGCGATTGTTTGATCAATACAAAGTCAATCATATTAATGCTTACACAGACCTGTATAAGCAAAATAAAGCAGAAGAACCTTTGCCGCATTTGTTCCTCATTTCCGATGAGTTTGCAGAATTGAAAGCGGAAGAACCAGAGTTTATCCGCGAGTTGGTTAGTGCCGCCCGTATAGGAAGAAGTTTAGGTGTGCATCTTATCCTCGCTACTCAAAAACCAGGTGGAGTCATTGATGAACAGATCTGGAGTAACGCCCGCTTTAAAGTCGCGTTAAAAGTACAAGATGCAGATGATAGCAGGGAGATTCTGAAAAATGGAGACGCCGCATCCATTACCGTTACCGGTAGAGGTTATCTTCAAGTAGGGAATAACGAAGTTTATGAACTGTTCCAGTCAGCTTGGAGCGGGGCACCTTATCAAGAGGATACTTCTGAATCAGAAGATGAGGTAGCTTTTGTTACTGACCTTGGGCTTGTCCCGTTGTCTGATGTATCAACATCCAAAAAGAAAAAGAAAAGTGCACAAACGGAAATTGGAGCTGTAGTGGAAGAAATCCATTCCGTTCAGCAACATATGGGCATCCGACAACTTAACAGCCCATGGCTCCCTCCTTTAGAAGGAAGACTTTCACGCAAGAACTATATGGCAGAGGAGCAAGGTTTCATTCCGCTTGCATTGATGGATGAGCCTGAAAAACAATCGCAAACAGTGTATGAATATGAACTTGTGGAGGATGGAAACATCGGGATATTCGGTTCATCCGGGTATGGGAAGTCCCATACGATTCTAACGCTATTGTTAAGTATGGCAGAAAAGTATACGCCAGAAGAGTTGCACTATTATATCTTTGATTTCGGTAATGGAACCTTACTGCCAATGCGTCAGCTTCCACATACGGCAGATTTTTTCTTGATGGATGAGGAACGGAAGATTGAGAAGTTCATGCGAATCTTGAAGGATGAAATGGCTAGACGTAAAAACCTGTTCCAACAGCAAGAAGTGAGTTCCATAAAAATGTTCAATTCTCTGAGTGAAGAAAAACTACCTATCATTTTTATGACGATTGATAATTTTGATCTGATCAAAGAGGAAATGCAAGATCTTGAAATGCAAATCAACCAGTTTGTCCGTGATGGTCAGTCACTGGGAATCTACATGATATTTACGGCCACAAGGGTCAACTCTATCAGACAATCGTTAATGAACAATCTGAAAACAAAAATTGTTCACTATCTGATGGATAATAGTGAAGCCTTCACTATTTTAGGAAGGGTCCCCTATAATCCTGAACCAATTCCAGGTAGAGCGATTATAAAAAAAGATGAAGCGTACTTCTCACAAGTCTTTTTACCAGGAGAAGGGAAAGACGATTTTGAAATACTAGATGCCATTCGAAGAGATGTCGAATCGATGAAAGAAAAGTATCGAGATTACAAGGAACCACAAGCCGTTCCAATGCTTCCTTCTGATCTTAATGTCATTAATTTTGCAAAATATACAGAAGGCAAGCTAAGAAAAGGCCTAGTTCCTATCGGACTGGATGATGAGCATGTCCAACCTGTATTTATTAATTTTGAAAAATATAAGCATTGCATCGTGGTAGCACAAGCTCAAAAAGGCAAAACAAATGTGATGAAAGTAATATTGAATACGACACTAGATCAGGGTGCTGAATCTATTGGACTTTTTGATTCCTTTGACAGAAGCCTTTCCAATTATACGGAAGAAGACAATGTCACCTACTTAGAAACAAAAGAACAGATAACCAATTGGGTGGAACAAGTGGAACAGAAGTTGTTTGCTAGAGAAAGTGATTACCTAGAAAAGGTTCAATTTGGCGACACATCGATGGATTATCCGCCAATTTTCCTTGTAATTGACGGGTATGCAAGGTTTATTCAAACACTTGACCCGATGCTGCAAGACAAATTTGCAAGGCTGATTAAAAACTACAGCCACTTAGGATTTAACATTGTTGCCTCAGGCAGTAACAATGATCTGTCAAAAGGCTACGATACACTAACAATGGAAGTAAAACAGATTCGTCAAGCACTGGTACTGATGAAAAAGTCAGAGCAGAATATTTTCACTCTTCCCTATGAGCGAAACGAAGAAGAAATACATCCAGGATATGGTTATTATGTAATCAACGGAAAAGAAATGAAAATTCAGATTCCGCTTTGTACAACGGAAAGGAAGGTATTTACATGACGGGAAAAACCACCTATATCATAAAAATGGTGTTGGTTATTCTCCTAATCCTTGTGACACCTGCAGTTTTCTTTGGATCTGTCGGGGAAAACCCGATGGAAGTGAAAAGAACCGCTTCAAGAGTAATTGCAGTAGTAAATGAAGACACAGGAATGGAAAAGGATGAAAAAGCCCTAGAGTTTGGAAAGGAGATTTCCTCCATTTTTGAGGAAGATTCCAAATATGAATGGACAGTAATGGGCAGGAGTGCAGCAGCAAATGGCCTGAAGGATTCCAAATATGATGCAGTTGTTTATATTCCTTCCAATTTCTCTACCAACATCATGACTTTTGAAAGTAATCAGCCAGTTAAAGCAGATTTTGAATACACGGTTCAAGATCAATTGAATGTCATTGATCGTGAAAAGGTACTTCGTGAAATAGAAAAAGCGACTGGTAAAGTCAATAGCAGGATTTCAACGCTTTATTGGACATATGTTTCACAGGACTTAGAAAACGTCCGAACTCATTTTGATACGATTTTACAAAAGGAAATAGATTTTCAGAATGCCATGCTAGCATTCTATAAACCTACTTCCTTAAATCTAGCATCTGAAATTGAAAGACAACGTTCAATGCTCGAAAGCCTCCAATCAACTGTTGCAACTGTCAGCCAAGACGCACCAGGAAGAGAAAACACCGTCCAACAGTTCGAAGACAACCTAACATCTTTTGTGCAATTTGTTGAAGAGTTTAGAGAATATCAAGCTAACCAACAATTGGTTTTACAAGAACTGCAGGATGAGAGCATGGGAAGTATTCAGCTCTTAGCGACGGCTCAACCTTCCAGATATGCACAGGTGCAGGATTATTTGTCTCAAGAAGGTACAGAGATCAATAACGGGTTAGAGTCTATTAATAGTAGTATGGAGAATAACAATACTGCGTTTTCCGAGCTGTCTGAATTAAGAAAGTCAGAAGTTGACAGGCAAACTGGGGATATGCAAGTATTCTTTGAACAACAAGAACAGATTGCTTTTTCACAAAAGAATGCGGACTTAAGTGAATTGGAAGTCACGATAGAAAATCTTAAAGGTGAACTGGAAAAGGAAGGAGATAAAGAACCTGGAAAGCCTGAAAATCCTAACCCAGCTGTAACCATTTCCTCTAAGAACAAAGTGAAGAATAATGAAGCAGAAGTAGTGGTCCCAGAAAACAGAAGTTTTGAGAATGAGATAAAAGAATTAAATGCGATTGCAGCCGATATGAACACCATCAAAACAAATATTGATAATCTCGGAGAAAGAGTTCCAGAAGAAGTAATGACAGTCTTAACTCCCTTAGAAAGTTTATCTTCAAGAATATCAGCTGTTGAAGAAAGCCTTAAAGGTGTAGAAGGTGAAAATCCTTTATTAAAAATAATTGAGGAGCTGGAGGCAGAAAAACAAGCATTAGAAGAAGAAGTTGTAGGATATCTGGAACAAATCTCTGAACTGGAAGAGGCTATTGAGGCTTTAAAAGGGGACAAAGAATCCTTATCCAATAACCTACAAACCGTCATTAATGAGATCGAGAAACAAGAAGAAGAAATCTTGGATCAGATTCAGAGTGGAGAAAGAAAAGCAAGGTTGGAAACTATTTTTCAACAGGAAATCAATAATAATAACACAAAAGACTTATTGGATTATCATGCTTCCCTTGTTCAATATGACCAAACGTTGAATAGAAATATTGATGAAGATGTTGAGGCGCTGATAAAGGACATTCAAACTATATTAAATGTGTCTGACCCCGAACAAGAAGGATGGAACAGTATTACAGCTGCCCTGCCATCTACCATGGAACAGATGCAGGCCCTTCAGGACAATTTCACCGTCTTTATGGAAGGATACAGAGCAAATATTGAAGAGCAGCAGACAGCTATCATGAATGATATCTCTACCCTTGAAAAGAGTGCAAACAATGTAATGGAGCAGGTTCAATTATTTGCTACTAATGAACCAACTCCAACGAATGGCAATGATGGGAATACGGTAGTAACCAGACAGCAGACCATTAGCCAGGAATTATTGACATTGAATGAGCTGGTCACTTCCGTAGGGGAAAGTCAGTCCAACATAGTCTCTTATACGACAGAGCTTCAAACAAATGTGGAAAATGTACAAAATGATGCAGACACACTAAATGCCAAGTGGGCAGAGAATGTTGATGCAACTAGAATGTATAGAGATGATATCTTTAATGTCCTAGGAAATGCTTATGTGGACGGACAGAAGAATGGACCTGTTTATGAGCACCTTTCTAATCCATTGCAAATAAGCGGAGATGCGGCTAGTGGCACAGAAGATAATAGAATTCCTCCAGTTGTAGTACTTGCGATTATCTTGATTAGCAGTCTATTAATCGGGTATTTCAGCCATTATTTCAACAGTGCACCAATGCTCGTGCAAGGATCCATGTTTATTCTATTAAATATCATTGTTGGCTTGATCATTAGTCTCTATGGATTAAACATCTACCCATTAGCAGAAGATCGTGCAATACAATGGTCCATTTTCACCATCCTTTTGCTTACCACTGCTTCTGCAGTTGTGCTTGCAGGGTTCAGCATGGGTAAATTAGTTGGATGGATTGCAAGTGTTGGACTGGTTATTTTCTTTATCAGCCCATTCCTTACACTGACAGCTCCAAATATTAATTATGAAGATCCAATGTCACGAGTGTACATGTCCATTCAATACGGTGCTAGCTCACTCTTTATGACAGCGGTAATCACCTTAATTGTCATTCTCTTGTTGCTGCTTGTTTTACCGCAAATAGTGAAATATTTTAAGAGTAGTAACGATAAAAAGAATGAAGATGAAGTGTATGAAGGCTAAGGTTGCATTACATTTCATATCCGTATCTGTACTGATTGCTATAATGCCCTTTACTGGGACAGTTACTTTGGCTGAATCAGATATTGAATCTCTCAAGCCGAACAGTTATGAGAAAAAGGATTTTAAAGAAAATACAGATTTCCTGCGTGAAAATAATCTCAATGAACGCAGGGAATCTGTACCAGAAGAACAGAAACTACTAACGTTCCAAAAACGTGAAAAAAAAGCGGAAGATGACTTTGCAGGAACATTGTTTATGACTGGTGAAAAAAAATCTACCACCATACAAGCTACCTCTCAAGAGTTGAAACTTTTCACAGAAGATGACAACTCCAGGTACCAAACGGCGGTTGCCTCCGAAAGCTCGTCCAAAACCAACAGTATCACCATTCTCTTATTTGGATTCTTAGTCATAGCCTTGATCCTAATGCTAGCAATCATCTTACCAAGAATGGCAAAAGAAAAAGCATAGCACGAACCCCCTTCTCCATAGGAGAGGGGGGTTCATTGTGTTAGTTGACCATTAAGAATAATAGCCTGGAACAGAATTCAGCAGATAGAGGAAGTTTAATCTGTTAAAAAGATAAAATATTCTAAAAAATATAAAAATAAGCTACAATAGAGTTACACTGTGACAAGAAGGTGGAAATTCTGTGATCTCCTTAAAAGAAATGTTAACGCCAATTCCTTATCAAATAAAAGAAAGCACTACACTCGTGGAAGCATTAAATATAATGAATGAAGAAAAATATGGTATCTTGCCTGTTGTGGATACACACGAAAAATTAATCGGTGTCTTTACAAGAAGCAGACTTTTTCAAATGGTGAAACAAGAGAGGCCGCTAACCACTCCTATCAAGAATTACATCAAAAGAGATGTCTATTCACTAAAGGAAGATACTCCATTTAAAGAATTGGAGGAAATAGTACGAAATAGTTCAGTAGGAACTGGTGTCGTTGTTGATGCTGAAAACAGAGTCCTTGGTCTATTTACCAAAGCGGATATGGTGATGGGGCTTCTGAATGTTACCAGAACATTAAATTTGAAACAATCACTACAGACGGCAATGGACCATGCCTATGACGGAATACTATTGGCAGATGATACACAAACAATCCAAATGGTGAGCCCTTCACTTTTGGAATTGTTCAACATGGAGTATCAGGATGTTTTACATAAACAAACAGATAAAGTATTTCCGCATTTCCAACTATCAAAAATTTTTGAATCAGAAGAAGCCGAAGTTAGTGATTTCCAAGAAATCAATGGAATTAAGTATATTATTCATCGCATCCCGGTTTTACAAGAGGGACGTATGGTCGGTGCAATCGTTAAGATTATGTACAGGCAACTTAATGAAGTCAATGAACTTTTCAAAAGACTTCAAAAAGCCGAAAACAAAGCAAGCTTCTATCATACAGAACTGAAAAAATCTGAGAGTGCAAGATTTACTTGGGATCATATCACAACCGTAAACCCAGTGATGGAAAAAATAAAAAAGAGTGCGGCAAAAGCAGCTAAAGGTCGCTCTACCATATTAATAAGAGGAGAGAGCGGGACAGGTAAGGAGCTATTTGCACATGCAGCTCATAACAGTTCGGCAAGGAAAGATGGAAAGTTTATTGTGGTGAACTGTGCAGCGATACCAGAAGATCTGTTAGAATCCGAGTTTTTTGGATACGAAGATGGTGCTTTTACAGGGGCAAGATCTAAAGGGAAAATTGGTAAGTTCGACTTAGCAAATGGAGGCACCCTATTTTTAGATGAAATAGGGGACATGTCCTTGAATCTACAGGCCAAGCTATTAAGGGTGCTCCAAGAGAGAGAATTCTATCGTGTAGGTGGTACCAAAAGGATTCATGTAGATGTGAGAATAATAGCAGCTACCAATCGTAACTTAGAAGAGATGGTGAAGGAAGGAACATTCCGTGAAGATCTTTACTACCGTTTGAACGTCATTTCTTTATTCATTCCACCTCTACGGGAAAGGATGAGGGATATACACATTCTTTCCGAAAAAATGATGTGCGACCTAAACCGCATTATTGGTACGAGTATTACCGGTATTGAGGCACGTGCAAAGGATATTTTGTTGTCCTATCATTGGCCAGGAAACGTTCGTGAACTTAGAAATGTGATGGAGAGAGCGATGACTTTTGCAGAGCATGGGAAGATTAAAGTAGAAGATCTGCCGGACTATATGCTCGGAGGTGCTCAGGTATTAGTGGAAGAAGTTGCAGCTACGCATGAGGAATCGATGGTTGAGAGTGCACAGAGGCTTGCAATTGAAACAGCTTTGACAAAAACAAAAGGAAATAAAGCGAAAGCTGCGAAGATGCTGGGAATCAGCAGGTCAAGTCTTTATGATAAATTGAAGAAGTACCAACTGAATGAGAAGTGAATGGTAAAAAGGCGGATTCTTTAGGAATTCGCCTTTTATGGTTTGGAATTCCCCTGTCCAATAATATCGATTGGAATTATAGAAAAATTCCGCTCACAACGGTGTTTGGACAACTTACAAGCTACTTCGGTCAGCTTTTACTACTTGTATTTTGAGGTTCGGTCAAAAATGCAAAATCTTCGGTCAACTATCGGAAAACTTCGGCCAACTTTTGAAAAACTTCTAGGTCGAATACAGTGTAAACAAAGAAGTGTCCAGATATTGGACGCTTTTTTTATTTCAGAACAAATGATGGAAGGTAACATCCCCTTGCAGACAGTCTATCAGTCTTGGCATACTTCTTGCATAAATACAGTTGTATTAAAAAAAGGGGAGGAAAGTGTATGAACATTGGAATGTATCTATCACAAAATGCTAGAAAGGTACCAGAGAAGCTTGCCATTGATTGTGAAGGGAGGCAGTATAATTACGACCAGTTCAACAGGGAAGTAAATAAGCTCTCTCACGGACTGTTAAAGCTGGGTATCTCTAAAGGCGAGAAAGTGGCTTTCATGATGAAAAACTCGGATACCTTTGTTTTCTCTTATTTTGCAGGTGCAAAAATCGGTGCCGTGATCGTACCGATGAACTTTCGATTAACCTCCTCTGAAATTCAATATATTTTAGAGCAGTCTGAAGCGAAAGTTGTAATCTGTGACGATGAATTTGAAGAAACTATTTCAAAGGCAATCGCAGGCAGTGCCGTGGAACACGTAATTGTGGTAGGGACGCCAAGCATTGCTGAAAACCGGTCTTATAAGGAAGTACTTTCAACCAATGAAGAGGATCCAAAAGTGGAAGTGCTTGAAACGGATGATTTAGAAATTTTGTACACTTCTGGAACGACAGGACGCCCTAAAGGTGCTTTGTTTGACCACAGAAGAATCTTCAATGTAGGCCTTTCTATGATGATCAGTATGGGCATCAATCAGCAAGAGCGCTTTTTACATATTGCACCGTTGTTCCATTCTGCACAGCTGAATTTATTCCTTGTATCGGGAACGGTACTTGGAGCGACACACTTCATTCATCGTGATTTTCATCCAGTTCATACACTGCAAGCGATACACAAACATAAGATCACTCATTTCTTTGGAGTGCCAGCCATGTTCAATTTTCTTTTACAAGTACCAAATGTTGATAGCTATGATCTCTCCTCCATCAAGCGTTGTGGATATGGAGCGGCACCAATGGCACCAGAACTTGTAAAAAAGAGTATGAGTTTATTTAATAATGATCAATTCTACAATCTATGCGGCTTAACGGAGGCTGGGCCAAACGGAATCCTATTAGATCCACTCGGCCACAAAAAACATCTAGGTAAAAATGGCAAACCTTCATTTTTAACGGAAGCAAGAGTTGTCGATGAAACTGGAACGGACATAGAAGTTGGGGCCGTGGGAGAACTGGTTCTAAAAGGTGAATCTATTATGAAAGATTACTATAAAAAACCGGAAGAAACAAAAGCTGCGTTAAAAGATGGATGGTTATATACAGGAGATTTGGCCACCGTTGACGAAGAAGGTAATATCACCTTAGTAGATCGCAAAAAAGACATGATTATCTCGGGAGGGGAAAACGTCTATTCTATTGAAGTAGAGGAAGTGTTGTATGAACACCCTCAAGTTCTTGAGGCTGCTATTATCGGACTGCCGGATGAGGTATGGGGAGAAGCGGTATGTGCAGTTGTGGTTCCTCATAAAGATCAAGTGGTCAATAAAGAGGAACTTAAACAGTTCTGCCGTCAAAAGCTTGCTGGTTACAAGGTCCCCCGTAAAATATTTATAGAAGAGATGCTGCCGAGAAATGCTTCTGGAAAAATACTGAAATATCAACTGAGACAGCAATTAAATCAAGTAAAAGCATAGGAGTGAAGTAATTTGAAATCGCTTTCATCAAAACGAGAACCAAGAAAACATCCATACTTAACAGAGGACCATCAACAATTTAGAAAGTCTTTACGCAAGTTTTTGGAAAGAGAAGCAGTTCCTTTTTATGATGAGTGGGAAAATGACCGTATTATTCCTCGCTCGTTTTGGACGAAGATGGGGGAACAGGGCTATCTTTGTCCTGATATTGATGAAAAGTATGGTGGAAGCGAGACGGACTGGGGTTATTCTGTAGTCATTAACGAAGAACTAGAACGTGTCGGAACAGGCCTAATTGGAGTTGCACTTCATAATGATATCGTGGTCCCTTATATCACAAGCTTTGGGACAGAGGAGCAGAAACAAAGATGGCTGCCATCCTGCGTAACTGGTCAATCCATTACGGCCATTGCAATGACAGAACCTGGGACGGGATCAGATTTAGCCAATATCAAAACAACTGCTAGACTTGAAGGTGACCATTATATTGTTAATGGTGCTAAAACGTTCATTACTAACGGTATCCATGCCGATTTAGTGATAGTGGCAGTCAAGACGGATACAGATATACGCCCGCAGCATAAAGGAGTCAGTCTGCTTGTAATGGAAAGGGGACATTCAGGCTTTTATAGAGGCAGGAAGCTAGACAAAGTGGGATTACATTCTCAAGACACGGCCGAGTTATTTTTTGAAGATTGTAAGGTTCCTAAGGAAAACCTCCTTGGTGAAGAAGGTCGCGGGTTCTTATACTTAATGGATAAACTTCAGCAAGAAAGGCTGTTAGTGGGCATTGGAGCCCAGATTGCTTCAGAAGAAATGCTGCAATCCACGATTGACTATGTTAAAAGCAGGGAAGCGTTCGGGAGACCTGTTAGCCAATTTCAGAATACTCAGTTTAAAATAGCGGAAATGGCAACTGAAGTAGAGATGGGAAGAGCTTTTCTTGACCAGCTAATCTCCGATCATATTGCCGGCGAAGATGTGGTGACAAAGGTATCGATGGCGAAATGGAAGCTAACAGAGATTGCAAGAAACATTGCAACCCAGTGTATGCAGCTTCATGGCGGTTACGGTTATATGGAAGAATACAAGATTGCAAGAAGATATCGTGACATTCCAGTTGCCAGTATTTATGCAGGAACCAATGACATTATGAAAACGATCATTGCCAAAAACTTAGGATTGTAGGAAGGGAGACTATTCACCATGAGAGAAGTTGTCATTGTTGAAGGGGTTCGAACACCTGTCGGTAGAAGGAAAGGGTTATTGAAAGATTACAGGCCTGATGATCTAGCTGGGGAAGTACTGAAGGAGCTTGTAAATCGAGCAGGGATAGACGCTGGACTTGTTGAAGACGTCATCCTTGGGTGTGTGACTCAGTCTGGAGAACAGGCCGGGGACATCGCAAGGGTTGCCGCATTAATTGCAGGTTTCCCGATAGAAGTGCCTGGAACTACGCTTGACCGCCAGTGCGGCTCTAGTCAACAGGCTGTTCACTTTGCGGCACAGGCCATTCTTTCAGGTGACATGGACGTCGTCATTGCAGGCGGAGTTGAGAATATGACAAGAGTGCCGATGGGCTCTAACTATCAAAAGGCTCCATTCAGTGACAGACTGCAGGAAAAATATGAAATCATTAATCAAGGGCTGTCTGCGGAAAGAATTGCGGAGAAATACGGGTTTACCCGAGAGGAGTTAGATACCTTCTCTTATGAAAGCCATCAAAAAGCATTAAAAGCGCAAGCAGAGGGTTATTTTGAAAAAGAGATCATGCCGGTTGAAGTGACATTGGAAGATGGCTCGACATTTATGATGAAAGAAGATTCCGGTCCTCGCAAGGAAACATCCGTGGAGGCGCTTGGTGGATTAAAAACCGTGTTCAAAGAAGATGGCGTAATCCATGCGGGTAATGCAAGCCAGATCAGTGACGGAGCAGCTGCCCTTCTTTTGATGACGAAGGAAAAGGCATTGGAGCTTGGATTAAAGCCCCGATTCAAGGTGCATACAAGAGTGGTGGTCGGGTCTGATCCAACCTTGATGTTGACAGGGCCGATTCCCGCTACAGAAAAAGTGTTGCAAAAATCAGGCCTGTCCATTGATGACATTGATGTATTTGAAGTCAATGAAGCATTTGCTCCGGTACCGATGGCATGGTTGAAAGAAACAGGCGCAGATCCAGCAAAACTTAATCCGAACGGAGGAGCTATTGCATTAGGTCATCCATTGGGAGCAAGTGGTGCAAGAATTATGATCAGCTTGATGCATGAACTCGAACGCAAAGGTGGAAGGTACGGATTACAGACTATGTGTGAAGGGCATGGAATGGCCAACGCAACCATCATTGAAAGGCTCTAACCGCCCGAAGCCTATCTGGAAGAGGTGGAATTGTCTAATAGACTTGTAATTGAAGGTCTCTAAAAATCTATAACTGGTCCTGAAACAGTGCAACTGTCTGATAAATTCATAGGCACCTTTGTTGATTTTGACGAAATGACAAACCAATTCATGAAAAGTAGGAGGATGAAAGATGTCGATAACGATTGGAAAAATCTTTGATCTTACAGTACAAAAGTTTCCTGATAAAGAAGCGCTTTATGATGTGAAGAAAAATGTACGTTTTACCTACAAAGAATGGAATTTGGAAGTGAACAAGTTAGCCAATGCGCTTCTGGAAGAAGGAGTAAAAAAAGGGGACAGAGTTTCCACGCTACTTTTTAACACAGAGGAACTGGCAACGACGATGCTTGCTTGTGCAAAGATTGGAGCAGTCTTCAATCCGATCAATTTCCGTTTGCAGCCTGAAGAAGTAGCATTCATTCTAAACGACGCAAAGCCGAAAGTCGTGATGTATGAAAAAGCGTTGGAGCCTGTAGTGGCTTCTATCGCAGCTCGCTTTGAAGAAATAGGGTTTTGGGTTATTGATGGGGAAACTACCGTTTATTCCTCCTCTTATCATCAAAAATTGAAGTCTTCTTCCACTAATGAAGTATCAATTAATGTTTTGGAAAACGACACATATGCGATCATGTACACGAGCGGAACAACGGGAAGACCAAAAGGAGTTGTTCACCGACATAGGAACATGGCGGAACAAAGCCTAATTGTCATTTCTGCAACCAAGCTGGAAGCAGAGGATATCGGCCTAGTGACCGCGCCGATGTTTCATTGCGCGGAACTCCACTGTGCTGTTATTCCGCGAATTCATGTTGGTGGAAAAAATGTCATCTTACATCATTTTGAACCAAAAAAGGTGCTTCAACTAATTCAAGAAGAAAAAGTAACGAAGTTTTTTGCCGCCCCAACTATGTGGAATATGCTGCTACAAGAAAATTTTAATGAGTATGACTTAAGCAGCCTGAATCTTGGATTATACGGAGCCGCCCCTATGGCACCCGCACTTGTCAGGGCGTGTCACGATTTATTGAAAATTTCCCTTGTCCAAGCATATGGCATGACGGAAATGGGACCAGCGATCACATTTTTATCTGAAAAAGATCAGCTAAGGAAAGCCGGTTCTGCTGGACAGGCATGTTTGAATCATGAAATTCGAATTGTACGTCCGAACGAAGATGGACCAAGTGACCCAGAGGATAGGTTGCCAGAAGGAGAGGCAGGAGAAATCATTGTAAAAGGCCCATGCATCATGAGCGCATATTTTAACAGGGAAGAAGCAACAGCAGCTGCCATGTATAAAGGGTGGTACCATTCAGGCGACATTGGTTATTTGGATGAGGAAGGCTTTTTATATGTAAAAGACCGGGTAGATGACATGATTATCAGCGGCGGGGAGAATATTTATCCACGAGAAGTCGAGGATGTCCTTTATGAGCACCCTGCAGTTCTGGATGTAGCCATTGTCGGCTTACCAGATGACCGTTGGGGAGAGACGGTGACTGCGTTTGTGGTGAAAAAAAATGGTGAAGTGACAGAGGAAGAACTAGATGCTTTCTGTTTAAACAGTTCGGAGCTTGCTCGTTATAAACGCCCTCGTAAATACATGTTTGTGGAAGCTTTGCCACGAAATGCGAGCGGAAAGATTCAAAAGTTTGTGTTGAGAAAGCAGATGGAAGAGTTAGTGACAGGAGAAACACCATCCCGATGATAGAGAAATTGCTTGAAGGAATTAGAATATTAGATTTTACCAACTATTTACCAGGTCCGTTTGCCACCCAACGGCTCGCTGATCTTGGAGCAGAGGTTATTAAAGTGGAACCATTGGCAGGAGATCCCGCCCGTCACACCGGAATAAAGCGTGAAGGAACTGGTGTAGTTTATCTGTCTAATAATCGTGGGAAATTGAGTGTGGCCGTCGATTTAAAAAAAGAGGAAGACAGGGAAAAAATTTTGAGTTTGGTTGAACGCTGCGACGTAATGATGGAAAGTTTCAGGCCAGGTGTAATGTCCAGGTTTGGACTAGACTATGAAACGCTTAAAATCAGAAAGAATGACGTCATCTATTGTTCTATTACAGGGTACGGAAACAAAGGTGAGTGGAGCAAGCTTGGAAGCCATGATATTAACTATATGGCGCTAAGTGGATTGCTTGCTCAATTAAAGGATAGATCTGGTCGCCCCATTCACCCTTCTATCACTATAGCCGACTATCTTGGCAGTATGGCGGCTTGTGAAATGGTGCTGGCACTATTATGGAAAAAGGAGCGGTCGGGTCTAGGAGGCTACCATTCTATCAGTCTGACAGATGTTGCCACTTCTATAATGGGGACGCACCTGTCCATTCATCAGGAGGTAGGAGAAGAGCAAGGCATCACGCTGCTGAACGGGGAACTTATCAGCTATGGAATTTATGAAACGAAGAACGGACGATATATGGCTCTCGGCGCACTGGAATATAAATTCTGGCAGAATTTCTGTGAAGCGGTGGACCGGGAGGAATGGCTTGGAGCGCATTTTTCGGTAAGAAGGGCCACCAACCCTGTTGCACAAGGGATGGAAGAGTTATTTACTAGTCGCACTTTTGAAGAATGGACAATATTTAGTCAACGGGTTGATTGCTGCTTAACACCGGTGTTGGAAGTAGGGGAACTTTCAAGGTATCCATATTTTATAGAAAATAAAAGTGTTTTTCAGGATAAAGCAGGAAATGTAAAGGTTACGATGCATGGTGGAAGTCCTAATGGATACAAGCATGCACCAACTGTGGGGGAACACACAGTGAGGTTGCTGGACGAGCTTAACGAAAGTTGAATTCATTCAATGGAGAGGGGTAATGTTAGATGATGAATGTACCAATGACCGTCAGTTCCATGATGGAGAGAGCGGAGAAATTTTTCCCAAATAAAGAGGTTGTCTCTAGAACTCTATCAGGTGTACAGCGTTTGTCCTACAGGAAAATTGGGGAACGGACACGCCGATTATCCAGTGCGCTAGAAAAGCTAGGGGTGCAAAAAGGCGATAGAGTAGGAACGTTTGCTTGGAATCATCACCGCCATTTAGAAACCTACTTTGGAATTCCAGGAATGGGGGCAGTGCTCCATACAATTAATATTAGGCTTGCTCCGGAGCATGTGTCTTATATTGTCAATCATGCAGAAGATGTGGTGCTTTTTGTGGATGAAGATCTGCTTCCGTTAGTGGAACGGGTAAAGGATCAACTGGGAACAGTGAAAGCATTTATCATTATGACAGATAAAGAAGAACTCCCTGCGACTTCCTTACATCCTGTTTTCTCTTATGAAGATTTATTAGAAGAAGGAGACCCCAACTTCTCCTTTATAAAAGATATCGATGAAAACGACGCGGCCGGCATATGTTACACTTCCGCCACTACGGGTAATCCAAAAGGTGTTGTATATTCCCACCGTTCATTGGTGCTTCATAGCTATGCACTTGGATTAGCGGATACCGCAGGGCTATCAGAATATGATACATGCATGCCGGTAGTCCCGATGTTTCATGCAAATGCGTGGGGATTACCGTTTGCCGCCACATGGTTTGGCACGACACAAGTGCTTCCTGGACCACAGTTTACACCACAACTTTTGGCAGAGTTGATAGAAAGCGAGAACATTACATTGACTGCAGGAGTACCAACTATCTGGCTGGGTTTATTGAATGAATTGGAAAAAGGATCGTATGACACATCAAGCCTGCGGGCAATATTGTGTGGAGGGTCGGCTGCACCTCGGGGAATGATTAAGGCCTTTGAAACAAAATACGGAATACCTTTCTTACATGCATATGGCATGACGGAAACGACCCCACTTGCCACAGTTTCCAGGTTAAAAAGTCATCAAACAGATTTAGATGAAGAAAAAATGCTGGATATCCGTTCCATGCAAGGGTT
This sequence comes from Bacillus sp. CHD6a, assembly GCF_001293645.1. Classification (GTDB taxonomy): domain Bacteria; phylum Bacillota; class Bacilli; order Bacillales; family Bacillaceae_I; genus Sutcliffiella_A. Next base: position 24,239 of record NZ_LBMD01000016.1, read on the forward strand.
GTTGGTACCGGGCCTTGAGATGAAAATTGTCGGTGCAGAAGGCGAGGTAAATTGGAATGGAGTGGAAATGGGAGAACTATGCCTACGCGGTCCATGGATTGCAGATGAGTACTATAAAGACGAGCGATCTGCAGATGCCTTTATCAATGGGTGGCTCCATACAGGCGATGTTGTCACAGTAGATGAAGAGGGTGTCGTCAAAATTGTCGATCGTACAAAAGACTTAATAAAAAGCGGTGGCGAATGGATCTCCTCTGTGGACCTTGAGAACGCCATCATGGCTCATGAGGCGGTATTCGAAGCAAGCGTCGTCGCCATTCCACATGACGAGTGGCAGGAAAGACCAGTCGCGTGCGTCGTACTGAAAGAAGCATATGTAGGAAAAGTAGACAAGCAGGAGATCATGGACTTCATCTCCCCTCAGTTCGCCAAATGGTGGTTGCCAGATGAAGTAATCTTTATGGAAGAAATACCAAAGACATCGGTTGGGAAATTTCTGAAGCGGGCTTTACGGGACATTGTGGAGAAAGAGATGAGAAGTATAGTCGATTAAAAACTCATTAGGGAATGATAAGCCTTTCTTTTATTAAGGCCACTGAAAAACTGATATAATATAATGTTTTGTGTTTTCGAGCTGTGGATTGGAGCAATAGGCGTAGACTCCTGAGGGAGATAGCGCCAGGTGGAGACCCCGCAGGCTTGCCGAGGAGGCTCCAGTAGCGCCCCTAGGAAAGCGAAGCCAATTGCGGAAATACACAGCGGCGTCTAAACAATATCTAGATTCAAAGACTTTTTCAGTGGCCTTCTTTTATTGGGAGGCTTATTTTTTAATGGAAGTGGAGGGCAACAGTTTTCAACAAATGGGCCATTTTGGGAGAGGTAGTTTAGCATAAGAAACCTTACCATAAGTATTATTGTGAGCGGAGTCACTCCTTACACATTGATATGGTAAAATTGTGCTATATGACTTTTAACGATAAAGGAGTTGTGTTAATTGATTGAAAATAATAGCACAGACATAGAACGCTCTTCAAAAGCTGAAAACATTCTACAGCAAATCGATAGTAAAACGAAACTTGGAGACTTAAGAAAAATCGCGAAGGACATTAAAATAGATCACGAACTAGCTATGGAACTTTGGTCAACCGGAGAGTTTTTGCACAGACTATTGGCAATTTTGATCATGGATAAAAAACTTCTTTCTCAAGATGTTCTAAATGAGCTTGATAATGGGATGCAGACTCACACATATAATGAGCGAAATAACTTAATGGATTGGTTAATGGCTAATCAGCTCACCAAAGACAAGAAGAACATTGCATTGATGGAATCATGGGAAAACAGTCCTTCTGCTCTTCAAAGGAGAGCTTTTTGGTATTATCAAGGCCGTTTAAGATGGACTGGACAAACACCGCCTGATAACACGGCAGACTTACTATCTGCAATCGAAGCAAATATTACGCAGGAAGAGCCGGAAGTTCAATGGGCCATGAATTTTACCGCAGGCTGGATAGGCGTTTATGATGAAAAATATCGAGCACGTTGTATTAAACTTGGTGAGAATACGGGTCTTTACAAAGATGAAATGGTATCAAAAGGATGTACACCCAGTTATTTGCCGGAGTTTATTACCATTGAAGTTAACAAACGAGTTAACAATTAGTACTTAATTTTCTCAGAAGCCAGCTAGTAATGATACAAAATCACGTTTATATAAAAGCGTGATTTTTCTTTTTGAAGGAAAATAAAAGATTGAGTTTATTACTTTTTTTTGAAATAATTGGTACTAAACAATATAGTAAAGAATGTGTAAGGAACAGAATTATATGGAGGAATAGTGATGTGGGTAATTTTAGGGGTCATTGCAATAGTAGTAACTATTATTAATCTTATAATGTACGCAGCAGGAAAGGATTATAAACTTGCTATGGCCTTAGGATTATCATTTACAGCGTTAACACTTTGTGCTGAATACAGTTTAGTATCGGACTGGGTAGAAGTGAAAGATTGGGCAGCTTTAATGGATGTAGTACCTGGAATGGAAAGGGCTTTATGGTTTATGACAATTGTTTCTATTTTACTAAATTTAGCACCGATATTTTTAGAAAGAAAAAGTAAGAAATAATAGCATAGTGTCGCATCAATTAACTTTTCATTTTAAAATCAAAAGAATTACCTATCCTAATTGAATGGTAATTCTTTTTCCCTATTATAGATGTTTGAAGTCTTGTTCCTGCATCTTTCTAACATGATCTGAGTGGTAGGGGGAGCCGACAACTTCATTTACCACACTAAATGGATTACCATCTAAGTCAAAGAAATCAAAAAACTTCATTCCGCCAAAATCATCAATCTCAGAGGTAACGATCCCATTATTTTTAAAATGTTGGTGGGTTCGTTCAATATCATCTACTACAAAATTAAAATAACCATTTTTCTGATCACCTTTGGTTCTGAACTCAGTAGGTTGAGGAGATTCCACTTTTACCAGGGCTAATTGTGTTGGTCCTGTTGGTAAATAAAATCCAACTCCATCTCCCCAACTATCAATTATTTTTGCATCAAGAAACTTTTCATACCATTTTGTTGATTCTTCCATGTTTGTAACTGGAATAAATATACTACCTACTCTAAACATAATCTTCCACCTCCAAATGAAATTCTTACTATTAACGTTAATTATAGTGTAAAAGTTACAGGAAAAATAAAAATAAATGAAAAGGTGCACAAACATGTTTCTAGAAGATTTAGAGTATGTGATTAAAAAACTTTATAACTATTGCTTAAAATTGTCAGGTTCACCATGGACAGCTGAAGATTTAGTACAAGAAACGCTGCTAAAGGTTTATAAGATTAAAAAGTCCGAACCGAATAGAACATTTAATTTTTCGTTTTTATGTACCGTAGCAAAAAATCTGTTTATTGATGAAAAAAGAAAGTACAAAGAAAGTATGCAATTTAATGAAAATATATTGGGTGAAGAATACGATTTTTTAGAATACTACGGTCTAATTGAAGTATTATTTACCAGTTTGCCTTTGAAACAGTCCATCCTAATTACCTTAAAGGATGTATTTGAATACACTTCAAAAGAAATAGCAACCATGTTAAGAGTAAGTGATGAGTCAATCAAAACAGCACTTCATCGTTCTAGAAAGAAACTAACATTAACAAATACATCTAGTGTGGAAAAGGAAGTTATAATGCCTAATCATCAAATAATTATGGCACTCTCTAAATCAATTCGAGAATCTAAGCCCATGGAGATTTTCTATTATTATCGACTGTTAGAATCACGAAACTTTCAAGTGAAAAGAAGTTCTTTGCATTCTGTATTCCATGTTATAGATCCAGACGGAAATATTTTAGAAGTTGTATCTTAATAAGTTCATCCAATACTATTGGCTTTGAAAGTGAGGTTTTGCTGATGTTGACGTCTGTTATCGCGAAATTATTACGCCTCTTACCTAATAAAGCATTAAAAACACCAATGATTCCTCAGGAAAAAGTGAAAATGAAAAAGGATGTATTAATGGAAACATCTGTTCAACGTACTTCTATCTCTTTATATTATCCCCTAAAAGCTAACCCGAGGAAGCTTCCTGTCTACATAAACTTCCATGGAGGAGCGTTTATCATGAACGATAAGGAGATGGATGATCCTTATTGTCGCTTCCTATCCAACCGGGCAGAATGTGTTGTTCTTAATGTTGACTATGTGAAAGCACCCGAACATCGTTTCCCTAAACAAATTGAACAGGGTTATGACATTATTCAATGGCTGAATAACAGGGCGGATGAGTTAAATATTGACGTAGGAAAAATGATGGTTGGCGGCCAAAGTTCAGGTGCCAATATTGCAGCTGCGCTATGCCTGTACCTAGAAGAGAAAGGTGAAGTTCAGCCACTTCTCCAAGTGCTATCTTGCCCTATGCTGGATTTTGTTACTCCTCATGCAGACAAACCAGAGCCAGACCGGTGGCGTTCTCGATACCCTCAAGTAGCAAATTTTATCAATATGTGTTATTTAGCTGATAAAGAACATGCCGGCCATCCACTTGCATCCCCTGTTTTAGCTGAGGTTAGTGAGCATTTAGCTCCTGCACTTATTCTAAATGCAGAATATGATGCATTTAGACCTGAGGCAGAATGTTATGCTGAGAAATTAAAAGCGGCAGGGGTAGACGTTCAATATGAACTATTTAAAGATTGTGCGCATGCGTTTACCCATTTAGGTCCAAAAGAAAAAGCAGAAGAGGCTTGGACCTTGATAGCAAGGAAAGTGAAAAAAGTAGTAGAATTTTAACAACCCTTTACTAGATCGTGCTAAGGGATAGTGCTCTTCAAGTCTGATAGGGTTATAATATATAAAAAAATATTTATTAAGGGGCTTTTTATGGAAAAAAACGTAGCATTACATGATTTTATTGTGAAAAATACGGATTCCTTGACTAACGCTTGGTTCCAGTCTAAAAAAGCGAAGGAAGGTAGTATTTATTCTAGTACTGCTCCTACCATTAGTGAGAAGTTACGTGTGCAAAATAAGAAGTTCATTACTACCATGGCCCAAATTTTCATCAATCCTGATACAGATTCCAATTATGATGCTATTAAACAATGGGCTTCTGATGTTGCAAAAGATAGAGTTTCCACCAATACGGAGTTAAACGAGATCATTCCTCAGTTTAAAGTGTTCCGTCAGATATATTGGAATAAAATTAATGAATATGCTTCAGATACTACCAATCTAATTACTCCTGAGAAGCTGTTAACTTGGTCTAATTTATTCCATTATGCGTTCGACAACGTGATCGAGGAATTCGTGGCAACTTATACAGCTTATCACCGTTCGACACTATTGGCACAACAAGAAATGATATCAGAATTAAGCTCTCCAATTATTAAATTGACGAATGAAATCAGTGTACTGCCTTTGATTGGAAGCATTGATACACAAAGAGCGAAAGTAATTACAGAGACAAGCCTTAAACAGTGTCAGGAAAAGAATGTTGAGTGTCTTGTCATCGATTTATCTGGTGTACCTATTGTGGATACAATGGTAGCCAATCAGTTATTTATTGTTGTTACCGCTTTAGAACTCATTGGAGTAAAAAGCATTATTACAGGTGTTCGTCCAGAAGTAGCACAAACAGCCATCCATCTGGGACTTGATTTCTCCCATATCACTATTTACTCTACTCTTCAAAAAGCACTGGAGAAATGGGAGTTTCGAAAAAAGAGAATTACAAAATAAGGCTTTGGAGTGAGATTAAATCATTTCTTGCTATTTAAATAATGATTAGAAAAGAGGTACACCCTTGAAGAAAAAAGTTGTCCTCGCTGGAGGAACCGGATTTATTGGGAAATACTTAGAAAAGCAGTTCATTCAACAAAACTATGAAGTTATCATCATTTCAAGACAGCCTCAACACGTGGCCTGGACAGATACGAAGAGAATTGCCAAAGCGGTCGACAATGCAGAGCTCGTCATCAATTTGGCTGGAAAATCGGTTGATTGCCGCTATAATGAAAAAAATAAACAGGAAATTTTTGATTCTAGGACGGAGACGACAAGAGTTCTCGGAGAAGCAATCGAATCTTCTTTAAATCCTCCTGAATTATGGATCAACTCTAGTACAGCAACAATCTACCGACATGCTGAGGACAGACCAATGTCGGAAGCAACCGGGGAGATCGGAGAAGGTTTTTCCGTCGAGGTTGCAAAAAAGTGGGAGAAATCATTCTTTGATTTTAACTTGCCACAAACAAGACAAGCTGCATTACGGATTGCCATTGTCTTAGGAAAAGATGGTGGTGTGATGACTCCATTTAAAAACTTGGTCACATATGGACTGGGGGGAATTCAGGGGCCAGGTACACAAATGTTCAGCTGGGTACATATAGAGGATGTCTTTCAAATCATGCTTTTCATTAGAGACAGAAAAGACTTACAAGGGTTGTTCAACTGCTCTGCTCCAAATCCTATCCCTAACAAGCAATTCATGGCTGAGATGAGAGAGAAAATGAATAGAAAGATTGGACTGCCTTCCCCAAGGTGGATGCTCGAGATTGGTGCTGTCATCATAAGGACGGAAACAGAGTTGATCTTGAAAAGCAGGTGGGTCATCCCTGAGAGGTTGGAAAAAGAGGGATATCAATTCAAGTATCCTAAAATAGATGAAGCATTAGCTGAAGTTTTATCCTAGAAACGGTTTGTTTTATTTCGTACTCCTAAGGGTATACCTTCACTAGATGAAGGGAGTAGATAGAAATGACACTAACGAAAGATAAGCAGAAAACACTACAAACCAAACTGGAAAAGATGAAAGAAAGCATAGAGAGAAAGCAGGAAAACAGTATATTGGACGAGTCCATGCGCGAATCTTCCGGTGAAATTACTACTGGGATCGGCAATCACTTAGCAGAAGGTAAGGCGGAGAGAGTAGATAGAGAACAGGAACAGACCTTTGAACAGATCGATGAAAAATTGCTAGGTGAGATTGAAGAAGCATTAACTAGAATAGAAGAAGGGACATATGGTATTTGTATCGATACTGGAGAAGAGATTCCTTACGAGCGGCTTGAAGCGCTGCCATATGCGAAGCGAACTGCACGAGCGCAGGAGAAGTTTGATAAAGGTGAATAACTAATAATTCTCATAATCAATAAAAAAGCCTGAGACCTCCACTAATCAGCAGAAGGTCTCAGGCTTTTCTTATCTAATAAATCCTACTTGTTCAGCATCCGTGTCCCATTTGAAGTTTTTCTTTTTCTTGTTATCTGCCTGCAGATCCGCACATATCTTTTCCACGTCGACTGCCTTTTCATAATGCCACTGCAGGGCGACAGAGGTGTACAACTCATTCAACTGTGCATAGGAGAATCCATCTGTCAGCTGATTAATCTTCATTAATTCTTCCTCTGAAATAAATTGAAGCATATTCTTCTTTTTCAAATAGCCCATTCTTAACTCCAGAGTAGGTAGTTTAATTTCGTATGCTCTGTCAAAACGTCCGGAACGATTGATGAGGGCAGGGTCAATTTTCTCCGGATAGTTGGTTGTTCCAATGAGGAAGATGCCTTCCTTAGATGTTGCACCATCCAGTGTGTTCAAAAAGACGGACCTGACCTCTATTGGCATTGAATCAATATCTTCAATCACCAAAGCCATCGGTGTCATCCTGTTTACAGTGGAAAACACTTCATGTATGGAGTAGCTGGAAGTATGCTCTGTGATCTGCCAGTATGCAACAGGAGCGGTAATGCTGTTGGCAATGGACTTCACTAGAGTAGTTTTTCCATTACCAGGCTTTCCGTAAAGCAAGATCCCTCTTTTATAGGGAATGTCATACGTTTTAAAGAAAGAGCCGCTATCTGTAAAGAATTCGTCGATAGAACGATAGATTTCTTTTTTAAGAGATTCTTCTAAAAAGACATCATCACGTGTAACAAACGTGGTGATTTTCTCTTTGGTGCTTTCAATCCCGTTTTCCGTATCCGTAAATACTGTGACATAGTTCTTGGTGTAGTCCCGCTTCCTTTTAATTACATAGTTGAGAAAGGTTAAGAGGCCCTCATTGCTTTTAGCCAAAATGAAATCATGATTGGTCTCGGTATGAGTTTGAAATATGGGGCATCTGACAACAGCCACTTCATACTCTTTATAGTAATATAGAGTGTTGGAAAGACGTGGTTTGATGATAAACTCGAGCCGGTCATGGTTATGATTGGATGAGATTGTTCTCGTTTCCAACCCATCAAATACATGAGTAACCGCTTCCACTTTTTCTGGATAGATCTCCAAGTCCTCTTCAAGTACTTCCCAAATCTCATTGGATGTCTCATCATCCGCGTATAGGTGAAAGTTGGTGCCATATTTGTTTTGTAGGGCATTTTTTAGTTTGCTGACCACATAGCCGAAATCATAATAGCTTCCAATCTTTTCGCGGTCTTTTTCATTGAAATGAATTAAGTAGGGTGTTTTTTGCATGCATGTCCTTCTTCCATTTTTTGTAGTTATTCTTCACCTATTGTACTGAGAAAATGAAATGTAGGCAATAACAAAAGACAGTCTTGATTGGACTTTCGAATTATCCTGTTTTATGAAGACCTCTCTAGAGTGAAAACGGGGGGAGAGCAGTTTTCATTTGGCTTATGAAAACCTTTCTAGTGTGAAAACGTAGGGGTAGCAGTCTTCATGGGGCTTATGAAGACCTTTCTTCTAGTGTGAAAAGAAAATGGAGAGGTCTTCATTCAATGTCAAAAGGATCACCGGTGGGAGAGTTAACAAAAGACAGCCAAATCAAGACTGTCTTCCTTTCCTTCTTTTATACTGATAAAACACAATGGAGGTTAGTAATAATAGCCCTGTAACTCCAAGGAAAATATTTCGATATATCTCTACCTCAGGCAAGTTTCCTTGCCACACAATCAACAACCCAGTCAATGCCACTCCAAAAGCACCGCCGAAAAATTGAACAAGTTGGGCAATCCCCATTCCTGCACCCAGCTCTGACTTATCCAATATCCTTGAAATCTCATTGGAAATACTGGATGTGAGTGCTGAAAATCCTGTGCTCATAAACATATAGGTGACCAAAATGACATACGCTGATAAATTTCCAAGTAGTCCGAATGATAAAGTGGAGATGATTAAAAACACCTGACCGAACAAAATCAGTGGTATGTTGCCAAAGCGGTCGATAAATCTGCCGATAAATTGAGCGGCAATGGCAGAAAGAATTGCCCCGGGAAAGATAAGCAAGCCGATGGTTGCCGGCTCCTTGTTGAATAGCACTGCCAACATAATCGGCATTAGGAATAACGCTGAAAAATGCGAGACAAATGCACCAAATCCAATTCCGAGCAGTCTCACAAACTGATCATTTTTTAATAATGCAGGTTGGATAAACGGCGAGGAAACCTTTTGAATATGTCGCCAAAGCCACAATAGTGCTGCAATACTTACCAGTAAAATTGGCGTTTTAAAAGTGGATAGATAAAGTAAAAGTCCCGTTACACCAACACCAATTAATAATCCGCCAAGGTAGTCAAATTTAATTTTTTGTGTTTCTTCTTGAGGTAACAGCTTTCGAAACAGTGGCAGTAGCAGTAATACAAATCCTGTCACGACGAAAAGATAATGCCAGCCCAAGTATTGGGTGATCAGTCCCCCGATTACCGGACCAAGTCCAAATCCAAGCGAGGCGGCAGAAGAGATGAAGGCCATCGCTTTTCCTCTTCTTGAAATAGGGATATAACGTCCCGCCAACACCATAGCAAGCCCTGGTACAGCCCCGGCACCTGCAGCTTGTAATAGTCTTGCGGATAATAACCAGACAAAATTTTGTGAAAAGAAACCGATTAAGGAGGAAATGGCCAACAAGCCAAGTCCAATGCTTAGTAATTTCCTAATTGGTAAAAAATCCGACAATCTGCTATAGGTCAAAGTTGAAAGCGCGAAAACGATCGAATAGCCAGATACAATCCAAGAAGCGGTGGAAGAGGACAGGCTCAGCTCGCTCAATACACTTGGCAAGGCAACATTGAACATCGTTGTATTCATGACTACAAGCCAAACGGTCGCGCTCCAGATAAGGATGATTTTATTTTCTTCTAAAACAGGTTGATTTAATTCTTTAATATCGGCAGCGTGTGATGCCATTTGTCTCACCAGTTTCTATCTTAGTTTTGTAAAAAATCTTGTAGTGCTTTGTAATTTTTTTCTGCATCTTCATACCCTAGTTCATAAAGTGCTTGAAGGCGTTCCTTTTTTCGTTCCATTCTGCCTACAGGGAGAGGCTTGCTTGGTTGAAATACAAAAGTAGAGCCAGTATTCTTCTCTGATGCCACATAGTCCAACGTGTCATTATAGAGCTTATAACGTGTCTGAAGACGATCTGAGATAATCGGATACGGCTTGTATTTGAAAAGAGAAGAAAATCTGCTTGCTTTCTTTTTGTAGCCAACAGGCTTTGTCAAGATAACAACATTTTTCTCAAAGCCATCTTTTTGTGCTTTTTTTAATGGAATAGGATCAATGATTCCCCCGTCTAAGAGTATTCTGTCCTGATAGGCTACACTTGGTGCAATAAAGGGAAGAGAGCTTGATGCACGGATGAGTTGGAGCATATCTTCTCCATGTTGATCCATGTTGTAATAGATCGGTTCGCCAGACAAACAATCCGTCGTTACTACCACAAATCGCTCTTTTCTGTTCAAGAAAGTCTCATAGTCATAAGGAACAAGTTTATTCGGGATTTCATCAAATAAAAAGTCCATGTCAAACATCTGTCGTTTTTTCCAATAGTTTCGATAGGAAAGATATCTAGGGTCTCCAACGAAGTCGATATTAACCTTTTTGTTTCTACCTGGCTGTCTGGATAGATAGGAAGCTGCCATACAAGCTCCGGCAGAAACGCCAATCACATATGGAAAGTATAAGTCTCTTTCCATAAAATATTCTAAAATTCCGGCAGTATATACTCCGCGCATACCTCCGCCTTCAAGCACTAACCCACTGTTCAACAACTTCTATCCCTCTTTTCTTAAGCTTTAAGGTTCCTTTCTTTTCATAAAGCATATTGTAACAAACCACTCCTCTCTTTGTCCGAAACCATGCCTGTAAATTCGTTCATGCTTATAGATAAAAAAGTCTATAGCTTTTCTAGTCTTTGCGACCTATAATCAAAGTAGAATGTTCTAATTGAAAATCTATATCGTTAAAAGAAAGGTTGACATTTGGAGGCCACTGAAAAACTGATATCGTAAATTTTTTTTGATTCCTAGCTGGTGGTTGTAGCAAAAGGCGAAGACTCCTTAGGGAAATAGCGCTAGGTGGAGACCCCGCAGGCGAAGCCGAAGGAGGCTCTCGTCAGCCCCTAGGAAAGCGAAGCCATTTGCGGAAATCAACAGCAATGTTTATAAAAATACTAAAATCAAGACTTTTTCAATGGCCTCGACATTTGCCGTCAGCCTTTTTCTTTAAATGGAGGGACAATATGAAACCACAAGAACAAGAGTGGACATGGGAACACATGGAAAATTTCTTTTACATGTCAAACCAAGAAAAAGCGGATATTCTGTGGAATTGTCGGATAACTGAGTTGGAAGATCCAGCTATTCTGCAAAAATTAATAGACATTTATGGAGAAGGAATTAAGGCAACGACTAAGGATGTTACTATGATGTATCTTGCAGGCTGGTTTGGATATTTATGTGGAGCTATGCACTTTCTGTCCGCCGATGGCTGCGAGATAAATCCAGATAATATTCAACTTCAAGTATATAAAAATCATCGAGGAACCATGGTGATCTCATTTTACGTTAATTCCGAGGAGATAGTTGAAACAAGGGACAGAGAATGGGTGGAGAAATTTTATAAAGTAATTATGAATCCTGTATACAAGCAAATGCACTGTTTGTCAGATAGCAACAATCTACTACATATGTGGTACCAGGCCACTCATAGTCTTTATTGGATTTCAGACCGTATGAAGCATTCCAATCTTCTAGAAAGATACATATTGCAATACGAAAAAACGGTGGAAATGTTTAAAAATGTAAATCCTTCCACTTGTATGGGAGTGAATACGAAAAAACACCCCTATGCAAAAGAATTTATATTTATTGATAATCCATGGAATTTAAATGACCCGTTGCCTTTAAAGCCCTCATGTTGTCTGGCCTATCAAACAGAAGGTGGACACCTATGTTATACCTGTCCAAGAATGAAAAAATCAGAGCGACAAGAAAAATTTGATAAAGTGTTAGCAGAGCATTCGACAACGAACTAAATATGTCGAATGCTTTTTTACATATACGAGCAGAAAATTCATCGTGACTTTTTAAAACAACTTGTTGTACAATAATTCACAATATTCGTTTTTTTTGATTGAAGGAAGGAGCGGTCAGATTGGCAAAAGCATTACAGACAAGAGTAAAAACAGAAGAAGTGGAGCGTGCTTATAAGGTACTAAAGGATGTGGTTGCCAGAACCCCGCTTCAGCTCGATACCATCTTATCAGAAAGATATAACTGTAACGTGTACCTGAAAAGGGAAGATCAACAGGTTGTTCGGTCATTTAAAATTAGAGGAGCCTATTATTCGGTTCATAGTTTAACGGAGGAACAACGAGCAAAAGGGGTGGTGTGTGCGAGTGCAGGCAACCATGCACAAGGCGTTGCTTATGCGTGCAAAAAGCTTGGAATAAAAGGGAAGATTTTTATGCCGACTACTACCCCACGTCAAAAAGTGTCGCGCGTTGAGTTTTTTGGCGGCGAGTTTACAGAAGTCGTTCTTACGGGCGACACATATGACGATTCCTATCAGCAGGCGATGAAAGTGTGTGAAAGGGAAGGAATGAAATTTATACACCCCTTTGACGACAAGTTAACCATTACCGGCCAGGCAACTGTAGGCTTGGAAATTTCTGAGCAACTGCAGGAAGAGTGTTCTCACGTGTTTATGAGTATAGGCGGAGGAGGACTGATCTCCGGTGTCGGATCTTATCTGAAAGAAAAACGTCCTCATACAAAATTGATTGGCGTAGAACCGTTCGGTGCTCCAGGAATGAAGCAATCATTGGCGCAAAATAAAGTGGTGCGACTAAATGAAATTGATAGCTTTGTAGATGGAGCCGCTGTAAAACAGGTGGGAGAACTGCCGTTTGAAATGACCAAAGGCCTCGCAGATGATGTGGTATTGGTACCAGAAGGGAAAGTTTGTACGACCATCCTGAATTTGTATAATGAGAATGCGATTATAGCAGAGCCGGCAGGAGCGTTGTCTATTGCAGCACTGGATTTTTACAAAGATGAAATTGCCGGTAAGACGGTAGTCTGTATTGTGAGCGGCGGCAACAATGATTTAGACCGCATGCAGGAAATGAAAGAAAGGTCCCTGATCTATGAAGGCCTTAAGCACTATTTTATTGTTAATTTCCCTCAGCGTGCAGGAGCCTTACGGGAATTTATGGAGGATGTACTTGGAGAAACAGACGATATTACACGCTTTGAGTACACGAAAAAAAATAACCGAGACAAGGGACCGGTGTTGGTCGGTGTCGAACTGCGCAAACCTGACGATTACTTTGCTATTATTGATCGAATGGAAAAGAAAGGATTTACCTATATCGAGATAAATAAAGACAAACAATTATTTAATTTATTGATATAATTTTACCGTGTTTTAAAAAAGAGCGGGGTAACTCGTTCTTTTTTTTGTGTTTAGAGAGAAAAAAAGAGGATATGTAAAAAAAATTAACATACATTTGTAAGCGTTTTCTTTGTTAATAGGACAAAAATGAAAGCGTTTTTATATTGTCTGTAAAATTCGAATTATCTGAAATTAAGTGTTGACGACCTGTATGGACGGTATTAAAATAACATCAACTCAAAGAAACATTGATAAATGAAATAACATTTCCCTTATCAGAAGGGTGTCTAGGGTTCCGGTGATTTCAGGAAAGTAAAGTGGTAGTGCGAGAAAGAAAAATCTCTGCACTATCAGCCCAATTTTCCAATCATGTCTGGTCCGAGCGATACCAGCACGATCTTGACAGATGGTGTACACCGCGAGGAAAAAAGCCTCTACGGATAGGTTCTGATGAACGCTTGACGTTTATTCAACCTGACCAAGGGGCAACTTTTAAACTATTATATGTCAGAATATTCAAACAATAAAAGTGAAAAGAGGAGATTAGTTATGTGTAGATACATCTATATGAATGGGCAGCTAGTTGAAAAAGAGAAGGCAGTTGTATCTGTATATGATCACGGATTCCTATATGGCGATGGCGTTTTTGAAGGAATCCGAATGTACAACGGAAATGTATTCCGTCTTCGCGAACATCTTGAAAGATTATATGATTCTGCAAGATCTGTATTATTGGATGTCCCCTATACCATGTCTGAACTGGAGAATATTATCGTTGAGACTCTAAGAAAGAACAAATTGCATGATACGGCCTATATTCGACTAGTCCTATCAAGAGGAGTCGGCGATCTCGGTTTAGATCCCACAAAATGCAAAACTCCAAACCTAATTGTCATTGCTGAGCAACTGGCATTATTCCCTAAAGAACTCTATGACGTAGGCATTACGATGGTAACCGTTCCTACTAGAAGAAACCGCCCGGATATCTTAAGTCCAAAAGTAAAATCACTGAACTACTTAAACAACATCATGGTAAAAGCAGAGGCAAATATGGCAGGAGCCAACGAGGCACTTACACTTAACACCGAAGGGTATGTAGCGGAAGGATCAGGACAGAACATCTTTATCCTAAAAGGCAACAAATTATTAACACCTCCAAGTTATGTTGGAGCATTGGAAGGCATTACAAGAAATGCCATCATCGATCTCGCTAATGAAATGGGTTATGACGTTCGAGAAGAACCGTTTACAAGGCATGATGTGTATGTAGCTGACGAAGTGTTCTTAACAGGAACTGCAGCAGAAGTAATCCCGGTTATCAGTCTTGATGCAAGAAAAATTGCAGACGGAAAACCAGGAAAAGAAACCCACAAAATCCTTAATCGCTTCCGCCAGCTAGTTGTAGAAGACGGCCACAAAGTCTACCCAGAAGAAACGCAAGTGGGCTGGGAAATCAACGGTGGAGTGCTGTTGGGTGAAGCGTTGAATCATTAAAGCATTGAAGAGGGGTCTGACCCTCACTACGTTAAAGCATTAAAAAGGGGCCATGTCATCACTAGTATATTGTCAAGGTCCCTTCTAAAGGAGTGAAGCAACCGATGAGAAGTAATACGATTAAGAGAGGAATTGACAGAGCACCACATCGAAGTTTGTTGCATGCAGCAGGGGTAAAGCCGGAGGATATGGATAAGCCGTTCATCGGTGTCTGTAACTCTTACGTGGATATTATCCCGGGGCATATGCATTTAAATAAATTTGCAGAAGTGGTGAAGGATGCAATCAGGGAAGCGGGAGGTGTGCCTTTCGAATTCAATACGATTGGAGTGGATGACGGAATTGCCATGGGTCATATTGGAATGCGTTATTCCCTGCCAAGTCGGGAGCTGATCGCAGACTCAGCAGAAACAGTTATCAACGCTCACTGGTTTGACGGCGTATTTTATATCCCGAACTGTGACAAAATCACACCAGGTATGCTAATGGCAGCGGCTAGAACCAATGTCCCAGCAGTATTTGTATCAGGGGGACCAATGGAAGCAGGAAGAACCAAAGACGGTAGGCCATTATCGCTTGTTTCCGTTTTTGAAGGAGTTGGAAGCGTCCTTTCCGGAAAAATGTCCCGAGAAGAACTGCTAGAAATTGAGTCTAGTGCGTGTCCAACATGCGGTTCTTGTTCTGGAATGTTCACGGCAAATTCCATGAACACCCTAATGGAAATGCTAGGAGTGGCACTTCCTGGTAACGGTACCATGGTGGCAACTTCTAATGAGCGCCACCAACTGATCAAAGAGGCAGCCAAGCACCTCATGAGACAAATTGAAGAAGATGTAAGACCAAGAGATATCATCACTAAAGAAGCAATAGACGACGCTTTTGCACTTGATATGGCAATGGGCGGATCGACTAATACCGTTCTACATACACTTGCCATCGCTCATGAAGCTGGAATTGAGTACAAATTAGAAGACATTAATGAAATCGCAGAAAGGATTCCTTATCTATGCAAAGTAAGTCCTGCATCAGACTACTCTATGCAGGATGTCCATGAAGCAGGTGGAGTAAGTGCCATCATCAAGGAACTTTGTCGTATTGAAGGTGCCATTCATCCTGACCGTCTCACCATCTCCGGTCAATCCATTCAAGAAGTGGTGGATCATGCACAGATTGTCAATAATCAGGTCATCAGGACAAAAGATAATCCTTATAGTCCTGTGGGTGGATTGAGTATATTGTTTGGAAACCTTGCACCTAACGGTAGTGTCATAAAAGTTGGAGCAGTAGATCCATCTATCAAAACGTTTACAGGAGAAGCCATCATTTTTGAATCACAAGATGAGGCCCAGGAAGGCATTAATAATGGTCAAGTCCGAGAAGGGCATGTAGTAGTCATTAGGTATGAAGGGCCAAAAGGCGGACCTGGAATGCCGGAAATGCTTGCACCAACTTCTTCTATTGCTGGGAGGGGGTTATCCACTAAAGTGGCTCTCATCACAGATGGCAGGTTCTCTGGTGCATCAAGGGGTATCTCTATTGGACATATTTCCCCGGAAGCAGCAGAAGGCGGTCCAATCGCTTTTGTGGAAAATGGCGATATCATTCAAATAGACTTACCAAAACGAACCATACATTTATTGGTTGAATCGGAAGAATTAGAAGCGAGAAAAATGAACTGGCAACCACCGGAATCTAAAGTGAAAAGTGGTTACCTTGCAAGATATGCAGCACTTGTAACGTCAGCAAATACTGGAGGAATCCTTAAAGTATAGCACTGAACACAAGGAGGTGGAGAACGAATGAGTACAGTTGAAAAGAGTGGAACAAAGGTGGCCCAGAAACTGCTGACAGGTTCAAGGATGATTGTGGAAGCGTTAAAAGAAGAGAAAGTGGAAGTAATATTCGGGTATCCAGGTGGCGCTGTACTAAACATTTACGACGCACTATATGACGGTGGAATTCCACATCTTTTAACCAGACATGAACAAGGTGCAATCCATGCAGCAGAAGGGTATGCAAGGGTTACTGGGAAACCTGGAGTGGTCATTGCCACTTCCGGTCCCGGTGCCACCAATATCGTCACTGGCCTTGCAGATGCCATGATTGATTCCCTGCCACTTGTTGTGATTACTGGTCAGGTTAATTCGCAGGTCCTTGGATCAGATGCCTTTCAAGAAGCACCGATTTTAGGGATTTCGATGCCAATTACCAAGCATAATTTTCAAGTCCAGGATGTCAAGGATCTCCCAAGAATTTTTAAGGAAGCGTTCCATATTGCATCGACTGGAAGACCAGGACCGGTATTGATTGATATTCCAAAAGACATCACTGCCACTTCAGGTATATACGACTATTCAAAAGAAGTACACCTCCCGGGTTATAAGCTCCAAATTGAGCCGGATCCGCAAGCAGTGAAAAAAGTAGCACAGGCTTTGAAGAAAGCGGAAAAACCCGTCATTTTGGCTGGCGCAGGCGTTCTCCACAGTAAAGCAACAGATGAATTGAAGGAACTGGTTGCTAAAACGACCATTCCAGTAGCCAATACATTACTAGGACTTGGCAGCTTTCCGGCAGACCATCCTCTTTTTCTTGGGATGGCTGGCATGCACGGAACATATACAGCCAATATGGCCTTGTATGAAGCGGACTTGATTATCAATATCGGTGCAAGGTTTGATGATAGACTAACAGGAAACTTGCAAGAGTTTGCCAAGTTTGCGAAGGTGGTTCATTTTGATATTGATCCTTCTGAAATTGGCAAAAATGTGAAGACGGATTACCCTGTTATCGGGGATGCTGCAAAGTCACTACAATTACTAATAAAAGAATTAACAGAAACGGCGAATACAAGTAGTTGGCTGGAGCAGCTTTTGCAATCGAAAGAAGATTATCCACTGTGGTATGTAGAAGATGGAGAAACATTCAAGCCTCAAAAACTTGTAGAGCTTGTTCATGAACTTACAAAAGGAGAAGCGATTGTCACAACAGACGTTGGACAGCACCAAATGTGGGCAGCGCAATTCCACGGATTTCAAAAGCCAGATCGCTGGGTGACGTCAGGTGGCCTTGGAACTATGGGCTTTGGATTACCGGCAGCCATTGGTGCGCAGGTGGCAGAACGTCCCTCTACAGTTGTAGCAGTCCTTGGGGATGCTGGATTCCAAATGACACTGCAGGAGCTGGCTGTCCTAAAAGAATACAAACTTCCGGTAAAAGTAGTGCTCGTAAACAATCAATCTATGGGAATGGTACGACAATGGCAGCAGCTCTTTTATAAGGAAAGATATTCGGAATCCTTACTTCCGAATCAACCGGATTACGTGAAACTGTCCGATGCTTTTGGTATCAAGGCGGCAGTTGTTCAAAGTGAAGAAGAGTTCCGTGTGGCATTTGCCGAAGCACTTGCTACAGATGAACCTTATCTATTAGATTGCCGGGTAACTCCTATGGAAAATGTTTATCCAATGATAGCTCCTGGAAAAGGAATTCAACAAATGGAAGGTGTGAAGCCATGAAGCGTACATTGTCGCTCCTCGTAAACAACCAGCTTGGAGTATTGAACAGATTGACCAATCTGTTCTTGCGAAAGGGATTAAACATTGAAAGCCTGGCAGTAGCGCCTGTCAATGAGTCATCTATTTCCCTTATGACCATCGTTGTTAACGTGGTGGAGGAACAAGAAGTGGAGAAAATAAAGCTCCAACTAGACAAACAAATCGACGTCATCCAAATTACTGACATTTCCGAGCAAATCGCTCTAACAAATTAACCGAATATTCTTAATAATAATGCAGTTTTACCCGTTGACTGGAGTGCAAGGTGTGAGACTCCTGGGGGGGATAACGGTAGGTTGAGACCCCGCAACGAAGTGAGGAGGCTCAAGCACCGTCCCCCGGAAAGCGACGCCTGGAACGAAAGTCATCGGGAGTTCGTTCAAATACTTATATTTTCCCAAGGAGGAATTTCAAATGGCAGCAAACATGTATTATAACGACGACATCTCCCAAGCAGCACTTAACGGAAAAAAGGTAGCAGTAGTAGGCTACGGATCCCAAGGACATGCGCACGCACAAAACTTACGTGACAGCGGCGTAGAAGTAGTAGTAGGCGTTCGACCCGGAGGCTCTTGGGATAAAGCAAAAGAAGACGGATTCCAAGTATACTCCGTGGGAGAAGCAGTCGCCCAATCAGACGTCGTAATGGTCTTACTTCCTGACGAAAGGCAGCCGGAAGTATATAAACAAGAAATTGAACCACATCTAACAGAAGGAAAAGCATTAGCATTTGCCCATGGCTTCAATGTCCATTTCCATCAAGTGGTTCCTCCAAAAGACGTGGACGTATTTCTAGTCGCACCCAAAGGTCCAGGCCACTTAGTAAGACGCGTTTATGAAGAGGGCGGAGGTGTACCTGCACTCTTTGCAGTCCATCAAAATGCATCAGGAGAAGCAAAAG
Organism: Bacillus sp. CHD6a; assembly: GCF_001293645.1. Lineage (GTDB taxonomy): Bacteria > Bacillota > Bacilli > Bacillales > Bacillaceae_I > Sutcliffiella_A. The sequence goes on from NZ_LBMD01000016.1 coordinate 43,344, forward strand.
AAGTCGCTTTGGCTTACAGCAAAGCAGTTGGTGCGGGAAGAGCAGCCGTAATGGAAACAACTTTTAAAGAAGAAACAGAAACAGATCTATTCGGAGAACAAGCAGTACTTTGCGGTGGAACAACTGCGTTAGTAAAAGCAGGATTTGAAACGTTAGTGGAAGCAGGTTACCAGCCAGAAGTCGCCTACTTTGAATGTCTGCATGAATTAAAATTAATCGTTGATCTTTTATATGAAAATGGATTAGAAGGAATGCGTTACTCTATCTCAGACACAGCTCAGTGGGGTGATTTTACCGCAGGACCACGCGTAGTCAATAACGGTACAAAAGATGAAATGAGAAAGATCCTTTCGGAAATCCAATCCGGACAATTTGCCAAAGGATGGGTACTTGAAAACCAGGCTAACCGCCCAATGTTCCACTCTATCAATGAACAAGAAAAACAACACCCACTCGAAGTGGTTGGAAGGGAGCTCCGCGCGAAAATGCCATTCATCCAATCGAAGAAGAAAGGAGTCGTTGGCAGTGCGAAAGGTTGACATATTTGATACTACACTACGAGACGGTGAACAGTCAGCAGGAGTGAACCTTCATCCCCACGAGAAACTGGAGATTGCCATTCAGTTAGAAAGATACGGTGTAGATGTGATGGAGGCAGGGTTTCCTGCTTCCTCCTATGGGGACTTCCAAGCAGTCCAACAAATTGCTAGGACCATCAAAAAGTCAAGAGTGGTCGGTCTTGCCCGTTCCGTGAAATCGGATATTGATACCGTCTATGAAGCGGTAAAGGATGCCGAAATAAACGGAATCCATGTGTTTTTAGCAACCTCTCCCATTCATATGGAATACAAATTAAAGAAAAAGCCGAAAGAAGTGGTGGAAGCAGCTGTTCAGGCAGTCGAATACGCAAAACGTTTTTTCGATCATGTTCAATGGTCTGCTGAAGACGCAACAAGAAGTGAATGGCCGTTTTTGGCTCATATTATCGAAAAGGTCATTGATGCTGGCGCAAATGTCATCAATCTTCCTGACACGGTAGGATACACGACTCCAGTTGAATATGCTCAACTAATCACATATATTCGGGAACATGTACCGAATATCCATAAAGTTAAACTATCTGCCCATTGCCACGACGACCTTGGAATGGCTGTTTCCAATTCTCTAGCGGCCATTCAAAGCGGGGTCGATCAGATTGAAGGAACCATTAATGGAATTGGGGAACGTGCAGGAAATGCTTCCTTGGAAGAAATCATCGTAGCCCTTCAAATTAGAAAAGACGTGTACGAGGTGGAAACAAATATTGATTTAAAACAAACGATTAGAACTAGCAATCTTGTCAGTAAACTGACCGGCATGATTGTTCCTCAAAATAAAGCGGTCGTAGGAGCGAACGCTTTCGCTCATGAGTCAGGAATTCACCAGGATGGAGTATTGAAAAACAAGAGTACCTATGAAGTGATCAATCCAGAGATGGTAGGGCTGCATTCAAATAAAATGGTCCTTGGCAAACATTCCGGCAGTCATGCCTTTAAGCAAAGATGTGAGGAACTGGGACTTTTCTTAAACGAAGAAGAAGGTAAAAAGCTGTTTAAAGCGTTCAAGGATCTTACAGTGAAAAAGAAAGAAGTAACCGAGGACGATATTTTTGCCTTAATGATGGATTCATCCGTTAAGGGACTTTTCCCGCATTACCGGATGGAAACTTTACAAATTTCTTACGGCTCCAATATTATCCCAACCACCACTATTGCCATCAAAACAGAAGACGGGGAGGTGCTCCAAGAATCTGCTACAGGCAAAGGAAGTGTGGAATCTGTTTATAATACCATCTCTAGGATATTGCAAAAAGAAATCTCGCTACTTGATTATCGCATTCAATCTACCACAAACGGTAGTGACGCTCTTGCAGAGGTGTATGTAAAAATAAGTTGCGATGGTGAGGTTTCAAGCGGAAGAGGAATCGAACACGATGTGTTGGAAGCTTCTGCAAAAGCATATCTAGATGCAGTTAATCGCTTATCTATAAAAGAAAAGTTTGCAAGATACTCAGCAAAAGGGGTGGAGGTAGGATGAGTCAGTTTACAATCAGTGTCCTGCCTGGTGACGGAATCGGCCCGGAAGTCGTAAGGGAAGCGATTCTTGTATTAGAGCAGGTGGCCAGTAACTTTCAACATACATTTACGTTTAATTATGGCAAGATCGGGGGAGTTGCTGTCGATGAGACAGGAACTCCTCTTCCTCAAGAAACGGTAGAACTATGTAAAAACAGCCAAGCAGTCCTATTAGGAGCCGTAGGAGGACCAAAATGGGATCAAGAAACACCGGATAGAAGGCCCGAAGCTGGTTTGCTCGGAATTCGTAAAGCATTAGAACTTTATGCCAATCTCCGTCCTGTCACCTTATTTGAATCTCTTATCCATGCTTCTCCCTTAAAAAGAGAAGTAGTTTTAGATACAGATATTTTGATTGTCAGGGAACTGACAGGCGGCATTTATTTTGGAGCTCCACGGGAAAGAAGACAGGGGAAGGATGGTCTAGAAGTAATTGATACCCTTCACTATACGGAAAAAGAAATGGAACGCATCATTCGAAAAGGATTTGAAGTCGCACAAGGAAGAAAGAAAAAACTTACATCAGTTGATAAAGCAAATGTGTTGGAGAGCAGCAGGCTTTGGAGGGAAACGGCCAACCGGATTGCAAAAGAATATCCTGATGTTCAATTGGATCATATGCTAGTAGACAATGCGGCCATGCAATTGGTCAGAAATCCACGGCACTTTGACGTTATCGTGACAGAAAACATGTTTGGAGACATTTTAAGCGATGAAGCCTCCATGCTAACAGGCTCCCTTGGCATGTTACCTTCCGCAAGTCTCGGGGTAGACGGTCCAGGCCTTTACGAACCGATCCACGGTTCTGCACCTGATATTGCCGGCAAAAATATTGCCAATCCGTTGGCTACCATCTTGTCAGCCGCCATGCTACTCAGGCATTCCCTCGGATTAGAAGAAGAAGCAGCATCTGTCGAAAAAGCAGTAGACCTAGCACTAGAAGAAGGCTACCGCACCCATGACATCGGCACAGAATGGGAACGCGTTCTAGGAACAACCCAAATGGGAGAAGCCGTTAGGAGTTATCTGAGAGCGTCAATAAAGAGTTAGCAAGTTCCAAAGTAAGTAGTATTTACCTGTAGATTGAAGTGCAAGGTGTGAGACTCCAGCGGGGGAGTAACGGTTGGTTGAGACCCCGCAACGAAGTGAGGAGGCTCAAGCACCGTCCCGCGGAAAGCGAACACCTGGAACGGAAATCGAAAGGAGTTTCAAAGAAAACCAAACTTTTTGTAACAAATTAATACACATATAAAACACGGAAGGTGAGTGACATGCAGCCAAGAACACTATTCGAGAAAATTTGGGATCGTCATACAGTAGTAAAAGAAGAGAACAAACCAAGCCTGTTGTACATCGACCTCCACTTAGTGCACGAAGTCACCTCTCCTCAAGCATTTGAGGGACTCCGTCTGTCAGGAAGAAAAGTAAGACAACCAGACCTAACATTTGCAACCATGGACCATAACGTCCCAACTATCAACCCGTTCCATGTGACAGACGAAATCGCCTCCAAACAAATGACGACATTGGAAGCAAACTGCAAAGAGTTTGGAATTAGACTTGCAGATCTTCACAGCACAGAACAGGGAATTGTCCATGTAATCGGACCGGAACTAGGCTTAACATTACCAGGCAAAACCATCGTTTGTGGCGATAGCCATACCTCCACACATGGAGCTTTTGGTGCATTGGCATTTGGAATTGGTACAAGTGAAGTCGAGCATGTTCTTGCCACCCAATGCCTGTGGCAGTCAAAACCTAAGACATTAAAGATTGATTTTACTGGACTCAGACCACTAGGAGTCTCTGCCAAAGATCTTATCTTAGCTGTAATTGCAAAATTTGGTACAGATTTTGGAACTGGGTATGTACTTGAATTTACTGGTAAGGTAATAGAAGAGATGTCCATGGAGGAACGGATGACCATTTGTAATATGGCAATTGAAGCAGGTGCCCGCGCTGGACTTGTGGCACCGGATGAAACGACTTTCTCCTATTTAAAAGGAAGAAAATATGCGCCTGTTGGAGAAGAGCGAGACAAGGCGGAAGTGGAATGGTACGCATTACGCTCAGATGAAGGTGCGGTTTATGATAAAGAAATCCAATTTGACATAACAAACTTAGAACCACAGGTGACATGGGGGACGAATCCCTCTATGGGTACAAGTATCAGTGGTAGGGTGCCTGATCCTGCTACTATAGAAAATGAAGGGGAAAGAAAATCAGTCGCACAAGCAATAGACTATATGGGGCTGACCCCTGGAATGAAAATCTCAGATATCACGATTGATTATGTGTTCATCGGTTCCTGTACCAATTCCCGTATTGAAGATTTGAGGAAAGCTGCTGAAGTCGTGAAAGGCAGAACCGTCTCTTCTCATGTTACAGCGCTTGTCGTTCCCGGCTCCAAACAGGTAAAAAAACAAGCCGAGGAAGAAGGACTTCACGAGGTGTTTTTAGAGGCAGGATTTGAATGGAGAGAAGCAGGATGCAGTATGTGTCTCAGTATGAACCCAGATGTTGTTCCTCCAGGGAAAAGATGTGCTTCTACCTCTAACCGCAATTTTGAAGGCAGACAAGGAAGAGGTGCCCGAACGCATTTGGTCAGTCCTGCAATGGCCGCTGCTGCAGCGATTAGCGGCAGATTTGTCAATGTGAATGAATGGCGATATGAAAAAGAGGAGGTGGTCTGATGGAAGCACTCATCAACCATATCGGCAAAGTAATTCCTTTGGACAAGGCAAACGTTGATACAGATCAAATTATTCCGAAGCAGTTTCTAAAGAGAATAGAACGAACAGGGTTTGGTCAATTTCTCTTTTATGATTGGCGCTTTGAAGCAAATGGAGAAAAGAACGATTCTTTTATCATGAATGATCCCAAATTGAAAGGTGCTTCTATTCTTCTGGCTCGAAAGAATTTTGGCTGTGGATCTTCTCGTGAACATGCACCATGGGCACTGAAGGATTATGGAATCAAGGTGGTCATTGCATCATCCTTTGCAGATATCTTTTACAACAACTGCTTTAAGAATGGAATTTTACCGGTTGTTTTAAAAGAAGAAGAGGTGGAGGAGCTTTTTAAGAAAACAACTAAACAGGCTCTTGAACTGGAGGTGGACTTAGAGTTCCAGGAGGTTTGTGTTGGAGAAGATGTACGGTTTCATTTTGAAGCAGATGAATATCCGAAGCAGATGCTGTTGAAAGGACTGGACGATATTGGTCTGACAGAAATGTACATGAAAGAGATTTATCAATATGAGCAAACAAGAAGAGTCTACTAAATTTGAGAAGGCCATCATCTCGTACGAATGGGTGATGGTTTTTGTTGTGGAGACGTGTGTGACAGGTAAGCTTTAAACGCCAGAACCGCCGGCTGAAGTTGAAGAACAGTCTAATAGAATTTCACTAGATAGGTATATTTAACTATTTATCCCCATTTCTGAAACTAAATAACATCCCATATCGTATCATCTATAGGAAAACAAAGAGTTTACTAGAAAGATATAACTTTTTGTTCATATTGTTATTTTTATCCTGTATGAGGGTAAAAGAAAATAGTCAATAAAACACAACAGGGAACAGGAGAGGATTATGTGAAAGCTTTGAAAATGATGTTGGTGGGAATCCTGGCTGTCATGTTACTAACAGCTTGTGGCAATTCCTCCAATGGGGCAAGTGGGAATGCTGAGGGAAATGCAGAAGCCGAAGAGACGACTAACCAGGAAACAACCAATGCGGCTTCTGAGGAAGAAAAAGTTGATACGACAGAAGAAACTGAAGCACAAAAAGCGCTGACTGCCGAAGAAGTTTTACAAAAATCCACTGAAGCCATGTCTGGACTTTCTAGCTACTCAATGGAAATGATCTCAGATCAGGAAATTTCCATGGCAAATGAAGAGACTATTAAAATGGTTACCACCACGAAAACTGATATGTCTTTAAATCCTATGGCCATGTATCAGGTGACTTCCATTGAAGATGCTGATGGAATGATGGAGGGCATGGAAAATGTATCGTATTTCTCTGAAGCCGGTTTCTTTGTATATGATTCCATGGCAGGTCAATGGTATAAAATGCCGGAAGAATTTACAGCTCAGTTAAACGCAATGTCTGAAATGCAAGGAAATCCCGCAGAACAGTTAGAGATGCTGAAAGACTACACGGATAAGATTACAATGACAGAAGAAGAAGACCACTATGTGTTGAACTTTGAAGGATCTGGTGAACAATTTAATGAAATGGCTGGAATAATTGGTGGTATGATGGGAGACGGCATGGGGGAAATGATGCAGGAGATGCTCTCCATGATGACAGTTAATCAATTAAATTATTTGGTTCATATTGATAAAGAAAGTTTTTATCAAACTAAGGTTTTATTAAATATGGATATGGAAATGGATGTTGACGGGGAAAAGGTGTCAAGTATTCAGGTAATGGATTCAACCTTAACGAACTTCGATGAAGTTGGGGAAATTACTGTCCCTCAAGAAGTCATTGACAGTGCACAAGAAATGACACAAGAAGATCTTGAACAAATGGAACAGCAAGGCAGTTATTAAAAAAGATACGGGAGGAGCCATCTAAAGGTTCCTCCCTATTCATTTAAGTCAATCTCGATTTTACAGGATGATAGTCATAAAGTTTTCCTTCGTAAATCCATTCTAGTCGGTCGCTTTGCCTGAAATCATCAGGTGTAACAAGGGAGGGGAGTTTATCCCATAACTTGATACCGGATCGGTGAAGAACATCTGAGACGAACTGGGAACAGAAATAACTGGAATCAATTTCTACAGGCTCGTTTATAGAAACGCCAATCACGCCTAGCAAATTATAGAACCACTTTGTTTCTTTCTTTTGAAAGACCCCTATGATTCTCCGCATTTTTTCCACTTCCCGATGAGTCACGGCCATTTTATATATCACACATGTTGTGCCAGGATACTTTCTATACGTTCCATTTTCCACATCTTCCTGAACAAAGCCACCGTTGAAAGGGTTACTTGGCCGTTTTCTGCCAAAGCTATATAACTCCTTTAAATCACTGTCAAACGAAAGGGAGACGTGATTATATGGGGCTTTCGTGTACTTCTTTATGGACTTGGTAAATAAGGTACCAGTATCAGTAAGTAATATGTATACATATGTATCTCCCACATTCCCCACACCTTTGAAAGAATTATTTCTATTATTATATTATATAATTTCTCTTGACCAAAATTAACCATTAATTTCATAATAATAGGTAGATAGGGGGATTATTATGTTTATCTTTGAGAAAGAGGCAGTCATAACATTATTGGTTATTGCATTAGGCTTAAGTGTGTTTAGTATGACCTTTTACATAGTGAAAAGGAATACCACTTCTAAGGATTTCTCAGATTTATCAGTGCGGGTGAAAACATGGTGGGGGATGCTTGCTGTATTTAGCATTGCGACGTTGTTTCATCCAATGGTATCTTTATTAGCCCTTATGTTTTTATGTTTTTTTTCATTAAAAGAGTATTTCTCGATATTGCGAACCCGTAAGGTCGACAGGCAATTATTCTTATGGGCGTATCTCTCCATCCCTATTCAGTTTTATTGGATCTATATCGGATGGTACGGAATGTTCATCGTGTTTATTCCAGTCTATGTATTCCTCTTCCTGCCGCTTCCGAGGATTCTTGGGAAAGGAACGGTTGGTTTCCTTCGCTCCGTCTCCTCCACACAGTGGGGATTGATGCTCATGGTATTCGGTCTAAGTCACCTGGCATTTTATCAGGTTGCAAGCCCGGAATATGGTGCAAACCTTGTCTTATATTTGGTTGTACTGACACAATTACATGATGTGATTCAGTATTTGATTTCACTTTATATCGGGAAAAAGAAGGTTATTCCATCATCCAACCCGAACATCACCTGGGAGGGCTTTTTGATTTCTACTTTTGTCACTACAGGAGTTTCCTACAATCTGTTTGCCTATTTAACTCCATTGAATGAGTTGTTTGGGTTGTTATCAGGTTTAATTGTTAGTGTTGCTTGTTTTGGAGGCAGTTTAGCAGTATCAGTATTGAAACGTGATCTGTTAGTGGGGGATGATGAGAAAGCATCTGTGCTGAAGAAAAGCTATTTAACGAGGGTAGATAGCCTTGCATACTCTGCTCCGATTTTCTTTCATGTTATCCGGTATTATTTTGATTTTATGTAGATTTAAACAAATCCTTCTTTTGTATCACATAATTTTACATGTCGCCTAATATTTTACAGTAATAGGATATTGGGAGGAATGATGTATGAAGCTGCTTATTTTCTGTGATCCAGGTATTGATGATGCGGTGGCTTTAATCTATGCGCTACTTCATCCCGAAATAGAAGTACTGGGACTTGTATGCAGTTATGGAAATGTGGATAAGATCACTGCAGCAAATAATGCAGCGCATATTTTGAAAATGGCTGGCAGGTTGGACATCCCAATATTCAATGGTGCAGAAATGCCAGTCTCCGGAGAACTTGCCAACTACTATCCTGAAATTCATGGACAGGACGGTATTGGTCCTATAAAAGTAAAAAAAGGTTCCTGGAATCTTAGAATTCGAAACCTTGGTGAAGTATTTGAAATTATTAAGCGTAATAAAGATTTAGTCATTGCTGACCTAGGTAGATCGACTACTTTGGCTGCGTGTTTTTTATTAAACAGAAAAGTAATGGGAGAGGTAAAAGAGCTTCATATTATGGGCGGAGCTTTCATGGTCCCTGGAAATGTTACCCCTGTAGCCGAAGCAAATTTCTTTGGAGACCCTACCTCAGCCAATTTATTATTAGCTCACGGTAAGAAAGTGTATCTTACCCCTCTAAATGTCACTCAAAAGGCAATTATTACAAGTGATTATGCGGAGGCCCTTGAGTACTATACTAAAAATAAATTTAAAGAAATGTACATTCCGATAATTAACTATTATGCGAAAGCCTATTCAAAACTAATGCCTGGAATTGAAGGGGCTCCGTTTCATGATTTGTTAACGGTTTATTCTGCCGCTCATCCAGATAGGATGCAGTACTTGGCTAAAAATGTGCATGTCGTTGTAGAAGGCAAAACACGTGGGAAATCATTTGCCGACTTCCGTCATATGGAAGAGGATAGTGAGAGTAAACATTACATCGCCTTGGGATTCGATTATGAGCATTTTTTGCAAGAAGTTTTTCAAGTATTAACAAGACCCCTATAATAAGAGAAGTTACAACAATGAAAGGGGAAAATAAAAATGATTTCTGAAAAAGAAAAAATGCTCGCTGGCGAGTTGTACGAACCCTGGGATACAGAGTTAATGAAGGAAAGAGCCAATGCTAGAAGACTAAGTCGACTAATCAATGAAACTACTGAAACTCAAAGTGACCGGAGAGTAGAACTCCTTAAGGAACTTTTTGGATCCACGGGGGAAAATGTCTTTCTCGAACCGAACTTTCGTTGTGACTATGGATACAATATCCATGTAGGCGAAAACTTTTTTGCCAACTTTGACTGCTGCATCCTTGATGTGTGCAAAGTAGAGTTTGGCGATAATTGTATGCTTGCGCCAGGGGTACATATTTATACCGCAACTCATCCCATCGATCCTGTTGAAAGAAACAAAGGACCTGAATACGGAATTCCAGTCAAAATAGGCAACAACGTCTGGATCGGCGGTAGTGCCGTCATTAATCCGGGTATCACAATCGGGGACAACGTGGTTGTCGCATCCGGCGCTGTTGTGACGAAAGATGTGCCTCCAAATGTAGTCGTCGGAGGAAATCCAGCCCGAATCATAAAAGAAATAAAAGTAAAATAAAGAATCTATCATGTTTTCTAGTAATCGTTGCATATAATGTAACGATTCTTCTTTTGTATTTTTTTATGTATCAGGGCTTCTAGTCTAGTTACGGAACTGTACATACTAGTGTTTTTGGTGGGAGGGACGGTTTTGGAAAAAGAAGAGCATTCCTTTTATGATCAACCAATAATAGCCTTTGGCTTGCCAATACTAATTATGCTGTTTGGAGTATTTTTGCTTGTGGAAGCACACAGTTCAGGGAAACTGAAATACATCCCTGTGGTATTCATTCTACTTGGGTTATCCGAAATTATCCGTGCTGTGATGAGACGTCATTACCGTCCGACAAAGAGGAAACGTGCTGAAATTAATCAAAAAAGTGGACATGTTGCTTATATTCTTATGGCATCAAGTGTGGTATGTTCAGTGTTGCTTTTGATTATGGAGCGTATTTCGGTGGAAATGGTGTTGTATGTGCAGTTGTCTATGGCAATTGTGGTATATCCATTGTTGAAATTAATTTTTCTTGTGCGGCACTATTAAAGTGACGGGGGGGGTTCCCGTCACTTTTTAAGTTCTTTAATGGAGTAGAATGTTCCTCTCCAAATGATGCCGCCTCTTTGGAGAGTGAGGATGGTTGCTCTTGCTATACTGTACATAAAAAGTAAGACAGTAAGAGGAAAGACTATTAAATATATATTTGCACCTTTTGCCATCTTGTTTGCTGTTTCGTTGTAAGCTAGAACTAACATCCATATACTGAGAGCGTATACCAGTTGAGTGGTTCCGGTCGTCATTAACAAAGCGATAAAAGGGAAAAGTTGTGATAAAAATAAACCGCTTATGGCAAATAACACCATAAAGTAGCTGTAAAAGAGGCCTGCAAAGGTGTTCTTCTCCAATCCGATAAGTGCCGAACGCAGGTCAGGGTACCATTCTACTTGAAGGTGTTCCAACGCCAGAGCCAAATGTTGTTTCATTCCTGCCTCTTTAATCTGCCTGCCAAGCATCAGGTCATCATCTGGTCTCATTTTTATATTTTTATGGGTACCTATTTTCTCATAAGCGTCTCGAGATAAAAGGTTGAAAGCTCCAATGCCAATGGCAGACTTACTTTTAGGATCAATGGATTTCCAAGGCCTTTTAAAAAAACCAAAGCCAAAAAGGAAGAAGGATACAAAGGCGTTGGTCCAGAAACTGCTTCCTTTTAAATTTGGAGCAAGCGTTAAATGGTCGAGATTCTTGTCTTGAAAATTTGTTAGGGCTTTTGAGATGGTATCTATTTTGAATAGAATGTCTGCATCGGTAAAAAGGATATAATCACCTTTGCTTTGAAGGAAGCCTTCATACAATGCATGATTTTTTCCTAACCATCCATCTTTTAGTTTTTTTATATGAATACATTTCATTCTCGGTTCTTTTTCGGCCAACTGTTCCATAAGGGTGCCAGTACGATCAGTAGAACGGTCGTTAACGACAATCCATTCTATATTGTGATAAGTTTGCTGAAATTGAGATAGCAAACTAGCTTCTACATATTTCTCTTCATCCTTGGCAGCAACAATAATAGACAGAAGAGGACCATCACTATCTAAAGATCTATCTTCTTGAATATTTTCCAATTTAGCTATTTTTTTCATACCTAGCTTAGCATCCATCCAAACAGCAAACCAGAAAAGAAGGGTGAATATTGCTAAATAAAGCATCCTTTTCCCTCCAGTAGTTGATTCCTGTATTTTACCAGAAGCATGGTGGAAATAGCACCTATGGAGGTGTAATCGTAAATAAGAAGTTGACTATGAGTATTCTAACTTAAACAGAGGCTATTACTTGGGAAAAGGTATAAGAAAGTTGTAGATTTGTATGGGTTGGGTAATCAAATTTGTCTTTTTTGCGCAGCACAGATTAAACTTCTACCTTTTATCTCTACCTTCTACCTTAAATGTTCGACCATCTACATTTCCCAGCCGTACTTCTACCTTTTTTTCTAACTGTTATACCATTAAGCTATTTTTGTCTAGATCAAATTAAGATTCAAATAAGTTATTCCACTCTTATGAAGGAATTTACATATTTTTGTAGAAATATAAACCAACAACCAGCTAGAAGTTGATTTATTATGTGTGGGATTTTTAACTAAACATGAACAAAGAGATGCTTGCTTGCCGACAGAACGGGAAAAATTGAGAGAGGCGATATACAAGGATTTAGTTCAAGACACAAAAATTTTAGCTTTCTTCTATGGAGGTTCTCTTGCTAAAGGCAATGCCGACTTGTATTCCGATTTAGATTTACGAATTGTTGTGGAGGACTCTGCCTACGAAACTTATCGCTTGAATAAAAAAGAACGCGCAACAAACTGGGGTGATGTGTTATATTATGAAGATTTTCCGTGGGCATCATATTCCATCGCTCATTTTCGTTCTTTTATTAAAGTAGACACATTTTATTACCGGCAATCTGATTTGCACCCTTCTCCTTATTTGAAGTACCTTTTAATTGAACATGATCCTAATGGGATTATCTCTCAGTTAAGAGACAAGTCCCAATCAATAGACTATCCATTTTCAGAAGAAGAATTCGAAGTTTGGCGAGGCAAATTCTTTGCTTATCTGCATGAAGTTTATCGACGGGTTCAACGTGGTGAGTATCTTTATGCTTTTCAGATGGTTCATTCCTTGAGCTATTCCATAGTAATCGGTTGGTATGTAGAAGCAGGGGAAGTCCCTAACTCATTTGGGGACTGGTCTAAAGTTGAAGGCCCGAGAAGTCCATTGAGTTTGCAGCAGCTGAGCCTACTAAAACAATGGGATACTGGAAAGCGAGATGCGAAAGAATTGTTTTCTATTGCAAGAAGTCAGACAGAAGAGTTTATACGAATTCAAGGTGTTCTTGCTGAGAGAGTTGGTTCCCCAGTAAATCAAGATTTGCTTCATGAAATAATGGATATGGTTCTCTGAGTGAAAAGCAGCATGTGCTATAGCATGTTGCTTTTTTCCCTTTTTAGGGAATAGTATCTGAGAGCAATTTATTTGCAATCCATATATGCATTTGCAATAATGCATTACAAAAGTTAAGGGAGAGTGTTATCGATGAAAGTAACTGTAGTAGGAGCTAACGGACAGATTGGAAAACAACTCGTGCATTTTTTAAAAAAGGAAGATGGATACACTCCTATCGCGATGGTTCGGAAAGAAGAGCAAGCAGATAGTTTCGCAAAAGAGGGGATTGAATCAGTATTGGCTGATTTGGAAGGTTCCGTAGATGATCTTGTGAAGGCTTTTAGTGGCAGCGATGCAGTGGTGTTCACTGCGGGATCTGGCGGAAGCACAGGCTCAGATATGACATTGTTGATCGATTTAGATGGAGCGGCAAAAACAGTCGAAGCAGCTGAAAAAGCTGGTATTTCCCGTTATGTGATGGTAAGTGCATTTCAGGCTGACAACCGGGAAAACTGGAATGACGAGCTTCGTCCCTATTATGTCGCCAAACATTATGCGGATAAGGTATTAATGGCAAGTGACTTGGACTACACCATTGTGCGACCTGGTGGTTTAGTCAATGATGCAGGTACTGGCAAGGTGAAAATTGGGGATAATATTGAACCTGGATCCATCGCTAGAGAAGATGTGGCGAAAGTATTGCTTGCGGTACTGGGTGCTAAAAACACGTATGGCGCTTCTTTTGACGTAGTTGGTGGTGACCATGGTATAGAGGAAGCTGTTAGTGGTGTTTAATTAAGGCAAAGACTGTCTCAAAAGATGAGGCCACTGAAAAAGTCATTGATTTTAGATGTTTTTTTGACGCCGCTGTTGATTTCCGCAAAAGGCTTCGCTTTCCTAGGGGCACTGCTGGAGCCTCCTCGGCAAGCCTGCGGGGTCTCCAGCTAGCGCTATATCCCTAAGGAGTCTTCGCCTTTTGCTCCAATCACCAGCTAGGAATCAATAAAAACTTTACGTTTTCAGTTATTCAGTGGCCTCAAAGAATGAGGCAGCCTTTTGTGTGTTTCGTAGCGCATCGAGTTAGAGGGTGACAAATAAAACGGGCTTCTATTATAGAACAAAGGAGGCAACATACTCAACATACTCCTTTCTGCAACATTATCTTTCTTTAATTTTTCTTGAAAAAGCCAACCAGCCATATCAATAAAGGAAAACCTAATCCAAATATTAATGTATACAATTCAAAAACCGGTGTAAATTCTATTAAGTATGAAGAGTTTGGAAAAATGATTAAAGATAAGATAAAGAGGATCATTCCTATCGGAAAGGTCAAACGCTTGTAATCTCTAATTTCCAAAGTCTCCGCAAGCCCTGACGTAACAACATAAGTAAGAATGGTGAGTTTAATAAAAACAGTGATAAACCAAATCAATGCCATCATTGCTTCAATCCGTTGAAAGAACTCTCCGATGTTTATTCCTTTTGTCAAATCATAGCTTGGGTATACACTTCTAGTTGTTTCATTCACTCCCATTACTAGTACAGAAAGCGTGGATATAATGATAAGAATCCCCCCGCCTATAAGCACTCCAAGTAAAAATCCACTTCTCCTATTTTCAGGTTTATTCGTATATGGAATGATCATTAAGAAAACAATCAATTCCAAGAAAGGAAACGTGAACAATGAAATGGAAGCTCTAAAGATAGGTTTTAACCCAAATTCAAAAACAGGCTGTATGTTGTGAATTTCCATTTTAGGAGAAATAGTGAAAAAAAGGACCAAAAACAAGATGAAGAGGAAGGGTAGAAACACTTCCGATGCTCGTGCAAAAACCTCCAGACCTAATCGCACAGCATAAAGAACTACTGCCAGAAAAAGAATAAGTATGGCATCTATTGGTGTTTCTACTATCATTACGGTTGTCATGAAATCTCCAATATCTCTTAATACAAAACTTGCCAATACTAAGGTGAAACAGCTGAAAAAAATAAAAGAAACCGTTTTTCCCAGCCACTTTCCCAATAGTACCTCTAAGTATTGTGCCAGGTTTAACCCGTTAAATCTTTGTGCTATCGAGCAGTATAGCAAGACAGTGAGCAGACCCATGCTCAAACCAAGGATTCCTGCAATCCAGCTGTCTTGTTTTGCAGTAGCAGCTAAAATGGAAGGAATGATTAATATAGCGGTACCAATAGTATATAAGGCGACTAATATTGTAAATTGTCGATTGCTTATTTTCCCTCTTTCCATTTAATCCCTCTTCAGTTCGAATTATTTGTTATATACAAAAAATGGAATGACCCTAAATTGAAAATAGTTAAAAATCTAGTATTTTTTTACTCAATGGCTCTAATATTATTTTTATTAAATCCAACGGAGTGGGAATTTGATAATTCAGTCCATATGCAATCCACAATGTAAAACCGATACTTAAAAGAATGACAAATACCCAGAATTCCTTTTTGTTTTGCTTTCTTTTTTGCCATAAAATTTTCCCGTCGATCATGATAATGAGAAAGGTCGAAGCTAATGCAATTAAGATGCTCCACATTTTTATGACCCCTCTAATTCACTAATGAAGGAATTTGTTCTTTTGCCAAATTTTCGAATGGACACTTCCACATCTATGTTTACTGTCATAGTCGAAAATTTTTCATCCCAGTTGTTTTTTACTGTTTTCCAGTATTTTGGATTGGAACGATGTACGTCTAATCCAAAGCCGAATATATCAAGCTTATATTCTTTTTGAGCAACTTTAATGGACTGCATCATTACGTCTTTTATATCTGCTTCTGTTAGCTTTTCAAGGTCTTTAATGGATTTTTGTTTTGTTAAATCTGCAGAACAACTTATTTCACCGATGTTGCCCTCCGCTTTTAAACTAAGACTTACTTCAGGATGATTCGCTTTTACATCGCTTTTTCTTTTTTGGTTGGTACGAAGAAGCTCGATGGAGACGTGACCGTTCTCTCCATTCGGGCATGGAACTACGACAATTGTACTTTTTACGTTGCCGTTTATATAATTGACTCCTTTGCTTTCATCCACACTTAACCACCCTTGAAGTTTGTCCATTTGGAAAACAGAAAAACTTGTGAATTTTAAACGGCTAGGAGGGTCACTAGATTGGAGGTTTTCCATCATTTTTCCTGAGTTATAGTCACCTAAGATTTCAATGCCAGATATAACAGGTTGCTTTCCAGAAACGACCAAATCTTCAATCAACTCCCCAAGTGTAACCCCAAGGGTCGGAGCCCAAACGTCTTGTGACGTTTCTAATTTTGAGAACATGTCTTGAGCTGGAATTTTTTCAACAGGGGGTATAATAGACAGCACGTCCGATGCTTTTGAATTTTTGGCAATTAATATGTAAAAATCTGGACGCATTTCTTGATCTCTTACTAAAAGATCGAGTGATTTGCTGAATCCTTCTCTAGCTAATTCTTCTCCTATTACGAGAACACGGAGGTGGGGATAGAAGGTTTTACGTGGTGCTGTCGTTGTTAATTTTCTAATTGCTTCAAAAATAGTTTTTCCTTTTTCTTGATATATCACAACAGGAGCTCTCGTACCACTTCCTTGTAGATTAGAAATCTCTCCAGAATTCACTAATTGTACCGTGGCAACGAACTGTTCGCCCTCTTTATCTATACCCAATGCGACAGCTATCCCCAGTTCACCTAATTCCCGGCTATTCCAACACCCTGACGAGAAAAGGAGAAAAGGAATGGAAAACAGAATAAAAAATGCGGTTTTTTTCACTATCCTTCACTCCTTTTTCCTAATTGAATGTTTTGGCTTGTCATTTGATCTTCCCTAACATTATTTTTTTTGCTGACAAGTCTTGGCCTTGTATACCTTTTCCAAGTTGGCAATCTCCACAATGTGTCTTTTTGATCTTCCTTAACAAACGGAGAGATTGGAGTCAAGAAAGGGACTCCAAAAGACCGTAGACTGCATAAATGGAGAGTAAGTAAAAACAACCCAATGGTAATGCCGAATAATCCGAAAGTAGCCGAAAAAATAATAAATCCAAATCGTAAAATTCGAATAGATATCGCCATGCTATAGGAAGGCAGGGTGAAATTTGATATTGCCGTAATCGAAACGACAATTACCATCACTGCAGAAACAATTCCTGCTTCAACAGCTGTTTGTCCTATAACCAAAGCACCAACAATAGATACTGTTTGGCCAATGGCTTTTGGAAGTCTTAAGCCCGCCTCCCTTAAGATCTCAAGCGTGACCTCCATCAACAGTGCCTCTATAACAGCAGGAAAAGGGACTCCTTCTCGTTGTGCGGCTAGGTCAATCAATAATGTAGTTGGAAGCATTTCCTGATGGAAATTTATTAATGCAATATATAGTGATGGGCCGAGCAACGAGATAAAAAAAGCTAACACCCGAAGCATCCTTAACAGAGTTGCTATATCCCATCTTTGATAGTAGTCTTCTGCAGATTGAAAAAAGTGAGTAAATAGAGCAGGTGCCAATAAAACGAAAGGTGTCCCATCTACAAAGATAGCGACTCTTCCTTCTAGTAAACCTGCTGCGATAACATCGGGACGTTCCGTATTATAGAGAGTGGGAAAAGTAGTGTAAGTTTTATCCTCTATCAACTCTTCTATATAGCTGCTTTCCAGGATGGAATCTATTTCAATGAGCTTGATGCGATTTCGCACTTCTTCCACAATTTTCTCATTTGCAATTCCTTGGATATGAACAATAGCTATTTCAGTTTTGGTCACCTTGCCAACTTGCAGTTCTTCTATTCTAAGAGATGAATCCTTTATCTTTCTACGGACAAGTGAAGTGTTCGTCCGTAAAGTTTCGGTAAATGATTCTTTCGGTCCTCTTACTACATTTTCTGTGGAAGACTCATTGACTCCTCTTTCTGCCCAACCACTGATATTTATTTTCAGCCCCGAAGTTACCCCATCTATTAGCAGTATTGCCCCTCCACTAAGAATCGCACTTTCCATGTCTTGAAGGTGATGTAATTCTGTTGTTTCAGCTATGGGGATTGATGTGTTTTTTAAAATTGTTGTAACATTGTCCTTTTCTAATGAATCCACCGTTACTTGGTTATCTTTCATCTGAAACATGAAGGCGTCCAAAAGGTCTTCCACCATTTGTTTATCTACAAGGCCATCTAAATAAATCATACCTACATGAAGCTTATGATCTTCTCCAAATTGAATTTTTCTAATTACCAAATCAGAACTATTACCATATAAATCTTTGAAAGTAGCCAGATTCCGCTCTAAATTTATATCTAACGCGGAGGCGTCATTATTTTTTTGCGGTAATTCCGTTTGGGTATTTGCTGATGTTGATTTTCTGGATTTTTTCTTGAAGAAGGACATAGAAATCGCTCCAGGGTTTTTTTCACTAGTTTGCCTTGGTTCGACCTTATTATTCATTCAAGAGCAATTTTCACTTTTTGTGCGAAATAGATTTAATTTCTTATAACAATAAACAAATTCTATCTATATTACGTTATATAATTAAATGACTATAACAGAAAAAGGAATAATGAAGATGAAAATAAAAAAGAGAGTAAAATTTGTGGGGAAAATGGTTGCTGTTGCCCTGGCAATCTACGTCATCATCATCCATTCCCTTATCTATCAGACTGCTAAACAAGAACCCCCAAAAGGTGTAGATTACCTAATTGTCCTTGGTGCAAGAGTGAAGGGGGACATGATGACGAAGGCTCTATTGTTCAGAGTGGAAGCAGCTCTTGAGTACCTTGAAGAAAATCCCAACACCAAAGTCATTGCATCCGGAGGTCAGGGACCTGGTGAGGATATCTCAGAAGCGGAAGCAATGAGGAGATTTTTTGAGGCTAAAGGGATTGAAGAGGAAAGAATCATTCTGGAAGACCGATCGACTACCACTTTTGAAAATTTATCTTTTTCAAAAGCATTGATGGAAGATGGGGCTTCTGTCGCCATTGTAAGCAATGATTTTCATATGTATAGGGCATCCGTTATTGGAAAAAGACTGGGCTATGCAGAGGTACACACACTTGCTGGGAAGACTCCTACCATTGCCATTATTAAGTTATGGTCAAGGGAGTATTTTGCAGTGGCAAAGACGTGGTTGGTTGACAAATAGTAGAAGACCATAAACTTGTAGTTAGTAAAGCAAGCATAAAATCCCTGCTGAAACCTCCAAAAAAGGAGGTTTTTTCTATCTCCGCTTTCCTATATAATAATCAGTACTAGAATTAATGAGGTGACAGCATGCTGTATATACTTTCACAATTGGGGTTCAGCTTTATAGCAGCGGCAGGTTTTGGGGTTCTTTTTAATGCACCGAGAAGGGCATTATTCCATTGCGGCACGGTTGGGATGATTGGCTGGATTTTTTACATATTATTGGCCGATTCCGGGGTGGATCCAGTGGTGGCTTCGTTTGTTGGGTCGTTTATGGTGGCGCTAGTAGGACATATTATGGCGAAGCGTTTCCGGATGCCCATGATTATTTTTAGTGTTGCTGGGATTATCCCACTTGTACCAGGTGGTCTGGCGTTCAATACCATGCGGAAAATTGCAGAAAATGATTATCTTGGAGCCATTCCATTAGCGGCAAAAGCATTTATGATTTCAGGTGCCATTGCAATGGGGCTTGTGTTTGCTGAGGTCATCATGCAAGTTATTATGAATATCATAAAACGAGTATCGGTGAATACGAAACGTGAGGTGAGCTAGGTGACGAAGAAAATGACAGAGCGGGAAACGGAGAGAATCCTGGAAGTCTGTCTCCTTGCCGGAAGAATTATGATGGAAGGGGGAGCAGAGACCTACAGGGTGGAAGATACGATGACAAGGATCGCAGCATCATATGGTATCACAGAAACGCACAGTTTCGTTACACCTACCGGAATCATCGTTTCGCTTCAAGGAGATAATCCTACACGATTAGTAAGAATAAATTCTAGAACAACAGACTTAGAAAAGGTTGCACAAGTCAATCAGATTTCTCGTAAAATTGCAGATGGACAGTTGTCATTGCAAGAGGCTCATCAATCGCTAATCAAATTAGAGGAGTCACATCTGCTTTTTCCAATAAGCTATCAGATTCTAGCTGCTGCCTTTGTAAGCGGCTCTTTCCTAATAATGTTCAAGGGAGTCTGGACGGATTTCCTACCTGCAATGCTAGCGGGTGGTTTGGGTTATTCCGGTTTATTACTGATACAACATTACACCAGGGTTAAGTTTTTTGCAGAGTTTTTCGCTTCATTGATTATTGGTCTTGTTGCACTGGCAATGGTGACATTTGGAATTGGATTGGAGCTGGACAAAATAATAATAGGTTCTGTTATGCCGTTAGTTCCAGGATTGCTTATCACCAATGCTGTTCGTGACCTAATGGTAGGGCATTTCGTTTCAGGTTTATCTAAAGGAGCGGAAGCGCTTTTTACAGCCTTTGCCATTGGAGCAGGTGTGGCGGCCGTATTTATCTGAACCGCCATCTCCTAAAAGACACTGGAAGATATTTCTCATTACAGTTATGACAGGCAATTAACAGTATATTTCGTTATTTTACAATAATTACTTGTTTTCAAAGAGGGGAAAACATATTAGATTAATAGTATGAAAACTTTACAGAAAGTCCTCATAACTTTGTCGGTTGTCGCACTAGTCTTAGGTGGAAATTCAGCTGCCTTCGCAGCTACTACTCATACGGTTCAGTCCGGTGATACGATGTGGAAGATTGCGGTGAAATATCAAGTGGGAGTATCCGAACTGATTGCTGCCAATTCTTCTATAAACAATCCTGACCTAATCTATCCAGGTCAAAGAATTACTATTCCAGAAAAAGGAGAGGGGCAAACGCAAGAAGAGCAAGTTGCTAAATTAGTAAACCAGGAACGTGCTAAGTATGGGTTAAAGCCTTTGAAGCTTAACTGGGAATTATCCAGAGTCGCAAGATATAAATCTCAAGATATGATTGATAAAAGATATTTTAGCCACACATCACCAACATATGGATCTCCATTCGATATGATTCGTAACTTTGGTATTTCTTACCGATCAGCAGGTGAAAATATTGCTGCTGGGCAAAAAACACCACAAGAGGTCATGAATGCTTGGATGAACAGTGAAGGGCATCGTAAAAATATCTTATCCAGCCAATATACGGAAATTGGAGTGGGCTATGCGAAAGGTGGCCAATATGGTCATTACTGGACGCAAATGTTCATCTCTAGATAAAACGAAAGGCGGTACCTCAAACAAGATGGTACCGCCTTTTCTTATGAAAATGTTAATTCCGCTCCATCTTGATCTGAAACTTATAACGGTCTCCTCTATAAACGGATTTGACTAGTTCAAGGGGGGTTCCATCATGGAGAAAGGTGTTCCGTTGGATATACAGCATTGGATGATCTCTCTCAATATCCAATAGTTTTTCATGTTCTTCAGAAGCCTTTACGGATTCTATCAATTGTTCCGCATGTGTTATTCGTAATCCCAACGTCTCTTCTACATAAGAATAGATAGAGGCTTTAACCTCCTCTTCAGTAAGGCCTTTTACCAAGTTTGCAGACAGATAGTTTGTTTCAAGTGCCATTGGTTCCCCATCTGCAAGGCGAATTCTCTTTATTTCATATACAGGTGCATATTCACTAATCTTCAGTTCTTTGGAAATAAAACTATTTGCAGGTATTATCTCAAAATGAATAAGTTTACTAGTTGGGGTCATGCCGCGTTTCTTCATATCTTCGGTAAAGCTAGTCAAGCCTTGAAGGGGCTGTTCAATTTTTTTTTCGGAAACAAAAGTGCCACTTCCTTTTTTTCGATAAAGAAGCCCTTCATTAACAAGGGAATTGATAGCCTGTCTTACCGTCATTCTACTTATTCCATAGCTTTCGGCGTATTCTCTTTCTGATGGAATGGTTTCACCAGGCAAGATGAATCCTGCTTCGATCTGTTTTTTGATATGTGATTCCAATTGATAGTAAATGGGAATTGGCGATGATTTATCAATCATTTAGGGTGTTTCGCTCCTTTCAAGCAATGATGCTGGAAGTGTCGAGTATGGATTGGTCTGCCATGATCTTTACGCATGGATGTTTCTTCAAAATAGAAGCGGGGAAGTCCTCTGAAATCTCTCCGTACAACAGTTGCTCAAAGGCTTCTCGTTTGTTGGCTCCTGCTACAAGAAGAAGAATCTCTTTGGCGTTCATGATAGAGTCAATTCCCATTGTGATAGCATGTGTCGGTACATCTTCTATATCCTGAAAAAATCTAGAGTTAGCCTTTCGAGTAGAGTCAGTCAACTTCACAATATGTGTTCTGCTTCCAAAAGAAGTACCTGGTTCGTTAAAGCCAATATGACCGTTTGCGCCTAGACCTAAAATTTGAAGATCGATTGGCCCATGTTTCCGTAGTTTCTCTTCATAATAACTACACTCAGTTTCTGAATGAGCGCTTATTCCATCGGGTATAAACGTTGATTCATTTCTAATATCAATATGCTGAAAAAGATGTTTCTCCATAAAGGCATAATAGCTGTTAGGATTTTTTTTGCTCATCCCCACGTATTCATCCAGATTAAAAGTGGTTACTTGACGGTAGCTTGTGCCCATCGTTATATGGTCCTTTATTAAATGTTCATACATGCCAGTAGGTGTGCTGCCTGTGGCAAGGCCAAGCACCATATGAGGATTGTCTCGAACTTTCTTTGACACATAAGATGCTGCTTCCTTACTTAACTCCTCATAAGATGGGGTGGTGATGATATCCATGCATTTACTCTCCTTTATATGAAAGATTCCCTTTACAAAAGGTCATTTTAACTTGCATTTTTTCATCTAAAATAACAATGTCTGCATCCTTACCGATTGCAATGCTACCTTTTCTATCCCAAACCTTCAATCTTTTGGCAGGGTTCACGGAAGCCATTTGGATCGCTTCTTGAAACGTACAATCGGTAAATTTTTTTATGTTCCTCACAGCGTCATTCATTTTCAGAACACTTCCTGCTAGCGTTCCATCTTCTAGAAGCGCAGTATGATTCTCCACAAACACTTTTTGCCCTCCTAGCTCATACTCTCCATCTTCCAACCATTTCGCCCTCATCGAATCGGTTATCAATAGGAGATTATCAACTCCTTTTGCCAGAACCGTCGCTTTTACCATGGCAGGATGAATATGAATGCCGTCTACAATCATTTCCAAAAAGAGTTCAGGATGAGCCAAGCCGGCACCAGCTACGCCAGGTTCACGGTGATGACTCCCGCGCATTCCATTGTAAAAATGAGTAATATGCTCAGCACCGGCTTCTATTGCCTTCACTACCTCTGTATATAAAGCGTCGGAATGTCCGATGGAGGAGATGACTCCGGTTTCAGAAAGGTACTTGACCAGCCCCAAGCCATCTTTTCTCTCAGGTGCCAACGTAACCAATTTAATATGATTTCCTGACTCTGCCTGAAAGTGACGAAATGTGGCTACTGATGGCTCTAAAATATAGGCAGGTGGCTGAGCACCAGCACGTTTTTCATTGATAAAAGGTCCTTCCAAATGTACACCCAAAACTTCGCTGCCAACATGACTAAAGTTTTGGCTAGTAATAAAACTGTTCACATTCTGTAGTGCCTTCTCTAGTTCCGTACTTTCTTGGGTAATGGTAGTTGCTAAAAAACTAGTGGTACCCTCTTTTGGTAGAGTGGTTGCCATGGCCATGATACTTTCCCTTGTTGCATCCATCACATCTGCACCATTTATGCCATGAATGTGGATGTCAATAAAGCCTGGTGAGGCATATAAATCTTCCGATAAATGAATTTCAGGTAAATTTTCATCATTGGAGTAAAGATTTATGGACCCAAAATCAGCTATCTTCCCTTCTTTGATGATCAAATAACCACTTTCTATTATTTCCATTTCCGTAACTATCTTCATAGAGAGGAGGGAATAATTAGTTGGTTGAGAAGCCATATCAAAGTCCTCTTTTCCTAGTTAGTATATGCTCAGCATAGCAAAAATATGTCTAGTTGTATATACCAATTACCTTATTGGTATATACATTTATCATCCCTAAATTACAAAATAAATCTGTCCAATTTTCTTATGAAATAATATACTATTAACAGAATAAAAGCATAGAATACTAGAAAGGTGAATCATCATGAATAACTTATCTATCCATTTAAGAGATGCTGTTTTAGAAGACCTACCTATAATAGTTTCCATCTATAATTCCACCATCGAAAGCAAGATGGTGACGGCAGATACTTCTCCTGTTACCGTGGAAAGTAGAAAGGAATGGTTTGATAAACATAATGCAAAAAGACCACTAAAGGTAGTGGAACTAAATAATCAGATCTGTGCCTGGATCAGCTTTCAAAACTTTTACGGCAGACCGGCCTATCAGGCAACAGCTGAAGTTAGTATTTATCTTAGCGAAGCAATAAGAGGAAAGGGACTAGGGGCAAAAATATTAGAAATAGCAATGGAAGAGTGCCCAGTTCTTCAGATTGAGAATCTATTGGCATTCATTTTTGCACATAATGTCCCAAGTATACGATTGTTTGAAAAGTATGGATTTGAAAAGTGGGGATATCTCCCTGGTATAGCGGAACTTGATTCTATAAAAAGGGATTTAGTGATTATGGGGAGAAGAATAGTAGAGTAGGGGGAAGTAGAATGAAATGGAAATGGGTGCTCGTCATTTTCACAGGAATACTACTAGTAACAGGGACACTACTTGCATTTAATGAGGAAGTAAGGGGAGCGCTGAAATTAGCAGTTTCCAGTTCACCTATCGTAACTCTTTCCTCAGAAGAAGATTCCACAACGGTCATGGCGAAAATGGACAACGGTACAGGGGTGCAGGATGTTCTTTCCCATGTGGAAGAAGAAGGCTGGGAATTTGAAGAACAACTAGGTTCTACTTTTCTTTTTTCAAAAGGTGATGAGAGCCTAGTTATAATGTTGAAAATGTGGACAAACCAATATATCGTAGCAGAGATGACAGAAGGGTAGGGAGTTTATGCTAAAGCCGGTACCAATGCTCAGAACGGAACGACTTCAATTAAGAAGTCTAACGTTAAGAGATTCAGAGGTTATTTTTTCTTATTTTTCCCAACCGGAGATGACGAAATTTTACGGAATGGAGCCTTTCCAAACAAAAATCGAGGCAGATAAATTCATTAAAGATTTCATTGATGACTATACAACTCTTTATAGATGGGGGATTATCGAGAAGGAAACTAATCGTCTCATAGGAACATGTGGTTTTCATGCCATATCGGAGAAGCATCAACGAGCGGAAATAGGCTATGAAATAGATATTCCTTATTGGGGAAAAGGCTATGCAACAGAGGCAATCGGGGCGTTGGTCCATTTTGGGTTCGAGGCGATGGATTTCCACCGTATCGGTGCAAATGTTTATCCAGAAAATGTGGGCTCGAGAAAGGTTCTAGAAAAAGTTGGGTTTATTCATGAGGGTCTTCTAAGGGGATATCTATATCAAGGTGGAAAATTTCATGATGCAAATGTATTTTCCATACTTAAGCAAGACCATGAACAATAATACGGAAAGAATTACAGGTCGGAACAACAACTTTCCAACCTGTAATTTTTTTTGAAAAGGTTTAGAAAGCTTGTTAATCCGTTGATTTACCTTCCAGGCGCTTCGCTTGCCTGCGGGGGTCCGTGGGCCTCCCTCACAAACAACGCTTGAAGCCACTGAAAAATTGATAATGTATAGTTTTTATGATTCCTAGCTGTTGATTGGAGCAAAAGGCAAAGACTCCTTAGGGACCTAGCGCAAGGTGGAGACCCCGCAGTCGTAGCCGCAGCGATTAACCAATCAACTTGAATTTAATTTCAGAAAAATCCATTTGTTAGAATATACTGTAATTTTTTCTGTTATTATTATAAGATAGTAATTAGGATGGCTTGGCATGCATTTAAGACCATAGGGGGCATGTATATGTATCATATAAAACGTTTGAGTGAATGTACATTGAATCAAGCACTTGAAGCTTGGAACAAGGGTTTTGAAGGGTATTTTTTTGATGCAACCATGGATGTCGACCGATTTGCGGCAAGATTGGGTCAGGAAAATATTTCTGCTACCTTATCCATTATTGCGTTTGACGATGAAAATCCTATAGGACTCCTATTAAGTGGATTAAAAAAAATCGGGGATAATCTCGTTGCATGGAATGGAGGCACAGGGGTAGCTGCCTCTCATCGTAGAAAAGGTATTGGGAAGTTGTTAGTAGAGAAAGCTTGTGAGCTATATGAAGAAAAAGGGATTCATACATCTACTTTGGAAGCTATCTCTAAAAACGACCATGCAATTGCATTATACGAAAAGAAAGGGTACAAGGTTGTTGATCATGTGGTACACCTTTCCCTTGAAACCTCTGTGGAATTTAAGGATTCTCTAGAATTTTACCCTGTTCATACTTCTGCTCATGATGCGCAGTATTTATCAAGTTATCATCATGACACGCCATGGCAAAGTCAATGGTGGTGCATGAAAGATGGCTTGACACTGCAACTCTTGGGATCTGAAGGCGAAACTGCTGCATATGCCATGTTCAAAAGACAATATAGCCCTGATGGGACCTTAAAAGCCATTGCAGTCACCCATTGTTTTATAAATGAAGGACAGCAAGAACCAGAAAGAGTATTGGAAGCTTTATTCTTTCATCTTTTTCCACCGACAGTTGCGCCTTACCAATGCACGGTAGCATTTTTTCAAACGTCCAATAAAATGGTCTATGACTATCTTATCGACAAAGGCTTTGCCATGAAGGTAGAGCAAGTGTGGATGAAGAAGGCCATAACAGCTGCTGTGGACTCAGGGCATAAAAATTAAGAAGATAGAGTCGGATTATACATATAGTATTTATTTTTGGAGGGATCGTTATGATGGTTGAAAAGTTTTTAGATGAACAAAATGAACAGTTTCAGAAACTATTAAAAAAATCCACCCACGCTGGCTGGATGGCACAAACGACTGGAGAAAAGAAATGGGCAGAGGAAGCCGGAAAAGCTTCCAGTGAATTTAGCCTTTTCTATGCCAATCAAGATCGTTACAATCAGGTGAAATCTTACCTGCAAGACCCAGAAATTACGTTGGAACAAAGAAGACAGTTAGAAATTTTAGAGTATGGAATGAAAGAAAATCAATTGGATAAGGAAACAATTGAAGAAATGTCTTCAATGTCTTCTGAACTTAATTATCTTTTTAATACGTACTTGCCTGAAGTAAATGGAAAAAAGTTATCCGCAAATGATATTAGAAATATCTTGTTAAATAGTACAGACAGCAAGGAGCGGGAAAGAGCTTGGAAGGCAAGTAAAGAAGTGGGTCAAGTTGTGTCGCAAAAGTTATTGGCACTAGTGAAAAAGAGAAATGAAGCGGCAAGGAAATTAGGCTATGATAACTATTATGAAATGTCGTTTGCCAATCAAGAACTAGATTTAGAAGAAGTTTTTTCTATGTTCGAAAATCTAGTAGAACAATCGGATTCTACTTTTCGTAAGTTGAAAAGTGAATTAGATAACGAACTAGCCAAAAAATTTGGAGTAAAAGCGGAAGAATTACGACCATGGCATTATGTGGATCCATTCTTCCAGGAAGCACCGGCAAACGAACAAACGAATCTGGATCAATATTTCAAAGGGCAAAATCTGGAGAAATTGACTGCGGACACGTTTGATTCCATGGATATGCCAATTGAAGGCCTGTATGCTTCCTCTGACTTAAATCCTCGTGAAGGAAAGAACCCTACTGCGTTTTGTATGGATATGAACCGTGAGGGAGATATTCGGGTACTATGTAACAATTTAGATAATACGTATTGGATGGGAACCATGCTTCATGAATTTGGACATGCGGCGTACAACAAATATGTAAATCGCGATCTTCCCTATCTATTAAGAAGCTTTGCACATATTTTAACAACAGAGGCCATCGCAATGTTATTCGGGAAAATGACGGAAAATAGAGAGTGGTTATCTAAGTTTTTGAAAGTAGACGATGGGAAGCTTGATGTCTTAATGCCGTCCCTTGAAGAGCATGAACAATTAAAAATGCTTATATCAGCAAGGTGGATTATCACCTTTGTTTTCTTTGAAAGAAAGCTGTATGAAAATCCTGATCAGGATCTTAATGCTCTTTGGTGGGAAACAGTGGAAAACATTCAATTGCTTCATCCACCTGAAGACCGGACCAATCCAGATTGGGCGGCAAAGATTCATTTCACTCTTGCACCTGTTTATTACCAGAACTATTTATTGGGAGAATTGACTGCTGCACAACTCTATCAACATATCAAAAATAATGTTTCGGATGAGTTTTTCTCCCTTAAGGTAGGAGCATTTATTCGTGATGAATTCCTGGCACCAGGAGCAACCTATCAGTGGAATGAAAAAATTGAAAAAGTGACGGGCGAGCCACTAAACCCAGACCACTTTATAAAAGCCTATTGCCACTATGAAAAAGTAAATAATTGATCGTTTAGGGTAAGTAGATTTCATTTCTACTTACTCTTTTTTTGTTAAGTTTTTATGACTTTTCTAACAAATCCTTAATTTTTCATGAAAATCCTATGAATTTAATATAAACTAATAATT
The DNA here is from genome assembly GCF_001293645.1 of Bacillus sp. CHD6a. Classification (GTDB taxonomy): domain Bacteria; phylum Bacillota; class Bacilli; order Bacillales; family Bacillaceae_I; genus Sutcliffiella_A. The sequence continues at coordinate 71,801 of NZ_LBMD01000016.1, forward strand.
AGTGATATTTTTCGAGTTTTTTTGACATAACTCTACACTGATAATAGAGAAACTAGAAGGGATGACTTCTTTTATGATAAAAAAATTACAAATATGTGTCATCATCCCACTACTTGTTTTGGTTTTTGGGAATTCAATAGCAGTGCAAGCAGAAGAACCAGGAGATTTATTTAGTGAGTCCGCTATATTAATAGATGCAAAATCAGGTCATATTCTATATGAAAAAGACAGTAAACGTGAAATGTATCCAGCTAGCATCACAAAAATCGTGACTGCTATTATTGCTATAGAAGAGGGGAACCTTCAGGACATTGTAACGGTAAGTAAAAATGCAAGGGACCAAGACGGATCAAGGGTATATTTACTTGAAGGGGAAAAGGTAACGCTTGAGAAACTAGTTCAAGGATTGATGATTAATTCTGGTAACGATGCAGGTACTGCTATTGCAGAACATTTTGATGGCAGTGAAAAAGCTTTTGCCATAAGAATGAATACATTTGTGAAGGAAAAAGTAGGGGTGGAGGATACAAATTTCACAAACCCCCATGGTTTGTTTCACCCTGAACATGTGACAACTGCACAGGATATGGCAAAGATTGCCCAATATGCAATGAAAAATGAAACCTTTAGGAAGATTGTCGGAACAAAGGAAATGGAGTGGATTGGTGAAGGTTGGGAGACAACGTTGTACAATCATCACCGCTTATTATGGGATTACGAGGGCACAACTGGAGTGAAAAATGGTTATGTGCCGGAATCAGGTCATACATTGGTTACTTCAGCAAACAGGGATGGTATGGATCTCATTGTCGTAACCATGAAGGCAGCTTCAAAATATTATATCTACAAAGACACCATGACTTTATTGGATTATGGTTTTGCAAATTTCATAACAGATGAAATCAAAAAAGGTGAAATGGTAACAGATGCTGGCGGTAGAGAGTACATGCTTGCGAAAAATGTGCATGTAGCAAAGATGGATGATGAAATGGTCAGCTTGCGTGTAAACAAGGACAAGGATTTGGTAGTGAAAATCGGAACCCGTAAACACGTGGAAGAAAATGTGTTGGTTGAACAAGAAAGAAATGATTTAACTCCTGTTCCTACAGCATCTTCATCGGATTCCACCGATCAATCAGGTGGAGATACAAGTTCAAAGAGCAGTGTAGGTTCTACCATTTTTATCTTCACTGCACTATTAATCTTCTTTTTTGGTATGAATACGCTGCAAAAAAGAAGAAGGAGAAAGAAAATGCAACAACGTTACGCTGATTCTCTCGTATATTCTAGAAGAAGCAGCTATTATAGGTAAGGAAACAGCGAAGCGACCTGTAATATACAGGTCGCTTCGCTGTTTTGTATTTTTAAAGAAGGGTAGGGTATGAATAAGGGTTTGGCGAGATGCCCAAAGAATGTATATAATGGATATATGTAGATAATAGGAGGGAAAGATCATGCAGAGAAAAGAGAATTCGCTTAGTAAAGAACTGGTTGAGTTATTGCAAGGGGAGAAAATCGTGTCCCTGATTACAACAGACAAGGATAGCAAGAAACCGAATTTAAGCGTCGTGTCATGGTTGGTTGCACATGAAGATGGGAAAACGATAAAATTTGCTTTAGGGCACAAGGCAGAGAGTGCGTTTAACATACAAGAGAACCCGGAATTAATCTTAGGTGTAGTAGGAGCGGGAAGTTGTTATTCCATTAACGGTAAAGGATCCGTATCTGAAGTTATAGATAAAACAATGAAGTATCGTGTGGTGACCGTTGAGGTGGAGTCAGTGGAAGATGTCATTTTTTATGGCGGAAAAATAACGCAAGAACCTGACTATGTGAAAACATACGACGAAGATCTTGCTAAAAAGCTAGATGAAGAAGTTTATGCACTTTTGAAAGGCTGATAGTTCGATGCAAGGGGTTGTCCAGATTAGGTGGGCAGCCTTTTCTATATATCTAGAATATATCTCATAGTTAATAGCAACCTAGAAAAGTAATACTTTTCCATATATAATAATAGAATACTACATTTTCTATTTGAAAGGGGTTTCTATGAAAAGTTGGTTTAAATTGAACAAAAGTAAAGTCCTTCCCTTCTTGGGTGTTTTATTTATGGCAGGAGCACTAATTACATACTATTTATACACGTCCCCATTTCAGGAAACAGGGTCGGCAGGGGGGCAAGGGAACCCTTCTTCAAGTACATTATCCACATCAAACAGTATTACAGTTGAACAAGAAAACCCATTCAATCATAAGAAGAAACTGAACGAAGTCCATGTTGCTAATTACATTCATTGGATGTCTCATCAAAAGGTCAAAGCAGAAAGCAAATGGACCCATTATAAGATGACTCCTGAAAGAATTGATTGGCTATTGGAAAAAGTTCAAGAAGCTGAGTATAAACATGAAGAAGTGTATGTGGAAATTCTAACAAAATGGCAGAACGGTGACTTTTCCACAGCTGACCTAGATCATAATAAGGTCTGGTCTTTGCTTAACGGGACGATTGGTAAAGCAACTGGCGTAATGACAGAAGAACAAGAAAAAGAATACTTAAAAAATCCAACTATCAACTTTAAATAATGGCTGCAACATTACCTTATGGTAAAATGATGGAGAATTCGCATAAGGCCACTGAAAAACTGATAACGGAAAGTTTTTTATGATTCCTAGCTGGTGATTGTAGCAAAAGGCGAAGACTCCTGAGGGAGATAGCGCTAGCTGGAGACCCCGCAGGCGTAGCCGAAGGAGGCTCACGTCAGCCCCTAGGAAAGCGAAGCCATTTGCGGAAATCAACAGCGGTGTCTAAACACATTCTTAGTTCAATGATTTTTTCAGTGGCCTCATTCGCATAAGGGTGGTTATTTCAGATGAATGGAATTAGAAGTTTTGCTAGAACACAAGAGCAAGAGTTGATGGTAAAAAAAGCATCTTCTTTGGCTTCGGACTTTTATATCCGCTCTGGCCATTATGATCAGAATGCTGAATTTCCTTTTGAAAATTTTCAAGCACTTAAGGATGCGGGATTACTGGATCTTACCATACCAAAGGAACACGGTGGGCAAGGTGCAGGGCTGTATGCATTTGTTTTACTACAGGAAACCATTGCACAAGGTGATGGACCAACTGCACTGAGTCTTGGATGGCACTTGGGTATCATGATGAACGAAGGGATAAATCAATCATGGCCAAAGGATATTTACAAAAAAATTTGTGCGGATGTTGTACAACATAATAAATTGATAAACAGTGCGCATAGTGAAAGAAAGACCGGAAGCCCAGCAAGAGGAGGTAAGCCTGAAACAGTTGCTAAAAAGCTCTCTGGTGGCGGTTGGCAAATTAACGGAAGAAAAAATTTCACTTCCCTTGCCCCTGTTCTGGATTATTTCATTATCTCAGCAAGCATTGAAGGAACGAATCAAGTGGGAGAGTTTTTGCTTCCGCGAAAACTGAAAGGAATTACTATTGAAGAAACGTGGAACTCTATGAGTATGAGAGCTACAAGAAGTGATGATTTGGTGTTAACAGATGTTATCACAGATGAACAGGCACTATTATATATAAAGAAGAAAAAAACTCCAAAACCACAAGGGTGGCTTCTTCATATACCTGCCTGTTATTTAGGCATAGCCATCGCAGCAAGAAATGAAGCTGTATCATTTGCTGCTTCTTACCATCCAAACAGCCTCCCTCATCCGATAAGAGAAGTACCTAAAGTAAGGGAAAGGGTAGCAAGGATGGATACAGAATTGATGACAGCACGTCATTTGTTATACAGCGTGGCTAGACTATGGGATGAAGCGCCTGATAAACGAAGTGAACTGATTGGAGAACTTGCGACAGCCAAGCTGGTTGCAACAAACAGTGCCATCTCCATTGTAGATGAAGCGATGCGTATTGTTGGGGCACAAAGTCTACATGCAGAACATCCACTTCAACGTAATTACCGTGATGTCCGGGCAGGATTACATAATCCGCCTGCAGATGAAATTACAATGGAAATGCTGGCTCAGCAAGCTTTCCTAAAAGAAAATTAAAAAAAGCGCAATTCCGTAGATTTACCTTCCAGGCGCTTCGCTTGCCTGAGGGCGGTCCGTGTGCCTCTCTACTTGCACCGTGGCCACTGAAAAACTGATAACCTAAAGTTTTTATTAATTCCTAGGTGTTGATTGGAGCAAAAGGCGAAGACTCCTCGAAAATGCTACGCATCTTCTTCGTGCGATGAATCGCTGCCGAAGCCTTCCTTGTCATGAGGGAGATAGCGCTAGGTGGAGACCCCGCAGGCGTAGCCGAGGAGGCTCACGTCAGCCCCTAGGAAAGCGAAGCCATTTGCGGAAATCAACAGCGTGGCAATCCAGTAACTTATAAAGTAAATGCTATTAAGAAATACAGACTGATATAAAAAGAGAGTGATTTTATGCACGAAAAATTTAACAAAGGTAAAAGAGACTGGCGCTATCCCATTGCACATAGAGAAGCATGGATTGGGATTGCGCTTGTTCTTTTCCATTTCGCTTGGTGGTACGGTTTTGCTTATGGTTTTGGATCAAAGCCAGTCGACACCTATACATATATTTTAGGCTTACCCGCTTGGTTTTTTTATAGTTGTATACTTGGATTCATTATCATCATTTTACTCGTCATTCTAGTGGTCAGGTTTTTGTTTAAGGATCTTCCTTTAGAGTCAGATGAAGAAGGAGATCATCCATGAACATACAAGTGATTATTCCTTTATTGATATTTCTTGTTATTATTTTCTTCATTGGAGTGTTTGCCTCCAGGAAACTATCGAACACATCTTCTTTTGTACAGGATTATTTCCTTGGGGGAAGAGAGCTTGGAGGACTGTTACTTGCGATGACTATGGTTGCCACATACGGGAGTGCCTCAAGTTTTATTGGTGGGCCCGGAATTGCATACCATACAGGACTAGGTTGGGTACTCTTAGCTATGATACAAGTGGTGACAGGATATTTTGTTTTAACGATATTAGGAAAGAAATTCGCTATAGTAGCACGGAAAATGAAAGCCATCACGCTGATCGATTTTTTAAAAGAAAGGTATCAGAGTAAATGGGTGGTGTTGTTATCGGCCTTTAGCATCATTCTTTTCCTTTTCTCCGCGATGGCAGCACAGTGGATTGGCGGAGCAAGGCTCATCGAGTCGATAACGGGTCTTTCTTATACCTCTGCGTTGTTTATTTTTGCTGCTTCTGTATTGGTATATGTAATTATTGGAGGATTCCGTGCGGTGGCCATTACTGACGGTGTGCAAGGAATTGTCATGATTATTGGGACAATAGTCATTTTAACAGGAACCGTCATTGCTGGTGGTGGCATACCTACCATTATGAACGATCTTGTGAAGGAAAATCCGAATCTTATCACACCTTTCGGAGCGGATGGATCATTGACTCCATTATATGTATCGTCCTTTTGGATCTTAGTAGGGGTTGGAGTAGTTGGACTTCCTCAGGTGGCTGTCAGAGCCATGTCTTATAAGAATTCCAAAGCTATGCACGCAGCATTGATTATTGGTACAGTTGTTGTTGGGTTCATTATGCTAGGCATGCACTTGGCAGGTGTGTTCGGAAGAGCGGTTTTACCGGGCTTAGATACACCAGATACAGTCATGCCACTTTTGGCCTTGCATGTCTTGCCAGGATGGTTGGCAGGGATTGTCTTGGCAGCTCCGATGGCTGCCATTATGTCGACGGTTGATTCTCTATTGCTCATAGTGAGTTCCTCCCTTGTAAAAGATGTATACTTAAACTATGTGCGTCCTAACGCGCCAGAAAAAAATATTAAACGAATAAGCATAGGTGTAACAACAGTTGTAGGGGTACTTGTGTTCTTTATGGCCATTGATCCACCTGCATTTCTAATCACCTTAAACCTTTTTGCATTCGGCGGGCTGGAAGCGGCCTTTATCTGGCCGGTTGTATTGGGTCTATATTGGAAAGGTGGAAATGCGGTTGGTGCACTGGCATCCATTCTTGTAGGGGTGCTTTCCTATATCTGTATAACTTTATATATTCCAGATGCATTTGGTATGCACAGCGTAATAGTTCCAGTCATACTTTCTCTTGTAGCCTATATTTTTTGCAGCATAATAGGTAGAGATAACAAGAAGCATGAACACCAAGAAATAATTAATAAATACTTGCTTTAATAAAAGAGTAGGAGATTAAAATGAACAAGCTAAAACAGCTTTATTATAACGGTATGGAACAAGCTAATAGCTTTATGATTGAGAGTAAGAGGCAACTGGTGATGAGCCTCCTTCTTTATATTTCCATTTTGGTTGTCCTATTAAGTTATTTTTTCTTTTCAGGTGTAGGCAAGTGGTTTGATATACTTTTGATTTCAGGTACTGGTGCATTGACATTAATTTTAGGGATAGGGATTACGCTACTGTTCTTAAATATCCTAAGAGGTTTACCTAGATTTCTTGTGTCAGTCATTGTAGCTTGTATAGCTGTGATATACAGTGTTGGCACATTTTTGGGACCATTTTTCCGGTTAATGGGTTTTAGCGTAATGGTACTCGCCATACTTTTAGGAGTCACGGTATTTCTTTATCGTAAACGGAAAAAAACACTTTTCCTCATTTTTAGTTTCCTCACGATAGGCTTGCAAGTAGCCGCTATTTATCTTGCAGTTACAGATGGAAAAGAAGGCCCTTGGTCACTTGAGGTAGGAGAAGTTGCCACAACTTTAACAAATCCAATGGAGAGTGGAAGTTCCAAGGTTCAATTTTTTACATATGGCAGTGGCAAGGATGAACGCAGGGAAGAGTATAGAGTTGTTAAATATGAAACCCAAACTGTCAATATGTCATCGTTTGTTGCACAACCTAAAGGCTTGAATAAATGGTATCGAGAATGGTTTTGGGGCTTTGATTTGTACAATGCTCCGTTGAATGGGCGAGTGTGGATGCCTGAAGAGGAAGGGGCATACCCTTTAGTATTAATCGTTCATGGCAATCATAATATGGCTGATTTTTCAGACAGAGGTTACGCTTATCTCGGAGAAATGTTGGCAAGTAAAGGCTATATCGTTGCGTCGGTTGACCAAAATTTCATCAACTCTGGAAAAACAGGTCATATCGGCTGGGATAATGCTGGGAGGGCATGGCTGTTATTAAAGCACTTGGAACAATGGCAGTCCTGGAATGAAGACAAAACTCATGCGCTTTATAATAGAGTAGACATGAACAATATCGCTCTTATCGGTCACTCCAGGGGTGGAGAAGCTGTCAGTATTGCGGCTCTCTTTAATGAACTTGACCGGTTTCCGAACAACGCAAAAGTGAGTTTGAACTTTGATTTTTCAATAAAATCATTGATAGGTTTATCGCCTGGTGATGGTAAATTCAAACCGGGAGACCAACCAGTCAGTTTACAAGATGTGAATTATCTTACTCTACAAGGTGGAAATGATACCGACCATACGAATTACCTTGGAATGAGGCAATTTCAGCGAGTTACTTTTTCAGAAGGTTTTGATGGGTTTAAAAGCAGTGTGTATATCTATGGTGCCAACCATGGCCAATTTAATTCAGATTGGGAAGTCGATCAGCCAAGCCCATATTGGTGGTTCATGAACCGAAAAGAAATTATGGAGCCTGAAACTCAAAGAGAAATCACCAAGGTGTATGTTTCTGCTTTTCTTGACGCCACACTAAAAGGAAAACATGAATACCGCGGTGTATTCTCAGATAAGGAAATGGCTTCGTCGTGGATTCCAACCGATCCACTTCGTGTGCGCTATGAGGACCGTGATTTTCGACCAATTGCTACATTCGAAGAGGACGTAGATGTCACGAAGACAACCCAAAAAGATGGAAAGTTACAAGGAAACAACCTTCGAATCTGGAAGGAAATTAATTTACTTCAAAGAGATAAAGAACACCAAAATAATCAGGTAGTAAAATTGGGTTGGACGAATAAAAATAGTCGATATACTATCACATTGCCTGAAGGTGCTGCAAATAATTTTACAGAAGAGACTGTATTAAGGTTTGATGCAGTTCAGGCCCATCCATCAAGGTATGATTTTTATCATATAGACCTACCCGAGGGATATAGAAATAAAGCAATTCCTGTCTCAGTAAATGTGAAAGCAAAAGGGATGACTGATTTTGATGGTAGACTAAGAAAAACCATTTATATCGAACCCACTTATACGACGACATTGTACCGTTTTGATTGGTGGAACGAGCGTTACGGTAATCAGTATGAACATATGCTTCAAACATACGGTTTCCCTTTGAATTATTTACAAGAAAACTTCCCGGACATCGATTACACTCAAATAGAAGAGGTTACTTTTGAATTTAATCAAACCGACAGCGGTTTAATTTTCTTAGATAACATCGGCTTTACCAACTAATCAATGAATAAAAACACCCACTCTCCCTCATAGTAAATATAGAATCACTACAGAAGGGGGAGAGTAGGTTGTACATGAAAAAAATTATCATACTGCTGCTTCTCTCCATTATTCTTCAGCCTCTGGATACATCCCAGTCAAGTACCCTGACTCCACTGTCAATCAATCAAACAGACTCACCTACATTTTTATATGAAATAGAAAAGCCTAAGAATACTAACATCCTATCACTTCCATTTCTTGTTCATTTTATTGATGTAGGACAAGGGGACGCGATCCTATTGCAAACCCCTAATGGATCTAACGTACTGGTAGATACCGGCCCAAAGGATTCATCCACAAAGCTGCTTGCTTATTTGAAGAAAGTAAACGTGAAGTCCATTGATTTATTAGTCATCACTCATCCCGATTTTGATCATATTGGAGGAATTCCGTCTTTATTAGAAAAGTTACCTGTCAAGAAAATACTAGACAGCGGTAAGGCCCACACAACATTAACTTTTATTCAATACAAACAATATGTTTGGAACAATATTGTCCCTGTTCAATATGCGAAGGAAAAAATGAAGTTGGACATTGATCCTGAGTTGAAAATCAAGGTGTTAAACAGTGGTTCGGAAGAAAAAGAAACCAACAATGCATCCATCGTCCTACATATAAGTTATGGGGAGATGAAATTCCTGTTGATGGGTGATACGGAGGAACAAGAAGAAAAACGAATGAGCAGGAAATACAACTTGGAATCGACCATTTTAAAAGTCGCACATCATGGTTCTAATAGTTCATCAACGGCATCTTTTTTAAAGGATGTTCAACCTAGAATAGCCGTAATATCTGCTGGAAGAGATAATGATTTTCACCACCCTCATTTGCCGGTCTTAAACAGATTAATTGAAAGTGGAGCGGATATATACAATACTGCAGAATCCGGAAGTATTGTATTTTCAACAGATGGAAAATTATTATTTGTCAATAGTCGTCCATGGCTTTATGCCAATCAGCAAAAGCAAGAATCTAAAAAATCAGTGGTCATCACTAATTTGGATGTAAAAGAAGAAATGGTCACGTTAGAAAATAAAAGTTCTGAAACAGTTGATATGTCTTATTGGAAATTAGTAAGCAAAAAAGGGTATCAAACGTATGATTTCCCTGAACATTATACACTACAACCAGGTGAAACTATTTACATTGCTTCTGGCGCGCATAAACAACATTTCAAAAAGTATATCCATTGGCTGAGCGATCATTTATGGAATAACAATGGAGATAAAGCCCAGCTTTATGATGATCAAGGAGATTTAGTGGATGAATATGAAGCAGGAGGGAAGGACGGATAGGTTTAATTAGCTTCGAATTGTGTTATGTAAGTAGGAAAGAAATTATCTTTAAAGAACACAATGCGAGGAGCCTTAAAATGAAAAAACTAAAAAAACCGGTACGTCTTACACTAACATTAATGATAAGCCTGTTCTTATTTATGTTCTATATCCACTCTACAAAAGAAAAAGTTGTCGCTTCAGCTGTAAAGGAAACAAACCAGAATGGGATTTCATTAAGCCTGCAAAACCCTTATGTTATGCCAATTAAAGTGTACCGTGCCTCCATGATGGACAGCAAAGAAAACGAGCTACCCATTACTGCTTATAGCATCAAACTAAATGGAGTGTATTCTGGAAGTGATTCCAACGTGGATCAGTCGTTCATGTCTACCCAAACAGAGGAGTTTGAAGAATTGAAGGAGGTTACGATACCAAGTGACACCTCCAAAAAAGAAGAAATCTATAGCATCTATATTACTGACCAAAAAAGTAAAGGAAGCGTAGAGGCAGCAGAAAAAGTTGAAATTACCTTTAAAATATTCTCCTTTCTACCAATAACGACAACAATCTCACTCTAAACACTGCATAATCTGCAGTGTTTTTTGTTTGAAGATGAAGTGATAAAATCCGTCGATTTCCGTTACAGGCGCTTTGCTTGCCTGCAGGCAGAAAGTGAGTCTTCTTACTTGGTTGGAAGTCCCTTGAAAAGTCTTGATTTTAGTATTTTTATAACCACCGCTGTTGATTTCCGCAAATGGCTTCGCTTTCCTAGGGGCGGTGCTTGAGCCTCCTCGCTTCGCTGCGGGGTCTCAAGCTACCGCTATCTCCCTCAGGAGTCTTCGCCTTTTGCTCCAATCAACAGCTAGAAATCAAAAAAAGTTTACGTTATCAGTTTTTCAGTGGCCTTTTTGGTTGCGGGGGTGCCCCGTGGAAAGTGCAGCTATTCGGGGAAAGTAACAGCTCCGTTTTATACATGAATGTTTTTGTTTGTAGATTAATTCACTGAGTAAATTAAGGGCAGTAGGGGAAGATAAAACAACTTATGACTGTTTTTTATGGTGTTTAAGGTAATAAAGAGAGGGAATGTACATAATGGAGATTGCCAATTATAACTACCTATACAATTGGATAGTATTAAATTCAATTGCCGATCCCCGCTGGTGGCTGTTGTTTTCATCCATATTTCTCCCATGGGTAATATGGTGGTGGATAGTAGATAAAAAAAGGCTATTCGAAAACGTCGCTTATGGTCTCTGTTGGGCTACAATGGCAACGTGGCTTGATATATTGGGGACGGAATATGGCAAGTGGAGCTACCCTATTAAAATAAACACAGACATACAAACGTTGCTCTCAGCCGATACAGCTGTTATTCCGGTTATGTATATGCTTCTTTATCAGTATGCGTCAACTTGGAAAACATTTGTTTTCGGAAGTGTGCTTTGTGCAGCAGTTTTTTCTTTTATTTTTGAGCCACTGTTTATCATGCTTGACATGTTGGAATTAAAAGAATGGTCACATACAAAATCTTTTTTCTCCTTTATTTCTTTAGCAATAGCCACTAGGACACTTTTCTATCTAATAAAAAAGAAACAGAGTACTTTTTAGTTGACGAACATGTATATACAAGTTAGACTATTTTACATTGGCATGTATATACAAGTTGAGCAGTGAATGTAAGCGTTTTTTCGCTGGATGAAAAAAGTTAACCCCATAAAAAAATAATTGTTTTGGAGGGATAATCATGTTTAAAAAACTTTTCGGAATGAAAGAGACCACACAAACTCAAACAGAGGAAACCGTCCTTGCTCCTTTGAGTGGAAAGGTGACGGATCTAAGCGACGTTCAAGATCCCACGTTTTCTCAAAAAATGATGGGAGATGGTTTGGCAATTGTTCCAACGGAAGGCGAGGTAGTTGCTCCTGTTGACGGAGAAATCGTACAGTTCTTCCATACTGGACATGCAATTGGCATTCGTTCCCTAACAGGCGCAGAAATATTAATACATGTAGGACTGGAAACGGTGTCCATGAATGGGGAAGGTTTTGAAGGACATGTAAAGGAAGGCGATAAAGTGAAAGCGGGCGACAAGCTCATTACTTTTAATATCGACCTTATCAAAGAAAAAGCTGCAGATATCATTACTCCTGTTGTTATCACAAATGGAGAGAAAGTAGAGAGCCTTGAAAAAATATCGATTGGAGATGCAGTGAAAGGACAAACAGAATTGCTAAAAATTAAAATGAAAAATTAGATGAAGTTTTAAAATCACAATAGAAGGCATACGGGAGGAAATAGAAATGGACATAAGAAAACAGAGTGAAGAAATTGTCCAAGCCTTAGGGGGAAAGGAAAACGTAAGTGCAGCCACACACTGTGTGACTCGTCTCCGTTTGGCTTTGCATGATGAAAGTAAGGTAGATCAAGAGGCATTAGAAAGTATAGATGTCGTGAAAGGTTCTTTCTCCACAAATGGTCAGTTTCAAGTTGTGATCGGACAGGGAACGGTCAATAAGGTCTATAAAGAATTTGTAGACATTACTGGTGTTGGAGAAGCTTCAAAGGATGAAGTGAAGAAGGCAGCGGAATCTAATTTAAATCCCCTGCAGCGTGCAATAAAAACATTGGCTGATATCTTTATTCCAATACTGCCTGCAATCGTTACAGCAGGGCTACTAATGGGGATAAATAATTTATTAACAGGACCAGGTATTTTCTATGATGATCAATCTGTCATTGATGTTCATACCGAATGGGCGGATATTGCAAGCATCATAAACCTGATTGCCAATACAGCATTTGTCTTTTTGCCGGGTCTGATAGGTTGGTCGGCAGCAAAACGATTTGGCGGAAGCGAGCTCTTAGGTATTGTGCTTGGACTTATGCTTGTGCATCCTGATTTACTAAATGCGTGGGGATATGCAGAAGCACAGGAAGATGGAGCGGTTGAAACGTGGAAATTTTTTGGATTAGAGATTGAGAAGGTCGGGTATCAGGGACAAGTGTTACCTGTTCTTGTTGCAGCATTTGTTCTGGCAAAAGTGGAACAATTTTTATCCAAACGTGTAAGTGACGCTTTTCATATGCTTATCGTCCCACCAATCACTTTATTATTGACTGGATTTGTAACATTTGTCGCAATCGGACCTATTACATTTGCAATCGGTAACTTCCTGACGAACGGATTTGTCGGAATCTTTGATGCTGTTCCAGCGTTAGGTGGACTTATTTACGGTGGGTTATATGCACCTTTAGTTATTACAGGGATGCATCACACATTCCTCGCAGTAGATTTCCAGCTGATTGCAACAATTGGCGGCACATTCTTATGGCCAATGGTTGCCCTGTCTAACATCGCACAAGGTTCAGCTGCCTTTGCGATGATGCTTGCGACGAAAGATGAGAAGTTGAAAGGTTTGGCATTAACATCTTCCATTTCTGCTTGGTTGGGGATTACTGAACCGGCAATGTTTGGTGTTAATTTACGCTTCCGCTACCCGTTCTTTGCGGCAATGTTTGGATCTGCCATAGCGGGAATCATCATTACCATCGCAGGTGTCAAGGCTCCTTCGATCGGGGTAGGTGGAATACCAGCATTCTTCTCCATTATGGCGGAATTCTGGCCGATCTTCTTCCTTGGTATGGGGATTGTACTAGTTGTACCATTTGTCATTACTTTTTTAGTTGCAAAAATGAAAATGAGGAAAGAAGCGTAAAGATTGTAAAAAGGGGTCTGACCCCTTTTTACAATTTTTTCAATTATGAAGGGAGAGCTTGATAGATGAACCATTCTTGGTGGAAAGAAAGTGTCGTGTATCAAATTTATCCTCGAAATTTTATGGATTCGAATGGTGATGGAATTGGGGATATTCAAGGAATAATCATGAAAACTACCTAAAGGAACTTGGTATCGATACCATATGGCTTTCTCCAGTTTATGAATCTCCTAATGATGATAACGGTTATGATATAAGTAACTACATGAAGATAATGGATGAATTCGGAACAATGGATGATTGGGATGAGCTGCTACAAGAGGTACATATTAGAGATATGAAATTGATCATGGATCTTGTGGTCAATCATACTTCTGATGAGCACGAGTGGTTTTTGCAGGCAAAAACATCTAGAGAGAATCCTTATCGTGATTATTATATTTGGCGTGACCCAAAAGTAGATGGCAGCGAACCGAACAACTGGGGATCTAATTTTGGTGGATCTGCATGGGAATACAACAATGAAACAAAAGATTATTACTTGCACTTATTTTCCAAAAAACAACCAGACCTCAATTGGGAGAACGAAAAGCTTCGAGAAGAAGTGCATTCTATAATGAAATGGTGGCTCGATAAAGGAATCGACGGTTTTAGGATGGATGTCATCAACTTTATTTCTAAGGTAGATAGGATGCCTGATGGAGAAGTTAAGCCAGGAAAAAAATATGCTTCAGGGAGCAAGTTCTACCGTAACGGCCCAAAGATTCATGATTATTTAAAAGAAATGAATGAAAAAGTTTTATCTCACTATGATGTCATGACTGTCGAAGAGATGCCGGGAGTAACGCCCGATCAGGCTAGGGATTATACAGGGGATGAAAGAAATGAACTGAACATGGTTTTTCAATTTGAACATATGGGTTTGGATAATGGTCCTAATGGGAAATGGGACTTGCATGAACTGGATTTAATTGAGCTTAAACAGAGTTTATCTAGGTGGCAGTATTCTCTAGCAGAAAGTGGCTGGAATAGTCTTTATTTTAATAACCATGATCAACCGCGGTCCGTTTCAAGATTAGGAAATGACGAAAAATACCGACTAGAATCTGCTAAAATGTTGGCAACACTTCTTCATATGATGAAAGGTACTCCATTTGTCTACCAAGGTGAAGAAATCGGCATGACAAATTGTAGGTTTGATTCAATAGATTCTTATAAGGATATTGAAACACTGCAAGCTTATTCTGACCTGAAACAACAGGGGTGGAGTGAGCAGGAAGTGATGGATAGTATCTTTAAGAAAAGTCGGGACAATGCGAGAACGCCAATGCACTGGAATGATGAGGAGAATGCGGGCTTCACTGCCGGCAATCCATGGTTAGCCGTTAACCCTAATTACAAATCTATCAACGTAGAAGCCGAAAGAAATAAAGAAGATTCTATCTTTAACTATTACAAACGACTGATTAGATTAAGAAAGCAGCATGAACTGATTATTTACGGAGATTATCAGTTGATACTGGAGGACGATCCTGCAATTTTCTCTTATGTTAGAAACTATCAAGACAAAAAGCTACTTGTGATTTGCAATTTTTATGACAAGGAGCCGATA
Source organism: Bacillus sp. CHD6a (assembly GCF_001293645.1). GTDB lineage: Bacteria > Bacillota > Bacilli > Bacillales > Bacillaceae_I > Sutcliffiella_A. The sequence goes on from NZ_LBMD01000016.1 coordinate 86,841, forward strand.
TTCAAGCTGCCAAAAGGTATTAATTTTATGACAAAACAACTTTTACTAAGCAACTATACGGTACAAGATCAAAGTAATATTGCAGAATTTACTATGCAGCCATATGAAGCAAGAATTTATTTATTAAACTGATCGATAAAATACATTAATAATAGAGGTGCATGAAAATGAGTAAAAGGGAACTAGAACCATGGTGGAAGAGGTCTGTTGTTTATCAAATCTATCCAAAAAGCTTCCATGATACGACTGGAAACGGTGTTGGAGACATCCAAGGAATTATTGAGAAGCTTGATTATTTAAAAGAATTGGGAGTGGATGTTATTTGGTTGACTCCTATTTACAAATCACCGCAGAGAGACAATGGCTACGATATCAGCGACTATTTTTCCATTCATGAAGAATATGGGACAATGGAAGACTTCGATCAACTTTTATCGGAATCTCATGATAGAGGAATCAAAGTTATCATGGATATTGTCGTGAATCATACTTCCACAGAGCATGAGTGGTTCCAGAAATCTATGCAACAAAAAGATAACAACCCATATCGCGACTTTTATATTTGGAAGGACGGCAAGCAAGACGGGAGCGAACCGACCAACTGGGAATCCAAGTTTGGTGGAAACGCCTGGCAATACGATGACAAAACTGGTCAATGGTATTTGCACCTGTTTGATGTGACGCAAGCAGACTTGAATTGGGAGAATGAAGAAGTTCGCAAACAAGTTTACGATATGATGACATTCTGGTTTGAAAAGGGAGTGGATGGTTTTAGATTAGATGTGATTAACCTTATTTCCAAAGACCAAAGTTTCCCAAATGATGACGGGTCGGTGCCTCCAGGTGATGGCCGTAAATTTTACACAGACGGACCACGAGTTCACGAATATATGAACGAAATGTACGAAAAAGTATTTTCCAAATATGACAGTATGACAGTAGGGGAAATGTCTTCCACGACAATCGACCATTGTATTAAATACACGCGGCCTGAACGAAATGAGCTCAGTATGACATTTAACTTTCACCATTTAAAAGTGGATTATCCTAATGGAGAAAAGTGGTCTGTAGCTGATTTTAATTTTCAACAGTTGAAGGATATTTTGTCTACATGGCAGATTGAGATGGAAAAAGGCGGCGGTTGGAATGCTTTGTTCTGGTGTAACCATGATCAACCTCGTGTCGTATCCCGATATGGAGATGATGGGAAATATCACAACAAGTCAGCCAAAATGCTTGCTACAAGCATGCATATGATGAGAGGAACGCCTTACATTTATCAGGGCGAAGAGTTCGGAATGACCAATCCCGGATTCACGAAAATAAGTGATTACCGTGATGTGGAATCGTTGAATATCTTCAATTTGAAAAAGGAAGCAGGAATGAGCGAGGAGGAAATTCTTGAGATTCTTCGCCATAAATCCCGCGATAATTCCAGAACACCGGTTCAGTGGAATAATGAAGAAAATGCCGGGTTTACAAATGGTACACCTTGGATTGGTATCGCACAAAATTACAAAGAAATAAATGCAAAGACAGCGTTGAATGATAAAGATTCTGTTTTCTATCATTATAAGAAGTTGATTGAACTACGCAAGAACTATGATGTTATCACACATGGGGATTTTCAATTGATTTCAGGAGACCATCCGCAAATATTTGCCTATATCCGCAATAGTGAAAATGAGAAACTTCTTGTAATTAGTAATTATTATGGCAAGGAAAGTTCTTTTGTGTTAGAAGAGGATTTTGATGTGGACGGCTACAAATCAGAAGTGCTATTAAGCAACTATGAGGATTCTAGCAGCCAATATAAAGAATTGACCCTACGTCCATACGAATCCATCGTTTATCACCTGAAAAAGTAATGCTACAATAGCAGTAGGTGGTATTAAATGAAAAATAATAAATATCAAGTAATTTATCAGCAGTTGGTTTGGAAAATAGAAAAACAGGAGTTCAAGTCAGGAGATAAACTTCCGTCTGAACATGAGCTAATGGAGCTTTTCACAACATCAAGAGAAACGGTAAGAAAAGCATTGAATCAACTTGCTCATAATGGCTATATTCAAAAAGTCCGAGGTAAAGGATCAATTGTCCTTGCCCGTGATAAATTTGACTTTCCCATTTCAGGCTTAGTAAGTTTCAAGGAATTAGCAGAAAAAATGGGTAGACCTTGGGAAACAGTGGTACACGAACTAAACACCGTGGATAGCTCTTCTGGTTTACTGGCTAAGTTAGGAGAAAGGGAGCTATGGAAGGTGGTTCGTTCTCGCAGGGTGGATGATGAAAGTATAATATTGGATAAGGACTATTTCATCCAAAGTCAAGTCCCTTATCTAGACACAGAAATATGCAAGAACTCTATCTATGATTACTTGGAGTCGGAAAAAGGATTGCAAATAGCCTTTGCCGATAAAGAGGTAACAGTAGAGGAAGCGACCGAAGAGGACAGAAGGTTGTTAGATTTAAATGGCTTAACTCACGTGGTGGTGGTAAAAAGCATCGTCCATCTTGATGATGCAAGCCCGTTCCAATTCACAGAATCGCGCCATCGTTTGGACAAATTCCGTTTTGTTGACTTTGCAAGAAGAATGAAATAAATGAAGGAAGACGGAAAGACACTCCCGGTAGGTGGGAGTGTCTTTTTTTAAAAAGATAAGAAAGTATAAAATCCTGTTGATTTCCGTTCCAGGCGCTTCTCTTGCATGAGGCCACTGAAAAACAGATAAAATAAAGTTTTTATTTATTCCTAGCTGTTGATTGAAGCAAAAGGCGAAGACTCCTCGAAAATGCTACGCATTTTCTTCGTGCGATGAATCGCTGCCGAAGCCTTCCTTGTCCTGAGGGAAATAGCGCTAGGTGGAGACCCCGCAGGCTTAGTGAGGCCAAGGAATTACTGAAACCGTAAAGTTTTTATTGATTCTTAGCTGGTGATTGGAGCAAAAGGCGAAGACTCCTCGAAAATGCTACGCATTTTCTTCGTGCGATGAATCGCTGCCGAAGCCTTCCTTGTCCTGAGGGAAATAGCGCTAGGTGGAGACCCCACAGGCGAAGCCGAGGAGGCTCCAGCAGCGCCCCTAGGAAAGCGAAGCCATTTGCGGAAATCAACAGCGGTAGCTAAAAAAATTCTAAAATCAATGACTTTTTCAGTGGCCTCGGCTAAGCCGAGGAGGCTAACGTCAGCCCCTAGGAAAGCGAAGCCATTTGCGGAAATCAACAGCAGAGAATAACCGGCAAATTATAAAAAGGCCGGACGTTTTTTTTATCCCCTCTTAAATATTTTAATTTTCAAAAATATCATTTAAATTACGCTGGTCTTCTTATATAATGGTTATATAAAAGATTCGATTATCGAAATAAATGGAGGGGAAGAAAATGGCAAAGGTTATGGATAAAGCACTAAAAAGAGAGGAAGTCCCAGTGGAGCAAACTTGGAATCTCAAAGATTTATTTGTTTCCTCAGAAGCCTGGGAACAGGAGTTGCAAGCCGTACAACAAGACTTATCAACTGTCACTTATTATAAAGGGAAAGTTGGGAAGGATGCTAAATCATTACTTGGGTGTTTAAAGGACAAGGATGCCTTAACAGAAAGAGTGATGAGGGTAATGACTTTCGCATCCTTAAAACAATCCGAAGATGGAACAAATCCTGAAAACCAAGCAAATTCGACTCGTGTTGGAGGCATGATCTCGAACTTTAGCGCCAGCACATCATTTATCCAATCTGAAATCCTTCAACTAAATGAAGAAACATTGAATGCATTCACAGCAGAAGAACCAGAATTGGAAGAGTTTAAAAAAAGCTTAATGGATGTGATGGAAACTAAGCCTCATAAACTATCTCCAGAAGCGGAAGAAGTACTTTCTGCCTTTGGAGAAGTGCATAACGCACCATACACCATCTATCAAAGAAGCTTAATATCGGATATGAGATTTCCATCTTTTTTTACAGATGACGGACAGGAACACCCGTTATCATTTAATTCTTTTCCTAATTATGAAGGGTCTTCCAATACAGAATTACGTAGAAAAGCGTACCAAACTTATATTGATACACTAAAACAATACAAGCATACATATGCGGCTACTTATGCAACTGAAGTGAAAAAGCAGGTCGTAGAAGCGCGTCTTCGAAACTATGAATCCGTCACAGATATGCTGCTTTTCGATCAACAGGTGACAAAAGAGATGTATCATAATCAATTGGATATTATCCAAAGCGAGTTGGCACCGCATATGCAAAGATATGCGAAATTGAAAAAGCGGGTACTAGGTTTAGAGACCATGCAATTCTGTGATTTAAAAGCACCACTAGATCCAGATTTTAATCCTGAGATTACTTATGAGGAAGCGTCTGAATTAATTCTAGAGTCATTAAAAGTGATGGGACCGGAATACATGGAAATAATGAAAGAGGGACTTAATAATCGTTGGGTTGACCTGGCTGATAACGTAGGGAAGGGTTCAGGTGCGTTCTGTTCCAGTCCTTATGGTGTCCATCCTTATATCCTGATGACATGGAGTGACTCTATGAGAAATGCCTTTACGCTCACCCATGAATTAGGGCATGCAGGGCACTTCCGCTTAGCAGGCAGATACCAGAAGCTTTCTAACACACGTCCATCCCGATATTTTGTAGAAGCGCCTTCCACGATGAATGAAATGCTGTTAAGCCAGCATATCCTATCAAAACCAAATGATGAGAGAATGCGCAGATGGGTTATCTTACAATCATTAGGGACGTATTATCATAACTTCGTTACACATATTCTAGAAGGGGAGCTTCAGCGCAGGGTTTACGATCTAGCAGACAAGGGAACTCCTATCACTGCCAATGTTCTTTGTGATCAAAAGACTGCATTGCTTTCTGAGTTCTGGGGAGATGCAGTCGAAATGGATGAAGGGGCAGGATTGACCTGGATGCGCCAGCCACATTATTATATGGGGCTTTATCCATATACGTATTCTGCCGGACTTACTGCTTCAACAGCAGCAGCAAAACAGATCCAAAAAGAAGGTCAGCCTGCAGTTGATCGTTGGCTGTCGGCATTAAAAGCAGGGGGCACGTTGAAACCGCTGGAATTGATGCAATTGGGCGGTGTAGATATGACAACATCTGAACCGATTAAGACCGCTGTCGCCTATGTAGGCTCTTTAATAGACGAATTAGAAAAAAGCTTTTCCTAAACCACGTCAACACCTTATCTGTATACAGATAAGGTGTTTTTTTATAGAAAAGAGTGTAGTCTATCAACATTCCTTTATTTAATCCGATAAAAAAATAAAGTACATATAGTCAAGAACGGAAGGGCGTATCAATAATGGAAAAAAGAAATGGAATACTATTAGATTCTGGTACCAACGAAGTGGAATTTCTTGAATTTCATATAGGAAGCACCAGCTTTGGCATAAATGTTTTAAAAGTAAGAGAAATTATCAAACCCGTTGCAGTGACCAAAATCCCTCATTCCCATAATAATGTAGAAGGCATCATCGAATTAAGGGGAGAAGTGCTCCCAATAATAAACCTCAGAAAAGCTTTGAATATAGTAGAACAGAGCAACTATATAGAAGAAAAATTTATCGTGACTGAATTTAATGGGATGAAAGTAATTCTAAGGGTAGATCATGTAACTCAAATCCACCGCCTTACATGGGCAGAAATGGAAAAACCTGCTTCGTTGCAAAATGGCTTTGAAGACCACATAACAGGGATTATTAAACAACCCTCCCAGATGATTCTCCTCTTAGATGTAGAGAAAATCATGTTTGAGATTTATCCAAACCTGGATAAAGGAGCGTCAAATCTACATAAAAATCAAAATCCTGCTCGCAGTGAAAAAAGGATTATGATTGCTGAAGATTCTCCGATGCTAAGAAAACTTCTAGAAGAGAACTTGTTCGAAGCAGGATTTGAACATATTCAATTCTTTGAAAATGGCCAGAGTGCTTGGGAGTATATGGAGACCGTGGTGAAAACCGGAGAGCAAAATGTAGACCTGTTAATTACCGATATCGAGATGCCTCAAATGGATGGTCATCATCTGACAAAGAAAATAAAAGAAGATAACTCTCTCTCAAAGATACCCGTTATCATATTCTCTTCTCTGATAACAGATCATCTTAGGCATAAAGGTGACCAAGTAGGTGCGAATGCTCAAATTAGTAAACCACAATTGACAAAGTTAGTAGAATTACTAGATATTCATCTGTTTAATAAATGACAGATTAAAAAGACGAAAGCCCAGCTACTTGTAGATGGGGCTTTCGTCTTTTCCTTCTCAGAGATAGCTTTCCCCGAGTTTTTTGAATACGGGCTTTTGATACTGTCTTTTGGGTTGATGTTTTTGCCCATCTGTCGGATGGAAATTTGTGTACCGTTGAAGTAAGTTCTTCGCTACTGATAAGGACATATTAGCTTTTGGGTTACGATAATAATCGTTTAATTCTCCAAGATGAGGTAAATCTGTAAAGTCATCTTTTGTAGGAGGAAGATGGAAGTAATATTCCCCTGCCAATACAAGAACATCAGATTGTTGACGACTGTTTTTGGGGTTTCTCGAAAAATGCAATCCTTTTTTTATAGCTTTGCCTTCGGTGATAAGTTTCTCTAAAGCTTTTCTTTTTAATGTATAGAGAAACTTTGGATCCGGCGCGGTTTTTGCATGCCGATTTACAGTAAAGATGGCACGAGAGAGGTTTTCAATAGAAGATTCAATAGGGGAATCGTTTTTCCTTTGGTTTGTGTAACTATTATTATGCATAATTGGCTCCTTTCCTTTTCCTTATTATACTGCGCATTCAATAAAAATGGAAGGGGAGCTCCAACTTCCTCCAATTCTAGGCTGAAGTTAGAGCATGTTTCTGGTCTTTTTCCATAAGTTTGATAAAGATATCAACAAACTCTGGATCCCATTGAGTGCCTTTTCCACTTTCCAAAATAGATAGGGCTTTCTCCATTTTCATTCCCTTACGATATGGACGATCCGAAGTCATGGCATCAAATGCGTCAGCTACGGCGATGATTCTGCCGAAAAGAGGAATATTATGACCAATTAATTTATCTGGATACCCGTATCCATCAAATCGTTCATGATGGTTTCTTACACCTGGTATTAATGGAGCCATTGCCTCTTTAGGTTGCACTTGACTTAAGATGGTAGCGCCAAGCAACGGATGTCTTTTAATTTCTTCAAATTCCATATCTGACAGCTTTCCGTCTTTTAATAATATCTCATCCTTCACTCCAATCTTACCTATGTCATGAAGGAGAGCGGCATTCTTTAGCAATTCAAGTTGCTGTGGGGGCAGTCCAGCTTTTTGGCCAATGAGTACAGAGTATCTGCTTACCCTTAATGAATGTCCTGCTGTATATGGATCCCGTGCATCAAGGGCGGTAGAGAGGGTTTGATAAAAGCTTTCCATCAACAGCCTATTTGTCTCATTTCTTTCCTCCAATCCCTGCACCATGGAGTTAAATCCTTGAATAACTTGAGAGAATTCATCTGAATATAATTCCTTAGCAAAAGCTAGATGATTATTTTCTACGTCTTGCATCCCTTTTAACAATTGAGTAATAGGTTGTAAAATATCCTTAAATAACAAAAATGCCCCAAATGAAGAAAATACGGCAGCAATGAAGAGGATCAATATTCCCCAATTCCAGAAATCCACTTCTAAGGTAAGGGTTTCAAAGCGAACTTCTGTTGCCAGACTGAATAATAGAACGGGGAAAATTCCGATAAATAATGCGCTTACTAGAAACTTCGTACGTAAAGAAACGATTATATCCCCATGTAAAGATAATGCAAGATGATAGATGTTCTGAGTGGCTTCTTGTAAACAATCCAAAACGGGCCTTATCGCTCTGACTGTAAGAAAGTATTCAATAAACGCATGCATTCCAGCTATTAGCACCGCACCAAGTGAAGCAAGAAGTACATATCGAAAAGGCATATTAAGCAAGCCTGTCTGTATACAAATGATCGCAAAGGTAATGGCGGGAACAGAGAGTCCCAGCAGGTGGGGGCCAATTATTCTTTTAACTGTTAACATTGGAAACCGTTGTATATGTAAAAAAGCTTTCTGATAGTCAGCATATGTTTGATCGGTTTTAGTAAGGATAAATTTTATCGGTTGCAGTTGTTTATGAAAAGCGAACAATTCACAAAGCACCATAATAAAAGCAGAAGTTAATAAGATACTAATCATTATATTAATCTCTGAATGGGATAGGTTTAATGTAGAGAATATGAGTATGCCGCCTACCCCTAACACGGCTATGGATGAACCAAGTATATAATTTATGACAAGCTGTTTCACAAAACGAGTATATGTTGATGGATGCAAGAAATCCCTTCCTTTATCACTATATTTTTCTAGTACAATTATAATCAATCTTATCAGTATGTTCTAGTAAATTTGGTAGATTTGGAATGTAAATGTTATTGAGGGCGAATGATCACACGTGTCCCGTTTGGTACGATTGATGCAAGTTGTAGGACATCTTGGTTATACATTCGCACACATCCACGAGAGACAGCTTTTCCAATAGAGCTGGGATCGTTTGTTCCATGAATACCATACGATAGTTTGGAGAGGGAAAGCCACATTGCACCAAATGGGCCACCAGGGTTAGGTTGTCGATTTACGATAATATAGTTGCCAACTGGAGTTTCAAAGAGCATTCTGCCTACTGCAATAGGAAATGATTTGACAATAACCCCATCTTCTTTCAGTACAAGCTTCCTATTTGCAATGGATATTTCAATGGAATAGGGAATGGTATCTGCATTAGGAAGACCTGGAATGATGATTTGTTGACCAGGATAGATGATATTAGGATTTAAAATGGCATTGACAGACAAAATCTCAGCTAAAGGCCGTCGGTAATCCAACGAGATAGAACTTAGTGTCTCTCCTTTCCTCACTACATGTACAGCCACCCAACTCACCTCTTTCATTACAAATTTTTTTAATGCTTGATAACAATCATCTGAAAAAAGCCGTGCAAAAAGTGCAGCGGCTTTAGGTTTCGATCAGTCCATTATCTATAATAAGGATTAGGTGGGTAAGGTCTTGGGTAAGGTCCAGGATAAGGTCCAGGGTATGGTCCATAATAAGGGTATGGTGGGTAATAAGGTCTAGGAGCTAAAAGAGTACCTACTGCCAATCCCCCTAAAAACGGAAAAAAAGGAAACCCGAATCCCCCAATTAATCTGTTATTTTGGTAGTTTCGATACATAGACATATGCCTCCTTTATAGGGTCACTATAATGTATGGCAATGCGAATAGGTATGCGCTTGTACGCGGTAGCCCATTTATTGACGTTCAAGGGTAAAGAATGCTATTTCTGGCGGGGCTAAAAAGCGATAAGGTTCTCTTGTCGTGCCTAAACCCTTATTCACATATAAGGTCAATCCATCCAAATGATAAAAACCTTCATAAAATTTAGTTCCAAGAGGTGGAGTAATTAATGGGCCGAAAAAAGGAATTTGTACTTGTCCTCCATGAGAATGTCCGGACAGCTGTAGATTTACTTGAAACTGCTCTGCTATGGAATCAGCTGCATCTCCTTCATGAGCTAATAGTATCGTATAAGCGTCTTCAGGAATACCACGTAGCGTTACATTAAAATCAGGTCTTCCAAGCATCAAATCATCCACTCCAGCAATGAATATTTGACTTTTATCTATTAATTCAACCTTAGTATTTTCATTTTTCAACACAGTGAAACCAGAGGACTCCATGATTTCCTCGTAAGTCTCCGTCCCGTAACCACCATGATCGTGATTTCCGTAAATTGCAAATTTTCCAAGGGGAGCTTCGATCTTTTTTAATATATTTATTAAGTTGTATGACCCATCGTATTCTAATGGGTTGTCCATTAGGTCACCTGTAAAGAAGACGATATCGGGTTCCTCTTCATTAATTAGACGAACCACTTTTTCCAATTCAGCTTGCCCAAAATGGTGACCAATATGTGTATCTGAAAATTGAGCAATCTTTATTCCGGAAAAGCTTTTAGGGATGCTTGGATGTTTAATGATATGTTTTAATTTGTTCATTTGCTTTGGTTCTATATATCTAGCATAGAAATAACCTGCACCACTTGTAAGTAAAGCAGTGAAAACTATCGTAAAGATTCGTTTAAAAAAGGCTCTTCTTGTTAATTTACTCATAGTCATACCAACCTAACCTATCATAATATCACTCATTATAGCACCAATTAGAGGTGAATTTCTCTTTCTATCATTCTACTTTTAATGGAAACTTTTCGAATGGATTTTATAAAACATTTTGATTATTTTGAACATTAGGTTAGAATAGTATAGAGACATAGGATTGGGGGAGATTTTATGGGAGAAAAGAAAGTTGCCATCATTACCGGTGGTTCTAGTGGTATGGGGAAATATATGGCGTTGAAGTTCGCGCAAGAAGGTTATAATGTGGTCATTACCGGACGTGATCTTGATCGACTTGCGCAAGCTAAAGAAGAAATTGAAGGGCACGATGGAGAGGTCTTGACTGTGCAAATGGATGTTAGGGAGCCTGAGCATGTGGAAAGAATGGTCAAGTTGACGGATGAAGCTTTTGGAAGAATTGATGTGCTGGTCAACAATGCAGCAGGGAACTTTATTTGTCCAGCTGAAAAACTATCTGTGAATGGCTGGAAGTCCGTCATTGACATCGTCTTAAATGGAACCTTTTATTGTAGCTCTGCAGTAGGGAATTATTGGATGGAACGAAATCGTAAAGGCAGTATGATCAACATGGTTGCCACCTATGCTTGGAACGCAGGAGCGGGTGTGGTGCATTCAGCTGCGGCCAAGGCAGGAGTCCTATCCCTTACGAGAACACTTGCAGTGGAGTGGGGGACGAAATACGGAATTCGAGTGAATGCAATCGCTCCAGGTCCAATCGAAAGAACTGGTGGTGCAGACAAATTGATGCAGTCTGAGGAAGAGGCTAAAAAAGTTGCGGCCAGTGTACCATTGAAGCGTTTTGGAACACCTGAAGAAATTGCTGAATTAGCATTTTTCCTGAGCTCTGAAAAGGCTGCATACATAAACGGAGAATGTGTAACAATGGACGGCGGCCAATGGCTCCATCCATTCCCGTTTTAATTATTAGTGGTTTAAACCTGTGGATAGGAGCAAAAGGCATAGACTCCTGAGGGAGATAGCGGTAGCTTGAGACCCCTCAGCAAAAAAAATGAGCATGCTCTTGGAAAGAGAAGCCATTTGCAGAAACCACCAGCTATGTAATTTAGTTAACAAAGCTCGTGTAAAGCAATTTTTTATTGCTTTACCGGGCTTTTTTTCATACTTGTATACCTGTTTTGCTCATACTAAGCAGAAACACCAAGGAGGAAACCTAATGAGTATCTATTACAAGTATGACTGGGACGAACAAAACAAAGAACTGACAGTATATATAAACCCTACAGAAGCATTCTATGAGTGCTCTGTTGAATACGCTGGCAACCATGAAAAGTTATCAAAAAGAAGAAACCTGTTAGATGCAGCAAGGAAATTAGCCTCGGATGTATTGCCAAAAGGAACGGTTGTAAACAGCTATCGGGTCAAATTCCAACAATTTCTCATAGCTGTACTGGATGAAAAGAATGGAGCTACTAGAGAACTTTTGGAAGGACAAGCTTGTGGAAGTTATCAGGTGAAACATAATGAAACGTTAAAAGATATATCACAAATGTTTTCGGTTGACGAAAATAGCCTAAAAAAGGTTAATCACCTTGAAAGTGATACCATTTTCACTGGGATGAATCTTAAAGTGCCATGCTACCTTCATACTGTGGTTACTTCAGATAGTTTGTTAAAGATAGCACAAAGATACGACATTTCACGAGAGTCAGTCCGCCAATTAAATAATTTAGATACTGATTGTTTGAAAATTGGACAAGAATTAAAAATTCCTAAAAGATTTCAATAAAATATCATAGCTCGTTACTATTTCCACGTCATAATCTGCCCTATAACATGATATAATCGTTCCAAACAAGACAAAGGGGAGAACGAGATGGATCCACTTGATATTATGACAAATATCGAAAAGGTCACCCCTTATTTTCAAGCAATTTTTAGTGCAGATGCCCAAGAAGTAATTGGATATGAAGTACTAGGAAGGTTTCAGTTGGAAAACGGTGATGTGATGAGTTTAGGGTCTTTTTTTCATGACCACACAGTACCTGGCGAATACCAACTCGAAGTAGATAAGGTATTGATCAATAAAGCTTTAACCTACTATATCGAACAAGATTGTACGTTAAAATTATTCTTCAATCAAAACGCAAACCTTCTTTTGGAAGACCAAGGTGAATCATTGCTAGAACTTTTTCTGTCATATGCTCCAAAAGGATTAAGGTTAGAAAATATTGTAATTGAAATAGACGAACATTCTTCTAAAGAAGGAGAAGAATATCTTCAGCACCTCTTTAATTACTATAGAACCTATGGTATACAACTTTCCGTGGCTAATATCGGGGACACTGGTACAAACATGGACCGAATTGGACGCTTGAACCCGAATATACTAAAAGTTAATCTAGAAATTCTTCGTCAATCACATGAAGTGGCAGCTCATCAAGATATCTTACACTCTTTATCTATTTTATCAAGGAAAATAGGAGCTGCATTAATGTATGAGAACATGGAAGCTTCTTTTCAATTGCAATATGCTTGGAGAAATGGTGGAAGGTTTTATCAAGGTTACTATCTACATAAACCTGGTCCGGTTTTTATTGACATCAACCATTCCAAAAAAATGCTTGTTGAGAAGTTCCAACAATTTATTCGTTATGAAAAAAGAAAACTACAAGCTATTCATCAGTTTACAGGAATGCTCCAAACTAGACTTCACCCACTCCTTTTAAAAGGGCATAATCTAAAAGATTATGATGACTGGCTTCACTCGATAGCGGAGGAACTGGACAATATTAGCTTCCGTATGTATATATGTGACGAAAATGGATTCCAGCTTTCTCCCAATCTTTTAAGAGAGAATGGAAAGTGGAAAGCAGACAGTCAATATAGAGGGAAGAATTGGAGTTGGAGACCTTACTTTCTCGAACATATTATGAAAATGAGTATGGAGAAAAAAGGAATTATATCGGACTTGTACAGTGATATTGAATCAGGTCAAAGTGTTCGAACTTATTCTTGTCTTATTACAAAAAACCGCTTCCTTTATGTCGATATTTCTTATGAGTATTTATATGAAAACCAGGATCTTCTATAAGCAGTGTATAGAAATTATCCGTTTGTTTACCTTAAGAGTATAGTTTGTTCGGTGAGGTGATTAAAATGGGTTCTTTTGACTTTATTTTGGCTATTTTAGCATTAGTTATTGTTGCTGGCGCTATGGTATACACGTATAGGTTAGGGCGTCAGGAAAGTACTCAGGCAACAACCCAGGATTCTTCCATTAGTGAAAAAGTTCAAGATCATTATGTAATGAAAAATCCTGTTTTTGTAGCCTTATTAATAGCGACAGTATTAATATTGTTGTATATCGTATATGTTGCACTTAATTCTAATTGGTAGTAGTGGGGAACCCTTACAAAAATTGTAAGGGTTTTTTGTGTTTGCAGATGGGGCAGAAGGGTAGAGGTAGAGAAAGTGAATAATTTGTCAGTTTTCAACGTAATTTTTCGAACGGTTACAAACCCTTGTCCGCTCTGTTCTTGATACAATTAGATCACATCATCTGAGGAGGAGAATGGATTGCTTAAAAATATGACAGGAATTTTTGCCCTTATAACCATCATTATTTTCGGCTCAAGCAATGCTAGTGCAGAACAATCGCCTGAAGATTACGAAGTATATTCCTATTTGAATGATGCCTTTCAATCACAGGTTTCATTGGGAGAAAAACACCATTCCTTAGAGGAAATCAATCAGCTACTAGATCCTTACTTTACAAAAGAGTATCAACAATCTTTTCTTAAAGAGCATTTATTTAAAGAAGAAGCAGGTTATATAACATACGGTACTGATTTTCCTGCATATTACATTCCTTTCTTTAGCTATGATGAAGAAACAAGAGTGATAAGTGAGCAAGATGGAGAGTTTATTGTTTATGAATTTTTTGCGTCAGAAGAGGATATGCCAAGCCTTTATGATGATCACTATGAGTATGTAAAAATAAAAGAAACATCCTCTGGCTGGAAAGTGACAGACTATGGTTTTGAATATGAGACTCCAGAATTTGTGAAAAGCAATGAAGAGGAACAAGAAGCAAATATAGTCAAAACATTCTCCAAAGCAAATGTTAGTATAAACAATACTTATACCATTGGAATGTTAGCAAATCCTTTTTTTCATTCCTTCCCAAATACCATATCGATGATGGTTTCTCATTTATTTCATGCTTTTAATAAAGATAGCTTCCTCGTAACAAGGTGACATACAAAAAAAGAGCGTAATCGCACGCTCTTTTTTTAGTGAAAGCAAATAAAAAGCTTTCTTCTATCATCTTATTAGTGGTATGATGTATTCTCTTGCAAAATCACTTTCGAGACTATTCCGTAATGCCTAATAAACTTTGCAGCTTTGACAGGTCAAATCCTTTTACAACCTGCTCATCGACTGTTACAGTAGGAGTGGAATATGACTGTAGATCATGTACTAAATAATCTCTTGCTTGTAGATCCTCAGAGATGTCAATCACCTTATAGGAGATATTATGGTGTGTTAAGAATTGTTTGACCACCTGACAAGGGGGACAATCAGGTTGAGTGTAGACGGTTATTTTCATGGATACAGCTCCTCGTAAGAAAAATTTCACAACTTCGCATGTTTTATTCGTCATTTTAGACTACAATAAAAGGGAAGTTATGTACGAACACTATAATATTAATATTCCTACCTTTATTTTACCGGATATTGAAAGGTTTTGTACAAAAATACGAATGGCCTTCCAAAACAAGGTGAATGATATAGGTAGGAAGGAATAGAAGGAGAGTTGTTACATGTCACTATTAGTAGGGATTGTAAAAAGATTAAATGATTTAAAAGAAACATCAGAAGCTGGAAATGAACCAGCACAACGCTTTTTCGAAGTAAATGGAGAAAAAGTGTGCAGCGTGAAGTTCTTTGATAAGACCAATACATATGAATTGGAAGTATTCCTAAAAGGGGAAAACCCTAAAACGTATCAATTTGACAATATCGATATGATTGCCATTGAAATATTTGACCTGATCCACTAAGAAGTACAGGGAAACCTGAATTTCATGATGGAGGGATCTAAGATGGGTAAAAACATTGATGATTATATAGATAGAGGGTTAAAGGGAACACCTGAAACAAAGCCAAGCGAGAGAAGGGAATACCTCTCTCAGCTCCGCGAACGGATTATTCTTGCATTAACAAACGGTCAAGTGATCCAAAAGAAACCTTATAAACCTATTTCGGATTTGATGAAGATGTACCCTTCTTCTAAACTTTATCTGGACGGAGATCTGGATTATATGCATCTTTCTAAATATATCCGGATTGCTAATGAAAACAATATCCCATTTACTATTGTCGACGATAAAGCATCTACAACCAACATTGGTTTAGTGCTTGCAAATCCAACAGCAATTGATAAAGATGATATTTTTGTTTCTAAGGAAGATTTTCAACGTCATTTATAGTAGGAGTGGTTTACATGATGCCAACGGTTCACTGTCCTAAGTGCAATCGCGAAGAAGAAATGGATAAAGTACTTACTGCCCATTCAAATCAAAATGTCATGTATCGATGCCCACATTGTGCGTATTCGAAGTCACAAATCCAAACAAGTAAAGGTTAACCAGGCTGTTCATTCTCAGCCTGGTTTTTTTATGCCGTTTGTCCATATTACAACTGAAAAATCATTGAAAATCACGTATAAATTTTTGATAATCGCGACAATAATGTAGATATATTTGTCATCCAAACCGTTAAACGTAAGAAAACACTACTTTTTTTGGAGAAAGGAACATATAAGTATAAGGGAAAGTACGGAAAAGGAAGTGGATAAATGGATAACCCCAGCAAGTTTATAAATATTACCCACGGCTACCTTACTTTTGAACAAGCTTATGAAAAAATCCTTTTGTTTATCCAAAAAGACGTGAGAGCCCCATACTTACTATCGATTGGAACAGATTCACATGTTTATCAACAAGAGACCAAATTCATGACAGCAGTCCACCTGCATCGCGTTGGTAAGGGAGCATGGGGTTGTGTAAGGCCATACATCGTAAATAGAGCCATTAGAAGCCTGCATGAAAAAATTTCGCTTGAAACTGCATTAAGTCAAGAAATTGCGATGTTATTTACAATGGAAAAATTAGAAAAGATACAAAATCTGTTGCTGCCGCACTTGGAGCATGGAGCGGATTTCCATTTTGAAATTCATCTCGATATTGGACAAAATGGTGCTACAAAAGATTTCATACAGGAAATGACAGGTCGGATTACAGCCATGGGTTTGGATGCCAAAATAAAGCCGGATGCATACACTGCCTTCTGTTATGCAAACCGATATACAAAGTAAAACCAATAATGGAAAGGATGGAGCATGTTGCAATGGTGACTTTAACTCAAGAAGAAAAAGATCTGTTGGTAACCTTATTAATATCAACTGATGTAGCCAAGGAATTGGTAATCAGTGAAATAAATGATATAGAGGTCGGGGAAAAAGAACTTGAGAAAATAACATATCAGAAACTGATAGAATTGTATGACAAAATCTCCTAGTGATTTTCTCCCTGTAGCTGCCTAAATAAGGCAGTTTTTTTGTTTTTCTTTTAAATTTTCCTGTCATAAGTCTATTTTTGTCGAAGAAAGATAAGCATTTTATTGAGGATAAAATTCGAGTCCAAGTTATATTTGTGCTACAATGATAATGGTCAATTACACAAAGTGGCATATAGTATTAGAGAGTAAATAAAGAGAGGAAGAACATTTATGATCAGCCTCCAAAGTAGTAAAGTATTAGGAGCAACTATCAAAGATTTAATTATTCCTGCCGAACGTGTGGCACATGTACAAGTAAAAAACAATTTGGAACACGCATTATTGGTTTTGACTAAAACAGGTTATACAGCTGTACCTGTTCTTGATCCTAAATATAGGTTGCATGGTCTGGTCAGCACTACCCATATTATGGATTCTATCCTTGGTTTAGAGCGAATTGAATTTGATAAACTGGAACATATGATTGTTGAAGAGGTAATGAATAAAGAGCTACCTTGTTTAAATGTTACGGACACAGTGGAGAAGGGTTTGGAGTTGTTAGTGGACCATCCTTTTGTTTGTGTGCAAGATGAAGACGATGTTTTTGAAGGTATCCTCACACGCCGTACAATCCTAGACAGATTAAATACACATTTTCAAACGAATGAAACGGAAAAAGACCTGGAAGCATAGGGTCTTTTTTTATTACAGTTGAAGGTTGCATTAAATGTGTTAAAGGGTACAATTTACATAGAGTGACGAAATAAATCTATTTAAGAGAAATTCTAGTGCCATTCATAGGAGAGAAGGGAAAGACATGGGAACTGCAACGCTTGAGAGGCAAGAAGTGAAACAAGCCTCACCAAACAAAACGAAAAAGCCGTTGGTGCTGGCAGCTATTATGCTTGCGATGTTCATGGCAGCCATCGAAGCGACGATTGTGTCCACAGCCATGCCTGCAATCGCTGCAGATCTTGGGGGATTCTCTTTATACAGTTGGGTATTCTCTTCCTATTTATTAATGAATGCTGTAACCGTTTTGATATACGGTAAACTATCGGATTTGTTTGGAAGAAAGCCAATACTTACATTTGGAATCATTGTCTTTTTAATTGGATCTTTATTGTGTGGAATGGCTGCTTCCATTGAAATGTTAATCTTTTTCCGATTTATTCAAGGTTTTGGAGCAGGAGCCGTTATGCCCATTGCATCGACCATTGTGGGGGACCTGTACACAAAAGAGGAAAGGGCAAAAATTCAAGGGTATTTATCGAGTGTATGGGGTATATCAGCAATCTTAGGACCTGCTATTGGCGGATTGCTTGTTCAGTATGTTAGTTGGAGATTTGTATTTTGGGTAAATATCCCTTTAGGAATCTTAGCCATTATCGGTCTTTATCTCTTCCTACATGAAGGAGTGGAAAAGAAGAAACATTCGATTGATTATGCAGGTGCGGGATTGTTATTTGTATCTGTGAGTTCATTCATGTTTGTCATGGTAGAAGGCGGTGTAAGATGGGAGTGGCTATCAACTCCCGTTCTTAGCCTTATAGCTCTATCGGCAATAGCCTTTATATTCTTTATTCTTCAAGAAAAGCGAGCGAAGGATCCGATGATGCCGTTTGATATTTGGCAGGAACGGTCCATTCTAATTGCCAATATTACATCATTGACCACGGGCGTCATGTTAATAGGTATTTCTAGTTTTTTACCTGCCTTTGTTCAAGGAGTTATGGAGAGACCGCCGATTGTTGCGGGTTTCACCTTGACTACCATGTCCATTGGGTGGCCGATTGCAGCAATGATTGCTGGGAGGCTTTTGTTAAGAATTGGATTTCGGACGACTTCCATTATTGGTGGAGTTGCCTTGATACTGGGAAGCATCATTTTCATGACATTAAGCCCTGAGGATGGACCAGTATGGGCCGCTTTTGGTTCCTTTATGATTGGTGTGGGTATGGGCTTTTCAACAACGGCCTTCATTGTCTCTATACAAAGTACAGTTCCATGGCAAAAACGAGGAGTAGCAACCGCATCCAACATGTTTATGAGAACACTGGGAAGTACCATAGGAGCAGCTCTGTTAGGTGGAATATTAAATTCCAGAATACAGGCGCATTTAAAAGAAAATGGAGCTTTAGGTGAATTTTCTTTAGATTCTACGACACTCCTTCTAAATGAAGACCAGCGCAATCAGCTTTCAGCATCCATGAGAGTGTTGCTTCAGGATGGATTAACAACCGCACTTCAGACGGTTTACCTTGTTGTTGCAGGGTTTGCTGTCATCAGCTTTATTTTAATATTGCTCTTGCCTAAGAAAAGTTAAAAAAGCGCCAGTTCTTAAGAAATTGTTTCTAGAGAGCTGGCGCTTTTCGTTGCTAAACTATTATTTTTAAGAGTAAGTAGACGATGAGAAAAATAGAGAAAGCGCTAAGTATCTTCTGCCACGGAAGAAAAGCCAGTCTGTTCGCCAGTTTTATTGCAGTTTGTGCACCTAGAAGAGAGCCTAACCCAAGTGCGACCCCAACCTTCCAATCAAAATACCCCATGGAGAAGTAAACAATAAATGAAACAAAACAACTTGCGAAAGTTTGTAGCCTCGTGAGTCCGATACTGGATAGAAAAGAATGACCTGCCGTTAGGAAAGAATGCATAAGTAGGGTCGCTTGACCTGGACCGAATAGTCCATCAAAGGCACCTATTCCTATATATGTTGGATAAAACAGCGGGGACGGTGTGCCATTATTTTCATTTCGCTTTATCTTCGATTTTACGATATTAAGAAAGGTGGCAATGACCAACAAACCCAACGCTACTTTAAGCAAAATCTCCTCTGTCAGAAAGGAGGCTAATAAAGCACCAGAAATTCCTCCAATAATGGTAAATGGCACAATGGATAATCCTAGTTTCACGTTTACTTGTTTCTTTTTCCAAATCGTATAAAAGCTAGTAAACGAACTGAAAGAATTAGAAAATTTATTGGATGCGATTGCAGTGTGAATAGGTACTCCCAAAAGTAGCATGGAAGGTAAGTTGATGAGGCCACCACCTCCTCCTAAGGTTCCTATAAATGTAGCGATAAAGCCGATTAATGTAAGATAGTAATATGGTGTTTCCATGGTGACACCTTCTTTCAACGAAACTTGGTCCTTCTACTTCATATTATGCGCATAATAGTCATAATGAAATGACATTAAAATTAAGATATACTATAAGAAAAACTTATATTGAGGGTAGTGTATGAATACATCAGAATTTCAAATATTATCGGTAATGGCTAAAGAAAAAAATATGAGAAAAGCTTCTGAACGGTTGTTTGTTTCCCAACCAGCTTTGTCACAACGCTTGCAATCCATCGAAAAAAATTGGAATACCAAGATATTTATCAGGACGCAAAAAGGATTACTGATTACACCTGCTGGTGAGAAAATTGTGGAATTTGCGGAAGAGGTGTTAACAAAAGAAGCAAAGGTAAGAGAAGAAATCACCTCACTTGATAAAGAAATCTACGGCACTTTAAAGATTGCTGTGGCCACAATCATCGGGCAATATTGGCTTCCGAAAGTATTGAAAAGGTTTATTCAAAAGTATCCTAATGCCAAAGTCTCTCTTGTAACAGGGTGGAGCAGTGATATTGTAAAAAGTTTGTATGAAGATGAAGTTCATTTGGGGATTATCCGGGGAAACCCGGAATGGAAAGGAGTAAAGAAACATCTGCTTAGAGACAAGCTTTATCTTGTAGATACAGAAATAAAAGAGCTTTCAGAACTGGAACTTACGGAACGACCTTTTATCCAATTTAAGAGTGATTCCACCTATTATCAAGAAATTCAAGTGTGGTGGCATAAAAAATTTCAGGCTCCACCAAAGCGGACCATTGTAGTAGATCAAATTGAGACATGTAAACAGATGGCGCTAAATGGAATTGGTTATGCTATCCTGCCTTCCATCACCATACAGGATGATTATGATAACATCAAAAAGATTCCGCTTGAAGAAGATGAAGTATCCAACCTTCACCGAGATACATGGTTGATTGGATATGAATCCTCCTTTAATTTAAAGCAGGTGGAAGCATTTCTAGAAGTATTAGAGGAATATCATCATGGAGGTAATTAACGAACTTCTTTAAGATAATATTGGATTATATTTAAAAGAAATAGTAATATATATCTTTGAGATACTAGACTTACTTATAAGGTGGAGCACTTGTATGGAATGGAAAAATATTTATCGCGGTATGTTAATGGGGATTAGTGATGTAATACCTGGTGTAAGCGGTGGAACAATTGCTTTTATCCTAGGAATTTACGACCGTCTTATTGAATCAATAAGCGGAATTTTCAGCAGAGAATGGTTAAGACACCTAAAGTTTCTTATCCCTCTAGGTATCGGTATCGTGGGTGCATTACTTATTTTCAGTCACCTACTCGATTACTTGTTACACACCTATCCCCAACCGACTATGTTTTTGTTTTTAGGATTAATCATTGGAGTTTTACCATTACTAACCAAAGAATCTAACATGTTTCAAACATTTACAAAACGTCACTATCTGGCTTTAATTCTTTCATTTGTATTAGTTGGTTCCATGGCATTTTTGCAGGAATCTACAAGACCCGTGATTGAAACACTAACAGTTAGTTCAGCAATCAGTCTATTTTTTGCTGGTTGGATTGCCAGTATGACAATGCTTCTGCCTGGTATTAGCGGCTCAATGGTATTATTGATCCTAGGCTTCTATACGACAGCTATCGCAGCACTCAAAGATATCAACATACCGATTATACTTACAATCGGTGCAGGAGTTGCGGTTGGTTTTATCATATCCAGTAAACTAATTAAATACGTGTTGGAGCATTTTCCGAAAATAACATTTGCCGCGATCATCGGCCTTGTGATGGGGTCGACGTTAATTGTCTTCCCGGGCTTTTCACAAAGCATGCTTACAAACGTGATTAGCATTCTCACCTTCATCATTGGAATGATAGTAGTTCAATTCATCGCACGCACAAACGATAAAATGGTTGCCAAAAGAGAGACTGAATAAGTCTCTCTTTTTCATAAGGATTAGAGTATATATAGTACTGTTGATTTCCGTTTTCCAGGAGCTTCGCTTGCCTGCGGGGTTCTCACTTGTCCCTTCCTCCCGCGGGCGTCTACGCGCCTTCCACTCCAATCAACAAGGTAATCTCATTCATACAAGGTTAAAGGAAAAGAAACTAACCAGAATAGCTGAAAAAGTAGTAACCTTTAATACTTTTGAATCTTAGCTGTTGATTGGAGCAAATGGCGGAGACTCCTCGAAAATGCTACGCATTTTCTTCGTGCGATGAATCGTTGCCTATGCCTTCCTTGTCCTGAGGGAGATAGCGCTAGGTGGAGACCCCACAGGCGAAGCGAGGCCACTGAAAAACAGAAAAAATAAAGTTTTTATTTATTCCTAGCTGTTGATTGGAGCAAAAGGCGAAGACTCCTGAGGGAGATAGCGCTAGGTGGAGACCCCGCAGGCATAGCCGAGGAGGCTCCAGCAGCGCCCCTAGGAAAGCGAAGCCATTTGCGGAAATCAACAGCGGTGTTTATCAATTTCCAAAACCTAAGACTTTTTCAGTGGCCTCGGCGAAGCCGAGGAGGCTCTAACAGTGCCCCTAGGAAAGCGAAGCATTTGCGGAAATCAACAGCGGCGTTAAACTAATGGCTAAAGTTTTCACTTTTATAGAGCCGGGCTGTTTTGTCCGGATATTCTTTATTTATCAAAAATCTATAATTTTTTTACTTGTCACACTTTTCGTTGTTTGATAGAGTAAAGGGATAAAGACTTATAGTTTTGGGAGGAATTACATAATGAAAATGATGGACGCAAACGAGATTATTTCTTTTATTCAAAACAGTACAAAATCCACACCTGTAAAGGTTTATGTGAAAGGTGATGTAGAAGGTATCAACTTTGGTGCTTCTTCAAAAACTTTCTTAAATGGCAATAGCGGAGTTGTATTTGGCGAGTGGGCTGAAATTGAAGTAGCTCTTAAAGAAAACGAAGCAAAGATTGAAGATTTTGTGGTAGAGAATGATCGCCGCAACTCTGCCATTCCTCTTCTTGACATGAAAGGTGTCAAAGCTCGTATCGAGCCAGGCGCAATCATCCGTGACCAAGTAGAGATTGGGGACAATGCTGTTATCATGATGGGTGCTTCTATCAATATCGGTTCCGTGGTTGGAGAAGGAACGATGATTGACATGAACGTAGTACTTGGTGGACGCGCTACAGTCGGTAAGAACTGTCACATCGGTGCAGGATCCGTTCTTGCTGGCGTAATTGAGCCGCCTTCTGCAAAGCCTGTTGTTATTGAAGATGATGTTGTTATTGGAGCAAATGCAGTAGTGCTAGAAGGTGTAACAGTTGGAAAAGGTGCAGTTGTAGCTGCGGGAGCCATTGTAATTGATGACGTGGCACCATACACAGTGGTAGCTGGAACACCGGCAAAGAAAATAAAAGATATTGATGAAAAAACGAAGTCTAAAACGGAAATTAAACAAGAACTTCGTCAATTATAATATAGTAGAGATGAAAAAGGCGTGGGTGCTTAACTCCACGTCTTTTTCTTAGAAAGAGAGGGATAGTCGTGTCGAATCTAATCAATCCTTTTATACAAATAAGAAGAGATCTACATCAAATTCCAGAAAAAGGCTTTCAAGAAACAAAAACACAAGGATATTTGCTTCATTATATACAAAACCTGCCACAGGATCATATAGAAGTAAAAACATGGGAAACTGGAATATTTGTGAGAGTACAAGGAACTAATCCTTCTAAAACAATTGGATACAGAGCGGACATTGATGGCCTGCCAATCGAAGAAGAAACAGATTTATCCTTTCCTTCTTTACATGAGGGAATGATGCATGCATGCGGACATGATATGCATATGAGTATTGCCCTGGGAATCCTGACTCATTTTTCTCAGCATCCTGCATCTGATAACCTCCTGTTTATGTTTCAACCAGCAGAAGAGGGACCAGGTGGTGCTTTGCCAATGATTAAATCGGCTGTCTTTAAGGCTTGGAAACCAGATATGATTGTAGCTCTCCATATCGCACCGGAATATCCAGTCGGTACTATTGCTACAAAACAGGGACTTCTTTTTGCTAATACATCTGAACTTTTTATCGACTTAAAAGGGCGAGGAGGACATGCAGCATATCCGCACCAAACAAACGATATGGTGGTTGCCGCGTGTTCGCTTGTTACACAATTACAGACAGTCATAGCCCGGAATGTTGATCCACTAGACAGTGCCGTTATTACAGTTGGGAAAATTACTGGCGGAACGGTTCAAAACATCATAGCGGAACGCGCCAGACTAGAAGGAACGATTCGTACTCTGTCAGTTGAAAGTATGAAAAAAGTTAAAGAGCGGATTGAAGCTCTCGTTCACGGAGTGGAAGTGGGGTATAACTGCCAAACAACCATCGATTACGGAAGCATGTACCATCAGGTAGACAATGATCCGGCTCTTACCGAAGAGTTTATGCAGTATGTATCGGAAAACACCAATGTTCGAGTCATAGAATGTAAAGAGGCGATGACCGGAGAAGATTATGGATACATGATTGAGAACATCCCTGGGTTTATGTTCTGGCTAGGAGCAGAATCCCCATATGGCCTTCATCATTCAAAATTGAATCCTAATGAAGATTCGATTGGTGTAGCTATAAGCACGCTCATTTCTTATTTCAATTATAAATCAAAGTGACATTTTTATTTTCCTCCTTGTATAATTTGGCGTTCGCGAGCCAAATTAACAAAGAGGAGGTGGATTACATATGCCAAAAATCGGTGTAGAACAATCCTTAACAGATGTTCAACAAGCGTTGCAACAAAAAGGATACGATGTTGTTCAATTAACGAATGAAAACGACGCAAAAGGGTGTGACTGCTGCGTTGTTACGGGAATCGACAATAATGTAATGGGTATCTCCAATAGTGTCACTGCTGGTTCTGTAATAGAAGCAAGCGGACTGACCGCAGATCAGATTTGCCAACAGGTAGAAAGCAGAATAAACCACTAAAAAAGGAGCCGAGATGGCTCTTTTTTAGTGGTGAGATGAGGTATGTGCGACGGTTTAGTTAAGTGGTTACGGTAGATCCCTTGGAGTTTTAAGGGCCGAAAAGTGAAAAAAGTTTATTTATGAAGGAAAATGGCTCTATTTTTGTTGGGGAAATTTAGTTCGGACATTACCCAGCGGTCTTCGGACATTTAATGGGGGAAGATTGATGGGCTTCGGTCAATATTTCATTGAGTTCGGTCAACTTTTACATATGGTTCGGTCAAACAGTTTTGAGGTTCGGTCATTTTTGGCAAAACTTTGGACAAATTCGCAAAATCTTCGGTCAATTTTGTTAAATCTTCGGTCAATTTCGCAATATCTTTGGACATATAGCATTACCACCTACACAAAAAGCAACCAAGCAACCAAGCAACCAAGCAACCAAGCAAACCAAGCAACAGACCAGACACAAACGTATCACAAATCCACCCATCACTTTTCAACATCAGAACAAAAAGAAAGTCCAGAGTATCCACTCTAGACTTCTCAAAAAACTAATCTTTCTTTTCAATATAAACTTGATGTGGAAACGGGATTTCAATTCCATTAGCATCCAATGCTTCTTTGAGGGTTTTGCGTAATTTACGCTCGACTGCCCACTGTTGCATGTTCTCGGTTTTTGCGATGATTCGAATGACAACATCCGAAGCACCAAGACCTTGGACACCTACTACATTAGGGCCTTCAATAATTGTTTCATCTTCAGAAGCAACCTGTTCACAAACACGCTGCAACACTTCAATTGCTTGATCAATATTATCATCATAGGAGATGCCGATATCAACCAGCGCTCTCATATTTCCGCGAGAATGGTTGGTCAAATTAGAGATCTCACGGTTTGGCACATAGTGCAAAGAACCATCAAAATCCCTAATTTTTGTTGTGCGTAGACCAACTTCTTCTACGATACCGGAAAAACCAGCAGTTGTAACATAATCATCTACATCCACTTGTTTTTCTAGTAAAAGGAAGAAACCTGTTACAACGTCACTGACGATTCCTTGTGCCCCAAAACCAATAGCAAGACCTACAACTCCTGCCCCTGCTAAAATAGCGGTTGTTTCCACGGCAAAGACATTTTCAAGAACCATAATGACGAGGAAAAAGATTAATGCATATGTAAATATGTTAACTGTCAGCTTTTCTAGTGTTTTTGCCCTTCCAGGTGAAATACCCTGTTTTTCTGAAGCTCTTGCAAATCCACGTGTAATAATCTTTGTTCCAATTGATTTTACAATTGCGTACACAATAAGGATAACAATAAGTTTCAGGACAAGTATCCCTAATGCCGTTAATATTGCGTAAAAATCAATATCAGATAAGTCAAATACCATTTGAATATTACTCCCTTCTTTAAATTATTTATGCCCTAATATCGCATTATAAAGTATTCGTTTGTGAAAACCAAATGATTTACGGAAAACAACTGGAAAAAGCTTATTATTTTGTTCTCAAAGGAAAGAATGGTAGTATTAGATGGGAGAAAAAATTCCCATTTATCACCACGATTCATAAAGGGAATACCAACAAGGTGAATTTGGATCTTGTATTCATTACTTCTAACTCCTTAATTAAATTAATTATCATTTAACATTGACTAAAAATAAAGAGTGATTTATAATAGTTGATGTTGATTAAATAACTAAATGAGAATTTTTTATTAATATTCTCATTTGAAATTACAACTTGGAGGGATTTACAAATGGCAGAACGCATGGTAGGTAAACAAGCTCCACGTTTTGAAATGGACGCTGTATTACCAAACAAAGAATTTGGAAAAGTAAGCTTGGAAGAGAATATGAAAAACGATAAGTGGACAGTTCTTTTCTTCTACCCAATGGATTTCACGTTCGTTTGCCCGACTGAGATCACTGCAATGTCTGATCGTTACGAAGAGTTCGAAGACTTAGATGCAGAAATCATTGGAGTATCTACAGATACTATCCACACTCACTTAGCATGGATTAACACAGATCGCAAAGACAACGGTCTTGGCGAATTACGATATCCATTAGCTGCAGATACAAACCACGTTGTATCTCGTGACTACGGCGTTCTAATTGAAGACGAAGGTATCGCGCTACGCGGACTATACATCATCAGCCCTGAAGGCGAACTTCAATACCAAACAGTATTCCATAACAACATCGGCCGTGATGTAGAAGAAACACTACGTGTTCTTCAAGCATTACAAACTGGTGGACTTTGCCCAGCTAACTGGAAACCTGGACAAGCTACATTATAATTTGGTTCAACCTAGAATAAGGTCTAACGGTTTTCGTTAGGCCTTTTCTTTGCAATACATAATAATCAAATAGGAGGTATTCAATATGAAATTGCGATCCCCAATGCCTGAGTTGACAGGTGCGACGGAATGGTTGAACGGTGAGGTAACAAAAGAAGAGCTAATTGGTGAAAAGCCAACGCTTATCCATTTTTGGTCTGTCAGCTGCCATTTATGTAAAGAAGCAATGCCGCAAGTAAATGAGTTTCGCGATAACTACAAGGATAAGCTTAATGTAATTGCCGTACACATGCCACGCTCCGAAGACGACTTGAACTTAGATTCCATTAAAAAGACGGCAAGTGAGCATGATATTACGCAGCCGATTTTCGTGGACAGTGAACATAAATTGACGGATGCGTTTGAAAATCAATATGTTCCTGCTTATTATGTATTTGATGCAGAAGGAAATCTTCGTCATTTCCAAGCTGGAGGCAGCGGAATGAAGATGCTCGAGAAACGTGTTAACCGTGTTTTAGGTGAAATGGAAAAATAAGATATTGATACAAAAAGGATCTCCACCGTTGGCGGTCCTTTTATTTTTTGTGTAAGAATTCTACTCGGGGCTCCTCCCTCATATACTCTAAAGTTGTTCATTTTTCTCCGACTAAAGATCTAGAAAACATCCGACTTCATGACTCTTACTATGTCTTAAGTAACCTAATAAAATAATAGTATAAATAATTTAAATTTTTCCAAAAAAGACTGGATAAATATTTCGAAACTCGATATATTAGATACTATCTTATATTTTCCAGCATGAGTTAACAAAGGGAGGGAATACATGTGGAGACTTTTAAGAAGCTTAAAGAGTTTTATTGGCCTTATCGCAAAAATTTCTATATTTCATTGATATTTTTGCTTTTAGTAACGGTCATCACTGTCATTTATCCTGTTATCTTACAGGTTACCATTGATGAAGTTATTGAAAAACAACAATTTGAATACGTACCATATATCGCACTGGGATTCATTGGACTTATGGCCTTAAAGGGGTTATTTACGTATTTCAATCAATTTTTAGGTGACCTATTTGGAATACGTTCCGTGTATCGCTTAAGAAACGAGCTGTATGAAAAACTGCAATTCCTACCGTTTCGTTATTATGATAATGCCAAGACAGGAGACTTAATGTCTAGGCTTACTGCGGATGTTGAGGGGTTCAGGTTTTTCCTATCATTTGGATTTGCCGAATTAATTAGGTTTGTTCTGTTAGTGACAATAAGTCTTGGGTTGATGTTCTATTACTCGGTTTCTTTAACTTTTGTCACGCTGTTAGCTATGCCTTTTCTGGCGTTTGTCACGTATCGCTTTGATAAAAGAGTTCACCCGGCATTCCGCGGAATCCGTAAATCCTTCGGGAAACTGAATACAAATGTACAGGAGAATATCAGCGGGATTAACACGGTGAAATCTTTATCACGTGAAGATTATCAAATCAATAAGTTTAATAACTCCAATGTGGACTACAAAGAAAAATATATATCCACCTCTAATGTCTGGGCAAAGTTTTTCCCGCTGATGGAGTTCATCGGGAATGCCTGTGTGGTAGGTCTGCTTGGATTTGGAGGTTATTTAGTAATTACAGGCCAGCTATCAGAAGGGAAACTTGTAGCCTTCTTCAGTTTGGTGTGGTACATTGTTTGGCCGATTGCCAACTTAGGCTTTGTTATCAATCAGTTCTCACAAGCAAAGGCTTCCGGTGAACGATTATTGGAGATTTTAGAAGCAGAAGAAGATATTCAAGATGCACCGGATGCAAAAGATGCACCAAACCTAAAGGGGCATGTGACGTTTGAAGATGTTACGTTCCGTTATCCAAATGAAGATAAGACGGCCCTTGAACATGTATCCTTTGATGCAACTCCTGGTAAGCAAATTGGATTGATTGGTGCCACAGGTTCTGGGAAAACGAGTATCACACAGCTTATCACAAGGTTTTATGAGCCACAATCTGGCCGTATTTTAATTGATGGAGAAGAAGTCAATAAATACTCGTTGTATTCACTGAGAAATCAAATTGGATTTGTGTTGCAGGAGTCCTTTTTATTTTCTTCCACCATTAAGTCAAATATCGCTTATGGACGACCGAATGCTTCTATAGAAGAAATCGTTCGAGCTGCAAAAATGGCACAGGCGCATGAATTTATCATGGAACTTCCTGACGGCTACGACACAATGCTTGGAGAGCGTGGAATGGGTCTTTCTGGTGGTCAGAAACAACGTATCGCCATCGCTCGAGCATTGATTCTAGATCCAAGTATATTAGTGTTGGATGACGCGACAAGTGCTGTGGATATGCAGACAGAGTTTAATATTCAAAGAGAACTAAAGGCTGCCTTGGCAGGGAGAACAACTTTTATCATCGCACACCGTATTTCCTCTCTTAAACACGCTGATGAAATTCTCGTATTAGACGGAGGAAGAGTAGTGGAGCGAGGTACACATGACGAGCTTGTTCAAAAAAATGGAGCATATCGAAGAATTTATGATATCCAGTACAAGGACCAAAAAACGGTTTTGGAAGCTCAGACTAACTGAAGGCAGGTGAAACAGAATGCGTAAAAAGCAG
This sequence comes from Bacillus sp. CHD6a, assembly GCF_001293645.1. GTDB lineage: Bacteria > Bacillota > Bacilli > Bacillales > Bacillaceae_I > Sutcliffiella_A. The sequence continues at coordinate 116,537 of NZ_LBMD01000016.1, forward strand.
AAAATCGAATTAAACGATAATGTCAAAAAGAGATTCTACTATTCTACTGATAATGCAATTGAAAAGCCCTTTAACTGGCAACAGATGTGGCGACTGTTTTCTTATATGAAACCATATTCTAAAACTTTGCTCCCATTGGCTGTAATTACGATGTTAATTGCAACAGCTGTACGATTAGCAATTCCAATTATCATTGGTAAATACTTATATGATGTTGCCATCAAGCAAAAAGACATGGATATGCTTGTCCAACTAGCAGTGATTGTTTCGGTGTTATATGTCATATCCTATGTGGCGAACGCATTGAGGATACGTTGGATGAATATGCTCGGTCAAAACGTCATTTATGATTTAAGAAAACATTTATTTACACATGTTCAAGGGCTTTCCCACCGATTTTTTGATCAACGTTCCGCTGGATCCATCCTTGTACGGATCATGAATGATATTAATTCCTTGCAAGAATTGTTCACTAACGGCGTTATAAATTTGCTTATGGACTTTATTTTACTAATTGGTATCGTTGTCATTCTCTTTACCTTGAGTCCTGAATTAGCTACAGCCATATTAATCATTTTGCCGATTATGTTCTTCATCTCCACAAGCTTGCGCAGGAAAATCAGGAGGGCGTGGCAGGATGTTCGTATTAAGCAAGCGATGCTTAACTCTCATCTAAATGAAAGTATACAAGGGGTTCGTGTTACACAATCCTTCACGCAAGAAAGAGAGAACATGGGGTTCTTTGACCGTATTAATACTGAAAACTTTGAGTCTTGGAAAAATGCAACGAGACAGAATGCCATTTTCCGTCCGTTCGTTGAAATGACAAATGCTGTTGGTACCGCCATCCTTATTTGGTACGGTGCTTACCTCATACAGCAAAGTTTAACAGGCGGCACAAGTACGTTAACTGTAGGTGTTTTCATCTCCTTTGCTTTTTACTTGGGGATGTTCTGGGAGCCAATCTCAAGATTAGGTCAGCTATATAATATGTTGCTTGTCGGGATGGCATCTTCTGAACGTATTTTTGAATTCCTCGATGAAAAACCAATTGTGGATGAAAAAGACAATGCCGTTCAGTTGGATTCCATTAACGGAGAAATCGAATTCAAGGATGTAGAGTTCTCCTATGACAGTAAACGTACTGCTTTGAACCGCATTTCATTGAAAATGGAAGCAGGCCAAACGGTGGCATTGGTTGGTCATACGGGTTCCGGTAAAACGACGATTGCCAACTTGATATCACGTTTCTATGATGCAACTGGTGGAGAAGTGAAGATTGACGGACATAATATCCGTGACATCTCTCTTCAAAGCCTGCGGTCCCAAATCAGTGTAGTATTGCAGGATACCTTTATTTTCTCTGGAACCATCAATGATAATATCCGCTTTGGCAGACCTACTGCTACTGATGAAGAAGTAATTGCGGCTGCCAAGGCTGTAGGCGCAAATGAATTTATTGAACGTTTGAAAAATGGATATGAAACAGAAGTGGAGGAGAGAGGAAATGTCTTGTCAGTTGGTGAACGACAACTGATTTCCTTCGCCCGTGCTTTGTTAGCAGACCCAAGCATCATTATTTTAGATGAAGCAACTGCTAGTATCGACACGGAAACGGAAGTGAAGATTCAGACGGCTCTTAAACAACTGTTAAAAGGCCGTACAGCCATCATTATTGCTCACCGTCTTTCTACTATTCGAGAAGCAGATAACATCATTGTTCTTGATCATGGGAATATCATGGAACAAGGCAATCATGATAAGTTGATGAATCATGGCGGCATCTATTATCACTTAGTTAAAGCGCAGTTTACGATGCAGGACGTGAGCTGAGAATAAGAAAATTAGAAAAGACATCGGTTTTTGGGCCGGTGTCTTTTTTGTGGACGCAATTACTTAATGTTGGGTGTCGGAATGCACATAGAGGATCAAAAAACGATGGGAATTATACAAAAAAGTGGTTGAATTAGTCAAAAAACCTCTCCGATTATTCAAAAAAGCAGTTCAATTTATCAATAATCCATTTATTCCCATCGGTTAAACTTCGTTTGTAGATTAATATGTAAAAAAATCTCAATAACTCCAACTATTGCCCACTTCCTTATTATAATGTGATCACCGATACTCAAGCTTTTCAGTAATATAGCAGACAAACAGAAAAATTGGGGCAAGCACAGCAATCAAAACGATAATATTGACATCCATTCAGTCATTCTCCTTTCTTCTGTTGCGTTGATAATTCGTTTAATCTCTCTAACGCATCCTCTTTTTCAAAAGAGCTGTACCACCGGAAATTCATTTCATCAAGAATTCTATAATGCTGACTGATGACATTTTGCTGAAGGCGAAATGCCCCTTGCATTTTTATTTCTTTCCACCATACTTTTCCGCCCATTGTCTTATCCTTTGGTGCATCTATTTTCTCGTGTGCTATCGTTTCTATAACTTCTAACGGATCAGCACCCAGAATGGAGGATAATACTTGGCTTTCCCGGAAAAGGGCACATGTAGCTGCACAAACGGTCCAGCCTGCTGTGGTTCGACCTTTTTCAATCTGTACTAAGGTCTTTTTGGAGATTCCCAACACTTCTGCCATCCTGTCTTGTGTGTAGTTATATTCGGTTCGGATAAGCTTAAGTTTATGTGATAGTAAAGAGATTGCTTCGTCTTGATTCATCATTGGGTGCAAAATGCTCCTTTTTTATAATATATGTGTAATTTTACACTTTATTAGAAGGGAATTCAATAATTTTCTGAAAACTTTTCTTGGAGATAATCATATTCAACATTAGAAAAGGTAGGATTATGGTACAATAGTTTTATATAAACCAGAGTAAATGGGGGAACCAAGGTTGAAAAGAAAAGAGTTTGCTGTTATCGGTTTAGGTCGTTTTGGTGGAAGCATGGTACAGGCATTGAGTGACGAGGGTGTAGAGGTCCTTGCAATTGATAATGATGAAGAGAAAGTGAACCAATTTGCTAGTATAGCATCACATGCAGTGGTTGGCGATACAACGGATGAGGCGGTGCTCAAGAGTATCGGTATCCGAAATTTTGATCATGTAATCGTTGCCATCGGTGACAATATTCAAGCAAGTATTTTAACCACCCTAATCTTAAAGGAACTGGGAGTAAAGCATATTACAGTTAAAGCGACAAATGATTATCATGAAAAAGTGTTAAGCCGCATTGGTGCAGATCAGGTTGTTCATCCGGAGCGTGATATGGGCAGACGAATTGCCCACAACATTGTGTCAAATAACGTTCTGGATTATCTCGAGCTTTCTGATGAACATAGTATCGTAGAGATCGTTGCTAGTAGACGTTTGGATGGAAACACGCTGATTGATTTGGATATTCGAGCTAAATACGGAATAAACATTGTTGCAATCAAGCGGGGGAGGGATATTATTGTCTCGCCTCAGGCCACTGATCCTATTAAACAAGGGGATATTCTGATTGTTATTGGAGCAGATACGGATATTACGCGTTTTGAGAAGAATGTGGTGGAGGATTAAAAGTAGATTATTGTGGACCAGTGAGGAGAGAGACCTTGCTGGTTTTTTATTGGGAACTTTATTCGATTTACGAAATGTTACAATAACCTTTAAAAAAGTCATAATGACGCTCAAAAATGTCACAATCATCATGTAAAAAGTTACAATAAACCTCCGAAAAGTTACAATAATCTCACCTGTGCCTTAAAACCCGACCATCAGGATAAAGAGAACACCGAAATGGGACCTCATACCGTCCCCAATTACCATATCTAACGAAAAAACTCCCCCAAACCAAAAAGTCAGGGGGAGTTCCTTAAACTGTTTCACCGCAAAATCAAACTTCCATAATAATAGGAAGGATCATTGGACGGCGTTTTGTTTTCTCATATAAGAATGGAGCAAGCGTATCCGTTATTTCATTCTTGATTTCAGACCATTGTGTTGTACGGCGTTCCATGATCTTATTCAGATGCTTGGAAATCAAAGATTGCGCGTCATTAATCAAGTCACCGGACTCTCTCATGTACACAAATCCGCGAGAGATGATGTCTGGACCAGAAGCGATGCGGAAATCTTTCATGTTAATGCTTACTACAACAACCACTAGACCTTCTTCAGAAAGGATGCGGCGGTCACGAAGAACGATGTTTCCGATGTCGCCAATACCATTTCCGTCAATGTAAACATTACCGGATGGTATTTTACCTGCTACAGAAGCTTCATCTTCGCTAAGTGCTAGAACTTCACCGTTGTCCATGATAAAGCAGTTCTCTTCAGGTACTCCACAATCAATGGCAAGCTGTTTGTGGGTAATTTGCATGCGGTATTCACCGTGTATTGGCATGAAGTACTTTGGTTTAATTAATCGAAGCATAAGCTTTTGTTCTTGTTGTCCACCATGACCGGATGTATGGATGTCACTTAATGAACCGTGGATAACATCAGCTCCTGCGCGGAACAACATGTTGATGGTGCGGTTTACACTCAGTGTGTTTCCTGGGATTGGGGAAGAAGAGAATACAACCGTGTCTCCAGGAATAATTTGAATCTGACGGTGGGTTCCGTTGGCAATTCTTGAAAGAGCGGCCATTGGTTCCCCTTGGCTTCCGGTACAAAGGATTGTGACTTTGTTTGCCGGCATGCGGTTAATTTGATTTGTTTCAATAAAGGTATCTTTTGGAGCTTGGATATATCCTAGCTCTTGACCGATATTAATTGCTGCTTCCATGCTGCGTCCGAATACCGCAACTTTTCTGCCGTGAGCTACAGCAGCTTCTACTACTTGTTGCAGACGGTGAATGTTGGAAGCGAATGTAGCAAAAATAACACGACCATCTACTTTGCGGAAGATGTCTTGGATACTTTCTCCTACACGGCGTTCTGACATGGTGAAGTCAGGTATTTCACTGTTTGTGCTGTCAGATAACAGGCAAAGGACGCCTTCTTTTCCGATTTCGGCCATCTTGGTTAAGTTTGCAGGCTCTCCAACTGGAGTAAAGTCAAACTTAAAGTCACCAGTGTGAACAATATTTCCTTGAGGTGTTTTGACAACGACACCATAAGAATCAGGGATACTGTGAGTGGTGCGGAAGAATGTCACCGAAGTTTTACGGAACTTGATGATATCATCTTCCTGGATTTCAATTAGTTTTGCTTTACGCAGAAGACCATGTTCTTCTAATTTGTTTTTAATTAGGCCAAGTGCAAGCTTGCCTCCATAAACCGGAATGTCTACTTCGCGAAGTAGGTAAGGAATTCCGCCGATGTGGTCTTCGTGACCGTGAGTGACGAAGAGACCTTTAATTTTTTCTTGGTTTTTTACTAAATACGTATAGTCAGGAATAACATAATCGATTCCTAGTAGTTCGTCTTCAGGAAATTTAATTCCAGCATCAATTAAGATAATTTCATCTTGAAATTGGACAGCATAGGTGTTTTTCCCGATCTCACCCAGCCCGCCTAAAGCGAAGACTGCTGCTTGATTGTTTTTAACAAATTTCATTGTCTATCATATCTCCAATACTTTAAAGTTTTCAGATTGCTTTTCATACTCATAGAAATCCCCAGATACAGGTTGGATAAATTCTATGTTATATGGCTTGTCCTTTAGTTTTCTGCGGACTTCATATACTGCAGAAGCTTCTACATAAAGAGATTCCGTTTTTTCTCTTACAGGTGCTTCAGCTACATCTTCTTGAAAATACACTTTAAATAACATTGCTATCTCTCCTTAAAAAAATCTGTCTGGTCCTTCGCCTCTCCTTAGGCAGTAAGGAAAAGAGCCAGTATATATAGTTATTTTATGTAAGGGAAAAAGGCGGAAGTGTCCGTCGACCCACTATCTTGCGTCAAGCTTCAATGCTTTTTTCCTTACAAAAAGACAACGCGAATTTTAATAATGCTTCCTAGTAATATCCTTCTAGCATAACCGGTCATTGGCTAAAAAGCCATTATTACCCTATATTATATACGATACATCATGAAATTTCATGTTTTATCGAAAAGAAGTGCTTCTCTATTTTCTCCAATTGAATGGAATTAGAAACAGAGGGAGAAAAAAATCATGGATAACTAATATGTAAGAGTCCTCCAGTGAAGGAGGACTCATGGAAGACAGGGACTAGGCAATTGTTTTTCGTTTAAGAATATTGTTCATTCTACGCAGTATTTTTTTTCTAAGCCTTCTTAGCATAAGCTTTTCACTCCTTGTACTCTAGGTACGATCTGTTTGTTAGTAGTTAATATGCGTCAAACAGAGTAAATAGTTGCTGGTAAATATACGAAATTTCAGTACATGAGGAAATGGCTTTCGCAACACAACAATATACGTAGAATTTAGTATGGTTAAACTCAGAGTAACATATAAATGGTCTATTGGGAATAAGCCCTTTAGCTGACTTTCGAAACAATATAATCAAAAGATAAAATTTCATTGACAGTAAACGTTTTCTTCATGTAGGTTAAAATAAATATTTATTTCGTTACCCTAAAATTAAGGTGGTAAGTAGAATGAAGCGACTGTATGCAGCATTATTTACATTAAGTTTGATATGGGGCATGTCTTTTCTATTTATAAAATTGCTTGTAGTGGATCTAGGTGTTTGGGGAGTAGTTTTTTGGAGGTGCATATTTGGGGCGGGAACACTTTTAATTCTGCTCCTTATTCAGAATAAATTAAAACTACTGCGTAACCTTCCCTTACTGCCTATTGTTCTTATTGCACTTTTAAATAATGCTCTTCCTTGGGCACTTATTGCTGTTAGTGAAACATCTATAAGTAGCAGTCTGGCTTCAGTAGTAAATGCTACCACACCAATTTGGACAATTTTAATCGGCTTTTCCATCTTTTCTAGCAAAATGGAAAGAATGCAATGGATAGGTGTGAGCGTAGGTTTTATGGGGATCATGGTTCTATTGGAATTAAATATTCTTCAACTGTTTCATGATAATCTTCTTGGTGTAGGAACGATGTTAGGCGCTACCATTTGCTATGGTTTTGGTGCGCATCTTAGCAAGAAACATTTGAAAAACACGCCCATCACGGTTATTTCCTTTAGTACGCTAGCAGTCGCTGGGATCTTGTCGGGGATTATGATGGCTATTATGCAACCATACGGTTTTCTAGCAATAGGAAGCACTTCTGTTATCGTATCTTTGATCGGGTTAGGGGTTTTTGGATCAGGTATCGCATATCTTCTTTATTATTATATGGTAAAGGAAGGTAGTGCAGAGTTTGCATCCCTTGTCACGTATATTGTTCCGATAACAGCCATGTTATGGGGAAGCTTATTATTAGGTGAAAAAATAACTCCTAATATGCTTTTTGGTTTGATTCTTATTTTTAGTGGTGTATATTTATCTTCGTATAAGACGAAAGCAAAAAAACAAAAAGTGATAAAAAATGTCACAGTCTAAAGAAGTAAGGTGATAAAAATGGAAAAGAAAATAGTGTTTTTTGATATAGACGGGACCCTGCTGAACCATCAAAAAGAATTACCTGACTCTACAAAAAAGGCAATAAAAGAGCTGAAGGAACAAGGAGTGTATGTGGCAATTGCAACAGGAAGGGCTCCATTCATGTTTGAGGATTTACGCAAAGAATTGGACATTGATACTTTTGTGAGCTTCAACGGTCAATATGTGGTGTTTGAAGGAGAAGTTATTTATAAAAACCCTTTAAATATTGAGAAATTGCATTTGTTACGTCAAAATTCCGAAAAAGTGTCACATCCTCTAGTGTATTTAAATCATGAAACAATGAAGGCAAATGTAGAAAATCATCCCTTCATTAATGAAAGCATGGGAAGCTTAAAGTTTATTCACCCCGAATTTGGTCCAAGTTTCCTTGATGAAACAGAAATCTACCAGGCGTTATTGTTTATTGAAGATGAGCATCAACAAAGTTATGTGGAGGATTATAAGGATTTTGATTTTATCCGCTGGCATCAATACTCTACAGACATCCTCCCGAAAGGCGGATCGAAAGCAATTGGGATTCAAAAGATGCTAGAGAGATTGCCGTTTAAGAAAGAAAATGTCTATGCTTTTGGTGATGGATTGAATGATGTTGAAATGATTGATTTCGTTGGAACAGGGGTTGCAATGGGAAATGCACATCCTGAATTATTGAAAGTAGCAAACCATGTTACCAAAGATGTGGGAGAAGACGGAATTCTTCACGGACTAGAGCTAGTCGGCTTACTCAATCAAAAAATACGCTAACCAAAAGAAGCAAGCCTGATCAACATACGATCAGGCTTGCTTTGTTTCTAAAGATAAAAAATATAAATCAAGTAATTTCCAGCTGTGGGTTAGAGCAAAAGGCGAAGACTCCTCAAAAATGCTACTCATTTTCTTCGTGTGATGAAACGCTGCCGAAGCCTTCCTTGTCCTGACGGAGACAGCGCTAGGTGGAGACACCGGAGGCGTAG
>NZ_LBMD01000017.1 GCF_001293645.1 Bacillus sp. CHD6a
TTCCTCAATTTTGTATAATATAATTTGTCTGGTAATGATGGCGAAGAGGTCACACCCGTTCCCATACCGAACACGGAAGTTAAGCTCTTCAGCGCCGATGGTAGTTGGGGGATCTCCCCCTGTGAGAGTAGGACGTTGCCAGGCTAGTATTGTTCCACCATAGCTCAGCGGTAGAGCATTCGGCTGTTAACCGAAGGGTCGTAGGTTCGAATCCTACTGGTGGAGCCATGCTTCCATAGCTCAGTTAGGTAGAGCACTTCCATGGTAAGGAAGAGGTCACCGGTTCGAGCCCGGTTGGAAGCTTATACAAAAAAATTGGCCCGTTGGTCAAGCGGTTAAGACACCGCCCTTTCACGGCGGTAACACGGGTTCGAATCCCGTACGGGTCACCATAGTTTTTTCGTGTAGCGAAAATAACTTCCCTTTTGAAAATTACTATTAATATAAATTTACATTGGAGGATTAGCTCAGCTGGGAGAGCACCTGCCTTACAAGCAGGGGGTCGGCGGTTCGATCCCGTCATCCTCCACCATATCCCTTGGAGGGGTAGCGAAGTGGCTAAACGCGGCGGACTGTAAATCCGCTCCTTCGGGTTCGGCAGTTCGAATCTGCCCCCCTCCACCATTTTAACTTCGAAATGAAAATTCCGGAGTTTTTGTTTGAAGAAATGTATAAACTTCCCGTAATCAGAGATAATAAGTGAAGTTAGTTATCAATGAAAATTGGGTAAAGATAATACATAAGTTCAAGTTTCTTAAGCATTTTGGCGTCGTTATTATTCCGCCTATTTCCTTCAGAAATAGCCATAATAATATCTGCGGAGTTTGCTCATGTAGCATACTCTTAGAAGCTAATTGCAAGGAGCATATTCAATGGGCTATAGCCAAGCGGTAAGGCATCGCACTTTGACTGCGACATGCGTTGGTTCGAATCCAGCTAGCCCAGCCAACGTGCCATTAGCTCAGTCGGTAGAGCATCTGACTTTTAATCAGAGGGTCGAAGGTTCGAGTCCTTCATGGCACATAATTTCTTTAAAAGAAAGCTTTATTATAAACTTCATAAGGGGCCTTAGCTCAGCTGGGAGAGCGCCTGCTTTGCACGCAGGAGGTCAGCGGTTCGATCCCGCTAGGCTCCACTTCTTAATAAAGTTTAAGTCATAGACCTTTGGGTTTATGGCTTTTTTGTTTATTTTTTGGTTTCGTAAGGCTTTTACGTAATGGTTTTACTTGTACTTAAGGCTGAGATTACTCCCTGAGTGAATCGGGCGAAAATTTAGGATTACGGGCTATTTTTCTATCTAATCGGTCGAAATGTAAAATAACCGCTCAGTCTCAAATCGGTTCACCTAACTTTAACTTTAAAGTCATCCTCATAACTTTCGTACATAAGAAATAATCCAATAATTCCAAACTGCATATATATTCAAAACTATGTCGAGTTGAGTCATTTGATAGTTTCCCTATACAATAGAATTAGATTACATAAAGGGGGACACGATTCATGAAGAAAGATATCAGCATTATTGGAGTACCAATGGACTTAGGGCAGACACGTCGCGGAGTGGATATGGGTCCTAGTGCGATAAGATATGCAGGAGTAGTAGAGAGATTAGAAAGTTTAACAAAGACGATTGAAGATCTTGGAGATATCGAAATTGGCAGTAGAGAAAGAACAGCAACAAGTGAAAGTAACCTCAAAAATTTGAAAGCGGTTGCGGAGGCGAGCGAAAACCTGGCTTCTAAAGTAGATGAAGTCCTATCGAGTGGAAGGTTTCCTCTTGTATTTGGTGGAGATCATAGTATTGCAATTGGGACTATTGCTGGTCTTGCGAAGCATTACTCCAACATGGGAGTAATCTGGTATGACGCACATGGGGACCTGAACACAGGAGAAACGTCACCATCAGGTAATATTCATGGCATGCCGCTTGCAGTGAGCTTAGGAATAGGTGATTCTACATTAACGTCTATCGGCGGTGACCATGCTAAAATCAAACCAGAGAATATTGTTATCATTGGAGCAAGATCTTTGGACGAAGGCGAGAAAATACTAATTAAGGAAAAAGGCATTAAAGTATTCACCATGCATGAGATTGATCGGTTGGGTATGACTGCCGTAATGGAAGAGGCTATTGCCTACTTGAGGGAACGAGATACAGATGGAGTTCATTTATCTTTGGACCTTGATGGACTAGACCCTCATGATGCACCTGGGGTAGGGACACCAGTACTTGGGGGAATCTCGTATCGTGAAAGCCATCTGGCCATGGAAATGTTAGAAGAAGCAAATATCCTGACTTCGGCTGAATTTGTAGAAGTTAACCCGATTTTAGATGAGCGAAACAAAACCGCAACGGTCGCTGTAGCCTTGATGGGATCCTTGTTTGGGGAAAAACTACTTTAAATATTTTATCTAATAACAACCGTTGTACCTTTCCGCAAATGGCTTCGCTTTGCTTCAATTAACAGCTAATACATCTACTTTTAAGAAAAAACACCAGCAACTGATACTTAAGTAGTTGCTGGTTTTCGTTTAATTTGTAAGTATAGATATTGATTTATCAATGAATCAAGCGAGGTGCTCGCATCAATTACTTCCTTAGATTGAAGATGGTTAGATGAGGAAAGTCGAATCATTTCTTCTCTTTTTCTCTCAATAGCTTCTTGTAAATGGACGGTAGCATGGACGGCCACTATACAACACCCCTTATTCATTAGGCTTCATAAAACTAATAATAGTTGCTTTTACCCTCTTTTATCCTTTTTTAAACCAATTACAGTCAATATTTGTTAGAATATATTATATAGATAAGTTTTTCAAGAAAAATGAAACCTTTTAAGGCGAAGGCACGTATAACTAGTCGACCGCCAGACAACGGGGGAACGGAATGGAAGAGCTAATCAGAAAAAGAATAAAACAAATAAAAAAAGGCGATCAGGATGCATTTGCGGAAATTGTGGAATTGTTTAAGGACAAGATTTATCAATTGGTCTACCGAATGATTGGCAATTCTCATGAAGCCGAAGACATTGCACAAGAGGCTTTTATTCGTGCATATATTAACATCAACAGCTTTGATGTGAATCGCAAATTTTCAACTTGGTTATATCGAATTGCAACAAACCTGACGATTGACCGCATACGTAAAAAGAAGCCGGATTATTATTTAGATGCAGAAGTAGCAGGTACAGAAGGATTAACGATGTATTCCCAGGTTGCAGCGGATATTGCGTTACCTGAGGAGGAAGTGGAAACGATGGAGCTCCAAGGAGAAATCCAGCGCCAGATATTAAAGCTTCCTGATAAATACCGATCGGTAATTGTCTTAAAGTACATTGACGAGTTATCATTGATTGAAATCAGTGAGATTCTAGAAATTCCGGTCGGAACCGTTAAGACTAGAATTCATAGAGGGCGAGAAGCGCTGAGACAGCAATTGCGCCATGTTTAATTCTGGAGGTGTTATAAATGATGAATAAATGCCCGGAACATATCGTCCAGTATATGCATGAGTATTTAGATGGTGATCTAGAAAAAGAACGAGAAAAAGAGCTAAAAGCACATCTCCACGACTGCAAGGACTGCTATCAGCAGTTTCATGAGCTGGAGAAGGCGATTGCCCTTGTGCAAAGCACTTCTCATATATCTGCACCAAATGATTTCACGCAAAGAGTGATGAATAGTTTACCGAAAGAAAAGAAGACCATTGGTTGGAATCGTTGGTTCCGTTCCCATCCCATGCTTGTAGCTGCCGCCATTTTCTTTATTTTAATGAGCGGAAGTTTATTTGGAGGTTGGCAGGAAGAGAAGTTTGCATTTACGAATCAGCCGAATCTTGTCGTAGAGGATAATACCGTCGTTGTCCCAGAAGGAGAGGTAGTGGATGGGGATGTTGTCGTCAAGAACGGAAACATCCGTGTGGAGGGTGAAGTCAGAGGCAATGTGACAGTCATCAATGGCGATAACTACCTCGCCTCCGCAGGTCAAGTAACAGGTGACATTGAAGAAATTGACCAAGTATTCGAATGGATCTGGTACACCATGAAAGACGGTTTCAAAAAAGCGGTTGATGTGTTTAATGACTGAGCAATAACCTGTTGATCGCAGCGGAAGGCGCAAAGACTCCCGCGGGAGGATTGGGCAGGTGAGACCCCGCAACGGAGGAGGCCACGGAAAAGTGACTTTATTTTCCTCTTAAACACCGCTGTTGATTTCCGCAAATGGCTTTGCTTTCCTAGGGGCGGTGCTTGAGCCTCCTCGCTCCGCTGCGGGGTCTCAAGCTACCGCTATCTCCCTCAGGAGTCTTCGCCTTTTGCTCCAATCCTCAGCTAGGAATCGTAAAAAACTTTACGTTATCAGTTTTTCAGTAACCTACAACGGAGATCAACTGTCCAATGCTATACCCAAATGAGATGCTTGAAACAAATCAAGCATCTTTTTATATTTCACGGAGATTATAATAATATTGCAAAACATGAATTAATAGGCCATTTCTACCTGAATGTTGAAAATATGCTATAATAACATGGTTACGGTTTTCGTACTAGATACATAAATCTTGTACTGTTAAAGGAAGTGTGAGGATGCCTTTTGAAATACCTTTTGGAGATATGCCATATTTAAGTTATCTTGCTAATATCATAGATATTTTACTTGTTTGGTTTGTTATCTATAAGCTTATCATGGTCATCCGTGGTACAAAGGCGGTCCAGTTATTAAAGGGGATAACAGTTATTGTAGTGGTAAGGATCATTAGTAATTTTTTAGGATTCAGTACCTTACAATGGTTGATGGACCAAGCTTTGACATGGGGATTCCTGGCGATTATCATTATTTTTCAGCCAGAGCTTCGTCGCGCCTTAGAGCAATTGGGTAGAGGAAAGTTGTTTTCGAGAAGCGGGGTAGATGATGAGGAAGAGCATGCCAAAATGATTGAAGCAGTCGTTAAATCCGTGCAATACATGGCCAAACGCCGTATTGGTGCGTTGATTTCGATTGAACGAGAGACTGGGATGGGAGATTACATAGAGACGGGTATTCCGTTGCATGCAAAAGTGTCATCCGAGCTTTTGATCAACATCTTTATTCCCAATACACCACTTCATGATGGAGCGGTTATTCTGCAAAAGAGCCAAGTATCTGCAGCAGCTTGTTACCTTCCATTGTCGGAAAGTCCTTTTATATCAAAGGAGCTTGGAACAAGGCATAGAGCAGCACTTGGAATTAGTGAGGTAACGGATAGTATCACCATTATCGTATCAGAGGAGACGGGTAGTATATCTGTTACAAAGAACGGTGAGTTGCACCGTGATTTAGAACCTGAATTATTCAGCGAGCTATTGAAGAAGGAATTGGATATAAGTGAGAAAACCGCTACTTCAAATCGCTGGCAATGGAGGGGGCAGAAGGATGGATAAGTTTATCAATAACCGTTGGGTGATGAAAATTATTGCTTTATTGTTGGCTTTTATGTTGTACATGTCAGTCAGCATTGAGAATAGTTCCACCCAGCAGGCAGACTCTCCTCCTTCTCCTTTTTCCGGATCCACGGATGTGCAAACGGTAACAGATGTTCCGGTTGAAGCGTTCTATGACAGGGAGAACCTAGTTGTTTCCGGTGTGCCGCAAAGTGTTACAGTAAAACTAGAAGGTCCGACAGCATCTGTTAAACCAACAGCCTTGCAGAAGGATTTCGAGATCATTGCAGACCTTTCAAATTTGGGGATTGGGACTCATCAAGTAACGTTGGAGGCTCGCAATCTTTCTGAAAGATTAGATGTAGTAATTGAACCTTCAGTAGCTTCCGTTACCATCCATGAAAAGATTTCTGAGGATTTTCCAGTGGACGTTGATTTTATAAACAGAGGCCAAATGGAAGAAGGGTATCAGGCAGAGCAGCCAATCGTAAAGCCTAATATTGTGAAAGTAACAGGATCTCGTGAATTAATTGAAAGTATCGCATTGGTGAAAGCACGTGTTGATTTGAAGGGCGTTAATGAAGCTGTTGAACAACAGTCTCGTGTGACGGTCTATGACAGGGAAGGAAACACGTTGAATGTAGAAGTAAATCCTGCAGTAGTAGATGTGAGTGTTCCTATTACAAGTCCTTTTAAATCGGTTCCGTTGAAAATAAATCGCAAAGGGTCTCTAAAAGAGAACCTAAGTATTACAAAGATAGAAGCAGTACCAAATGAAGTAACGGTCTATGGACCAAAAAGCACTCTTGACAAGTTGGAGTTCATTGATAATATAGAATTGGATTTAACTCAGATTACGGAAAGCACAACCATTGAAGTTGATGTACCTGTACCGGATGGGGTGAAACGCGTTGTACCCGAGAAGGTCAAGATCAATGTAGAAGTGGAAAAAGAAGAGCAAAAAACGTTTACGAATGTCCCTATTCAACAAATCGGTCTATCAGAGGGCCTGGAAATAGAATTCATTGACCCGGAAACTGGTTTGATGGATCTTACGGTACTTGGTGCACCAAGCACCCTTGATGGAGTTAACAGCTCTGATATGGAAATGTATATCAATGTGACAGACTTGAATGCCGGGGAACATGAAGCCCCACTTGAGATAAACGGTCCGCAAAACGTTTCGTGGGACCTGCCAAAGAGAAATGTAAAGTTTAGATTAATAGAAGAAACTAATGAGTAGTAAAAGGAGAGATTTACGAAATGGGTAAATATTTTGGTACGGATGGAGTGCGCGGTGTAGCGAACTCGGAATTAACACCTGAATTGGCATTTAAAGTAGGACGTTTGGGAGGATATGTGTTAACAAAAGACCAAACTCGTCCGAAAGTGCTGATCGGCCGTGATACGCGTATTTCAGGACACATGCTGGAAGGAGCTCTAGTGGCAGGTTTACTATCCATTGGTGCAGAAGTCATGCGTTTAGGTGTAATCTCCACTCCTGGTGTGGCTTACCTGACTAAAGCACTTGGCGCCCAAGCTGGTGTAATGATCTCAGCTTCTCATAATCCGGTTGCAGACAACGGAATTAAGTTTTTCGGACCGGATGGTTTCAAACTTTCTGACGAGCAGGAAGCGGAAATTGAAGCATTGATGGATGAAGAAACAGACAGCCTTCCTCGTCCAGTCGGTGCTGACCTGGGTCAAGTAAACGACTATTTTGAAGGCGGACAGAAATACCTTCAGTTCCTAAAACAAACGGTGGATGAGGATTTCTCCGGTATTCACATTGCATTAGATTGTGCACATGGTGCGACATCTTCTCATGCTACCCATCTTTTTGCAGACCTTGAGGCGGACATTTCTACAATGGGTTCTTCTCCAAATGGTCTGAACATCAATGATGGTGTAGGATCTACTCACCCAGAGGCACTTGCACAATTAGTGTTGGATAAGGGTGCTGATATCGGTCTTGCATTTGATGGAGACGGAGACCGCATCATCGCGGTGGATGAAAAAGGACAAATTGTTGACGGTGACCAGATTATGTTCATCTGTGCAAAATACTTAAGCGAACAAGGTCGTCTTCGCCATAACACAGTTGTATCCACTGTGATGAGCAACCTTGGCTTCTACAAAGCATTAGAGGCTAACAATGTAGAAACAAAGCAAACTGCAGTTGGTGACCGTTATGTAGTAGAAGAGATGAAGAATGGTAATTACCTTCTTGGTGGAGAGCAATCCGGCCACATCATCTTCTTGGACTACAACACAACAGGTGACGGCATGCTAACAGGACTTCAGCTTGTAAATATCATGAAGTTAACGAAAAAGAGCCTATCAGAGCTTGCTGGTGAAATGACGAAGTTCCCTCAACTTCTTGTGAATATAAGAGTGACGGACAAGCACCGTGTAACAGAGAACGAGAAAGTAAAGGCTGTTATTGAAGAAGTAGAAGCGGAAATGAACGGAAACGGCCGCATCCTCGTTCGTCCTTCCGGTACAGAGCCACTTGTACGTGTCATGGCCGAAGCGCCAACTCAAGAGCAATGTGATGAGTACGTAGAGCGTATCGCAGCTGTTGTGCGCACGGAAATGGGAACAGAATAATTGATACGGTGAACGAGAAAGATATGCATATACCGCACTTATGGAGCGGTGGATGCATATCTTTTTTATATGGTGTGAGAAATTTGGTTAGCGGTGATGATAGCATGTAACGTTCTTGTTTGAAGGTATCAACGCGGTAAAAGGTTGAAGCGGTCGGCATGCATTGCATGCAGTGGAATTTGCATTTGTCCGAAGTTTTGCCGTTTTTGACCGAAGTTTCAGTAAAGTTGGCCGAAGATTTCCCGAATTTGACCGAAGATTGGACATAAATGTCCAAACATCGTCGATTTTTGACCGAACAGTGCCCATCAATTGTCCGAATCTACCCCTAAAACCATGCGGAAATGGCCGAACTGTATGGGAAAGTGTCCGAATGCTTTTATAACCTATAAAAAGAGCGCGAAATGCGCTTATTTTAACAATCAAAAGCGACATTTCCTATCAATTCCATGACCTTAGCCTAACTCAGTAACCAATCGTACCAAAAGCATAACTGAAAATGCCACCACCTTTGCATAAATTGGAAATAATCCACATAATTGTTGACGAATTGGGGTATGAAAGGTAAGATATTATTTGTTGCTATTCAAGAATGGAAAGGAGCATCAAAGCTACAGAACAATAACTAGATATACAAAGCGCCTGAACTAAGCGACGGACGAAACCATGCTTAGTTGACGAGGAGGAGGTTTATCGATCTATCGGCGGATGCCTCCCGGTTGCCAATCACAACCGACTTTAGGGACAGTTTAAAGCATAAAGGCAACTTTATGTACAAAGACTGTTACTATGATTGCAAAAATATTTTATAGGTAATGTGGGGACAGGATCGTCCCTTTCTATGGTGTGCTTTCTTGTCCCTGCAACTCTAGGGAGGAAATTATTTATGTGTGGAATCGTTGGATATATTGGAACACAAGATACAAAAGAAATTCTTTTAAAAGGTCTAGAAAAGCTTGAATACCGAGGATATGACTCTGCTGGTATCGCTGTTATGAACGAGAGCGGCGTACACGTATTCAAGGAAAAAGGCCGTATTGCAGACCTTCGCGGAGTAGTGGACAATGACGTTTTAGCATCCACTGGAATCGGTCACACTCGCTGGGCAACTCACGGTGTACCAAGTCAAGTAAATGCGCATCCACACCAAAGCACGTCTGGACGCTTTACACTTGTACACAACGGAGTAATCGAAAACTATTCACAACTTAAACGCGAACACTTACAAGGCGTAGAGCTAGTAAGTGAAACAGACACAGAAGTAGTTGTACAAATCATCGAGAAATTTGCAAACGAAGGACAGCATGTGGAAGAAGCGATGCGTCGCACTCTTTCTATCCTTAAAGGATCTTACGCGATTGCTTTACTGGACAACGAAGATCCAGAAACAATCTATGTTGGAAAAAACAAAAGTCCTCTATTAGTTGGAGTAGGCAAAGGTGACTTCAATGTAGTGGCAAGTGATGCAATGGCGATGATTCAGGTGACGGATCAATTCGTTGAGCTGATGGACAAAGAGATGGTTATCGTAAAGAAAGAAGCGGTAACAATCAAAAAGCTGAACGGTGAAATCATCGAGCGCGCGCCATACACGGCTGAACTTGATGCAAGTGATATCGAAAAAGGCACATACCCACATTACATGTTAAAAGAAATCGATGAGCAGCCATTAGTAATTCGTAAGCTCGTCCAAAAATACCAAAACGAAAACGGCGAATTGACAATTGACTCTGATATCATCAACGCTGTGAACCAATCTGACCGCATCTACATCGTAGCAGCAGGAACAAGCTACCACGCAGGTCTTGTTGGAGCACAGATGATCGAAAAGCTTGCGAAAGTACCTGTAGAAGTACACGTAGCAAGTGAGTTCAACTACAATATGCCAATTCTATCTGAAAAACCGCTATTCATCTTCATCTCTCAAAGTGGAGAAACAGCGGACAGCCGTGCAGTACTTGTACAGGTAAAAGAGCTAGGATACCCGGCACTTACTGTTACAAACGTACAAGGATCTACACTATCCCGTGAAGCAGATTTCACATTGCTACTTCACGCTGGACCTGAGATTGCAGTTGCTTCTACAAAAGCTTACACGGCTCAACTTGGCGTTCTGTCCATTTTCGCTGCAGTACTAGCAGAATCTAAAGGACACAACCTAGAATTCGACCTAGTGCAAGACTTAGGAATCGTTGCAAACGCAATGGAAGTTCTATGTGACGCTAAAGAAGAGCTAGAAGACATCGCTCGCAAGTTCTTGGCAACAACAAGAAACTGCTTCTTCATCGGTCGTACAATGGACTATTATGTAGGACTTGAAGGTGCATTAAAACTTAAAGAAATCTCTTACATCCAAGCAGAAGGATTTGCTGGAGGAGAATTGAAGCACGGAACAATCGCCCTAATTGAAAATGGTACTCCAGTTATCGCCATCTCCACACAAGAACAAGTGGACCTATCTATCCGCGGTAACGTCAAAGAGGTAGTAGCACGCGGTGCCAACCCATGTATCATCTCCATGAAAGGCCTAGAAACAGAAGAAGACAGCTTCGTTGTACCACCAGTAAACGAACTACTTTCTCCACTAGTTTCTGTAATTCCGTTGCAACTGATCTCTTACTACGCAGCACTTCACAGAGATTGTGACGTAGATAAGCCACGTAACCTTGCGAAAAGTGTTACGGTGGAATAATAAATGATTAAAAAGACTCAACCGATTGGTTGGGTCTTTTTATTTTACTTTCAAAAAAATGAAATTTTCAAAGCCGAAAGAAATGTAAATATGTGTTCACTGACATTATTGTTAGTAACTATACAATAATGTCGGTAACTAAACATTATAGATAGTTTGTTCAGCATACTATGGGAGATGTAAAAAATAATGAACCGTGGTCAAAGAATGTTTTTGAATGAATATGGAGTGTGGTCAAATTAAATATGCAATTATTAAATTTAATCTTAAATAAGTTTATCCTAGTATTTTGTTGAAATAAACTTCTAAAGGAAGAGGTAAAACCTGACGATAATATAATTACTGATATAGAACGTTGAAAGACCTTCTGTACTTGGGGGTTTGTAGGTTTAGGAGTTAACGCCACCGACTAATCATAAATTTGTTGAGTAGTTCATTGTAGCACACCATGAGGAGATATGATTGAGAAATACAGAGGACTTTAGCATTATTAAGCTTAATCACAGTATGCTTTCATTAGGAAAGTAGTTATTGCACCATGTATTAAGATTTTTAGATACATAATTAGGGGTAAAAAGGGATTTGTTCATAGCTTCCCCCACCTTTCCGAGAAAGTTTTCACTCTTCTAGCAACAATTAGAAACCATTCATCTTGTCCAGACAATCTCGGAATCCCATTTTAAATGAGTAAAGTCATTTTGAAAAAAATAAAGAAGGAAACATAGTACTTTAAACAGAAATTGCTAATCTTAATTAATCATCTTTTAGAGAAAAAGAGGGAAGTCATCATGTTTTTATTCAAAACGATTCGTCAACGTATTTTAGCATTAATACTCTTCTTATTAATAGGAACAAGTATTGTCGGAGCAACATCTATTTATTTTCAAAATGACATGGAAGCCAAGTATGATCACTTTTTAGCAAACATGCAAGTATCAGTAAGTTTAAAAGAATTTGAAACCATTTTAGTTGGTATTTCTAATGATGAGCGAGGATTCCTTTTAAAACAAGACCCTGCATTTTTAGACCAGATAGTAGAGAAGCAAAAGGAAGCTTTATCTCATTTGGAAAAAGCAAAGAGTCTGATTGATGAAGAGGAGCAAGTATTAATTGGGGACGTTGAAAAAGCCTTTGCTTTATATAATGAAGCACACGAAGGAATTGTAACAGCGTATGAAAATGAGGACATAGAAAAAGCAGTGGAGATTCATTTCATTGAGCAACGTACTATTCGTAAAGAAACACTATCTCCTGCAATTGATAAGTTAGTTTCAAAAATTAATACGGAGGTTCAAGAGAATAAAGCAGAACTGAATCAAATTGAATCAAAGAGAGTAGTATACCAAGTATCTTTTATCGTAACTATCATTCTAATAGGTATTATAATTGGAACTTTATTTGCTCAGTCTATTGTCAAACCATTAAAGCTACTAAATAGTCAGTTTAAAGAATTAGCGACTGGAAATGGAGATCTTACCAAAGAGATAAAGGTGAAAAGTAAAAATGAACTAGGAGAACTAGCATCTTCCGTTAACCAATTTTTATCTACCCTGCGTAGTTTAATTGTAAATGTTAGTAACCATTCGAACTTGGTGGCTTCTTCGTCTGAAGAATTACAATCTGATGCGAAAAAAATGACTCGAAATGGGACGAACATTAACGACTCTATTCAACAATTAGCAAGTACGGCTGAGACACAAAACGCAATGGCTAATGAATCCGCTACTGCTGTTGAAGAAACAAGCACCGGCATTACTTCTATTGCTGAAAATGCTTCTAATGTATCTGAATTATCAAATATGGCAACAAGTAAAGCCAGTGAAGGAACGCAGGTAATTACAGATTTAGTAGAGGGAATTAAAAATTTAAGTAAAGAAATTAACAACACAGCTCAAAAAATACAGCATTTAGGAGAACGGTCTTCTGAAATCGGTAACATCACGACAATTATTCAGGACATCTCTAAACAAACAAGTTTATTGGCGTTAAATGCCGCAATTGAGGCATCTCGCGCTGGCGAATCAGGTAAAGGTTTTGCGGTAGTTGCCGATGAGGTACGTAAATTGGCAGAACAATCTTCTCATTCCTCAAAACAAATAACAAGCCTAATTGAACAAGTCCAGTCAGAGACGATTACTACTATTAACTCGATTGAAACAACAAAGCAGATTGCGTTACAAGGTGTGACAACTGCTAATCTAACGAATGAAAAATTCCATGAAATCGTGAAGTCCATGGAAGAAATGAGAGTAGAGATTGAAAACATATCAGCTACATCAGAACAAATTAGTGCAGGATCTGAAGAGGTTTCAGCCTCTGTACAAGAGATGGCTAGTTCATCAACACATTCATTTGATATAGCCAAACAAATAGCATCATCATCAGATAATCAAATGCTATCAATTGAAAATATTGATAACTCTGCCACTTCATTATCTAAGCTGGCAGTAGAGCTTCAAGAATTAGTTAACAGGTTTAAGGTATAACACTTACTTTATCGTTAAGTGTATGAAGTTTTAATTGTTGTCTGATGAGTGAGCTTTAAACGTTAG
This sequence comes from Bacillus sp. CHD6a, assembly GCF_001293645.1. Taxonomy (GTDB): domain Bacteria; phylum Bacillota; class Bacilli; order Bacillales; family Bacillaceae_I; genus Sutcliffiella_A. The sequence goes on from NZ_LBMD01000017.1 coordinate 13,272, forward strand.
AGAAAGATTTCAGAAGTCATTTAGGAGTAGAATAAAGAGGGAAAAACCAGGTTTTTAAAGACCTGGTTTTTCTTTTCGTTGCATAAAATACCGCTTATTCGCTGCAATATACTATACAGGTGCTCATATGGCAACAGGATTTTTTACTTTTCAATTATCATCCAAATTTAAAATCCAATTTGGAATTCTTCTGTTTTTCCTACCTTCTTTTCTTTATCATCAAAAACCTCACTAGTCTGGATAGACAGACTCTTCAGCTCTTCAGGTGTGCTTTCATCAATGATAAATGCAAGGCTTCCCACTTTTTCTTCACCTGGCTTTAGTTCGCCGTTTAGCTTTTCAAGGTAAAAGTCGTCTTCCCAAGTCACGGTTTCTCCTTGGTCGGTAGTGAGTTTTGCTACAGGGGCAAAGTTAAGGGTCTCTTTGCTGTTGTTTTTTACTTTTACATTTACTCTTACATACGGGAATTCGACTTCTTGGTGCGTAAAGCCGTGGAAATAGTCCACTAAGTCAGGAGAAGGTCGTAAGTTCATTACCTTCACGTCAGCAATGGTCATCGTGATATCGCCAATTTGTTTCGTTTCGTTCAAGTTGGCGTATTGGTTAAGTGTGATGATGCCATCCGCATCTTCCAAAGTTTTGCCCACCTCTGTAAGGTTACTATCATCCGGGGCTTGTGGGCTGTCTTGGAAGGTTTGCGAAGTGGTATCCGTTGATTCCGTCTTCGTTTCGTTTTCCGATGCAGACACTGCTTCTGAGGTGTTGTTCTCTTTTCCTGTGTTCTCAACAGAGCAACCGCTTAGGAGTAGCGCTGCAATTCCTATGATGAAATAACGTTTGATTGGCATGAAAAGTACCTCCTAAAAATGAAGCATTCCGAGGCAACCTCGGAATGCTAATTGGGATTAGTCGTTATCGTGCTCGTCTTTTTCACCTTCGCGATGGTCCGTGTCAGCATGACCATTCTTTGTCTTCTTTAAGATGTTGAAGATTTCTTTTGCTGTATCGGTGTTGTCAATTTTACCAGTGAATTTATTCATACCAGGTCCATATGCATACACTTGTACGTCTTCTCCTGTATGACCGTCTGTTGTCCAGCCAGTTCCAGTGCGAAGGTCAAAAATTCTTTCAATGGCGTTGTCAATTTCCGTAAGTTCGCCACTTGTTTCTTTTGCATCCTTAACAGATTGAATTTCTTCTGGAGTTAATTCAAGATCAATATATTCTTTTAACGTTTCTTCAACAGGCGCACCTTCTACGATTTTCTTAGCGATAAAGTCAGGAGTCTTCTTCGCTGCTTTTATTGCAGTTGGATCCCATTTGTATTCTCCGTCACGTCCCATTGCCATACCACCAGTGGAGTGGTCTGCAGTCGCGATTACAAGAGTATGCTTGTCCTTTTTAGCAAAGTCAATTGCTGCTTGGAACGCTTGCTCGAAGTCTTGCATATCACTCATTGCACCAACGATATCATTATCATGGCCAGCCCAGTCAATTTGACTTCCTTCTACCATTAAGAAGAAGCCTTTTTTGTTGTTATCCAGGCGGTCAAGGGCAGAATTTGTCATTTCTTTAAGGGAAGGCTGCTCTTCAGAACGGTCGATCATTTTTTCTAACCCTTTTGGTGCGAAAAGACCTAATACTTGTTCGTTATCATCATTTAACATTTCATCACGAGTTGTTACATAAGAATAGCCATCTTTTTGGAATTCTTTTGTCAGATCACGATCTCCACGGACAAAATAGTTTGTCCCACCACCTAGAAGAACGTCGACTTTATGTTTGCCGTTGATAAGATCGTCATAGTAATCATCGGCGATTTGATTGTAGTTGTTACGGGATTCATCATGTGCTCCAAATGCTGCAGGAGTAGCATGATTGATTTGAGAAGTTGCTACAAGACCAGTAGATTTCCCGTTTTCTTTTGCTTGCTCTAGGACAGTTTTTACGTCTTCTTTTTCCATATCAACAGCGATAGCACCGTTATACGTTTTAATACCAGCAGACATCGAAGTTGCAGCTGCGGCAGAGTCTGTTACACTTTCTTCTTCATCCGAAGAGTGAGTGGACTGCATACCTACAAGATAAGGATCGTACGCAGTTTCTTCCATTTCAGGAGTGTTCGGGTCATTGTTAAGGGTACGATGAGCTGATGTATAGGAATTCCCCATTCCGTCTCCAATCAAGAAGATAACATTGCGAATTTCATCTTTGCTAGCACCTTTATCTTTATCAGCGGAAGCTTGATTTATAGCAAAACCGCTTACTGCAAGAGAAGCAGCCATAGTTACTGTTAAAAGTTTTTTAGAAAACATAATAACCTCCTAAATAGTAAGTTTATGAATCTTTCAAGAGTAATTATATAAAGAAAGTATTAAGCTAGTCTTGAGATAGAGTTAAGGTTGATTTACAAGTATATAACAGATTCATTACATACTACGGGTATAATGATTCAGGACTTTATGATTAATTTTTTGAGTGGGTGGGACTTTAGCGCTTTAAAGAATGTGGGGTCAGACCCCTTTTTTCTTTTTTTATAGAAGGACTTCTAACCTACCTATCGAATTAATAGGTATATCAAAATAATAATTAAGAGGGTTGGTTCGTGATGAGGATTATGGAGCTGAGAGGGAAGGATCGATTGCTTGAGCAGGCAATTCATGTATTTTGGCAACAGTGGGGAAGTGAGGAGAACTTTAAGTTTTATGAAGATGCGATTCTTCATTCTGCTACAACCTCTTCTGATATTCCAAGGTTTTATGTGGCAGTTGAAGAGGGTGAAATTATAGGTACGTATGCTATTTTAAGAAACGATCTGAATAGTCGTCAGGATTTGTGTCCATGGTTGGCGTGCCTTTATGTGGCGGAGAAGCATAGAGGGAAGGGGATAGGTGCAAAGCTTCTCGATCATGGATTAAGCGAGGCAGCAGAAAAAGGCTATGAAAATCTGTACTTAACGACAGATTTAGAAAACTATTATGAGAGATACGGCTGGAAAAATAGCGGTATCGTATATGGAGCAGACGGTGGCTCCATTAAACTGTATGAGAAAAGGACTGCACAATAAAATATAATAAAATCCGGATGAAGAGATCAACCTCCATCCGGATTTTTCGTCTTATTTTTTCACTTTCACATCATAGCGATCTGCATCCATTACTTTCACCCATGCAGCCACAAAGTCATTTACAAACTTTTCTTGGCTGTCGTCTTGTGCGTACACTTCGACAAGGGCACGAAGAACAGAGTGGGAACCAAAGACAAGGTCTACTCTTGTAGCAGTACGGATGAGCTCGCCTGTTTGACGGTCACGCGCTTCGTAGTAACCTTCTCCCTCTACTGGCTTCCATTCGACCCCCATATCAAGCAAGGTCACAAAGAAGTCATTGGTGAGCGTACCTACTCGCTCAGTAAAGACGCCGTGCTTCGTGTCGCCGTGGTTGGCACCAAGAACACGCATGCCTCCAAGAAGGACGGTCAATTCTTTTGCAGAAAGGTCCATAAGTTGAGCTTTGTCCACCATGAACTCTTCCGGTTTCAAAGAGTATTCCTTCTTATGGTAGTTACGGAATGCATCCGATACAGGCTCGAGCACTTCGAAGTTCTCTTCATCTGTTTGGTCCTGTGTGGCATCACCACGACCTGGCGTGAATGGAACATTTACATCAAAGCCGGCATCCTTGGCAGCTTTCTCAACGGCTGCACTTCCTCCGAGGACGATAAGGTCGGCAAGGCTAACTTTTTTATCCAAGCTTTGTTGCAAGTCTTCTAACACGTTCAGCGCTTTTGCAAGCTGCTCTGGCTCGTTTGCTTCCCAGTCGTTTTGAGGGGAGAGGCGAACACGGGCACCATTTGCGCCACCACGTCTATCCGAATGACGGTAGGTGCTTGCAGAAGCCCAAGCTGTTTTCACAAGCTCGCTGACAGAAAGACCACAATTCAATAGTTTAGCTTTAAGATCTTCAATCTCCGCATCCGTTAATGTGTAGTCCACCTTTGGAATGGGATCCTGCCAAATAAATTCTTCTTCTGGCACTTCTGGTCCTAAGTATCTGTCGCGTGGCCCCATGTCACGGTGAAGCAGCTTAAACCATGCGCGTGCAAAGGCATCGGCAAACTCATCCGGGTTCTGATGGAAGCGGCGAGAGATCTTTTCGTATTCAGGGTCCATGCGCATCGCCATGTCCGCAGTCGTCATCATTGTTTTTACTTTTTTGGACGGATCGTGAGCGTCTGGAGCTAAATGCGCTTCATCGGGATCGATAGGTGCCCATTGGTAGGCGCCAGCTGGACTTTTTGTCAGCTCCCACTCATACCCAAACAGCAAATCAAAATAGCTCATATCCCATTTAGTTGGAGTTGGGGTCCAAGCACCTTCAATGCCACTTGTGATGGTGAATGCGCCGTGGCCAGTTTCATGAGAACTCTTCCAACCAAATCCTTGGTGCTCAAGGCCTGCTCCTTCTGGTTCTTCTGTCACATGAGATGGGTCCCCTGCACCATGTGCTTTTCCGAAAGTATGACCGCCGGCAGTCAATGCTACGGTTTCCTCATCATTCATTCCCATCCGTTTGAAGGTATCACGAATATCAAAGGCACTTTTCAACGGATCTGGCTCACCATTAGGACCTTCTGGATTCACATAAATTAGTCCCATTTGCACGGCAGCAAGCGGGTTCTCCAAGTCACGTTCGCCGGAATAACGGTTGTCACCAAGCCATTCCTTTTCAGGACCCCAGTTTACATCTTCCTCAGGCTGCCAAATATCTTCACGGCCGCCACCGAATCCAATTGTCTTTCCACCCATGGATTCAATCGCCACATTTCCTGTAAAAACAAGCAAGTCTGCCCATGAGAGCTTGTTGCCGTATTTCTTTTTAATCGGCCAAAGCAGACGGCGTGCCTTGTCCAGGTTTCCATTATCAGGCCAGCTGTTTAATGGTGCAAAACGCTGCGATCCGCTTCCGCCGCCTCCGCGTCCATCTGCTTGGCGGTATGTACCTGCAGCATGCCAGGACATACGAATAAAGAAGGGCCCGTAATGTCCATAGTCCGCTGGCCACCAGTCCTGGCTGTCTGTCATAAGATTATGTAAGTCTTCTTTTAAACTTGCATAATCAATCTTTTGAAATTCTTCTGCATAATTAAAATCTTCCCCAAGTGGGTTTGTCTTCATGTCGTGCTGGTGAAGCACATGTAAATCAAGTTGATTTGGCCACCAGTCTTTGTTCTTTGTTACTACAACAGGCTTTTCGGAACTTTTCCCTGTAAACGGGCACTTTCCAACGTTCTCATTGTCCATACATCTTTTCCCCTTTCTGTTTTGAGAAGAGTAAATAGCATTTTAACTTGCCCTACAACGTACGAAACCACGAAATGAGACAACATCAATTCTTACATTGTAATTATAATAAATAATCAGGCAAATAAAAAGAAATATGCGGAAATTTCAATAACTTTTACCAAAGTAAAGAATTAGCCGCTTCTTTTCAACTAGTTTACGAAAAGATAGTATGAACATTTTTCCAATTATTTATCCGATGAAAAAGGAAATAGGAACGTGCATGGGGAAGTGTTTGTCTTAAATAAAAAGTCCCCCTACTAGTAGAGAGGACAAGCTGGCAGCGAATTTATGTTACCAATTGTTTTATGAGTTTTTTGTTTCTGTTTTTAAAGATTTCATTATGAGAGGATACCATGGCATAACTATTTGCCTGTGGCTGAATATATTGCTTTGCTTTGTTAACTGCATTTGCAGCATCCTGGAATGCACCTGCTATAAGATGCAATTTTCCATCATGCTTTAATATATCGCCTGCAGCATAAAGGCCGGGTACGGTCGTTTCGCTGTTTGCATTGCCATTAATATAATAGGTGTCTACCATTTCAATAGGAAGATCGCTATTTTCTATTAATGCTCCGTCTCTTTCATACCCATGACTGATGATAATTTCATCAATGGCTAAATAAGACACCTCACCTGTTTGATGATTCGTTAGCTCCACTCGTTCAATAACTTCATGGTTGGAATTTGCGATAAGCTTAGTAATCGAGGATTGGAAAAAGCATGCCGCAGAACTGTTTAAGAGCTGAGATACCTGGGCCTCATGTGCGGACAATGCTTCTTTACGATATATGACATACACCTGCTTGGCAATTGGCTCCAGCTCGTTTGCCCAATCAATTGCCGAATTCCCACCGCCAGAAATAATAATGGTTTTATCTTTAAAATGCTTTAAGGATTTTACCGTATAGTTTAAATTTGTTACTTCAAACCGATCCGCACCCTCAATATCTAGTTTTTGTGGATGGAGAATGCCTCCTCCTACCGCGACAATAACCGTTTTAGAATAATGCCGTTCTCCAAGGGAATCCTCAAGGATAAAGAGACCTTCTTCCTTTCTTGAAATGGAAACTACCTTTCTATTTAAAACAACCTCCGGATTAAATGTTAGCCCCTGTTCCACCAGTTGTTCCATTAACGTAGCACCTGGAACAGGCGTCAATCCGCCAACATCCCAAATCATCTTTTCAGGATATACATGAATTTTTCCACCCAATTGTGGCTGATACTCTATCAGTTTCGTTTTCATTTCTCTAAGACCGCTATAAAAAGCAGAGTAAAGCCCAGCTGGACCTCCGCCAATAATCGTCACATCCAAAACATCCGTGTTCAAACCAGTCACTCCCTCTACAAGTTAAATAAAATTGATTATCATTCTCAATTAAGTATATAACTATTTTACTAGTTTATGCAATAAGGATAGGATGACGATTATTCTATATAGTAGATCTGGCCTTTGTTGATGCCTTTATGTGGGAGATTTAAAGTAGGAAGAGATTTAGAAGCACTACTTATAGAAGGGATACAGACAAACTCTCTGAACTGTTTGTTAGAGATGGTGTTGCCAAGCCCCAGCAAAGAGTAGTCTTTAACTGTGCGCGATAATGGATCCATTTCTTTATGCCCGCATGCAACACATGTCTTAAGATTATACGGGTCTCCTTTTCATCAATTTCATCACTATATTCCGTTACGGGGGTGCTGAGTTCCTGCTGAATATGGAATCTTTTATTGTCCAGTTAGCGTCAAATAAAGGCCATTCGACACGGACCGATACCCTTCGCGCGACGGTAACCCACCATACCCTTTCATTCCTCCCCAAAAATTTCCTCTCAACAGTCTTATCCGTTACTTTCAAAGAATAAAATACTTACAAGCGCATCAGGAAGGGGGACATACAATGTTTTCCGTTACCGCCATGCAGTCTTTTGAATTGTTTTCTATTGAACATATCCTTACTTTTTTCGTGTTTGTAGGCATTTGCTTTATGTTAGTTCATTTCAGGAGAGACCTGAAGCCGCATCAGAAGAAAATGAAGTGGACATTATTCATTATCTTAATAACATGCGAGATCTCCCATCAGATTTGGGTGCTGTCTACCAACCAATGGGGAGTGGAAGACCTGCCCATTCAGCTTTGCTCTGTTAGCACCTTTATCGCCATGTACCTTTTTCTCAAATCCAACGAAAAACTTTTCCACTTACTTTTTTTCATTGGAGTTTTTCCGCCAATCTTAAGTATGGTTACGCCTGAGATGGTCTACCAATTTCCACACTACCGATTCCTTAAATATTTCCTACATCATTCCGCAATTCCGTTGGCAGTGTTATATTTTATTTTCTACGAAGGATACCGAGTCCCATACAAGGCCGTCATCAGAAGCTTCGTAGCTTTAAACATCTTGGCGACTCCTATCTTTTTCATCAATATGTTCCTAGGTACAAATTTCTTCTATTTAGCAAATCCAACGGAATCAAAAACCATCCTATCTTTCTTTGGATCAGGGTTCTGGTATTATATCAACTTGGAGTTGGCCGCCCTCCTCATCTTCTTTCTCACATATATTCCGATGGCGAGGTTGATACGTAGGGAGGGGAGGATAGCGGGGTGAGGTATCTTCGTTCAGGGCGGAGGAACTGGCGGAGGGGATAGATGTCAATAAGCACATTTCATTGAAAAAGCTGTCAAAATACGCTACTTTCATGTTAGATAGAATTCTTTGAATGGAGAGAGAGACTATGATGGTAGCGTTAGGAATACTCAGCATCATTATTTTAGTTGGAGGATTTTTTGTGACAATCCAAGTAGCGGGAAGCGGGGATAAAAAATACCGTGAGGAAACAAAAGGGAACGTGAGACGACTTAGTTTCATTTATGCTGCATTGTTTGTTGTCATTATAGCTGGATTTTTTGTTTATCTAAGATGGTTTGTTTAAAATAAGGTAATTTTCCTCCCGTTTTTTAGGAACGTGGAGGATTTTTTGGGGATTGGGTGGGGGACGTTGCGAGAGTGGGGATTATATTGTCCACTTTTAAATTTTATTGTCCAATCTCTCAATATATTGTCCATTTGCCACAATATAAAGGCCATTCGACACCGTCCGACACAAGTCGCACCGCCAAGCGACCTACCGTCCCCCTCAAAACAACCTAGGCTCTTCGTCCCCCTCAACAATTCTCCCAACACAAAAACCCCCGTTCAACCAAAACGGGGGCCACTCCTTCAAACCTCTTATAACTTAAACGAACTCTTCAACGACACTATTTCATTAAACACAAGCTTATCTGCAGTTGTATGTTTTGGATCCACATTAAAGTAGCCGTGACGGAAGAATTGGAATTTCTCCTGCGGCGCCACACCCTTCATGTTTTCCTCTACAAAACCATGTAACACTTTCATGGAATTCGGATTCACTTGGTCAAGGAAGGATTTTTCGACAACTTCCACCGATTCCTCTTCCGTCCCAGCAACATTTGCCACCTCTGTCTCGACTTCCTCTTCTGGCTCCTCGTCCAATAACAGAGGTTCGAACAAACGGAACTCAGCTGGAACTGCTTGCGTTGCTTCCACCCAGTGCAAGGTACCTTTTACTTTACGGCCTGTAAAGCCAGTGCCACTCTTCGTTTCTGGGTCGTACGTACAATGGATCTCTACCACATTGCCGTCCTCATCCTTAATAAAATCCTCACACTTAATGAAGTAAGCATGCTTCAGGCGAACCTCATTACCAGGGAAGAGGCGGAAGTATTTTTTCGGTGGATCTTCCATGAAATCTTCTTGCTCGATATAGATTTCGCGGGAGAATGGGATCTGTCTTGTTCCCATTTCCGGATTTTCCGGGTTGATTTCCGCATCCAGCATTTCCACTTGTCCTTCAGGATAATTAGTGATGACCACTTTCAATGGACGAACAACACCCATTGTACGAGGGGACTTCAACTTCAAATCTTCACGCACAAAGTGATCGAGCATTTGCGAGTCAACATATCCGGATCCTTTGGATACACCTGTTTCACGAACGAATGCGCGGATTGCCTCTGGCGTGTACCCTTTACGGCGAAGTCCGGAAATCGTCGGCATACGAGGGTCGTCCCATCCGTCAACAATGCCTTCTTCCACAAGTTTGCGCAGCTTACGCTTACTCATCACGGCATTGGTGATGTTTAAACGGCCAAACTCGATTTGCTGTGGCGTTCCAGCCATTTCCGTTTCTTCCACTACCCAGTTGTATAATGGACGTTGATCTTCAAATTCAATCGTACAAATAGAGTGCGTCACATCTTCCAGCGCATCCTCGATAGGGTGGGCGAAGGCATACATTGGGTAGATGCACCACTTGTCTCCTGTATTATGGTGGGTTGCATGAGAAATACGATAGATGACCGGGTCTCGTAGGTTAATGTTCGGTGACTTATTGTCAATTTTTGCACGAAGCACTTTTTCCCCGTTGCCAAATTCGCCATTGCGCATGCGCTCGAATAAGTCCAGGTTCTCTTCCGCCGAGCGGTCACGGTACGGACTGTCTTTTCCAGGCTCTTTTAACGTACCACGGTAAGCGCGGATTTCATCAGCAGAAAGATCATCCACATACGCTTTGCCCTTTTTTATTAAAAGAACTGCGCGATTGTACATCTCTTCAAAGTAATCAGAGGCAAAGAATAGTCCGTCCCAATCATAGCCAAGCCATTTTACGTCTTCCTTAATGGAGTTAACATATTCAACGTCTTCTTTTAAAGGGTTGGTGTCGTCAAAGCGCAGATTCGTTTTTCCGTTGAACTCGTCTGCAAGGTCAAAGTTGATGACAATGGACTTTGCGTGTCCGATATGTAGGTAACCGTTAGGCTCTGGAGGGAAGCGAGTGATGACATGGTTGCGTTTGCCGGATTCCAAGTCCTCTTTTATGATATTTCGAATAAAATTCGAGTTTGCTGGGTTATGTTCCAAGTTTTTCAACCTTCCTTATATAAGAATGCCGGGGGATAGCGGGCCATTTCAGCAGTTTTCCCCACATTTATGATAGTCAATATTGTAACACAACAAATGGCAAGCGCAAAAGGAACATCAAACTTTTCTAAACACGTTTTGACCATGTCCAAATTTGTTATAATAGTAGAAAAGAATTGCCTATGAGGCAAAGGGGGATGGATAAAAAGTGAATGCCGAAAAAACCATTATTGATAAACTGAATCTGCAAAAATATGAGAACCGTTTATTTTTAAATATGCCTAAAGATGTCGCGGCAGAGTTTAAAGGGTTGGAATTCGACACTGCCATTGAAAAGGACAAGTATGACCTGATATTCTTGTTTATGTTCTCGATGGATGACTTCCATAATTACGTCCAAACGGTAAAGGAAAAGCAGCTACTTTCTCATAACGGCTACATGTATGTCGCCTATCCGAAAAAAGGTAACAAAGTTTATCCAGAATATATTGAGCGGGACAGCTTTTATGCAGATCTAAATCTGGATGAAGAAAAGTACTTGCCAAACAGTACTCTTAAATTCTCGAGAATGGTCAGTTTGAACGAGATTTTCACGGTTGTGGGGCTAAAATCCACCCCTAAGAAAGCAACCAAACAAATGAGCGCCAAGAGTCAATGTGTGGATGACTACATCGTACACATTGAAGACATTAAGAGCTTCTTGAAAAATAATGACGCGGTATTAGCAAAATATAACGATCTGACATACGGCTACCAAAAGGATTGGGCGCGTTATGTCTATAGTGCCAAAAGGGCGGAGACACAGGAAAAAAGGCTGCACGAAATGGTCGCAATTATTGACGAAGGACATAAATCAATGGATCTATATAGAAGAAGTAAAAAATAATAGATAAGATATGGCGCAGCTTATTTCGATGAGGCTGCGCTTTTCCTTATCATGAAAGCCTCTCCTATTAAATAAGTTGTATTATGAGGAGGGGACAGAATGAGCTATGAACCTATTACTCCATGGGAAGAGCATGAATTCTGGCTGGGCATCTTAAAGGACCATGCCTATTTTATTAGAGATTATCTATCATCAGAAGAAAAGAATTGGGTCAAACAGGCGGAAACATTTGTTGAGACTTTTGCGAAAGTGGAGCGGGAGCTGAAGAAGGTTCCAAGAGACGCACCTGTGGATTCAAGACCAATGATCATGCTTTCTGAAATGGCAAATGAAGTGGCTTACAAGTATTACTTGTTTGAAGGAAATTTATTGAATCTAAGACTTTTCAATCAAGTTAATTTAAATTTGACTCCAACCTATTTGAACGGGACGCTTTTGGAAAATAGGGAATACTTGAGGATCTTAGAAAGCTATGTTCAGGGGGAAGACTATCCTGCGTTAACGCTGGTTGAACTGTTAAGCATGTGGCTAGATGATCAGTTAGGGCACGCTTCCCTATTATTGAGGGTGTTAGACGGCGTGGAATTTGCGTTAATTGAAAGGGCTAATCATGTTAAAGGAAAGTTCTCGCAGTTTATTGTGAAGAACGACATGATAGAAGGCTATCTCCATTTTGCAGAACCCGGTTTCCCTGCCCAGATGCGATTTGCAAAAGAAGTATCGGTCGAAGTGGTGAAGTTTAATAATCTGGTGGCTGAAGTGCTGGAGCTGTATTTGAACGATGAACTCATCAATCAAAGCACGTTGCGATTTCTTGAACATCATTTTCCGGAGTCATGTTACTTCATGAGAAAGCTGTCTTATTATGCACCATCTATCCATTTTCCGGCATGTAAGCTGACAAAGCCTACGGTCAGGAAATAAACGTAATAGTAACGAGAAAACACACTACCAGGTGGTGTGTTTTTTTAAGTAGATAAAATAGTTTACATTCCCCATAAGAGGGGAAATTTAAAAAGAGAACATGTTAAAGGATGTGTCAGGATTGTCCTCTACTATTACAACTTACGTATTTGACGTGTATGGAACCTTATTTGATGTTCATTCTGTAAAAGAAAAAGCGGATGAATTGTTTGACGGGAGAGGGACGGAAATCAGTGAAATATGGAGGAGAAAACAATTGGAGTACTCGTTCCTTCGTCAACTAATGGGGAATTATGAAAAGTTCTCCGACGTAACGGAGGATTCTCTGAAATATGCTCTCAATCAACTGTCCATTTCTTATTCTAAAATAGAAGTGGATTCTCTCTTAGAACAATATATTTCTCTGCGTGCCTATGAGGAAGTGCAGCATGTTTTAAGCACGCTTAAAGAGAAAGGGAAGGTTCTGGCGGTCTTCTCCAACGGATCTCGTGACATGCTGGAGCCTTTGGTGGAACAAGCAGGATTGAGGAACTATTTCGATCACATCATCAGTGTGGATGATATCAAGCAATATAAACCTACACCTGCTTCCTATACAAGTATCCTGAAAGTGTTAGGTGTGAAAAGGGAAGAAGTCCTTTTCATGTCTTCCAATGGGTGGGATATTAGCGGAGCCAAAAATTTTGGTTTTCATACTGCTTGGATTAACCGAAACCATTTGCCGCAAGAAGAATTGGGATTAGCACCAGATTACACAGTGGATGCACTAGATGGCATTCTAAATTGAAAATAATAGGAGGAAACGAATATGGGATATCTTAAATTAAAAGACAAAGCACCTGAATTTAAACTTACTCAAACAACAGGAGAAACTTTCTCGTTTGACGCCCACCAAAAGGAGCATGAGGCATGGCATTTGATTGTATTTTTCCGTGGATCATGGTGTCCAGTCTGTCAAGATGAATTGAAAGAGTTAGAGGAAAGCAAAGGATATTTTGAGGACAAAAAGGTACATGTGCTGGCCATTTCTACAGAAGAAGCAGACAAACTGAAGGAAATGGTATCGGAATATGATTTGACTATGCCTGTTCTTTCAGACCCGAAGCTTGAAGCTTTAGAGGCATATGGTGTTTATTATCACGGAGAAGATGCTCCATATGAAGACCATGGAGTTCACGGGGAACCAGCTTACTTCCTTGTAGATGAAAAGGGAAAACTACTCTATCAACAAAGGCAGACAAGTCCATTTGGCAGACCATCTGTATCTGAACTTAGAAAAATCGTGAAATATATTGGAAAAAATCTTAAATAGACTTGCTTCTAATAGGAAAACCGACTCTTGCATAACATTGCCAAGAGCCGGTTTTTTTATGTTAGTGTGGCATTTGCCCTTGATTTGGAACTGTCACATAGCTTTGCAGCATCGTATTCATATCCTGCATAGCTAGCTGTGGCACTTGGTAGTATTGATGTTTATTTTGGTACAAGAATATTTCATAGCTCATTTCAATAAAGTTTGGCACGCTGTCTGCAACAACACGACGCAACACCGGATTGGTCATTTCAAGCGCCGTCATGGCAAGCAGAGTTGCCAAGCCTTTGGTATGACCGAGCATATAGGCGGAAAGGCCATTGTCTGCAAGGTCGCTCACGGATTGGTTTGGTTTTTTCGGCTGTGTTGGTTGAATGCCATACACCACATCATGTGTTTGGGTCATTTTATAAACTTGAGTGGAAACGGAAGGCTTTTGGCCGGTGCGGAAGCTCTCCACTATCGTATTATACATTTGGGTTACAAAAGTTGTTTGGCGTGTCTGGATATCTTTTAACACCGGATCTTGGATATGCTGCTCATACATTTGGTATTGATCCAACATATTAATAATTGTAGCAATTACTTCATGAGCATCATAAAGCTCGTGCCCACCGTGATTTGTGCTTGCCGTTTGTGAACCGGGCATATTCATATTCATGTTTGGCGGCATTGAATTCTGCCCTTGCTGGTTAGGTTGGTTTTGGTTTTGCATCGTTTTCATCTCTCCTTAAAATGGCATTCTTTTTTATCATGAGCAAAATTAGCCTAATCATGTATGAGAAGCATTGGGAGAAAATATACTTTTCATAGTGGACAGGAGTTTCAATCTGGATGATGAATAGTTATCGGTGGAGGGATAGTGATGATGGAAACGCTGAAGAAGGTGCTGTTGCTTGTATCAGTATTGGGACAAGTAGTGGGTGTGGTTTTACTTATCGTTAACATGTGGCTGGGGGTTTTATTTTACCTATTCTACTTGCTTGCAATCATCGCACTCTTCATTGTGCTCATTGTAGAGCGGGCCAAGGAAAAAGAGGAGGATGACAAAAATGATTATAGTGACTACTGAGTTCATACCCGGGAAAAAAATTGTGGATCTGAAGGGATTTGTCAAAGGAAGCACGGTCCAATCCAAGCATATTGGGAAGGATCTTTTGGCAGGATTAAAGACTATTGTCGGTGGGGAGATTAAAGAATACTCAGAAATGATGCAGGAGGCTCGGCAAAAAGCAATCGGAAGGATGGTGGAGGATGCGAAGAGCAAAGGAGCGAACGCCATCATTTGTGTTCGTTTGGAGACTTCGAGCGTGATGGCGAATGCTTCTGAAATCATAGCGTACGGAACGGCGGTAACGGTGGAATAGAAAAAAAGAAAGCGCTTGGGAAGTTCTGTTACTTCCAATAAGCGCTTTCTAAAGCTGTTTATTTTACTTTCACAGTATTTGCTTTTTTACTTTCCACACCGGTATTGGAAACCGAAGTCACGCCATATGTGTAGAGCTTGCCTTCTTCGATGGTGCTGTCCACATATGTGGTAACACCTTCTGTTGCATACACAACATCCAAGATATTAGCAGGGTTGTTGTAATCCCCATCTTTCTTTCCTTCAAAGCGATAGATGACATACTTTCTTGCATCTGTTTGTTTTTTATCATCAATGGTAAGAGTGATGCTGCCGTCTGCTTTCTTTGCTTTTACCTTGTTTGGCTTTTTGGGTAGCTGTTCTCCGTTCCATGGGGTAGCAGGAACTAGTGCAGGCTCCGTATAAATTTCATTTGTAAGGATGTCAGCATAGCCAAGGTTATTTTTGATGATTTGTCTAAGGGAGAAGTGCATTTGTCCAAGTGCATTATCATCCATGCGATTGTCTAAAATTTGTCCAGGAAGTTCGTATGGGTCATACCAGTTTTGATCAAAGTTGTCTCCAACCTTGTAGTCCGCTGTCCCAATATACAAATTCACAGGATGGTTATGTGCATATTCTTGGACCTCATTGCTCCACCAGTCAAGTAGAATGGAATAGTTGGCCACTGCTAGGCCTCGGGACCAATAGATTTGCGGGGTGATATAGTCGATGCTGCCGTCTTTGATCCATTGTCTTGTATCGGCGTAAAGATCATCATAGTTTGTCTGTCCTGCTTGAGTTTCACTTCCTGTCGGATCTTTGTCAATATTTCTCCACACGCCAAACGGGGAAATACCAAACTGTACCCAACTTTTAGTTTCTTTGATAGTAGAATTAATGGCAGACACTAGGCTGTTTACATTGTCGCGTCTCCAATCCTCCATGTTATCAAAACCGCGCGGATCCGCTTCATATTGTGCTTGATCCGGGAATTCCTCACCAGCTCTGCGATAAGGATAAAAGTAGTCATCCATATGAACGGCCTCAATGTCATAGTTCGTCACAAGTTCCCGAACAGTAGACAACAGGTAATCCTGCACTCCCTGGATTCCAGGATTCAAATAGTATTGATATCCACATTTAACAACCCACTCAGGATGTTCTTTTGCAACATTATCCTCTGAAAGGCTCTCTAATGTTTCAAAAGGCATGGTCACACGATACGGGTTCACCCATGCATGCACTTCGATGCCGCGCGCATGAGATTCATCAATCATGATTTGAAGCGGATCATATCCAGGATCTGTTCCTTGTGCCCCTCCAGTAACATATTTGGACCAAGGATCAATGTCGGAAGGATAAAAAGCATCTGCGGTCGGTTTCACCTGATAAATGATGGTGTTAAAGTTCTTCCCTTTTAGAAAATCAAGTGTCTGTTGTACCCATGCGGTATAATCTGCTTCGCTCATGCCTGCTTTCACATCAATGTTTTGAACGGTGGCAATCCAGGCAGCCCTCATCTCATGCTTGGGTTGCAGCGTCATTTCTGCACTCCCTTTTCCAGTGAAAAAAGGGAGAGTGAAGGAAAATAATAATGCCGTAATCAATATGTACTTACATGCTTGTCCAAATTTCATTAGTAGCCCTCGCTTTCTCATTTTTAATTTAGTAAACGCTTACATTTGTTGAAACAATATTTCAATAGTTAACAGAAAAATTGAAATATTATTTCTGTTTTTATTATAAAAGTGATGACAAATATGGGATATAAGACCAAAGTAGTAAATAACAGAATATTCTAAAATGTTTAGTGGTACATTAGGCTTATTTTTTTGAAAAACCTATTTACCTTTACGCTACGGTAAGGTGTACACTGAATGGGTCAGGAGGTGATGAGAGGTGGAATACACGGTACAGAAATTAGCAAAAATGGCTGGAGTGACAGGCAGGACGCTGCGCTATTATGATGAAATCGGAATTCTCAAGCCGGCGAGAATGAGTGCTTCAGGATATCGAATCTACGGGCAGGAGGAAGTGGATAAGCTTCAGCAAATCCTCTTTTACCGGGAGCTCGAAATGGACCTTGATAGCATCCAAAAAATCATCAACGCTCCATCTTTTAATGAAGTGGAAGCACTTAAAGAACACCGTGACAAACTTCTGACAAAGCAAAAGCGGCTGGAGGGTCTCATTAAAAGTGTAGACCGGACACTAGCTGCGAAAGAAGGGAGCATTACCATGACGAATAAAGAAAAGTTTGAAGCATTCAAGCAGAACATAATAAATGAAAACGAAGAGAAATATGGAAAAGAAATTAGAGGGAAATACGGCAATGAAACGATTGATCAATCAAATGCCAAGCTGAAAGGCATGTCAAAGAATCAGTACGAACAAGGAGAAAAGCTGGGAGAAGAAGTTCTCCAGGTTTTAAGCAAAGCATTTCAAACCGGAGACCCTGCTGGAGAGCTTGCACAAAAAGCAGCAGACTTGCACCGTCAGTGGTTAGGGCTGTACTGGGATTCCTACTCTAAGGAAGCACATGCTGGGCTTGCTCAGATGTATGTGGATGATGAGCGATTTACAGCTTTTTATGATAAAGAACAACCCGGTACTGCTGAATTTCTGCGAGATGCCATCTATATCTACACAGGAATGTCAAAGCAGTAATGCAAAATTCCTAACTCCTTTTAAAAAAGTTGGGATGTGTCGACCAAGTCTATGTGTATAACAGTTACCAGGTTGATTGGAGTGAAAGGAGCGCAGACTCCAGCGGGAGGAAAGGACATGGGAGACCCCGCAGGGCGCAGCCCGAGGAGGCTTCCGGACTGCCCGCGGAAAGCGAAGCTCTTGTAAAGGAGATCAACCGTTAAAGTTATAACCAATGAAATAAATGATTTGTCACCAGTCCCTCCCCCATTTAATGGGGTAGGGAATTTTCTACTAATCTACAAATATTGACTTTCGAGTGAAACTATAATAGAATTTCCCTTGATAGTTTATGAGTTTAAACTATCGCTCTTATTTATAGAGCTTATAATACTCCAAAGGGGAGTAGCTGACAGTTATGTCGTCAATACGTGATGAAATAAGTCACCGGCTTAACTGGCAACATTGTTTGATGTTGTTTGCGAGACCTTTGCCACTAAGGTATAGGTTATATAACTTTACAAATAAAACCTCTGCCAGTTTTTGGCGGAGGGTTTTTTATATCTGGATAGGGGGAGAGTTCTAATCTAAAATTAGGTGGAATAGTTAAAGGTAAAGGTAGAAAAAATAAAAGTGGAAATTTTCGGAGGTGAATCCCTTTTTTTGAGGGAAACAATTGGATATTGACAGTATATTAATCATGAACTTACTTTTAGTGGCTTTGTTAATAGGTTTAACAGCGTTCTTCGTTGGGTCGGAGTTTGCAGTGGTAAAGGTGCGTATGTCCCGAGTGGATCAATTGATTGCAGAAGGCAACAAGACTGCGGTAGTAGCCAAAAAGCTTATTGCAGATCTGGATTATTACTTGTCCGCATGTCAACTCGGTATTACGGTTACAGCATTAGGTCTTGGTTGGTTAGGAAAACCGACTGTGGAAAGACTTCTGTATCCTTTATTCGATAGCTTAGGAGTACCTGCGTCCGTTTCTACTGTTGTTTCGTTTGCGGTCGCTTTTTCGCTTGTAACGTTCTTACACGTAGTAGTCGGGGAACTTGCACCGAAGACACTTGCGATTCAGTTTGCAGAAAAGATGACATTGCTTATTGCGAGACCTTTATATTGGTTTGGTAAGCTGATGTACCCGTTAATCTGGGCATTAAACGGTTCAGCGCGTGTGTTGCTTCGCATGTTTGGGGTACAGCCTGCAAGTCATGAGCAGGCCCACTCGGAAGAAGAGCTCAAAATCATTATGACGCAAAGTTTTGAAAGTGGAGAAATTAATCAAACAGAACTATCCTACATGGAAAACATATTCACTTTTGACGAAAGAGTCGCACGGGACATTATGATTCCGCGTGTGCAAATCGTCACTTTATCTAATAGCATGTCCAGAGAAGAAATTATCAGCGTATTGGATGAACACCAGTACACTCGCTATCCTGTTACTGAGGATGGAGACAAAGATAATATTCTCGGGTTCGTGAACGTAAAGGAAATGTTGACAAACTTCGCTGCCGGTAGAGCAGGTGAGATGAAAGACTTCCTTCACGAGCTTCCATTAATTCATGAAGTGACCTCCCTGCAAGATGCCTTATTAAAGATGCAGGAAGAACGTGTTCATATCGCACTCGTCATAGACGAGTACGGTGGTACGGCCGGGATTATCACGATGGAAGATATCCTAGAAGAAATCGTCGGGGAAATCCGTGATGAATTTGATGAAGATGAAGTACCGGATATTCAAGAAATGGAAACAGACCTTTATCATATTAATGGCCTTGTCTTGTTGACAGATATTGAGCAACGGTTCGGGGTATCATTTGATGAGAAGGATGATATCGATACGATCGGTGGCTGGATGCAAGTAATGTTACAGGATCTTGAAGAAGATGAAGAGGAACACATTAAGCATGGTGAAAACATTTGGACAGTGCTCGAAATGGACAATCACCAGGTAAAGCAAGTGGGACTCCGATTGAACGCATTATCCAACCAGCATCAATCTTAAATGTAGTAAAAAGGTGCCGCACTTCCGTGATTGGAATGCGGCACCTTTTCCTGTTTTAATTCGCTTTTTTCTTTACTTTCACTTGCTTAATAACATTGTCCTCCATCTTCATTATATTGAAATGAAGGTGATGATATTCAAGCGATTCGCCCTCAGTCGGAATATGGCCAAGCTCTTTGAAAAGAAACCCTGCTATCGTGTCCTCTTCTTCTGGGACTTTTGTTTTGAACACTTCATTAAACCGTCTGATGGCAATTTTTCCATGACAGATGATTTGCATGTCCGTTAATTCTTCAATAAGAATCTCCCCAGATTCATCCGTTTCATCCTCAATCTCCTGTCCGATCATCGCTTCAATGATATCCTCGTGGCTGATAATTCCTGTCGTTCCTCCGTATTCATCAATAACAATCGCCATATGTTTCTTCTCTTTAAGCATCATCTTAAATACTTTCTCAATAGAAGTGGATTCAGCTACAAACAATGGGCTTGTGTCCATGAGATCCTTTATTTCTAAGTCGGGATTTAAAGACCAATTCAATAAAAATTTCGCATGAAATACCCCAACGATATTATCCATATTTTCTTTATAAACTGGATAACGGGTATAACTGCTTTCCATCACAAAGTTTCTTGCGTCTTCAAACGTTACATCACAAGGTAATCCGTGAATTTCAATCCTCGGAGTCTTCAATGCATCACGCACATCTTTCGTGTAAAAATCAATGGCACCGATGATATGCTGTGATTCTTCCTCGTAAAATGTACCCTCCGTCCGGCCGATATCTACCATCGTTTTAAGCTCTTCTTTAGAAAGGGTCGCTTCTTGGACCATTCCTCTTGATAGAAGACGGATGATAAAATTAGTCAGGATGGAAAGTAAAAAAATAAGAGGCTTTAACACATAAAGAAGAATAGAAATGACAGGTGCTACAATGAAAGCCACTTTATTTGCGAAAGTAGCGGCAATGGATTTTGGTACCACCTCAGCGCAAATAATCAGCACTACAGTCAGAACGGCTGTCGCAATTCCAACGTTCCAGCCGTAATCAATGGCAATTAGGGTTACAAGTGTTGGCAGCATGATATTGGCTATGTTATTCCCTATAAGAATAGCTGTAATAAACTGATCAGGGCGCTCAATCAATTTCAGCAGTTTCTGAGCAGCGACATCACCGTTCTCTGCTCGAATTTGAATTTTCATTCTGTTAACAGCTGTCAGTGCCGTTTCGCTACCTGACAAGAAAAAGGACATAAACAAGAAAAAAGCAATCGCAATAAACAAAGTATGTATTCCTCCTAAAATCAATTAGTTCTAATTTCCCCTTTTTATACTTCCGCATGCATTATCCATAATTTTATGGATTGACCTTTATGTTTTTCTCTAATATGCTTTATAGGTTATTCTATTATTAAACATATCCATAATTTAAATAATAATATAAACAATCTAAAAAGAAAAAGTTTAAGTAGAGATAGGAGAGAAAACAGTGGAAAAAGACTATAAACCTCAGTTAGATACCACGCTGATTTTTCTTATGGGGATTATGGTAGTAGCAAGTCTTTTTGCCTTGAAGAGCGTAGAACCCACATTACCACCAGTGTTACAGAACATAAACTTTATGCAAAAGCAATTAATGTGGTTTGTAGTCGGAGCAATTGGGATCGGCGTATCGCTATTAATACATTTTGACTACTTGCGAAATCTGGCTTGGATTACATACGGCATAGGAGTAGTGCTGTTACTAGGACTGGAGTTTAACGTCCCGTCTTCCCTTGTCAGCACCATTAAAGGGGCGACAAGTTGGTACACACTGCCGGGGCTTGGCAATATCCAACCATCCGAATTAATGAAAATATCCATCATATTAGTCCTAAGTAAAATTATTGCCGACCATCGTGCACAGTATGAGATAGCCACATTGCGCGACAGTTATCTTTTACTTGGGAAAATAATCGCGGCTTCCAGTATTCCATTATTCCTTGTAGCAAAACAGCCAGATATGGGAACAACCCTTGTATATTGTGCCATCATTGCAGCCATGATCCTTGTTTCGGGAATCAAATGGAGCATCATCCTATCGCTAGTCGGCGCAGCGCTTGGTTTCATTGCATTATTTTTATATATTTTCATTGCACATCCAACGTTTTTCCATACGTACCTAATCCCTGAATATCAATTAGACCGTTTCTACGGCTGGTTGAATCCCTATGAATATCAGGACGTACAAGGTTTCCAACTGGTAAGGTCCCTGCTTGCCATCGGGTCCGGGGAATACACAGGTTCAGGATACGGCCAGATGAATGTCTATCTGCCTGAAGCACACACAGACTTTATCTTTGCAGCCATCGCCAGCCAGTTCGGCTTCATGGGCGCGACGGTTGTCATCTCATTATTCTTTTTCTTAATCTATAAAATCACCTTCATCGCCATGGAGTGCCATGATACATACGGTACTTACCTTTGCGCAGGAGTTATCGGCATGCTGACTTTCCAAGTATTTCAGAACATTGGCATGACGATAGGTCTGCTTCCTATTACAGGAATTCCGCTCCCGTTTTTCAGCTACGGAGGGAGTTCGCTTCTGACGTATATGATCGCAGTCGGGATTGTATTGAATGTGCAGATGAGGACTCGGAAGTATTTTTTTGAATGATTTATGCGTGACCCTTACTGCTTGGAGTGGTAAGGGTTTTTTTATAAGTAAAAGCATATAAAAATCCGTTGATTTCCGTTCCAGGCGCTTCGCTTGCCTGCGGGCGGTCCATGAGCCTCCTCACTGCGTTGCGGGGTCTCACCTGTCCCTTCCTCCCGCGGGCGTCTGCGCGCCTTCCACTTCAATCAACTAGTAAATCACATTCACTTAAGGGCTAACAAGAGCAATTAACCAATGAGAAAAAGTTTATTGGATATAGATAGGTCGGGCTTTTTTTGTCCAGTTTTTTGAATGATAAAATTAATCTGTAACAAAACAACAACTCAAACGACTATTAGATAAAGATGTTCAAGGGGGAGTCCATTTGGGGGAGAGCAGGGAGGCTTTTATCCGTGATGTGTATCAGCCATATCACCAGGATGTGTACCAATATTGCCTTTATTTTACCAATAACATAGAAGAGGCAAAAGACCTCACACAGGAAACATTTATGAAGGCGTTACATAGTATAGGTAGTTTTCAGGGGAAGTCCAGTACGAGAACGTGGATTATTTCAATTGCCAGGAACACGACAATTGATTTTAATAGGAAAAGAAAGTTTCAACGGTTGTTGCCTGAGAAGTGGCGGCGGGAACAGTCAGGTGGAGGGGTGTCTCCATCAGAATTGGCTGATAAAGGGGCAGATTGGGAAGTGTTGCAACTGGCTTTAAGTAGGTTAAAAAAGGATTATCGGCAGGTCGTCATATTACGTGCTTTAAAGGATTTCTCAGTAAGGGAAACCTCAGAGATACTCGGATGGACGGAATCTAAGGTAAGAGTAACCTACCACCGGGCACTCCAAAAAATGAAACATTCCATCGGTTATGATACGGAAGGGGTGATCTTCTATGAAAAATAATACAGAATGGTTGGAACCCTTGAAGAATCGACCTGATTTGCTAATGGATGAAGCGACGTGCGAGCGAGTGGAAGTTGAATTGAGAGGAATGAATAGAGAGAAGAAAAGAGTGAGGTTATGGATACCCTCTGTAGCTGTTTCTGCCTTTATTGCGATGATACTGTTTGTAGGGGTACAAAATTTCCTCCCCGGAGGTAACGAGGATGACTTATCCGCCGAGATGAGGGAAACACTTACTGTGTTTCATGAAATGGGAGAACCAGCCTACTACTTTACCGTCTTGCCTTTTGAGCCTGAAAAGGTTTTTGCTACAGAAGTTCCGTTGAGTTTTACTAGAAGTGTGGAACTAAAATATGTTGGAAAGGAAGCAGATAATGAGTTGATTTCTATTAATATCTATTTTGACATGCAAGATGGGTTTAATTTCGATTCAATCGATTATCGAAAAAGTTTTGAAACTTTCAACGGTGATAGAATTGATTACTCCGTTAAACAGTCTAGGTCGGACCTTCAGGCGATATTTTGGATGCAAGATGGTGTAACATTTCAAGTGATGAACATGCATGATCCACTCACGCAAGCTGAAATTGAAGAACTCATCAATTCCATGAAAAAGTATGAATGATACGGGTTGTCTGATATATAATGGGAAGTAGAGAATAGAATCGGGGGGACAAGGATGTATATATTTGGATTAGTTTTATTTGCCATTAGTTTTGGGCTTATTGGATTCGGTGTGTTCACGACACTTGTCAGATCAGAAAAGAAAAAAGGTCGCATCTCACTTGTGGTTGGTACGTTATTTCTAATTACGACGTTTGTCATGTATACGTATTTCCCTTCAGCATCTGGTGAGGATCAAATTACGGTGGAGAGTGTGGCAGTGACAGAAGCTGAGAACGGTGCTTATCGTTGTTCGGTTACGGAGACGGATTATAATGGGCTAACTTATCATTATGAAGCGGCGAGCGAAGAGGATGCAGAGGCATTCTGTGGCCAGTTTGAGGAAGGAAAAGAGTATACGATTTCATTTGAATATGATTTAGATACTGAGGAATATACCTTGGTGGAGTTGGTAGGTCAGGAGTAATGATGAACACCTAAGGATGCGGTAGTTGCTGCACTTAGGTGTTTTTTATAAAGTGGGTTTTTGGAAACTAGGTTTTAGGTTTGAATTGGCGGGGAGGACCAAATGTCCGAAGATTTTCTGATTTTGACCGAAGATTTTTCGAAGTTGACCGAAGTTTTGGCAAAAGTGACCGAAGATTTCGTTATTTTGACCGAATGAATTTTTGGGTTGTCCAAAGGTGTTGAAAAGTTGATCGAACAGATACCCTTAATTGACCGAACCCCTTAAGAATGAAGGAAGAATTTGTCCGAACCGAGGGAAGAAATGACCGAACGCTCTTTAGACGTATCATAACGTGTGATTTTTGGGCTATTTTCACAAAAATCATCGTGATTTTACTAGCCACTTGAAATGATTCCCCCCACTCCAACCCCAATTACCTAAACCCACTTTTAATCTGACCAAAATCAATGATAAATGAGCTGGACTTTAGGATATCATTGTAAAATAAGAGAATATCCGAAAGATTTCAAAGCTGCATCGAAACGTGTTACTCTGCCTGTATCTAGCTCAAAATTGCTCTAAACACAAGCAAAACAAAATTCCTTATTGACCATGTGGTGCACCACACAGTTTAAACTGAACAAAGGAGGGCAAGAAATGTATAAAGTCAGTGAATTTTCCGAGATGACTGGGCTCAGCAAGGAGACTTTGCGCTATTATGCAGAAGTAAAGCTGATGGAGCCCGCCTATATCGATCCGAAAAATAACTACCGATATTATGATGATGGCAGTTATTTTCTTGCAGTGCTTTTGATGAAACTTAGAAGCTTTGGGTTCACCATCCAAGAGATGATTTTGGTAATGGAAGATGAATCATTTGCACACCTTGAGGACTTACTCATTCAAAAGAAAGAGGCTATCAAACTTCAAATAGAAGAGCTGCAACAAAAAACAGAAGAAATCGATGCCTTTTTGGCGTCAGGAATGGAGGAAGAACAATGATTCAATGGCAAGATGAACGGGTGATACCTGCCAATATCGAAAAAGTATGGGAGCTGTTCTTTGATAAAAACATCAAAAAAACCATGCCGAAAGTCGAGGAGCACACCCTAATAGAAAAGACAGAAACCGAGGTCGGCGCGAAACACCAACAAAAGTACCGTGAGGGCAAAAGGGTAGAAACCTATATCGTGGAGACCCTGGCTTATGAGGACAAGCCTGATAGGAAACATAAACAAATAGCGTTTGTACTCGGTAAAGCATTTGAGATCAATTTGTCTTTTACGCTGGAAAAGGTAGATGAGACACATACACGCTTTATTTATGCCGGACACAATAAAGGTGTCAACTTTGTAGGGCGGGCGATGTTGAAGCTTGGCAGCGAGAAGAGCAACAACAAAGTTGTGCAGGAGTACATGGACCGCGTGGAAACGGAAGCGCTGAAATAGAAAGGGAGCTGACGCAAAATAAAATGCGCAGCTCCCTGGTTTTATTTTGCAGAGGTGGGGGATGCTCTCTTTAGCTCAAAGAATAAATACCCCCCAATTAATGCATACATGACCAGGCTTGAAATCCACAACTGGTTGCCTTCCGATAAGTCTGTAAAACCGATTAAGTATTCGGGAACGATATAGAAGACCGGCAGAACAATGGATACAATCGTCTTACTCCAAATAGAAATTCCAATTAGAAACGAGATGGCCATACTCGCGACAATTAGATTTCCATAATAGCCGAGCAATATTATCGGCGACTCTATATAATTAGGCAGAAACATCAATCCTGCAAACAGTGCAATGGATAAAAAGCTGACTAAGTACAAGAAAAAGAATTCTTTAGCCTTGTTCAAGTTATTACTGGAAATATGTCGGAATGTCCACATGTAAGCAAGAAGCAAAATAATGCAAACTAGCGGATAACCAATCAGCTCCACCAAGAAGTATCGGAACCCACCAAAAATGATGTCCTTTAAGACAATTCCAGAAAATGCTCCAAGTATAAAGATGGGAACATATTTAGCCCAGCCTCGTACATCAAAGGACATTTCACCAGAGATCTGTTCCATGTATTCTTTAGGAGAGGTTCCGATAATATGCTCCACACTTTTATTATCTTTTTCCGCTTCGTATAAGTGCACCTCTAACTCATCGGTTATCTCATCAATTTCAGTCGTCTTTTTACCACAGGAAAAAAGGTAGACACGGAGATTTTCTATGAATGTTTGGCTTTTTTTAGATAATGGTAATTGGTTCATAAGAATAGCTCCTTTCTGTTAATGGGTTTTGTATGCGCGTTGAATCAATTTTCCTGTGGCAAGTAGAATAAGCGCGATGATAAGGTAAATCCACCATTCGATCAAAATGGTTGGGCCGAAATCAGGCAAAAGCCAGGAGAACAATAATATCAACGCGAAGGAGCCACCACCAAAAAGACCGGCTTTTAGATAGGCGCGTTTTGCTGCTTTCTTTTCACTGAAAAGACTAGAACGAACTAAGGTGAAGATTACTTTCACTCCTAGAGCGGAAACACCTAGTACAGCTAAAGCTAATACTATTAAATTTCCTATAGGAGAAGGTGCTTTTATCTCCGTAAATAAAGGAAGTATCAAGTGAACAATAGAAAGTACGAGAGCGAACCACCCTAAGGAATTACTGACCTGGGTACTGATGAAAGGAAAAACATCTCTTTTTTTATCTTTAGGCAGCCCTTCAATCAGTTCATCTGCATAAGCTTTAGGATCTGACCCTAGCAGTTCCGTTCCAGATCGCCCCTCATGTTGCGCTTCTAACATATGGTCGAGGAGGTCCATCAATAATTCCTCGCTTTCATATTCCGCTACTCTTAAATCCGTACGGATATATAAAAGAAAATCCTCATATAACCCCAAATTTTCATCATTCAACAGCTTTCGTTTTTCATTATTCTCTTCAATCAATCTTTTCGTATCTCTCATCTGTTTTCCCCTCTTTGCAATAATTGACTTACAGGACCTGCAATCAGCATCCACTCACTTGAGATCCGTTCAAGCTCTTCTTTTCCGGCTTCGGTTAGAAAATAATACTTTCTGTTTGGACCGGATGCAGAAGGACGCATTTCCCCTATGATGAATCCATTTTTTTGAAGGCGGAGCAGAACCGTATAGATGGTACCTTCGCTGATGTCGGGTAACCCGACTTTTTGCAGTTGCTGGGACAGTTCGTACCCATATACTGCGTTCTCCTCCACGATGGCCATGACGCAGGCATCGAGGATTCCTTTTAATAGCTGGCTTCTTGCTGCCATGTGTTCACCTACTTTGGTTGTAGTAAAAGGTAATATAACGGTCGGTATCTTGTATAACAAGGTACTAATCCAGAGTGTCGCTGCTATCTTGTATTACATGATACTCTCATTATATGTGCAGCTATCTTGTAATGCAAGGTATTATTGGGAAAATTTTAAAGGACTCTCTGTAACTGATGTAGAATTTTAAAACATAAGGAGTGATGACAATGAACATACAAACTAGCACTATCCATACATATGAAGAAGCTGTTGCTGTAATTAAAGAAGTGGGATTGCTTCCGCTGGCGCCGTTATTTGATGGTTATCCTTCACTTGGAGGCATGACGCCAAAAGAGGCATGGCATTCCGACACAGAGCAAGATCCGTGGATTTGGAGGACTCGATTTGCTGCAGATGGGGTGGCGGCTTATGGAAAATTCATAAAGAAAAAAGCGGTGTTCGTTTCGAAGGACTTACTTCCGCTGCTGCTTGCTGCACTAGCAAGTAAAGAAACCATGGAGGAGCGATATGAGAAAGGAGAAGTATCGCGTGTTGCTTTATCCCTTTTTGGGCTCATTTCAGAGAACCAGGGAATTGATACAAGAGATCTCCGTTCCAAAGCGGGAATGAAGGAAAAAGAAAAGAAGAAAGCCTTCGATCAAGCATTACTGGAGTTGCAAGGTAATCTGGATATTGTGGTATCTGGGACAAAAGAAAAGCAGGACGAACATGGCGAGAAGAATGGTTGGAGCAGTACATCCTATGAAACGATGAAGCATTGGTGTGACAGACATCATTTGGAACAGACGAGCATGACCAAGGAAGAAGCAACAGTCAAGCTAATAAACCATTTTGAAAGCTTTACATCGGTAGCGGCGATGAAAAAGTTAAAGAAGATTTTTTAGTCAATCGTTTGTTCAAAAGGAGAATTCATGGAACAACAAGAATTCACATAAAATAAAGGCGGGAATGTTTTATGGGTAACAAAATCAGTTTACTATGGCTTAAACTTTGCTTTCTATGCACAATTCTCTTCATCCTGCCAATCTACTATTCCTTAACAGGCTTGCTGTTGGCTGCCTATCTTTTGGCTGCGGGGATGTATTTGGCGCTTTATTTTTCTTTGCCGATTTGGAAAGAAAAATGGGTGGCCTATCTATTGGCAAGTGGAGCGGTGGTGATGGTGCAACACATTATCTTGACACAGTTTGATGTGTTGCCGTGGCTGTTGCTTTATTTTTTATTGCTGGATGGAATGCAATCTTCCGCTACCAAACAAGCAGTTCTCACGACAACAGCTGTTCTCTTGCCGGTTACAACCTCTTTTAGCGCTCTAGCAGTTTCTGATTTATTTTTCTATCATCTGTTTCTTTTCATCATGTTAATTGGGGTGGGGGCACTTATTCATCGGTACTACCGTGATAATGAGAAGTTTGATAGAGAGTGGAAAAGTTTGTTGGTGGAGTATCGTGCGTTGAAAAGGCAGGTCCTCGAAAATGAGGAGGTTGCCAGAGTGGAAGAGCGGAACCGGATTGCAAGGGATATTCATGATTCTGTTGGGCACCAGCTTACGGCGCTGATGATGCAACTGGCAGTAGCGGAGCAGGCAGCAGGGGAAGAGAAGGTTGCCTCCATTGTGAAGCAGTCCAAGCAACTGGCCCGGGAAAGCTTGGATGGGATGCGAAAAGCAGTGAAAGCCTTGCAGGGAGAAGAGGAACAGGGAATCGCATCTGTTATTCATTTGATCAGGAAATTAGAAGCGGAAAGTCAAATGAGAGTCCAGTTGACGACTAAGACGGGAGTGCTATCACAGCCCTTAAGTAATGAGCATAATATTGCCTTGTACCGGTTTGTGCAAGAAGGAATTACGAATGCAATGAGGCACGGTAGCTCAAAGGAAATTTCCATAACACTTGAGATTATCGGAGAACACAGCTTTCAGGTGAAAGTGGAAAATAAAATGGAGGTACCAAGGTACGTAGAAGAAGGATTTGGACTCCAAAATATGCGAAAGCGCATGGAAGGACTGAACGGTCGGATGGAGCGTGAAGTCACCGGGGGTTATTTTACAGTGAAGGGAATTTTCCCTTTGAAGGGAGTTACATATTAAGTGATTAATATATTGCTAGCGGAGGACCAGGCGTTGGTTCGGCAAGGGATAAAGATGATGATTGAACAGCATCCTTCGTTTCGGGTTGTGGCGGAAGTCGCAAACGGGAGGGAAGCTGTGGAGGCATATGAGAACCATCTGGTGGACTTGGTGCTGATGGACGTAAGGATGCCAGTCATGACTGGGATTGAAGCGACAAAGGTAATCAGGCAGCGTGACCCGAAAGCGAAAGTATTGATACTGACCACATTTGCAGATGATGAGTATGCAATGGACGCGTTAAAGCTTGGGGCATTGGGCTATCTTCTGAAGGACGCCGATGCTGCGAGTCTTTTGTCCTCGATCGAGAGCTGCTTGAATGGAGGAATTTCCCTCGATGCTTCTGTAGCGGGTAAGGTGGTGCCGAGATTGATTAACCAGACTCCGGAACCCTCTAGTCTGGAGATGGTTGAATTGACCAGCAGGGAGAGGTCGATTTTACAGCTAGTCGGGGACGGGAAAAATAATCAGGAGATTGCAGAAACCTTGCACCTGTCTATTGGCACGGTGAAGAATCATGTGACGGTTATTTTGCAGAAGCTTGGGCTGAGGGACCGGACGCAGCTTGCGATTTTTGCGATTCGGAATGGGGTTGTGTAGGCGTGCGTTATAATTTTCCAATATCATCCATATGTAGACCTGAAGAGCATTAAAAATGGAGAGTTCGGTCAAATAGAAGGGCTCTTTACGCCCGTAGCAAGGAACCCTACACGTTCAGTCTAATAGAGCACTTCTTACAGTCCTAACAGAAAGCAATACCCGCAAAAACACCTAATGTCACCCCGAGCCAATAAAAGGAGGACGTAAATGGATCCAAACCAATATAATTTGCATATGGAAACACGACTTGAACGGATAAAGCAACGAGTCAAGGGTAAAAAGTCCGGAACCTATTCAAATGACGAATGGAGTGGGTGGGTGCAACAAATAGAGAACGAGAGAGGGCTACGGATGATGAATACCGTTCTTTTTCTCCTGCTGTCTGCATCCTTCTTTTTAGGATCTACTCCGTTAATTTTCCTTTTTTTCTCTATATTGGCTTATATGTGGGGGAACTTTTACTATCTCACCCATGTGGCCAAAAAGCTTGAGATCCACATACTCGAAGAGAAGTTAAAGCTGTTCAATGAAGATGAGGGGATGTTAAGACTTAGAATCACTCACAACAGTTTGCTTCCGATATTTTTCGGAAGGCTTAGAGTGGGAACGGACAAAAACATACTGTTTCAACATGGGGAAGAGCAAATACATATGAACCAGTTACATTTTAATTTTCACCAAGTTGGGCGGAGTCACTGGGAGGTCATCCTTCCTTTTACGGCTGTGAAAAGAGGCGTGGCTCAGCTCCGACTGTTCGATATGGAAATTGATTCTTTCTTTGGATGGGGAAAAGTATACCTTCAGACAAGAGACAAAATGGAGTTTGAGGTCATCGTATATCCGAGAAGCGAGAAGGTAGCGGGGTTTGAAAAAATCTTTCCAAAGAAGCAAGGAGAGCAGCCGAGTAGAAGTTCCCTGTTTGAAGAGAAAAGCAGAGTACTTGGTACAAGGAATTATGTACCTGGTGATCCTTTCGGAAACATTCATTGGAAGGCCACGGCTAGAATGAACAGCCTGCAGTCCAAAGTGTACGATCGGACTACCCAACTATCGTGGCTTTTTGTCATCGATATCAGTACCAGCAACTTTGAGGACAAAATGCGTGGCATAGCATTTCTCCTACACTATGCGACGAAGCACAACATTTCCTTCTCGATACTGGTGAATATTAAGAAACTCGGGATTCCATCGTATATTGTGATGAATTCAGGGGAGGGCAAGCAACAACTGTACGCTGGAATGATGCTTTTAGCCCGGATCAAGGTGGAGAACGTAATGATTCCATCCATGACGTTTGGACAAATTCTACACCAGCATGCAGTAAGGCATCCTTATGTAATTGCATGTGCGGAGCAAGTGGTGATAGAGACGTGGAATTTACCTGCTTCTACGGAGGGATTTGCTTTGGAGTCTATGGGCGATGGTGTGAAGCTGATGAAACTGCGGGAAGGCATGAAGCAACAGGGAATTTTTATGAAGCATGCTTAAAGCTCGAAAATTTATTCGGGCTTTTTTGTCGTCTAGACTTGTCTAAACGCCCGAAGGCCAAGAGAGTCCATCCGTTCTGTCTAATAGAAATCCGTCCGCCACAAAAAATGACTAAAGTCACCCCTGCCTCCCGCAAACTAATGACCTTCTTCAGGTTAATTTGCCCCAAGACGATAGTATAGTAGAAGTAACAAAGGGGGCCGCGAAAACATGCTAGAAGCCATTCAACTAACAAAAATATTCAAAAACACGCAAGCCGTTAAAGGCGTAAATTTATATCTGGAGAAAGGGGAGACAGTGGGGCTGCTTGGGCCTAACGGGGCCGGAAAATCCACTACTATCTCTATGCTTTCCTCCCTTGTGCAGCCCACAAGCGGGGACGTACTCCTGAAGGGGGAAAGTGTCAAAGAACAACCGCAACACCTCAGAGAAATTCTCGGTGTCGTACCGCAAGAGATCGCCGTATTTCCGGAACTAACAGCCTATGAAAATATGAGCTTTTTCGGAAAGATATACAAACTGCCCAAAAGTGAGATAAAGCAGCGTATTGAAGAAGTTCTTACGTTAGTTGGTCTCGAACAACGCCAAAAAGAATCGGTAAAGCAATTTTCCGGAGGGATGAAGCGCCGTCTTAATATTGCGGTTGCCTTACTCCACCGGCCCGAAATCCTCATTATGGATGAACCGACTGTCGGTATCGATCCACAATCTAGGAATTACATCCTTGAAACAGTAAAAAAGCTAAACGAAGAAAAAGGAATTACCGTACTCTATACAAGTCATTACATGGAGGAAGTGGAGTTTCTTTGTCAGAGGCTCTATATCATGGACCGCGGGGAAGTGATAGCCTCTGGGACAAAAGATGAAGTGAAGAATATCCTTTCCTCGGAACATACCATTGAGGTCGAAGTGGAAAAGGTCCATCCGGCATTCATTGAAAAGTTGGAGTCCATCCCCGCCATATCATCCGTAACCACCTTGGATAAGAAAATCATCCTATTGGCTCCAAAGAAAATCAACCTTTTAGAAGATGTCTTTGATGCAGCCAAACAAACAGACAGTCCGCTAAAAGGAATACAAATTAAAGCGCCGACCCTTGAGGATGTCTTTTTGCATCTGACAGGTCGCAAGCTTCGAGATTAGGGGGGCGCCAATATGTTAAGTGCATTTATTAAAAAAGACCTCCTTCATTTGCTACGAGATAAAAAAGAAGTCCTGATATTGCTTGCGATGCCTTTTGTATTAATTACAATCCTTGGTTTTGCTTTAGGAAGCAACTCTAGTGAAGAAATCACCCTTAATGCGCAAGTAGCGGTGCTAGACCAAGGAGATCTTCAAACAGATTTAGAAAAGTTTAATGAATGGATGCTGTCAGAAAACATTCCTGAGGAAGCCAGAACGCAGATTTTAGAAGCAGCCGAACAGACCTCGTTGCCCGAATTACTAGTAGATACTGTAATGAAAGAGGAGCTTCAAGATTTGCTAAAAGTAAAAGAAGAAACAGACCTGGATACGACTTTGAATAATGACGAATATGCTGGGGTCTTGCAATTTCCAGAAGGTCTTCGCCTTGAAACATGGAAAGGACAATTCTTTAAACAGGAAACAACCAAAGATCTACAGCTCTACCTAAACGAAGACAAGGGATTGGAAGCTAGTGTCATCTCAGATGTGGTCGAAGATTTTACAAATCAGATGCGGCTGCAAACGGTGTTGACGCAAGAGGCACAGCAATCAAACCAAGCTCCACCGGATTTTAAATCAATAGCCCAGGTCACAAGTGAAACTGTAACAGTGGACGGCAAGGTGCCGGTGAATTCTTTTGGTTATTTTGCAGTTGGAATGAGTACGATGTTTGCTTTATATGTCGTGTCCTTTGTCGCTGGCTATGCTTATTCCGAAAAAGCCACTTTTGTGTATGATCGAATCCTGCTCACCAATACAAATCCCTGGATGTACGCGTCTAGCAAGTGGTTTTCCGCCGTATTGATATGCTTTCTTCAATTGTGTGCGTTATACGGGTTGGCGGCAATAATTTACCAGGTGATCTGGTCGGATATTCTTGCTTTCCTCACCATTACACTGTTCTTCAGCTTTGTGGTAGGCTCGATGGCAGTGCTGATCACCGCCTTGAATTACCGTTTTGAAACACAACGGGTATCCACGATGTTTTCAGGATTTCTGGTCAGTGTGTTTGCATTCTTGGGCGGAAGTTTTGTTCCTTGGAATGAGGTGTCCGACACCATGCTTACGATTGCATCCTACACACCGAATGGTGCCGCGTTGCAAGGTTATTTGAAAATATTAAGTGGTGGAGAGTTGTCGCAAGTGACTAGTAACCTTTTCCGTCTTGTAGTGGTGAGCATTGCCCTCCTCCTAATAGCCATTCCTATTTTTCCTAAAAGGAGGTTGATTTAAAT
Source organism: Bacillus sp. CHD6a (assembly GCF_001293645.1). Taxonomy (GTDB): domain Bacteria; phylum Bacillota; class Bacilli; order Bacillales; family Bacillaceae_I; genus Sutcliffiella_A. The sequence continues at coordinate 47,233 of NZ_LBMD01000017.1, forward strand.
GAGGGCGATCTTAATTAACCATTTTCAACATTTGAGAAGACAGCCATTTGCTGTTATTGGCATGATAGTTTTAACATTTGTTTTTGCACTAGCACTTGGACAGGTGAATCATACCGAACCGGTAGAGCTCCCTGTATTTTCAACCACCCTTTCTGAGGCGGAACAAGTAGAACTGATTCAGGCGCTGAATGTCAAAGCGGAGAATACCATCTTTGTTTCAGAAAAAGAATCCGCCATAATGGCTAAACTTGAAAAAGGCACCATCGACATGGCACTGCAATTAGAGCAGGATAGCTACAAACTTTATCTTAATGCCACCACTCCCAACACCTCCTTAATAGAGGCTCATGTTACCAACGTGTTGCAGTCAGAGCAGACACTTTCCGACGCAGCTCAGAGACTGGATGTGCCAAAGGATGAATTGAGGGGAAAAATAAATGAAAGCCGCGGTTTGTTTACAGTTTCCGAAAAATCATTTAAAGAGAGTGAATTCATCTATGATGCCTCTCTGCAGGCTTTGTTCGGATTCTCACTTTTCTTTGTCATCTTTACTGTTACCTTCACGGTAAGTACTATTTTGGAGCAAAAGAGAAACGGAATGTGGAACAGGATGATCTTGTCTCCCTTAACGAAAGTACAACTGTACTTGGGGCATGTTAGCTTCAGCTTTATACTTGGGTACGCGCAGTTGGCCTTAGTTTTCTCCTTTTTCCACTTCGTATTGGGAGTGGAACTCAAAGGAGGATACCCCATGATACTCTTAGTGATCATCCCATTTTTGTTTGCAATTGTGTCCCTTGGAATACTGATTAGCGCAATTGCTACCAATCCGAGGCAATTAGATGCCGTCATTCCCTTAATTTCAGTGAGTATGGCCATGATCGGGGGCGCCTACTGGCCACTTGAAATCGTTCAGTCTGAGGTTTTGCTCACCTTGTCTAAACTGATTCCGATAACATACGGGATGGAGATGCTAAAAGGTGCAACGATCTTGGATTGGTCTTTATCTCAATTCTTGCTTCCTGCTTCCGTATTATTTTGCATGGGTGTCCTCTTTATGGGAATTGGATTAAACCTGATGGAGCGGAAAGCAACGGTGTGAATTTTTCGAAAAATACTGACTTCTCCTTTGTTTCTTAACATTTAACATTGTATGACGATAAAATGATTATCTGTTAAAACAAAGGAGTTAAATACATGTTTACATCATTACGAGGCAAACTGGTTATGTCATTTTTACTACTAATATTTTTAATCATTGCCAGTGTAGGCGTCATCACATATAGTCAAGCAAAGCAAAAAATTGATCATGACGTCGTGCAAAACGCAGAAGTTGCAATGGAAGATTTGGAAGAGACTATTCATATCTACTTAGATAACTATTCCAAAGTACTTAATTCCTTTGGGAGCACCTCATTAGTGGATAACTTTATAATTGAAAGGTCCGCGGAAAATGAAGCGACCATGTTACAAGGTTTCGATCAGATATTAGGAAATTTTCCTGACATGCAGTTTATTTACTTAGCAACGCAGGACAAAAAATTCTATTCTTCACCTGACTCGGAACTTCCCTCAGATTTCGATCCGACAACACGAACATGGTATATAAAGGCTATGCAGAGCCCGGGTGAGGTTATCTATACAGATGTCTATGAGGATACGAGTACAGGGGAACCAGTCATCACCTTAGCAAAAGCTGTAAAAGGAGATGGAATTGTGCAGGGGGTGCTGGCCACAGATATTAATGTTTCTGCCCTGGAAGAGCTGGTTGCCAAAAAACAACTTGGAAATGGGGGATACAGCATTCTTTTGGACAATAATGGTGTTGCATTAGTTCATCCTACCTTAACCGGGGAAAATCTATTGGATATGGACCTTCCGTTTATTGATAATATTTACAAAGAGGAAGCGCAAGGCGTTCAACGGTATACATTCGAAGGAGATAAACGAGTACTAGCTTTTAGTACCATTGATGAAACGGGTTGGAAAATTGGAGGTGTCTTCCTAGAGAAAAACATGCTTCAATTGGCTAATAGCATTCTAAAAACCATCCTTATTGTGGGATTGCTTGCTCTAGTGTTGGCAACTATATCTACCATTCTATTAGCACGATATATCACCCAGCCTATCCTACGATTAAATGCAGAGGTTACAAAAGTTGCAGATGGAGATCTGACAGGTGATATTGAAGTAAAGTCTAAAGATGAAATTGGCGTGTTGGCTGCGTCCTTCCACACCATGCTTGTTAACATGCGCGAGATGATTGGAACGGTGGCGGATTCTTCTCAAAAAGTGAAGGCGTCTGTGGAAGACATGAGCGCTGTGACGGAAGAAGTTTCTGCAACAAGCGAAGAGATGAACCGTGCAATTGAGGAGCTTTCAAAAGGTGCAGTCCAGCAGGCAACCGATCTAGAGGGAACAAGCGCCCGTACTCAGAACCTGGCGGATAATATCGAGGATGTCTTATCCAAGCAAGATGACCTTGAAGCACTTTCTGGACAAATCATTTCCGCTAACGAGACGGGTGTGCGAAAGCTCGAAGTACTTCAGAACCACACAAATGAATCAACGGAAATTGTGACACGCCTTAATGGATTGATGTCCCAGTTTACAGAAAAGATTAAAAGTATTGAAGAAATCACGCTTACCATCAATGAGATTTCTAATCAAACAAACCTGTTGGCGTTAAATGCAAGCATTGAAGCGGCACGCGCCGGTGAACACGGCCGTGGGTTTGCGGTGGTGGCAACGGAAGTAAGAAAGCTTGCCGAACAAACAGCAGACTCGACCCAGCACATTAAAGAGACCATTTCCAGCATTCAAGAAGAGTCCAAGGTGATTTTGGAAGAGATGGAGAGAACGAACAATATCTCTAGCGAACAAAGCCTTGCTGTAACGGAAACCGGCGAATCATTCGGAGAAATCGCGACCAATATCCGCTCTATTATTGGATTCATTGAAAACATTATGACCAACATGAATGCCATGAATGAGTCAAAAGAAGAAGTGCTCGCTTCTGTTCAAAGCATCTCTGCCATTGCCGAGCAGTCTGCTGCGGGTACGGAAGAAATTGCGGCATCCACAGACGAGCAAGTGAAGGCAATTAGCAGTATTGCTTATTCAGCCGAGGAACTGCTTGCCATGAGTGAGAACTTGAGTGAGCTGATAAAGAAATTTAAGTTGTAGAATTTTGTTAGACCCCGGCCAGGTGGATGATTAGATGGCCGGGGTTTTTTAGTTGTGTTGCAGAGCATGCGCCGCAGGTTTAGAAGCTGGGTTGTTAGGGTGGCCATGCATGCTTGCTGGTGGGTTTTTGTTGATATATTGCTAGATTTCTTGATATATCTCGAAATTTATTGATATGTGGGTGAGTTTTCTTGATATCATTCAATTTTTCTTGATAAATGCTTAAATTTATTGATATCTACCTGGTTAGGAGGGAATCTTCGTTTTCCCAGCGTCTTTTTAAATCATTTTGCGCACCATATGCCCCACTTTTTTAAATTCTCCTATTTTACATGGAACGTTTTCCAAAAGTCGCTTGTCTAATAAAGGAAAGGAGGTCACAGCATAGTGAAAAGATTAAAATCATGGTTCAAACCGTCTACAAGTGGCCCGACATTTGAGTCACTAATTAAGAACGAGCAGGAAAAGCTATATAAAATAGCCTATGCCTATGTGAAAAACGAACAAGATGCTTTGGATGTGGTGCAAGAGGCCACTATCAACGCATATAAAGCGTTCCCGAAGCTTGAGAAATCGCAATATTTTTCCACATGGATGACCCGAATCTTGATTAACACCGCTATCAATGAATTACGAAGAAAGAAAAAGATCACCTTCCTTGATATAGAAAAGCATGAACAGTCGGTCAAAGAAACACACCTGTCCATACATAAATTAGACCTTGCCGAAGTGCTGGAAAGGCTGAAACCGGAACAACGAAGCTTGCTGATGATGAAGTTCACCTATGGGTACTCAATCAAAGAAATGGCGCAGATCTTAGAAAAGCCAGAAGGGACCATCAAGTCACAGCTACACCGGACGTTGGCCCAGGTGAAAGAGGAACTCGAAGAAGGGGGAGAGAAATATGGAGAGGCTTAGTCAGGAAATCAAATCCGAGTTTGAGGAAATCTATGTACCTACGAAAGAGCTTCAGGCAAGGGTGCAGAAAGCGTTGGAGATTGGACAGAAAAGAGAACGAAAGAAGTTCAATAGACTGCAATTGCTGAAGGTAAATTTTGCAGCGGTGTTGGTGGTCGGGATTATTGCCGTGCTTGCACAGTCATTTTGGAATGCGCAGGAAAATACATCTGGTTCAGGTTATGAAGAGAGTATACTATTTCAACACGGAGATCATGGTATTAAATTAGTTGCCCAAGAAGGAAAAACAACCGCACTAGGCTTGGAAGAGGAATACAATGGAATGACACTGAAGATAGAAGAGGCATATTTTGATGAAGGCCGTGTGGTAGTGGGGTACGAGGTTGAATCTGAGAAATCGAAAGAAGGAGCGGTGTCTTTGGATCTGTCTTTTAATGGAAAAAATCTTGTTGGATCTGCAGGAAGTTGGACTATTGGTGCAGACCAGGCCCACAAAAGTGTGTTCGTTTTCGAAGCAGAGGAACTTGCTGAAACCGGAACGTTCGAATTGGATGTTGAATTTAGAGAATATGATAAAACAAAAGCGGAATGGAATTGGCACTTCCAATTTGATTTGGACAAGGAGCCTGGATTGTTGGTAAAAGGTCTTGGAATTGAAAAAGAGCATGAGGGTAGCAGATTCAGAGTTTCCCTTTTAGAAGAAACGCCTTCTAAGCTCGAATTAACAACAAACATTCATTTACGTGATGAGATTAGCAATACGATAACTGATAATATGTCGTTCGATTTAATAGTAGTGGGAGAACAATCAGATGGTTCTTTTATATCAAAAAGCTATTTCAGGAAGAGTGGTAACTGGGAATTTGCTGAACGAATGCAAAAAGGTAAGTCCTACAGATCGTTTTCTGAGTTTGCTCCGTTGCGCAAGGTGGATTCCTTTAAGGTAGTTCCGTATGTAATAGATTACAATAAGGCAGTGACCCAGCCTTTAAAACAAGGGGCGGTCTTACCTTCGCAAAATGGAACCATACAGCTTGTTAGTATGACGAACAAAGAAAATAGACTGGTACTGAAGGTAGAAAAGGGGAGGATTCCTACTGAACTAATTGGCCAAAATGTCCAATTGGAAGATAAGGATTATACCAGGTATAAGAGTGTATTTTATAGAGAAAAAGGGAAGTACGTGGAACTGTACTTTGAGGTGGATGGTAAGAAGGAAGGCTTAAATATTGTCTACCAACCAGTGGAATATTTCTTTGAAGATCTGGCCATTGAGATAGAATAGTAAAAAAGCGGCTGCCGATTCAGCCGCTTTTTTGCTTCAATAATGGATATATCCGTTTTACAATGGATAAAACAATTTTACAATGGATATATTGAATTTACAGTTGATATATCCGTTTTACAATGGATAAATCGTCCGTTAGAATGGATATCCTCGCAAATTCATCTCCGTGACAAAAGCCGCCATCAATAAACAATCCAAACTACAGTTATTTGAGTAAAATTACTCAACAAAAACCCACTAAAATACAATAATTATTACTATTTTCCTTTCTTTTACCTCCACCCTAACAATCTGTGACTGCTTTACGAAATATCTCTGTGATTTCGACAAAATACTTCTAGTAGAAGAATATATTGGTATAAAACAAGGGGGATTATGGTGGGAAGTCAGAATATTAGGTCTCGTAAAGAGAGAATTGAGACACAGAAAAGGATCAATAAAGGGAAAAGAGATAAGAAAATTGTTAGTTATGTCCTAGCTGGAACGCTTGCGGTTAGTGCGTTTATCACAGTAAATGCTAGAGGGGAAGTGCTGGCGAATGAAGCGGTACACCAAGTGAAATCTGGAGATACGTTATTTTCACTAGCTCAAAAGTATGGGATCTCCATTAAGGAATTAAAAGAGTTGAATGGTCTAAAGTCTGACATCATAAAAGTAGGCCAAATATTACAACTGAGTGAATCTGGTTCTATAGAAGTGGGAGAAAACAAGAAACCAACCCATGTAGTGTCAGCTGGAGATACATTATTTTCAATAGCGAAGAAATATGGTCTTTCCGTCACGGAACTTAAACATGTAAATAACCTAAAAACGGACCTGATCAAAGTGGGACAGGTGCTGAAGGTTGGAACTAAAGCGACTTATTATGACGTAATGGCTGGGGATACTCTTTTCTCTATTAGTGAAAAATTCCATGTAACGGTTGGTTCCATCCAAAAGGAGAATAACCTTACAACAGATACCATTCGCATAGGGCAACAGTTAATCATTCCTCCAACTAATCATGATGTGATGGAAAAGTCTCTGGAAAAAGTCACAAAGGCATTTTACACAGTAGCACCAGGGGAAACATTGTGGGGCATCGCCAAGAAGTTTAATATGCCCGTACATAAAATGAAGAAAGATAACCACATGGCTTCAGATTATGTCCTGATAGGGCAGGAATTGAAAATTGAAGCGGACGGCATGTTCAAAGCCAATGCGGTCATAACGGGAGTGGTAGATCGTAATTCAGTGGAATTCCTAATAGAAGGGGAAAAAGAGCCAGTTGTCCTGAGGGTTGCCTACGGGACGGCTCCAAATTATGACATTATCTCAGGAGCGGAACTGACTATCATTTACAAAAAGGGAATCAGTCCGGTCTTAGTAGATCTTGTGTTTGCTAATGAGGAGTTTGGTTATTAGTAGTTAGGAGGGAAGGATCACTTAAGGTGGTCCTTTTCTTATGGTGCAGAGGAAAATAAAACAAAGGTATTTAGCTTTTTATATAGAAATATTTACCTAAGAACGCAAAAGAAAGCGGGTAATACCTAAGATGTTAAAGAGTAAGCCAGCCCTATATGTTTCTGTATCAATGATTGTCATCGCAATGATCATGTCTTTTCCATTTAAGCTAAATTCCCCTTATGGACCAGAGTGGACTTCTGTCCTATCAATTCCGACGAGAACAGTGGAAGGAACCGTGTATGTCGGAGTGATAACCGTTTCTATTTTTCTAATGGGATTAGTCTTCTTGGCGATAGCATTGAAAAAATACCGCGCACGCGCCGTCATAATGACAGTTCTCCTCTTTATGTTTGGTCCGTTAGTGATTGCAGAAGCATATCAAACCACCTTTGCCACCGGACTAGATGCGATTTCCTATGACAAGGAAAAAAGTACATGCTCCTATGAAGCCAAAAATGAAACAACCATGACAGTTCAATGTGAATTATATCTTCAAAATCATAGTAATGAGGATGTGTCACTCAAACTCACTTTCTATGAAGAAGAGTTTTCAAAAGGGCCTCAGTATATGAACCATGTAGGACCATTTGATGTAACCGTCCCAGATGATAATGAAAATCCAATTATCTTGAAGCGAGAGCTAAAACTAGAAAAGGAGCAACTTTTTTCAGGGTCTGATAGTCACTTAACCGTCATATTGGAAGCCGCAGGAAAGAAGCGTATTCTTTAGTCAAACGTTTGTTTAAAAAAGAATTCTCTAGCTACCAATAGAAACAAAACATCCATCAAACGTTTGTTTAAATTCCCAACCCGTTGGTATGACTGGCCCAAACGCTTTTAATCAAACCTTTGTTTAACCAGAAAACTACTCGTCATACCAACCCACCCTCCTTTAATCAAACGTTTGTTCAATTCAAAAACCCCCGCGACCATACCAAACGCGGGGGTTTCTTACTTACATCACATTAAAATACCTAGCCTCAGGATGGGCAAAAACAATTGCCGACACGGAAGCTTCCGGCTCCATCATGCAGCCATCCGTCAATTCCACCCCGATATCCTCTGGTTGAATCAGCTTGAACAGCTTCTGCTGGTCCTCTAAGTTCGGACACGCGGGATACCCAAAGGAGAAGCGCTGGCCTTGATACTTAGCGGCGAAACGTTCCTTCATCGTAAAACCGACAGAATCAGGGAATCCCCAACGGTCGCGCATTTGTTGATGGACCAACTCAGCCAAACCTTCTGCTGTTTCAAGTGCCAAAGCCTGCAGGGCGTGGCTTTCTAAAAAGCGGCCATCCTTTTTATATGCAGCACCCAGTTCACGAATTCCTCTGCCGGCAGTTACCGCAAACAATCCTACATAATCCATAACGTCGCTTTCACGGGGCTTCACATAATCGGCCAAGCAAAGATGAGGAGCCTTTGCCTGTCTTGGAAAATCAAACTGCTCAATCACTTTACTCGTGTCATCACGATCATAAATGAACAAGGTATCCCCCTCAGACTGAGCTGGGAAGTATTGATATACGGCAGCTGGAGTAATGAGTTTATCTCGCTTAACTTCCGACAGCAGTTGATCTACCACACCCTTCACTTGCATGGTGCGCTCGTCTTTTTCCTCCAACAATCTCTCAATCTTTCCTTTCACCCCAAGATGGTGGCCAATCAACATTTGCATATTAATATACGGCTCCACATGGGAGACGGAAATGTTCCGCAGCAGGTGACGTTTTGTATCACTTGGTGTAAACACACGAACATCCCGTGAAACATTGGAACGCACCTTTACGGCTGTCGCTACACCATTGCTGTCCGCAACGTCTTTAGACACGCTCTCTACAGCTGCCTCCGCCTCCCGCAACTTCTTCTGTTTCTCCGCCTGCTCATGAACCAATACTTCAAATTCTTCCGGCGAACGCAACTGGTTGGCAAGAGACAAGCCGTTCATCGCATCCTTCGCGTACAGAACAAGCCCCTCGTATTCTTTGGAAATCTTGTTGTCTGTAAACTTCCGAGACAACGCAGCGCCCCCTACTAAAATAGGAACCGAGATATCGGACTGTTTCATATCCTGCGCCGTCAACACCATCTGTTGAGCGGACTTCACAAGCAGTCCTGATAAGCCTACGATATCGGGCTTTTCTTTTTTAATTGCCTGAATCAAGTCGGTGGAAGTCACTTTTATTCCAAGATCAACCACGTCATATCCGTTATTGCTTAAGATGATGTCGACCAGATTTTTTCCAATGTCATGTACATCGCCCTTAACGGTCGCAAGCAAGACTTTCCCTTTAGAGGACGAAGTATCGTTTGCTTCCATATGCGGTTCCAAAAATGCGACGGAGGCTTTCATGACCTCTGCACTTTGCAGCACTTCCGCAACAATCAGCTGATTGTCGTTGAACAAGCGGCCGACTTCCTTCATCCCATTCATCAATGGACCGTTGATGATTTCCAACGGAGTAGGGTAAGCGACCATTGCAAGTTCAAGGTCAGGGAGGAGCCCTTCTTTGGTCCCTTCCACTACATAGTAGGCTAGTCGCTCATCCAGCGGCATGTCGGGAATATGGGACTTCGCTTCTTTCTTTTTGCCACGGTAAAATTCTGTGAACTCCGCCAACGACTTATCGGTTGTTTCAAACAGCAATTTTTCTGCCATCTCCACCTCTTCGGCTGGGATGGATGCAAAGCGCTCCAACTTTTCCGTGTTCACGATTGCATAATCCAGGCCTGCTTGTGTGCAATGATAGAGGTACACGGCGTTAAGTATTTCACGCCCTACAGGTGGGAGACCGAAAGAAACATTGCTGACGCCGAGTATCGTCAAACAGGAAGGGAAATGTTCTTTGATCAAACGAATTCCTTCTACCGTCGCATTGGCAGAACCGATATATTGCTCGTCACCCGTACCGACAGGGAAAACAAGCGGGTCGAAAATGATGTCAGTAGGGGAGATCTTGTACTTGTTCACCAAAAGATTATAGGACCTCTGCGCAATCTCAAGCTTTCGTTCGGCGCTAACGCCCATTCCTTCTTCGTCAATGGTACCAACGACAAGCGCGGCCCCATATTTATGAACCAACGGAACAATCGCTTCAAATCGTTCTTCACCGTCTTCAAGGTTGATGGAGTTGATAATTGCTTTTCCTTGCGAGTATTTCAACGCTGCCTCAATGACCTTTTCGTCGGTGGAGTCGATGACAAGCGGGACCTTCACTTTTTTTACAACTTCTTGGACGAAGGCTTTCATGTCTTCTAGCTCATCTCTGTCCGGGTCGGCAAGGCAAATGTCAATAACGTGTGCGCCGCCTTTGACCTGGGCACGAGCCACTTCTGCCGCTTCTTCAAATTTTTTCTCTGCAATCAGTCTTTTAAATTTACGGGAGCCGATGACGTTGGTGCGTTCCCCGACCATGATGGGGCGAAGGGAAGGGTCGTCATAAATGAACGATTCTATCCCAGAGACACTATGGTGGTCTGGAACAGTAGCAGCAGCGCGCGGCTTATAATCTTTCATCACATTCGCAATTGCGCGGATATGGTCTGGCGTCGTCCCGCAACAGCCACCGACGATGTTGAGCCAGCCTTGTTCGGCAAACCCGCCAAGCTTGGTCGCAAGGGACTGTGGGGTTTCGTGGTAGTGGCCTTCTTCATCCGGCAAGCCGGCATTTGGATAGCAACTCACCGCACTTTTTGACAAGTTGGAAAGTGTTCGAATATGGTCTTGCATGAATTCCGGTCCGGTCGCACAGTTCAACCCGACTGCAAGTGGCTTCATATGCTCCACAGAAACGTAAAAGGCATCAATCGCCTGACCTGCAAGGGTGGTTCCCATCGGCTCAATGGTTCCGGAGATGATGACAGGGACCGTGACACCAGTCTTTTCAAAAGCACGCTGTATCCCTAGGAAGGCGCATTTCACGTTCAATAAGTCTTGGCTCGTCTCTACTAAAAGACAGTCGGAACCCCCGTCCAATAACCCCCGGGCCTGCTCCTCGTAGGAATCCGTCAGTGCGTCAAAGGTGGTACCACCTGTAACACTCAGTGTTTTCGTAGTCGGTCCGATTGAACCTGCCACAAAGCGCGGCCACTCCGGAGTGGACACCTGATTGGTCGCACGCTTAGCAATTTCGGCGCCAAGCCTATTAATCTCGTAGGCTTTAAAACCGAGCTCATACTCATCAAGCACAAGATTTGTTCCCCCAAACGTATTCGTCTCCACGATATCGGCACCCGCGTTCAAATATTCCACGTGGATGCGCTCAATGACATCAGGGGCAGTGATATTCAGGTTCTCGTTACAGCCGTCATACTCTTCGCCGCCAAAATCGTCTGGGGTGAGATTTGCCTGCTGCAGCATTGTTCCCATGGCGCCGTCCATGATCAGTATTTTATTTTGTAGCTGTTGTTCTAGTAGTGTGATAGGTTTAGACATTTTGAACCCTCCTGGATGATTGGGACGGACCGTATTTTTTGGCATGATTGGCAAGCTCGACTGTCAGTTCATAGCGCATGAACGGGGTGATCAGGTAGATTCCATTGAAAAGTTCAAGTGCTGCATCAAGCAGCCCCTTCGCAATGTTCAACCCCTCTACACTTGCCTGGTGAGGATCATTTTGATGACGATTCATTGCCTCAAGCACCTGTGGAGTCAGCTTGATCCCCGGCACCTCATGGTGAAGGAAGTTTGCGTTTCTACTGCTTGTGAGCGGCATAATTCCAATATAGATAGGAGCATCAATATGTTTCGTAGCTTGATAGACTTCCAGTAATTTTTCTTCTGAAAAGACTGGTTGACTGATGAAATAATCTGCACCAGCGTCTATTTTTTTCTCCAGTCGTTCAATGGCCTTATCAATAACGCGAACATTCGGATTGAAGGCTGCGCCGACAGAGAAACTGGAGCGCTCGCCAAGTTCTTTTCCGGAAAGAGAGACACCTTGGTTAAATTGTTTGATCATATTGATAAGACCAAAGGATGTGACATCATAGACAGAAGAGGCACCAGGGAAATCACCGACCTTCGTTGGATCGCCAGTGACTGCCAACACATCATGAATACCGAGCTGATGGAGTCCCATCAAGTGTGACTGCAAGCCAATAAGATTGCGGTCGCGGCATGTGATGTGGATAAGAGGGCGCAAGCCTATATCTGATTTCACGATGGATCCTAGTGCGGTGTTGCAGATCCGCGGAGAAGCAAGGGAATTGTCTGCCAAGGTCAAGGCATCAATGCCTGTATCCTTCAAGGCTTGAGCACCAGCCAGGAATTTATCTGTGTTCAGTTTGCGAGGAGGATCGAGCTCCACGATGATAGACCGTTCTTTTTTGGCTTTTTCAAAAAGAGGTGTTGGCACTTCCTTCTTTTTTGAAGGAATGATAAGGGTTCTTTCTTTTCGTTTTACCTGTTTTTCTTTAACAGGGGCCACGTCCTGTAATGCTTGGGAAAAGGCCTGTATATGAGCTGGCGTCGTTCCGCAGCAGCCACCTAATAATCTTACCCCCTGATCTCGAAAAGCTAATGCGGTTTCTTTAAAATATTCTGCGTCGCTGTCATATTCTAGTTTTCCATCCACATAGGAGGGAAGACTTGCATTGGGGTAAGCAGAAAGATAAGCAGTCTTTGGAATCGATACCTCTTCCAGTGTGGAAATCATATGATATGGACCAAGGCGGCAGTTTAACCCTACAATATCTGCACCAAGGGACTCCAAACGGTTCAAAGCATCTGTGATATGGACGCGGTTTTGCAAATAACCAACTTCTTGCAGGGACACTTGCGCGATTATCGGGAGATTCGTTTCTTTTCTAGCAATCTGCAGGACTGTTTCTAATTCCTCTAAATCATAGAAGGTTTCTAGTAAAATGCCATCCACCCCTTCAAGCAGCAGGCAGTATAATTGCTCACGGAAGGTGCGTTTGATTTCTTCAAGTGGAATGGCTTCCGGCTTGATAGCGCGGATCCCGCCAATTGTACCGACCACATGAGCATCAGGATGATTCGCCACGGCCTTTTTCGCTAATCTTACCGCCGCACTGTTTATTTCCTTTACCTGATCCTGCAAACCATACCGCTCAAGCTTATGGTAGTTCGCGGCATACGTATTGGTCTGGATAAGGTTGGCACCGGCATTCAAATATGCCTGGTGGATATTATAGATTTGGTTTGGTTGCGACAAGTTCAATTCCTCAAAGCAACAATCAGAGCCGTAGGAATAGAGGAGGGTTCCCATCGCACCGTCTGCAATTAAAATTTTGTCTTGCGCTAAACTATCTAAGATTCCCATGAATGACCCTCCGTTGCTCTTGGTTTCCACTTGCTGCTGCACTGGTGTGTTGAAATGCCTGTTCAAAGTCCTCTATTAAATCCTCCGCACTTTCAAGTCCTACAGACAGGCGCAGTAGGGAGTTGGAGATGCCGCGTTTTAATCGTTCTGCTTCCGGAATCGCCGCATGGGACATTTTTGCAGGGAAGGAAAGGATGGACTCTACTGCCCCTAAACTTACGGCAAAAACAGGGATCTCAACCTTTCCGACAAATTTTCGTAGGTCCTCCTCGCTGTGCAGTTCAAAAGAAAGAACAGCTCCAGGCCCCTGCGCCTGTCTGTGTTGAAGGGTGAAGCCTGGGTGTGTCGTCAATCCTGGAAAATATACCTTTTTAACGGCAGGGTGTTTTTCTAGGGAACTGGCAATCTTGTACGCTGATTTTTGTGACTGTTCGAGCCTTACGTGTAACGTTTTGAGCCCTCTTAGAACCAGCCAGGCATCTTGAACGCCAAGCACCGCGCCGAAAGAATTTTGCAAAAAAGCTAAATGGTCGGCAAGCACAGGATCCTTTGCCACCGCAAGACCTGCCACGACATCGCTATGTCCGGACAGAAATTTCGTTGCACTGTGCAGGACAAGGTCTGCGCCTAGCTCCAGCGGCTTTTGCAAGGCTGGAGTCAAGAATGTGTTGTCGACAAATGTCCAAGCTCCGACTGATTTAGCGAGGGTAGACACAGCCGTGATGTCTGTTACTTTTAACAACGGGTTGGATGGTGTTTCTACGTAAAACAGTTTCGTGTTGGCTTGGATGGCTGCTTTCACTTTTTCCACATTGGTCATATCTACAAAAGTGTGCTCCACGCCGTAGCGGGTAAGAACCTCTGAAACCATTCGGTAGGTTCCGCCGTAAACGTCTTCTGAGATGAGAACATGATCTCCTTGTGAAAGAAGGAGGAAAGCAGTCGAGATAGCTGCCATACCGGATGAAAAAGCAAAGCCACGCGTTCCGTCTTCTAAATGGGCAATTGTTTCTTCGAGTGCTTCCCGAGTCGGATTGGCGGAGCGTCCATAATCATATTTACCAAAGGAATCGATATCAGGCTGGTGAAAGGTGGATGCGTGTTGAATAGGCACGCTTACAGCCCCATTGCTTTTGTCAAACTTGTGACGGTTGTGTAACAGCTTCGTTTGAAAAGAATGACTCATGATAGGACCTCCTTTTGGATGGAAGCAGCCTTCAGCGCGGCCTCTAAGTCTTGAATCAAGTCTTCAACGTCTTCAATACCGACTGAAAAGCGTAACAATCTGTTGCATACGCCGGTTTCCATCCGGATCTTTTCTGGAATGTCCGCATGCGTTTGGGTGGCAGGATAAGTAAGGAAGCTTTCCACGCCGCCAAGGCTTTCGGCAAAAGTGATAAGGTTTAAGTTTTGAAGTAAGGGATTGACCCATGCTTCGTCTTGGATGCGAAAAGAGAGCATGCCGCCCCTACCTGGATACAGAACGTCCGTGATGGAGTCATGCTGATTCAAGTATTCCGCGATTTGCTTCGCATTCTTTTCATGTCGTTCCATGCGAAGGGATAAGGTTTTCATGCCGCGGATCAACAGCCACGAGTCGAACGGACTGAGTACCGCACCTGCTGCGTTATGGTGAAGCGACAGTGATTCACAAAGCTCCGGGCCTTTTGCGACAATGAGCCCTGCCAGCACATCATTATGGCCGCCAAGATATTTGGTAGCACTATGAATGACGATGTCTGCTCCTAATTTTATGGGGTTTAATAGAACAGGAGTGTAGAACGTATTGTCACAGATCAAAAGGAGTCCATGTGCTTGCGCAAGCTGGGAAACGGCCTCGAGATCTGTTTCTACCATTAGGGGATTAGTGGGAGTCTCCACAAAAATAGCCTTCGTCTGTGAAGTAATGGCTTTTTCTATTTCTGAAAGGTCGGTCGTGTCCACATAGCTACAACACAGTCCCCATTTTTTATAGCCTTCTTCAAAAAGACGGTACGTACCGCCGTACAGGTCCTTACAAACGATGAGGTGGTCACCAGATTTAAAGAGGGATAGGATGGTTAAAATGGCCGCCATTCCTGAACTGCATGCAAACCCTTGGTCGCCGCCCTCTAGATCCGCAATGGCTTTTTCCAACACATGACGAGTGGGATTTCCGGTTCTTGTATAGTCATAGCCCGTTGATTGTCCGATGCCCTCATGGCGATAGGCGGTGGAAAAATAAACAGGTGGATTCACGGTTCCAGTGGCAGTTTCTGAACGATTTCCAATTTGCGCAAGCTTCGTTTCCGTTTTATACATGAAAAGGCCTCCTATATGGTAAGTGACAATCGTTTCTTCCAGAGGGATGAGGCTTTAATGCTTTATTGAATAAAAAGAAAAAGCCTTCTATAAGAAGAAGACTTTTCTATTGAAAGTTCATTCTTCTCATCTCTGCAAGCATCAATAGCTTGCTGGAATTAGCACCTTTTCAACGTCCTTTTGATCGGGCGTTGCTGGTTGCTGAGGTGTCTTCGGGCCATTCCCTCAACCTCTCTGGATAAGAAAGTTCACTATTTAATTATCAGAACAATTTAATTATTTTACTAATTTACAACAGGTCTGGGTGAAATGCAATGTTTTTTTCTGGATGAATTATTTTATGCGGTGAAGGGGTGGGGTAGAAGTAGGGAATTAAATTTACTTTTAGAGATTAATTTGAATGAATGTCAGGTGAAGGAAACTGCATTTGAACGAATAGTTTACTAAAATTAAACTACAACTTATTTTCTATCATTATTCCATAACTTCTTATACTTTAAATCAAATGATTAAGGGTAAAGTTCCATAGGATATGTCATAAAATGGTCAATCCCAAAAGAAGAAATTTCACCAAGCATGTTATATAATGTTAACTATAAAGTATGTGAAACTTTTCACTAACTAATTTTTCTAATCCGATTTTCACTAACAGAAAAGAGGGATTTAATTTATGACTGATTTAAAAACGATTGCAAAATCTCATAGAGGTACAAGGATGACGCTTATCCTAATTGCCATCCTCACAGGAGCGACAGTTATCGGGCAGGCATATTTCTTCGTCACCATCGTGGACCGAGTGTTCCTACGAGGCCACACTTTTCAAGAGATCTTGCCATTTCTAGGTGGCCTTCTAGTTGTATTGGCTGCTCGAGCGGCCTTGACCTATTGGAGCGGTCTCACAGGCGTGAAGCTTGCTGGCAAAGTAAAACGCGACTTCCGGATTGCGTTGCTGAAGAAGTTTTCCAACAGTCCGGTTCAAGCTTCCCTTAAGGGCCAGTCCGGTCAAAAGGTGAGTGTGATGATGGATGCGGTGGATGAGGTGGATCCGTATTTCAGCAGGTATGTACCACAGGTCATTCAATCGAGCATCATCCCGATCATGATTTTGATTGCGGCATTCAGTCAGCATGTGAATACAGGTTTGATTATATTAATCACGGCGCCGTTCATTCCCATTTTCATGATTGTGGTTGGCTTAAAAACTAAGAAAAAATCAGAAGAGCAGATGGATAAACTGAATGCTTTTTCAGGAACGTTTCTGGATACTTTACAGGGACTCACGACGTTAAAACTTTTTGGTCGCTCAGCCAGACAGCAGCAAACGATTGAAAACAGCAGCTTAAGCTTCCGTGATGCGACGATGGAAGTGTTGAGAATCGCATTTCTTTCATCCTTGATGCTGGAATTCATTTCAATGCTTGCCATTGGATTGATTGCGCTTGAGGTCGGTTTGCAGCTGGTTGTGTTTGAAAATGTTACGTTCTTTACTGCATTTTTCGTATTGGTATTGGCACCTGAGTTCTACCTTTACTTGAAAGAGTTGGGGAGCGCCTTCCATACGGGGCGTGGAAGCATGGGAGCTGCTAAAAAGGTGACAGATGAGCTGGTAGAAGAGGAGCGTCCTATTGAATGGGGAGACGCTTCTTTTGAAAGGGAGCAGCGTCCTCCTGCTTTACAGTTGAAAAACCTAGGATTTCGTTATGGAAATCAAGGCTTTGCTATAGAAAAAATAACAGTGGATATCCAGCCATATACGCAGCTTGCTTTGATTGGGAGAAGTGGTGCCGGAAAATCAACACTCCTAAATCTGATAGCGGGGTTAATTCGCCCGTCAGAAGGGGAAGTGCTGGTGAATGGAAAGCCATTATTTGAATACAAGGAAAAAGAGTGGTTTGACCGAGTGAGCTATATTTCGCAAAACCCATACCTTTTTTCTGGAACGATTGCAGATAATATCGCGATTGGCGGGAAGGCGGAAGCAACAGCAGCGGAGATAAGAAGTGCTGCAGAAAAAGCAGGTATTCTTCCGTTAATTGAATCTTTACCAGAAGGTTTCGGAACGAAGATTGGAGAAGCTGGGAGAGGTTTATCTGGTGGCGAAAAGCAACGTTTGGCGTTAGCGCGGGCTTTTTTGAAAAAGCCATCGATTATCTTGTTTGATGAACCGACTACAGGACTGGATCTGCAGACAGAAAGGATTTTACAGGCTTCTATGAAGGAGCTTTCCAAAACGTCGACGGTTATTACGGTTGCGCATAGATTGCACACAATTAAACAGGCGGACTCCATTTTACTGCTTGAGTCAGGAGCGGTGATTGGGAGAGGAACACATGAGGAGCTGGTTCAAACGGTTCCGGCTTATCGTGAAATGGTGTCTGTTCAGCAAGGAGGGAGCGCAGGATGAGAGAGTTAGCAGATGTAGTGAAACTGGTTATGCTAGAAAAGAAGGATATTCTCCTGTCCATCTTGCTCGGATTTTCAGCTGGGATTACGGCGGTTGGGCTATTTGCCTCCAGTGGATATCTTATTTCCAAAGCGGCATTGGCTCCGCCGATTTATACCTTGACTGTAATGATTGCTGTCCTGAAGCTCTTTGGTTTTGCGAGGGCATTCAGCCGTTACGGCGAGCGTTTGTATTCGCATCGGGCAACTTTTACCATATTAAGTAATCTACGTGTTTCTTTTTATAAAAAAATAGAGCCGCTTGCTCCTCAGATCTTTCAGAAATACCGCAGCGGTGACTTGCTTGCACGAATTGTGGGAGATGTAGAAAGCTTACAGAACTTCTTTCTACGCGTGTTCTACCCACCAGTAGTGCTGGTACTTGTCTTTTTAAGTACGATATTTTTCATTTCCTTTTTCTCTATTTATCTGGCATTGGTGATGTTCGTCGGGTTAATTCTGACAGGCTTTGTGGTGCCGGCGATCTTTGCGGTAGGACAACGACGCATGCAAAATCGTGTCAGAGAAGAAAGAGGAGCACTTTCTACAGAGGTGACAGAACTGTTCTACGGCTTCCGTGACTTGAAAATCTATCAGCAACTTGCTGTAAAGGAGAAGTTGCTTGCCGATGCTGCGGATTCTTATGTCAGTGAGCAGGAGCTGGAAGGAAAACAGGCGATGTTCAATCAATCAGTAAACACGTTTATTACGTTGCTGGTTTCGTGGACCTTGCTTGCACTTGGCGCGTATCTGACGGTGGAAGGACAGTTTGACGGACTGTTCCTGGCGATGCTGGTGATGATTTCCTTGACTGTGTTTGAAAATGCCGCGCCGATGGCTGTTTTTCCGAATCATTATGAGGAGAGTAGAAGAGCTGCGGTAAGATTGGTTGAAGTGGTGGACGGGGAGCCGGTTCTAAGTGGCGCGTCTACTGGTGCAACTGTGGAACTACCTGAAAAGCAGGCATTTTCTTTTGACATGAAAGATGTCCGCTTCCGCTATCCGGGAGAATCACGTTTGACGCTGGATGGGGTGAATATCAGTTTGCCTGCAGGTTCTAAAACAGCGATTGTTGGGCCAAGTGGTTCTGGAAAATCTACGTTGTTGCAGTTGCTGTTGAAAATTTATGAGGCAGAGGATGGTTTAGTTTCGTTGGACGAGTGGGACTATGCTGGATTCGAGCAAGAAGACTTGTGGAGCGTGGCGAATGTGGTACTGCAGGAAAATCACTTTTTCTATGGAACAGTTAGGGAGAATCTTGCGCTTGCCAAGGATGGATTGAGTGATGAAGAGATGGTAGAAGCATTAGGTGCGGTGAAGCTTGACGGATTTTCCTTGGCTGATGAGGTGCTGGAAAAAGGGGAGAACCTTTCCGGCGGGGAGAAACAGCGCCTTGCAATAGCACGTGTGTTGTTGAAGGCAGAACGTTTGTGGCTCTTGGATGAACCGACGTCCTCCGTGGATGCAGTAACAGAAGCGGCAATTTTTGAGAAACTTTTTGAAGCGGCCTCAGAGGATACATTGGTGCTTGTGAGTCACCGCTTGACGGGTCTCGAGAAGATGGATCAAATTATTGTGATGGAGAATGGACGTGTGGTGGAGGCAGGGACATTTGATGAGCTGATGAAGAGGCAAGGGTATTTTTATGAAATGAAAGAGATTGAGAAGAGCGTGTTTATGTAGGTGAGTGGTTTTTAAAGTCTAGCTGTCCGTGGGAGAGTTCCCTTGGGCAGCTTTTTTCTTTGATTAATAGGGGTGCTAGGTCAAATGTCCGAAGTTTTTGCAAAGTTGACCAAAGATTTGGCGAAGTTGACCGAAGATTTTCCAAAGTTGACCGAAGTTTTCTGGAATTTGACCGAATGAATTTTTCGAATGACCGAAGGCCCAACATATTTGACCGAACATCCCCATGTAAATGTCCGAACCCCCACCCAAAAAGGGTATAAAATGTCTGAACCTATGGGGAAGTTGTCTTAACGGTTTTTTAGAACGCAAAAGTGAATCATTTCCCGCATTTTTTACTTCAAAATCAATTAAGTCCGAAAGCCTAATTTGCTAAAATCCTTCCCAAAAACAACCTTCTTCGCCTACTGGAGTTGCTTCGTTCATCCCAATGAAGTTCCCATCCTAAAAGTAGACTTCTAACATAAATTCCATTGACGTGCATCAGCAAAGGGTAGTATAGTAGAATTTAAATGATAATGATTATCATTAGAGTATCGAAATAAAAGCAAGCAAAATACATAACAAATAAAAAAGGGTGTGGAAGTTTTGGTACGAAGGTTTTTCTCGTATTATAAGCCATATAAGTGGCTGTTTATTTTGGATTTTTCCTGCGCCGTTTTAGTAGGTTTGCTGGAGCTATCATTTCCAATTGCTGTTAACCAGGTGATTGATAGGCTTTTGCCTCAGCAAAATTGGACCATCATTGTTTGGGCATGCATCGGGTTGCTTGCTATTTACGCCATCAACACGGGACTGCATTATATTGTTACCTACTGGGGCCATATGCTGGGAATCAATATCGAAACCGATATGCGCCGAAAGTTGTTTCAGCACATGCAGAAGCTATCATTTAGTTATTACGACAACAATAAAACAGGACACTCTATCTCTAGGCTAACCAAGGATTTAGAAGAGATTGGAGAGGTGGCCCACCATGGACCGGAGGATGTGTTTGTGGCATTAATGACGCTTATAGGGGCGTTTTTCATCATGCTCTCCATCAATTGGAAG
This sequence comes from Bacillus sp. CHD6a, assembly GCF_001293645.1. Classification (GTDB taxonomy): domain Bacteria; phylum Bacillota; class Bacilli; order Bacillales; family Bacillaceae_I; genus Sutcliffiella_A. The sequence goes on from NZ_LBMD01000017.1 coordinate 67,837, forward strand.
CTTGCTATTCTATCATTCCTAGTCATTCCGCTACTAATGATCCTGGCCATACATTTTAACAAGAAAATGACACGGACGTTCCGTAGAATGTTCAGTGACGTGGCAGAAATAAATGCAAGAGTGGAGGATAGCATCGGAGGAATCCGCGTGGTGCAGGCTTTTGCGAACGAAAAACACGAACAAAAGCAATTTGCGGTAAACAATGAAAACTACCGTTCTACCAAACTATCTTCCTATAAGATTATGGCTCAGAACGTCACGGCTAACTACATGCTGATGCGTCTTGTGACGTTATTTACACTGCTGTTTGGAACCTTTTTTGTTATACGTGGGGAGCTTAGCTACGGAGAGTTCGTTGCTTTTATCCTGCTCTCTAATATTTTACTAGGACCTATTCAGAAAATAAATGCGGTCATTGAGAGCTATCCAAAGGGAATTGCGGGATTCAAACGGTATACAGAAATCATGGACACAGAACCGGATATTGCTGATGCACCTGGTGCGGTCCATGCGGAATTAGATGGAGAGATTCACTACCGAAATGTATCGTTTGGTTATGAGGGCAACGAGCGAGTGTTGAAAAATATCAATCTTACTGTCCGCGCGGGAGAAACAGTTGCGATTGTTGGGCCTTCAGGTGCCGGTAAAACAACACTTTGCAGTCTTTTGCCTAGATTTTATGAGTTAGAGGAAGGCAGCATCCTCATTGACGGCTTTGATACACGCGAATTGACGCTCGAATCTTTGAGGAGCCAAATTGGCATCGTGCAGCAGGATGTGTTTCTTTTTTCAGGTACCATCCGAGAAAATATTGCTTATGGAAATCTTGGTGCGACAGATGAGGAAATTATGGAGGCGGCAAGACGTTCCCAGCTGGATGAATTCATCTCTACCCAACCTAAGGGACTTGATACCGTCATTGGAGAGCGCGGGGTGAAATTGTCTGGCGGACAGAAACAACGCCTTGCGATTTCACGGATCTTCTTGAAGAATCCACCGATTCTTATCTTAGATGAAGCGACCTCCGCACTTGATACGGAAACGGAACGCGCTATCCAAGGGTCGTTAACAGAGCTTTCCAAAGACCGGACAACGCTGGTTATTGCCCACCGCCTTGCCACTATTAAAAATGCAGACCGTATTATGGTTGTGACGAAAGACGGCATTGCAGAACAAGGCAGACATGAGGAACTGATAGAGGCGGAAGGAATCTACAGCAGATTGCATCATGCCCAGTTCGGATAAGTGTTAGGGAATTTCTGTAAGTGTGTTTCAACAGTTTCCAAGCGGGAATGTATAGAGAAAAGAACTATTCTTTTCCTAGGAGGAAACGATAATGAAAAAAACGATATTAGGTGTATATGATACAGAGAAAAAAGCTAGAAATGTAGTGGAAGGATTGATTGTCCAAGGATACCGAGCAGAAGAAATCGTTGTGGTAGCACTTGGAGATGAAATTGGATCCGACTATCCGACCGGAACAAGGGTAGAACATATTACATCGGAAGAAGACGATTCCATGGTCGACAAGCTTTTCTTGCCAGATGAGGCACAGGCACCAAGAGGAGTTGGGAACAAACTGCTTGAGCTAGGCCTCTCAGACCATGATGCGCCAATGTATGCTACTGATGTGGAGAACGGCAGGATATTGGTGCTCACGAATGAAAAAGAGAGCCAGGAAGCGCGAACGGTGGCACCTAGTATGGAAGACCGCGGGCATCAGAGGATGACGACAGAAGAAACCGCTGTTAGGCAACTAGATTAAATACTACAATTAGAAAAAGTAAGGGCGTCTTCATTCAATGAGGGCGTTCCTTTTTTGTATTTTGGTATATTTTGCACTGGAAAACAAGAGCAGTGATAGTTATCCTACTTATAGAAGAAATGGAGGGAAACAGATGAGATTATTCATAATGTTACTTAGTATCACTATGTTTATACTTGGAGGTTGCTCCAAAGGTGATCACACAGCAACCGAACCATCTAAATCATCTAATGAAGAAGAGAGGCAAGAGGAAGAAGTTAGGGAAGAAGATAACGCAGAAGAAGAGCCGAAAGATGAAAAAGGAGCTTCTAGTGTTGAAGTTCTTGGAAAGTTGGATGAGGTGGTGATTCCGTCTAATCTAGAAGAATTTACAACAATTCAGTCCGGTACGATGACTGGTGATATCGAATATAAAGAAGAAACCAGCATTTGGCCCTCACTCAATTCTTTAAAAGGAATGGAAGAGGATTTTCTTTTACATATGAAAGACGTTACGGCACAATCGACAGAAACGGATACGTTATTGAAAGCGTTCATCCACCTGTTAGGAAACAGCGCGTACCCTGAGGCGATTGGAAAACTAGCAAACTATGAGCCTTCTTTTAATGAACCGCTCCTCCCAGAGCCCGAGCTAAACGATGAAGCACCTAATGGGCAGGGAACGCCTGCAAAAGCGTTCATCCTTTTAGATGCCAGCTCCAGTATGCTGTTGGATGTAAATGGCAAGCAGAAAATGAAGGTGGCCAAAGACGCCGTTTTGAGTTTTGGTAAAACGATTGGAACGAACAGTGATGTTTCTCTCTATGTTTACGGGCACGCCGGTTCCCAAGAGGACAAGGATATGCAAGTATCCTGTACTACGATAGATGAGGTCTATCCGGCGCAGGCTTATAACGAAAAAGCATTCTTTGAAGCGGTTCAAGGTGTAGAAGCGAAAGGATGGACCCCGCTTGCCCAAGCTATTAAAACGGCTCGTGAGGCTAGTGCTTCATATGAAGGAGACATTACTCTTTATATTGTAAGTGACGGGATGGAAACATGCGACGGCAACCCGGTAGAGGAAGCGCAAGCCTTTGCTGATGAAAAAGAAGGCCGCCATGTGAACATCATCGGGTTCAATGTTGACAAGAAATCAGAAAATCAGCTGAAGGATGTAGCGGCTGCAGGAAACGGCGAATATATCTCTGCGGACAATGCAGACGACCTGCAGAACAGCATGAAATACAAATGGTTGCCGGATAGTTTGGATTTGATGAACAAATCACTTGCATCTCCTAAAGGGACCTTTGCCGTCTCCTTTGCGAATTTAAATCTTAGTAACATGGAATCAACCATCCAAAATGCCATCAACAAAGAAACAGAACGTTTCCGAGATGCTGCAAGCTCTCTGAGGGAAGCAGAACAGATTACAGAAGAAGAGGAAGCTGCACTCCTTATAAGGATCGAAGAATACGGAGAAACGATGCGAGTATTAAAGGAAGAACTTCATGCGAAAAAGGACAAAGAAATGAACGATGAACTTGATCGAATCGATGCAGAGATTGAGGACTGGATTAAACGGATGAAAAAGTTGAAAGAGGAGAATGGGTAAGAAGGGGTTTTCTGTTTTGAAGAGGGCGAGAGCTTTGGCACGGCACGATCTTGCTCACGGCAAGGTTCAAATAACCTACATCCACCCGAAAAGCGTCCAAATCAACCTACTGATTGGGCGTTTTTACTTTCTATCGAATATATTTATCTGACTTTTTGTTGTTAATTTCTAATAAAACCGTTTAGAGATGCCCTTTAAAAGGAATTTCATTTTGAATCAAACGATATTTTAAGGTAATATACAAAGTGGAAGAGTTAGTAGAATTAGCTCGATAAAACATATACGCAAGGAGAGTACTCATGACAAAAGTTTTAGTACTAGGACATAAAAACCCAGATACAGATTCCATTTGCTCTGCAATTGCTTATGCAGAGTTGAAGAAACAATTAGGCATGGACGCAGAGCCTGTTCGCTTAGGTGAATTAAACGGTGAAACGGAATATGCGTTAAAAGAATTCAACAGCGAAGTGCCGCGTTTAGTGGAAACTGTTGCAAATGAAGTGAAGGAAGTAATCTTAGTCGACCACAACGAGCGCCAACAAAGCGTAAGTGACATCGATCAAGTTCGCGTGTTGGAAGTCATTGATCACCACCGTATCGCAAATTTTGAAACAGCGGATCCTTTATACTACCGTGCAGAACCTGTTGGTTGCACTGCGACAATCTTAAACAAGCTATACAAGGAAAATGGAGTGGAAATCTCTAAGCCAGTTGCTGGTTTAATGCTTTCTGCAATCATTTCAGATTCTCTATTGTTCAAATCCCCTACTTGCACGGAGCAAGATGTACAAGCTGCAAAAGAACTTGCTGACATTGCAGGAGTGAATGCAGATGAGTACGGTCTTGCCATGCTAAAAGCCGGAGCGGACCTTAGCGATAAAACGGTAGAACAGCTGATCTCCCTAGATGCGAAAGAGTTCCAAATGGGCAGCTACAAAGTGGAAATTGCGCAAGTAAACACAGTGGACACAAACGACGTTCTTGCCAAACAAGAAGAGTTGGAAGCAGTCATCACAGCAAACGTTGCTGACAAGGATTTAGACTTGTTCTTACTTGTTGTGACGGATATTTTAGAAAATGATTCTGTTGCACTTGCACTTGGTTCCCAGGCGCCAGTTGTTGAAAAAGCGTATAATGTTACACTTGAAAACAACACAGCATTATTAAAGGGTGTTGTATCCCGTAAGAAGCAAGTTGTTCCTGTGTTGACGGATGCGTTGACGAAATAAGATGGGTGACGCATGGATTAATTTTGGCGAGTTGATCCATGCGTTTTTTAGGTGATTTTTAAGTGTTTTTTGATGCTTTAAACCGTTCGGTCAATTAAATGGGAACTTTGGACAACTTAACCTGTTTTTTGTTAGGGTTCGGACATTTACACTGCGGGGTTCGGTCAACATTTCAAGACGTTCGGTCATCTGAAAAAATCGTTCGGTCAAATTCCGGAAATCTTCGGCCACTTTTGTCAAAACTTTGGTCAAATACTCAAAAACTTCGGTCAAAAAACGAAAATCTTCGGACATTTGCCTAAAATGAAAGTAAAATTATTCCGCTTGCCCCTCGTCCATCAGCCCTCCCACCAAAAAGTTACCCCAAAAGTGATCCAAATCTCCACTAAAAACGTTAGGTTCCTAAAGAACCTAAACCCACCTCAAACATACCAACATTTTAAAGTATAAAAGATAAGTGTTATATATATAGTTAGATATATTAGACATAGAGAGAAGAGGGACGTCCATGAAGATGACAAGGTTGCTGACATTACCATTTTTAATTGTACTGCTAATAATTGCTGGCTGTTCAAACTCGAACTCAAACTCACCAACTAAAAACAGCGCCGGTGAAGACTTAAAAGAGCAAGACTGGGAAGACATCACCAAACTCGCTGACGGTACGAAAGTACGCATTTTCATGTGGGGCGGAGATGAAGGAATCAATCGCTACATGGATGAATGGGTCGCACCAAATCTAAAAGAAGCTCATAACATCGAACTAGAACGAGTCCCGATGGATACGAATGAAATCCTTCAAAAACTCTCGACGGAAAAGCGTGCAAACAAAGAGGAAGGTACCATCGACATTGTTTGGATAAACGGGGAAAATTTCAAGAATGCTAAGGAGTTTGATCTCCTCTACGGGCCTTTCAGTGAAAAACTCCCGAGCTACCAAAACTTTGTGGACACCGAAAGTCTCGACATTCAATATGACTTCGGTACAGAAGTGGAAGGGCTTGAGGCACCTTGGGGGAAAGTGCAGTTTGTTTTCCTATATGATGAAGAAAAAGTTCAGACTCCACCGGCCAGCCTGGAAGAATTAAAAGATTGGATAAAAGAAAATCCAGGGAAATTCACATATCCTGACGCCAATGATTTTACAGGCAACGCGTTCTTAAGGCATGTAATGTATGATGCAGTCGGTGGACCGGAGAAATTATTAGAAGACGGCTACAGTGAAGAGGTTTTAGCAGAGCACCAAGAACAAATGTGGAACTATCTCCGTGAAATTCAACCCTCCCTATGGAGAAAAGGGGAAACCTACCCGGCAACTCTAACGGATTTGGATCGCCTTTATAGCCAAGGGGAAGTGTGGATGACGATGGGGTATAACGAGGCGAGGGCAGAAAGTCTTATCAAGGACGGCGTATTCCCTGAAAGTACGAAATCATTTGTACTAGATTCAGTATCCATTGGAAATACTCACTTCTTGGCAATCCCGTTTAACAGTCCAAATAAAGCTGGGGCGATGGCAGCCATCAATTTCTTGATGTCCCCAGATGCGCAGCTTGCCAAATATGAATCCACATATTGGGGTGAAAATATGGCACTTGATCCAACAAAGTTGCCAGAAGAGGCGAAAGAAAAGCTGGCTAACATGGATCGAGGAGCTTCTGTTCTATCTCCGGAAAAATTAAGCGAAAGTCTTTTACCGGAAGTGGATGCAGAATATGTGAACTGGTTGAAGGAGCATTGGGTCAATGAAGTGGTTCAAAAGCAATAACTGGAGTCTTGCACTCCTTCCGGCTTTTCTTTTTACATTCTGCCTTGTCGTGTATGGACTTTTTTTGGCGGCACAGGAGAGTGTGACAACCTTAAATGGAATTTCACTGGATGCATATAAAAAAATAATTGAAAACGAGGCATTCTTGGAGTCGTTAAAATATAGTCTCCGGATTGCCTTCATTTCCACGACGCTGTCTCTGATATTGGGACTTTTATTAACAAAATTTCTTTTTGAAACCTTGAAAAACCATTTGGCACGAACCGTTGTTTGGCTGCCAATGTTATTTCCTCACTTTGTTTGGGGATATATGATGATCTTGCTTTTTTCTCAGACTGGCTGGTTTTCCACCTTACTCCATGAACTGTCCATCATCGATCGTCCAGATCAGTTTCCGGTCTTGACAAATGATCGCTATGGGATTGGCATCATCATTACCTACACACTAAAAGAAATTCCCTTTGTTGTCCTTATGCTCCTTCCTGTCTATGCACAGCTGAACCGCGATTTGCCTAATGTGGTGAAGACCCTTGGCGGCACCAAATGGCATGTGTTCAAAACAGTAGAGTGGCCATGGTTGTTTCCAGTGCTCATGGAGGCGGGACTGATTGTTTTTGCCTTTATTTTGGCAGCATTTGAAGTGCCATTTTTACTTGGTACGACCTATCCGAAAATGGTCTCTGTCCTTGCCTATGAGTGGTTTTACCAAGGAGACTGGAGTAAAAGGCCGGAATCTTTTGCTGTGATGATGACAGTGACTGCAATAATCTTTGGGATGCTGGTTATTCTGTTAAGTTTGGTTTCAAGATCGAGGTATCGGATGATGAAAGGAAACGGGATGTAAAATGAGAAGGAATAGAAACTGGAGCTTATTGTATATAATTTTTGCGTTCGTTCTCTTTCTTCCTGTCCTGCTATTATTGGTGAAAAGTATATCCTACGGTTGGAGGTGGGGGGAAATCATCCCCTCTTCTTTTTCTGGAAGAGGGTTCACCGTCCTGCTGAATGATGCGCGCTTTTTCTCTGCGATTGGAATGACGCTTTTAATTGGAATGGTCGTCATTCTCCTCAACCTGGTCATTGCTGTACCAGCGGCAAGAGCACTTGCCTTTCACTCTTTCAGGGGAAAAGCACTGGTTGAAGTGTTGCTGCTCCTCCCAATTCTCATCCCGAGTCTTGCGGTGGCGATGGGAATTCATATTACCATGATACGATTTGGTATGGCGGACGAGTGGATCGGTGTCGTATTGGTGCACCTCATTCCGACGATCCCATATTCTATAAAGATTTTAAGATCGGGCTTTGAAAGACTTGGCCAGAAATGGGAAGAACAAGCAAGCTCGCTCGGAGGCACAAAAGGAGCAATCCTCTACAGAATTTACTTGCCGCAATTATTGCCAAGCTTCCGTAGCATGGTGTTTTTGATTTTTGTCATTTCTTTAAGTCAATATGCGCTCACTTCCATCATCGGTGGCGGAAACGTATTGACGTTGGCTATGTTATATTTTCCGTTCCTGTCATCAGTGGACGAAGCAGTCATTGCAAGCTTTTCCATCGTGTTTGCACTGCTACCTATTTGTGTGATGATCGGGTTTGAACTAGTGTTTCGACTGGTGATTCCTTATCAGAAAAGGGTGTTTTTAGATTGAGTGAAACAATAGTGATAGAAAACGTATCAAAAAAATATGGGGAGAAAAGCATTATCCGTAATTTGAATTTGACAATAAATCAAGGTGAAATCATTAGTGTTGTCGGTCCTTCAGGAAGCGGGAAATCCACATTATTGAAATGCCTTGCTGGACTGGAACCCGTTTCAGCTGGGACCATTAAAGTGGGACAAAAGGATATCACCTCCATGCAAGCCAATCAGCGTCCGATTGTGATGATGTTTCAACAGCCTCTTTTGTTCCCGCATATGACCGTGTTGGAAAATGTCATGATTGGTTTATCTTTTAAAAGAAAAGGATCAAAAGCCAAGCGAAAAGAGCTGGCTACTAATTTCTTAACGAAAGTTGGGCTTGATGGATACGGAAAAAATTATCCTTACGAGCTTTCAGGCGGCCAACAGCAAAGAGTTGCGCTGGCTAGGGCACTAATTACTAATCCGCAATTGATGCTCTTGGATGAACCTTTTAGCAGTATCGATAACGAGAAAAGGGACGAATTACGGTTCTGGGTGAGAAATTTATTGAAAGAAGAAGGTATTGCAAGCCTTTTTATCACTCATGATATAGAAGAAGCGATGTTGATGGGAGATAGGGTTGCTGTTTTTGCCGAACAGAAGATCCAACAAATCGGCGCTCCGATGGATGTATATGAGGAGCCGGCAACACCTTTTGTTGCAAAATTTTATTCGGATGGTCTTCTAATAGGCAAGAGTTCATTTGTTCATTCGAAAAAGTTAAAAGTAATGAGAGAACACTCAGAATCCAGCTACCAGTCATATAAAGGGTCAGTAGTACAGAAAAAAGTAAAACATGGCAGTCTTTTTTATGATATACAGATGGAAGAACTCCATCAAAAGCTCACACTTCCCTCAACAGAAAATTTAGATCTATCCCAACAAGTATGGGTAACGGTGCAAACCGAACAAGATCTGACTCATTTTAAAAACGTTTGATGAAAATATTGCTCATATAAAGGAAGGTTCTTATGCTTGATACACATGCCCGAAAATATGTACAACCATTAATATCAAACACAGCGGAGCAATTGTTGAAGTTTGGATTGACACCAAATCAAGTCACAGTCATTTCATTTGGTATCGGTGTGTCATCTGGAGCTTTTTTCTATTTTGGTCTCCCGATAATAGCCGTATTGGTTTTGTGGATTTCGGGTTTCCTTGATGCGGTCGATGGTACCATGGCCCGTAAAACCAAATCTTCTCCATGGGGAACGGTCATGGATGTCACATTTGACCGGCTGGTCGAGATCAGTGTGATCCTCGGCGTGGCTTTTGTCTACCCGGAAATACAGTGGGCATTATTATTATTAAGCGTATCTATCATTTTTTCGATTACAGTCTTTTTGACGGTCGGGGCAGTTTCTGAAAAGCAAGGAATGAAGTCCTTTTACTATCAGGCTGGACTGGCGGAAAGAACAGAAGGCTTTATCTTACTTACCCTCATGATGCTACTGCCTGCATTCGTCCTCTGGACTACCTTACTATTCCTGGCAGTCGAAATTATCACCGGTCTCCAACGTTTCTTCGAAGCAAAAAGAATTTTGCAGTAGAAAAGGTAACCTAGCTGATGATTGAGCAAATGGCGAAGACTCCTCGAAAATGCTACGCATTTTCTTCGTGCGAAGAATCGCTGCCGAAGCCTTCCTTGTCCTGAGGGAGATAGCGCTAGGTGGAGGCCCCACAGGCAAAGCCGAGGAGGCTCACGTCAGCCCCTAGGAAAGCGAAGCCTTTTGCGGAGATCAACAGCGGCTTCAGAGTAATTTTCCACAAAAAAAGCTGGAAAGTTTCAGTGACAACACTGATTCTTTCCAGCTTTTTTCTTTATTTTCTACACCTAAGGCCTTCTGCGACCAGCAAAAAGGTTAAAGACTAATGCGATTAGTGCTAATACAAGGATAATGTGAATGAGGTTCCCTGCAATATCAAAAGAGAATCCAAGTAACCAAAGAATAAGTAAGACTGCAAAAATCGTCCATAACATAGTGAAATGCCTCCTAAACATCTGACATAGTAGCTGTACGATTGGTATGCCCTTCAGCCACTGCAGTTACTCCTACTAATTATTGGCTTTTTGTTACCTGACGCCACGTCTACTTCCGAAAAGGTTAAACACGATAGCCAATACAGCCAGAACTAATAGGATGTGAATAAGTCCTCCGCCAATTTCCATCGCGAAACCAAGTAACCAAAGAACTAAAAGTACAACAAAGATTGTCCATAACATGTGATTTTCCTCCTCTATTTTTTTTGGTATTTTTTTCAACGTCTACACAGAAGGTAATTCCCTAGCGTGAAAAATGTTAAACCAATATTTTTTTCAAATATATTTTATTGGAGCAAATTAGGAAAAAAGTTGGAAAAAGAGTTTGTTCCAAAAATTAGGTTTTAAAATATGTGGAAAAGGAATGAAGTAACTAGTGACGAGCTATCAGTTGTCACAAATGGAAGTGGGAGGTGATGTTGAGTATGAATCAGACAACCATGAAAGGTAAGTGGAACCAGATGAAAGGTGACGCCAAGAAGAAATGGGGAAATCTCACGGATGATGATCTTCAACAAATTGAAGGAGATCGTGATAAGCTGGTAGGCAAAATTCAGGAACGCCACGGGAAGTCGAGAGAAGAGGCGGAACGTGAAGTAGACGGTTGGATGTAGGTCAGTACTTAAGCATCTTTTAAAAATTACTTAAAGGAGAGGATTTAAGATGGCTAACAACAATAACAACAATAACAATAATAACAGTAGTAACAACTCTAACAACAACAGCTCTAACACCTCCACAATGACATATGAGGAGCGCGGACGCAAGGGCGGAGAGAAGACAAAGCAGGAGCATGGCCAGGAGCACTTCGAGGAAATCGGCCAAAAGGGCGGTAATAAAACGCTGAATGAACACGGCAAAGAGCACTTCGAAGAAATCGGCCAAAAAGGCGGCAACAACTCGAACTCCAATTAACAAGTGCAACAACCATAGATAAGAACCATAGGGCAGCCAAAAAACAAAGGCTGCTCTTTATCATTTGGAAAAAACAATATGTGTGAGATTTTCTGCTGTGTATAGGAGCAAATGGCGAAGACTTCCTTGTCCTGTGGGAAATATCGAGGTGGTGACCCCACACGCTAAGTCGATGAGGCTCACGTCAGCCCCTAGGAAAGCGAAGTCATTTGCGGAAATCAACAGCGGTGTTAATAGTGAAAAAAGGAGTGGAGAAAATGAGTAAAGAACGATTTTATTCCGTACAAACAGAGGGCCAACCCCCACAAGAACAAAGTAAACAACCTGGTGACGAAAACGAAATGATACCAGAACCAATCTGCGATAACCCCAACTATAAGGGGAGTGGCAAATTAAAAGGCAAAAATGCCATCATCACTGGTGGGGACAGCGGGATTGGCAGGGCAGTCGCCATCGCCTATGCAAAAGAAGGAGCAAATATCAGCATTGTCTACCTTGATGAACATGAGGATGCAAAAGAAACCAAACAAATGGTAGAACAATACGGCGCCAAATGTTTGTTATACTCCGGTGACATTGGCCAAAAGGATTTTTGTACAGATGTTGTTAAGCAGACAGCGGAAGAATTGGGAGGATTACATATTCTCGTGAACAATGCCGCTGAACAGCATGTGCAGGAGAAGATTGAGGATATTTCCGAAGAACAATTACTGCGTACATTCCAAACGAATATCTTTTCCTATTTTTATTTTATTCAGGCGGCCATGCCATATCTGGATAAAGGAAGTTCCATTATCAACACCGCTTCTGTGGTGGCCTATAAAGGGATGCCTGTATTAATGGACTATTCGGCAACCAAAGGCGCAATTGTAGCGTTAACGCGTTCCTTGTCAGAGAACATCGTTGGCAGCGGAATCAGGGTGAACGGTGTAGCTCCTGGACCCATTTGGACTCCACTCATTCCAGCGTCCTTTGACGGAGAGCAGGTCGAAGAATTCGGTACCAATTCTCCCATGGGACGTCCGGGGCAGCCTGCAGAATTGGCTCCGGCCTATGTTTATTTAGCATCGGAGGATTCCTCTTATGTCTCCGGTCAAATGATTCATATTAACGGAGGGACGGTTGTGAACGGATGATAATATGTTTTTTGTAGGGACAGCTCGTGCTGTCCTTCTTTCACGTAGCAGAAAAAAGGATTTCCTCAAATTTTGTAGAAATTTAAGGGAAAGAAAGGAGTGGGGAAATCCATGAGCATGCAAACTTATATCTATTTACTTAGGTTGCCAGAAAGATTATATGATCCGGAATGTTGGACAGAAGAGGAGAAGACTATAGTATCTCGACATTTTTCCTACTTAAAAAAGAATGTGGAAAGTGGAGTGGTCATTCTTGCAGGAAGAACCGAACAGACGGATGAAACTGGATTTGGCATTGTTATCTTCTTGGCAAGAAATGAATCGGAAGCAGAACGGTTTATGAATAACGATCCTGCCGTTTTAAGTGAAATCATGACGGGAGAATTGTCACCATACAGACTTGCGCTAATGAATGAGAAATTCTCCATAGGTGTATAAAAGGCCAGTGGCACAATCTGTACCACTGTCCATTACTAGGAAATCTGCTTATACACCTGCAAATTGCTGGCTTTCTGTTTCAAATGCATTTTCTTCAATTTCAAAACCAAGGTCTTGGATCATTTGGTAATCCTGGTTAGATGCTTGGCCGCTAGTGGTCAGATAGTCTCCAACAAAGATAGAGTTCGCGATGTAAAGCCCCATACTTTGAAGGGTGCGAAGATTGTACTCGCGGCCTCCGGAAATCCTGATTTCTTTTGTTGGATTCACAAATCGAAACATGGCTAGGATTTTCAGGCATTTCAATGGAGTCAAGTCATCCATTCCGGCAAGCTTGGTTCCTTCTATGGGGTGGAGAAAGTTAACTGGAATGGAGTCGGCATCTAATTCTTTCAACGAAAATGCCATTTCTACAATATCCTCAAGCGTTTCACCCATTCCGCAAATCACACCAGAACATGGGGAGATTCCTGCACTTTTTAATGTTTCAAGTGTGCGGATACGGTCCTCGTAATCATGAGTCGTAGTAATCTCGCTGTGATGCCCTTTGCTGGTATTAATATTATGATTAAAGCGGTCCACACCGGCTTCCTTCAAGCGTTTCGCTTGTGCGTCATTGACAAGACCCAAACAAGCGCAAATTTTCATATTGTTTACATCTTTTTTAATGTCCTGAACGGCTTGTACTACCGTATCCACGTCTCTATTTGTCGGCTTGCGGCCACTCATGACGATGCAGTAGGTACCGATTTTATTCTTCTTGGCTTCTTTGGCTCCATCAACGATAATTTTTTTGCTGACAAGTGGATAGCTGTCAATTTCCGTGTCGGCTTTCATGGACTGGGAGCAGTAGCCGCAATCTTCTGGGCATAAGCCACTTTTGGCGTTAATGATCAGGTTCAGTTTTACTTTTTTTCCATAATAGTGTTTGCGGATATGAAAAGCCGAATAAATAAGTTCTAATACGTTGTCATCGTCTTCTTTTAATAGTTGTAGTGCTTCTTCCGGTGTTATGCGATAGCCATCTACCACTTTTTCTGCAAGCTGTTTCCAAGTCAAAGTAATCACTCCTTAGTTTTTACATGAACTGTTGATTTCCGTTTCAGGCGCTTCGCTTTCCACGGGCGGTCCGGGAGCCTCACTTCGTTGGAAGCCACTGAAAAACTGATAAGGTAAAGTTTTTTATGATTCCTAGCTGGTGATTGTAGCAAAAGGCGAAGACTCCTGAGGGAGCTAGCGCTAGGTGGAGACCCCGCAGGCGTAGCCGAGGAGGCTCCAGCAGTGCCCCTAGGAAAGCGAAGCCATTTGCGGAAATCAACAGCGGTGTTTAGTAAAATTTCAAAATCAAGGTCTTTTTCAGTGGCCTCCTTCGATGCGGGGACTCCCCTGTCCCTTCCTCCCGTAGGACAAGGAAGGCTTCGGCAGCTTTTCATCGCACGGAGAAAATGCGTTAGCATTTTCGAGGAGTCTGCGCGCCTTCCACTTCAATCAACAATGTTGCTGTAAAATTTATATGTAAACTTACTTACGATAAAAGTTTACATATAAAAGTAGAAGCTGACAAGGAAAAGAACTAAATCTGATGGAAAATTGCAAATTGTTTTGTAAGCGGTTATAATTGTTTTTCCGGCAAAAAAGAACAGAAAACCGTTGCGTACTTTGAAAAGGTTCCTTAAGGGATAGTTACCATGAATGGAGAAAAACTCTAGTTCATGGTTTTTTGCGTCTCTACATAAACCTCGGGAGTGTGAAGAGTTTGGCAGAAATGAAGAAAAGGCATCCTGATTTTGATCAGGAAGTAGAACGGCTTATCTTTACCAAAAAGTATATGGACATTGTCATTAAAGCAACAGAGTTGGATGAGGAATCGTTTAAGTCCAGTTTTAAAGAAGCGTTGGATGGAACTGATTTTTCAGACAGTAGTTTAAGTTATTTGAACATGCTCACCAATGCGAACATGCTTCAACGGACGACAGAAGAAATCCGCAGCCTCAAGAAAATCTACCATAAACCCTACTTTGCAAGAATTGACTACAAGCGGGCCGGCAAAGAGGAAGAGGAGATTCTTTATTTTGGTAAAGCATCGCTTTTTGATAGAGAAACCCAAGATCCGATCATCGTCGATTGGCGATCCCCAATCGCAAACCTATACTATGACGGCAGACTTGGTGAAGTGGAGTACGAGGCGGAAGGGGAAACGTACGACGGCTATCTCTCCCTAAAACGTCAATATATTATGGAAGATGGCGAGCTCCAAGACATAAGGGATGTTGATTTGACGACGACGGACGAGCTGTTACAAGAATCACTTTCCGGCAGTTCCAGCAACCGTCTGACCGATATCGTTTCTACCATTCAAGAGGAACAAAATAGAATTATTCGAGCGGACTTAAATAAACCGATTATCGTGCAAGGAGCGGCAGGAAGCGGAAAGACTACCATCGCGCTTCACCGAATCTCTTATTTTATCTATACTTACCAGGATCAATTTCGACCAGAACAACTGATGATCCTCGCCCCTAATAATCTATTCATCGACTACATATCTGAAGTCCTTCCAGAGCTTGGGGTGGACCGGATCTTACAGACGACTTTTATTGATTTTGTCTTAAGCTGTATTGGCAAAAAGGTGAAATTGCGACCTCCATCTGAAAAGTTGATGGGTTTCATTAACCATGAATATGAAGATCCAGAGATGGTCCAATGGTTGGCAAGCTTCAAAGGCTCACTAGAATTTAAGAACATCATCGACCGCTATCTATCTGACATTTTAGAAACACTCATTCCAACAGAAGATTTCTACCTGACTTCTAAATTCAAACTTTACTCCGCTGAAAAAATGGAGAACCTGATTCGCAACGAATATACCTACCTCCCGTATTATCGCCGGGTGGAAAAGGTGAAAAGTGTCCTGCAAAACTATGTACGTACAGAGAAAAAAGTGCTCTTGCATAAAGTCGAGAAGTTTTATGATCAGAAGCTCGACAAAGCCCTATTTAACATGCACCTAGATCCAGCCAAAAGAAAAAGCTATGTCACAAAAGCGATGGACAAAAAAGATGCCATGACAGAAGAGATAAAACGGGAGTCTAGAACCGCTGTTAACGCCTTTATCCGAAAGCTGCCAAAGCACACTCTTTTTCACTATTTCAAAGAGTTGGTCACAGAACGGGATACCTTTGCGAAGTATGCAAGTGACTATTTGGATGACTATCAGATTAAGTATTTTGTCGACTATCAAGTGAAATTACATAGACAGAAGCAGTATGAGCTAGAAGATTTGGCAGGGTTACTTTATCTGCAGCATCATTTGTACGGAATAGATAAAGATCTACGTGCTCGAAATGTGGTCATTGATGAAGCACAAGATTACAGCTATTTTCAATTGGCAGCATTGAAAAGTGCGTTAGAAACTGATATGTTCACCATCGTAGGGGACCTAGCTCAAGGAATCCATTCCTATCGAGGAATTCAAGATTGGAACAAAGTAAAGGAATCAATTTTTCCAAGGGCTGCTTACACAACATTGCAAAAAAGTTATCGTACAACAGTGGAAATCATGGAAGCGGCCAATGACATTTTGAAGCTATTACCCTTTGAACTACCAAAAGTGGAGCCTGTTGTAAGGCACGGTGCCAAGCCAGTTTTTCATCAATGGTCTACATCTGGTGACAGCGCTGCTAAAAAGGCAGAAGTGCTAGAGGCTGAGATTAAGAAG
This sequence comes from Bacillus sp. CHD6a, assembly GCF_001293645.1. Taxonomy (GTDB): domain Bacteria; phylum Bacillota; class Bacilli; order Bacillales; family Bacillaceae_I; genus Sutcliffiella_A. The sequence goes on from NZ_LBMD01000017.1 coordinate 84,122, forward strand.
TTGTATGCAGTGGACGGCCAAAAAACAATTGCGGTTATAGGCAAAACCGAGAAAGAATGCAAGAAGATGGAGGGGATGCTTCGCCGTCATACAGACTTGCAAGTGCAATTGTTACGGGAAAATGAGGAAATCAATCAAGAGGATGTCGTCATCGTTCATGCCCAGTTGGCGAAGGGACTGGAGTTTGACGCTGTGTTGTTGTGCACGCTAGATGAAGTATTCACAGAAACAGAAATTGACGTGAAGTTACTATATGTGGCGATGACAAGACCCCTGCACCATTTAAGCTTTTACGGGAATGATGTGGGAGACTTTTTGCTTGAGCATGTTTCAGGGGAGAAGTTTTTAATAGACCAATAAAAAGAGATGAGACAGAGCCTTTTTAGTAGAGGCTCTGTTTTATTTTATGAAAGATAAGAAACGTTGATTTCCGTTCCAGGAGCTTCGCTTGCCTGCGGGGGGTCCGGAACCCTCCTCGGACATTCGCCCTGTGGGGTCTTCCCTGTCCCTTCCTCCCACGGGCGTATACGCGCCTTCCACTCAATCAACAAGGTGGCTTCATTCATGTAAGGGTTTATGAAAAAGTATCTAACCGAGTTAACTAGATATGCATAAACGTAACATCTACTCAATTTTTAGCTGTGAATTGGAGCAAAAGGCGAAGACTCCAGCGGGTAATAACTGCAGGTTGAGACCCCGCAGGCGTAGCCGAGGAGGCTCCAGCAGCGCCCCTAGGAAAGCGAAGCCATTTGCGGAAATCAACAGCGGTGTTTATAAAAATACTAAAATCAAGACTTTTTCAGTGGGCTCCAACGAAGTGAGGCTCAAGGCACCGTCCCGCGGAAAGCGAAGCCATTTGCGAAAAGGAACAGCGTCATTTAACCAATCAACTAAAGCTTTTAGTATAATGGCCTTATCTTTGGCAGTTGCTATCTTTTCAATCGCCCACGTAAAACCAACACGACAACCCCAACCGCCACAAGAGCCAAGATTACCTTGCCTGCCGCATTCCACTGCAGCACTTGATAAACAGAAAAAGCTTCTAACATCAAAGCAGGAATCTTCCCAACAGTACTTGCGACCGCAAACCCGGCCAAGCTGATCCGGCTTGTTGCCCCAGCCAATGTAACAAGTCCGGAAGGTGCAAATGGAAACAACCTCAAAGCAAGAACCAATAAAAAGGCTTCCCGGCCACCAGTCTCCTGCAATCTTACCAGCCATTTATTTTTCATCAACAAATCCGGGGCAAACTTTTTTATGCCTTTACGGTACAACCAAAAACTGACCACTGCTCCAATGGATTCCCCTAAAAAAGAGATCAACATTCCCCACCAAAAGCCGAAGAAAGCCAGGTTGGCAGCGGTAAGGAAAACGCTTGGCATAAAAGCTAGTATGCTTATGATGGAATTAATAAAAATACTAAGTAGGATGGCAAACGGCCCAACTGCTGTAAACCACTCCAACACTTGATCTTTCCACATGATAAAGTCCCTCTCACAAATTATTTTAAAATTATAAATTCAATTTACTTTACATACCATATAGGGGTATGTTACTTTATACGGGATAGGAGGTCAAGAACGATGGAAAACCTTCCAGTTGAAACATTAAATGAAGATTGTTGCCATACAGACAACAATGGGGTAAGGAAAAGTCACCATTCCGCAGAGCAAAAAAAGGCGTTGATCTCACGCTTGAATCGTATTGAAGGTCAGGTACGTGGGGTAAAACGGTTGATTGAAGAGGACACCTATTGTGATGATGTGCTCACTCAGATCTCAGCTGTTCAGTCTGCTCTAAATGGCCTTGGCAAAATGCTTTTAGAGGAACATATGAAATCCTGTATCGTAGAAAGAATTCAAGACGGTGACACAGAAGTGATAGATGAGTTGTTAGTAACAGTTAAAAGACTGATGAAATAAGGGGAGATAAACATGGAACAAGTAACGTTAAAAGTAAATGGTATGAGTTGTGGTCATTGTGTAAAAGCGGTAGAAGGAAGCGTTGGGGAACTTGAAGGCGTGAATTCTGTTAAAGTGGACCTTTCATCCGGAACAGTAGCAGTAGAATACAAAAGCGAGCAAGTGACAGTTGCAAAAATTAAAGAAACAATCGACGAAGAAGGTTATGAGGTAGCATAACCCATTAAGTTAGTTACGTGCTTTTCTTAAGGGAACAGCACGTTTTATTTGGGATGTTATATACCCCCTATAGGTATAAAGGAGGTCAGTGAAATGAGTGTTCAAAAGAAGAAAGAAACTATGTTACAGATTACTGGGATGACGTGTGCGGCTTGTTCGACACGTGTAGAAAGAGGGCTGAACAAACTGGCTGGAGTCGAAGCGGCCAATGTGAACCTTGCTCTTGAAAATGCATCTGTCACCTATAATCCCGAACAAGTAACCGAAAAAGAAATAGAGAAAAAGATTCAGGATCTTGGCTATGATGTGGTGAAAGAAAAAGCAGAATTTCTTATTACCGGCATGACATGTGCGGCTTGTTCCAGTCGGATAGAAAAAGTCCTCGGGAAAATGGAAGGCGTAAATGCGGCCAATGTGAACCTAGCTTTAGAAAGTGGAACGGTGGAATATAACCCTTCTAAGCTAACGCCAGCTGACATCATTACCCGTATTGAAAAAGCTGGCTATGGTGCTACGGAAAAAGTAGAAAAGAGCGAAAGTGCCGAGAACTTCCGGCAAAAGGAGTTGGAAAAACAACAAGGGAAGTTTGTATTCTCGTTCATTCTGACAATCCCGTTGCTATGGGCCATGGTGAGTCACTTTTCCTTTACCTCTTTTATTTATCTGCCTGATATGCTGATGAATCCATGGGTGCAGCTCGCACTTGCGACACCTGTGCAATTTTTCATCGGCTGGCAATTCTACACGGGTGCGTATAAAGCGCTGAAAAATAAAAGCGCGAACATGGACGTACTGGTGGCACTCGGAACGACTGCAGCATATGTGTACAGCTTGTATTTATCGATTGAATCCATCGGTTCAGGAGCACATATGGTCGAGCTTTATTTCGAAGCAAGTGCAGTCATTATCACTCTAATTATTTTAGGAAAGCTATTTGAAGTGAGAGCGAAGGGGCGCTCTTCGGAAGCAATCAAAAAATTAATGGGACTTCAGGCAAAAACGGCCCTTGTTTTACGAGATGGAAAAGAAATAGAAATTCCATTGGATGAGGTCCTTGTAGGGGATATCGTTTCCGTAAAACCTGGGGAAAAAGTTCCGGTGGATGGCGAAATGGTGGAAGGGCAATCAGCGGTGGATGAGTCCATGCTGACAGGAGAAAGCATTCCTGTCGACAAAAAGGCAGGAGATTTTGTTTATGGTTCTACGATTAATAAAAATGGCTTCTTGAAAATGAAGGCAACAAAAGTTGGAAAAGAAACGGCCCTTGCTCAAATCATTCGAATCGTCGAGCAGGCTCAGGGCTCTAAAGCCCCAATTCAACGCCTAGCAGATAAAATTTCAGGCATCTTTGTTCCTATTGTAGTTGGAATAGCAGTACTGACTTTCTTGGTTTGGTATTTTATCGTAGATCCAGGAAACTTTGCACAAGCATTGGTTAACTTGATTGCGGTTCTCGTCATTGCTTGTCCATGTGCGCTTGGTCTTGCAACACCCACGTCTATCATGGCAGGATCAGGTCGGGCGGCAGAACTTGGCATTCTTTTTAAAGGCGGCGAGCATTTAGAACAGACGCACCGAATCACCACCGTTGTTTTGGATAAAACAGGAACGGTAACAAATGGTACACCTGTGCTAACCGATGTAAAGCTTGAAGCTGGGGAGGATGAAGCGGCAATCCTTGCGATGGTTGGAGCAGCCGAGAAACAATCCGAACATCCATTAGCACAAGCGATTGTGGAAGGCATCCAAGCAAAAGGTATCGAATTTGGATCTGTCGGTTCATTTGAAGCAATACCCGGCTATGGTATCGAAGCGGTCATAGGGGAAAACACAGTGGTGGTTGGTACGCGTAAATTAATGAGCAAGCACCATGTAGCTGTCGAGCATGCGGAAAAAATGGTTCGTGAGCTTGAGGCGAATGGTAAAACGGCAATGCTTATTGCAGTGAACGGAGAGTACAAAGGCATTATCGCGGTTGCAGATACGATAAAAGATACTTCCAAACAAGCCGTTAAACGACTAAAAGATATGGGTCTAGAAGTTGTCATGATGACAGGAGATAACGAACGCACAGCAAAAGCGATTGCCCAACATGCCGGAATTGATCAGGTCATTGCTGAAGTACTTCCAGAACAAAAAGCCGAAGAAGTAGCAAAGCTTCAAAAGCAAGGCAAGAAAGTGGCAATGGTCGGGGATGGCATCAATGACGCCCCAGCATTGGTAACAGCGGATATTGGGATGGCAATTGGAACCGGAACAGATGTCGCGATGGAAGCGGCTGACATCACGTTAATGCGCGGTGATCTAAACAGCATTGCAGATGCTATCATCATGAGTAAAAAGACCATTACTAACATCAAACAAAATCTATTCTGGGCATTTGCTTATAACTCCATGGGAATCCCAATCGCAGCATTAGGTTTCCTAGCACCATGGGTGGCAGGAGCTGCGATGGCATTCAGTTCCGTATCTGTTGTTTTGAACGCACTCAGATTGCAAAAAGTGAAACTTTAATAAGGTGGGAACACGATGAAAAAATGGATTGGATCTGCGCTTGTTTATCTGTTGTTGGTTATCGGGGGCTATACGGTGTATGCGTTTTATGTAAGTGAGGATGTATCTCAAGGTGAAGAGGGCAGTCATGCGGAACATGCTGGTGAAGAAGAGAAACATGGGGAGCATGAAGAAAAGGAGGGCCATGACAGTGGTGGACACGAGGGGCATGGCGACCATGAAGGAGAGTCTTCTAGTGAAGTGCAAGCAGACGTAATGCTGGATGGTGAAGAAATGACCATTACCCTGACAGACAATGATGGCAACCCAATGGATGACCTGGAAGTAAATCACGAGAAATTGATGCACCTAATAGTAATCAGTGAGGATCTGGAACAGTTTCAACATTTACATCCAGAAAAGGTATCTGAAGGTGTTTTCACTGCAGATGCGGATCTGGAAGAAGGCATGTACCAAGCATTTGTGGATATCAAGCCGAGTGAGCTGAAGTATGTAAATGAAGCTAAGCCAGTGATGGTAGGAGAGCATGGCGGTCATGAAGATAATCATGTGCATTTAGAACCTGAAACAGAATGGACGAAGGAACAAGGCGACTACACTGTAACCCTAGATGTGAACAATTTTTCTGTAAAAGAAAACGTGGTGCTTTCTTTTGACATAGAAGGGGCAGAGCCAGAGGATTACCTTGGTGCACTCGGACATGTGGTCGTTGTGAATGAAGCGCTAGATGAGTTTATCCATGTACACCCTCGCGAAGGAGAGGAACCAGTGTTTGAGGCCCACTTCAGCAAACCTGGCATGTATAAACTGTGGGCAGAATTCAAACTGAACGGGAAAGTATATGCATTCCCGTATGTGGTGGAAATCACGGAATAAAGGGGATTGTTGCAATGGGAGAAAAACTGATTAAGCTCGCGGTCAACGGCGGAATTGACTTTGGTGCTAAGTTGAATGGCAAACAACTATTGATGCTTGCACGCTATATGGGGGAAGAACAGGAGTTAGAAGTCACCACCTTTCAACAATTGTATGTGGATATTCCGGAAGGCAGGTTGGAAGAAGCGAAGGCCGACTTTTCAAGCGTCGGTCTGAGTTGCTATCCGGTCGGCAATTATGTCAAAAGCCTTCGCACTTGCAACTTCTGTAAGGGAGAGCTGGAAGAAGGAATGCCTGTGGCAAAAGAAATCAACCGACGTATTGCAGGAAGAGCGGTCCCTTTTACTTTAAAACCGGCCTATACAGGATGTCCGATTGGGTGCGGAGAGCCGTTGGTTAATGATATTGGCGTAATCAAACAACACGGAGAACGATACGATCTCTATGTCGGCGGCAAAGCAAAGGGGCTCGACGCCAGAACAGGAGAATTGTTTGCAGATGGTTTAGAAGAAGACGCGCTGTATGTGTTGATTGATAGATTAATAGATTTATATGCTGCAGAAGGCAAGAAGCGTGAGCAGTTTGCTAAGTTTGTCAGGCGTTACGGGCTTGATGAGCTGAAGGAGAAGATAATGGCATAGGAGTTTGGTAGGTATGGGTTCCTGGTGAGTGCCCGGTGAGCCAGCGGAAGAGTTTGATGGTCTGCTGGCTTTTTTGTGTTTTTAAATGGAGTTGATGGTTGGTTTTTGGGCTTTTAGGCGGAGAAGAGGGAAGGTTTGTGCTTGATGTTCGTGGCGCCGGTGAGGGTAGATCTTGGGTGATAAAGTCAAATGTCCGAAGATTTTCCGATAGTGACCGAAGTTTTGGGAAAGTTGACCGAAGATTTTGTGTTTTTGACCGAAGTTTCCGAGAAAGTGACCGAACCAATTTTTAGAATGACTGAACCTAAAGAATTGTTGTCCAAACAGGATCTTAATTTGTCCGAACACACCCTATCCAAATAAGGAAATTGACCGAAGCAAACCTAAAAGTGACCGAACCGTTTTTGGCAGCTAAAAAAGAAGGTGTTTCACAAGCATTTTCACCTATTTTCTATAAAAATCGACCCCATCACGTCAAAGATAAGCCTCAGCCCACCAACTCAAAAACAATTCCCCTCTCTCCACTGTAACTTTTTAACATCCCCCTCGTCTAACCGTATAAAAGGGGGCAGTAACATGAAAAAAAAGGTAATTATCTTTTCTTCTATTTTAGTGGGATTGGGTATCATCTTCGCGTTCATCTACCAATCAAGAGAACCTTTCGCAGTCAACGGTACAGGCAATCCCTACTCTGAAAAAGATACCCAAACCGTGCTTTCAGATAAAAAATGGTTGCTGACTTTTACGAAAGAGTTTCAGCAGGACAGCATCAAAGAGAATGAGTCTATCTATGTTACGGATAAAGACGGCAATAAAGTAGAGACAGTACTTGAGGTTTCCAAAGACTTTGTATCGCTCTCTCCTCCTCAAGGTGGCTATGACCCAAGCAAAGGGCCGTATGAGCTCCACATCAGTGGGGATATTGAATCCGTTGATGGCAAAACACTTGGAAAACAAAAAAAGATTAAGTTTACAGCTATGAAACAATTGCCGACCGTTGCTTCCAGAAAAGAATTAAATTCATTGTTCACCGCCCGTCTCAAACAAATGCAAGCAAATAAGGAAGAAAGTAAACAGCTGTTTAGCTTTGGTGGAGATGAATCGACAGGCTCAGATGATAGTGAAGACGCTGCAGGTGCAGATATGGCAACGGAAAGTGAATCTAATGGGAGTGCAGGTGGCCATTCCGAAACGAACGTCCAGGTTCAGGGGGTAGATGAAGCGGACATTGTGAAAACAGATGGAGACTTCATTTATCAAGCAATCGATCAAAAGTTAAAAATCACTAAAGTCGAACCTGTAGAGGAAATGACTGTTGTGACAGAGCTTCGTTATAAAGACTTTAATCCATATCAACTTTTTTTGGATGGCGACCAGCTAGTGGTCATCGGTCATTTTTGGGATGAAAAACTGATGTATCGGGAAACAAAGAGCAGTGAAGAAGATAAGATTATGCCAATGCATGAGGCAACTAGGGCCATCATCTATGATATTACCGATCGATCCAATCCTGTTGTTCAAAAAACAGTTACGTTGGAAGGATATTATATCTCAAGTAGAAAGATCGATAATCATGTTTACTTGATTGCTAATAAGTACGCTGATTTTTGGATGCTGGAAGAGCATCCTGAGGCAGATTTGAGACCACGCGTATCCGATATACAAGGTGAGGAAGAGGGAGAATTGAAAGGTGTCCCTTATGAGGATATCCGTTATTTTCCTGATTCTACAGAAGATAATTTTATGACGATAGCCACCATTGATTTGAACCAGCCTCAAGAAGCTGCGACTATAACCACGTATGTAGGAAGTGGAAACCAGATTTATATGTCAAAAGAAAATCTGTACGTCGCGGTACCAAACTATGGGTATGGGCCGCATTGGACTAATAATGAAAGTACAGAAATTTATAAATTTGCCGTAGATGGCATGAGTGTCGAGTTTCGTGCAAATGGAGCAATTCCTGGTTATCTTTTAAACCAATTTTCCATGGATGAGTATAAGGGGAATTTCCGAGTGGCGGCAACCAAAGGGCATGCGTGGGATGAACACTCCCCGTCAAGCAACCACCTCTTTATATTGGATGAAGGAATGAATGTAATCAGCAGTGTAGAAGACTTGGCAAGGGGCGAGCGCATCTATTCTGTCCGCTTTATGCAGGATAAGGCATATGTAGTGACGTTTAAGGAAGTAGATCCGCTTTTCGTCTTTGATCTGAGTAATCCGAATGAACCGAAAGTGCTAGGGGAGTTGAAAATTCCTGGCTTCAGTAATTACCTTCACCCATATGATGAAAATCATCTGATTGGTTTTGGGTATGATACGAAAGTGGAAAAGGATCAATGGGGAACCAGAGTGGTAACAAACGGTGTTAAAATTTCCTTGTTTGATGTGAGTGACCCGACAAATCCGCTGGAAAAACACACGGAAATTATCGGGGGTCAATCCACACACTCACCATTAAATCACGATCATAAAGCACTTCTTTTCAACAAGGAAAAAGATATTTTTGCCTTCCCAATCACCAAGTACAATGAAAATCAAAAAGATGGAAGCTACCGTCTCGACTTTGAAGGTGCGATGGTTTATGGAATTGACCCGGAAAAAGGATTTACCTTGCACACTAAAATAACGCATCAGCAAGAAAACACTTTATATGAAGATTGGGAGAACATGGTCCAACGAATCCTATATATCGATGACCACCTTTACACCGTTACACCAAAACAAGTAAAGGCGACCAAAATTACATGGTAGGTCAGATGAAAGAGAGCGGAACAACCCCGCTCTCTTTTTCTACGGAAATGAAGGAAATAATGACAACATTCGCCGGCATTTTATTTCCTAGGAAAAGAACCCTGTCGAAAATTATCTAGGCATTTAAGTTTGCACGCTACACGCCTGTGGAATGACATTCATATAGTAAGGAAAAAGATTTTATCATTTCCACCTACTTAAATAGAGGAAGCAGTTTCGAATTCTTGTATGTAGGTGCTATAATGAAATAATTGAAGTGAAGACATAAAGTATAAAATACCTAAAATATAAAACAGATTATCTCTTTGAGGGGGAAGCAATATGAAAACAAAATTGCATTTATTGTACGGCGGGAAATCAGCAGAACACCAAGTTTCTTTACAAACAGCATTAGCTGTAACAAAGGCTTTAAATACCGATAAATTTGAAGTATATCCGTTATACATAACGGAATCAGGAGAATGGAAACGTGGTGGCTTGTTGAGTGGGCCGGCAGAAAGCGTACATCAACTGAAGCTTGAAGGTGGCGGTACAACCATCGCTCCACTTGCATTGACCAATGAAGAAGAATCCGAAGAAACGCCAACAGTCGTATTTCCTTTATTACACGGTCCGAACGGAGAAGATGGAACAGTTCAAGGTATGTTGGAACTTTTAAATCTTCCGTATGTAGGGAACGGCGTTTTAGCATCCTCTGCTGGGATGGATAAAGTTATTATGAAAAACCTTTTCGACCAAGCAGGGCTGCCACAAGTCGGCTATGCACACTTCCTTCGCTCTGAGTGGGAAAAGGCTGCAGATGCAACTTATGAAAAGGTAGAATTGGAGCTTGGCTATCCATGTTTTGTTAAGCCTGCAAACTTAGGATCAAGCGTTGGAATCAGTAAAGCGAAAAATCGTGAAGAGCTTGAAGTAGCATTCCGGGAAGCATTCAATTATGATCGCAAAATAATTGTGGAACAAGGTTTAGAAGGTGCTCGTGAAATTGAGATTGGTGTACTAGGTAACGATGAGCCAGAATGTTCTGTTGTAGGGGAAATTGCGCCTAAGACAGAGTTCTATGACTACAAAGCAAAGTATGAAGATGGCGATACGGCTATGATCATCCCTGCTGAGATTAGTGAGGACATCTATGAACAAGTAAAGGAAATGGCTATCACTGCATTTAAGGCAATTGATGGAGCAGGACTTGTCCGCGCAGACTTCTTTTTATCAAAAGAGGGTAAACTGTACATCAACGAAGTGAACACGATGCCAGGTTTCACTCCATTCAGCATGTTCCCATTATTATGGCAGCATACTGATGTTTCCTACCCAGAACTAATCGAAAAACTAGTAGGATACGCACAACAACGCCACGCAGAAAAACAAAAGATTAAGCATACATTTTAATAAATAGGCTCTGTTAATTAATACTGTTGATTTTTGCAGCAACATAGCTGTTGATTGGAGCAATAGGCGAAGACTCCTAAGGGAGATAGCGTTTAGGGGAGACCCCGCAGGCGCTTTTCCGAGGAGGCTCCCCAAACGCCCCTAGGAAAGCGAAGCCTAGTGCGTAAATCAACAGCGGTGTTTAACAGAGCCAATAAATAAAAAGATCTCCCCTGTAGATTGGAGTGTAAGGTGTGAGACTCCTCGAAAATGCTAACGCATTTTCTTCGTGCGATGAATCGCTGCCGGAGCTTTCCTTGTCCTGCTGGGGAAACGGTTGGTTGAGACCCCTGAAGCGTTGTGAGGAGGCTCAAACACCGTCCCGCGGAAGCAAAAACCTGGAACGGAAAAATACAGGAGGTTACGAAAGACACAATATACAGATAAACAGGCAGGGGTTGGGTCATCACGAGAAGAGGTCAAAAACACGTGATGTCAGCCCCTTCTGTGTGTAAAAAGAATAGGAGGGAAACCCAAAATGATCAAAAGAACACTTAAACAAATCCAAGAAATGGCGAAAGGACAGCCAATCTCATCCGAATACAGCGCCATCGTTGTGGAAGGCGTTTCAAAAGACACACGCGAGGATATGAGCGGCAAATTGTACATACCAATTATCGGGGAGAATTTTAATGGCCATGCATTTGTCCGTGATGCAATCGAGAAAAAAGGAGCGGTTGCATCCTTCTGGCAGAAAGATCAACCAGAACCACCAACAGACCTCAACCTGATTGTTGTGGACGACACCATCGAAGCGTTACAGCACCTTGCAAGCAGCTATCGTAATGAAATCGGCATGAAAGTCGTGGGAATTACTGGAAGCAACGGGAAAACAACCACCAAAGATATGGTCACCTCTGTATTAGAGACCACATTCCGCGTGCATAAAACAGCAGGAAACTATAACAATCATATCGGCCTGCCGTTAACGATACTTTCCATGAAAGAGGATACGGAAGTCGCAGTGTTGGAAATGGGGATGAGCGGTCGAGGGGAAATCGAGCTGCTTTCTAGCATTGCAAAGCCTGATGCTGCCGTAATCACCAATATTGGGGAATCTCATATGCAGGATCTCGGTTCACGTGAAGGAATCGCGGAGGCTAAACTGGAAATTGCAGTTGGCCTGAAAGAAGACGGCAAGCTAATCATCAATGGCGATGAGCCACTTTTGACAGATAGAGTTGGTGGTAACGCAAATGTCATCCCTTTTGGACTGAAGCCTACCAATGACTATCAAGCTAAAGATATTACCTTACAAGGCAGAGGTACTCATTTTATAATAGAAGAAACAGAGTATTTTATCCCGGTACTTGGTGCCCACAATGTGACCAATGCCCTTGCTGCTATCATTGTCGGGGAGTTATTCGGCGTGTCAGAAGAGAACCGCAAAAAAGGCTTGGAGCAACTTGTTATCACTGGCATGAGAAATGAAGTGGTAGAAACATCTGGTGGATGGACAGTAATTAACGATGCCTATAATGCAAGCCCTACTTCCATGAGAGCAGCATTGGATTTGTTGGGCAGCCTGGAAGGGTATGGGAAAAAGATTGCGGTGCTTGGTGATATGCTGGAACTGGGAGACATGGAAAAGACGTTTCACCATGAAGTTGGCCAATATATAAATGGGAAAAATGTTGATTATGTCTTTACATTCGGTGCCCTTGCTATGGAGATTGCTAAAGGGGCACAAGAAGTAATGAACCCTTCCCATGTTAAACCGTTCATGAACAAACAAGAGTTAACACGTGAATTGCTTCCCCTTTTAGAGTCCGGTGATGTGGTAATGGTAAAAGGATCACGTGGCATGAAACTAGAAGAGGTTATTGAAGCAATTAAATAAATCTCCATTTTCAAAGGAATACAAAGTTCTTAAAATGAGAAAATTAGAAGTAAGCGTGCTGTATTTGCTAAGAATGGTACGGTGAGAAAAAAATTTTGGCGATTTATTCGGCAGAGGAGCGCGATTGAAAGCGCAACCTCCTATAAGTTGGCATTAACCTTTATTGCTATTTAGTGACCGAAGTGTTATTATAACAGGTAATGTGTTTAATAATGTCTACTTATAAAGATTAGGCAAGCGCCCAGACGCGTGCCTAATTTATTAATTTGTATAGATAAAGGAGTAGGAATAATTTGGCGTTATTTAAAGATTTAGGTTTATCAGAAGATATCATGAAGTCTATCGACAGAATGGGGTTTGAAGAGGCTACCCCTATTCAATCTGAAACAATTCCTGTTGCGTTAACTGGGAAAGATGTTATCGGTCAAGCTCAAACAGGTACAGGTAAAACGATTGCATTCGGTCTTCCATTGCTTGAAAATGTTGATGTGAAAAATGATGCTATTCAAGGTATCGTTATCGCACCGACTCGTGAATTAGCTATCCAGGTTGCTGAAGAAATTTATAAAGCTTCTTATCATAAACGTGCTCGTGTTCTTTCCGTATTCGGAGGACAGGACATCAGCAGACAAATCCGTTCATTGAAAAAGAACCCTCACATCGTTGTTGGTACACCAGGTCGTCTACTTGACCATATCAACCGCAAGACTCTTCGTCTTCAAAATGTGAACACGGTTGTTCTTGATGAAGCGGATGAAATGCTAAACATGGGATTCATCGAGGATATCGAAAAAATCCTTGCTGAAACACCAGAACAAAAGCAAACATTACTTTTCTCTGCTACAATGCCTGCACCTATCCGTGCAATCGCTGAGCGTTTCATGAGCGAGCCTGTAAGTGTAAAGGTAAAAGCGAAAGAAGTAACAGTTTCCAACATCCAACAATACTACGTGGAAGTTCCGGAAAAGAAGAAGTTCGATACATTAACTCGTCTTCTTGACATTCAATCTCCAGAGCTTGCAATCATCTTCGGTCGTACAAAGCGTCGTGTAGATGAGCTTTCTGATGCATTAAACGTACGTGGATATTCTGCAGAAGGAATTCATGGTGACCTTTCTCAAGCGAAGCGTATGAGCGTACTTCGCAAGTTTAAAGAAGGTTCCATCGATGTACTTGTTGCTACAGACGTAGCTGCTCGTGGACTTGACATCTCTGGTGTAACACATGTATACAACTTCGACATTCCACAAGACCCTGAAAGCTATGTTCACCGTATTGGACGTACAGGTCGTGCTGGTAAGAGCGGATTGGCGATCACATTCGTTAGCCCTCGTGAAGTTAGCTACTTGCACCATGTAGAACGTGTAACAAAACGTAAAATGGACAAAATGAAAGCACCAACGCTAGACGAAGCACTAGAAGGCCAACAAAAAATGTCCATGGAAAAATTAACGCAAGCTGTTGAAGCGAAAAACCTTGGTTTCTACCGCAATGCAGCGGAACAATTATTAGAAGAGCACGATGCAGTAACGCTTGTATCTGCAGCTCTGAAATTGTTCACAAAAGAGCCAGACGAAACTCCAATCCGTCTGACTGAAGAAGCACCAATGCACTCAAGAAGAGGCGGCGGCGGCGGTGGCCGTAGTGGCGACCGTAACCGTGGTGGCGGAAAGAGCGGCGACCGTAAAGGCGGCTGGAACAACAAACGCTCCGATAACCGTGGCGGCAAGCCAGGTGGCGGTTCTGGTTCAAGAGACGCAAACGCAAAGCGCCAAGGCTACAAACGTTCTTCTCGTAAAGAGCGCGTATAATTAACTTTCACTTAAGAATGCTCGAGAACTGACTGGGATTACTGGTTGGTTTTCGGGCTTTTTTGTTGTGAGTGGGGTGGGCTTGGGAGTAGGGCGCTCTATATGCCTGAATGGCGAAGAAAACGTGGTGAAGTGTCCAATAGAACGGTTCTATAAGCCCGAACGGCCACAGAAACCAAGTAAACTGTCCTATAGAATCCATATATTCCTCTCCTCCTCAACCTAACCATCTCACCCAACACACCCCCGAAAAAAGAACAAATCTCCCCCCCACTTGGGCATACTATCCCTAAACAAATCCGACCTAAAAGGAGGGCCACCCCGCCATGACCATCGTGAAACTTGGCTATGTCGCCATGAGCGTGCAGCTCACCAATGCCTCCCCGTCCAAAACGATGACCTATGCACAGTTTAGTAAAATTAAGGATCGGGAAGCGGCGATTGATAAGCTAGAACGTATTTCAGTGGAAAACCTAGAAAACTGCCTTCGACTGCTTAAGCATAATGTCGCAAACGATATCCGTTTTTTTCGGTTTAGTTCCAAACTAATTCCGCTTGCTAACCATGAAGAAGTGAAAGACTGGAAATTCATGCGGCCGCTTAAAGAAATCCTGTCCGAAATAGGCGACTATATAGAGGAAAATCCGATGCGGGTAGATTTTCATCCCGATCATTTTGTGTTGCTCAATTCTAAAAACAAAGATATCATCAATCAGACTATCAAGACCCTCAGTATGCACCGTTCTCTTTTAAAAGGAATGAGGGTTCCCACCCAGCATCGTTGTGTTCTCCATATTGGAGGGGGGTATGATGATCGGGAGCTGGCGCTTGAGCAGTTTATCCATAACTTTGCGCTTGTTCCGCAACCAATCCAGGAAATGCTGATTCTTGAGAATGATGATACAACATTCCACTTGCGTGATGCTTTATATGTTTGTGAAAAACTGAATGTACCGCTAGTTTTTGATTACCATCATCATCTTGCTCATTTTGAAGAGGATGCAGAGGGCTGGGAGAAAGATTGGGGGCGAGTGGTGCAGACATGGGAGCATTCTCCCCTGCCTGTGAAGATGCATATCTCAAGCCCGAGAGACGAAAAAAACTTTCGTGCTCATGCGGATTATGTGGATCCCAAAATGTTTATGGATTTCCTCCAACCTATTAAAGGGAGTGTGCCGGAGATTCATTGCATGATCGAAGCAAAGAAAAAGGATGAAGCACTTTTTCAGCTGATGGAAGAGATGAAACGTTATGCTGAAATAGAAATTATCGACGGAGCCTCCTTTAGAATTAAATAGAATTTTCCAACAGAGGGCATCCATAGTATACTAGGAAAAGCGACAACTAGAATATATTTGGGAGGGAGAGCAAATGAGGCCGGAGCCTAAACAGATGATAGATAGAAAAGCATTGTCGGTATGGAGGATCTCCGCCGCATTGAATTCCATATACTACGTCCTGCTTTTTGGGGGTTTTTGGTTTATACAACGTGTCTTTGAATTGCCTCGGTGGACATTGTGGATAGCGGGAGCGATTTTTTTACTTATTATATTATTTACGGTTGTTATTTTACCGGCGATGCAATGGAAGCGTTGGCGATTTGAAGTGCATGAACATGAAATCGACTTGCAATATGGCATTTTTATCAAAAGAAGAACCTTGGTGCCGATGGTTCGTGTGCAGCATGTAGATACGCGACAAGGCCCCATTTTAAAAAAGTTTCACCTCTCGACCGTTCTTATCTCAACAGCGGCGACCATTCATGAAATACCGGCGCTTGATGAAGAGCAGGCAGACCAGGTCAGGGATTACATATCAAGACTTGCGAGGGTGACAGAAGATGATGTCTGAAAAAAAGAGGATGCATCCTGCCGCCATTGTTGTAGCTTTTTTTAAACAACTCCGTGAGCTGATGTTTCCAATCATTATTTTCATTTTTTTTGGAAGCAGCTCTGGAGAAGATATATTTGTGATTGTTTACATAGCTGGGATGGTTTTGTGGTTTACTGGGTTAATTGCTATCGGTGTGGTTTCTTGGTATCGATTTTATTATTGGATAGAAGACGGAGAGCTCCGAATGGAATATGGTGTTTTTGTAAGAAAGCGTCGTTTCATTCCACAAGAGAGAATTCAGACTTTGGATACTTCAGAAGGACTGGTGCAACGAATCTTTGGTCTGGTCAAGGTGCAAATTGAAACAGCCGGTGGGGGAACGGAAGCGGAAGCAAGTTTGGCGGCGGTAACTAAGGAAGAGGCAAACAGACTGCGGGAAGCTTTATTGTATTACAAAAATAGAGACGAAAACGTTGATGTATATGGACCGAAGCTGCCTGTTCAGCAACGTCCAAGCCTGGAATCAGAAGAAAAGCCGACATATAAAGCTTCCTGGAAAACACTCTTTATTGTGGGAACAACTTCAGGGGGTATTGGTGTTGTGTTGTCAGCGGTCATTGCGTTTACTTCCCAATTTGATCAGTTTGTCCCATATGAGGATATCATTGACCGTTACGGAATGGTCTTGCAAACGAGTGTGTACTTGATTGCTTCCATCGTTATTGTGGTATTGTTTTTGTCTTGGCTAATTTCTATTGTCATGACCATGTTCAAATACGGTAACTTCACTGTTGTCAAAGATGAAGATGAGCTGTTAATCTCCAGAGGGATTATTGAAAAACGGCAATTAACGATTGCTTTGAATAGAATACAAGCCATCAGAATTTCCCAAAACCTCTTAAGACAACCTTTTGGATACGCCACTGTTTATGTGGAGAGTGCAGGAAGCTCGGGAGGAAAGGAATCTGATTTTTCCACAATTCTTTTTCCGTTATTGAAGGTGTCTGAGGTAGAAGCGCACTTAGAGGAGTTCGTCCCCTCATACATGCTTACAAAAAGTGTTCACGGTCTTCCAAAGAGGTCGATGGTTCGCTATCTTATCCGCCTGATGGTGCCGGCATTACTACTTTCTGTTCCAATTGCCTATTTTTTTCAGCCGTATGGATATATTGCCTTGCTTTCTGTAGCGATTGGCGGTTTATTAGGATACAGCCAATATAAAACGGCTGGATGGGCAGTTGACAAGGAACACTTGCAACTTTCTTACCGCCATCTGAGTAAAAATACTGTCCTCGTCCGGAAAAAAAGGATTCAGTCTTTTGAACTAAGGGAATCTCTCTTTCAGGGGAGAAGAAAGTTGTTTACGATTAAAGCTGCCATAAAAACTGGACTTGGAGGGAAGAACTTTCAAGTGGTGGATGTAGAGCAGAAAGACGGGGAACAGATCTATGAGTGGTATTCTTATGCAAAAAAGCAAGGAGATGTCATGTGATGTGACAACCCTTGCTTTTGTTTTTGAACATGCCATTACATAAACCGTGATAGTATGCCGAACAGCACTAATACGACTAACACAATCCAAAAGATGTTTTGTTTACCGCTCCTTGGTGCGCTCGGTCTGCCGATGTTAGGAAAAATGGCACGTAACGATCTTGGTGATGTAGCCGGCCCTCTTCCTAAGAAGAAAGGTGCTAAAACGGTACCAGCAAAGAATCCAAATAAGTGGGCAATGACATTTATATTAGAATTCAAGAAGGTCATCACAAGCCCAATTCCTAAAATGGTTAAAATCACTTGGGAATTTGCGCGATCCAATAGGTCTGGTCGCAGGAACACCATGTAAAAATAGAGACCAAAAATCGCAAAGATCGCACCAGAAGCACCAAGATGACTGTAAGTGTCATGTTTTAATAGCAAGGTGGCGACGTTTGCTAAGATTCCTCCAAGCAAATAAAAAAGGATGAACTTCACTTTTCCTAACATCCGCTCTACGGCAGGTCCGAACAACACAAGAGAAAGGGAGTTAAATAAGAAGTGAGTCAAGCTGGCATGCAGGAAAATCGGAGTTACCAGCCTCCACCATTCTCCTTGCCATATAAAGAGGTTAAACCCAACGGTAAAATTAAGGACGGTTGCTGAAAATTGGACAACCAGCCAGAGAATAAGATGGATGGCAACAATTGTGGTAATAATAGGATATAATCTTCTAAAAGTACGAAAGTTTTCCGTTCGGACGAACATCCGCTTCACCCTTTCTTCGTTAAGTAGGCTCTTTTCAGATTACCATGTTGGCACTGAAAAGTCTTTGTCGGAGAATCAAAAAAATATATCATTACTATATGAAAGAGGTTGGTCAAAGTATGATTATTGGAACGGGAGTAGACATTGTGGAGCTTGCTCGCATCGAGAAATTAATGAATCGCCAGCCCAGCTTTGTGGACCGTATCCTCACACCGAAAGAGAAAGAGAGGTTCTTAACGCTTAATGAAAAGCGAAAAGTGGAATTCCTCGCAGGTCGTTTTGCTGCAAAGGAGGCCTTTTCTAAAGCGAAAGGAACCGGGATTGGAAAAGAATTAAGTTTTCAGGACATGACAATTGCGTCAACGGAAAAAGGAAGGCCCTATTTTTCTGAGCCTCACACTGCAGAAAATAATGTTCACTTGTCCATATCTCATAGTGAACAATACGCCATCGCGCAAGTAATAATTGAAAGCTTGTCAAGCTAGTCTGCATATTCCCCAAAGCTTGCTCATATACATAGTTCAGAAAGGAGACAAGGTGTACAAGTAGAGCGCCAACCAACCTGCGACATAAAGGATGGTCCGGTATCTCTGCACTCTCACTTTTCTCTAAGATAATCATGTAATGAAGGCAAAGGGGATGAATAATTTGAGAAAAGCATGGCTATTGTTAGTGGTTGGCCTTGTGAGTATCCTTGTTCTCGCAGGGTGCGGTACAAAATCTAAAGAAGATGTGACAGCTTCTCTTAGTGCGAAAGTAGAAGAGATGAAAGGGTATGAATCGAATGCGAAAATGACCCTTCAAACTGGAGCGGAACCACAAGTGTACGAGGTGCAAATCGGTCATAACAAACCGAACTATTACAAAGTGAATTTGAAGAATGCAGAAAAGGATCAAAGTCAGATCATCATCCGAAATGATGAGGGTGTATTCGTTTTGACGCCGGCGCTGAACAAAAGCTTCCGTTTCCACAGTGAATGGCCGCAAAATAGCAGCCAAGCCTATCTGTTTGAGTCGCTTGTGAATGATATCAAGAATGATCCCGAAGCAACGTTTACTGCGACAGAAGAACATTATGTATTTGAAACCAAAACGAACTACCAAAATAACAAACTCCTTCCGACTCAGGAAATTACATTGAGCAAAAAAGATTTGTCACCAGTATCCGTAAAAGTGATGGATCCGGACAAAAAGCCGCTTGTCCTTGTAGAGTTCTCTGATTTCAAATTTAATGCAAGCTTTGACGCTGATGCATTTGATGTGAAAAAGAATATGACGGGTGCTCGTGCAAGCTTGGAGCTGCCTGCATCTGGACCTGTTACGGAAGAGTCGGATGAATTTTCCGCGATGACACCACTTGATACGCCTGCGGGTACAGACCTTAAAGAAGAAACAGTCGTGGAAACTGCTAATGGAAAACGTGTCGTGATGACATATGAAGGCACGAAGACCTTCACGTTGATCCAAGAGAAAGCGCGTAACTCGGAAGTGCCGACATCCCAGCTTGTCAACGGTAACCCAGCAGACCTAGGCTTCACAGTCGGCGCGATGACTGAAAACAGCCTAACCTGGACTTACCAAGGAGTCGACTTCACCCTTGCATCCAAAGACCTCAACCAAGAAGAAATGCTCATGGTCGCCAGATCTGTCCAAGGCGCAGCCATCAAATAACCAAACAACCACCTAGCAGGCCCGTTGCAGACGGGCCTGTATTTTTTTTCGAAAAGGGGTCAGACCCTCAAAGGATTTTCGCTCTCCGTGTCGAAGGGGTCGTTCTTCACATGACTTTCGGGGATTTTTTCGTTATGATAGGAACATATTAATTTGAGGTTGTAGATTGGTAAAGGAAGTGCTTAGGTAGATGTCTAGCTTTCATAGGGATACGTGGGTTGAGGTAGATTTGGATTGTATTTATGAGAATGTGCAAGCGATACAGGAGCATGTGACAAAGGATGTCACGGTCATTGCGGTCGTTAAGGCGAATGCTTATGGGCATGGAGATGCGCAAGTTGCAAAGGTGGCTTTGGAAGCGGGTGCAAAGTATCTTGCTGTATCCTTTTTGGACGAGGCGATGTCTTTAAGGCAGCAAGGAATAACAGCGCCAATCCTTGTCCTTGGTGCTTCAAGGGTTTCCGATCTGCCGCTTGCTGCAAAGGAAAACATTACGCTCACGGTTTTTCGTCAAGAATGGGTAGAGGAAGCTAGTGTTGCCTATCACGGCAAAGCTATGGTGAAACTTCATCTGAAACTCGATACTGGCATGGGAAGAATTGGTGCGAGAACACAAGAGGAAGTAAAGCAAATATTAGAGTTGATTGAAAAAGCCCCTAACTTGCAAATGGAAGGGATTTACACGCACTTTGCGACCGCGGATGAGTTGCAATCAGATTATGTGGAACAGCAGTTTGAAAGGTTTCACACATTGCTGAACCACATAACAAACCAACACGCCATCCCGATGATTCATTGTGGAAACAGTGCCACTACCTTACGATTTCCAACCAGGATCTTTAACGCCGTGCGGGTAGGGATTGCTATGTATGGATTGACGCCATCACCGGAGATGGAACCAGAATTACCTTTTCCGTTAAAAGAGGCCTTTTCCTTGCATACAAAACTCGTACATGTCAAAAAATTAACGATTGGCGAAAGTGTCAGCTATGGAGCTACCTACACAACGAAAGAAGAAGAATGGATTGGAACGGTGCCTGTTGGCTATGCAGACGGCTGGATTAGAAAATTGCAAGGAATGAACATTCTAGTAGACGGGAAACTCGCTCCAATTGTCGGAAGGATTTGCATGGATCAGTTTATGATCAAATTGCCTCATGAACTTCCAATCGGTACCAAGGTGACACTTATCGGGGAGCAGGACGGGAAGAAGATCAGTTCCAATGATGTCGCTGCAAAGCTAGATACCATTAACTACGAAGTCCCATGTATGATCAGTTACCGTGTACCCCGCATGTTTTGGCGCGACGGGAGTATAATGGAAGTGAGAAACTATTTGCAAGACAAACCATTAGAATAGTAAATGGTAATTTTCTGCATAAAAAATGGATTATATAGTGATAATAGAGAAGAATTCGCTAAATGTACTTTGCAATTAACAGCAATGATGGTATTATGGAATATGGAATAGTATTATGTGTCTGTAGTTCTTGGAGGTGTATGCTGTGTCTGAATCCAGCGCAACAACTGAAATCTTGATTCGATTACCTCAAAACTTAGTGTCGGAATTAGATGGTTTGGTAAAACAAGAAAACGGCAATCGAAATGAATTAATCTTTCAAGCAACAAAGATGTATCTTCGCGAGCGCAAAAAGCGTCAGATTCGCGAGTCCATGAGACGTGGCTACATGGAAATGTCTAAAATCAATCTAAACATTGCATCTGAAGCTTTCTTGGCTGAATATGAGGCGGAGCATACGGTTGAACGCTTAGTTAGCGGGGGGTAATCATTTGATTGTCAAACGCGGTGACGTTTATTTTGCTGATTTATCCC
Organism: Bacillus sp. CHD6a; assembly: GCF_001293645.1. Classification (GTDB taxonomy): domain Bacteria; phylum Bacillota; class Bacilli; order Bacillales; family Bacillaceae_I; genus Sutcliffiella_A. The sequence continues at coordinate 105,712 of NZ_LBMD01000017.1, forward strand.
CGGTTGTTGGGTCTGAGCAAGGAGGCGTTCGACCAGTACTTGTCATCCAAAATGATATCGGAAATCGATTTAGCCCGACCGTTATAGTAGCTGCCATTACTGCTCAAATCCAAAAAGCCAAACTCCCCACACATGTTGAAATCGATGCGAAGCGTTACGGTTTTGAACGTGACTCTGTTATCCTGCTCGAACAAATTCGAACAATTGATAAACAAAGATTAACGGACAAAATTACTCATCTTGACGAAGAGATGATGGACAAAGTGGATGAGGCGCTTCAAATAAGCTTAGGACTTATTGACTTTTAATAATTGAATCCGTTTTATCGATAAAAAGCTATTCACAAGCAGGTGAGTAGCTTTTTTATTTTGCAGCCGGTTTAGCATAATTATGTACCTTTCCTACAAAGGTACCACCAATAATAGGTAAATAAACCACATTAATGGGTTAATTGGGACTAATCATATTTGACTTTTAAAATGATAAAAATTTATAGTGGTAGTAGTATAACTATAATTAATGTCAATTCTCTAAATATATCTATTACCGAATAAAGGAGCCGGGATAATGAATCAAGATATAATTAAGTACATTGAGGAAAATCGCGAAACAATCTTTAATCAGTGGATTGAAGGGATGGACGAGATCGGCGAAAAGAAAGAGCTTAAGGCTATTTCTGAAAAAGTCTATTTAAGTACAAGCCGTGAATACATCAATTTGCTTTTGAACAATATCAGCAAAAACTCCGATGATCTATCGAATGTGTTGACGGACTTTGCTGAGAAGATTGTTCGTTTTGGCTGGCCGCTTATATATGTAACAGAAGGCTTATCACTTTTTGGAAAAATCGTATATGAAGGAATGACAAGTCATGTTGATGATAGCCGTAAAGTCTCTTTAATTTACGATTTTGAACATTGGCTCCGTCCGGTAGGGAATGAGATTTTAAAATCGTATACAGGTTCTTGGGAACACACGGTTTCCATGCAAAAAATCGCGTTGCAAGAATTAGCGGCGCCTCTTATCCCGGTATTTGACAAGATCTCTGTTATGCCGCTTGTGGGTACTATTGACACAGAGCGCGCAAGACAAATCATGGAAAATCTCCTTCAAGGTGTAGTGAAACACCGTGCGGAAGTGGTCCTAATTGATATTACAGGTGTACCTGTTGTCGATACCATGGTAGCTCACCATATTATTCAGGCTGCAGAAGCGGTTCGACTAGTCGGTGCGAAATGCTTGTTGGTTGGCATTCGTCCTGAAATTGCCCAAACGATAGTTAATTTGGGAATCAATCTAGACCAAATTATTACGAAAAATTCCTTGAAAAAAGGGATTGAAACAGCGCTTGAAATGACAAACAGACAAATTGTGACTGCGGGGGATCAAGAGTGAGAATACCTATTCTAAAGCTTCACAATTGCCTTTTAATATCCATTCAATGGGAATTAGATGATCAAACTGCGTTGCAATTTCAAGAAGATCTTCTAAATAGAATACATGAAACAGGTGCGAATGGAGTCGTTATTGACTTGACCTCCGTTGATATGATTGATTCATTTATTGCAAAAGTGCTTGGAGATGTCATCAGCATGTCAAAACTTATGGGAGCGCAAGTCGTTCTGACAGGTATTCAACCTGCTGTAGCCATCACTTTAGTTGAACTTGGCATCCACTTAGATGAAGTGTTCACGGCATTAGATTTAGAAAAGGGTCTAGAGAAATTACAACAGGAACTGGGGGAGTAAATGATGACTGTCCAATCCTGTGTAAAAATAAGAAACGAATGGGACATCGTAGCTGCCCGGCAGATGGGTAGGAATGTTGCCAAAGATCTGGGTTTCGGAACAGTAGACCAAGCGAGGATCACTACCGCGATTTCGGAGTTGGCACGAAATATTTATTTGTATGCAGGTACAGGTCAAATTTGTGTAGAAGAACTGGATGAATATGGAAAAATCGGCCTAAAAGTGATAGCCACAGATGATGGGCCTGGAATTTCCGACATCCGACAGGTGATGGAGGATGGTTATTCGACATCAGGAGGCCTTGGAGCTGGATTACCTGGAGTAAAACGATTAATGGACTCGTTTCAAATTGATTCTACATCTGGAGAAGGAACGACCATTCATGCCGTAAAGTGGGTTCGCTAGAAGGGGGGATAACCCATGAATTACGAAAAACTTGAATCAGAATATAAGGATATACTCTCTGCCTATTTAAACCGCCAGTCCGAAGAAGCGCTCTATAAAGGGCAAGAATTCAGTCGCAGATTGCTTGGGGAGAAAATCTCACCGGAAGAAATCATCAGTGTGCATAAATCCATGCTGCAAGATCTTTCCCCGGACATTCCAGATGATATACTCCATTCTTTGGATTTTCTACTCGAAGTGATGATCGGCTATGGGATTGCTTACAGGGAGCACCAAAGTCTTCGTCATAGACAACAAGAGATTCAGACCGAGATTGAGATTGCAGCAAATGTACAACAGACGCTACTAGAAACGAAAATTCCTGAAACGGACTCAGTAGAGATTGGGGCGATCAGTGTACCTGCAAAACATATGAGTGGAGACTATTACCATTTTGTTCATAACGAAAAGGATTCGTTCAGTGTTGCTATTGCAGATGTTATCGGTAAAGGCATCCCGGCTGCGATGTGTATGAGTATGATTAAATATGCCATGGATAGTTTACCAGATACGAGAGTTGCGCCAAGCTACGTGCTTGGGAACTTAAATAGAGTGGTAGAACAAAATGTGGATGCAAGCATGTTCATCACGATGTTCTACGGGATGTATGACCTTCACAAGCACCTCTTCTCATTCTCTTCTGCGGGGCACGAACCGCCGTTGTATTTCGATGCGAAGAAAAATGAATTTTATGAGCTAGATGCCAGAGGGCTTGTTCTAGGTATTGACAGACTTGCAACCTATCAACAATATGAAAAAAGAATCGAAGTAGATGATATGGTAATCCTCTTCTCAGATGGAGTAACAGAATGTCGTACAGAAGAAGGATTTATCGAGGTTGATAAAATAATAGATTTAATCCGGTCATATATACATCTGCCGCCTCAGGCCATTGTTGAGCTTGTATACAGGGATCTGGAGAAATTACAGGACTTTCAGCTCAGAGATGACTTTACCTTAATTATTTTGAAAAGAAAGGTTTAAAAGTTTGAGAAGCGGGTATTTAGTATTGGGATGACCTAAAAGTGGAATTCTAATTCATGTTTGAGGTGACGAAAGAATGAATATGGACATTCAAATAAAAGAAGAGTTAAATCAGACGCTTGTCGTCCTGGAAGGGGAAATAGACGCCTATACTGCTCCGAAGGTAAAGGAAAAGGTTGCCCCTCTATTAGAAGGATTCACTGGAGAACTAGTATTTGATTTATCCAACGTTAATTATATGGACAGCACAGGCTTAGGGATGTTTGTAGGTTTCTTTAAAACTGTTAAAGCAAACAACGGTGTCTTTCGTCTGGTAGGTTTATCGGATCGTTTAAAGAGATTGTTTGATATTACTGGTTTAGCAGGAATCATGGAAATTAAATAGGCTCTTTTAGCAGCCGTTAAATAAGTTCACTTAAAGGTGGGGGAACAATGAACCGGGCTTATGACTATATAGAAATGTCTTTTCCAGCAAAAGCAGAGTATGTAGGAGTTATCCGTCTTACTTTATCTGGAATTGCGAATCGGATGGGCTTTTCATACGATGAAATTGAAGATATTAAAATTGCATTAAGTGAAGCATGTACGAATGCGGTAGAGCATGCTTATAAGCAAGATGAAAAAGGAAACATTCGAATCGGATTCGGTATATATAAAGACCGACTCGAGTTAGTGGTAGCTGACAATGGCCGAAGTTTTGATTTTGACAAAGTTAGAGAAGAGTTAGGTCCATACACCGAGTCGCAACCAGTAGAAACTTTGCCAGAAGGAGGGTTAGGATTATTCTTAATCCAAACGCTGATGGATGATGTGAAGGTGCACAGCAATCAAGGCGTTACGGTCTTCATGACAAAGTATGTACAAGGAGAGCAGGTGGAAAGGGATGCAGAATCAATCTCCGTCCAGTAAGCTGGATGTTAATATGCTATTAGAGCGGTACCAACAAGATGGTTGTGAAGTATCGCAGTTGCAATTAGTAGAGCATTATACTGCACTTGTTGAATCCATCGCTCGTAAATATTCGAGAGGCAAAGCCTTTCACGAAGATCTTTCCCAAGTAGGGATGATCGGTTTGCTTGGGGCTATGAAGCGTTTTGATGCGAGTTTTGGCCGAAGTTTCGAAGCATTTGCCGTACCGACGATTATCGGAGAAATTAAACGGTTCCTTCGGGATAAAACATGGAGCGTACATGTTCCGCGTAGAATCAAGGAAATCGGACCAAAGATAAAATCTGCCGTAGAAGAACTGACAAATGAACTACAACGTTCACCAAAAGTCTTTGAAATTGCTGATTACTTGGAAGTAACCGAAGAAGAAGTATTGGAAGCGATGGAGATGAGCCAGAACTATCAAGCTCTGTCTGTCGATAATGCCATCGAGGCAGACTCTGATGGAAGTACAGTTACCATCCTTGATATCGTAGGCAACCAGGATGCTGGATTCGATCAGGTCGATCAGCAGCTTCTACTACAAAAAATATTTCATGTGCTTTCCGAAAGAGAGAAACAGATTATCGATTGCACATTTTTTAAGAATATGAGTCAGAAAGAAACAGGGGAAAAGTTGGGTATTTCACAAATGCATGTCTCAAGGTTACAACGTAAAGCGCTGACCAAGCTCAAACAAGCGTTTTTGGAAGATAATGCAAACACGGAGATTTTTTCATGATTGAACAATTCAAACATAAAAGAGCGAACGTGAATGCCTACCAGAATGCGAAAAACGGAATGTATTTCTGTGGAGACAGCTACTATGTAAGTACAACAGATGACTACTTTTTATGTGTAGTAGCAGATGGTCTAGGTAGCGGAGAATTTGCTCACGACGCTTCTCAGGCAGTTATCTCTGCTGCCAAAGACCATGAAACAGAAGATGTTTCAGTTATCATGAAAGCTTGTAATGAAGCGATGAGAAATAAGCGTGGGGCAGCGGTATCTGTACTGAAAGTCAACTATGCCCTGCGAGAAGTTTTATACAGCTGTGTTGGGAATATTCGATTTTTCCTATATCCTCCGACAGAAAAGCTAATTTACCCACTTCCAGTCAAAGGCTACCTTTCTGGAAGACCTCAAACACTTAAAACCCATCGTTTTCCCTACAAGTCCAATATGAAGTTCTTCTTATACTCAGATGGACTAAATATTCCGTCTGTGAAAAAATACATCAAAGACATCCCTTCCGCTACATCCCTACTAGAAATCGCAGCGATGTTCACAAGCAATGGAATGGATGACGTCACTATCATTTCAGGTGAAATCCACTAGGGAGAACGGAAACTAAAATATCTGCAAAAACTAAGATGATCGAATTGAAATCAACAGCGGTGTTAAAAAATTTCTAAAATTAAAGTTTTTTCAGCGGCCTCTGGTTTGCCGAGGATGCTTCCGGACCTCTCCAGGAAACGAAATGCCTGGAACGAAGATCAACAAGTTAACTCAACATTTCAACGTTCAAGACTGACATTTCCGTGTTAGTCTTTTTTCTTTGTCCAAATAATTTGCTAAAATAGATAATGGGTTAATATGTTGGGAGGCTACAAAATTGGAATGGAACGATAAAAACGAGCAATTGGTCAACCTATTAGTGAAAGACGTAGAAGTGACAAAAGGACAAGCGAAAAAAGTAATTGCCCTCTTGGAAGAAGGCAACACCGTTCCTTTTATCGCCAGATACCGAAAAGAACAAACCGGCTCACTAGACGAAGTACAAATAAGAGCCGTCATGGAAAAATGGCAATACATACAAAACCTTGAAAATAGAAAAGAAGAAGTTACCCGTCTGATCGAGGAACAAGGGAAACTTACACCAGAACTAAAAACCGACATCTTAAAAGCAACCAAACTACAACAGATAGAGGACCTCTATCGACCATACAAACAAAAACGCCGCACAAAAGCGACAGTCGCAAAAGAAAAAGGGTTGGAACCTTATGCTGAATGGCTCCTCACGTTCCCATCCTCTCCTTCACTAGAGGAAAAAGCTGCGGATTTTCTATCTGAGGAAAAAGAAGTGGTGACGGTTGAAGAGGTGTTCGAAGGAGCAAAGGATATTCTTGCAGAAACTTTTTCAGACGAGCCAACTTATCGCCAATATATCCGCGACGTTACTTTTAAGCAAGGGAAGGTAGTATCAGCGGTTAAGAAAGCGGAAAAAGACGAAAAAGAAGTCTTTGCTATGTATTATGAGTATGAAGAAGCAATCGCAAGAATCCTTCCTCATCGAATTCTAGCAGTAAATAGAGGAGAAAAAGAAGAAGTCTTACGAATCTCCATTGCTGCTCCGTCAGATAGAATCGTAGAATACCTTAATCGTCAAGTAATTAAACGAGAATCTTCCATTGCTACACCTCTTATAAAAGAAGCGATTGAAGATGGATATAAGCGGTTGATTGAGCCTGCCATCGAACGTGAAATAAGAAAAGAGCTAACAGAAAAAGCGGAAGAACAAGCCATCCATATTTTTTCTGAAAACCTAAGGAACCTCCTTCTTCAACCACCTCTTAAAGGACGTGTGGTATTAGGGGTCGATCCAGCTTATCGAACAGGTTGCAAACTTGCCGTAGTGGACGAAACAGGGAAAGTTCTTCATATAAGTGTCATCTATCCGCACACATCAGGGGAGAAGAAGCGAGAAGAGTCCATCAATAAGCTATTGGACGTCCTTTCCACCTTTACTATTGAAGTAGTGGCTATAGGGAACGGGACTGCGTCTAGGGAGACGGAGCAATTACTCGCTGATGTTATCCAACAAAGCGGGAAGAGCATCTCTTACTTGATCGTTAATGAAGCAGGGGCAAGTGTATATTCGGCCTCTGATCTGGCAAGAGAAGAATTCCCTGATCTACAAGTAGAAGAAAGAAGCGCTGTCTCTATTGCCAGAAGACTGCAAGACCCGTTGGCAGAGCTTGTAAAAATAGATCCAAAATCAGTTGGAGTGGGCCAATACCAGCATGACGTGGCACAAAAACGCTTAGCAGAATCCTTGAATTTCGTTGTGGAAACGGTCGTGAACCAAGTGGGGGTTAATGTAAACACGGCATCTTCCTCCTTATTGCAATATGTGGCAGGGTTATCTAAGACTGTTGCCAATAATATAGTAAAGAAGCGGGAAGAAGAAGGAAAATTTGCTAGCAGGTCAGATCTAAAAGGTATTCCGAGACTAGGGGCAAAAACCTATGAACAATGTATCGGCTTCTTAAGAATCATTGATGGGAAGCAACCACTAGACAGAACGGGCATCCACCCCGAAACGTATAGCGATGTAAAAAAATTAATGAAGCAGCTAGGGGCATCTGAAAAGGAGATCGGATCTGAAAAATTGCAACAAGCTTTAAAAGGTGTAGATGTCGAGAAGCTGGCGGAAGATCTGAATATCGGACCTATTACGCTTCAGGACATCATTGACTCACTCATCAGACCGGAAAGGGATCCGCGTGATGATATGCCAACACCACTTTTAAAGCAGGATGTTTTAAAAATGGAAGACCTGAAAAAGGGAATGGAATTAGAAGGGACGGTCCGAAACGTGGTAGACTTCGGGGCATTTGTAGATATCGGAGTGAAGCAAGACGGCCTTGTCCATATTTCTAAATTGAGCAACCGATTTGTGAAACACCCTCTAGACGTTGTGTCTGTCGGTGATATAGTCACCGTTTGGGTCGATGGTGTAGAAGTAAACAAAGGAAGAGTTTCCTTGACTATGTTACAACCGGAAAAGCAAGAAGTATAAAGAGAAAAAACCCCCCGAACGGCCAATAAACAGGCTGTCGGGGGGTTTTTAAAAATATAAGAATGCATAAATACCGTTGATTTCCGTTCCAGGCGCTTCGCTTGCCTGCGGGCGGTCCGTGAGCCTCCTCGGCGTGCGCCTGTGGGGTCTCACCTGTCCCTTCCTCCCGCGGGCGTCTACGCGCCTTCCACTCCAATCAACAAGGTTGTTTCATTTTCAGCTATTCTTTTTATGATAGAAAAACCAGCACTGATTCAACATTTTTATCTGATATCGATCCTTCTCCAAGTATGCACGTTGCATTTGCTTCCTAAACCAAGACGGCATCTCTTCACTACCCCCTTCAACCTTTTACTTGAAGGCTCATAATGAGAGGCTGCTTAGGTAAGATTGATGCAAATTAGTGAGTGTGGGGATGGGACGATCTAAGGAATTTGCAAAAATCTTATAGAAAACAGCCAAACATAAATGACTTATTTTTTTCTATACTATGCAGTATAATGGGGAGGGTTCGAATGAAAGGGGGAGAGCAAATGGAAGACAAAGATCTACAGAAGTTAATAGAAGAGATTTCACTTAACTATTTCAACAGACCTTTCCTTCACAAAGCTTCCTTTAATCATCGCCTAAAAACAACCGGAGGGAGATACCTCACTTCAACAAGTAATATAGAGATCAATAAAAAGTATTATGATGCACTTGGTATGGACGAACTAGTAGGCATTATCAAACACGAACTATGTCACTACCATCTGCACATTCAAGGTAAAGGTTACAAACACCGAGATGCTGATTTCCGTTTATTATTGAAAAAAATGGGAGCACCAAGATTTTGTACCCCCATTCAAACACAAGAATCCAAACCGAAAACTTTTCGTATATATGAATGTGTAAACTGTCATCTGCAATATAAAAGAGTAAGAAGAGTGAATACAAACAAGTATAGATGTGGAAAATGTAGAGGGAAGTTAAAAGAATTAGGAAAGCTTGTTGACATGCAACCGTGAAATGTGATAAATTGTTCTAGTCGCTGTTTTAGAGAACGGCTGGATGACAATTATGATAATATATCATTTTTGTTCCAAAAGAACTTGACTTTTAAGTACAAGCTTATTAAAATAAAAACAGTCGGTTGCGACGTAACGTTATAATATATACCGTTTTTATTCCACCATAGCTCAGCGGTAGAGCATTCGGCTGTTAACCGAAGGGTCGTAGGTTCGAATCCTACTGGTGGAGCCATATGGAGAAGTACTCAAGTGGCTGAAGAGGCGCCCCTGCTAAGGGTGTAGGTCGTGTAAGCGGCGCGAGGGTTCAAATCCCTCCTTCTCCGCCATTAATATGGCCCGTTGGTCAAGCGGTTAAGACACCGCCCTTTCACGGCGGTAACACGGGTTCGAATCCCGTACGGGTCACTACAAAGTGGGATGCAAAACATTCTTGTTTTGCTTCCCATTTCTATCCTGGAGGATTAGCTCAGCTGGGAGAGCACCTGCCTTACAAGCAGGGGGTCGGCGGTTCGATCCCGTCATCCTCCACCAGAGGGAACTTATTTTTACATTTCATCGATGGGCTATAGCCAAGCGGTAAGGCATCGCACTTTGACTGCGACATGCGTTGGTTCGAATCCAGCTAGCCCAGCCAACTTTATATAATGTATGCGGGTGTGGCGGAATTGGCAGACGCGCTAGACTTAGGATCTAGTGTCTTTGACGTGGGGGTTCGAGTCCCTTCACCCGCACCATACATTTACACTAGCCATTCATTTTCGCGGTCGTGGCGGAATGGCAGACGCGCTAGGTTGAGGGCCTAGTGGGGGCAACCCCGTGGAAGTTCGACTCTTCTCGGCCGCACCAAAAACACTTAAAAAAGAATTTCAAAAAAGTGTTGACACGAAATGCTGGATTTGA
>NZ_LBMD01000018.1 GCF_001293645.1 Bacillus sp. CHD6a
CTACAAAGTGGGATGCAAAACATTCTTGTTTTGCTTCCCATTTCTATCCTGGAGGATTAGCTCAGCTGGGAGAGCACCTGCCTTACAAGCAGGGGGTCGGCGGTTCGATCCCGTCATCCTCCACCAGAGGGAACTTATTTTTACATTTCATCGATGGGCTATAGCCAAGCGGTAAGGCATCGCACTTTGACTGCGACATGCGTTGGTTCGAATCCAGCTAGCCCAGCCAACTTTATATAATGTATGCGGGTGTGGCGGAATTGGCAGACGCGCTAGACTTAGGATCTAGTGTCTTTGACGTGGGGGTTCGAGTCCCTTCACCCGCACCATACATTTACACTAGCCATTCATTTTCGCGGTCGTGGCGGAATGGCAGACGCGCTAGGTTGAGGGCCTAGTGGGGGCAACCCCGTGGAAGTTCGACTCTTCTCGGCCGCACCAAAAACACTTAAAAAAGAATTTCAAAAAAGTGTTGACACGAAATGCTGGATTTGATATTATAGTTAAGTCGCCTCTGAGAGGGACATCAATTAAACAATTTAAATAAAGCGCCCGTAGCTCAATTGGATAGAGCGTTTGACTACGGATCAAAAGGTTAGGGGTTCGAGTCCTCTCGGGCGCGCCATTACTTTTTAAAGTAAACGGGGAGTAGCTCAGCTTGGTAGAGCACTTGGTTTGGGACCAAGGGGTCGCAGGTTCAAATCCTGTCTTCCCGATATTGAATATTGCGGGTGTAGTTTAATGGTAAAACCTCAGCCTTCCAAGCTGATGTCGTGGGTTCGATTCCCATCACCCGCTCCATAATTTTGAACGAATGAT
>NZ_LBMD01000019.1 GCF_001293645.1 Bacillus sp. CHD6a
AAACAAAAGGGAGTCAATTAACTCCCTAAACAAATTATTTCATTGTAAACGGCTTGTTAATGTTATCACTTTTAACAGGGATAGCAGCGTTTTGTTGCATGCAATTATGAGCAATTTTCATACGGCTTAACGTGGTCTTTAACGTATCATGTGCGTCCTTTTCTTTGTCCAATTGAATATTGGTCATATCCACCATGGCCCGCACAACATTTTCAAAAGCAATACGAAGCTTTTCGTCTTGGAGGGCTTTTCCGTCTTTCACTATCATTTTCACCAATTCATTTGCATAGACATTCATTTTTTCCACAGCTTCTACCTTTGTATTCATGACGCACTCCTCCTAAAAGTTTTTTTCTAAGATATGAGAGATAGCCATCAAGCATGCCATAATACTTTTCAAATGCCTTTTACCTATATTAATTCTATGATAACTACACAAATCCTTCTTATCGACAAAACAAGTCACATCCATTCCTACTTTTTACACCTAACCTATTTTCTTACAAAGTTTTTTCGACTATAATATAGGAAATTGTGAAGAAGGTGTGATAAAGATGAATCTCTTAGAACTTGCTGTAGAAAAAAAACGCAGTCAAATGATGCATACTGCGTTTAAAACCGGATTGACATCAGTTGAAACTGTAAGGCTAAGTCAAGAGCTAGATGAAATGCTAAATGTCTTTATTTCTCCACATCTTGAAGAAAAACCAATAAATCAATCTCAAATGAAGAAAAAATAGTTACATTTCTTATAAAACTATGTATAATACATCTAACTTATATACATTTATCATTGATGATAAAGAGAGTAGTCTTTAGACGGCAATCAAAGCGAATCAGGGTCGGTGGAAGCCTGGTGGAAGTCTATCGTACGAAGCGCACTTTTGAAATGAAACGGGCACATCCCCATTAAGGATGATAAGCGGCTTTTCTAAATAATAGGAGAAAAGCAATTAGAGTGGTACCGCGGGCAAATGACACCAAGCTCGTCTCTTCATTAAGTTGAAGAGGCGGGCTTTTTATATTTTACTTTTAAGGAGTTGATCTACATGAAATTAACTGATCTGGCAGCACAAGCTCTCCAAAATGTATTACCTGAAATCCCATTAAATAAAATAACTTCACTGTTAGAAAAGCCGAAATACGTTCAACACGGTGACCTTTCTTTCCCTTGTTTCGAACTAGCAAAAATTAAAAAAACAGCCCCTCCTCTTATTGCAACAGACATTGCAACAAAATTAACTAGTTCCTTGATTGACAAAACCGAAGCAGTCGGTCCTTATGTAAATATCTTTTTTAAAAAGGACATGATCCAGCAAAAAATCGTTCACAAAATTCTACAAGAAAAAGAACACTATGGCACACTTGATATCGGTAACCATGAAACCATCGTCTTAGATCTGTCCTCTCCAAACATTGCAAAGCCTTTTTCAATGGGACATTTACGTTCAACAGTGATTGGGAATGCCATCGCCAACATCCTTGAAAAATCCGGGTATAAGACTGTACGTATAAATTATTTAGGAGATTGGGGCACTCAATTTGGTAAATTGATTGCCGCCTATCTCAAATGGGGAGAAGAAGAAAAAATCCGCAAAAACCCTATCCCAGAACTGCTAAAATTATATGTCAAATTTCATGAAGAAGCATCTGTTCAAACAGATTTAAATGACGAAGGACGCCGTTGGTTCAAGCAGCTTGAAGAAGGAAATGAACAAGCTGTTTCCCTATGGAAGTGGTTTAGAGAAGAATCCTTGAAGGAATTCCAGAAAATTTATGATCTCCTAGGCGTCACATTTGATTCCTATCAAGGAGAAGCGTTCTATAACGATAAAATGGAACAAGTCGTTCAAATGTTAGATGAAAAAAACTTGTTGAAGGAGTCGGATGGTGCACAAGTAGTAGAACTTGACGCCCCAACGCTTCCCCCTTGTTTAATAAAAAAGTCGGATGGTGCCACTTTGTATGCAACTCGTGATCTCGCTGCTGCTCTTTATCGTAAAAAGGTCTATCAATTCTCCAAGGCACTATATGTCGTGGGGCAAGAGCAATCCATCCACTTTCATCAGGTAAAAGAAGTATTAAAGAAAGCTGGTTTTGACTGGGCGGCAGAAATGCATCATATAACATTTGGACTTCTTTTGAAAGACGGGAAGAAAATGTCCACCCGTAAAGGCAAAGTTGTTCTACTGGAAGAAGTGTTGCAGGAAGCCATTCAACTTGCAGAAAGAAATATAGAATCCAAAAACCCAGCTCTTCCTGATAAAGAAGAAGTAGCCCGCCAGGTTGGAGTCGGTGCGGTCATTTTTCATGATTTAAAAAACTATCGGATTAACTCTGTTGAATTCTCTTTAGAAGATATGTTGAAATTTGAAGGAGAAACAGGACCTTATGTTCAATATACTTACGCACGTGCTAACTCCATATTGAAAAAAGGGGATTGGAAAAGCGACGAAATGCAGAAAGGGTTAGTAGATAGCTATTCTTGGGAAGTGGCAAAACTCCTGCAAGAATTCCCTGAAGTTGTTTCAAAAGCTAATCAAGGATACGATCCTTCTATAATTGCTAAACATATTGTCGATGTGTGCCAGGCATTCAACAGTTGGTATGGCAATATTAAATTCCTGCAAGAGGACTCCGATAAAGATGCAAGACTTGCTTTGGTATCCGCTACCGCCATTGTAATAAAAGAATCTTTGCGCCTTCTTGGTATTCAGGCCCCCCAAGAAATGTAACAGATATTGGCATAAAGAACATGAATCCATCATCCCCCTCATATATTGAAGTATCAATAGTATTGGGGGGATGCCTATGAAATGGCTGATACTGTTTCATGTGATAGTTGCCGTCGTCGGAATTGGTCCCACTTTTTTCGGAATTATACTCCTAAGAAAGCACCAGACCATCTCAGATCTTCGACACAATGTCCTATTACAACATAAACTTGACTACTTTCCCAAGATTGGCGGAACACTTGCTGTGATAACAGGCATACTACTTGTTCTCTTCGGAAACTATGGTTCCATTTTTCAAATTTGGCTTTTAGTTTCTCTTGTCATCTACCTTTCCATCCAAGTCATTGTGATCGGATTTATCTCTCCCGCCCTTAATGATCTTCAGCGATGGTTACTGCACCCTGAAAACAGAGCCTCTACGCAACTGCCAGCTCAACAGGACGCTGCTCTCCACAAAATTAGCAATCTCTACTTGCTTACCTGTATTCTTGGATTTCTCATTTTTGTCTTGATGATCATTAAACCTGCTTAATCTATAGGTCATCTCCTTTGCAGCTGAATGTTTTGGGCATTATTAGGCGGAGGTGTTGGCCTATATTGATTAAGCGAATGGAACTGCATGTTGGTGGAGATGCAGGTTATGGTTGCTTTGATAGGTGGTTGATGCTTGGTGATGCTTGGAATTGGTTAGGATTGCTAGTTCCATTCCAAATGTCCGAAGATTTCTGTAATTTGACCGAAGATTTCAAAAAGTTGACCAAAGTTTTTCAATAGTTGACCGAAGATTTGCTGAAATTGACCGAACCTAAAAATCAATTGTCCAAACACCCCTTAAAAGTTGACCGAACCATCAAATATTATGACCGAACCCTTCCTAATTCCATCGCCTTTATGTCCAATGAAAGATGAAAAGTGTCCGAACAAAATATCCACGATTAAAAAGAGCCCAAAAAGAGCCAAATCTTATAAAAAAACAGTACTTCCCATTCATTCCTGAGATTTTCCCAACTGTTCTTTCAAAGACCTTAAAGACCCCCATATCCATCAATACCAAAAAAAACCACAAAAAAGAGGCACCTATTAATTCAGGCACCTCCCACTCCAGTATCCGCTCTTTTCCGTCTCCGATAGAATGCTTCTCTCCCCATATAACTGTTAAAAAGCAGTTCCATTTCCTCCAAATCTTCCTGTAACACCACGGGGTCCCGTTCATCCCAATGCACATAAGAGACAAAATAATACTTTCGGATGGGAGAAAAAAGCACCTTGGAATGCGGAAATTTATCAAAAAAACCTTGTATCTGCCCTTTTTTCATATACGAAATGTTCACCAGATTCATTTACATCACCTACTTGTTTAAAGGATAGGTTGAATTAAAGGCAAAGGGGCTTATACTTGTAGTACCACATATTTACGTTAATTACACCAAACTTCTTAGCTGCACTATGTCTAACAGATTCCATCCACTTAGCTAAAAAGTTAAGCAGCGATATCTCGCTTCACAAAAGTAAAGAAACTCACCACATGCAACACCACAAAATAAATCAAAAACATAACAGCAGAGAAGCCAAAACTAACTCCTGGGACAATACGCACACCCTCAAGCAATGCTTCAAAGTGAATGTTGGCAAACGGTGAAAATTTCGCCCATTCAAATTTTATGGCAATAAGCGTTGTAACCTGGGTGCCTGTAAATACAAGAAATACCGAAATTCCAATTGCAAGCGAGTTATTCCGGAAAACACTCGAAATCATGAAGGCAATAGTAGCAAACATGATTACTCCCAAGCTGCTCAACGCCAGTTTCCATAGTAAGTATAAGAATGGATGAACCTCAAGCACTTCTCCACCAGCATACAATAGGGATGGCGTAGTATCAAAACCAAACGCAATAGCACCCGTTACAAATGTACTCACAAAAAGGATTGTATAAAAAATGACGATAAACACAAGTACGCTAATATATTTTGCCAAAAGAATCTTACTTCTGCTTATCGGTCTGATCATTAAAAGTTTAATGGTTCCCCAAGTAAACTCACTAGCTATCATACCGGCAGCGATGATGACAACGAAAAGGGTGACTACACTTGTCAATCCAAGATTTTCATCCATATATGTCCAAACTGTATTACCAGTTGCCGGTTCCATATCGTGTACTAACCGGTGCTCATTAATGGCCAATTGTCGCTCAAGTGGGCCCTTATCCCCCTCTTCTGACTCTTCAATCGTCATTTTCAGGTACTGATTTTCCTGCTCTAATGATTCTTGCCAGCTAAGCTCTTTGCCATTTGCACCACCTTCACTTCTCGCATCATCAAGCATCGACCCCATCATAATGGTAAAAATGACTCCAACTGCTGATAATAACACCAATATCGCACTCATCACGTAAAAGCTTGGCCTTCTAAACCATTTGATTAGTTCATTTTGAATTAAATGGTTCATTGTTAGACACCTCGCTCTTGAGACGTTTTTTCTAAGAATTTGTCTTCAAGGGTTTTCATTACTTCCTTCACTTCAAATATCGCAATATCTCGTTCTACCAAACTTTTAATAAACATAGGAATCTTTGAACGATCTATCTCCGCCTGCAATTTACCCTCTGCAAGATTATGGGGCATTTCCATTTCACGCATTAGTGACATCGCATCTTCCACCGGCTCACAATCGAGTTGATAAAGCGTCTTTCCTCCCTCGTATATAAAATCTCTTATACTTTGAATATCAATAAGCTCACCTTTTTGGATGATACCGACTCTATCACACATCAGTTCCATTTCGGAAAGAAGATGACTTGATACAACAATCGCCATTCCTTCTTCCCTAGCGAGGCTCCGCAAATAATCTCGTATTTCACGAATACCCGCAGGATCCAGGCCGTTTGTTGGCTCATCAAGAATTAACACTTTTGGTTTATGTAGTAAGGCCTGCGCTATTCCTAAGCGTTGCCTCATTCCCAATGAATATGTCTTTACTTTTTCCTTAATCCGTCCAGTCAATCCAACCAATTCTATAACTTCATCCAGACGTTCCGAGGTTATTCCTGGCATCATTCTGGCATATTGTTTCAAATTCTGATATCCCGTTAGAAACTTATACATCTCTGGGTTCTCAACAATTGCCCCCACTTGGCGGACTGCCTTTTCATAATCGGTCTTGATGCTTGCTCCGTCGATGTGTATATCACCAGATGTAATACTCATCAAGCCAACCATCATTCGAATAGTTGTCGTTTTTCCAGCTCCATTTGGCCCAAGGAAACCAAACACTTCTCCTTTATAAACCTCGAATGTAACATCCTTAATAATTTCCTTGCTTCCGATGTCCTTGCAAACATTTGTCAGCTTTACTGCCGCATCATTCATAATCATAGCTCCTTTTATGCTTCTGTTTTTTTCCTAATCAATGCTCTAACTATCTCTACGTTAATAGGGGTAAAAAGTTTCTTTCTTTTTTATATCAACATATATACCTTTACAATAAATGGATTACTAAAACCCCTGCTAAACATTCTAATTATTATTCCGATAAAATAATTACCCCATTTATCTAAGTGTGGTAAAATGACACTGATGTACATATATTTAGTTTTTTTTACAAAATTCTACTTAATTACTTATTATTTGTTAGAATATTTTGTATAATATACTTACAAATTTCTTCATGTGTGTAGGAGTGAAGCGATGGATACGAGAGCGAGAAGAATTGTACGTAATAATAAGAAAAGCCAATTCCATTATTTAATTGTATTAAAGGATTTTATTGGTTCTTTTGTTCTTCATGCTATTTCACTGGTCATTGTGGCTGCTTTCCTGATTTGGGTATTAGATCAGGTGTAAACACAACATAAAAAACGAGAAGGAATCAACATCCTTCTCGTTTTTTATTTGGCTTTCTTCTCTTCTTTTTCCTTCATTGGTTGTTGAAGCGATTTTCTATAACGCACTTTAGTTGCTGCATAAAACACACCTGCTGATCCAAAGACCAATACAATTAGCACTTGACTCCACCTTGTATGTAAGACCCCCATCATTGCACTCAACATATAGGCAATAAGAATTGGGATTAGGACTGTATAAAGAGAGAGAATGAAACGGAATTTTTCATCTACTTCATATACGGTACCACAACTCTTACATTTAATAGGTCGATAGCCAAAAAACACAGAGGTTAACTTGGTTTTATATTTAATTTCTTCTTGACAGTTTGGACATTGATGAAAAGACATATTCTCGACCCCTTTTTTGTATCTCCTCTTTCTTTTCATCATATCAAAAGCTGTGCTGAAGGAATAGTTGAAATACAAAAAAGATCCAGTACACCCCTTAAAGCACTGGATTTGAAGGCTGCTTAACATTCTTAAATACATTTATCGTAAATAGTAAAACACCTAGTGTTGTTAAATTTGCTCCGATAATGGTCAAAACTAATAAAGAATCGTTACCATGCACAACAAAAGCCAAGCCTATCATCATCAGTGGCAAGCCAATATTGTGTAACCAGAAATGCCATGTAGCAAGCCTCGTTTTTCCCGCTGCAGGAAATAAAATATAAATGATACCAGCAAGTGTCAAAGCGGTCCAACCCAGAAGATTAATATGAACGTGTACAGGTGTCAAATCGTATGCATGCGCCGTTGACATATAATAACCAATCCCTACACCTATCAAAAAATAAATAACAGAAATCTTAATCAATCTAACTCCCATCGCCATCCCTCCAGTTCTATACGTACACGCATTACTATCGTACGTACAGCCATGAGTCTATAGAACTGGAAAATACCAAATTTTACAATTATTGATTGTTATCTGGAATAGAAGAAGACATGATTTCAACAAAATTTTCAGCGAAATTATTTGTATTTACTTCTAATGCAACGGTCACTTTATTTCCTTTTTCATCTGGTTTTGGGCGAAAGTCTGCTATACTAACTCCTCTAAGGTTTCCTTCATTTAACCCAACTGTAACTACTTTTTCGACATATTTGAAAGCTTGCGGCGTTGTTACAGCAAACAATGTCATCACATCATGCAAAGGGCTTCCATCTATACCCGGAACAAGTTTCTGATAAGCTTTGAAATAATAATCAAATATGTCTTTTATGAGGTTTTGATACGGATTGTTTTGTTGTTTGATAATCTCATTAATCATTGTAGGAGTGATAATTGCATCTTTTGTGACATTCAACGGGTAAAGCACACCATTTTTTACTTTTTCCATCACAATACCAGCTGCAATCGGATCGCCATAGAAATTTGCTTCTGCTCCAGCTGTTACATTTCCTGGTATGAGGAATGCGCCTCCCATTACATAATACCCCTTTATTGAATTCATTGTATCTGCTCCTGCTAGATTAAAGGAAATGGCAAGGGAAGTTGACCTTCCAACATCTACAATAATTAATTCATCTCCATATTCCTCAATCAATTGAAAGATCGCATCAAAATTCAGCAACTCCCCCTTTATTGTGGCTGGCGGGTTAATAGGCCCTAATCCATCTTCTCCATGTATCTCTGGATAATAGGATGCAAACTCACCAGATAGCGGTGTCTTTGCTCCACCAATTAACACAATATCCTTTCTGCCTCCTAGTTCCAAAAGATATGCCACATTTTGAGTAGCTTGTTCTTGATCGACGTTGCCATAGCTTGTCACAACACCAACCAGATCAATCTCCGGATTAAGTAGTGCATAAATGATGGCTAGCGAATCATCAATTCCCGGATCACAATATAAAAGAACCTTCTGAGGCATCATTCTCCCCCTCTACTGGTTGTTATCCAATTATATTCACCGGGATCGTGAAATTGACCTATTCCGTAATTCCAGTGCTGATAAGTCTTACTTCTGCCTCAACTTGTACTGTTAAAGTTGGATAAGTAGAATCTTTCCATTTTTTAAAGTCAAATCCTCTTTTTCGAGATTTTGCTTCATATCCTAAGCCAATTGGGTCTACGCCTTTTTCCTGGAACTCCTTTATCATGGTTTCTGATTCTTTAATGATCTTTTCTTCCAACAGCTTCTGAAACTCCTTCAACTCTTTAGGAGTCACTTTATTCCCTGTATACTCTCTCACTGCTCCATCCAAACTTACGGTCATCCTAATAGATGGGATATCGTCTTTCCATTTTACCTTAAACTTTCTGTCTGTCTTTATACTTCTGATTGAAACGAATTCGTCCTTATCTTTCACTTTCAATGAAACGGACCCGTCCGCATGCTTGTCAACGAGTGTTTTGAAATAAAACAGTTTTTCATTTGGAATGGTCATTTCGAATTTATCTTCCTTCATTACTGCCACACCAACAATCTCTGCACTTTTTTCTGTTTTCTTCAAAATGGGTAAGTTTGGATCCTTCCCTTTTTGATAAAAATCAGACAAGAATATATGCAAGTTTGTTTCAGGTACATCGATTCGGTCAATATTATGTTTTAAAAGATTATATAGGTGATCTCCTGTGCCTCTTGTGCCAAGATTTTGCTCCAGGAGCTCTTTTGTTTCCCCTTCAACTATGGCCAAATATAATCCTGTACCAATACTTGCATCTCGCTGTAAACCATCTACTAGTTGCATGACACCTTTTTCCGCCAAGGCTTTATTGAACAACACCAACTCTAAGCTTCCGTTAACAATAGGTGCAGAAGATTCTTTTTGCGCATTGCTTAATATATCTTTATTTAATTCAGAGATTGCAGTAAATCTTTCATTCACTATGGTTTGATCAGCTCTATAAACAGGGACAACGAAAGTTCCCTCCACTTCATTTTCTCCAATTAAATCAAAGCCTTCTACAGATTCAATATTAATATCATCGACAATTTCCTTTTCTAGGCACCCTGTAAGAAATAGACAGATTGTTATAACCCAGATGATATTATGACAAGGCATTTTCTTTTTTCCCCCTTCTCCAATGTACAAAGGTAACGATTAGGAATATTAACGGAATATAGACATAAGCCATATAAAATCCGACTTTTCCAAGATAAGTGTTCAAATCATTGATTAGTTTTCTGTCTTCAAATTGATTCATCAGAATAAAAATGACAATTGTAATAATCATTAATGAGGTTCTGTGTTTTAGCTTGGTCATTCTTTTGGCAAGCCTACTAGAACACCATAGATAAAGGCACACATTGGGAAGAATAATAAGACACCAGTTTGCAATTCCGATGTATTCTACACGCTCTACGAATGGAAGCTCAATGATTTTCCAAATGGATAGTGTTGCCCAAATACTCTTCTCTAGCTTTCCTTCACTGAAATAGGCAAATGTAACTAGGGCAAATATCAGATAAATGGAAGAAGTGACAAACACAGCTAAATGAGACCATTTTTTCGATTGCTGAGGTTTGCTTATAAATGGATAAAATACCAATAATGTCTCAAAACCAAGCATACTTAAAGTCATATCCTTACCGGATAGGAAAATATCTTTAAAAGAGTGATCAAAAATTGGTAACAGGTTCCGAAAATTTGCATATTCCAATGGAAGCACAATGGTTAAAAATAAATAGGCGGGTAGCATGACACCTAAAAATGCTACTCCTGTGATCACCCTGAACCCTCCAGTAATAATATAATAAACAAGTAGTAAAAATAACAATGAGAAAAACCATGTACTTAGATCTGGGAACAGCCAAACTTGAACTACCTCTATATAAGTTCTGAGCACTGTAACAACTGTCATAATAAAATAAACAACAAAGAAAAAGTTTAGTAGGTTGCCTATCCATTTTCCAAAAGCCATTCTGTGCGCACTCGCCAAATCACCATCGCTCTTTTCACAGATTTTATACATCATATAAATGATGATATGAGTAAAGAAACCAAATAGAATAATTCCCATCCATGCATCATAGCCGGCAGACATTGCAATGACCCTCTGATAACCAAGTGCCCCAACTCCAAACTGCGTACTATGAATTAAATAAAACACTAAAAAAGGTGATATTTGAAAATTTTTAGGTACTGTTTGCAATGTCATACCTCCCTTCTATTTTTTCACTCATCAATATCCTTTTTTGGCTTGGTTTGTGTCCTAGTCGTTCTTTGTGGTTTATTGGTTCTTAATTGCCCAGGTCTTTCTGTTTGCATGGAAAATGGTAACCGTAAGAGAGCATCTTTCATATCTTTAACCCTTGGAGGGTAAATAGGCTCCAAATAAGGCCTTCCGAGAGATGTCAGCCTTAATAAATGAGCTGCCAAGATACAGAAACAAAAAACAATGCCAAGCAATCCCCATAATTCTGCAAACAATAGAAAAGGGAATCTCAATAGACGAATGGTGTTACCCATCTTATAAACTGGTGTCGTAAAAGATGCGAGCGCAGCAAGCGCAACGATTATTAAGAGAACGTTACTTGTCAGACCAGCTTCAACGGAAGCCGTTCCAATAACAATTCCACCTACGATACCGATGGTCTGACCTACCTTTGTTGGAAGTCTTGCTCCAGCTTCCCGTAGTAATTCGATAGTCAATTCGAGAAAAATCGCTTCTAAAATAGGCGGCAAAGGAACTTCTCGCCTTGAAGAAATCAACGTGCTCAGTAGATCTTTTGGAATCAATTCATAGTGATAGCTTAAAACTGCTACATAGACCGGGGTAACCAAGATAGAAAAGGCAACACCAAACAGTCTTATTAGACGAAAAAAGGAAGAAAGCCAATAACTTAAATAATAATCTTCAAAGGAAGAGAAAAATTCAACCAGAGTAGTCGGACCTATTAGTCCATGTGGGGACCCGTCCACCATGATTACTACTTTTCCTTCGGTCAATGCCGACACAATTCGGTCGGGCCTCTCTGTGTCTAGAAGGAGCGGAAAAATCGTGTTACCATCATCGGATATTAGTTGTGTGATATAAGAACTGTCATTAATATGATCAAATTCTACGTCATCAAGCCGTTGCGTGACAGTCTGAACATTATCCTTATTTACAATTCCATCCAAATAGATGACAGCAATTCGTGTCCTAGAGATAGTACCTAACTTCTTTTGCTCCACGGTTAACATCGGAGTACTTAAACGTCTTCTTATTAGGTTAATATTAGAATCTATATTTTCAACAAAGGATTCTTTTGGTCCAATAACGCTGAACTCTACTTCTGGAAGGGAAACAGCACGTGTCTGAACAAATTCAGAACGTACTAACAACCCTTTTTTGTCTTTCTCCCCAATCTGTACAAAAATGAATCCTGATAACAGCTTATCTCTTACTTCCTTCGGGTCGGAGCTAATGGTCACTACTTCAATAGGTAAAATATTTTTTAAATCTTGCAAATTGCTCCACGGTCTGGTGGAAATGCTATGTAATATGTCACGATGCAGGAAATCAGTATCTACTAATGTGTAGTAATAGTTAATCCACACTTTCCTATTGCCATCATTGGTCTGGTTTGTAAATCTCAAAAAATCTATAGACTTTTCCATTTGCAATAATAATTGTGTTACTGACATGTCTTCTACCTTGTTAGATGTTTGACCACTTCTCGGTGAAAACAGTTTTTTGAGTAGGTTTTTCATTGAACTCCCCCCTCTCTTTGGGTTCTAGTCGTCACAATTCTTCTCTTATTTTTCCTATAAATGTATGTAATATACCAACTGTTAAATGGGTAAATTATCAGGCAAAAAAAAAGAGCCCTATTTGGACTCTGAAGTGTTCATTATTTTTGCGGCTTTCTAATAATCTCCACTACATCAAAAATACGAATATGATAAATGTTTTTATCCACATCTTTAATTGTAAGTTTGTTCGCTTTATAACGGAAAGATTGTATCCGACCCGTAATTTGGATGACATCTCCTTCAAACCAAATCGACATCTTAAAAATTTCCTTTGCCATATACATATGACGTAATAACTTTTTAATATATTGAATGTCTGGAATATTATCCGGATACAACATAAATGCTTGTACTGTCCGGTCCGCGTCATTTTTCCATAAATACATGGATTGATTCTCTAATTTATCTTCTTTTTTATGTTCCATGGCAATTACCCCTTTTCTTACAATATCGTTGATACGCTCTTACAGGTAACCTCCATACACAACATAACATATAACTGTACAAGTCATATGCCATTACTACTACACAGTTTATTCCTGATATCCTGACATGTCAACCAAATTACCGTGCACTATAGTGGATGTACCGGGAATAAAGAAAAGCTAGTTTTTCGTTAGGATTTACTAATGAAACCAACTTTTGAAAGTGTATTAGATGAGTACACTCCTATGATACACCATATTATTAATACTTTGAATATTTACAAAGATAAAGAACGATACGTCCATGAAGCAACAATTGCTTTATGGGAAGCTTTCTGTTTAAAAGACTGCTCAAAGGGATCATTTACTTCTTATGCTTATTCATCCATGAGGGGAAAATTGCTTAATCATTTAAAAAAAGAGGTGCGGTGGGAAGATACACACATGTTTGTAGATGAGCTGCCAGAAACTTCATCTGATTTTTTTAATCCATCTGTGGGTAATTTGGAGGAATACACTTGCTATTTAACGGAAAAGCAGAAAAAGTGGGTTGTTGAATGCATTATTAAAGGCAAGAAATTGGAAGAAGTTGCGGTACAGGAAGGGGTTACGGTTAGTGCGGTTAAGTCTTGGCGGGCAGAGGCACTGAAGAAGCTTCGGAGGGAAATACCAAAGTAAACAATAAGAAACTCACTAAGGGGGGCCGCTGAAAAGCTGATCTTATAGTACTCGTGAATTCGAGCTGGTGATTGGAGCAAAAGGCGAAGACTCCTCGAAAATGCTACGCATTTTCTTCGTGCGATGAATCGCTGCCGAAGCCTTCCTTGTCCTGAGGGAGATAGTGCTAGGTGGAGACCCCGCAGGCTTGCCGAGGAGGCTCCAGCAGCGCCCCTAGGAAAGCGAAGCCATTTGCGGAAATCAACAGCGGTGTCTACCTAAACCTAGAATAAAGTACTTTCTCAGTGGCCCCATAAAAAGCTGGCTCGATCCGCTTCTTTTTAGCTTCTTGCTTCTTGCATATATTGATAGACTACTTCAGCATTGTGCTTGGCAATGCCTCTATAGTGTTTAAAGTCCTCACGAGCAACCAGCACTTTACGAAAAATCATGAAATCCTCTTTTTGAATTCTATATTCAAAAAGCTCTCCATTTTTAAGCTTGTCCAATATTTCTGTTGCTAAATTTTCATTCACCATCATCACTCCATCATTCTAAAATAATACTTTCTATTTTAACACTGTTGACATGATGTGAAAATAAGCAGCAAAAAAACCCCTTCTAAGAAGGGATTCCATGGGGGATAAGGAATAAAATGAATGGGGCAATTAGGTAGCCCTATTATTATATATGCAATTCATCCATTTACGGTCACAAAGTAAAACAGAATAAATTAAAAGAAAATTTAGAAAAAATTAAGATGAAACTATTTACGTTTCTGCAAAAATAATGCAAACTGTATGTAACACTTTTTATATCCACTATTTCACAAAAATAAAAAAACCAGACAGAGCATGAAGCTGTCGGTTAACACTATTTAGGGGGAGATATCGTTGAAAAAAGCAGAAGTGGGCAACATCATAGAATTTCGTGAAGGTCTTCAAGGGGTGGTAGAGAAAGTAAATGAAAACTCTGTCATAGTGGACCTAACCTATATGAACAATTATCGTGATTTAGAATTAGAGCAACGAACTGTCGTTAATCATAAGAACTATAAGATTGTGAGATCCGTATAAATAAAGCCAAAAAAGACTTCCCAAAACACCAAGGGGAAGTCTTTTTTACTAACCTATTTCCTCTTCTAGAATTTCCAAAACCACGGCTGACTTCTCCATGTCAAGGCGAACAGAAAAATGTGTTTCTTCGTTAATATTTAAATTGCGCCTAATTTCAATAGGAATATTAACCTTTCCGTTGTTGGAGACAATGGATTCATTAAAAATGTGTTCTTCATTAATTGGTTTCATGACTAATCCTAAAGGTTGTTCCATAATCATCAAGACATCGCCATCGGAAATATCAAGTTGTTCTCTTATTGACTTGGGAATGGTTAAATGGCCAGATTTACGAATTCTTCTAAGCTCTTTCGTTTGGCTCATAATGGACACTCCTATTTTTTATTTCTTATTCCCTGCTATGATGAAATGAAAACGAACTTTGCCAATTAAGATATAATTAGGGTCAAAGGTCACCTATTTGTGCTATAAGATCAGATTCCACTATATGAACACCTTTTCTGCCATCTTTTAAAAATCTTACCATTGCCTTCGCCACTGTTTGTCCATGAACAGACCGATATTTTTTCAACTTCCCACGCAATACAGGCTGAATGACAGTGCCTACAACTTCCCCGACTCTTTCCCCTAGTCGAAACTCCTCTCGATCTCCAAGAAGTAAGGAAGGCCTAAAGTAATAGGTAGACGGAATGCCAATTGCCGAAACGGCTTGTTCCATCTCCCCTTTTACCTGATTGTAGAAGAATCTAGAATGTTCATCTGCTCCAATAGCTGATACTACAGCAATTCTGGTTACTCCATTTTCTTTGGCGAGACGGGCTGCTTCTACAACGTAGTCAAAGTCCACTTTTCGAAAGTTTTCTTGTGAGCCTGCTTTTTTCTTAGTGGTCCCTAAACAAACATAGAGATCATCGACCTTAAAATGTTCCTTATAATCAGACATATTTTCAAAATCCATTTTCACTTGAGTTAACTTAGGATGAGTTTCAGTTGTTTGTTTTCTTACAAATGTGGTAAGGTTTTCGTAATCAGAATTTTGCAAAATCTCTTTCTTTACGTATGCTCCTACCAAACCGGTTGCACCTATTAATAAAGCGCTTCTATTTGAGTTCATATAAGGTTCTCCTCTACCTTTGTTATTTACTTTATAACAGAATTAGCGGTTTCCTACAACTATTCCCGCTCTTGGGACAATTGCTTTCTATCAGCTGTTGAAGGTGGTTTTTCCATCCAGCGATTGTTAACCATAATGTCAGCACCTGACTTTGCAAGTAATGCTGACTCTGAAGAAAGTTTTTCATATTTGATTGCGAGATCTGTCCGTTGACTTGCAGAGAAAGCTGTAGCATAATTCCCAATTCCAGCTGCAATCATCAAGCTATTATGAAACATCATTAATTTATCTGAAAATGGCGGAATGTGAGAAGCAGTTACGGAATAATCTGCTGCCATAGGTGCTTGAATATCATCCTTCAGCAATAGATCTACAAAAGCTTTTATATGAGAATGAGCTAACTGTTTCGCCTTTACCATAAACTCACGAACGTCACTGCTGACAGCTGTCTGGGAAAATGCGGTACAAAGAAGCATTCCAATCTGGTTAGTCTCAATATTCATACTTAGATGCGTGACTTCAATTGTGTTTAATGTCCGTTTGTTTACTAAAGGATTCAAGCCGCTGAAATATTTTTTGTCTTCTACTAAATATGCTCGATCAGGAATAACCGTATATGGCTTCTTAATATATATACCTCTTTCTAATAGAAGGTCTGTTGTTATATCAAGAATTTCAATAGTTCTTTCCAGGAATGTCGTAAAGAGCGTTCTGATATCTTTTATGAATACTGCACTTAGACTTGCGCTGTATGTAGCCATTCCAATCTTAGCCATTTGGAGTATATAAGATAGTTGGAATTCGTCTGAAAATAGTCGTGGTGCTTTAAGATTTATATCATTTTCCGAGAACGCAATCGGCAGAGGATGTTTTCCTTTCCAGAAAACGGCCTTTAGTTCACTTTCATTTGTAGATGCTACGTCGTATGCTTTTGCAATTATTTCTCGGATTTGCTGGTCTTCTACAGTTTCGAGAAAGTATCGTAAGACGCATACTGACATAGAGTTGTTTAAGTATAGTGTCCATAATGTGCTGGTTTCTGCACAGGACCATTCTGTTGTATGGTTTGTCATAGTTGTGCCCTCCTCATTTAATGTTATTATTTTCATTTTGGGGGGGTTTTAGTATTAGTTCTGATTCTTTTTAATCCAAAAAATTAAGTTGCTTGTTAATCTCCGCTGTTGATTTCCGCAAGTGGCTTTGCTTTCCTAGGGGCGCTGGTGGAGGCTCACGGACCGCCCGCAGGCAAGCGAAGCGCCTGGAACGGAAATCAACTGTATTTAAAACTTGCTTGATAAAAAAGAAAACACAACCGGAGCTGTGTTTTCTTTAGTGATTTATCTGTTATCGATTTTTTCTGGGTAAAGGTCATGGTTCATTAGGCGGTATTGTGCCATTTCCTCATATTTTGTTCCCGGTTTACCGTAGTTGGTATACGGATCGATGCTGATGCCGCCACGCGGGGTAAATTTGCCCCATACTTCAATATAGCGTGGGTCCATCAATTCAATCAGGTCGTTCATAATAATATTCATGCAATCCTCATGGAAATCTCCATGGTTACGGAAGCTGAATAAGTACAATTTTAATGATTTACTTTCTACCATTAACTCACCTGGGATATAGCTGATATAAATGGTCGCAAAATCCGGCTGATTCGTTTTTGGACATAAGCTTGTGAATTCTGGGCAATTGAATTTTACAAAGTAATCTCTGTTAGGGTGCTTGTTTTCAAAGGTTTCCAACACATCGGGGGAATAGTTGAACAAGTAATTTGTCCCTTGGTTCCCTAGCAATGTTACACCTTCTAACTCTGTATCTTTTCTTCCTGACATGTACAATCTCTCCTTTTATTAAACGCCTCGTTTGTTACCCCATACTAGTGTGTGCAGCTGTGGTAAGACACGAACGTTATTCATTTCATCATCTTTCATTACTTGGTCAATCAACCACTCATATTTAGACAACAATTTGCTGACTAATTTTTCATCATCCTCTGTGGTGGTATCATCATTTCCGACTTGTACATAGAATGCTACATCCGGATGCTCTTTGTGAACTTTCTTCGCATAAGTCAAATCGTCCTCATCAAATACCACTACTTTTAGAGAAACACTACTTTTATTAACTCTTTCTAGAAGGTCATTCAGTATCGAAAAGTTGGTATCCATTCCGGAGCTTGGTGGTTTAGGCGAGATGGTTAAATCATCTATTTCCTTTAGCCAATCTTGCCACTTGCTTCCTTGTGTTTCAAGCGCCACCTTTATCTCGTTCTGATGCAGGATGCTTACAAGGTCACCTATATTTTTTAAAAGAGCTGGATTTCCTCCAGAAATAGTGACGTGATTAAAAGCTTTCCCACCAATCTCACACAATTGACGATAGATGTCTTCAGGGGACAACATCACAATATCATCCTTAGCAGTGCCGTCCCATGTGAAAGCAGAATCACACCAAGAGCAGCGGTAGTCACACCCAGCAGTCCGCACAAACATCGTTTTCTGTCCAATAACCATTCCTTCCCCTTGGATCGTGGGGCCGAATATTTCTAAAACTGGTATCAGGCTGCTCATTGCTTTTTCCCCTTCTTTGGTCGATAAATACAATAACTTGTCGGTGTTTCTCTTACATATACTTGAAGACAGGTTGGTTTAGAAGGCAGCATCTCCAAATGATTTTCTATTGTTTCCCACATGACTCTTGCCACCACTTCTGTTGTTGGAAAATAATTCGGGTCCTGGTCATTAAAGACATCTTTATGGTCATTAAGAACGGTATGATCGAACTTATCATGCAAAAGCTTTTTTAACACTTTAAAATTAACAAGAAATCCAGCCTCATCTAATTCGTCTCCTGCAACTGTTACATTGACGAAGTAGGTATGACCATGTATTTGTTTGCATTTCCCGGCAGCATCTGTTGGAACAAAATGCGCCGCTGCTATTTGCATATCCTTATTTAACTCATAACAATAATCATGTTGTACTTGTGGATAAATTTGTTGCATCATGAAGATACAACTCCTTTTTCTTTCTTAACAAGATAGTCATCCAACCCACGTTTTCTTAGTTTACATGCAGGGCACTCTCCACATCCGTCCGCGATAACCCCGTTATAGCAAGTTAAGGTCTTGGTCCTTACAAAGTCCAGGGAATTTAGATCGTCTGCCAGTTCCCAAGTTTCTTCCTTGTTCAGCCACATTAATGGAGTATGGATGACAAATGGGTAATCCATAGAAAGATTTAAAGTCACATTCATAGATTTAATGAAAACATCGCGGCAGTCGGGGTAACCGCTGAAGTCTGTTTCACATACTCCTGTTACAATATGTCTTGCACCTATCTGTTTAGCTGCAACTGAGGCAAAGGATAGGAATAAAAGGTTTCTTCCATCTACAAAGGTACTTGGAAGTTCCCCATCTTTTTCTTCAATTTCAATATCATCTCTTGTAAGAGCATTTGGTGTTAGTTGTCCTAGTAGGGACATATCAAGAATTCGATGTTTTACTCCAAGTTCTTTTGCTATGTTTTTCGCACATTCAATTTCTAATTCATGTCGTTGTCCGTAATGGAACGTAACTGCTTCCACTTCATCAAATTCCTTCAGTGCCCAAATTAGGCAAGTAGTGCTGTCTTGACCACCACTGAACACGACCATCGCTTTTTCCTGTTGCTTCATCGTGTCTTCACTCCCTTAATCTTCTTAATCTATAGTCATAGAAAAAACGCTACCCAAAAATAATGGAGGCTAGCGCATAACATCAGAAAAAATAAAAAAACTATATCCTAAGGAATATAGTTTGGTATCTGTCCTTAGTTTTTTATAGAGGGTATTTGCTAGAACCTCTCCTTACACCATAATCGGTGTAAGACTTTATTCAATTTAACTTTGTTACTATAACATATTAAGATAAAATATTCTACTTTTTCTTATGTGAATGATTGGTATCTATTCCAGGGTATCTAATAAAGGAGTGTAAATAATGGCACGGTCTGTGAATATGTTGCGTTTAAGAACCAATTTTTGGTTCCTGCCCGTTTTTTATGGCGGGGTCGCACTTCTATTAGCAATTGGAACGCTTCTATTAGATCATTATTTTATGGCAGGGAATGTCGGAAAACTACTTCCCTCCATATTCTTATCAAATATTGATCTTGCACAAACAATACTAAGCTCAATAGCTTCTTCTCTCTTAACAATGACAACCATTACTTTTTCAACTATCCTTGTTGTTTTAACTACTTACTTGTCGCAGTTTTCTCCAAGAGCCCTGCAAAATTTCATAACGGACCATGCTACCCAAAGAGTTCTTGGTATTTTTACAGCAGGCTTTATCTATTCCATTATTCTGCTGTTATTTCTTAAAGAAACAAGAGAGGAACAGCTTTTTCTTGTTCCATCCTTTGCAGTCGCTATCGCCATTCTTTGTCTTATTGTATTCGTATTTTTCATTCAACATGTCACAACTTGGATTCAAGTAAGCAATTTATTACATAACATAACCGTGGAAACATTGGAATGTATGGAGGAGTTGTTTAACGATAGTGCCACCTCCACCCATGATGCTCCCTGGGATGATTGGGAGAGTAAAGAAATCACCACAAAAGAACCCATAACCGTCATGTCTAACAAACCTGGCTATGTACAGTATATTGATATAGATGCACTCGTAAAAATTGCATATGAAACAGATTGTATTGTTCGTGTGGAAAGACAACAAGGCGATTATATAAATGAGCATACACCTATGCTTTCCATTTGGGGTTCAGGGGAAAAAATTAATAAAGAGTCCTTCCGATCTTTGATTACCGTTTCCGTAGCAAGAGCGCCACTTGAAGATGTAGAATTTGGAATTAGGAAGGTGACAGAAATTGGAGTAAGGGCACTTTCACCAGGGATAAATGACCCAAGTACAGCCGTGCATTGTATTGAACAATTAGGCACGCTTCTTTCTAAACTTACTTCCATGAAAGGAATTAAGCCATTTTTCAATGATGTGCATAGAAATTTGCGTGTTATTGTAAAAACACCAGATTTCTTTCGTTATCTTGATATCGCTTTTTCTCCCATTATCCGTTATGGAAAGATGGACTTTGATGTTATCCATTCTGTACTTGATGTTCTCAAATTGGTTTCCGATCACTCTCCCTCTTATCGAAAAGAAGCTATTTGGAAGTACACATTACATACTATAGAATCAATAAAGGAAGAAAAGTACCTCGAGCTTGAAAGAGAGAGATTAAATGCAAATATTAAGGGTTTATGTTATTCCCTTGGATACGCTAAAGACATTGAAAGAATGAAATTGAAATGATTAACTAACAACTTCAAAGGGCCCTTCCAGTGACTAGGAAAAGGCCCTTTTACGAATATATGTCATCTATCCAAAATCCCCACACCCAACACCATGTTGTTCCAGAGAACACCCTCCACTTTTTCCTGCTTTTCTTTTGGACATTGAATCATGAGCACCATATCGGCATCCGATTCACGTTTCCTAAAAGATTTCTCACTTTTTTTTGTAAAATAATAATCAATCAAAAAACCTAAGACACCTCCAAACACTAGCCCAAAAAGCCCCCAGAGAATTGGACCTAAGTAAAAGATGTATCCATAAATGACCCCCAAAAGCATAAAAATGATCCCAAAAATAGCAGCTAAGTCAATAAGACTTCTCCCATCAGAACGATGCATGGAGTCAATCGCTTTTGTTTGGGTCTTAATCTTATCCAATGGTACTACTAAGATTTGCTCTTTCGTCAGGCCAAGCTCTTCTAATTCACGTAATGTAAGTTCCATTTCCATGTTGTATTCAAATGTGGCGAAAATGTACATTACTTTCCAGCTCTTTTCTATATCGGCATTTTAAACTGAATATCCTGGTATTTATCTTTCAATTCTCTAGATAAATACTTATCAATAAATTTATTGAGTTCCACTGCGCTTACATAGGAGTCATACACTGCAAAACAATAAATAGAAGGGACAAATAAGAGCCATTGAGGGACCAAAATATCCGTAGCCCCTTGGAAATTGCCAACCAATGTCATGTGAATGGCTGGAAAGACATTTGCTTCATATGTAATAATTAACCACCAAGTTAAGAAGAAGATAACGGACAAGATTCTTGTCACATAGAGATTACCTAACCCAGGGGTTAATAAAGACCAAATAATTGCAAGCAGAGGATTCTTTTTGTCAAGAACATTTATTTCTATATAAGATGTATTATTTATCAGTAGTGGAAACCCTTCATGGTAGGCTAATGTATAATGCTTATTCAATTCAATCGTAAGCCGGTAACTGTCCCATATCGAGAACACATACATGCAAATATATAATATGATCCAATGCTGGTCCAATACCGCTATCGCCTCTTCAAATCGTCCTGTCATGGAAAAGAAGATGGCTTCGTTTAAATGTGATAATGAATTAATTACTACTTCCCATGTAATTAATATGAAAGCTGTCAGGTATTTCGATAACATAAAATGCCCAAACCCTGGAAATGCAGCCCCCCACCACGCAACAACAAAAGGTTTGCGATAATGTACAAGACTTGTAGTATAAGGGCTAAAGATGCCAACATATCTCTTTTTTTCATGCTGATAACCCATATACTAAACCTCATTTCTGTAATATCTTCCAATAGTATGCATTTATACCTCCGTCAATATACACTGCTCTCCTGTAAAAAAGAGGCCATCCCAACATTCGGAATGACCATTAGTTGAAATTTACTTATTTTTTCCCGCTTCATCTGCAAGCTGTTCAAAACTCTTTACTTTTCCATGCTCATTTTGGGACTGCTTTCTCACTTTTCTCTGTCTTTCTTGCTGGCTTTTGGATTGAGTCATCTTTCCATCTCCTTACAAAATAAAAAGTATTTACAACGATAGTATGTTCGTTTATTAGATCAAGCTTTCCTGTTAAAATAAGGGCAATCACAATACTAGGAGAAATTTATGATGAAAAAGACTTATATGTTTTTGGTACTAGCAAACATTTTACTTGCTTGTAGCTTTCTGCTAACTGATTATTTTTGGACGCTCTTTCCTATTTCGTTATTCATCCTTATTATTATTTGCATAAATGAAAGGAAGTTCGAACGCCCTTTTGTGCGATCTTTTAACTTTCCTGACATCTCCTATGGTATCTTATCAGGATCCATATTATATGCACTTTTTTTAGTGACCTACTTAATACTAAAAGTACTTCCCATTCCGCTCATCAATTTTGTGGAAGAATTATATCTAATTGTAGGCCCAAATACTTGGTGGCATTACGTTGTATTGGTTCTTATCATTATTCCGGGAGAAGAAATTTTCTGGAGATGGTATCTTCAGTCTCAGTTAGTGAATAGGTATGGCAAGTTATTTGGGGTTATAGCAGGCGCCTGTCTGTATGCCTTAGCTCACATTTGGACTGGTAATCCAATGTTGGTAGCAGCCGCAGCTTCAGCAGGAGTTGTATGGGGTGCATTATATCTATGGAAAAACTCTCTTGCTCTTGTCATCATCTCCCACCTTGTATTTGATATATGGTTACTCATCATTTTTCCACTAAACTTTTGATACCCCTATTGGAAGGTTTCAGGTAAAATATATACTTATTGTGCATATTTTAGGAGGGATATTCCGTGGATGCTTTATTCTTATTTGTTATAGCCGCCATGATAGCAAGCTTTGGGATCTCAATTGTATTACGTTTTAGTATGGAGAAACTTGTGCTAGAGCCAGAAAGCTTTGCACAAATACAATCAAGGTTCTTTATCTATGTCGTTGTCATTGAAGCTCTACCAATCATTCTAATTGTTTTCGGGTTTATGTCATTGATGGAATCAGCGGTTAACATATTCATACCAATTACCATTGTGGCAGTGAGTGTGTTAGTCAATTTTATTCTTAACATAATCAAAAAGAATGAACTTGTCAGTAGTGCACCTGACCTGCAAGAAAAACTGATGACATTCTTCCTGATTGGCAACGTCCTAATGACCGCCATTCCACTAGTTGCAATCGTCGCTTCATTTGTACGATAAGACTCCAAATAGGAAGTTAGGGAGATATAAATTAAAGATTACTATCCACTCTGTTGACTGAAGTTTAAAGTGTGAGACTCCTGTGGGGGATAACTTTAGCTTGAGACCCCACAGGCGAAGCCGAGGCCACTGAATAATTTAAAACGTAAAGTTTTTATTGATTCCTAGCTGGTGATTGGAGCAAAAGGCGAAGACTCCTCGAAAATGCTATGCATTTTCTTCGTGCGATGAATCGCTACCGAAGCCTTCCTTGTCCTGAGGGAGATAGCGCTAGGTGGAGACCCCACAGGCGAAGCCGAGGAGGCTCCAGCAGCGCCCCTAGGAAAGCGAAGCCTTTTGCGGAAATCAACAGCGGTAGCTAAAAAAATTCTAAAATCAATGACTTTTTCAGTGGCCTCGGCGAAGCCGACGAGGCACAAGCACCTACCTCAGGATAAGCGAACACCTGGAACGAAAGGAAACAAGGAGTTAGAGTGGTATACGTTGAAGATTACTCTCCACCCTGTTGACTGGAGTGCAAGGTGTGAGACTCCTGTGGGGGATAACGGTAGCTTGAGACCCCACAGGCGAAGCCGAGGAGGCTCAAGCACCGTCCCACGGAAAGCGAACACCTGGAACGCAAGGAAACAGGGAGTCAAAGAGATACCCTGTGAAAAAACATGTCCAACCTTCATCCCACTCACTTCCTCACAACCAACAACACCAAAAACGCCATACTCACATACCCAAAAAACGGATACAAATGCTCAATCAAACTACCATACCCAATCTGACTAATCATATAAATAATACTCACCAACACAACCGTCACCACATACCTAGACACCCTAAACATACTCTCCAACTGCCGCTGCAACCCAAAAATATCACTCACAACAGACGTAAATATCTCCCCATAAATTACAAAAACATAAATACCAAAAAACGAAAGCATACTCAATTTCACCACTTCTGCCATCGGTATTTCAAACATATGAAAATTCGGAAGAGAAGCAATAGATATATGACAGGTCAATAAAATAAAACATAAGACCAATCCGCCAATGAAGCCGCCTCGCTTAATAATCCAATCGTCCTTTGCTTCCATTGCCAACGGGACCAGAACAGGCTGTGCCATTGCAAGATTGAATGACACATACATAAAGGGTGCCAACCACCCCTTTAAACTTTCCTTTACAGGAGCAAGACTTAAAAAAGATAACCCATTATCGGCAATGGAATTTCCCGCAATAATAACACTGAAAATGATCATGACCGGTACTACAATAACATTGACCCCAACCAGCCCTTTTACACCGAAAAGAACAACACCTACCGAGAGCACAACCGTAAGGAGTAAACCAAACTGGAATGACCAGCCGAGCTGTTCCTCAAAAACGGCACCTGCTCCAGAAAGCATCACTGCCCCTACACAAATTAAAATGGCCAACATAAAAAGATTAACAATGGTTCCTGCAGACATACCGAATAGATATTCATTAAATTCTTTATAGGAATTGGCTCTGATTCTTTTAGAAATAAGCATCATTTTTGTTCCCAGCCAAATAAATAAAAAACCACTCATAAGTATTGTAATAAAACCCATCCATCCATACTGCGTAAAAAACTGGACAATCTCTTTGCCTGTAGCAAAACCCGCCCCTACAATGGTTCCTACATACACCGCCCCTATTTGACAAGCACTAAGCCAGTTGCGTTTCACGATTGCCACACCCTCTTCTCCCTAAACATTCCACCAAAATAAAACCAGCTTGTCACATATATATGAGACAAGCTGGTAAGAAAGAAGAGAGATTTTCATCAGCCTAAAAATTATACGGTTACTTTTTTCACTGTATGTCGATAATTTCCTTTAAGTTCAAAGGAGACTACATCTTGTATTCCTAATCGAATCCTTTCCACTTCCTCTATTTCTACTACTGCCGCATGATTAGAAAAACGAGCTAAAACGGTGATGTCATAGGGAATATCTAAATTCCCATTTTTACTAAACAACACGTACTTTGACGAAGGCTTGGCATCTTCTTGATACTCTATATAAGCTGGTTTAGAATTAACAGGACGGCTTATTTGAATGATGTCTTCGAGAATGGCACTTGCCGTTGGATACCTACCTGCTCCAGGTCCTTGCAGCTGAACATTTCCTACAAGATCAGTTTCTATGGAAACTGCGTTTTGCACCCCATCGACCTGATAAAATGGGTGTTCAGTAGAAATTAACACTGGCTCTACCTTACACTGAATCCCTGTTTCGCCTTTAAATAACGTGACAATATGCCTGAAGCGCAATCCAAGCTCAGCTGCGCTTTCCACATAATCTGCAGTAATTTCTGTAATTCCCTTTCGAATAGTTGACTTTTCCTCTGGTTTTTCACCATAAATCAGCTGACTTAAAACCACCGCTTTATAAAATGCATCATACCCCTCAATATCATTGGAAGGATCAGTTTCTGCATACCCGTTTTCTTGTGCTGCTAGTAACGTTGCTTCAAAAGAAAGGCCATCTTTCCTCATGCTGGATAAGATAAAGTTAGACGTTCCATTAAATATTCCTTCAACTTTTTGAATTCGATTCACTTGCAGAAGTTGCTTTAGAGTTTGAATAACTGGAATCCCACCCGCTACCGTTGCCTCAAAACCTACCGTAACATTATTCTTTTTGGCGAGGGCAAGAAGCTCCTCGCCATGATGGGCAAACATTTCCTTATTCGCGGTCACCACATGTATCCCTTTTTCTATAGCTTGTGTTAAATAGGTGCGTCCTGGCTCACAGCCCACAATGGCATCAACTATTACATCTAGTTTTTCAATCTCTAATAGTTCTTCGTAGTTGGTTGTAAGTAGA
Source organism: Bacillus sp. CHD6a (assembly GCF_001293645.1). Taxonomy (GTDB): domain Bacteria; phylum Bacillota; class Bacilli; order Bacillales; family Bacillaceae_I; genus Sutcliffiella_A. The sequence goes on from NZ_LBMD01000019.1 coordinate 26,463, forward strand.
ACTCCATCTTCACGAGATTGTTCATGTTTTTCCATATTCTTCACAAGGATACCCACTACCCTCACACTTTTGCCCAATACCTCTTCTAACCTAGTTTGGTGAGATTTTATCGAATGGTGAACCCCTTTACCTACTGTGCCAAATCCAAGGATTGCAATATTTAAGTGAGACATTCTGTCACTTCCTTTCTTTCTAAAATGTTCTGGACATGATGTCCCCATTTTTCGAATTCAACAAGAAATCCATCATGCCCAAATCTTGTCTCCACATGGATATAGGCCGCATTTTTATTTCGTTTCTTTAATCTTTCAACTAAAGCTTCTCCTAAAAATGGTGGGTAGAGAAGATCCCCAGAAAAACTGAGCATACAAACTTTTGCCTCTACTTTTTCTAGCGCGTTTTGCCACCCTCCTCTTTTAAACCCGAGATCATATTGGTCCATTGCCTGAAGAAGAATAAGATAGCTATTTGCATCAAAACGGTTAGAAAATTTCTTCCCCTGATATTTTAAATAAGAGTCAACCTGATATTCTATATCCGCGCCATCTTTCTTTTCCCTGTTAAACCGGTCATTGAATAAGCTTTCCGAGCGGTAAGTGACCAGCCCTACCATCCTCGCTATCTCCATCCCTTTAATGATAGTACCTTCCGAATAGTTTCCGTTATCCCACAGAGGATCTGATTTTATCGCATGTCTTCCTATTGAATTATAAGCAAGGGCATAGTCAGTAAAATATGGTGTCACTGCCATTGGTATGAGTATTTCTGAGAATTGAGGATACAAATGTCCCCATTCAAGGACCTGCATTCCACCAAGCGATCCTCCCATAATAGCTTTTGCACGATTGATTCCTAAGTTTCGCAAAGCCTGATACTGTGAATGCACGATGTCCCTAATCGTTATAGCAGGAAAGGAAGCGCCGTACTTCTTTTTGGTTTCGGGGTTAATGCTCTTCGGCCCTGTACTGCCAGCACACCCCCCAAGAACATTCATCGTTATTACTTGGTACCTATTCGTGTCGACAAATAGCTCAGGACCAATAAACTTACTCCACCAACCAGGGTAATGATGACTTCCAACAGTACCTTGGTTTCCGGATAAAGCATGGCAAACAACAATTACCTCCCCCTCCGGATTCCCTACCCTCTCATATGCTATCTCCACATTTGATAATTTTTCACCACTATCTAAAACCAACGTTCCGATCGATACTTTATGGGTATGTTCCGTTTGACAGCTCACAAATCCCACTCATTTCTATATGTTTTGACTGACTACAGCATGTTTGGATTTTCCGGTAGCCTCAAAAAGTGCTTGATTTAGGTCATTTTGAAGATCCTTTAGCGATTCAATTCCAACAGACAAACGAATTAAATCTTCTGTCACTCCGGATTTTATTAAATCTTCACCTGTTAGCTGCTGATGTGTGGTAGAAGCAGGATGAATGATTAGCGATTTTGCATCACCAACATTGGCAACATGAGACCAAAGTTTAATACTGTCAATCGCTTTTCTCCCTGCATCCCTTCCACCTTTAATGCCAAAATTTACAATGGATCCGTTTCCGGTACCTAAATACTTTTTGGCAAGTGAATGTGCTGGATGATTTGGTAATCCAGGATAAGAAACCCACTCTACTGCTGGGTGGTCCTGTAAATATTTCGCTAATTCCAGGGCATTCTCATTATGCTTTTCCACTCGTAAGTGTAAGGTTTCAAGTCCCTGTAAAAGTAAAAAAGCATTTTGGGGACTTAAACATGCTCCAAAATCTCTTAAAAGTTGCACTCTTAGCTTCACTGCGAATGCAAGATTTCCAAAAGTCTGTGCATACTTGATGCCATTATAACTTTCATCAGGCTCAGTGAATCCAGGAAAATTTGGATGGTCCCAGTTAAACTTTCCGCCGTCCACTACAATTCCCCCAATGGTTGTTCCATGACCCCCAATCCATTTCGTTGCAGAGTGAACAACAATGTCTGCTCCCCACTTGATTGGGTTGCACAGGTAAGGTGAGGCAAACGTATTATCAATGATTAATGGTATAGAGTTATCATGGGCTACCTTTGCTACTGCTTCCACATCCAGTACACGCAAGCTTGGATTGCCAATAATCTCTCCAAATATCGCTTTTGTTTTCGGTGTAATGGCATTGCGGAAATTCTCTGGATCTGTTGCATCTACAAACTTTACCTTAATGCCGTACTTAGGAAGAGTTACAGCAAACAGATTATAAGTTCCACCATATAAATTTTCTGCAGCAACAATTTCATCTCCAGCATGCGCAATGTTCAATATGGCAAATGCGATTGCTGACATACCTGAACTTGTAGCAACTGCTGCCACCCCACCTTCTAAAAGAGCAAGTCTTTTTTCTAGCACATCTACGGTTGGATTCATGATTCTTGTATATATATTACCGAATTCATTTAACGCAAAAAGGTTTTGCGCATGGTCCGTGTTTTCAAAAACATAGGAAGTTGTTTGGTAAATAGGTACTGCCCTTGATCCTGTCGTCGGGTCTGGCGTTTGTCCTCCGTGCAATAATACTGTTTCCACATCATAATTTTGTTTGGTCATCCTTCATTCCTCCTAATTACTATTTTCCACAAAATAAAAACCCCTTCCTAAGAAGAGGTTATCATTCCTCCTCTTATCTCTCAGGCTACTTCGCCTGCAGGAATTAGCACCATCTCAAGAAAATAAATTCTTGAAGGTTGCCGGACTTCATCGGGCCTGATCCCTCAGTCACTCTGGATAAGAGTTATTTAGTTGGTTAATACGTTAAAACATAATAGTATATAATCTACGTTATTCTAAGGAGAAAAAATTATTACTAAAACTTTTTGCAATTATAGCAACTGTAAGCCCCAAAAGTCAATAAAATATTCTGAAATTTTCAACAACCCTTACTCTTCCACTAATTTCCTAAAAGCAAACTACTTGAAAGTCAAAAAAGGTCAAAGTATAATATCCATACAACCTTTAAAGGTCAAAACAAGTCAAACTTTTATCAAAAGTGAAATGCCCCCCTATAAAATGAAGCCACTGAAAAACTGATAACGTAAAGTTTTTATTGATTCCTAGCTGATGATTGGAGCAAAAGGCGAAGACTCCTGAGGGAGATAGCGCTAGGTGGAGACCCCGCAAGCGTAGAGAGGCCACAGAAAAACTGATAAAATAAAGTTTTTATTGATTCCTAGCTGTTGATTGGAGCAAAAGGCGAAGACTCCTGAGGGAGATAGCGCTAGGTGGAGACCCCGCAGGCGTAGCCGAGGAGGCTCCAGCAGTGCCCCTAGGAAAGCGAAGCCATTTGCGGAAATTAACAGCGGTTGTTATAAAAATACTAAAATCAAGACTTTTTCAGTGGCTTCTATAAAATGGATGGGGCTTATCACATCAATATGAGGAGGTAGCATGATGATGAAATGTCAAAAGTGTGAAGTGAATAATGCAACCATTCAACTTAAATTTCGCTCGAATAACGAGCAAGTACAATTAGTCTTATGCTCTTCCTGTTTTGAAGAAGTAAGAGCACAAATGAAATCTCCGACCCCAAACGGTTTTTTCTCTAACTTTCCTTTTATGAACGGAGCGTCTAATGAGAATGAAGGATGGAACGCTGCAACTCAACAATCACCTTCAGGAAACAATAAAAGTGGCAGCATACTTGATGAGCTTGGAAAAAATATAACCAATATTGCCAAAACAGGTCTTATCGATCCTGTCATTGGACGGGACAAAGAAATTAAACGTGTAATTGAAATACTGAATAGAAGAAATAAAAACAACCCTGTATTAATTGGGGAGCCCGGTGTAGGTAAAACTGCGATAGTAGAAGGATTAGCCTTGAAAATTGTAGAGGGGGAAGTCCCTTCAAAATTAAGAAACAAGGAAATTTACTTGCTGGATGTAGCTTCCCTTGTTGCGAACACGGGAATTCGTGGTCAATTTGAAGAACGCCTAAAACAAGTAATCGCAGAACTACAAAATAGAAAAAATGTCATATTATTTGTGGATGAACTACACCTTATTGTAGGCGCCGGCTCTGCAGAGGGCTCTATGGATGCAGGAAACATCCTAAAACCTGCATTGGCAAGGGGCGAACTTCAATTGGTAGGAGCAACGACATTAAAAGAATACCGTCAAATTGAAAAAGATGCTGCACTTGAACGCCGCTTCCAGCCTGTAACTGTGAAAGAACCTTCTACAGATGAGGCATTAAAAATTATTAAAGGAATTCAATCAAAATATGAGGACTACCATCAGGTTTCCTATACTGAACTTGCCATTAAAGCGTGTGTAGAGTTATCTCATCGGTATATCCAAGATCGTTTCTTACCAGACAAAGCGATAGATCTTTTGGATGAAGCAGGTTCAAGAAAAAATCTGACCTTAAATACGATTGATTTGGAACAAATTGATGCTCGTCTGAGTCAAATTGAAAACGAAAAAAAGGCCGCTCTATCAAAAGAAGATTATGAAACTGCAGCCAAATTACGGGACGAAGAAGAAAAGTTAGAAGAAAAAAGAAACTCTAATGATCAAGTAGGTTCTGAGCGAGGTCAAGTTACGTTAGAAGATATTCAACACATCATGGAAGAAATGTCAGGGATCCCAATAGGGAAATTGCAAGTTGATGAACAAGAAAAATTAAAAAACCTTGCAACAAACCTCAACAAAAAAGTTATCGGGCAAGAACAAGCAGTTAATCAGATTACCAAAGCTATTCGCAGAAGCCGTGCTGGCTTAAAAAGGAAAGAGCGTCCAATCGGTGCATTCTTATTTGTTGGACCTACAGGTGTAGGGAAAACAGAACTGACAAAATCGCTTGCCGAAGAACTCTTCGGAACGAAAGATGCGTACATCCGCTTTGATATGAGCGAATACATGGAAAAGCATGCAATTTCCAAACTGATTGGTTCCCCTCCTGGCTATGTTGGTCACGAGGAAGCAGGACAACTGACAGAAAAAGTACGCCGCAATCCTTACAGCATCATTTTACTTGATGAAATGGAAAAAGCGCATCCAGACGTTCTCCACCTGTTCTTGCAGGTCATGGAAGATGGTCGTTTAACAGACAGCCAAGGTAGAACGGTAAGCTTCAAGGATACAGTTATTATTATGACAAGCAATGCAGGAGTGACAGATAAGAAAATAACCGTAGGCTTTGAAAAGCAAGACTCTCCTGAAACGAATTCAGTTATTGAGAGCTTATCTAACTATTTCAAACCAGAGTTCCTAAACCGTTTTGATGGCATCATTGAGTTTTCACAGTTGCACAAAGATCACTTATTATCGATTGTAGATATTATGCTCGGTGAATTAACTGAGATGTTGAGACAAGAACGTGAGTGTGAATTAACAATTTCAGATACTGCAAAGGAAAGACTCATTGAGCTTGGGTACAATCCTTCTTACGGTGCAAGACCATTGCGACGGGTTATCCAAGAACATGTAGAAGATTCAATTACAGACTTATTGTTGGATGGAGATACCCTTGAGAAGATACACGTGGATGTTACAGATAATCAAATTGTAATTAGTGGAAAATAGAAATTAGTGTAAAAAAGACTGTCTGAACTGGGCAGTCTTTTTTTGTAAGATATTTCCTTTCCATGCTCATCCCTTGCCTGAGGGTCTCCTCTGCCCCTTCTTCCCGCGGGTGTCTTGGCGCTGGCGCCTTCCCTTCAATCAACTAGGCAATCTCATTCATTCTCATATAAAAAATGAGGTTTATATCAGTTACTGTAAAAGCATACCCTTTGATTTTTAGATTTTCAGCTGGTGATTGGAGCAAAAGGCGAAGACTCCTGAGGGAGATAGCACTAGGTGGAGACCCCGCAGGCGTAGCCGAGGAGGCTCCAGCAGTGCCCCTAGGAAAGCGAAGCCATTTGCGGAAATCAACAGCGATGTTAAAAAAAATTCTAAAATCATGACTTTTTAGTGTCCTCTTCGTAGCCGTAGGAGGCTCACGTCAGCCCCTTGGAAAGCGAAGCTATTTGTAGCGGCGATTAGCCATTAACAAATATTTTATATCTTAAATTTTGTTTTCTATATATCCAGTTCTCCGTTTAGGTCTAATCCAAATCCTCTTCTATAGAAGCGGAATCCCCGGCTTTTAAATTCAGGTATATAAAATTTCATTTTAGAGTCACCCAAGTTGCCGATAAATATTAAATTGTATCGGGTCAAGCCTTGAAGGGTCAATGACTTAAGCGGTTCCCTGCTATCCTTGTCAGGATCTATAATTACATCCACTAACTCCTGCTGGATGACCTTTTCATTCATGATGGAATTGGCGTTCTCCACTTTAGTCTTCGATTGACACGCCGACACATTAAACAATAGCACAATAGAAAATACTACATGAAACATACAAGCCACGATACTAACCTCCCACTCTTATCGTGACCCTAAGCTCCATCAATATGTGATTTCCCATCATTTGTTACAAAATTGTAATCTACTCTAGATCATACTCGTGTAGATGAACAAAGCTAAAACCTTGCTCCAATAAGGCCAATACAGCTTCTTTAACTCCTTCTGCTGTTTCACTTTGAGGTTGGTTCATATGCAAAATAATGATAGAACCCGAATTTGCTTTTAACATTTCTTGCGTTACCTTTTCCTTTGTAAACGTTGCTCCACCATCACCGATGACATCAAAATTGACCACTTGAACACCTAAGTCTTCGGTAATTTGAACCGCTGTATCATCATAAAATGCTGTACCCGAACGAAAATATTGTGGTATCTCTCCTGTTATCTCAAATATTTTTAATTGGTTTTCCATTATTTCTTCCACTATTTCATCTTGAGTAGAAGTACTGGAGATTCCCCAAGCACTTCTCGGAGTAACGGAAAGCGGCTTATGTTCAGTCCCATGGTTTTGAATTGTGAAGAGGGGATTCTCTGCAAGCTCTACAAATGCCTCATATTGTGCATCAATCCACCTTGCATTGACAAAGAGGTCTGCCTTTATCTTGTTTTCTACTAGAAATGAAATTAGGTCTTCATCATAACCGCTTCCATTTTCACCGCCACACGCATCCAAAGTAAGAGCGATTACTTTCTCTTCTGTTTTTAATCGTGTCTTTACCCCTGTAACATACTCTGAAAATTGCGACGACTCACCATAGACTTGTCCATTTACTTCTATTGCGAGGTCCTCCAGCTTTTGTTTTTGGGATTCTTTCTCTATGTTTACACTGTCTTTATTTTCCTCCTGCTTAGGAACATTCTTTTGTTTTTGAGCATCGTTCATTTCCTTAACATCATGTTCTGTTACATTCGTATTTGTGTACGATGTACATCCCATTGTTATTAAAAGCATAAACATAAAAACCACAGACTTTTTCCCCATTTTTCTTCCATCCCCTGTGCATTTCGACTTTATCTTCCAAGACAAAAACCAAAAAAAGATGACTAGGAAATTGGCTCACTTTAACATTAGGTGAGCCAATTAACTAGTCAGCCTAGATCCTTTTCTCTATGTTGTAGGAATGGTTTCTGTAAGTGGAAAGGCTTGTATTGCTTTTAGCGTAATTTCTTTTTCATCAAATGGAACGGATTCTTTCCCAATCAATTGATAATTTTCATGACCTTTGCCGGCAATAAGGATAACATCCCCTTCACCAGCAATTTCAACAGCACGGATGATTGCTTGTTCGCGATCAGGAATACACTCAAAGTGTTCGTGAGTCGCTCCAGCAGCCATTCCCTGTACAATTTCTTCTCCAGGTTCATCAAGAGGATTATCCGTAGTAAAAATGACATACTCTGATTTCTCAGTAGCAATTCTACCCATTTTCGGGCGCTTATCTTTGTCTCGTCCTCCACCTGTGCCGATAATCGAAATTATTTTGTGCTTAGAGAACATGCGTATGCTGTCCAACGCTTTGCCGATGGCATCTTCTGTATGAGCATAATCAATAATTACATTACGCTTATCACCAGTCTTTAAAGTTTGCATGCGTCCACTTGGGGGTGAAGTTTCTCTTAGGTGATTCAAGATGCGTTCAAATGGCATCCCTTTATCCCAAAGAACACAAATGACGGATAAAATATTGTAGACATTAAACTCCCCAACGAACGGAATTTCCATTTCATATTCGCCAAAATTAGTTTCAAGGATGAAGCTTGTCTTATCTTCAAAAAACATAATGTCACGAGCTTTGAAATCAGCATCGTTGTTAATTCCGTAAGTGATAATTCTAGCACCTGTCATTTGTATATAATCCTCAGTCGCTGCATCATCCACGTTTAAAATTGCTGCTTTGTCTTTACGGAGATCTTGGCCTAATTGAGCAAAAAGCAGACCTTTGGCGTTTTTATAATTCTCCATCGTCTCATGAAAGTCGAGGTGGTCTTGTGTTAGATTAGTGAATACACCGTTTTGGAATTCTACTCCGGCAAGACGGCCTAGAACTAGACCATGTGAGGATACTTCCATGACCACATCCGTTACACCGGCTTCCACCATATCTTTTAGCATTCGCTGCATGGTTAATACGTCACTTGTCGTATTTTTACTCTCAAATTTTTCTCCGTCTATATCAATCTCAATGGTCCCGCTTAGTCCCGTTTTATACCCTTCTTTTCTCATTACATTATTAATGACACTTGATACGGTTGTTTTACCATTGGTTCCTGTAACCCCAACAATTCGAAGTTTGGTGGATGGATAGTCAAAGAATACATTCGCCAACTGACCCAAAGCACGCTCTGTGTCTCTTACGTGTACATAGCAAACTCTCTCATCCAGTTGTTCCGGCAAGTCCTGAACCACAATCACACTTGCGCCTTTTTCTATTGCGGATGGTATGTAGTGGTGTCCATCCACCGTATAGCCTTTAATACAAACAAATACTGAATCTGTCGTAACTTGTCTAGAATCAGAAAAAATATTAGAAACGGACAAAGGGAAATCACCGTATACTTTTAGGGTTGAAACATTGGAAAATAATACATTTGTTTTCATATCAGTCACTTCCTTTTCTGATACTAAAAATGAGAATATATAGTATCTTGATAAGATCTTATGTACCTTACCGAATTTTACATCTATTTTGGTTAAAGTATACCCTTTATTCTACAAAATTTGCGGTAAAAGTGAAAGAAAAAGCTGCCGAAGAATACGACAGCTTTTTCTCTTATAACGCTTTATCATTCACTTCATTCAAATAGCTTTCAATCTCCCCGACAACTGACTCTACGCAACCATCTTCAAACGGAGAGCGAAGTCCAGCGAATTTCACTAGGTCGACAAACGACTTGCTACCACCTTGTTTGCAAAGCTCCAAATAAGAATTCCATGCAGATTCAGGATTTTCTTGTGAAAGTTTCCAGTATTGCAAGGCACAAATTTGAGCCAAAGTGTAATCGATATAATAGAAAGGCGTACGATAAATGTGGCCTTGACGTTGCCAGAACCCACCTGCTTCTAAATAGGAATTTCCATCATAATCACGGCCAGGCATATATTTCTTTTCCATTTCTCTCCAAGCTTGATTTCTTTCTGCTGGCGAAGCCTCTGGGTTTTGGTAAACAAAATGCTGGAATTCATCTACCGCCACACCGTATGGCAAGAAAGAGATTGCTCCACTAAGGTGAGAGAATTTATACTTTTCTGTATCCTCTTTGAAGAACAGGTTCATCCACGGCCAAGTAAAGAATTCCATACTCATAGAATGGATTTCACAAGCCTCATATGTTGGCCAGTTGTACTCAGGTACATCATAATCACGGCTCATATAAACTTGGAATGCATGTCCCGCTTCATGTGTTAACACGTCAATATCGCCGCTCGTTCCGTTAAAATTCGAGAAGATATATGGTGCCTTATATGTTGGGATATACGTGCAATATCCTCCAGCTTCTTTCCCTTTTTTTGCAACAAGGTCCATTAAGTTCTTATCAATCATAAATTGGAAGAATTCTCTTGTCTCTTCCGATAACTCTTCATACATTTGTTTCCCGTTCTCAATGATCCACTCAGGTGTTCCTTTTGGCTTTGCGTTACCCGTTTTGTAATTAAATCCTTCGTCATAATACTTCATGGAGTCTACACCTATTCGCTCCTGCTGCCTTTTAGCGAGTGTTTCTACTAATGGAACGATGGAGTCTTTTACTTGATCTCGGAATTTAGCCACCATCTCCGCATTATAATCAGTGCGGGTCATACGCGCATATCCTAGTTCCACGAAACTATCATAACCAAGTTTCTTTGCCATTTTAGTACGTATTTTGACGAGTTGATCAAAGATCTCATCAAACTCTTCTTGGTTCTCTTGGAAGAAACCAAACTTGGCTTCACTTGCTTGCTTGCGAACGTCGCGATCCTCGGACTCTGTATAAGGATCTAATTGAGCAAGTGTAAGTTCTTCTCCGTTAAAATTAATCTTCGCAGAAGCAACCAATTTGGAGTATTTAGTGGTAAGTTTGTTTTCAAGCTGAAGGTCTTCAATAATCGCATCATCAAATGTTTTCAATTCACATTCTGCCAAAGCAAACAGCTGTGTACCCCACTTTTCTTCAAGCTCGTTTCTAAATGGTGATTTAACCAGAGCTTTATAAAACTTTGTTTCCAAAGACTTCGTCAGCGGCTCAATCTCATCGAGGAAATCCTGTTCTACTTTGTAAAACTCGTCGTTCGTGTCAATGGAATGACGAATATAAACTAGGTTGAAATCTGTACTTAATTGATTTCGAACATCATTGATTTCCCGAATCGCTTCCTCCTGCTTTGCAACAGATTCTGCCGCCTCAAACCTCTCAACAGCAGCCATAAACCTCTTCTCTACCTCATCCATATTAGGACGAGAATAACCAAACTCTTCAAATCTCATATGTACTATCCCCTTTTCAAACAGACTTCACCTTACTTAGTATTCGACATGAATCATGAAATTCCTTGTGGGGTCTGACCCCACAAGGGAATTTTTTTGCAATAAAAAAACCAACCTATTTAAAGGTCAGTCTTTTTGTTGGGCGTTTAGGCCGAGTTTTTTGACGAGTTGGATGGCTTGTTCTTTTTCTTGTTGGGTAAGGCCGTCGACTAGGGTATGGATGTGTTGTTCGTGTTTTGGGAAAATCTCATTGAGTAGTTTTTTTCCTTCGTCCGTTATTTGTGCATAGGTTACCCTTCTGTCTTTGGGACATGCTTTCCTTGCTAAGAGTCCTTTGTTTTCCAGTTTATCCACCACATACGTGATGCTGCCACTTGCCAATAATATCTTACCGCCGATTTGCTGTAAGGGTTGTTCTCCTTTGTGGTAGAGTAGTTCTAATACTGCAAACTCAGTTGGATTCAATTTAAAGCTTTGGATAGATTGGTTCGCTTTGTCATTTAGTGCACGAAACGCTCTGGAAAGAACGATAAATAATTTCAGTGAAGTATCGAGTTCGTGTCTTTCTGCCATAAAAGTCATTCCTTTTTATAAAATATCTTGAATTAAAACTAATGGTATAGTAAATGACGTGATTCGTCAATGAAAATTCAAGAAAATGTAAAATCCTACACGAGTCCGCTTTTCTACTATTAAAGTAGACTCCTTTGCTTTCCATCACCTAAAGGCATGATGGAGCCAAACACCTTATTTTGTTTATAAAAAAATTATTGGTACAATATCGTTAGTCCATAGAAAAGGAAGTTTCTCCATTATATAACTTCCTGATATAACTAGAAAGGAAATAGATAATGTCAGAAGTGATAATAGGAAGTGTATTGGCTGCCATGTCTACAGGCTTAGGGGCCTTACCGATTTTATTTTTGAATAACACATTGACTCACAAATGGAGAGATATGCTCCTTGCATTTACAGCCGGGATCATGATGGCTGCAGCGACGATGAGTTTAATACCAGAGGCTCTTTCATATGGGGGTTTTGTTCCATTAGGAGTTGGGTTGCTTCTTGGTGTCATTACTTTGACCCTTTTAGAACGATCTATTCCTCATATAGATTTGGAGCATAATCGAAAAGGAATCGCTTTCGATCAAAAAGCAATGCTGATTGTTGCAGCGATAACATTGCATAATATACCGGAAGGACTTTCTGTTGGGGTAAGCTACGCATCAGATGCAGCAGATACCGGAAATTTAATTGCTTTTGCGATTGGATTACAAAATGCACCAGAAGGTTTTTTAGTGGCTTTATTCTTGATAAATCAGAGGATAACAAAACTGAAAGCTTTTATCGTTGCAACATTAACCGGGGCTGTTGAGATACCGATGGCTTTATTAGGTTTCTATCTCACTTCAGTTGTATCATCCCTTGTCCCATATGGACTTGCTTTTGCAGCAGGAGCGATGCTTTATATCATCTATAAAGAATTGATTCCTGAAAGTCATGGTGATGGGAATGAAACGACCTCCACCTATTCTTTCATCATCGGATTACTTTTCATGATTTTTCTAACTCAGATATTCTAACCGTCTCTGTAGGACGGTTTTTTATATGCACGATTATTTTTTTTGATATATTATTTCTTGGTATTTGTATATCAATTTATCTAAGTCCTGGCTGCACTTGACCGTTTGCTCACTTACATAACCAGTCTTGTTGGCGACTGCTATCATTGTATCTCTTTTTTCTTTAATAAGTAATAACAGTTGATCTAAATACCCTTCATAAGACATACTACTCGTCCCTTCTTCATCAAATTCCACAATAGAAATTATTACAATAATTTCTATATTTGTAAATAGAATCGCAAAGTTAGACAATTTTTTTATAGAATTAATTTATATCTATATGTAAAAAATAGGACAAAGTATCTAGTGAGAGTAGCATTTGATTCACTTCTTACCACTTAGTTATGCAAATTTTGTCGAATCAATAAAACATAATTAGACAAGTAGGTGCAAAAATGAAAGTAATATTAGTTATCATATTGAGTAGTATGTTTATCTTTGTCCCTTCTATTAATACTTATGCCGAACAGCTCCCTAGCAATAAGGTGGCCATTGTTATTGATGATTTTGGCAATAACATGAAGGGTACCGAGGAAATCCTCCATTTACCGGTACCGTTGACTGTAGCTGTCATGCCTTTTCTTTCTACTACCCAACAAGACGCTGAATTGGCCCATCAATTAGGCCACGAGGTAATCCTTCACCTTCCCATGGAACCAATGAAAGGTAAAAGAAGCTGGCTAGGACCAGGTGCCATCACCTCCAATCTATCTGATCAAGAAATATATAAAAGAGTAAATGACGCCATTGATTCTGTACCTTACGCTGTAGGCATTAATAACCATATGGGTTCTAAGATTACTGCCAATAAGCGGATTATGAAAATTATTTTAGGGATCTGTAAAGAGCGAAACCTATACTATCTAGATAGTAAAACAACCAAAAAAAGTGTCGTGGCAGAATTAGCCACAAAGTTGGGGGTTCCATACTTAGAAAATGAGTTATTCTTTGACGAAGTATACACCACTAACCATATTGTAAAACAAACGAATCAGCTCATTAAAAAAACAGAGGTGGATGATTCTATCATAGCCATTGGCCACGTTGGAATCGCAGGGGAAAAGACAGCAAGTGTCCTAAAGCAATATATCCCGAAATTGCAAGAAAAAGCGGAAATTGTCACATTGTCTAACATTCTAATTGATAAAGAAATTTTGCTGCATTAAGAGGATTCTACTACGAACAAAGAGCAGCCTCCAAATTGGGGGACTGCTCTTCTTTTTATTTTTGCACATCAATTTGATCGACATGTGTGACTCGGAATTCTTTTTCTCCGAGTTTCTTCACTAATTTGTTTACCTTTTCTTGCGGTAATTCAGCTGGTAAATTGACAATGATTCTACGCAAATATTTCTCTCCATTGTCAAGTGTGAGCATTCCGTCGATATTAATGTCCTTTAACATGGAAACAAGGTCCTTGATTGCCCCTTTGTGCTCAATCGTAGCGATAGTAAGGGTATAGCCACCTGTTTTCATACCAAATGAATCAGCTAGGACATCCATGACGTTCGCATGCGTCAGTATCCCTAGAAACTCATTTTCCTCATTTAGGACTGCGATAAAAGGGAGTCGTTTAATTGTGAAAAATGCTTTAAAGAATGAATCTTCTTCAAATATAAAAGCATCTTGGCTTTTGACCAGTACTTCTATTGAATCATCAGGGCTCCCTTTTTGTTCGTATAGATAATCCAGTAAATGCACTTTATAGACTAGGCCTAAAAATGTATTCCCATCATTTGAAAGTATAGGTATACATCTGTAGCCTGTATCCTTGATTTTCTCATAAGCTTGTTTAATTGTGTAAGTTGGTTCACAGAATTCTACATCTTGCTTTGGCACAAAATTGTAGCGGACCTTCATGTCTCTCACTCCTTAGGCAAATTCTCTCTAGAATATGTATGTTATAAAACTATTATAACAGTAGCATATTCGCCTTCTAAGGTAAAGAAAATTCATAATATTAACGCAATTTATTTATCATGAAACAGATTACTTAGCTGCATTAGCTGCAATTTGTACGGCATCCCATACGGTAGCATATGGAGGAGCATAACACAAATCCAACATGGCGATTTGCCTGGTTGTTAACCCGCATGTAATAGCTGTTGCATAAACATCCAGTCTCTTGGCGATAGATTCATCCTTACCAATAAGCTGTGCTCCCAACAGTTTTAGTGATTCTTTTTCATATACAAGTTTGATATGGATGTTTTCTGCCCCAGGATAATAAGAGGCATGATTATTTGTTTCAATTACGACTTTTTCAACATCTAGGTTTTCCTGTTCTGCTTGTTTTTCAGTAATCCCGGTCATAGCTGCCGTCCATTCTAGAATTTTGACCACATTCGTTCCGAGTATTCCATCAAATGTAGAAGGGATGCCTGCAAGATTGTCTGCGACCACCCTTCCATGTTTATTGGCAGTCGTACCTAGGGCTATGTTTACTGGTTTATTTAATAATAGGTGATTGCTCGTTGCACAATCTCCCGCAGCATATATAGACTGAATGCTCGTTTCCTGATGGGAATTAACGATAAGCGCGCCGTTTTCCAGCATGTCTAACCCAAGTTCTTTAATAAAATCCGTGTTTGGTTTTATTCCTATATTAACAATAACCGCGTCGACTTCGTAAGAATCTTTGTCCGTTACGATGCTTGTCACTTTCCCTTCAGACATTTTTAGTTCCTTTACTTCTTCTCCTGTTCGGATTCCAACTCTATCTTGGAGAGATTCAGAAATTATTTTTGCCATATCCTCATCATAATTTGGCAGGATGTGATTTTGAAGTTCTATGACAAACACCTCTTTGCCAAGCTCTACCATGGTCTCAACAAGCTCCATGCCAATATAGCCTCCACCAATGATACCGACTTTCTTAATTCTTTCATCTTTATAAAACTTACGCATTTGGATTCCATCATTTAATGTCTTCAATGTATGAACATTGCTTGCTTCTTTTGGAATAAAAGGCGGAAGGATCGGTTTGGCACCTGTTGAAATCAAAAGTTTATCATAGTTTACGTACGTTTCCTCTCCGGATTGAAGGTTCTTTACCTTCACCCTTTTGTTTAAGGCATCTACTTTTGTTACTTCATGATGGATATGAACCTCTATATCTCGTTCTTCAAATTCTTTTACCGTTCTCGCCAGCAGATCTTCATGAGATTCTGTCACACCAGATATGTAATAAGGCAATCCACACGCCCCGTATGAAACATATTCATCTTTTTCAAATACGCTAATTTTTACTGTTTTATCTAGTCTTCTTAGTTTGGAGGCAGCACTCATTCCCCCTGCAATGCCACCAATTATCACCACATGTTCCATTTAGCCATCCTCCTAAATCTATCTCTGATTTCTTACCATTATATTCCCTCTTGATAGGTAAAGTAGTCATATACAAAAGAAAGAATTTTAGTGGTTTGCTTATTCACCCTTATGGATTTCCGCAGATGGCTTCGCTTTCCTTTGGGCCCTGCTGAGTGGAAGGCGCGGAGACACCCACGGTAGGAAGGAACTGGTGAGACCCCTGTAGCGTTGTGTGGAGGTTCACGGACCGCCCCGCAGGCAAGCGAAGCGCCTGGAACGGAGATTAACCGGATTTTACGATTTCTTTCCATAATAATAAAAAACAGATGACCTCGTCTATGCAAGGGCATCTGTTTTTTTATTAGTTATTTACTTCCTCTTTTTCATAAATTGGTACCCAACCTTCTGTAGTAACGAAGATTCGAACAGCAACTACTTTACGATCCTCCATTAAGGTGAAATAATGTCGGACATTAGGAGGGACAGAGATCAAATCACCAGGTTCCAATTCAACATCAAAGAAAGTACCATCCTTTCCTTGAATGACAAAAATACCATGTCCGCTGACAATGAAACGAACTTCATCATCTGTATGATGGTGCTCTTTATTGAAGTTTTGAAGTAGTTGCTCGAGGTTAGGTGTTGTCTCAGATAATGAGATAACATCTTGTGACTTGTACCCTCTTTTCAAGGAAATTGATGCAATTTCCTCTTTAAAAACCGTCAAAATTTCTTCTTTATTTTCGTCTGATAGGGAGAAATTTTCTTGGAGGTAAGAAGGTAATTTTGCTATGTCCCAGTTTTCATAGATTACTTCGTTTTTGTTTAAGAAATCTTCTACTTTTTCTTTCCCTACGACTCTCTCATTTGTTTCATGCAGTCTGATTTCTGCCATGTTACATTCCTCCTTGGGTTAAATAGATATTTTTGGTTGAACCAAGTTTTTTACACTTAGTAATTTTAAATGATAGGAGAATAAAAACTCCCAGGCTTCTAAGTATTTTTTTGCTTCAAAGGCTGTTCTGCCCCAGACGGTGATACCATGATTTCTGATGAGAACAGCGCCAACATCACCTTCAATAAATGAAGCAAATTCATCTGCTAGTGTTGGAATGTCTGCATGGTTTCTAATGATTGGGATTCTTACTTCTGCATCTTCCTCCCAAATACCGAATGCTTTAATGATTTCCTGCCCTTTAAATCTAATTTCCCCGTGATCACCGTATAGTTCAGATATAACATTATTGTCTATCGTATGGACATGTAAGGAGCAACCAGCTTTGGTTTTCCGGTAAACTTCGAGGTGCAGTAATGTTTCTGCTGAAGGCTTCAAATCCGTATTCTCAACGGCTTTTCCTAATTCATCCACAAGCAGGAAATCTTCTGAGGTTATCTTTCTTTTATCCTTGCCACTAGAGGAAACCAAGAATTGCAGCGGGGTACCTGATACTTTGATAGAAAGATTTCCACTTGTACCAAAGAACCAATCACGCAAAGCCAACTCTTCCTTTACCTCAGAAAGTTCTGTCCATTTCTTTAAAAACTGGCTCATGCAGTCACCTCCCGTTTCTTTAAAATATCCATTACATCATAAAAGGTTTTGAACGGAGAAAAGGCGATGGAATGCTCCTCACACTTTTTAATCAAAAAGTCTCTGGCAATGACTTGATCCGCTAGTTTTGCCGCCTCTAAATCGGTAATGGAATCTCCAATCACAATTTTATAGGTTTCTGAATCGGCAAGATTCCTGATAATGGATGGCTTGCAGCAGCCACATTCATTGTTACATTTCGCATCACATGCATGCGGCCAAAGGATATTAATTTTTTCTCCTGAAAAATCGGCCCGGTTGCAATAGATGTTTGTTTCTTCTATCAAGCCTGCTAAAAGTGGTTCCACAAAGAAATCAATACCGCCAGATACAAT
The DNA here is from genome assembly GCF_001293645.1 of Bacillus sp. CHD6a. GTDB lineage: Bacteria > Bacillota > Bacilli > Bacillales > Bacillaceae_I > Sutcliffiella_A. The sequence continues at coordinate 44,171 of NZ_LBMD01000019.1, forward strand.
ATAAAGTGGTATTCCCTCTTCTTTGGTGTAAGCCACAAACTCCTTGAAGCCATCGCGTATCTCCGCATGGGCTACTATATATTCCGAAATAACCTCTTTCTGTGCAGTAGGAAGTAGGGAAAACATCTTCCCTACCCCTTCTTTAATGGAGATTTGTTGGGATAATACGTTATTTTTAATGTCGTCCCATTCTTTTGGTGCAAATTTTTTCATGATCGCAATGATATTGTCACTATTAGTGATGGTTCCATCAAAGTCACAAAAAATCATCTGCTTATTGATTGTCATGTTGTAACCTCCACACTTCCCCATTGCTTAATGGCAACTTCCAGCTCAGGATGCTTTTGTGCGTAACTTGCCAGTGATTCCCCAGACTTAACTGCATCTACTGCTTGACGGAAAGCTTTTACCCCTGCTGCTCCTCCAAGCTCATGCCCGTGGACACCTCCTCCTGCATTAATGACCGCATCATTTCCAAAATCTTGATAAAGTAGCGGAACTAGTCCAGGGTGTATCCCAGCTGATGGCACAGGAAGGGGCGCTTTAAACTGATGATCAGATACCGTTAATGCATCTCGTATTCCGAGTGCTTGTTCCTTTGGCAGCGCAACACTTCCGTAAGGAGAAGGGAATAAGGAAAAGTCGGCTCCTGCATAACGTAAAAGTTTTCCTAACAATAGTTCATTTGAGATGCCATAAAATTCCGATGGGGTCACCGCTCCGCTGACAGCAGGGTGTGCCATAATTGGAATGGATACTTCCTTGTCTTCAGCCAAACTTTGTAGTGTATCAAGACCATAAGCAAAAACATTGAATAATAGAATATCAGCACCTAATTCTACAGCCCTTTTCGCTTTATCTTTAAGTTCTAGCGTACGGCCTGTCAGGTTTACCGCATATCTTGCGCGATGACCTGTCTCCTCTTTCACTTCCTCTAAGATCCTTCTGCCTTCGGTAACCCTATTGACAAATGGAGTTAGTTCGTTATCAAACAATATTTCGTCATCTTTGATGAAATCGACTCCCCCGAGTGCTTGCTCCTTCAACTGTTGCGTGTGATAAGCAAGGTCCCTGCCAATTACCCCTTTAAATATACTCATGACAAATGGTCTATGATATACGCCGGTTATGGAGCGAAGCCCTTCTATTCCGAAATTAGGTCCCGGATATGCTCGCTTCAGGTCATTACTGAATTCAAGATCAATCAACTTTATCTCCCCGTCCAGTGATAGCTTGCCAAATACCGTGGTTAATATGGCTGGAAGGTCATTGCTGAAATTAAAACTGGGGTATGCAATTTGAACGATGCCGCGTGTTACCGTTTTTCCTATATATGCATCCACTCTGTCACTTGAAGAGAGTTTTTTCACGCTAACTACTCTGCCTTTATGCTTTTTTAGCTGCTCCTGTTCGAGCTGCGGGAGGTCTGTCCAAGACCCGATTGTAAGTCCGAGTGCAATTCCTTCCGCCTTTTTTTCGAGATTGCCTTTTTGGTCATGTACCAGATAGGTTGCTAGAATTTCTGACATGATGTACACCCTTTCTATCTATGATAAAATACAAAAAACCTCTTCGATAAGAAGAGGCTCGTCTATCTAACGTCCTCTTATCTATCAGCATTTTGCTGCAAGATTTAGCACCGTGCTTACTTGAATAAGTCGGTTGCCGGGTTTCATAGGGCCAGTCCCTCCACCTGCTCTTGATAAGATTGGATAATATAAATAAATTTATAAATTCTATTATTCACCGCTGTTGATTTCCGCAAATGGCTTCGCTTTCCTAGGGGCGCTGCTGGAGCCTCCTCGGCTTCGCCTGCGGGGTCTCCACCTAGCGCTATCTCCCTCAGGTGTCTTCGCTTTTTCTCCAATCAACAGCTAAAAATTTTACTGAATTCTAGTTGAGATTATGCCATTATTCTGACTTTATGTCAACAGACTATTCAGAAAATCTTTAACTCTCTGATTCGTTGAACTGCTTCTTGTAATCTTTCTTTACTTGTTAATAAGCCAACGCGTACATATCCTTCTCCATAGGTACCGAAGCCAATACCAGGAGCTACAACCACATGTGCTTCTTCTAGCAGTTTGTCCGCGAACTCCTCAGAAGTATAGCTTTCAGGAACTTTTAACCATGCAAAGAAGGAGCCTTTTGGTGCTTTCACTTCCCAACCAATTTCCTGCAACCCCTGTATAAGGACATTACGTCTTTCCTCATATAAATCTACCAGTTCTTCTACACAAGTTTGTTTATCTAACAATGCAGTAGCAGCCGCCTCTTGAATGGCTCCAAAGATACTAACATACATATGATCCTGTAAAAGATTAATAGCTTTGATTACACTTTCATTCCCTACTGCAAACCCCACACGCCATCCTGCCATATTAAAAGTTTTCGACAAAGTATAGATTTCAATACCGACATTTTTTGCCCCAGGTGTCTGCAAGAAACTTAGCGGTTTTTTACCATCAAACCCGATAGCACCATAGGCAAAATCATGCACCACACAAATATCATGTTCCATTGCAAGTTCTACTGTTTCCTTAAAAAAAACAGAATTCGCCACAGCTCCTGTCGGATTATTGGGATAATTGAGGAACATGAGCTTAGCAGCTTTTAAGACTTCCGGATTAATGTCTTCATAGCTTGGTAAAAAATGATATACTTCTTTTAAAGGCATGTATTCCATTTTAGCTTTCGCCAATGCTACACCAGACCAATAATCCGGATAGCCCGGGTCTGGGACAAGTACGGTATCCCCTTCATTTAACAAGCACTGGGGAATTTCCACTAGTCCCGCCTTCCCACCAAAGAGAATGGCTACTTCTGTATCTGGATTTATGTCAACATCGTATTCTCGTTTATAAAAAGTTGCTATAGCTTCTTTAAAAAATTGGTGCCCCTGAAATGGGGAATATTTATGATGATTTGGTTTTTCTACCCCTTCCTGTAACGCTCTTACAATATGTTCAGGAGTTGGCTGGTCCGGGTTTCCTTGGCCTAGATTGATGACATCGTGTCCTTGTTCCACAACCTTACCCACTTTTTCAACCAATGAAGCAAAGAACTGTTTAGGCAGTGTATTTAATAATTCAGATTGTTTAAATTCTTTCACCTTTTTCACCTACTTAAAAAATTCTTGAAATCCTAGTCACAAATCATATATTGTTAGATTCAACTTGTAAAGTATTTTTTCAACGGGGGGATAAACTAATGAAATGGAAAGTTGCTTGTATTCAATTGGATGTAGCCTTCGGAGATCCCGAAGCAAATATAGAAAAGGTATGTGAACTTTTGACTGTAGCAGGCAAAGATCGTCCAGATATCATCGTTCTTCCTGAACTTTGGTCCACTGGTTATGATCTAGGCCGCCTTGATAAAATAGCAGATTCCGGTGGTTTTGTTACAACCAAATTCCTTAAATCGGCTGCAAAAGAACTAAAAACGCATATTGTTGGCGGTTCTGTTGCCAAAAAAACGAACAAAGGTATTTATAACACGATGATCACTGTCAATAAAGACGGAGAAGTAGCAGGAGAATATAGCAAATTGCACCTTTTCCGCTTAATGGACGAGCATCATTTCCTTCAACCCGGGAAGACAGATGGAATGTTCGAGCTGGACGGACAAACATGTGCAGGTTTTATTTGCTATGATATCCGTTTTCCTGAATGGATTCGTGCGCATACCACCAAGGATGCAAAAGCAATCTTTGTTGTTGCAGAGTGGCCTTTGGCAAGAGTTGACCATTGGCGTACCCTTCTTATCGCGCGTGCTATTGAAAACCAATGTTACGTCATTGCATGTAACCGTTCTGGTGCTGATCCGAAAAATGCTTTTGCTGGACACTCGATGATTATTGACCCTTGGGGAGAAGTTGTAGCGGAGGCTGGAGAATCGGAGGAAATCATTACAGCAGAGATAGATTTGGCGAAGGTGGAAGAAGTAAGAAAAAGAATCCCAATCTTTGAAGATAGAAGACCACAATACTATTAATCTAGGTTTGTTAAATTACACCGCTGTGGATTTCCGCAAATGGCTTCGCTTTCCTAGGGGCTGACGTGAGCCTCCTCGGCTTTGCCTGCGGGGTCTCCACCTAGCGCTAGCTCCCGCGGGAGGAAGGGACAGGTGAGACCCCGCAACGGAGGATGCTCACGGACCAAGAGAAGCGCTTGGAACGGAAATCGACTGTATTACTCTTTCAAATTTCAAAATAAAAAGGACTCCGCGATGGAGTCCTTTTCTATTTGGCTAGCATTATTTTGTAACGTTAGCAGCTTGAGGTCCACGAGCACCTTCAACGATTTCGAAAGATACTTCTTGACCTTCTTCTAAAGTTTTGAAACCTTCGCCTTGGATTGCGGAGAAGTGTACGAATACGTCGTCTTGACCTTCAACTTCGATGAATCCAAAACCTTTTTCTGCATTAAACCATTTTACTTTACCTTGTAACATGTTTGTTCCTCCTTGTGGCTAAACCACGTAAATATTACTATTCTTGCTCTTTCAAACATTTCAAGACGAAAACGTGTTTCTGACTTTCCATATTCACGAACAAAAATAATAGTTTAATAATAACAGGTGCCTATCATTTTTTCAAGGTTTTAACCAAACAATTCATACAATTCGATTTAATTCTTTGAAAAATTAATTATCGGTTCAAAAATAATTCCAAAAAAATTATTGACAATTTTCCCAGCCCCTTGGTATTATTTTCATCAAGCAATAATTTTCAAACAATTTTATACATTCGCAATTAAATGATTGCGATCTCTTATCAAGAGCAGGTGGAGGGATTTGGCCCGATGAAACCCAGCAACCGACCGTAATACTGTTGTGAGACAGGGCGTTACACATGTGTGGACGCCGAACGAAAATGTTCTTAAGGCACGGTGCTAATTCCAGCAGAAATTATTTCTGGCAGATAAGAGGGGAGAAGTCTACTCTTCAAGCCTCTTTCTTATGGAAAGGGGCTTTTATTTTTGAATGGCTCTGTTGGAACATCGCTGTTGATTTGCGCACCGGGCTTCTCTTATTAAAGGCGCTTGCTGAGCCTCCTCGGCTTTGCCGAGGCCACTGAAAAACTGATAACGTAGAATTTTTATTTATTCCTAGCTGTTGATTGAAGCAAAAGGTGAAGACTCCTGAGGGAGATAGCGCTAGGTGGAGACCCCGCAGGCTTTGCCGAGGAGGCTCACGTCAGCCCCTAGGAAAGCGAAGCCGTTTGCGGAAATCAACGCGGTGTTTATAAAAATACGAAAATCAAGTCTTTTTAAGTGGCCTCGCTTTGCCTGCGGGATCTCAGCAAAGCGCTACCTCCTGTAGGAGACGTCGCCCTTTGCTCCAATCACCAGCTAGTGACCACTATAAATCAACAGAGCTTTTTGAATGAATAATCGCCCCGCTCATTATAATTTTGACACGGGGGTAATGACTATGACAATTACAGCAACTACTGAATATGAGCCGTTAACGGATTCATCCGCTATTACTTTAGCCAAAGACCTAAATTTTTTTAAAGATGGTGCACGCTTGCATTGCCGTGAAATTGGTGATGGAAATCTAAATTTGGTTTTTCACATAAGAGACGAAAATAATACAGGGATAATCATAAAGCAGGCTTTACCTTATGCCAAAATTGTCGGGGAAAGCTGGCCGCTCACCTTGCACAGGGCAACGATAGAAGGAAATTATTTAAAAAATGCCGCTACATTGGTTCCTAATCTAGTTCCAAAAGTCTATTATACGAACGAAGCTTTAGCGATAACCATTATGGAGGACCTTTCCCATTTAGAGATTGTTCGAAATGGTTTTATTAATGGAAAAGACTTTCCTCTTTTGTCAAATCATATTGGGGAATATTTGGCAAAAACACTATTTTACACTTCTGATTTTGGATTAAATCAACAAGAAAAAAAGAAGCTGCAGCAGTCATTCGCAAATCCAGAGCTTTGCAAAATTACGGAAGATCTTGTTTTTACAGATCCATTTTTTAATAGTGAGACTAATGACTATGAGCCAGAACTGCTGAATGCAATGGAGGAGATTTGGAAGGATGAGGATCTAAAGCTTGAAGTGGCAAAGTTGAAATACACATTTTTGACAAACGGAGAAGCACTTCTACACGGAGACCTCCATACAGGAAGCATCTTTGCAAATGATATTGATACAAAAGTTATTGACCCAGAATTTGCATTCTTCGGACCGATTGGCTTTGATGTTGGGCAGTTCTTTGCCAATATCCTATTACAAGCAATCACTAGGGATGTTAGTCAAAGGTCTAGTATTACTTCCCACCTGAATCAAGTATGGGAAGGATTCACTTCCACTTTCTCAGATTTATGGAAGACAAAAAGTGTGGAATATTACTCACAAACACTAGGCTATTTGGATTTCATCCTGAAAAAAGTCTTTAAAGATGCTATTGGCTTTGCCGGATGTGAGGTTATCCGTCGAACGATTGGGCTGGCTCATGTAGCCGACCTTGATACCCTTAAGCCTTATGAACGTAGAATTTCAGTAAAGCAACAAGCTTTGTTACTAGGGCAAACACTGGTTAAAAATGCTCCTACTATCCGAAATATCCAAGATGTAGAAGAAATACTTGAAATTAATACAAAAAGGAATGTTTGAATTATGACAGTCACTACTAATCTACCGCTATCAGTTGAATGGAAAGACACATATATTCGTTTATTAGATCAACAAAAATTGCCACAGGAGACTGTATTCATTGATTTGCATACCATTCAGGATGTCTATGATGCCATAGTCACCTTAAAAGTAAGGGGTGCGCCTGCCATTGGCATAACTGCTGCATACGGCCTTGTTCTTGCTGCAAATTCATATACCTTGACTAGTTTACTTGATTTTCAAGATTATTTAAAAAAGCACCGGGATTACCTGGCGACTTCTCGACCAACTGCTGTGAATCTTTTTTGGGCAATAGACCGCATGGTACAAGTATCCATGCAGGCTTCTTCTGTGAACGAAGCAAAAACAAATCTTGTACATGAAGCGATTCAAATTCAACTAGAGGATGAAGCGACATGCAGACTTATCGGAGAACATGCTCTCTCCTTGTTCCAAAAGAATGATAAGCTCCTGACCATATGTAATGCTGGATCTATCGCCACTGCACGATATGGAACCGCATTAGCTCCATTTCATTTGGCAAAAGAAAATGAATTTCCTATCAGTGTTTTCGCCTGCGAAACAAGACCAGTTCTACAGGGGGCCCGACTAACTGCCTGGGAACTGCAACAATCAGGAGTGGATGTAACATTAATCACAGATAACATGGCTGCACATACGATTAAGACCAAAGAAATTTCTGCTGTTATCGTTGGAGCTGACAGAATCACTGCCAACGGGGATACTGCAAACAAAATAGGCACTTATGGTCTCGCTATTCTGGCTAAAGCCTTTGGTATTCCATTTTACGTAGCCTCACCTTTATCGACGTTTGACTTATCTAAGGAAACTGGAGAGGAAATTGAAATTGAAGAAAGAAGTTCTGAGGAAATCACCCATTTGGGAGGAAAACAGATAGCACCCGATGGTATTTCGGTATTCAATCCTGCATTTGATGTAACCCCCAATGATCTGATTACCGCCATCATTACTGAAAAAGGTATCATCAAAGGCAACTATTCCAAAGTGATTCCTACACTTTTTGAAGATTGATATTCATGAACCCTAAGTTCTATTAGCTTAGGGTTCTAAGTATTATTTCGCCCACATTTCAGCAGGGTTTAATTCGTAAATTCCTGCTTCTCTATACATGTAATGATTAATAATGAATTCCCTGCGAATCGTTGCATAGTCCTCATGGAATTGTTTGATGTGTTCATTAATTTCCTTTTCGCTGTATTTTTTACCCATTTCCAAGTCTTTTAGGATATGTTCAAAAACAATTAGTTTCTTCTTTCTTTGCGCAGGAATGGTTTTCAATGTCCCATCTTTGGCAAGGAAATTTTGCAAGATCTGCTCCCTCTCTTTTTGCTCTTCCATCGTCCTCTCCCCTTTCCCACTTCTTTCTAACACGATAAAAAGACCTTCACTATGTTGTCTTAAAGCCTTTGAATTTAAATAATAATAGACCGTGTTTTTTTCTCTTCTTTCGTACACAGCACTTACTTCTTTAAGCTTAGAAATATGATGGGAAATCGTCGGGGGCTTTACCCCTAATCTTTCTGCTAATTCTTGTCCACTTAATGGTTCTTCCGTGGATAACAAGACAAGCAGTTTTATTCTAGTTGTATCTCCCATTACTTTGTAAAAGTTAACGAGTTTATCCAGTTGCAGAATAGTTCACTCCTTCACCTTATATTAGATGTTCATCTAATTAGATGATAATCTAATAACAAGGTAAAATCAACCTTTTTTCTCATTTTTCTTTAATATTGATCCTTTTTCTTCCACACTAATGATATTAAGCTTGGCTAATACTTCCGCATAAAAAATGAGCTTACTATTTTTCCCCATTTTTATCATCTCCATTTTTGCCCTTGAGCAACTTTTTTAGTCTTAGTAAATTATATGAAGAAGAAGAAAAAATGATACACACATACAACTTTTAGAAAAAAAAAAACAAACGTCAGGTCTTTTTTAGTTAGTCGGTTATTCACCGCTGTTGATTTCCGCAAACGGCTTCGCTTTCCTAGGGGCTGACGTGAGCCTCCTCGGCAACGCCTGCGGGGGTCTCCACCTAGCGCTATCTCCCTAAGGAGTCTTCGCCTTTTGCTCCAATAAACAGCTATAAATTACAAGGACAACATGTTACTGCATTTTCATTTATTTCATTTTAATGTTTTTCACAAACGCTTAAGAGAATGAAGTCTCCTTAATGATACGAGTGGAAGCCGCGCAGAAACCCGCGGGAGGAAGGGACAGGTGGGACTCCTTGTCGCAGTAAGGGAGGCTCATGGACCGCCCGCAGGCAAGCGAAGCGCCAAGAACGGAAATCTACGGGTTTTTTTCTTTCTTTTTTCATAAAAAAGTACGATAGCATAAATGCTATCGTACCTTGTTGTAACTTTATTTTTTTTGCACTATGCCCATGCGCCTTCTAATCTTAACAGTTCTTCTTTCATTCCAATTTTATCCCCTGCATAACCTACCAGCGCTTTATTCTTACCAATGACACGGTGGCAAGGAATGACAATCGGAAGCCGATTTCTTCGATTCGCTTGTCCAATTGCTCTGACTGCTAATGGTCTGTTAATTTCTATAGCAATATCCTGATAACATTTCACTTCACCATAAGGAATGTTACACAACGCATTCCAAACTTCCTCTTGAAAAGGGGTACCGTCCAAATTATAAGGTACTTCAAATGAGGAACGACTGCCCGCAAAATATTCTTGAAGTTGGGATATCACCATCTGACAGGTTGGATCTTCAGGGGCAAACACGTAAAGACCATCTTTGCTGTAATTAAGAAAATCTGCATCAAACTCTATCCTAACCAAATGATCCATACGACATATTACGTAAATAGTACCGATTGGAGTTGGTGTGCTACTGTACTGGTACATGTTAAATACCCTCTTTCTTTTCAGCCAATTTAAAGATCAGTTGGAGACCCTATTGGTAATTTTATATGGAAGGTAGTACCTTTGCCGACTTCGCTGCTGACTTCAATGGTACCATTATGTTCCTCTACAATTTTATAGCTTACCATAAGTCCCAACCCTGTTCCACGTTCCTTTGTTGTATAAAAAGGTTCTCCAAGCTTCTTCAACTTATCTTCCGGGATACCGATTCCTTCATCCCTAAACGAAATCAGAACCTGTTCTCCTTCTATCTTTTTTACATCCACTGACACAGTTCCACCGCTAGGCATCACTTCTATTGCATTTTTTAAAATATTGATAAAAACTTGTTTTAATTGATTGGGTTCACAATAAATATCCGGTAACCCTTCTTCAATAAAACTAATAAACTGCACATTCTCAAGGGATGCTTGTGCACTTAACAAATCAAGGGTTTCCTTCATAATAACTGAAATATTTTTTCTTTGATAAGAAATGGCTTGTGGCTTGGCCAATACGAGAAATTCAGTAATGATGGATTCAATTCTCTTTAATTCAGAGGTGATAACATCAAAATACATGCCATATTGGTCTTCATTCATGCTGTTTTGTAAAAGTTGAATAAATCCTTTTAGAGCTGTCATTGGATTTCTTATTTCGTGTGCAATCCCAGCAGCCAATTCTCCCACAACCGTCAGGGTATCAGACTTTCTTAGCTGATCTTCCATCTCCCTTTTTTCGGTTATATTTCTAAAGATCGTCATGTGCAATCCTTCAATAACATGCTTCTTGGCAGAGTATTCAATGATCTGTACTCCACCCTCCCCTTCCATACATAATTCTCCACTTAACTCTTCGCTTTCTGGACATTCTCTCCACTGAGCTTGGAGGTCCTTCAGCTGATCTTTTGGAATGTACCAGTTAAGCTGATTATTTATTAATTCTTCTTTAGACAGACCCATTATTTTGCTTGCATTAGGATTGGCATCTATCACATCGCATCTATTATCCCATAGAAGGATACCGTCCATGGCATTATTAAAGATCTTTCTAAATTTTTGTTCGCTTTCTCTTAAGTCTTTCTCCATCTTCCTTCTTTCGCTCACATTTCGGAAAATAATCATATTGTAACCATCTATAATTCCTTTGTTGGCGGTGAATTCAAGAAGTTTTTTCTGTCCATTGGGCATATGGAACTCGAGTTCTTCTCGAATTTCTCCCTTTGCTCCGAACTGTTTTACAATGGAGAACACTCTTTTATCTTTCTTTGGAACAAATTCATGAAGCTTTGAACATACCAATTCATCAAGCGGCAATTCAAAGGCTCTGCTTGCCGCAGGGTTCGCTCGTTTTATATTCCCATTATTATCTACTAATACAATTGCATCTAAAGCATGTTGGAACATCTCTCTAAAACGCTCTTCGCTTTTTTTGAGTTGCAGCTCCATATTGCGCTTTTCTGTTACGTCTCTCATTATTGCTAAATAATACTCGTCATAAATATTGGCGGTGATGGTCACTTCAAATGTTTTATGCTCACCTGAATGAAGCACTACGGGCAATTCGCCCCTAACCCTTCCATGACTATCTAGAAGATTCCAAATTTTCGTCATCTTATATTGGAAACCATCTTGCAAAAAGTCATCTAATTTTGATTGCAAAAGATCTATTTTAGTCATGGCAAAATTAGAACAGAATGCAGGGTTAACATCGATAAATAAGCCCTTTCTATCAAATACGACAATCCCGTCCACCGCTCTATTTATTACATCATGATACATTTGTTTACTTTTGCTTGATTCCTTTTCTAATTGTTTCTTAGCCGTTATGTCACGAATGATACATATATCCAGCCCGCTTTCGTCCGGATTACGAACAGCTGAATATTCCACAAATTTAATTGTTCCGTTATCTAAACGGACAATCAATTCATTTTTTAACTCTCCTAATTCCGTTAATTGCGCTTCCTGGTACTCCACTTCCTCTTTTGGCATTAGCTCCAGAAAATCATGTAATTTTCGACCTAATAATTCCTCTCTTGGCATTTCAAACAGTTCGCAAGCTTTAGAATTCACTTGAAAGAATTCAACATTTTCATTAAATAAAATTATGGCATCATTGGCATGTTCAAATGTAAGTTGCAAAAACCTGTTTTCCTTTTCCAGCAATTGAAGTTTGTCAGTTAGAGTTTCTATTTCTGCCTCCAACTTTCTGGTTTCTTCCTTTACCATGTGTTGGATCATGACCTTCCCCCACTTTTATTATATTTACATTCTTTTCTCAAAGATTATTATTATTGACGACAGACAGATAACAAATTAGTAAAAAACATTATTAATCAACCACTCTTTATTCTTCTACATACCTCACCATAATTCCTTTGTTCTACATTTAACGCAATAAAAAAGTCATTTCAGAAATCATTTTGTAATAATTCCAGATTTCCTGTTGATAATGGAAGAGAGGAAAGATTTACTAGACCGTGGAAAAAGACACGAATGTATTACTCACCTTATTTAATTGTGATAAACTATATTAGTTATAGAATTTTTCAATAGGAGTTTGATGGATTTATAATGAAAATAATTGCCACTACATTAAACGCGAAATATATCCATACCAATCTTGCCATTCGCTACTTAAAAGCTTATGCAGAGCCGGATTATACAGTAGATTTAGTTGAATACACGATTAAAGATCCGGTGATGAATATTGTGTCGGACCTTATCCAAAGAAAACCGGATGTTATCGGTTTTAGCTGTTATATATGGAACATTGAAGAAACAATCAAAGTTATGAGCATGTTGAAGAAAATTAACCCAGAGCTCATCCTCGTTCTCGGTGGACCTGAAGTAACGTATGATGTGTCGGAATGGCTTGACAGGTTGACGGACGTTGATTTTATCGTTCTTGGGGAAGGTGAAATTACTTTTAAACAACTGCTTCAAGAATTAGAAGGTGAAAGAAACTTCGAGTCCATCAGTGGCTTGGCTTATCGAGATGGAGAGCACAAAAAAATATCTCCTCAACGAAATAAAGTAGATTTAAAAGAACTACCATCTCCATACAGATTTGAGGAGGACCTAGCACAAATTGGCAAACGAGTGACTTACTTTGAGACAAGCAGAGGGTGTCCTTTTAGCTGTCAGTTCTGTTTATCTTCGATTGAAGTGGGAGTTCGTTATTTTGACCGGGAAAAAGTAAAAGATGATATTCGTTTCCTGATGAATAACGGAGCAAAAACGATTAAGTTTGTGGATCGCACCTTCAATATTAGTCGAAGCTATGCTATGGAAATGTTCCGGTTCTTAATTGACGAGCATCTTCCAGGGACTGTTTTCCAATTTGAGATCACTGCCGACATCATGCGACCGGAAGTTATTGAGTTCCTAAATCAAGAAGCCCCTGCTGGATTGTTCCGATTTGAGATTGGTGTTCAGTCGACCAATGATTCCACAAACGAGCTTGTAATGCGCAAACAAAATTTCGCCAAATTATCTCGTACCGTGACCATGGTTAAAGAAGGCGGAAAGATAGATCAACACTTAGATTTAATTGCCGGTTTGCCGGAAGAAGATTACCATTCATTCAAGAAGACGTTCAATGATGTATTTGCCCTTCGTCCTGAAGAGCTGCAACTTGGTTTCTTAAAAATGTTGCGTGGAACAGGGTTAAGGATCCGTTCAAATGATCATGGATACATTTATATGGACCACGCTCCTTACGAAATTCTTGGAAATAACATCCTTAGCTTTGATGACATCATACGAATTAAGCAAGTGGAGGACGTACTTGAAAAGTTTTGGAACGACCACCGAATGGATGCGACGGTAGAACACTTGGTTACCCATGTGTTTGAAACACCTTTTGACTTCTTCCAAGATTTCGGCGCTTATTGGGATAAACAAGGTTGGGCTAGAATTGGCCATCAATTAGAAGACCTTTACAAGCGTTTGTATTCCTTTTTACATGAAGAAAGGCCATATGCTTTATCCGTAATGGAAACGTTGATGAAGTACGACTATTTACGTCATCAAAAATTCAAGCCACGTAAACCATGGTGGCAGGATCACCTCCAAAAAGAAGATAGAACCAACATTTATAAACAAGTAATGGAAAACCCTGCGTTATTAGGTGACCAATTTGCATCACATAACTTGAACGAAAAAGAACTATATAAACACACCATGGTTGAAAGCCTACAGTTTGATCTTGAACACTACCTTAATCATGGTGAAATCGTTGAAGAGCAAAGCTATGCTGTCGTTTACTTCAATCAAAACACCAACAAAGCAGAAATTTATCCTTTATCATCTAAAACAAGAAAAACTGCTAGCTGATTCAGCTAACAGTTTTTCTTGTTTTTCTTTTTATTATTAGACTCTATTGCATTCTCAAATGCTTTTGCAGCATTGGGATCGCCAAATTCCGGACCAAATTCCTCGTTTAAACTGTCTTGAGAAATAGCATGGTCCGAACTATGTGCCTGTTTTTGTTTTTTCTTTTTTGCATCCATTTTATATAGCCCCCTTATTTACCTTGTCTGCCGTGTTTAGAATTACGGTTTGCGCCTCGGATCATGTCCTCTTTATCATATGCAGCAGAGAATTCCGTATCAGGTAAGCTTTCCTTTGGAGTTTTGTTATTGTTTTTCGCTGCATCATGTGCAACTTTCCTCTTTGTCAATGCAATCACCCCCGTGTTTATAGATTGCCCCTTTGTTATTGTTCACATTCTTCATATGCAATCAAAACTATTTCCTCGCCCATTTCTTCCCTAAGCTTTTGTTCATATTCTGCAATGCGATCAAGTTTATCCTGTGACAGGTTGGCAATTTCAAATTTTTTCGTCATATTTCTTCCCTCCTACTTTTCTTCATACATACTTATTTATTTTAATGAAATGCTAAAACTATACATTCGGAGGTGAAATCAATGTCTGATAAACATAAGTCATTGGAAGTGGATGTTCCATACATGGAAGAAACAATGCCGCATCAGATCAACTCCCCTTCTTTCAAAGGCTCCTATAAAAAAATGCAACCACCTTTTGTTAACGAACATGGCATCGTGATCGGTGACAGCAAATACAATTCAGAAGATTCTCCTCTAAATAACTGGAGCGACGAAGTGGATCCTGCCATAATGGCAGGGGACCAATGGGTACATCCAACAAACGATATCGGGTGGAACTCAGCAGAAAACCGCGAGCTTATTGAAAAATCAAAAAAGCCACAAGGTTTCCCCTTTACACACCCAGATAAAGATGTTAGTTATGATGGAGATTAAAATCTCATAAAAAAGAGACCCACTTAGGTCTCTTTTTTTATTGTTTATGCGTCATCCAATAATAACTCTCTCTATCGGATAATGATAGTTCGGCGGTTTTTGTTTGCTTTCAAGAATGAAAAGGAATGTAAGCAATCCCACTCTACCAATAAACATCAAACAAATAATGATAAACTTGCCTATTGTAGATAGATCAGGGGTAATCCCCATTGAAAGTCCAGTTGTTCCGAAAGCTGAACAGACTTCAAATATGATTTGTATCAACGCAAATTCTTCCGTGACGCTCAGTATAATGATAGCGGATGAACATATTAATATGGCTAGCAAAAGTACGACTAGCGACTTAATAATATCTTCCTCATGTATTTCTCTTCCAAAAATTTTAATATTTTTATTTCCTCTTGCAAAATGAAATAAAAATAAAATATTTAATGCAAATGTGGTGGTCCTAATACCTCCACCAACGGAACTTGGGGATGCACCAATAAACATTAACCCACACATAACTAAGAGAGTAGAAAGGCCAAATTCACTGACATCCATAGTCGCAAGGCCTCCACTTCTTGTAGTAACAGACTGGAACAATGCGTAAAATAAGGACTCATGCCAACTCATTCCCTTAAAATAAGCGTTTGATTCCAGTATTATGATAGCAAGAGCACCAAGAGTAATTAAACAAGCAAACGTTATGCATGTAATTTTCGTGAATAAAGAAAAACGGAATCTTCCATTTTTATGCATGATGAATTCTTTTACTTCTACCAACACCGGAAAACCGATCGCACCGGCAGTAATTAAGATCATGACAATGAATTGTACGAAGTAATCATTTGCAAAAGGAATGAGTGATTGACCGGTAATGTCAAATCCGCCATTAGTCGTCGCACTCACTGAAGCAAAAAAACCTTGAAAATACGCCTCTTGCCACGTATCAAAATGAGATAAGAAATAAGTACCTAATATTAGTGCTCCAAGTAATTCAATCGTGAGAATCAAAAAAAGAATCTGCTTTATCAGCTTAACGATTCCTGACAGATTCGACTGGTTTTGGTCAATCATCATCAGCCTTCTCTCTTTAAGACCTATTTTACGTCCTAAGATAAGCCAGATAAAAGTACCAACTGCCATTACCCCCACACCGCCGAATTGTAGAACAAACGCCAATATAAAGATTCCCGGCACTGTAAACGTCTCTACTGTATTTAACACTGTTAAGCCTGTTACGCTCACTGCACTGACTGCTGTAAAGAGCGCATTGATAAAGCTCCAATCCACTCCCTCGTACCTTGCAACCGGTAGACTAAGCAGGCTTACTGCAATGACGACAGCAATAAAGTAAAAACTAACAATGAGTTGAGCAGGAGATAAATTATTTACTTTCTTACTTACTGAATTTTTTAATGTAGTCATAATTGCCCTTTCACATAACAATAAATCTTAATCAAGTTAACTAATCCCCACTTATATTACAGTATTTGTCTAATACTTTCCAGTATTGATTAGAAAGAATATCTCATACTAATTTTACAGCTTTTATATTGAAAGCTGAACATGAAAAGGAGTGATAAGAATGGCACGTAGCAATAAATTACTCGTACCTGGAATCGAGCAAGCTCTTGACCAAATCAAATATGAGATTGCTCAAGAATTTGGTGTATCTCTTGGTTCTGACACTGCTGCACGCTCCAATGGATCTGTTGGTGGAGAAATTACTAAACGCCTAGTAGCACAAGCACAATCTCAAATCAAAGGTAAATAATTTAATAAGAATGGATAGAACCCAGAGTAAGCTACTCTGGGTTCCAATTATGTAGATTTACAGAGAACAACCGTACCTAATCGTTCTCGTTGTTTTTCCCCTTGTTTTCTTTTTTCCTATCCTCTTTTTTTTCTTCCATTTGGTTTTTTCTTTCTTCTTTTTGTTCCTTATTCTTTTCTTTCCTGTCTTCTCGCTCTTCTTCTTTCTTTTCTTTCCTATCTTCTTGCTTTTCTTTTTTTATTTCTTTCTTTTCCTCTCGCGCTTGTTTCTTTTCTTCTCGTTTCTCTTCCCTTTTTTCTTTTCTATCTTCTTGTATTTCTTTTCTATCTTCTTGCTTTTGTTCTCTCTCTCTTTTCCGGTCGTCCTGTTCGTTCTTTCGATCCTCTTGTCGTTCTTGTTTCTCTAATTTTTGGTGTTCCTGCCATTCTTTACGCTCATATTTATCCGCTTCTTTTTCACTCTTCTTTATTTCTACAAAGTTTGACGGACCATTTTTCTCTTCTTTTGCATTGGTATGCTTAATTTCAAGTGGCTTTTGGTTCAATGGGATAGTTGGTGCAGGTTGTGACTTGGACGTATCTTCCGTGTCAACCAATTCTGTTTTTTGTTCCTTTTGAATGTATTTTCCCGGAGAAATACCCTCTTTTAATGCATCCGACCGCTCTTCAATCGTAGTTTCCAAAGTGGTAATACTGACCTTATCGTCTTGAACTTTTTCCGAGATCGTCGTAATTTTATCTTGCATTAAGGTTTTCCAACTCGAATTTGTTTCATTAGATAACACAGAAGCAATAAGTACTTCACTATTTTCCGTTAAAAAGCCCTTTTGGCGAAAAACATCAAAAATTTGTGATGATACATTGGAGATATCCTGCTTTTCCCAGTCTTTCAATTGGTTAATAATATCTTCGCCTTCTTTATTATAAGCCTCCATAGAAATAACCTTCATATCTTTGTTTATACCAAGTTCAATGCTTGGATTAACGTCAACGGAGACGTACGCATACACTTGGTTATTTGCATATTTAGGATACAGAGTAAAAGCTAAAAGAAGGGCAGTCATAACACTAATCAAGGCCCATTTTCCGCGCAAGCCCCAAGTTAGTTTTACTTTTTTTCCGGTCTCTGCCCTATGCAAAGGAAAAAAAACGATTTCCTCACCTAAATCTACATGCCCCTTTTGTTTTCTTGACTTCAGAAACTCACCCTCAGGGGTCAGAATGGTGACATGTTCATCATGAACTTCGAGCACAATCCCTTTTTTCACTCGTAATCGCCCCTTTTAAATAATCTTTCAAATATATATAATCCCCCGATAATATAATGGAAACGGCAATGATGTATTTTCGGTTGCGCTCTATTGTTTTTCTGCTCACATCTACCAACCCTTCCAATTGTTTCATTGGTAACATTTTCTTTTCAAACAAATGGTTTTTCAGGTCTTGGTTTTGAACGAGTGTATATGCAACCTCAATGGCATTTTGTCTTGCATCTGAATGCTTAGGTGAGCATTCCAAAAGATCTGCAAAGCTAAGGCCAAAATCATTTAAAACCGTTTGATAATACTTTATCTCTTCTCTTCGATGTTCTTGATCGATCTGTTTATTAAATTCTTCTACAGATAACGTAGCTTCTATTTTATTAGAAGCATAATCATCTTGATCTACTTCGTGCTCGGACATTGTCACTGTAAAGTTTTTGCTCTCTTTTCTTATATAGTCAATGACTCTTCGCTTAATGATTAGATCTGCAAAAGAAATCAAGGAGCTGCCTTTGTCTTTGGAGTATTTTTCTATCGCTTCATTAAAGGCTATCAATCCGATACTGAATTCGTCATCCGTTTCACTTATATACCTTTTACACACGGATGACACTGCTTTAGCGATAAAAGGTTTATATTTATCAATTAGATTGTTTTGTAGTTGAATATTGCCAGCTTGTATTTCCAGCACTTCATCTTCAAGAGTCTTTGTGCGTCGTTTGCCGAATTTAAAAAGTAGGCTCAGCACCGGCTTCACCTCTCCTCCTGCTTATCGTAAAACATATAAAAAAATAAATGATTTATAAGCATGTATTAAGAAGGAGGCTTTTTCATCCATAGAAAAAGTCACCTGTCCTATATATAAGGTGTACTTTTATCTATAAAATGTCAATGTAAAAACCTGTTAAGCCGGGACCGGTTGTAATAATAAGTTAATATAAGTAACAATATTCCATTATCAAAATATTCAAAGGTTTCTATTTTCTCTAAAAGTGAGTGTTTTCGTAACCATTCAGTCGTTTTTAGGCGTAATTTCTTGTCCTCCTTTATTGCTTTGGTCAATAATTATTGACTAGTCACTTAAATGTTACGTGAATGTTTCAATCTTTTCGGGGGAGAGACAAAAAATAATTTTAGAATACTTCGAAATACCTACTGTTCTTCTTCCATTAGTTCTTTTGATTCGGATGCTAAAACTTTGGGTGAATGTTTTAACCCTCTGTTCCTATGGGCAAATCGCTTCGCTTTCCTAGGGGCTGACGTGAGCCTCCTCCACTTCGCCGAAGCTTCTGAAAAAATGATAACGTGAAGTTTTTTATGATTCCTAGCTGTTGATTGGAGTGGAAAGCGCGTAGAACCCCTCTAGAGGAAGAGAATGGTGAGAACCCGCAGGCTGCAAGCCGAGAAAGGCTCACGGACCGCCCGCAGGCAAGCGAAGCGCATGAAACGGAAAGCAACCGTAATTTATGCATACATATCTTTTAGATAAAAAAGGGGTTTCTGCTTCTCGTATGTTGGTTCCACCAAATTCAGATACAATTATGATATATGAATGTGTTTCATTTGGTCATATTTATGTTCGTTATAGTACTTTACCATCATTTCAGCTGTTATATGGAAGGGTGGGCAGTTTATATCAGTGTCATCCAGTATATTTCTTGCTTCCCTACAGTCAAAGCTGCCTTTCCATGTGAAATAATCCAATGCTTCTCGTTCCACTTTCAGCCACTTTCTTGCTGTTGGAACACGTAGAAATGTTTTTGCCAATGGTAGCGGGATAGATCCTTTTGGTTCCCTTTTTAAGAACTTCTCCATTAAAACGGTATAGGCTTCTCTTATGGAGATAGGATTAGGGTTGGTCAAATGTAGCGTTTTCCCTTGAGCACGGTCTGAGTGGGCCAGATAGCATGTACTTTTTACAATATAATCTATTGGGACAACATTGAACTCCGCCACTCCTTTACCCAAATGGGGAATTATTGGTGAAAAACGAAGAGATTGAAGGAAATTTAACATTAAATAAGGGCCATCGAACTTTGTTGTTTCCCCAGTTAGACTATGTCCTTTTACAATTCCTGGACGAATAATCGTGATTGGTATCTGTTCTTTTTCTTTATCCACTAATAATTCCGCTAAATATTTTGTTTCCTCGTAATGGTTTTTAAATGAAGCCTCATGTAATAATTCTGTTTCCAGAATCTTCCCTTCCCTTTTTCCAGCGACATATGCGGTACTGAAATAGATAAACCTCTCAAGATTTGTCCATTTCTTTACCCATTCAAGCACCCGCTTTGTTCCGATGACATTCACTTGATAGGCAATTTCTTTTTTTACTGCTAAATCATAAATCGCAGCAAGATGAAAAACATAGTTTGTTTGTTCTTTTACAAGCAGTAGATCTTCCTTACTCATATTTAAATCTGGTTGTGTAATATCCCCTTCGATAAGGTGGAATGTGGTTTTTGGAAATTGTTGTTGATAGGTTTGGATGATAGGCACAGACATGTTTTTTTGAGTTGGCAGTACTAATAAAAAAATAGTGGTGACATTCTCTTGTGTTGCAAGTAATTCACGGACCAGTTCTTGGCAAATGAATCCTGGAAATCCAGTAAAGAAGTATCCACTCATAGTAAAACATCCCTTCCAATAATTATCATACTCATCTTTACCAATAAGGATAAACTACATTAGAGCACCTGGAAAGTGCTTTTATCAAAATATTAAGATAATTTAGGTGATACAGCATGCACACAATGTGGAAAGGTTCCATTAGCTTCGGATTAGTCAACATACCGATAAAGATGTATTCTGCCACGGAAGACAAAGACATTAAGCTAAGAACATTGCATAAGGAATGCCACAGCCCCATTAAATACGAGAAAGTCTGTCCGAATTGCGAAAAAGAAGTGGAACAGGACGACTTAGTAAAAGGGTATGAGTATGTGAAAGGGAAATATGTCATTTTGTCTGATGAAGAGTTGAAACAATTAAAAGAAGAACACGAAGACAAAAGTGTAAAAATAATTGATTTTGTTAAGCTCGAAGACATCGACCCTATTTATTTTAATCGCTCATACTTCTTAGGACCAGGGGAGAACGGCAGTAAGGCCTATTCATTATTAAGAGAAGCTTTAGAGGATTCAAAGAAAATTGGAGTTGCAGAAATAACCATTCGTTCTAAACAACAACTCGCGATTGTCCGTGTTTATAAGGATTGTCTCGTAATGGAAACAGTACACTATCCTGATGAGGTTAGGAATGTCGCAGATGTGCCAAGCGTCCCTGAAAGAAAAGATGTGGACAAAAAAGAGCTCGATACTGCCATTACGTTAATTGATCAGTTAACTACTGAATTTGAACCTGAAAAGTACCATGATGATTACAGAGAAGCAGTGCTCCGACTGGTACAAGAAAAAATTAATAAAGAAGAGGGAACGACGACTCCTATTGATTCAGACAAATCTAATGTAGTAGACCTAATGAGTGCATTACAAGCAAGCATTGAAAGAACGAAAGATCAGGGCGAGAAATCCGTAAAGAAAAAAAAGACGGAAACAAAAGCGGAGTTTTCAGAAAAGAAAACAGCCAGCTCCCAACCCAAAAAGCGGACAACCAGAAAAAAGAAAGCATCTAGCTCATAAGTTAGATGCTTTCTTCTAAAACATTGCTCGACTTATTAGGAAAGGAACTATTATCATGATTAAACCGATGCTACCAACACTTCATCAACATCCTCCACAAGGGAAGGACTGGGTATATGAGGTCAAGTATGACGGATATCGATGTATCGCTGTCTTAGACAACCATAACATTAGTCTCCAAAGCAGAGGTGGAACGGAACTTTCAGCTTCCTTTCCAGAGATCGTCCATTTTCTAAAAGACTTAACGCTTATGGATGCCTGGAAAAGGGTGCTTCCCCTCATAATAGACTGTGAACTTACTGTGTTAACGTCCCCACAAAAGGCGAATTTTCAAATCTTACAAAAAAGAGGTAGAAGTAAAACAAAGGATAGAATTAGCAAGCTATCGAACGAACATCCAGCCACACTTTTAGCCTTCGACCTACTAGAACTAAAAGGAGATACTCTAATCCAAAAAAAATTTACAGAACGCAAAAAAACACTTTTCCACCTTTTTGAACAGACAGGGTTACCTCTTTCTCCAGTTGTGAAGAACGTTTCAAGACTTCAGTATGTTCCTTTCTCAAACAACTCGGAGGAATTATGGGAGCAAATCAAATTTGAGCATGGTGAAGGACTAATTGCCAAAAAAATTAACAGTACATACTCCTTAGGAAAACGAACAACAGATTGGATAAAAGTAAAAAATTATAAAGCAGTAACATGTTTCATCACTGCTTATCAAAAAGAAAACGGTTACTTTCATATTGGTGTTTTTAAAGGGGATGAAGTGGAAGGTATTGGTCTTTTTTCACATGGACTAACATCTGAGGAGAGATCTGCACTGATTGAAGTTATCAAGCAATACAGCTACAACGAAGATGCTAAATTTGTTTATGTAAAGCCAGGTATTTGCGTTGAAATATATTATCTCGAAATTTATCAGAACCAATTAAGACACCCAGAATTTAGTCGTTTCCGCTTTGATGTAGAGGTGAAGGAGTGTTCCCTTGAAACATTATTTAAACCAACACTTCCTGCTTCTGTTCCCATCACAAACCCAGATAAGCCCCTTTGGGAAGAGCCATTGGTGACTAAACAGGCCTTTATCGATTTTCTTTCTCATTGCTCTCCTTATATGCTTCCATTTTTAAAAGACAGAGCAATGACAGTCATTCGCTTTCCGCATGGTATGTCCGGAGAAAGTTTTTATCAGAAGAATTGCCCTGATTATGCCCCTCCCTTTGTAGAGACTCATGTTGATCAAGACATTAACTTTATTTTATGCAACAATATGGAAACCTTAATTTGGCTTGGCAATCAGCTTGCACTGGAATTTCACGTGCCCTTTCAAACTGTTCTAACAAGTGAGCCGAGTGAAATTGTATTTGACTTGGACCCTCCATCGAAAGAGCATTTTTCCATCGCAATAACAGGAGCGATAATAATGAAGGAAGTTTTTGATCAACTCGGTTTACGTTCTTTCGTAAAAACGTCAGGAAGAAAAGGGCTCCAAGTATACATCCCTTTACCTGATGGACAATTTACCTATCAAGATACCAGACAATTTACTGCATTCATTGCAAATTACTTAGTCTCCAAAGAACCTACTCTCTTTACTGTGGAACGTTTAAAAAAGCATAGAGGAAATAGAGTATATGTGGATTATGTGCAGCACGCTGAGGGCAAAACAATCATTGCCCCTTATTCGCTTAGAGGGAATGACTTGCCAACAGTTGCTACACCCTTGTATTGGAGGGAAGTAAAAGAAAGCTTGAGACCAGAAGAATTCACGTTATTCTCTGTACAAGAAAGGTTGAAAAAACTTGGTGATCCTTTTGAAGATTTCGCTACAAGTAAAACAACACAACCATTTCAAGACGTGCTATCCTCGCTAAAACAATTGGGCCAATAGGATGAAATGCTAGCTGTAGAATGCGCAAGGTATAGCAGGGAGTAATATTGGAAAGGATGGACACTAAAAAAGGAAAAGGTGATTGTCGTGCAAGCCTTTGCCGTGGTCCATCCCATTATAGAATTAGATGACTGCATCATTATTGAGTTTTTGGACGAAACAGAGCCAAAAGATAGCCGTAAATACCGACTATTTTTAGGAAAACGAACGATGCAAGTGTCTAAGCTGATTGTTTTCCGTCCAACACTGGAGTCTTGGCAGGATATTACATCGATGATTTCTCCCTTTTATCTGGCTTCATTAAGAACCAAACTGTTGGAACAGACCGCAGATTATATGGATAAAAAGGATGCTATTTCTTAATAAAGGTTACAAAAAATAGAGAACAAACAGTAAGCTAGTCACACCAACAAAAACAGAAGCGATAAAACCAGCAACAAAAGGTTTCAGTCCTAGGCCGCGAATATTCTTCCACCTTACCTGAAGACCGACCCCAGCCATGACCATTATTATTAGGAATTTCGCAATAGCTCCCATATATCCGCTAACTGCTTCTGTGATGAGACCGGTTGAATACATACCGCTCATGAATAAAAAGCCGAAGATAAAAAACGGAATGGCCCCTTTCAAACTTTGTGTATTGTCATTTCTGCGAACCATTATAAATGAAATCGCCAGAACGAGAGGAAGAATGAACAATGTACGAACAAGTTTGACAGTTGTAGCAACATCCCCTACCTCATCTCCAAGCAAATACCCTACAGCTACTACAGATGAAGTATCATGAATGGATGTACCTGCCCAAATCCCCATTTGCATAATGGATAACTGTAGCCATTGTCCAAGAACAGGGTATAGGAATGTTGCCAAAATATTAAAGAAGAAGATAGTGGATATGGCATACGCAACAATGGCTTCCTTTGCCTGCACTACCCCCTTGACGACGGAAATGGCTGTTGCACCACAAATACTGGTCCCGACTCCAATCAACAAGGCTAATATCTTGTCTATTTTCAACAGTTTACCAACCAATAAGGTTACTGCTATCCCTCCAGAAACAACTAGTACGATAACCAGAATGGATTGAGCCCCAATATCTAAAATACTGCCAAAGCTTAACGTCGCACCTAAAAGAACAATCGCTATCTTCAGCCATTTCTTCACAACAGTAGAAATTCCTATATTATATTTTTCATTAAGTTCAAAACTGTTACGGATGATGATTCCTATTAATAGGGCGAATAGAACTCCACCAATTGACGGGAAAAATCCACCGAGTAGTTTGGCGATTAGTGAAATCACTAGGATGAGTAATATTCCTGGAATCGTTTTGTTCATGCTTGTTTTATTCATATCCTAACCCCTAACAATCGTAAATGCACACTTCTCCTATTTTAAAGAATATAAAAAAGCCTGTCGAGAACTTTCGACAAGCTTAATATTAAATAGAACTCCGCTCTGGGTTTCCCCAAAATTTCTTCGCTTTCCACGGGTCAACCTTGAGCTTCCTCACAACGCTTGAGGCCACTGAAAAACTGATAACATAAAGTTTTTTACGATTCCTAGCTGTGGATTGGAGCAAAAGGCGAGAACTCCTGAGGGAGATAGCGCTAGGTGGAGACCCCGCAGGCGTAGCCGAGGAGGCTCCACCAGGGCCCCTAGGAAAGCGAAGCCATTTGCGGAAATCCACAGCGGTGTTTAAGAAAAAAATAAAGTCATGTACTTTTCAGTGGCCTCCAACGCTTCAGGGTCTTAACATTATCCCTACTTCCCCCCAGGACACGGAAAGCTTCGGCAGCGATACATCGCCCTAAGAAAATGCGTAGCATTTTCGAGGAGTCTTCACCTTCTCTCTAATCAACAACTAGAAATATAATAACTATACTTCTAATCGGTGGAAATGTTTGCACATGCCTTCTCTTCTTACATAAATTCCTTACCCTAAAAGCTAGAGTTAGTGTACCTCTAGGCTATCCGTTGAAATCTTAATAACTTCGTAGTAATATAGTTATTTATGATAGATTCGATAAACGTTCATTTGTCAATAAACTATATTAAATGCACCCACCCTAAGGAGGTTTGTGCCTGTGAATAAAACAATTGATTGGTTCAACAGTATCTGGACTGCTGATTATTGGACGGATTTGAATTTCTGGATTGATATGGGGGTTTCCCTACTCATACTCTTATTGTTCCTTTTATGGAGAAAATTGTTTACAAAGTACTTCTTTAAAGGTCTTTTGGCCATTTCACAAAAGACACCCACTGATTTATTTACGTATATCGTACTTGCATTTAATAAACCAGTGAGAATGTTCTTTGTGATACTTGGGATATTTTTCGCCTTAAAAACAGCACCATTCTCATTAATGGAGGCGCAGACATTATCTAAATTGATACGATCTTCTATTATTGGACTGTTTGCTTGGGGTATATTCAATTTCATTCCTTATTCTTCTAATCTATTTACCAACCTTTCCACTAGATTAGAATTTGAAGTAGACAAAATTGTCATGCCGTTTGTAACGAAAGTATTGAGATTTATTCTAATTGCTCTTGCATTCAGTATTGTATTGGAAGTGTGGGAATATGATGTTGGTGCAATCGTAGCAGGTTTAGGACTGGGTGGACTCGCCTTTGCCTTGGCCGCACAGGAATCCCTTAAAAACTTATTAGGTGGTTTTATCATCGTAACCGAAAAACCTTTTACGATGGGGGACTGGATTAAGACTCCAAGTGTTGAAGGTGTAGTAGAGGATATCTCTTTCCGCAGTACACAAGTAAGGACTTTTGCTCAAGCCGTGGTTACCGTTCCCAATGCAACATTATCAAACGAACCTATCACAAACTGGTCGAAAATGGGCAAACGACAAATAACCTTTAAGCTTGGCGTACAGTATGATACAACACGCACTAGTTTAGAAAGAGTCGTGCGAAGAATAGAGAATATGCTTCGCAACCATGAAGCAATTGATCAAGAAACGATTCTAGTCCGCTTTGATAGTTTTGGAGCTAGCAGCTTAGATATCTTCCTCTACTTCTTTACGAAATCTGTCATGTGGGGCGAATATCTAGAAGTAAAAGAGGATATAAACTTCCGAATCATGGAGATCCTTGAGGAAGAAGACGTAGTCGTAGCCTTCCCAACCAGAACACTCCATATTGAAAGCCCACAAGAAGAAAAAGAAAAACCAAAACAATACAGCCTACGAGGCGAAAAGGCATAACCCTGTAACATAGTTGAACGAAGTGGAAGGCGCGTAGACTCCTTCAAAATGCTAACGCTTTTCTTCGTGCGATAAATTACTGCCGTAGCCTTCCTTGTCCTGCGGGAGGAAGGGACAAGGGAGACAACGAAGGCATGCTATGGCCACTTTAAAGTTTTTAATGATTTCTAGCTGGTGATTGGAGCAAATGGCGAAGACTCCTGAGGGAGATAGCGGTAGCTTGAGACCCCGCAGCGAGGGAAGCCACTGAAAAACTGATAACGTAAAGTTTATTATGATTCCTAGCTGATGATTGGAGCAAATGGCGTAGACTCCTGAGGGAGATAGCGCTAGGTGGAGACCCCGCAGGCGTAGCCGAGGAGGCTCCCGAACCGCCCCTAGGAAAGCGAAGCCATTTGCGGAAATCAACAGCGGTGTATGGTAAAATTTCAAAATCAATGTCTTCCTCAGTGGCTTTCAGCGAGCCGAGGAGGCTCCCGAACCGCCCGCGGAAAGCGAAGCGCCTGCAACCGAGTGAAACAAGTTAATGTGCTACTATAAATGTACAAGAAGGCATAACCCTAGCAATTAAGGTTATGCCTTCTTTATTGGACTGACTTTCTTACTCGGAACATCATAAAAGAAATAATTGTACTCTGTCTTTAACTCAGACATTGTCATCCCATCCAACACCAACGAGTCATACACCCCGATTAAAAGAAGTTTATTTATATAATACTCACGTTGCTGCTCTAACGCCTGTTGGAGTTTCCTGCTCATTATCATTCACTTCCCTTTCAAAGGCTATATGCAAAAAGGTAAGGTTTAGGTCTACGATCCTAATTACTTAGAATATACCCAAAGAATATTGATACAGGATAAAGCTATTGTAAATTATTCTTAAATTTTATTTCCGAATGAAATTTTGCCACTCCGGAGGAAGAAGACTCCTATACTTTGATTGGAAGTAACGATCATCGATAAACAGAATGAATCCAGTGTCTTCTTCACTTCGAATTAACCGTCCCCCTGCTTGCTGCACCTTATTCATGCCAGGATAAACATAGGCAAAATCAAAACCGTTCTGACCTTGCTTTTGAAAATGCTCTTTCATGACATCCCTTTCCATAGATATTCTCGGTAAGCCTACGCCAACAATTCCCACACCCTTCAAACGGTCCCCTTTTAAATCAATTCCTTCAGAAAAAATTCCTCCCAGCACGGCAAACGCTATAAAGGTCCCTTCTCTTGCAGGGTTGAAGCACTCTAGAAACTTTTCTCTTTCCGTTTCTGTCATGACAGGTTGCTGAACAAGTGTTTCAATGGAGTCTTCCAACGCGAACTTCTCGTATCTTTCAAAAACCAAAGATAAATATTCATACGAAGGAAAAAAGACAAGAAAATTGCCTTTTTCTGCATGAAACACCTCCCTAATCGTCTCGGCAATAGGTAAGATGGATTTTTCTCTATCTTGGTATTTGGTTGAAATATTTTTGGCATAAATCTTCATTTGTTCGGGATGAAAGGGTGTGTGAATCGATAGATGATAATCTTGCTCCTCCCCTCCCAAAACGGTTTGAAAGTAACCTAGCGGATGAAGGGTTGCAGAGAAGAATACCGTTGCAACTGCCTTACTTGTCGACTCTTTTATAGCAGCAGAAGAGTCCATACAAGCAAGCTTTACCGACACTTCACTCTTATAGATCGTCACAATGGTTTTATATCGCTCGTTATAGGCTTTTGCTATTCTTAGAAAATCCTGCCCTTCAAAATAGGCTTCCAATATTTCTGGATGAGCCATCCCCGAAGGATTTCGAACCAACCATTGTTCACAAGCTTCCACTGCTGCAACCAGTACTTCTATTATAAGGGACGGCTTCTCATCAAATACAAAATGGTTTGTGATGAGAAGTTCCTTTTTCCACTTTAACAAAGAGTCATTGACTGCTTTAATCTTCAAGTACAATTCTTTATCTGTCCCCTTTACTTGTCTTGCAGCCTGTAAAAAAACGGACTTGGACAAAGAAGCGGAGAACATCTCACGTGATCTGTCCACAAGATTATGTGCTTCATCTATTAACAGAATCGTCTCCTTATGGAAATCTCCCCACCGTTGCAGCCGTACTTTAGGATCAAAAAAGTAATTATAATCACAAATTACTGCATCAGCAAACATCGCAAGGTCAAGCGAAAACTCAAATGGACAGAGCTGATGTTTGGTTGCATATACCTCAATGGTTCTCCTATCCATCAAACGTTCATTCTCAAGAATATCTTCAATTCCTTCCTTTAAACGGTCATAATAACCATCTGCAAAAGGACAAAATTCCTTTTGACAAATGGTTTCTTCTTGAAAGCATATTTTTTCTTTCGCAGTGATGGTAACAGTTTTCAAGTTCAACCCATTTTCAACAAGAAGCCTAAATGCCTCTTCTGCTATCGTCTTTGTGACAGTTTTTGCAGTAAGATACATTATTTTTTCTTGTTTCCCCTCCTGCAGAGAAAGTACAGCCGGAAAAATGGTGGCAATCGTTTTCCCGATTCCAGTAGCTGCTTTTGCAAACAACCTTTTTTCTTCGCGAATTGTTTTATAAACTGCTTTTGCCAAATCTCTTTGACCGGTTCGATAAGATTCATACGGAAATGTCAGTGTTGAAATACTCTCGTTTCTATTTTGTTTAAATTTCCATAATAGTTTTTGAAAAGTTAGGTACTCTTTTGTTAGTTCCTCAACAAACAACTGGAGTTCCTTCATCTCAAACTGTTTTTCAAAAGTCTTTTCGTCCTTGTTTTCCCTTTTGGCATATACCATGTGGACTGTTATGATATCTAGTTCATTTTTTAAACAATATATATACGCATACATTTTCAGCTGTGCCCAGTATGCTTGATAATCTTCTTCGGTTAATGTGTTCAAATCCCTCGCAGTTGTTTTTATTTCCTCTATGATGACTTGATTTTGATTGCGATAGATTCCATCGCATCTTCCTTCAACATGTAGTTCATAGTCTTCTATTTGCAATTCGATGGAGAGATACACTTCTTTTTCATAATTATCTCCTCTCTCAGCTTGCAGTCTTTGGTGGGTCCTCGTGCCCTCTTGCATAACATTAGATCCTGTAAATCTCGAATCAATGCTTCCACCCATCATGACAAATTCAACAAGTTTTCTAACTGATACGGATAATTTTTTCATCTAATAACCTCTGAGACCAATTTTCTTTAAGTATAACAAAAGAACTTCTTCTACTATGCATAATTACCACCTTGACATAGGAAAATAAAGTAAATCGAACTATTAAGCTTTGAAAGTGGTGAAGAATACCATGACGAATAATGATCCACTCATATTAACGACAAAACTCGAAGAAAACCTTTTTCACTTAAGAGAAAGGTTTGTCCATTCAGAGGATTTCATCATGGAATATCTCCACCTACAAGGTAAGGAATCCTATTTAGTTTATATTGAAACAATCATTGATAAAAAGCTTGTTCAAAAAAGGGTTTTAGAGCCTCTTAAGGAAAGTGGAATCAGTAATAACGATGAAAAACAAGCTCTCTCTTTAGTCAAAGAATCAAATAGTATTAAAGAGCTAACTCAACGCCTTCTTGAGGGCTGTTGTATTGTACTTAGCCAGAATTCAGATCTCGCTTACATTTTTGAGGTCCCAGTATTTAGCGAAAGACCAATCAAGGAACCCGAAACAGAAGGAATCATTCGAGGTGCACATGATGGATTTGTTGAATCCCTGTCTACCAATATTTCACTAATAAGAAAACGTATACATAATCCGAAACTGAAAGTAAAATACATCTACGTCGGCAATGATTCTCATACAAAAATTGGATTAATCTACTTAGATCATATAGCAAATAAAAAAACCGTTTCCCTTATCGAGCAAAAACTGTCTGAGATTAATATGGATATTGTATTGGCACCAGGCTACATTGAAGAATTTGTCAGTAACAACACTTCTATATTCCCAACCATGCTAAGCACAGAAAGACCTGACCGTATAGTAGCTAATTTAATGGACGGAAGAATTGCCATTATGTCCGATAGCAGCCCAGGTGCGTTAATTGCTCCCACCACTTTCTTCACTTTTTATCAATCACCTGATGATTACAACAGCAGGTGGTATTATGGATCTTTTATTCGTTTTATCAGGATTATGGGATTCCTGATTTCTATTGCTCTTCCTGCATTATATATCGCCATTGTATCGTTTCATTTTGAAGTTCTACCAACAGAAATTGTGTTTTCTATTAAAACCTCCTTAGAGAATGTCCCATATCCTCCACTGATTGAGGCTTTGGGCATGCAGATTACGTTAGAGATATTGAGAGAAGCTTCTATCAGGCTTCCAAGCAGAATCGCGCAAACCATTGGGGTTGTAGGAGGTTTGGTTATTGGGACTGCTGTGGTAGAGGCGAACCTTGTATCTAATACGATGATTATTGTGGTTGCCATTACAGCCATTTCTTCTTTTATCGTACCGATTACAGAGATGGGCTCCGCCATAAGATTGTTGGGATTCCCGTTTATGTTCATGGCAGCTATGTTTGGCTTAATTGGGATGAGTTTCTTTTTTATGTTTCTACTTATCCACTTATGTAAACTGGAGTCGTTTGGGACACCTTATTTCGCACCACTCTCCACATTAAGGTGGTCAGAAATGAAAGACACGTTAATTAGAGTGCCATTCCCCCTTTTTAAAACGAGACCTAATGATACGATGCCACAAAAGAAAAATAAGAAGGTAACATAAGGAGTTTTCCTATGCAAAAAGGCAGTAAAGTAAACATCAGTCAAGGGCAATTGTTTTTCCTAATTATTCAGGCCCAAATTGGCGTTGGTATCCTCTCTTTACCTTTCGCTGTCCACAGTACTGCAAAAGGAGATGGATGGATTTCCACACTTATGGCGGGTTTTGTCATTCAACTTTGGATGATGATCTCTTTAACCCTTTCGAGATGCTTTCCCGAAAAAAATTTCTTCCAAATTTTACGGCATCTTTTTGGCAAGGTATTTGGAAGTTTTCTTATCGTATCCTATACCCTTTATTTCACAGCGGTTGCAGGGCTTGTAGCTGTATTACAAACCGGACTCATCAACAAATGGATACTACCCCTAACGCCATTTTGGGTACTTTATTTACTGATTATTATCATTGCTGTTTATTTAGCGACGGACAATATATTAATCATCGCAAGGTTTTTTGGATTAACTACAGGCATTATAGTCTTTTTCATTTTACTTATTGCAACCGTTTATCGGGATGCAAATATTGCCTACATATTACCTGTTGGTCAGAGTGGAATAAAAAATATTATTCTTGCAATCAAGGACGTATTACTTGCTTTGACTGGCTTTGAGCTCATCCTCCTCATTTACCCTATGATAAAAAATAAACAAAAAACAGCCAAAACGCTCACCTTCGCCAATATAACAACTGTGCTCATTTATGGTTTCCTTGTGTTTACAAGCTTAATTATCTTCAGCCCTGAAGAAATAACACTCGTTCCAGAGCCTGTCTTATATATGTTAAAAGCTATATCATTTGAAGTTATTGAAAGATTAGACCTTATTTTCTTGTCTATTTGGGTGATTCCTATGACAAATTCGTTCATCATTTACTTGTATCAAGCCAGCAAAGGGCTAAAGGAATTGTTCCATACCCAATCACATGCACCATTTGTACCAATAATTGTCTTCCCAATATTCATTTCAGGTTTCTTTCTACAAAATAAATTTATTATTGAAGATATTAATAAAATCTTTCAGTACGTAATCTTTGTTTTTGCCTTTATATTGCCACTTTTCTTCTTACTAATTGCTTTAGTTAAAAAGAAAATGAATAGGAGGAAGATCAATGAATCGGCGAAGTTTTAGTATTATTGTTTGTTTACTATTGGCACTGCTTCTCCTAGCAGGCTGTTGGGACCAACGCCTGTTAAAAGATTTGAAACTAGTGTTTACTGTTGCTTTTGATGTAGGAGAAGATGGTTCCATCATTTCTCATATTGCTATTAGGGAGTCAGAAAAATTAAGTGTGGGAGGAAAACCTGGCCAAGCAACTGTTGCAGTGGTAGAAGGTAAAGGAATTACATTGAGGGATACCCGATTAGCGTTTGATAGGAGAATTCCAGGAGAATTCTCACCCAGCAAGATGAGAGCGTATCTAATGGGTGAGGACCTGGCCAAAAAGGATATCTATTCCATCCTGGACATCTTATATCGCGACCCAAAGGCTCCATTAGGGGCAAGGCTTGCCATTGTTCAAGGAAAGGGGCAAGACATCATACAGATGAAGACAATTAAAGAAACCCTGTTAACAGAAGCTATTTCAGACCTTTTGGAAACAGCAGAAAACAATACTATCATCAAAAACGAAACCGTCCAAACTGTTTGTCCTACCATGTTTGATCCAAGCGCTGACTTTACTCTGCCAGTCATTAAAAAGATTGAATCGGATCATATTGAAGTAATAGGCATGGGATTAATCAGCGATAAGAGCTTTACCGGAATTACACTTAACGACAGACTATCAACGATCTTACTTTTGCTTGCTAATGAAAAAGGGAAAAGGGCACAAGTCAATATGCTCGTCCACCCAGAAGAGGATAATCCACAGAATCAACATATGACATTAAGTATCTCCAAAGCGAAAAGTCATTTTAAAACAACCGTCCATTCTCCAACTGATATTAAAGTGACGATAGATTTAAAAATAACAGGTGCGATTGCCGAGTATCCGAAAAATCATCTGTTGGATAAAAAGAAGGTAAAGGATCTCGAAGAAAAAGCGACCCAGCATTTTATGGCCAAGTCTGAAGAAGTGATAAAAATCATTCAAGATGCCAATAGTGATGTATTAAAAATCGGGCAGCATATGAAAGTGCACCACAATAAGACATGGGAAGAAATGAAGTGGAGGGAAGTATATCCGACCATAGAAATCGTTCCGAATGTGACGGTGGAAATAACAGGAACGGGAATCATTAATTAATGCATAAAAAAGGAGGAGCATTAAAAGCTCCTCACGATACCTTGTACGATTCGTTTCCATTGTTCCTCTTTGGGGATGCTTGCTTCATTATCCCCCTTTTGAAGGCCATAGTCTCCAAACTGAGAATGATTGCCGCCTTGAATGATAAATGTATAAGTCTGAGATGGAAGCCGTGAATCAGCTTTAGTTAATTTTTCATCATCAATAACACCGTCCAGTTGGGCTTCAAAAGTAATGACCTCTCCTTTAAAAGATGATAAATCGTCATCTTCTGATGGATATGCCGCCATTAAGATTAAACCTGTAACCTTATCGGGATTATTCGCCACATATTTTGCAGCCATCGCTCCGCCAAGGGAATGACCTGCCACAATCCACTCGCGATCATCATACTCGTCAACAATCTTGTCCGCTTTATCTGAATTAAATACTGCAAGGTGCAAAGGCATCTTTGCGATGATAAAAGGGACCCCTTGCTCTGCTACCATCTTTGCCAATGGGGCATAAGCGGCAGCTTCTACTCTTCCACCAGGATAGAAGATGATGCCTGCTTCATCATTTTCTACCGTTGGAAAGAAAGAAATCCAACCATTGTTTTCTTTAATTGTGACATTGTCTGTTGAATCCAAGCTGTCATCATTTATTAATTTATAAGGTGTTGCAATCAAAAATAGACATGCTGCAGCCGCTACACCCACAACAATTCCTAAGATAACTAAACTGATCTTTTGCCATTTTTTCATCTTTGTACCTCACCATAATAGATTACTGTCTATTTTATGAAAACAAAGAAGGGAAAGCAAATTTCTACCACTTATTTTTCTAAAAGCACCGCTCTAACTGGGCTTCCATCCGCACCCTTTATTTTCAAAGGCAGGGCAATCAACTCGTACTCGCCTTCTTTAATATCACGTAAATCAATTCCCTCCAGTATACAAATGTTGGCTTGATGCAAGCTGTGATGAATCGGTAGGTCTTTGCTATCCAACACATCTACACTAGGAAGGTCTACACCAATTAAAGGGACTTCCATTTCCTTCAACAGTTCTACCACTCCTAACGATAGCGTTGGTATTCGTTCAGGAAACTCTCCTTCGTCCTCCCATGCATCCGTTCGAAAGAGAATTCGTTTTGCATGGTGTTGCTTAAAAGCTTCTTCAACATGCTTTCTTTCAATAATATGATGTCCTCTTACATCCACAACGACGGCCGGACCTTTGAAAATACAAAGGTCCAACTCATCCATCCGCTTTCCCTTGTCATCAAAATGAAATGGTGCATCCACATGAGTTGCTGTATGAACACTCATTTTTATACTGCCCACATTAACAGACCCTGTATGCTGCTTTGACCAGTTAACTTGATAGTGAAACGGAGTATCTCCTGGCCAAGTAGGAGTATTCTCACTAAGCTGTCTAGATATATCATACATTTTCATCACCTTGCCTCCTTAAGCAACTACTTCCCGTTCGTTGGAGTATTTTTCATAATGTTTTTCATCCATAATCGTTCGCAGAATTTGCACCGTTTCATAAACATCTTTATACGTGGAGTATAATGCAACTGGAGCTAGCCGGATGATATTGGGCTTACGGAAATCTGGCACCACTCCAAGCTCCTTCAATGCTTTACATATGCGAGCAGCTTCTGGATGTTCAAGACTTACATGGCCTCCACGACAAACGTCATCCATTGGATTGGTCACTTTGAACCCATATGCCGAAAGCTCTTGCTCAATTAGTTCCATCATCAATCTCGTTTGACGGAGTGATTTATGCCTGATTTTCTTCATTCCGATTTCTTCAAACATTTGTAAAGAGCCTAACAACGGAGCCATGCTGAAAATATGAGGAGTCCCAATTTGATAGGCACCACTTGTGGCAGCAGGTGTAAACGAATGCTCCATATCAAACTGCTTTTGTTTATCCGAACCAAACCAGCCAGTTAACCCCGGTGTTCTATCAAAATGTTTTTCATGGACAAACAATGCCCCAACCCCTCCTGGACCGGAGTTTAAATATTTATAATTGCACCAATAAGCAAAATCAACTTCCCATAGGTGAAATTCATGTGGAATGGCTCCAACAGAATGGCATCCATCCCAACCGACTATAACGCCTTTTTCATGAGCTGCTTTGGTGATTTTTTTTATATCAAACAGCTGACCACTTCGATACAAAACTGTAGGTAAAATAAGAATGGCCACCTCTTCATTAAGTTGTCGGATGATATCCTCTTCACAGATGGTATGTCCATCCCTGCTTTTCACTTGAATGAGATGTTCTTCCGGTAGTAAACCTTTCAATTTTAAAATACTTTGAATCGCATATATGTCGGAAGGAAAATTCAACTCATCCGCCACAATCTTCGTCCGCTTCCCTTTTGGATGATAGAAAGTCGCCAACAATTGATGAAGATTACTTGTGGTAGAACCTGTAACCATCACTTCCTGCTTTTTCGCACCTACAAGCGGCGCACTTAATTCGCCAAGCTTTTCAGCAAAATAAAACCACGGCTCCTCCCCGCTCGTCCAACCATCAATACCATGTTGTTTCCATGAATCCAAGAGCCTCAGAAGTGATGATTCTGCCCTCTTCGATAAAAGCCCAAGCGAATTACCATCCATATAAATAGAACCTTCATTTATGTAAAATTCTTCACGATACTTCTTTAAACAATCCTCATCATCCCATCTATTAATCAGATCCATCGTAATACTCATCTGTCATCCCCCTTTGCATTTCCCCTACATTATCTCATTATTCTGTTAAGTGGAACAATGAAAAATGATTAGGTTATAAAGAAATTGAAGTTCCTAGTGAATCATAGTTGTGAATTGGAGCAAATGGCGCAGACTCCTGAGGGAGATAGCGCTAGGTGGAGACCCCGCAGGCGTAGCTAAGCCACTGAAAAACAGAATACTATGTGTAGTGGATATTTAGCTGTGGATTGGAGCAAATGGCGCAGACTCCTGAGGGAGATAGCGCTAGGTGGAGACCCCGCAGGCGTAGCTAAGCCACTGAAAAACAGAAATACTATGTGTAGTGGATATTTAGCTGTGGATTGGAGCAAATGGCGCAGACTCCTGAGGGAGACAGCGCTAGGTGGAGACCCCGCAGGCGTAGCCGAGGAGGCTCCAGCAGCGCCCCTAGGAAAGCGAAGCCATTTGCG
>NZ_LBMD01000002.1 GCF_001293645.1 Bacillus sp. CHD6a
ATTAGGCGCTGGTTTTTTTTTGTGTTTCAAGAATTTGGCCAGAAGTGGAGTTTTGTGGATGAAGACAATTTGGGAGGGGAGAAGCTGGTAAGAGTGTCTTCATCGTGAGGATCAAGGCATTTTTGAGAGGGATACTTGTTCGATAGTGTCTTTATGATGGTTATCATGACAATTTGGAAGGGGAATTCTTACCGAAAAGGTCTTCATGGATGCTATAAACACCTATTAGAAGCGAAGTAATCAGGAATGAGGTCTTTATTCGCAATATAAATAACAGCTAGAAGAAAGATTTTCACTTATAAAGTCTTAATCTCACTCCATTCCCCCTAGATTTTCCAATAGAACTTCACTATACTAATTACTCTAAAGATAGAACGTACATAACAAGGAGGGAAATCAATCATGCAGCGCATAATGGTCATAGGGGTATCAGCAGGAGCAGGGAAATCTACGTTTGCCAGCAGGCTCGGAAAGGCATTGAATAAAAATGTGTTCAACTTGGATGCGTTCTTTTGGAAACCGGGCTGGGTACAGGCTAGCATGGAAGAATTCACACAATTGCAACAGGAAATGATAAAGAACAACTCCACTTGGATCGTTGAGGGGAACTATACAGCTACTTTTGATTTAAGAGCTGAAAAGGCAGACACCATCATCTATTTGGAGCTTCCGTTAAGGGTATGTTTGTATAGGGTAATTAAGAGATGGTTGACTAACCTTGGGAAAAGGCGTCCTGATCTTGGTGGTGGATGTACGGAGAGAATGGAGTGGGGTTTCCTTAAGTTTATTATCACGACTTACCGAGAAAGAAAAAAAACCATGAAGTCTCGATTGGATTATTATCAGGAGGACAAGTTGGTAGTGAGGCTGAGGGGGAAAAGGGCCATAGAATATTTTTTGCAAGGGGTAGAAAGACAAAAGAGTAGCTCGGCTTCTTAAAAGAAGAACCTGTAGCTACTCTTTTTTTATAATTAGAACTGTTCAAATCTCTTAAAGTTGAAGGTTGCCAACAGGACAAAAAGTAGGGAAAGGCAAAGTGTAGCTGCAATAACGAGTAGACCATTTTCAAGAAGCTCTCCTTGCATAAGGATGGCAGTTGCATGTTCTCTTAGTTTGGATGGACTCCATTCCATAAACTTGGTGAAGAGTCCTGTGGAAACAGTTAAAAGTGCAAGGAAAGAGACGCTAACACCGGCGATGCCTCCTGATGTACGGAGCAAAGTTCCTGCAAAGATAGTAACAGAGATAATGAGTACGATCCATAAGCTATATACGCCGAGGCTTGCGAGCATGATGTCCCAATCTACTTGGTTGAATAGTAGATTGGTATAGTACCAGGTTAGCATATAGCTGAGTAGCAGGGATGTTAGAGCAATGACGAGTTGTGCTGTCCATTTGCTTAGGATGTACTGAAGTGGCTGGACAGGACGGGCCATGACGAGTGTGAGGGTACCGGTTTGGCGTTCAATCGAAATTGCACTCATGCTTGCTAGCACAAATAGAAGCGTAGCAATGGTGCCGTATTGTCCGAGTGTACCGGCAAGAACCTCTTCTCCGGAGGGAGTGGGGATTTCAATGACGGCTCCTTCTGGCAGGTTACCGGCTGATTCGATGATTTGTGGCATATAGTAGCTGGTCAATGGTTGGGATATGCCAATGATCATGATGACAATAGGTAGCCAAACCCATTTTCCGTTGCGTATGCTTTCTTTCATTTCTTTTATAAAAAGTGTGGAGAAGTTTTTCATCGGTTCATCACCTTCAAATATGCGTCTTCAAGGGAATCTTGCACCTTTTCATAGTGTGATAGGGTGAGCTGGTTGTTTAGTATTTTGGATAAAATAGTTTTGCTGCGGTAGGTCTTTTCGTTTACATAGATGGTGGCACTGTGTGTGTCAGTATAATCGATAGATTCTATGCTTGGAATGCCATCTAATTGTCCAGTGAGTGGCTCTTCTGTTTTTACTTTTATAGCAGACGTGGTGTGTTCGGACCTTAATGCTCCCAGGCTGCCGTCCCACTTGATTTGGCCGTCTTTTAGAATGATAACGGTGTCGCAAACCTGCTCTGCATCATGTAGGACATGGGTGGAAAACAGGATGGTCATGCGGCTTTTTAATTCAGTGAGCATTTTTAAGACATCGCGTCTGCCGTCCGGGTCAAGTGCCGAAACGGGTTCGTCGAGAATGAGGAGCTCTGGGTCGTGCAATAAGGCTTGCGCAAGGCCCAGCCGTTGTTTCATTCCCCCAGAGAAGCCACCGATCCGTTTATTTTTTACATCTGTTAAGCTGACAAATTCGAGTGTTTCTTCAATTTTAGATGTAAGTTTAGCCTTTGTGATGTGTGAGAGGTTGCCTGCAAATTGTAAATATTCCTTTGGTGTCATCCAGGAAAAAAAGGAAGGATGCTGAGGCAAGAATCCGATTTGGTGCCAATAGTCCTTGTTGTTGTTTTGGGTAAAATGGATTGTTCCAGCTGTTGGTGTAAGAAGCCCCGCAAGCATTTGCAGGGTGGTTGTTTTTCCGGCTCCATTTGGACCGAGTAGTGCGACACAACTTCCTTTTTTTATGTGAAAAGAAAGGCCTTTGACGGCTTGCTGCTGCTTAAATGTTTTTGTTAAGTCATTAATTTCAAGTAACATTCCAGTCGCTCCCTAGTCGTTTTTTCGTCCGATAACAAAATAAAGGATGGGGCCGATTGTAGTGATGAATAGTATGATGAGAGTCCAGGCCCATTTCGGTCCGTTCGTTTGTTCTTGACGGCTAAGGCTAATTAATGCCGTAATGATCAAAATAAGTTGCAAGAAGATTAGTGGTGCAACAAGTGACCAGTTGATGTTTTCCATTACAATCCTCTCCTCTTTTGTTTCTTATGATGGGGGTAGAACACGAATAGCAGATAGAACAGGGTAGGCAGTGGAAATTGAATTAATCCCCAAATTCCCCAAAACCATGCGTAACTGCCTTTTTTCTTAGCGTCAATGAATAATAGGATGCTTTGTGTCAACAGAACAGGAATGAGCCATGGCAGAATGGTGTATAGTTGGTCTAGTTTTTCTGGCGTCATGACAAGATGCTTCCTTCCTGTTTAGCTTTATTTTTTTGTAGGATGTAGAAAATGATTGGTGCTAGGACGAATGCAGAAACTTGAATGACAATAAATACAATGGGTGCTTGGAACATGGCTGTTGTAAAGGCTGTTAAAAGGATAAGTGCGGTGATGACGAAAATACTGAACTCCTTTTGGAAGGCTTTCCGTTTTGCCAATTTTGCCAGATGAAGTTGTTCCTGCATTTGATGAGCTGAAGGGATGGGAGGTGACCCTAACTCATCTAGTTGCTGCCAGTCTTTGTGAAGTTTTGTTAGAAGTTCCTTTTCTCTCTTATCCTGATGATTCATCGTCATGGTCCCACTCCTTTCTTAGCGTTTTGATGCCGTTGTGTACTCTTGACTTTACCGTTCCTGTTCTGATGCCAAGCATCGTTCCGATTTCTTCATAGGTGTAACCGTAATAATGTCTCAGTAAAATCGGTGTTCTTGTCTCTGGTGGCAACTGATTGAAGTCTGAAAATGTATCGCTCCACTCCATTCCATTTGATTTTGAGCGGAAGGAAAGCTGTCTGGAAAGGACGTGTAGGAGCCGGTTGGCTTTTTTCTTCTCTCGCTCTCGCTTCCGAATGGAATCGATGTAGAGCCTTGAGGCAATCGAGATCATCCAGGTGGAGAATTTCCCTTCTCCTTTGAATGAGGCGAGATTGGTGTAGCACTTCATCATTGTTTCCTGGGCCAGGTCGTTGCTCGTTTCCTCGTTCAGTGTTAGTTTGAGCAAGTATTTATATAGAAAAGAATAGTGCTTCTGAAATAGCTGCGTGAAGGCATCGTCGTCGCCTGTGATAGCCTCTTGTATCAGATAAATGTCTTCTTCCTGCTCCAAATCGATGCCTCCTTTCTTAGTCTTCTTTGTGCTTCTTTCCATGCGTTCACCCATAAGACGCTGTGAATTTACAAACCGTTCATTTTATTTTTAAATTTTTTTGGTGATATCCATTTCACTTACTAAACTTACCTAAAACCAAATAAAAAACCCCTTCTAGGTGAAGGGGGATAAGGATGGTAGTGTTAACTTATATAGTATTCGACGTCGGAGTGGAAATTCCTAGAGGGGTCTGACCCCTTATTTTTATTTTTTTATTTCTCCTTATTCCCCCCGCCCCTCACATAGATCTGGCGTTTGGTGTCGCTTATGATGTGGCGGTGGAGTTGGATGAGGAGGAGGCCGTTTTCGTAGGTGGCGTCTACTTTGTCGTCGCGGACTGGGAATGGGAGATCAAAGGTGCGTTGGAATTCGCCTTGTGCGATCCCTTCTTCAATGAGTTCGTAACCTTGGATGTTGAGGTTGATTTGGCCTTTTACTTCAAGTTGTTGCGGACGAACAAACAATTGTACTTGTTCTGGGTTCACAAGTCCTGGAAGGCACATAACGCAGAGCAGCTCGTTCTCTTTTTTGTAAAGGTTGGTCTGGGTCTGCATATTTTCAAAGTAGGGCTCAAATCCGTTCCAAAACTCGTCTCCGAAAAACTGATCCCATTGTTTACGCCAGTCTCCCATATTTTTAAATTGATTAAATGGCATCATCAGCAATCACGCTTCCTTTCCTGGTAGCATTCTCTTTGCCAATAGATTATGCAGAGATGGGCAGGTGAGTGCCTAGGTTACGTTTGATAGAGTAAATCCTATTTCCGGAGCTGTGTCGAAAATCAGTTAAGCAATTATAAGGGAAATCATGGTATATTTTGAAATGGAGGTGTTTGAACATGTCAAAAAACAATACATTGATTTTAAACAAAAACACAAAGGAAAAAACAACGTAATAGCAAGTGACGACTAACGTTTAATACCGTGTTGTTGCTTGCTGGAAAGTAGGTAACAATGAACACATTGGAAACAAAACATGTGTATTACGCCATGCATATCATTATTTCGCTTGCGAGCTCGATTATGTTTACCACGTATGCGATCTATTATATTGAAGAATTAGGATTGAATCCTTTACAGCTAATATTGATTGGAACGGCCATAGAGTTGACGGTTATTATATTCGAAAGTGTAACCGGAGTGGTGGCCGACACCTACAGCAGGAGACTGTCCATTATTATTGCGACATTCATCTTAGGGGCTGCCTTTATTTTTGAAGGAAGTATCTTTTACTTGAGTGGTAGTACGGTAGTTGCAGGGGTGTTGTCTGCGTTTGTGCTATTACTCATTGGAGAATTCATCCGCGGAATTGGAGAGACATTCCTAAGTGGGGCGGATCAGGCATGGCTGACAGATGAAGTAGGGGAAGGATCGGTTGCGAAAATATTTGTCCGCACGAATCAACTCCGGCTTATTGCGAGCCTTATTGGGATAGTTATCAGTGTAGCACTTGCAAGCATTGCACTGAATCTTCCTTATCTGGCAGGTGGATTGCTTTACATTTTGCTTGGGGTCTTCTTGTGCATTTATATGAAAGAAAAGAATTTCGAGAGAGTGGAACATGCTGATGTGAATCCGTTGAAAGCAATGTCCGGCACGTTTATTTCTGGTGTGTCTTTTATAAAAAACAAGCCGGTACTTATTATGCTGTTAGTGGTGACGATATTTATCGGTGCAACATCTGAGGGATTTGACCGCCTTTGGGAAGCGCATCTGTTGGAAGCATTCACTTTTCCAAGCATCGGTTCACTGGATGTGGTTGTTTGGTTCGGTGTCATTCAGTTTGTGGGAACGTTGATTAGCATCGGAGCGATGGAATGGTACCAGCGCAGATTTGATGTGAATCAGCCAAAGGTGATCAGATACAGTTTGTTTTACTTTACGATTGGGCAGGTTATCTTTCTGGTTCTCTTCGCGGTAACACCATCCTTCTACTTGGCCATTTTTTGTTTCTGGATGCTTGGCATCAACGGCTCTATCACTGCCCCAATATATCAGGCATGGCTGAATCAACAGTTGGAAAGCAAATCACGGGCCACCGTCCTATCCATCATGGGCCAGGGCAACGCGGTCGGGCAAGGACTAGGAGGACCATTCGTGGGCGTCATTGCCACCAGATACTACATTCGCACCGCGCTAGTACTTAGCGCCATGCTACTGCTTCCGGCAGTGGTTTTGTATGGTAAAGTGATGAAGAGGTAAAGAGGGGTCTGACCCCAAATTACACAATAGGGAGATATATCATGAAAAAAAGAAATTTATTTTTCTTCGGAAGTATCCTTATTTTAATCCTTCTGGGATGGTTTTCTTATGAAAAAATTACTGATGATGCCTACGAGGGAATGACAATTATTCCGGAACAACAGAGAGATATTCCTTTGTATAAAGGTTTGAAGGCTTCCAGGAGCCAATATGAAATAGAAGGCGATCGCTGGGAGGAAATATATTCTTTTTATCAAGAGGAGCTTCCTAAACGTGGTTGGAAAGTTGAGTATATACAATCTGCTCTAGATGACAATGATGAGGAGAATGATTGGTCTGGTTTTTATTCGAGTTGGAGAAAAGAGGGCTTTGACGGTGTGCTGCGAATATCTGCGCACTACCAATCCTTTGATGAAAAAACCGAAGTTACTTTCGATAAGCACCCAATCTTTACATCGACTCCTTGGGTCAAGGATATACCAACAAGCATTTGTATTTATGCAAGCCTAGATGATAGTAATTGTACTAAGATAAATAACCATTCAAAGATCATAGAAGTTCAATCGCTAATAAATAATGCAATAGATAGGGAGAAAGAAGACCAAATCCCTAAAAGGAAAAAGGCAAGTATTCTTGTTGTTGGTGACCTTGAAATTGAAGTTTATTATGAAAGTGATAAGGAGATATATTTTCTATCAGAAAAAGGTTGGAAGGTAATGAAGCCAGACCCAACATTCTTTGAAGTAACGAACCTTACACCATGATAAATGGCAAAAACGCTCAGATAAATTCTGAGCGTTTTGCTTTTTGCGTATGTTAGTCCTTTTTCTCCCCACTCACCGGTTTCGTAACGTTGGTGAATTTCTCGCTTTTGAATGATTTCATGAGCGAGAAGACCATCAGTATCATGATGATGGCGAATGGGAAAGCGGCGATGATGGAAGCGGTTTGAAGTGCTTTGAGTCCACCGGTCCATAATAGAATCGCTGCTGCTGCCGATTGGATAAGCCCCCACACAAACTTGATGGAGTTTGGTGGATGCAGGCTGCCGTTGGTTGTTTGCATGCCAAGGACAAAGGTTGCTGAATCTGCTGAAGTGATGAAGAAGGTGCAGATCAGGAAGATGGCAAGACCGGACATGATCATGCCAAGTGGGTAGTTTTGCAAGACAGAGAACAGTGCGACTTCCGTGCCAGACTCGGTAATGACACTATACACCGGAATGCCTTCAAAATACTCCAAGAATATGGCAGATCCTCCGAATACGGAGAACCATAGTCCACCGAAAATAGTTGGAACCAAT
This sequence comes from Bacillus sp. CHD6a, assembly GCF_001293645.1. GTDB lineage: Bacteria > Bacillota > Bacilli > Bacillales > Bacillaceae_I > Sutcliffiella_A. Next base: position 7,480 of record NZ_LBMD01000002.1, read on the forward strand.
AGGACTCCCAGCAAGAACTCACGAATTGTGCGTCCACGAGAAATACGGGCGATGAACGTACCTACAAATGGTGCCCAAGCGATCCACCATGCCCAATAGAAAATGGTCCAATCCTGAACCCATGAATTGTCCGCGTCAAACGGGAACAAACGGAAGCTCATGGAAGGCAAATTCTGAATGTAGCTTCCAACGGTTGTTGTAAACAGATCCATAATAAAATTGGTTGGCCCTGCGAACAGCAAGAACAACATTAATGAAATTGCGAGCACAACATTCAGGTTACTTAAGTATTTAATCCCCTTGTTCAAGCCTGTCTGTGCCGATAACATAAACAGTACGGTCACCACTGCAATCACGATCAGTTGAGTCGTGATATTGTTTGTGATGGCCGGAGTGACGCTCGCTAGGCCGCCACTGATTTGGATGGCTCCAAGCCCAAGGGAAGTAGCAACCCCAAAGATTGTAGCGAAAACTGCGATAAAATTAATGAAGGTACCAAGATTGCCATCGACCCGATCACCTAAAAGTGGTCGTAAGATGGAACTGATAACTCCTGGTGAGCCTTTTCTAAACTGGAAATACGCTAAAGCAAGCGCGATGACAGAATAGATGGCCCAAGGATGCAGTCCCCAATGGAAAAATGAATAGCGCATTGCTACCCTGGCCGCTTCAGCCGTCTCCCCTTCTCCGGTCGGTGGGGCGAAAAAATGATACATTGGCTCTGAAGCACCCCAAAATACTAATCCGATACCCATCCCGGCACTAAATAACATCGCAAACCATGTGATGTAATTGTATTCCGGTTCGTCCGTGTCTTTGCCAAGTTTAATACGTCCGAATTTAGTGAATATAAGAATAATGCTAAATAACAAAAATCCTGTTGCAGTTAAAAGGTAAAACCAACCGAACTTATCTACAATAAAACCTTGTACAGCTTCTGTTACAGGCTTTAAAGCGGCGTCTCCCAACATGCTTGCGGGAATTACACCCCAAATGATGAATAAGACAGCAACAATAATAGAAACAATAAACACAGGGGTTGTTTTCTTCAAAATATTTTCACTCCTTTAATGATTTCTCATCACTTCTTTCATAAATTAAGTATTTGTTACAAAAACGACAGCTATACCATAGTAACACTTCTGGGACTTTAGACCAATTAATTTACCTTAAGTGTTTACAGGTTATAGCAGGTTCCATTAGAATTAGATACTAGATTTAGGCTCTAGGAGGCAGGTATCTTGCTTGAAAATAGTTTAGTTATGGTAGCAATCATTATCATTATCAATATTGTTTACGTATCATTTTTTACCATACGAATGATTTTGACGTTAAAGGGGCAGCGTTACTTAGCTGCGGGAATCAGCATGGTAGAGGTTGTCATTTATGTGGTAGGTCTAGGCCTGGTACTGGACAATCTGAATGAAATCCAAAACTTGGCTGCCTACGCACTGGGTTATGGTGTAGGCGTTATTGTCGGAATGAAAATAGAAGAAAAGCTGGCGCTTGGATACACCACAGTAAATGTCATTACGAAGGAATATGACAAGGATCTGCCAAAGCTTTTGCGTGAAAAAGGGTACGGGGTGACCAACTGGCAGGCAAATGGGCTTGAAGGCGACCGAATGGCCCTGCAAATTTTAACCCCTCGAAAATACGAGGTGAGCTTGTATCATGCCATCAAAGAACATGACCCTAAGGCATTCATTATTGCGTATGAGCCAAAAACCATTCACGGTGGTTTCTGGGTAAAAGCTGTAAAGGAAAGGAAAATTAAAGAATGGGTAAGACGCCGCGAAAACGAAAATTCGAAGTAATGGAAAATGAAACGATCAGTGAATGCCTTGACCGAATGGCAAAAGAAGGCTATATGCCCTCACGCCGGATGGAAGAGCCCATTTTCCAGGAGACGGTAAAAAACGGACACAAAGAAGTGCATCCAATCGGAAGAAAAATAGTATTCGAAGGAAAATTAATCGAAAAATAACACCAAAATACGAACATTAATCGATAAATAAACTACATTGTTCATGATTTCCGTTGACATTAACGGGAATAGACGGTAAGATAAACGTAGATGAAAACGAATAAAAAACAAATAATGAAACCTCATATAATTTTGGGAATATGGCCCATAAGTTTCTACCCGACCGCCACATTGGTCGGACTATGAGGGGAAGTTAACACCATCTATGTTTTTCATGGCGACTCAGTTTGTTTACCTATGCTAATGAAAGCCCAGATGGACTGCTTTCCCTCCTAAAACAGGGACAGTCCATTTGGGCTTTTCTGTTTCTAAAAGTTTCTGTTAAACGCCGCTGTTTCTTTCCGCAAAAGGCTTCGCTTTCCGTGGGAAACAGCTAGGTAGTAATAAAATCCACCCTGTTGACTGAAGTGCAAGGTGTGAGACTCCAGCGGGAGGTAGCGGTAGCTTGAGACCCCGCAACGAAGTGAGGAGGCTCAAGCACACGCCCCGCGGAAAGCGAACACCTGGAACGAAAGTAAACAGGGAGTCAAACAGATAACCATTCAAATCAATAAGGGAGGCAACAAAATGAACGCCATAGTTGGAGTGATCATGGGAAGTACTTCCGATTGGGAAACGATGAAACACGCATGTGACATGCTTGACGAACTACATATACCATACGAAAAGAAAGTCGTATCCGCACACCGCACACCAGACCTTATGTTCACCTACGCAGAACAAGCAAGAGAACGAGGCCTAAAAGTCATCATCGCAGGAGCGGGAGGAGCAGCCCACCTACCCGGGATGGTAGCAGCAAAAACGACACTCCCAGTAATCGGCGTTCCCGTTCAATCCAAAACCCTAAACGGCTTAGACTCCTTGCTTTCCATTGTCCAGATGCCAGGCGGCGTACCGGTTGCAACCGTTGCTATCGGAAAAGCAGGTGCAACAAACGCAGGGCTCCTTGCAGCACAGATGATTGGCGCATATGACAGCAAAACGGCAGAACGCCTTCAAGCACGAAGAGATGCAACAGAACAGCAAGTGATAGAAAGTAGTGATCAGCTTGTTTAAACATATCGTTCCACCAGCAACCATTGGAATCATCGGCGGCGGACAACTTGGTCGGATGATGGCACTATCAGCAAAGGCAATGGGCTTTAAAATCGCTGTGCTTGATCCAACTCCAGATTCTCCTTGCGGACAGGTCGCAGACATTGAAATAACCGCGGCATTTAGTGATATGGAAGCGATCAAAAAACTTGCGTCACTATCCGATGTCGTCACGTATGAGTTTGAAAACATCGATTATGAAGCATTGACCTGGCTAGAAGAGAACGCTTATTTGCCACAAGGCAGCGAAGTGTTGAAAGTCACCCAGCATCGCGGAACCGAAAAAAGAGCGATTGAAGCAGCAGGCCTTCAGGTTGCACCTTTTATGGAAGTAACGACAAAGGCAGAGCTTCATGAAGCCATCCAGAAAATCGGGTATCCAAGCGTCCTGAAAACATGCCGATTCGGTTATGATGGCAAAGGGCAGGTAGTGTTGAAGGATGAATCAGCTCTTGAACAGGCTGCACAACTTTTAGAACACGGCGAATGTGTCCTAGAAAAATGGATTCCTTTTACAAAAGAAATCTCAGTTGTAGTAGCACGAAGCACAACAGGCGAAATTAAAGCATTCCCTGTCGGTGAAAACGAACATAGAGAAAATATTTTATATAAAACAATAGCACCAGCAAGGGTTGATCAAATACTAGAGATGAACGCAATCCAAAGTGCAATGACATTAGCAAGGCACTTCCATCTTATCGGGACCCTGGCAGTGGAAATGTTCGTCCTTGAAGATGGAACCTTCTATATAAATGAACTGGCACCAAGACCGCACAACTCGGGGCACTATACGATGGATGCTTGCGAAACCTCACAATTCGAGCAGCACATCCGAGCAGTGACTGGAATGCCTCTTGGCAAAACGACCTTATGGAAGCAAGCGGTAATGGTTAATCTATTAGGGGAGCATGTGGACGCGGCAATGGAACACATTCCACATTATGAAAATGCAAAGCTTCATTTATATGGCAAGCACGAGAAAAAAGAGAAACGAAAAATGGGACATATCAATATTTTAGCTGATACAATAGAACAGGCTTTGGAGCAAGAGGCTTCCTGGCAGATTTGGAACACAGTTGAACGGAGGATTTTAACATGATTGAACGTTATACAAGACCCGAGATGGGCGCGATTTGGACAGAAGAAAACCGATTTCAGGCTTGGCTTGAAGTAGAAATCTTAGCTTGTGAAGCATGGGCAGAACTTGGGGATATCCCGAAAGAAGACGTAAAGGTACTTCGTGAAAAAGCATCCTTTGATATCGAGCGCATTAAAGAGATCGAAGCGGAAACTCGCCATGACGTGGTTGCATTTACAAGAGCGGTATCTGAAACACTTGGAGACGAGAAAAAGTGGGTGCATTATGGTTTAACTTCCACAGATGTAGTCGACACAGCACTTTCCTACCAGCTGAAGCAGGCTAACGAGATCCTACTTGCTGACATCGAACGCTTCGTTGCTATTTTAAAAGAGAAAGCGCAAGACCATAAATACACGGTCATGATGGGCCGTACACACGGTGTGCACGCAGAGCCGACAACATTCGGTTTAAAGCTTGCCCTATGGTACGAGGAAATGAAACGTAACCTTGAGCGTTTCAAGCAAGCAGCAGAAGGCATCGAGTTCGGAAAAATCTCCGGTGCGGTTGGAACTTACGCAAACATCAATCCGTTTGTAGAAGAGTATGTGTGTGAAAAATTAGGTCTGCAACGCGCGCCAATCTCCACACAAACGTTGCAACGTGACCGTCATGCTCATTACTTAAGCACACTGGCGTTGATCGCAACTTCTATCGAAAAGTTCGCAGTCGAAGTTCGTGGCCTACAAAAGAGTGAAACACGCGAAGTGGAAGAGTTCTTCGCAAAAGGGCAAAAAGGATCTTCCGCAATGCCGCACAAACGGAACCCAATCGGTTCGGAAAACATGACAGGCCTTGCACGTGTAATCCGCGGTTACATGATGACAGCTTACGAGAATGTGCCACTTTGGCATGAGCGCGATATCTCACATTCTTCAGCAGAGCGTATTATTTTACCGGACAGCACGATTGCATTGAACTACATGTTGAACCGTTTTGGCAACATCATCAAAAACTTAACGGTGTTCCCGGAAAACATGAAGCGCAACATGGACCGTACATTGGGGCTTATTTACTCCCAACGCGTGTTGCTTGCGTTGATCGACACTGGCATGTCCCGTGAGGAAGCGTATGACACAGTTCAGCCAAAAGCGATGGAAGCATGGGAAAAGCAAGTCCATTTCCGTGAGCTAGTAGAAGGCGAAGAGAAAATCACGTCCCGCCTGACTCCGGCACAAATCGAAGACTGCTTCGACTACAACTACCATCTGCAGCATGTAGATACGATTTTTGACCGACTAGGGCTATAAAATATAAATTGGTAGAGCACCGCTGTTGCTTTCCGCACTGGGCTTCGCTTTCCTAGGGACGGTGCTTGAGCCTCCTCACTTCGTTGCGGGGTCTCAAGCTACCGTTATCCCCCTCAGGAGTCTTCGCCCTGTGCTCCAAGCAACAGCTAGGTTGTTTCGTGATATTTACAATACCATTCATTCAAAGTGATTTACCCTGGTGATTGGAGTGCAAGTTGTGAGACTCCTGCGGGAGGAAGGGACAGGGGAGACCCCACAGGCGAAGCCGAGGAGGCTCCCGGACCGCCCGCGGAAAGCGAACAACTGGAACGGAGATCAACAGGGAGTTTTTCCAAAAACCCATCTCTCTTTTACAGGAGGCAAACCCATGACTTTGCAAAAGCAGGAACTACTATACGAAGGCAAAGCAAAACTGGTCTACTCAACAAACGACGAAAACATCGTTTGGATTCAATATAAAAACTCCGCCACCGCCTTCAACGGCGAAAAAAAAGCCGACATCACAGGCAAAGGCCGTTTGAATAACGAGATTACAAGCTTACTATTTTCCATGCTCACAGAAGCTGGCATCGAAAACCACTTCATCGAGCGCAAGTCCGAAACAGAACAACTTGTAAAAAAAGTAGACATCATTCCACTTGAAGTCGTGGTCCGCAACATCACGGCCGGCAGCATGGCAAAACGCCTTGGAATAGAAGAAGGCATCACGCTCGAGCAACCAATCGTGGAGTTTTATTATAAAGATGACTCACTTGGTGATCCGCTCATCACAGAAGATCATGTGCAACTTTTGAAGCTTGCAACACCTGCAGAAGTGGATATTTTGAAGCATGTAGCGCGCAAGGTGAACGATGTATTATCGCAATTTTTCGAAAAGAAGAATTTGAGATTAGTTGATTTCAAGCTTGAATTTGGCAAAACGGTTGATGGCAGAATCATCTTGGCAGATGAGGTATCACCGGATACTTGCCGCCTGTGGGATAAGGAAACGAATGAGAAACTTGATAAAGATGTGTTCCGCAGAAATCTTGGAAGCCTGACAGATGCATACGAAAAAATACTAGCACGTATTGGAGGAGAGCAGCATGTATAAAGTGAAGGTATTTGTAACGTTAAGAGAGAGCGTTTTAGATCCACAAGGAACAGCAGTGAAAAACTCGCTTCATAGTCTTTCTTATAAAGAGGTCGAAGAAGTTCGTATCGGAAAATTTTTAGAATTGACGATTGCAAAGTCTGACCGTGACCTAGACGTGCTTGTAAAGGAAATGTGCGAACGTTTATTGGCAAATACAGTGATTGAAGACTTCCGTTATGAGGTGGAGGAGGTTGTTGGATCGTGAAATTTGCAGTCATCGTGTTTCCGGGCTCCAACTGTGATGTAGATATGTACCATGCAATCAAAGACGAGCTTGGGGAAGAAGTCGAGTATGTATGGCATGATGCAACGAACCTAGAGGAGTATGACGGAATTTTACTTCCAGGTGGATTTTCTTACGGGGATTACCTAAGATCTGGCGCAATTGCACGTTTTTCCAATGTCATGCTAGAAGTACAAAAAGCAGCAGAAGCTGGTAAGCCAATTTTGGGTGTATGCAACGGGTTTCAAATTTTACTGGAGTCAGGTCTTCTTCCAGGGGCAATGAGAAGGAATAAAAACTTGAAGTTTATGTGCCGTCCGGTGAAATTGAAAGTGGAGAATAACAAAACGATGTTCACGTCGGGGTACGAAAAAGATGAGATCATCACCATCCCCATAGCGCATGGGGAAGGAAATTACTATTGTGATGAGAAAACTCTAGGGGAATTAGTAAGCAATGGGCAAATTGCTTTTTCCTATAATGGTGACAATCCAAATGGTAGTCTACATGATATTGCCGGGATTGTAAATGAAAAAGGAAATGTACTTGGTATGATGCCACACCCGGAGAGAGCGGTTTCTGAGCTGTTAGGCAGCGCAGATGGCCTTAAACTCTTTCAATCTATCGTTCGTAATTGGAGGGAATCACATGTCGTTACTTCTTGAGCCAAATCCAGAGATGATCAAAGCGGAAGGCATTTACCGTGAAATGGGACTAAGCGATGAAGAGTTTCTAATGGTAGAAAAAATTCTTGGGCGTTTGCCAAACTACACAGAAACCGGGTTATTCTCGGTGATGTGGTCGGAGCATTGCAGTTACAAGAATTCAAAGCCGGTATTGCGCAAATTCCCAACAGATGGACCAAAAGTATTACAAGGCCCTGGGGAAGGTGCAGGAATTGTGGACATCGGTGATAATCAGGCAGTGGTGTTCAAAATAGAAAGTCATAATCACCCGTCTGCCATCGAGCCTTATCAAGGTGCAGCGACAGGTGTCGGCGGCATCATCCGCGATGTCTTTTCCATGGGCGCACGTCCGATTGCGTTATTGAATTCTTTGCGCTTTGGGGAACTAACATCTCCACGTGTGAAATATTTGTTTGAAGAAGTGGTGGCAGGAATCGCAGGATACGGGAACTGTGTGGGCATCCCGACAGTTGGCGGTGAGATCCAGTTTGACCCAGCCTATGATGGCAACCCGCTAGTGAACGCGATGTGTGTGGGTCTGATCAATCATGAAGATATTAAAAAAGGGCAGGCAAAAGGTGTCGGGAATACGGTCATGTACGTTGGGGCAAAAACGGGACGCGATGGGATTCACGGGGCAACTTTTGCATCAGAAGAGCTTTCTGAAGCATCAGAAGAGAAACGTCCAGCGGTTCAAGTTGGCGATCCTTTTATGGAAAAATTATTATTGGAAGCTTGCTTGGAAATCGTGAAATGGGATGGCCTTGTAGGAATTCAAGATATGGGAGCAGCTGGATTAACTAGTTCTTCTGCGGAAATGGCATCAAAGGCAGGTTCCGGAATTGAAATGAACCTGGACCTTGTGCCACAGCGCGAAACAGGCATGACTGGTTATGAAATGATGCTTTCTGAATCCCAAGAACGCATGCTGATTGTGGTGGAAGCGGGCCGTGAGCACGAAGCGCACGAAATCGTTTCAAAATATGGCTTAGAAGCTGTATCCATTGGAAAAGTGACAGATGACAAAAAACTTCGCCTTGTTCACAAAGGGGAAGTGATTGCAGATGTACCGGTGGATGCGCTAGCTGAAGAAGCTCCTGTTTACCATAAACCATCAAGCGAACCTGCTTATTACCGTGAGTTCCAGGAGATGGAGGTAGCGGTGCCGGAAGTAGCTGACTACGAAGAGACTTTGGTTGCACTCTTGAAGCAGCCGACCATCGCAAGCAAAGAGTGGGTTTATGATCAATACGACTATCAAGTTCGAACAAATACAGTAGTAGTGCCAGGTTCTGACGCAGCAGTTGTGCGTATCCGTGGTACGGAAAAAGCCTTGGCGATGACAACAGATTGTAACTCCCGTTATCTATATCTAGATCCGGAAGTAGGCGGAATGATCGCAGTTGCTGAAGCGGCACGTAATATTGTGTGTTCGGGTGCGAAGCCATTGGCGATAACAGATTGCTTGAACTTTGGTAATCCTGAAAAGCCGGAGATCTTCTGGCAGATTGAAAAAGCAACAGACGGCATGAGTGAAGCTTGCCGTAAATTAGAGTCGCCAGTTATCGGTGGAAATGTATCTTTATACAACGAAACAAACGGTGTGGCTGTTTACCCAACGCCAGTTGTCGGCATGGTTGGGTTGATTGATGATTTGAAACATGTGACGACTCAGGAGTTTAAAAATGAAGACGATCTGATTTATGTGATTGGGGAGACAGCTGCTGAGTTTGGTGGAAGTGAGTTGCAGAAGTTGACGCATGGCAAGATTTTCGGGAAGGCACCTGCGATTGATTTGAATGTGGAAGCTAAACGCCAGGATGAACTGTTAGCTGCGATTCGCGCTGGTCTTGTAGCATCAGCCCATGATGTGTCTGAAGGTGGAGTGGCTGTGGCGTTGGCGGAAAGTGCGATGGGCGCTCGCGGCTTGGGGGCTTCTGTTACACTAACGGGCGACATGACGTCTGCACTTTTCAGCGAAACACAATCTCGCTTTGTTGTCTCTGTTCGTCCAGAAAATCAAGAAACATTTGAGGCAATGGTATCGGATGCTAGTTTAGTAGGAACGGTCACAGCAACAGGAAATCTTCATATTGAATCGGCATCACGTGAAGTTGCAGTTCACGTTTCTGTGAACGACCTTCGCGATGCTTGGAAAGGAGCTATTCCATGCTTGCTGAACTAAAGGGCTTGAATGAGGAATGTGGGGTGTTCGGGATCTGGGGGCATCCCGAGGCATCCCAGATTACCTATTACGGTTTGCATAGCCTGCAACACCGTGGCCAAGAAGGCGCAGGGATTGTTTCAACTGATGGGGAGAAGCTTGTAGCGGTAAAAGGGGAAGGCCTTGTGAACGAAGTGTTCGGTAACGGTAGATTGCAAGAACTTGGTGCCGGAAAAGCTGCTATTGGCCATGTCCGCTATGCAACGGCAGGTGGCGGCGGTTATGAGAATGTGCAGCCTTTATTGTTCCACTCTCAATCTGGCAGTCTTGCACTAGCCCACAACGGAAATCTCGTCAATGCGAATGCGCTCAAGCATCAGCTGGAGACGATGGGGAGTATTTTACAAACAACGTCCGATACGGAAGTTTTAGCTCATCTTATTAAAAGAAGTGGCTACACGTTGTTAAAGGATCGTGTGAAAAATGCATTGTCGATGCTAAAAGGCGCATATGCGTTTTTAATCATGACAGAGACGGAAATGATGGTGGCGCTTGATCCAAACGGTTTGCGTCCTCTGTCACTTGGTAGGCTGAATGATGCCTACGTCGTGGCGTCCGAGACCTGTGCGTTTGACGTGGTGGGGGCAGAATTCATCCGCGACATCGAGCCTGGGGAACTGTTGATTATCGACAATGGCGGCTTGCATTCCGAGCGCTTTACGATGCATACCCAACGTGCAATGTGCAGCATGGAGTACATTTATTTTTCCAGACCTGACAGCAATATTGATGGCATCAACGTGCATACAGCAAGGAAAAGTCTTGGGAAGCAGTTGGCGATGGAATCAGGGATTGAGGCAGATGTGGTTACGGGTGTACCGGACTCCAGTATCTCTGCAGCAATCGGTTATGCAGAACTTTCAGGCATTCCATATGAACTAGGCTTGATTAAAAATAGATATGTAGGCCGTACGTTCATTCAGCCGTCCCAATCATTACGTGAGCAGGGTGTAAAGATGAAGCTTTCTCCTGTCCGCGGGGTCGTGGAAGGCAAGCGTGTCGTGATGGTCGATGATTCAATCGTCCGCGGAACAACAAGCAGAAGGATTGTAAGGATGCTTCGTGAGGCAGGTGCGACCGAAGTGCATGTACGCATCAGTTCACCACCGATTAAGAATCCTTGTTTTTACGGAATTGACACTTCTACACATGAAGAGCTGATTGCCTCTTCTCATTCTGTGGAAGAAATGCGTGAGATCATTGGCGCGGATTCATTGGCATTTTTAAGTCCTGGTGGCATGGTCGAAGCGATTGACCGCCCGTTTGACGGGGAGACGCGCGGGCAGTGTATGGCATGCTTTACCGGCAAGTATCCGACGGAGATTTTTCCGGACACGGTACTGCCGCATGAGAAGTGCTAGGCTTGGTGACTTGTTGAAGGGCTGATATTTGGAAAAGTTACAATAACGGTGGAAAAAGTCACAATCAGGGCAGAAAAAGTTACAATAATACCAAAAATAGTTACAATTCACTGAAAAAACGTGTGAATCAGGTTGGAATCACCCTAGAACTATTGAGAAACCAAACATCATTACTTTTTCAAAAAAAACTTACCAAAAAGCGGCGGGATGTTAAAGATTCGTCGCTTTTCCATTGGAAGGGAGACACAACACATATGGCAAATGCATACAAGCAAGCGGGTGTAGATATAGAAGCGGGCTATGAAGCGGTAACGCGTATGAAAAAGCATGTGGCTAGAACGATGAGGCCAGAGGTGATGGGAGGCCTTGGCGGATTTGGCGGGCTGTTTGACCTATCGGCAGTAAATGTGAAAAATCCGGTGCTTGTTTCCGGTACAGATGGAGTCGGGACAAAACTGATGCTTGCTTTCCAGCTCGACAAACATGACACCATTGGGGTGGATGCAGTTGCGATGTGTGTGAACGATGTTGTCGTCCAAGGCGCAGAGCCGCTTTATTTTCTAGATTATATTGCATGCGGGAAAGCGGTGCCCGAGCGTATCGAAAGTATCGTTAAAGGAATCGCGGACGGCTGCGAGCAGGCAGGGTGCGCATTAGTAGGCGGGGAAACAGCGGAAATGCCTGGTATGTATGACGACACAGAATATGACCTGGCAGGATTTACAGTAGGTGTGGTAGAGAAAGAACGTTTAATCAATGGCTCCAAAATTGAACCGGGTAACGTATTGATCGGACTGAGCTCAAGCGGTATCCACAGCAACGGATACTCATTAGTACGTAAAATTGTATTTGAAAAAGGCAAGCTGGACCTTGATAAAAAGTACGATGGTTTTGAAGGGACACTTGGCGAAGAGCTGCTCACGCCTACAAAAATCTATGTAAAACCAATTCTAGAAGTCCTGAAAAAATACGACATTAACGGAATGGCCCATATTACCGGTGGCGGATTTATTGAAAATATTCCGCGGATGCTTCCAGAAGGCATGCAAGCTGAGGTGGATTATGGCACTTGGCCAATCCCACCGATTTTTGATCTATTACAGGAAGTTGGCGAGCTAGATCGCAAAGAAATGTTCAATATCTTCAACATGGGAATTGGCATGGTGCTTGCCATTAACGAAGAGATTTTACCAGAAGTGGTGCAGATCCTTGAAGCTAACGGGGAGAAAGCTTACTTGATTGGCCGTGTAAAAGAAGGCGAGGGTATCACGTTTGGCGGAGGAGAAATCCGATGACAACAAGAATCGCCATCTTCGCATCAGGGAGCGGCTCCAATTTTCAGGCGATAACGGATGCGTGTCAGAAAGGCTTGCTAGATGCCACGCCGGCATTACTTGTCTGTGACAAGCCTGGTGCCTTTGTTGTCGAACGTGCAACTACAGCGGACATTCCTTATTTTGCATTTGCTCCTAAAAGCTATAAAACGAAAGAGGAATTTGAAGAGCACATCCTCCTGGAGTTAAAAAGATATGAAGTAGATTTTATTGTGTTGGCAGGCTATATGCGTCTTATAGGACCCACGCTGCTTAACGCTTTTAAAGGGAAAATTGTTAACATCCATCCTTCCATATTACCAGCGTTTCCAGGCCTGGATGCGGTTGGTCAAGCACTCAAGTATGGTGTAAAACTAACAGGAGTGACCATTCATTTTGTTGATGAAGGAATGGACACCGGCCCGATTATTGCCCAACAAGCAATAGAAATTGGCCAAGATGATACGCGAGAAACAGTAGAGAAAAAAATTCATGAGGTAGAACATTCCTTTTACCCAAAAACCTTACAACAACTTTTTTCAATCAAAGGAGAGGCAGCGATACGATGAGAGCATTAGTGAGTGTTTCCAATAAAGAGGGCATCGTCCCATTTGTACAACAATTAGTAGACCTAGGTGTAGAGGTTATCTCTACCGGCGGCACAAAAAAAGTATTGCAGGATAATGGTGTAAAGGTAATTGGTATTTCGGAAGTAACAGGCTTCCCAGAAATCCTTGATGGACGTGTAAAAACCTTACACCCGATGATCCATGGTGGATTGTTGGCGATGCGTGACAACGAAAGTCACCAAGCGCAGCTAGAAGAGCATGGAATTACTCCGATCGATTTGGTTGTGGTGAACCTTTACCCATTTAAAGAAACAATCTCTAAATCTGATTCCACGTTTGAAGATGCCATTGAAAACATTGATATCGGCGGGCCGACGATGCTTCGTTCAGCAGCAAAGAATCATAAGGACGTTGCCGTTTTAGTTGATCCTTCCGACTACGAAGGTGTAATTGCCGAGTTAAAAGAAAGCGGAAAGGTGGAGGTTGCAACACGCCGTCGCCTTGCAGCCAAAGTCTTCCGCCATACAGCAGCGTATGATGCGATGATCTCCAACTATTTAACAGAAGCAGTGGAAGAGAAGCATCCGGAATCTTTGACTGTTACGTTTGAGAAAAAGCAAGGCTTGCGATACGGAGAGAACCCGCATCAACAAGCAGCATTCTATCAAGCACCATTAGCGTCCGAATTTTCGATTGCATCAGCTGAACAGCTTCACGGAAAAGAATTATCCTATAACAATATCAATGATGCCGATGCAGCATTGCAAATTGTAAAGGAATTCAAAGACCCTGCAGTAGTTGCAGTCAAACATATGAATCCTTGCGGCGTGGGCACTGGCGCAACAACGGTAGAAGCGTACCGCCGTGCATATGAAGCAGATCCTGTTTCCATTTTCGGAGGCATCATCGCCTTCAACACAGAAGTGGACAAAGAAACGGCAGAACTTTTACATGAGTTATTTTTAGAGATTGTCATTGCACCGTCCTTTAGCGACGATGCGTTGGCTGTATTGAAGCAGAAAAAGAACATTAGGCTTCTATTGGTTGATATGACCGGTGCAGGTGTAATGCAATCCCGTATGGTATCCGTTCGCGGAGGTCTTTTGGTGCAAGATGAGGACCAAGCAGGTTTTGAAGAAGCGACCATCACGGTTCCAACAAAACGCGAGCCGACTGAGCAAGAGTGGGCAGACCTAAAGCTTGCATGGAAAGTCGTAAAGCATGTGAAATCTAATGCCATCGTCCTTGCCAAAGAAGGTCAGACTGTCGGCGTTGGTGCAGGACAGATGAACCGTGTCGGTGCAGCGAAAATTGCCATTGAGCAAGCTGGCGAAAAAGCAGTAGGCTCCGCACTAGGATCAGACGCCTTCTTCCCAATGAACGACACCGTCGAAGCAGCCGCAAAAGCCGGCGTAACTGCCATCATCCAACCCGGCGGCTCCATCAAAGACGAAGACTCCATCAAAAAAGCCGACGAATACGGTATTGCAATGGTGTTTACAGGGATGAGACATTTTAAGCATTGAGGAAAAAATGTTTATTGGTAAAAGCAAGACTTTGATTTTTTAAGAACCGTAGCTGTTGATTGGAGCACAGGGCGAAGACTCCTGAGGGAGATAGCGGTAGGTGGAGACCCCGCAACGAAGTGAGGAGGCTCCAGCAGCGCCCCTAGGAAAGCGAAGCCCAGTGCGGAAATCAACAGCGGTGTAAGATGGACACTTTACTCAACACGTCAGGAGGAAAACCCATGAAAGTATTGGTAATTGGAAAAGGCGGCCGCGAACACGCCATCGCCTGGAAATTCGCACAAAGCCCATCCGTAACAGAAATATTTATCGCACCAGGAAACATCGGCATGGAAACAGTCGGAAATCTTGTTCCGATCCAAGAATCAGACACGGACTCCTTAATCAATTTTGCAAAAGAAAACCAAATCGACCTTACCATGGTGGGCCCTGAAGTACCTCTACTAAACGGAATTGTCGACGAATTTCAAGCTGCAGGACTTCAAGCATTCGGGCCAACCAAGGCAGCGGCTCTCATCGAAGGAAGCAAAGGCTTTGCCAAAGACCTTATGAAAAAATACGGCATCCCAACAGCTGGCTATGAAACGTTCACAGATTACGAAGAAGCAAGAACGTACATAGAAGGCAAGGGGGCACCGATTGTGTTGAAGGCTGACGGACTGGCAGCTGGAAAAGGCGTGGTTGTTGCCATGACAGATGAAGAGGCTTTTAAAGCGGTGCGCGAAATGATGGCGGAGTCAAAATTTGGAGCAGCATCCTCTAAGCTTGTCATCGAAGAATTCCTTGAAGGAGAAGAGTTCTCTTTCATGGCATTTGTTAACGGAGAGAAAGTGTATCCAATGGTGATTGCACAAGATCATAAACGTGCGTTTGACGGGGACATGGGACCAAACACAGGTGGCATGGGGGCGTACTCTCCGGTGCCGCAAATCCCAAATTCCGTTGTGGAAGAGGCATTGGAAACGGTATTGCTTCCAACTGCAAAAGCGATGGTTAACGAAGGACGTCCATTCGTAGGTATTTTATATGCAGGCTTGATTTTAACCAAGCAAGGTCCAAAGGTAATTGAATTTAATGCACGCTTTGGTGATCCGGAAACGCAAGTCGTATTACCAAGACTTGAATCAGATTTGGCGGAAGTGTTGACAGGGGTTCTACGCGGAGAAGATGAGTTGGAGCTTAAATGGTCGAATGAAGCTGTAGTTGGTGTTGTAATGGCATCCAAAGGCTATCCCGAAACTTATGAAAACGGTGCAGTTATTGAAGGTGCGGATCAAGTTGGTGGAGGTTTGGTTTTTCATGCCGGCACAGAAGCTAAAGAAGGAAAGCTTGTAACAAACGGCGGCCGTGTGTTGTTAGTCGCTGCACAAAGCGACAGCTTAGAACAAGCGCAGAAAAAAGTATACGATGAGTTGCGCAACATAACATGCGATAATCTTTTCTATCGCAAGGACATTGCCCACAAAGCTATTGCGTCCGGCGTTTCTTCTTAACAAAAACATACAAAATAGCAACAATCCCACCAATAATAGTGGCTAACACAAACGACATATCCGTTAAATACTCAAGCATTCTACCTACCTCCTTATATTGTTCGACGTGAGTGACGAAAACCCTTTGGGGGTCTGACCCCCAAAGGTGTTTTTTTTATCTCTTTTTACACGCTACCCCCTCAAGAAGGGTTGTAAGAGTCGGCTCCGCCGTCGCCGTTTGCTTTGGCTTCGAAGTCGTCGAAGTCGAAGTTGTAGTGGTTGTTTTCGCTGTTGTGGTCGTTGCGGTATTCTTGGAAGCGTTCGAAGCCTGCGGTCATCGGGCAGTAACGCAGGATGCCTTCCGCAATTTTCATGCCCGCAAGGAGTGCGATAAGTTTGTAGGAATCGCGGTGCGGTCGTCGAACCATTTTGCTTGTAATCCACGCCAATGTAGCAAATCCTGCTGTGATGCGAATCATCGCATTGATAATGCTGATATTAGGTCTCACTTTCATCATAATCCCTCCAACGTATATATTTTCTTCAGTTAAAGCGTTAAATTAAATAAATTTTCAATTAATTATGAAGAACGGTGGTGCAAGCAAAACTCTGTTGTGGTAACATGGTAAAAAGAGGTTATATCAAAATAATATTCACTGAAATGAATCATACAAATGTGACAAAGATAAAATCTCACAAAGAGTGGGTGATCAAACATGCATGAACAGGCATATAGATGGAAAAACAAAAAAATACGAGAACAGGTTGCCGTGATTGATGGAAAACAGGCACCAACCTTGGTTCTGACAAATGCAACATACTTAAATGTTCAACTAAAAGCGTGGATGACGGCAAATATCTGGATCCATGAAGATCGAATAGTTTATGTAGGAGATCAGCTTCCTACAAATACGGAAAACACAGAAATGGTTAATTGTGAATCATACTACCTGGTTCCAGGTTACATTGAACCGCATGTTCATCCGTTTCAACTTTATAATCCCCTGTCGTTTGCGCAATATGCATCTAAATTAGGAACAACGACCTTCGTGAATGACAACTTAATGCTTACGTTGCAAATGACAAAAAAGAAAGCGTTTACTTTTATAGAAGAAATGAACCAAACCGCTGCGACGATGTATTGGTGGTGCCGTTTTGATGCGCAGACGGAAATTAAAAATGAGGACGAAATCTTCTCTACGCCCAATATGAAAAGTTGGCTAGATCACCCTCTTGTTATGCAGGGAGGGGAATTGACAGCTTGGCCAAAATTAATGGCAGGGGATGATTTAATTTTACATTGGGTCCAAGAAGCGAATGCACGCAAAAAGCCAGTGGAAGGGCATTTTCCCGGAGCATCGGAAAAGACATTGACCAAAATGCAGCTGCTTGGCATTCACAGTGACCATGAGGCGATGAACGGAGCAGATGTGATCAAACGAATTTCACAAGGGTATCATGCTTCTTTGCGCTATTCATCCATCAGACCGGACCTGCCATTAATTTTAGAAGAGCTTGAAGCTTCAGGTGTTCATTACTATGATCAAACCTTCTTCAACACAGACGGCTCCACGCCGAGTTTTTATGAAAGCGGTGTCATCAACCGGACCATCGCGATTGCCTTAGACAAAGGGGTGCCGGCAATAGAGGCTTACCGGATGGCTTCCTATAATGCAGCAAAACATTTTGCAATGGATAAGTTGCATGGAAGCATTGCACCTGGCCGGATAGCAAACATCAACTTCCTGAAGGCAAAAGAAGAGCCAACTCCTGTTTCTGTTCTATCCAAGGGCCTGTGGGTCACTAGGGACAACGAACAGGTTAAGGAAGCTTTTCCTGTTCCAAATTGGTCTGAACTTGGTTTAGAGCCAATGAAACTCGATTGGAATTTAAGTATGGATGATCTGCAATTTTCGATGGCGCTTGGGATGGAAATGGTCAACGAAGTAATCATTAAGCCATATACTATCTCAGTGGATGTGTCAGGTGACAGCCTGTCTACTTCCCATGATCAGTCGTTTCTTATGTTAATCGATCGTAAAGGTAAATGGCGGGTGAATACGATACTCAAAGGGTTCGGGACACATGTTCAAGGGTTTGCGAGTTCCTATTCCAATACAGGAGATATCGTTTTGATAGGAAAAGACAAGAGCGCGATGCTAAAGGCCTTCCAACATATGAAAGACCTAGGAGGGGGAATGGTGCTGGTGGAAGATGGTGCGGTCATTTGTGACATCCCTTTACCGCTTGCAGGTGGATTATCAGATTGTAGTATGGAAGAACTGATGAAACAGGAAACAGAACTGCGAAATCAGTTGTTTGAAAGAGGCTACAGTTTCAATGATCCCATCTATACATTATTATTTTTATCATCGACTCATCTTCCCTATATTAGAATAACACCTAGAGGAATATACGATGTGATGAATAAAACGGTACTCTTTCCGTCAATAATGCGTTAAAATATAAAAGTATGTAAAAATACTAAAGGTTGTGTTTATGTTAGGATGAGTAGGAATAAAACGTTGTTATTGGCAAGCCTTATGCTGATGTTAGCAGGCTGTCAATCCAACGATGAAAAAAACGTTGCAACTAGTCATGAGCAAAGTAAAGAGACCACAGAAGTAGCGATAGAAGAAGAGCAAGTGGCGACAGAGGTTTCAGAACTGACAGAGCAAGCACCTTTAACTGGAGAAATGATGGCGGAGAAAGTAGATGCCCGTCCGGTTGCGGTAATGGTGAACAATGATATAAAAGCTAGGCCGCAGTCTGGTTTGCATCAAGCAGATGTTGTTTATGAAGTGCTGGCAGAAGGCGACATTACCAGGCTCCTGGCCATTTTTCACAGTGAAATGCCTGAAACAGTCGGTCCAGTCAGAAGTTCAAGAGCCTATTTTGTAGACCTGGCAAAGGCCTATGACCCCTTATATGTCTTTCATGGTTGGAGTCCTGGAGCCAAAGAGAAGATACAAGCAGGAGAAGTAGATGGAATAAACGGTCTGACCTATGACGGAACGCTTTTCAAACGAGCAAGTTTCCGGAAGGCGCCGCATAATTCATACATCAGTTCTGCAAATATCCAAAAAGGCGCAAAGCAGCAAAATTATGAGACAAAAGCGGAGGTCGCACCTTTTATATTTTTAAAAAAAGGGCAGATCAATCCTCATGAAGCCACCGCTTTAGAGCAAGTGAAAATAGAATACTCATCCAGGCAGGCAACACATGTTGAATATAGATATGATGCGGAAAAAAAAGCATACGTCCGTTATAGCGGCGGCGTAAAACACACCGATCTTGAAACAAAGAAAGAGATTGTTGCACATAATGTGTTCCTTGTGGAAGCAGCTCATCTTGTGGTAGATAAACAAGGCAGAAGGGAAATCGATATTACTTCTGGCGGCAACGCGGTGCTCATCCAAAATGGAGAGCGTTTCGATGTGGAATGGAAATCAGTAGACGGCAAGATCCTTCCCTACAAAAATGGCAAACAGGTCCCACTTGTCCCCGGTAAAACGTGGATTCAGATTATTCCAGATTTGAATAAGGTCACATACTAGTCTTAATAAGCAAAGGAGAAATCAATCATGCAAATCAACAAACTACGTGGAAAAGAACTGGATCAACTTTTTGAATCTATTCTTTCTTTAAAAGACATGGAAGAGTGTTATCGATTCTTCGATGACCTCTGTACCATCAATGAAATCCAATCTTTAGCACAACGCCTAGAGGTGGCAAGAATGCTGAGAGAAGGTTTCACATATCATAAAATCGAGACAGAAACTGGTGCAAGTACAGCAACCATCTCCCGTGTGAAGCGTTGCCTGAATTACGGCAACGATGCTTACGAGATGGCACTTGAGCGTATTGCAGAAGAAAAGAAGACAGAAGAAGTGTAAAAAGTATTAAGGTGGCCCGCTGCGCTCGAATGCAGTGGGCCACTTTTTTATGAATGGAGGACCAATCTATATGCCAGAACGTTTGGGGAGACTCGATGAAAAGTCTAATAGGGGAGTTTTATACGCCCGAACGTGGAGGGAATCCACATAAAAAGTCTAATAGAAGCCCTCTATACGCCCGAACAGTAAAAAAATTCTTATAAATGGTCTTATAGACGGTACTCCCCACCGATCAAACAAGAAAAAACCGCCTCTTATTAAGAAGCGGTTCCACCCAAAAGTAAAGTTTCCTAAAATGCAATCATTACCTGAAAAACGTATCTTGGTTTGGTTTTACCTGATCGACTGAATCAGAGAGCGGTGCAGAGTCAGGAGATCTTCGTCTTCTTTTTCCAAAATGGTCCACAAGAGCACCGAACACTAACAGTATAGCGAAGCCAATAACAAACCATAGCCACATAGGCATGTTGGACACCCCCTTATCACATCATATTTTGAAGCGATTTCGATATGCATCCATCTATAAAAAAACCTAAGCTTTACTAAAGAAGTTAGTTATGTAATTCCCCACTACACAAAAGAAATAACAGGCCGCAGGAAAAAAACTTTTGGTACATTTGAAAAGGTCGTAACTTCCAGTCAACAATCTCCGTTTCCCTTTTTCGTATTAGCTGGTATTTTGCTATAATAGGGGAATGGAAAATTAGAATGGGGGACGTTTGCAGTGTTAATGGAAATACGTGAGTGGAAGCACGTTTTTAAATTGGATCCTAATAAAGAGATATCGGACGAAGATTTAGAGCTTGTGTGCGAATCCGGAACTGATGCGATACTAGTAGGCGGTACGGACGGCATCACACTCGATAATGTGCTGAGCCTGATGAGCAGGGTGAGAAGATATTCGTTGCCATGTGCATTGGAGGTATCCACCATAGAATCGGTCACACCAGGATTTGATTACTATTTTATCCCAAGTGTGTTGAACAGTAGAAAGACAGAATGGGTCACAGACCTTCATATAGAGGCACTAAAAGAATACGGCGACATCATGAACTGGGAGGAGATTGTGGCTGAGGGATATTGCATACTGAATGCCGACTGTAAGGCTGCTAAGTTAACGGAAGCCAAAACAGATCTCGACAAAGAAGATGTCATCGCTTATGCAAGACTAGCAGAGAAAATGTTTAATCTGCCTATCTTTTACTTAGAATATAGTGGTACGTACGGGGACGTGGAAATAGTCCAGGCGGCCAAACAAACTCTCGAAAAAACGCAACTGTTTTACGGAGGCGGTATTTCCACAGCTGAACGCGCCAAAGAAATGGCAGCCCACGCCGATACCGTCGTAGTAGGAAACGCCGTATATGAAAATTTAAAAGAAGCGCTGAAGACAGTTGACGCTGTGAAAAATTAGTTTCTAGATATTCTAGCTGTTGATTGGATTACGGGGCGAAGACTCCTCGAAAATGCTACGCATTTTCTTCGTGCGATGTTTCGCTGTCAAAGACTTCCTTGTCCTGAGGGAGATAGCGGTAGGTTGAGATCCCGCAAGGAAGTGAGGAGGCTCAAGCACCACCCCTAGGAAAGCGAAGCCCAGTGCGGAAATCAACAGCGGTGGATGCAAAGATTCTAAAATTAATAGTAATTCACAACACATTTTAGTATGATAGAAAATAAGAACATATGTTTGATTGGACGGTGAAAGAATATGCAATATTTAAGTCAGAGACTTCTTGAAGGGCTGAACCCCATGCAAAAAGAAGCCGTGAAAAAAATGGACGGCCCCTTACTCATCATGGCCGGAGCGGGAAGTGGAAAAACCAAGGTGTTGACGCACCGAATTGCCTACCTGATGGCCGAAAAACAGGTAGCGCCGTGGAATATCCTTGCCATCACCTTTACAAATAAAGCAGCGCGCGAAATGAAAGAGCGTGTGGAAAAGCTGCTCGGACCTGCTGCAGAAGACATTTGGATCTCTACATTCCACTCCATGTGTGTGCGAATCCTGCGCCGTGATATTGACCGCATCGGAATAAACCGCAATTTTACCATTCTTGATACGACCGATCAGTTATCTGTTATTAAGAATATTTTAAAGGACCGCAATATCGATCCGAAAAAATTCGAACCAAGGACCATCCTTGGGACTATCAGCTCTGCTAAAAATGAACTGATGAATCCAGAACAATATGCAAAACAGCCACTTGGGCCATACGAGCAGCAAGTAGCGGAAATCTATACCGACTATCAAAAGAGGTTGAAAAAGAACCAAGCACTTGATTTTGATGATCTGATTATGACGACCATTCATCTCTTTAAACGTGTACCGGAAGTGCTCGAATACTATCAGCGTAAATTCCAATATATCCATGTGGATGAGTATCAAGATACGAACAAAGCACAATATACCTTGGTGAACCTTTTGGCTGACCGCCTTAAAAATCTTTGTGTCGTGGGGGATTCTGATCAGTCCATCTATCGCTGGCGCGGTGCGGATATCGCTAATATCCTTTCTTTTGAAAAAGACTATCCAAACGCGGAAGTCGTGCTGCTTGAGCAAAATTACCGTTCTACCAAACGTATTCTAGAAGCGGCAAACAGAGTGATCGAAAACAATATCGGCCGTAAAAAGAAGAATCTTTGGACGGAAAACGACGAAGGACAAAAAATCATTCATTATCAAGCGGATTCTGAGAAATCGGAAGCACAGTTTGTCGTTGGCAAAATGCGTGAACTGATGAGACAAGACCCAACACGCACGCTTGGAGACTTTGCGATCCTGTACCGTACTAACGCCCAGTCCCGTGTGATGGAGGAAATGCTTCTCATGTCCAACATCAATTACACGATTGTCGGCGGGACCAAGTTCTACGACAGAAAAGAAATTAAGGATATCCTGGCGTATCTTCGTCTTATTGCAAATCCAGACGACGACATCAGTCTGCAGCGAATTGTAAATGTACCAAAACGTGGCATCGGAGCGACAACCGTTGATAAGATCGCCAATTACGCGACACAGCATGATATCTCCATCTTCACAGCACTTGCAGAAGTAGACTTAATCGGCGTCAGCGGCCGTGCTACGTCCCAATTGAAAGAGTTCCGTGCGCTGATTGAAGGCTATGTGCAAATGCAAGAGTACATCTCGGTGACGGAACTAGTGGAAGAGGTTCTAGAAAAGTCAGGTTATCGTGAAATGCTGAAAGCCGACAAAACGATCGAATCCCAAAGCAGACTGGAAAACATCGATGAGTTCCTATCTGTTACGAAGAATTTTGAAGAAAAATATGACGATAAGAGCTTGGTTGCTTTCCTTACAGACCTGGCGCTTGTTGCTGATATTGATAAATTGGACGAGGAAGATCCAGCCCAGCAGGAAGGTGTTATTTTAATGACCCTTCATGCTGCAAAAGGGCTAGAGTTCCCTGTTGTATTCCTAATTGGAATGGAGGAAGGGGTATTTCCTCACAGCCGTTCACTGTTTGAAGAAGCGGAAATGGAAGAGGAACGCCGTCTGGCTTACGTTGGAATCACACGTGCTGAAAACCAACTGTTCATCACAAATGCCCAAATGCGTACGTTATTTGGTCGAACAAACATCAACCCTCCTTCCCGTTTTATCAAAGAAATTCCGGAAGAATTACTAGAAAGTGAAGAAAATAAAGAAGCTGCATCCCGCCAAACGCCATTTGGTGGACGCGGGTCAAGTTTTGGAGGCGGCTCTGCGTCACCATTTGGAGGCAATTCTTCTTCTGGAAGAGCAAGGGCGGCAAGTCCTGCTTCTCAAACCGCACGCCGTACCACTGCACCATCCCGCGGGCTGACTGCAACAGGTGGAGAAAGCTTGGACTGGATGGTAGGAGACAAAGCAGAACATAAAAAATGGGGAGTTGGCACTGTTGTCAGCGTAAAAGGTGACGGCGACAGCAAAGAACTCGACATTGCCTTCCCAAGCCCGACAGGAATCAAACGCCTATTAGCTAAATTTGCCCCTGTGACGAAAGTTCAACAATAGATAAATGAAAACCGCCAATTAAGAAAGGACGACATTGCATGGATAGAGAACAAGCTGAAAAACGGGTTCGCGAGCTGCATGATGTGCTGAACCAATATAACTATGAATATCATGTACTGGACAAACCGTCCGTTTCAGATGCCGAATATGACTCTCTTTTACAAGAGCTATTAACGCTAGAAAAGGAGCATCCAGAACTGCAAACGGAGGACTCTCCGACTCAGCGTGTGGGTGGGAATATTCTTGAGATGTTCAACAAGGTCGAGCACCGTACGCCGATGCTCAGCCTTGGCAATGCCTTTAATGAAGACGATTTGCGTGATTTCGATCGCAGAGTCAAGCAGGCTGTCGGCGATGATGTGACCTATGTATGTGAGTTGAAAATTGACGGTCTGGCTGTGTCGCTGCGCTATGAAGACGGGTTGTTTGTTCTTGGGGCGACTCGTGGAGATGGGACCACTGGTGAGGACATCACCATGAATCTCAAAACGATTAAATCTATCCCCTTGCGTTTAAAAGAACCGGTGACCATGGAGGTTCGCGGAGAAGCATACATGCCGAAGAACTCTTTTGAAAAGCTAAATGCAGCAAAAATGGAGCGCGAAGAAGAACCATTTGCCAACCCGCGTAACGCGGCGGCAGGTTCCCTTCGTCAGCTTGATCCAAAAATCGCTGCATCCCGTAACTTGTCCGTGTACGTTTACAGTCTTGCAGACGCTGGAGAAGCCGGTGTGGATTCCCACAGCGAGGGATTAGATTACCTAGATAAGCTCGGCTTTAAAACAAATACGGAGCGAAAAGTGTGCAACTCGATTGAAGAAGTTTTGGAATATGTCACAGCTTGGCACACAAAACGCCCGGATCTATCGTATGATATAGACGGTATCGTTATTAAAGTGGATAACACCGAGCATCAAGAACAGCTTGGTTTTACGGCCAAAAGTCCAAGATGGGCGATTGCGTACAAGTTCCCTGCAGAAGAAGTCACGACTAAGCTTCTTGATATCGAACTGAATATCGGGCGAACAGGTGTGGTGACACCAACAGCGATCCTTGAACCTGTACGTGTAGCAGGGACGACGGTCCAAAGAGCTTCCTTACATAATGAAGACCTCATCCGTGAAAAGGACATCAAGCTCGGTGATACCGTCATCGTCAAAAAAGCTGGGGATATCATCCCGGAAGTGGTAAATGTACTTGTAGAGCAGAGAACTGGTGAAGAACGTGATTTCACCATGCCGACACACTGTCCAGAATGTGAAAGCGAGCTTGTACGGATTGAAGGGGAAGTGGCGCTGCGCTGCATTAACCCAAAATGTCCGGCACAGATTCGTGAGGGATTAATCCACTTTGTATCCCGTAACGCTATGAATATTGATGGTCTTGGTGAAAAGGTCATTGCTCAACTTTTCCGAGAGAACTTGATTGAAGACGTGGCCGATCTTTATACATTAACAAAAGAACAGCTTCTTGAGCTGGAGCGGATGGGTGAGAAGTCTGCGGATAATCTGATTTCTGCAATAGAAAAAACGAAAGACAACTCGTTGGAGCGTCTTTTGTTTGGACTTGGTATCCGTTTGGTTGGCGCGAAAGCAGCCAAAACTTTGGCACAAGAATTCGAACATATGGACCGATTGGCTAGTTTGACGAAAGAAGAACTGACCGCGATTCACGAAATTGGTGACAAGATGGCCGATTCTATTGTGACTTATTTTGAACAGCCGGAAGTAGAAGAATTGCTTTCTGAGTTAAAAGAACTTGGTGTAAACATGCAATATAAAGGTCCTAAGCCAGTAAGCGCGGAAGATGTGGATTCATATTTTGCAGGAAAAACGATTGTTCTTACAGGAAAGCTGGAAGAATTGTCACGTAATGATGCGAAAGCAGCCATTGAACAGCTGGGCGGAAAAGTAACCGGAAGCGTCAGCAAAAACACGCACTTAGTTATTGCTGGAGAAGATGCCGGCTCAAAGCTTACAAAAGCCCAGGAACTTGGAATAGAAGTTTGGAATGAAGCACAAATGCTCGAGGAAATACAATCATAAGAGGTGTTGGAAGTGAAAAGTTTTTTGTCGTTGCTCCTTGTTGTTTCTCTTTTTGCCACCGGATGCGTGCCTGGCTTCGAGAAGCAGGAAGAAGTGGTACAAGATCCAGCGCAGCAGGAAAACACGGAACAAGCCATTGTTCCCAGATATAAAATATCAGATGACTTTTATCAAACCATTCTTCCTTATAAGCCCGGGGAAACCCGCGGCCAAATCGCCCCGCGCCTAAACAGTCGGGTCGATGTGGAGGAGTTAGAAACCGGATTGATGCGGATGTCGCAGGAGGTATTCCCCTCCGACAGCTATTTGTATCAGGAAGGGCAGTATATAAAGAGGAATACAATTAGAAGCTGGTTGGGACGAGTAGACAAGGACGATAAGGATGCTACTGGATTGAATCCCCCGTTGATTCGAGGAGTCGATACGGAAGACACTAACGAAAAAAGTCCAATCTATCTTGCACATGTTCAGGAACAAAACTATCTTGTCCGTAAGGGAGAAGATCAGGTGGAACTTGGCGGGGTTTCCATTGGTATTGCCTTAAACTCTGTCCATTATTATAACCTGACGGATGAAGAAGGTGGCTATCCGAGGGAGTATATAATACCTGATGATAAACTCGAAGCTGAAGGAAAGAAAATAGCGGAAGAAGTTATCAGAAGAGTACGCGGGATGGAAGGACTGGAGAATGTTCCAATCATTATTGGTTTGTATAAACAAAGTCCTGCGAATTCCGTTGTCCCAGGAAGCTTTATCGCGAAAGCAAAAGTCGCATCAGGCGATAATTCCGTTGGTAAATGGGAAGAAATAAAAGAAGAATATCACCTTTTCCCAAATAGTGATACTACGGAATTATATCGTGATGACGCAGTCCGATTTGAGAATTTTAAGCTGGATATTGACGACTATTTTCCAAACCATACAGGTGTGATTGGAAAAGGCTATTACCGTGACGGGGAACTCCAACAGCTCTCGATTGAAGTGAATATGGAGTTTAACGGAAAAGCCGAATTGATTGGTTTTACACAATATGTAACAGGACTTGTGGTTGAACACTTCCCGAACTATATCAATCTACAAGTATCCATTTCTTCCATCAGTGGAGAGGAAGCGTTGATTGTAAGGGATGCAGGATCGGAAAAACCGTTTGTTCATATCTATTAATCTTTGGCGACCTACTATTCTTTATGGATAGTGGGTTTTTTTGTGGAGTAAATGGATTGATGATGATTGATTGTAACTCTTTATGTGGTTATTGTGACTTTTTCAGAGGTTATTGTAACTATTCTTGTGGTTATTGTGACTTTTCCAGAGGTTATTGTAACTATTCTTGTAGTTATTGTAACTTTTTCAAAGGTTATTGTGACTTTTGCAAAAAAGTGCGCAAAGACTCACTTGCCCCATGTCTAATGCATCATTCCAATGCCTCCAAATTTTTCTTCATATAAGAAAATAAACAATATTTGAAAGACTAGTAATGATAGGGTAGAATGAGAATTGTATGCAAGCGCTTTAGAATGCAAAGGAGGGCGAATGTAATGGTATTACCTTACAAACATGAACCATTTACTGATTTCACTAATGAGGAAAACAAACAAGCTTATCTTGAAGGCTTGAAACTAGTGGACTCTTATTTAGGACAAGATTATGACTTAATTATTGGTGGAGAGCGTGTTACGACGGAAGATAAAATCGTATCCGTGAACCCTGCAAATAAAGAAGAGGTTATTGGTCGTGTGTCTAAGGCAGATCGTGACTTGGCTGAGAAGGCAATGCAAGTTGCAGACGAAACGTTCAAAACGTGGCGTAAAGTGAAGCCAGAAGTAAGAGCAGACATCTTGTTCCGTGCGGCAGCAATCATTCGCCGTCGTAAGCACGAATTCTCTGCACTTTTAACAAAAGAAGCAGGAAAGCCTTGGAATGAAGCAGATGCAGATACTGCAGAAGCAATTGATTTCCTTGAGTACTATGCGCGTCAAATGCTTAAACTAAAAGACGGTATGCCTGTAGAGAGCCGCGTTGGCGAATACAACCGTTATAACTATATCCCATTAGGTGTAGGTGTCATCATCTCTCCTTGGAACTTCCCGTTTGCAATCATGGCTGGTACTGCCGTAGCAGCAATTGTAACGGGTAACACTGTATTATTGAAGCCTGCATCTACAACTCCGGTTGTTGCAGCTAAGTTTGTAGAAGTAATGGAAGAGGCTGGCCTTCCTGCTGGCGTACTTAACTTCGTACCTGGTAGTGGAGCGGAAGTAGGGGATTATCTAGTAGACCACCCACGCACTCGCTTCATCTCGTTCACTGGATCTCGTGACGTTGGTCTACGAATCTATGAGCGTGCTTCTAAAGTGAACCCTGGCCAAATCTGGCTGAAGCGTGTTATCGCTGAAATGGGTGGAAAAGATACGATTGTGGTAGACAGCGAGGGAGATCTTGAGTTGGCAGCACAATCCATCGTAAAATCTGCATTCGGATTCTCCGGTCAAAAATGTTCTGCGTGCTCCCGTGCGGTAATCGTGGAAGATGTGTATGACCAAGTATTAAACCGTGCAGTGGAATTAACGAAAGAATTGACAGTTGGCGACCCAACAGAGAACCACTACATGGGACCTGTTATCGACCAAGCTGCATTTGATAAAGTAATGAAATATGTTGGAATTGGTAAAGAAGAAGGACGTATTCTTGCAGGTGGAGAAGGAGACGACTCCAAAGGATTCTTCGTTCAGCCGACAATTGTTGCTGATGTGGATCCGGAAGCTCGCCTGATGAAAGAGGAAATCTTCGGGCCGGTTGTAGCATTTGCAAAAGCAAAAGACTACAATCATGCGCTTGAGATTGCCAACAACACAGAATACGGCTTGACTGGAGCGGTTATCACAAACAACCGCGACAAAATTGAGCAAGCTCGTGAAGACTTCCACGTAGGTAACCTTTACTTTAACCGTGGATGCACAGGTGCAATCGTTGGATACCAACCATTTGGCGGATTCAACATGTCTGGAACAGACTCCAAAGCGGGCGGTCCTGACTACCTATTGCTTCACTTACAAGCAAAAACAACTTCTGAAACTCTGTAAAAGTTATAAATAGAAGGAAGCTGATGCCTAGTTGGGTGTCAGCTTCTTTTTTTAGCTTGAAGGAGCCTTGTTACATGGGAGCACACTATATATCTTAAACTTAGCTGAGTTGGACATGTAATAAGGTAAATTTGGCATTATCTCTGCCTGCTTCTTTATGAACGCAAAATGCTCAGTTGGAAATCTACCCAGAATAAACACTTTATTGTTACTTTTTTACATATTTTTGCCGCGAACATTTCATACTAACTTATGTGTTCAAATTTAGTAAGGAAAAGGAGACGTAAAATGAAGAAATTCCTTAGTATTTTAGCAGTGGCACTGTTTGTATTAGGTGGAATGAGCAACATGGTTGCAGCAAAGGCAGGACATAAAGAAGATGCCCAAGTTCGTATTTTGCATGCATCCCCTGACGCTCCAGCGGTAGACATCTACGTAGATGGAAATCTGGCCGTTGAGGGTGCAAAATTTAAAGATGCTACAGACTACTTAATGCTCCCGGCAGGTCCACACAAAGTAGAAGTTTTCCCAGCAGGTAAGAAAGACCAGGCAGTTATTGCTCAACAACTTGAAGTGGAAGGCGGAAAGGCATATACAGTAGCAGCCGTCGATAAGCTTGCAAACCTTGAATTAATTGCGGTAGAGGACACAAGAAAAGCACCTACAGGGAAAGCATTAACTCGCGTAGGCCATCTTTCTCCAGATGCACCAACAGTGGAAGTTGGAGTCATTAAAGGAGACACTGTATTCAGTGATTTATCTTTCAAAGACTTTTCCACTTATCAAGAACTTGAGCCAGGAACGTACGATCTTGAAATCAGAACTCCGGATGGAAAACAGGTCTTAGATCTCTCCGGAACAAAACTTGATAAAGATACCGTGTACAGTGTTCTTGCAGTAAACACAGCTGACAATTTAGAAGTACTTGTGTTGGTGGATAGCAAGTAAGCAATCAAATTAAGTTGTTCCAGAGAGTCCAAACAACATCTGTTTTTCGTTGTAAAAGTAGCAAGTGAATAACCAATGTAAAAAATACAGAGAGATTGGGACATCCCAAGCTCTCTGTTTTTTT
Source organism: Bacillus sp. CHD6a (assembly GCF_001293645.1). Lineage (GTDB taxonomy): Bacteria > Bacillota > Bacilli > Bacillales > Bacillaceae_I > Sutcliffiella_A. The sequence continues at coordinate 37,570 of NZ_LBMD01000002.1, forward strand.
AGTTTAAAACCATATAGTTGAACTTGAAAAAATTTTATCAGCATAGTTATTTTCAAACAAACGTTTGTTTAACAAATTTTCTTTATTATGAGCCGCAACCGGTTCAAGAAAAAATACGAAATTAACTTTTCAAATAGCTATTTCCATAAAATAAAAAGAGAACCCACTGATGGGTTCTCTTTGCAGACTGTCGACAAACTATAAACTAGTTAGGTTATCTGTTGGAAGAGTTGATCTCCGTTGCAGGAGCTTCGCTTTCCGCGGGCAGTCCGGAAGCCTCCTCGGGCTACGCCCTGCGGGGTCTTCCATGTCCTTTCCTCCCGCAGGAGTCTTCGCTCCTTCCACTGCGATCAACTAGAGAATTTCACTATTTTTAGCTTTGTCTACACACTGAAAAGAGAACCCACTGATGGGTTCTCTTTGGTAAACAACCGTTACTCTTTATTTTGTTCTGTTTCCATTGTTTCTTCCATTTCCGTAAAGCCTTCACGTACTTTTTTACGTGGGAAGTTTGTAAGATAACTTACGACAATTACGGCAATTGTACTTAGGATGAATCCTGGTATGATTTCATATAAGAAAGCGGTTAGCGGTTCGCCGTTAATGGTGAATGGACCATAGATCCATATTAGTACGGTAATGGTACCCACTAGCATACCTGCAAGCGCACCCCAACGGTTCATTCGTTTCCAGTAAAGACTTAGGATGACAACTGGACCAAATGCTGCACCAAATCCTGCCCACGCGTTTCCAACCAGGTTAAGGATGGTATCGTTTGGTGTTAGGGATAGTGCTATCGCTACTAGTGCAACGATAAGAACGGAAATACGTCCAATCAAAACAAGTTCTTTATCAGATGCTTCACGGCGTAAGAACGTTTTATAAAAGTCTTCTGTCAGCGCACTGGATGTAACAAGTAGCTGAGAAGAAATGGTACTCATGATCGCAGCTAAGATTGCTGCAAGTAGGAATCCACTAATTAATGGGTGGAACAAGAATTGGGAGAACACAATAAAGATTGTTTCTGCATCGGCCAATTCCATTCCTGTACGGTTCACATAGGCAATCCCTACAAGTCCTGTAGCCATCGCACCAATGATGGAAACGATCATCCAGCTCATTCCGATACGACGAGCAGCTTTGAAGTCACGAATGGACTTGATTGCCATAAATCGAACGATGATATGCGGCTGTCCAAAGTAACCTAATCCCCAAGCAAGTAAAGAAATGATTCCAAGGACGGTTGTTCCTTTAAAGAAATCAAGGTAAGTTGGGTCGATGGAACGTACTTCATCAAGTGTTACTCCAACACCGCCTAAATCAGTAAATGCAACGATTGGCACTAATACCAGAGCAAGAAGCATGATGACACCTTGCACAAAGTCAGTTAAACTAACTGCCAAGAATCCTCCGAACAATGTGTAAGCTACTACCACACCAGCTGTTACGAATAAACCAGTTTTGTAGTCTAATCCAAATGCACTATCAAATAGTGTACCACCAGAAACTAAACCAGAGGAGGTGTAGAGAGTGAAGAAAATGATTATAACGATCGCTGATACGAAGCGTAAAATACGAGTTCCATCATAAAAACGGTTCTCAAAGAAATCTGGGATGGTAATGGAGTCATTCGCAGTTTCGGTATAAACCCTTAAACGAGGTGCAACGACCAGATAGTTAACATATGCTCCAATTGTAAGACCGATGGCAATCCACATACTCGATACACCGGTTGCATACATGGCACCCGGTAGACCCATAAGCATCCAACCACTCATATCAGATGCCCCTGCAGATAATGCTGTTACTCCAGGTCCTAATTGACGACCACCAAGCATATAGCCTGAAATATCGTCTGTAGATGTCTTATAGGCATATAAACCTATTCCTAGCATGACAATAAAATAAAGTGCTAGGGAAATAAATACTCCTGTGTCCACAATATCAACTCCTGAATTATCTTTAATTTAGTTTGTACATTAGCAATTCCGGCGCCCCAAATTGCTCTCATAACGGTTACGAGTATTTAAGCTAACAAAGTATTTCCCTTTATTCAAGCGATTGAAACCTTTTTCAATAGGAAGAAAATCACGCTACCCCTTGATACAATGGGCATACTTCCCAATCGAAAAGAAATTAAAGTAAAACTATTCAGAATTATGAAACATGTAATATTGCTGTAATATTCCTACCCCTATTCCCCGTCACTCCTCCCAGAATGCCCACTTATTTTCCCCTCAAAAAACACGAAACATACCATATACAAAAAACCTTTTGTGAGCGGGGGAGAGGAAGAGGTTCTTTAGTGCTCTAACGCATTGAGGGTCAGACCCCTCTTTACTCCGCTAAAGAAAAATCATCCCAATATCCCGTGAGAATTGCTTGTGGGGGTTAAAGTTTAGTATGATAGGGGTATTGTGTAAGTTCGATTTTTTGTGGAGGTGATAGAGGATGTCACGTATTTCGGAGGATCAGGTGAAGCATGTGGCGCATTTGGCCCGTCTTGCGATCAGCGAGGATGAGGCAGTTATGTTCACAAGTCAATTAGATGCAATTATTTCGTTCGCGGAAAAGCTGAATGAATTAGATACAGAAAATGTTCAACCAACTTCTCATGTTCTACATATGAAGAATGTCATGAGGGAAGATGTTGCGAAGGATGGTCTGCCGGTGGATGAGGTGCTGAAGAATGCGCCAGATCACAAAAACGGCCAGATTCGCGTACCAAGTATTATGGAATAGGAAAGAGTAAGGAGGGAACCCCATGTCATTGTTTGATAAAAAGCTATCGGAATTACATAGCCTTTTACATAAAAAAGAAATCAGCGTATCTGACCTTGTGGATACATCGTACAAACGCATCAACGAAGTCGATGATAAAGTACAAGCATTCCTGACACTGGATGAAGAGAATGCCCGTAAATATGCAAAAGTACTCGACCAAGCGTTAGGACTAGAAAAAGAACATGGCCTATTATTTGGCCTTCCGATTGGAATAAAGGACAATATCGTCACAAAAGGGATCCGCACGACAGCTGCGAGTAAAATACTTGGTGACTTCAATCCAATCTACAATGCAACCGTGGTAGAAAAGCTTAACCAAGCAGAATCCGTCACTATCGGTAAAATTAATATGGACGAGTTTGCCATGGGATCTTCCAATGAAAACTCTGCCTTTGCTGCAACGAAAAACCCTTGGGACCTTGAACGTGTTCCTGGTGGATCAAGCGGTGGTTCCGCAGCAGCTGTTGCAGCAGGGGAAGTATTTTTCTCCCTGGGCTCTGATACAGGTGGATCCATTCGTCAACCGGCAGCATTCTGTGGTGTAGTCGGCTTGAAACCTACCTATGGACGCGTTTCCCGTTACGGTTTGATTGCTTTCGCATCATCCCTTGACCAGATTGGACCAATTACGCGCACGGTAGAAGACAATGCCTACCTTTTACAAGCAATATCTGGACTGGACCCTATGGATTCAACATCTGCAAACGCCGACGTTCCGGACTTCCTTTCCAGCCTGACTGGTGATATTAAAGGGCTAAAAATCGGTGTGCCAAAAGAATATCTGGCAGAAGGCGTTAGCGAAGAGGTACGCCAATCTGTTAAAGATGCACTAAAAGTCTTAGAAGGACTTGGCGCAACATGGGATGAAGTTTCCCTCCCACATTCCCAATATGCGCTGGCAACTTACTACTTATTGTCTTCTTCGGAAGCATCAGCAAATCTTGCCCGTTTTGACGGCGTTCGCTACGGCTACCGCACAGACAATGCGAAGAACCTTATCGACATGTATAAGCAGACGCGGAGTGAAGGTTTCGGACCTGAAGTGAAGCGCCGTATTATGCTTGGAACATACGCACTGAGCGCAGGCCACTATGATGCTTATTATGTAAAAGCACAAAAGGTTCGCACCTTGATCAAGCAGGATTTTGAAGACGTTTTTGAAAAATATGATGTCATCATTGGACCTACAACGCCGACTCCTGCATTTAAAGTGGGCGAAAACACGAAGGATCCACTTACGATGTATGCAAATGATATCCTAACCATTCCAGTCAACCTTGCCGGTGTACCAGGAATCTCCGTACCAGCAGGCTTTGTAGACGGACTGCCGGTAGGCTTGCAAATCATCGGAAATCACTTTGACGAGAGTGCTATTTACCGTGTAGCCCATGCGTTTGAGCAGGCAACCGACCATCATAAAAAGAAGCCACAGCTGTAAGGGGTGAAAAATAGACATGAACTTTGAAACGATTATTGGACTTGAAGTACACGTAGAATTAAAAACAAAATCCAAAATTTTCTCGGCAAGTCCGAACGAATTCGGCGCAGACCCGAACTCCAACACAAGTGTTGTTGAACTTGGCTATCCGGGAACCTTGCCTGTCCTAAACAAACAGGCGGTGGAATACGCCATGAAGGCTGCAATGGCCCTGAACTGTGAAGTCGCAACCGACACCAAATTCGACCGTAAAAACTACTTTTATCCGGACAACCCGAAGGCTTATCAGATCTCTCAACATGACAAACCAATCGGCGAAAACGGCTGGATTGATATCGAAGTGAACGGAGAGAAAAAGCGCATAGGTATCACGCGCCTTCACTTGGAAGAAGATGCAGGAAAGTTGATGCATACAGGCGACGGCTATTCCCTTGTTGACTATAACCGCCAAGGAACACCGCTTGTGGAAATCGTATCAGAACCGGATATCCGCACACCTGAGGAAGCTTATGCCTACCTGGAAAAATTAAAGTCTATCATCCAATATACGGGCGTTTCGGATTGTAAAATGGAAGAAGGATCTTTGCGCTGTGATGCAAACATTTCCCTTCGTCCAATCGGTCAAAAGGAATTCGGTACGAAAGCGGAACTGAAAAACCTGAACTCCTTCAACTTTGTCCAAAAGGGATTGGAGCATGAAGTCGTACGCCAAGAACAAGTTCTTTTATCTGGCGGAGTGATCGAACAGGAAACACGCCGTTATGACGAAGCGACGAAGAAGACGATTCTAATGCGTGTAAAAGAGGGATCCGATGACTACCGTTACTTCCCGGAGCCAGATCTTGTCGCACTATATATCGATGATGATTGGAAAGAGCGCGTTCGCGCAGACATCCCTACTCTTCCAGACGAGCGCAAAAAGCGTTACGTCGAAGAGCTTGGACTTCCTGCATATGACGCTCAAGTGCTAACCATCACAAAAGAAATGTCCGATTTTTTTGACGGAACAGTTGAAGCGGGTGCAGACGCGAAGCTTGCTTCGAACTGGCTGATGGGCGAGGTTTCTGCTTACCTGAATGCTGAAAGCAAAGAGCTTAGTGATACAGCATTGACGTCAGAAGGACTTGCAGGTATGATCAAACTCCTTGAAAAGGGCACGATTTCTTCTAAAATTGCCAAGAAAGTTTTCAAAGAACTAATTGAAAACGGCGGCGATGCAGAGAAAATTGTAAAAGAAAAAGGCCTTGTTCAAATTTCAGACGAAGGCACCCTTCGTAAAATGGTTGGCGAAACCTTGGATGCAAACCCGAAATCAATCCAGGATTATAAAGAAGGAACAGAACGTGCCATCGGCTTCCTTGTTGGCCAGATTATGAAAGCTTCCAAAGGCCAGGCAAACCCGCAACTAGTGAACAAGATTTTGATTGAGGAAATTAAGAAGCGATAATGGTGATAAGGAAAACCCCAACGTAGGATGTTGGGGTTTTTTTATGTGAGGGCAGTTGTGGGGGAGGTGTGTCGAATGGCATTGATCTGGCCTGAATTGGCTAATAAAACGTAAAAGTGGACAATAAATCTTAAATTTGGACAATAAATTTCCAAAGTAGACGATAGATAAATGTAAAAGCCCCCATTTCCCCAAACTTCTAAAGCTCCCCAAGCACCTCTGCAAAGGTCAACTCCTAACAAAAAAAGAGCGCCAAATGCGCTCCACCTTACCCCTTCCCTTTAAAACTCCCGCACATCTCCCAAATATTCCTCCAACGTAATCCCCTTTGCATAAATCTCTCCAGCAATATCCACGCCAACATATCTGAAATGCCATGGCTCAAACGCGTAACCCGTAATATTTGTTTTTCCTTTCGGATAGCGCAAGATAAATCCATAATGGTGGGCATTTTCCGCAAGCCACTTGCCCTCAGTTGTCCCCTCAAGTGCTTCCACTAACTCAAGCCCCACACTCTTTGCGGTAATATCCATCGCAAGTCCAGTCTGATGTTCGCTTGTTCCAGGCAGCGCCACATAGAGGACCGCCTGCTCATATCCGAATGTGGCTACTTCATTTTTAAAAATAGCTGCCTGTGTTTCATAAGAACGGAAGCCAGACCGAGCATAAAGTTCGATCCCTTCTCCCTTTGCAACATTGAACATGACCTCAAGCGACTCAGCCGCCTCTGCGCGCAGCTTGGAACGGTCGCTGTTTTCATCACCAAAAGAAAATGGTACATTTGGCTTCATTAAATCCGGAGGACGATACCCTTCCGGCAGCGACCAAAACTTATTAACCATCACATTCATCGCACTTGGATTGGCCACAACAGGTATTGCTTCAGGTTCTGATACCTCCTCAGCTTCATCCGGCGGAGCTGGTTCTTCTACAGGAGGCGCTTCTTCCGGATCTTCCGGAGCGACAACCACCTCACTACCGTCCTCGTCTTTTTCAAAAAAATCCTCCCATGCCGCATCTTCCACCACTGTCACTACCGGCAATGGCGACTTGCCGGCATGAGGACTCCCTAACAATGGTTTCTCTTCTTCTAATAAACTATCAAAACTGCTGCAACCCGCCAGCAACCCCAATCCCAACGTACAAATAATACCTTTTTTTAGCATAAGCAATAGTTTTCCCCTTTTATATGGTTTATGATGAAATAGGTAAAAGTTTGTAAATTCCTACTATTATTTTACACCTAACATCGCCCTAGAAAAAGGTAGAAAAATAGAAATGTTTTTGAAACCTTTAGGAGAAATTACCCGTATATAATAGCGGAAGGAAATTTTGGAAGATAGATTAGGGTTCATAGGAATTGCCTTCAATACAACAGGAAAGGAAACGATGGCTTATGACGTTGTTTGGATTGGACATGATGACGCTCTACTTTTGGTGCCTCATCATCTTTGGCGGCTTGACGCTGATCTACGTTTTACTGTCTGATGTGGTAGACGGGATATTTGATGTGTTACCTATTGATCCAGCTCTTATCTTTTCATTTTTTACCGTGTTTGGAGCAACAGGCTATCTAGTTGAAAAATATTCGCCGCTATCAGGATTGCTGGTGTTGGCCATTGCCACCGTCCTCGCACTTCTATTAGTCATACTGCTTCACATTTTTGTTTTTGTACCAATCAAGTCCGCCGATTCCTCTCTCGGTTACACAGACGATGACTTAAAAGGAAAGCTTGCACGAGTTATCATCTCGGTACCGAAAGATGGGTTTGGGGAAGTGGTACTAAGCATCGGGGGAAGCACCGTTTCACGTTCTGCACAGAGCTTTGAAAACGAGGAAATCCCTTATGATACGGAAGTCCTGATCATTGATGTCCAAACCGGAGTGGTTTCTGTCACTCCATACGAAAAGGTTTTAGAAAACTATAATAAATAGGGGGAAAAGAAAATGGGTGAAATGTTTATCATTATAGGTGCCGTCGTTGCGTTAATTTTCGTACTGATTGTCGTGTTCATCGCGCGCTACAAAACAGTCGGTCCAGATGAAGCCTTAATCATCACAGGTAGCTACCTGGGCGGGAAAAATGTCCACACGGATGAAGCCGGAAATAAAATTAAGATTGTTCGAGGTGGCGGAGCGTTCATCGTACCGGTATTTCAACAATCTGAGCCATTAAGTTTACTATCTATTAAACTAGATGTAAAAACACCAGAAGTATACACAGAGCAAGGTGTACCTGTGATGGCAGATGGTACCGCGATTATCAAAATTGGCAACTCGATCGGCGACATTGCTACAGCGGCCGAGCAATTTTTAGGAAAAAGAAAAGAGGACCTGGAAAACGAAGCACGTGAAGTATTGGAAGGTCACCTTCGTTCTATCCTAGGTTCCATGACAGTAGAAGAAATCTATAAAAATCGTGAAAAGTTCTCCCAAGAAGTTCAACGTGTGGCATCTCAGGATTTAGCGAAAATGGGATTGATCATCGTATCCTTCACGATTCGTGATATCCGCGACAGCAACGGTTACTTAGAATCTCTTGGTAAACCACGTATCGCGCAAGTAAAGCGTGACGCAGACATTGCAACTGCAGAGGCAGATAAAGAAACGCGTATCAAGCGTGCGGAAGCAGCAAAAGACGCACAGCGCGCGGAGCTTGAGCGTGCGACGGAAATTGCGGAAGCGGAAAAAACCAACCAAATGAAGGTTGCGGAATACCGCCGCGAGCAAGACATCGCAAAAGCCCGTGCCGACCAAGCGTACCACCTCGAGGAAGCGCGTGCGAAGCAAGAAGTAACTGAGCAACAGATGCAAATCAAAATCATCGAGCGTCAAAAGCAAATTGAGCTTGAGGAAAAAGAGATTTTGCGTCGTGAGCGTCAATACGATTCCGAAGTTAAGAAAAAAGCAGATGCAGACCGTTACTCAGTTGAGCAGGCTGCAGCAGCCGATAAAGCAAAACAAATGGCAGAAGCCGATGCAAACAAATACCGCATTGAAGCAATGGCCAAAGCAGAAGCAGAAAAAGTCCGTATCGACGGTCTTGCTATTGCTGATGCACAAAGGGCGCAAGGGGAATCTGAAGCAGAAGTTATCCGTCTGAAAGGTCTTGCTGAAGCAGAAGCGAAAGAGAAGATTGCAGAAGCATTCGAACAGTTCGGTCAAGCGGCTATCCTCGACATGATCATCAAGATGCTTCCTGAATATGCGAAGCAAGTTGCAGCTCCACTTGGCAACATCGATAAGATCACGGTTGTGGACACTGGCGGAAGCGGTGAAAATGGCGGCGCCAACAAAGTGACTGGCTACGCAACCAACCTGATGTCCACTCTTCAAGAATCTCTGAAGGCGTCATCTGGAATTGATGTAAAAGAACTGATTGAAAATTTCTCCGGCAAAGGGAACGTGCGTCACAGCATCGACAGCCTGACGAACGAAATCGCTACTTCTAAAAAGAGCGAAGAGAAGAAGACAGAAGAGTAATAGAGAGCTTGGTGCCCCCACCTGCAGCTGCTACTTTTGAGAAGTGGCGGTGCGGTTGGGGGTTTTGTATTGGTGAGATGTCAACCGCATTTCTCGAAATTTTCATTTTAATTGCATATCCACACCCGAATAGGCTAATATGTTATCAGTAGTGGGTTATAGGTTCACTACTTAGTGGTATTGGTAAAAATATAACTAACTTATATAAAACATACAGAATAGACAACACATAGATATAAAAGAGGGCTTAGTTAAATATACGTATAGGATGATGGGAAAATGAAACGAGCTAGGGTAATATACAATCCAACATCTGGTCGTGAGCTGTTCAAAAAGCATCTGCCAGAAGTGTTGGTTCGATTAGAGAAAGCGGGCTATGAAACATCCTGCCATGCAACAACAGGTCATGGAGATGCGACAGAGGCTGCTAGGCTTGCTGTAAAACGCAGATACGACCTTGTGGTGGCGGCTGGCGGAGACGGAACAATCAATGAAGTGGTTAACGGGTTGGCAGAACAGGATTACCGCCCACAGCTTGGCATTATTCCAGTCGGAACGACCAACGACTTTGCCAGAGCACTGGATCTGCCACGGGATGACATTTTAGGTTGTGTCGATGTTATTGCAGAAGGCGTTCCAATGCCAGTGGATATTGGAAAAGCAAATGATCAGTACTTCATGAATATTGCCGGTGGCGGAAAAATGACCGAGCTTTCCTATGAAGTGCCAATTAAAATGAAAACATTGCTTGGCCAGCTTGCCTATTATCTAAAAGGAATTGAGATGCTTCCATCTATTCGCCCGACCAACGTAACGATTGAATACGACGGAAAAATCTTTGAAGGTGAAATCATGCTGTTCTTAGTCTCCTTATCCAATTCCGTAGGCGGTTTCGAAAAGCTTGCGCCAGATTCCTGCATGAACGACGGCATGTTTGACCTAATCATTCTAAAAAAGGCAAATATTGCAGACTTCATCCGTATTGCTTCCATGGCACTGCGCGGTGATCATGTGAAAGATGATTTAGTTATTTACACAAAGGCAAACAGGGTAAAAGTAAACACGCAAGAGAAAATGCAACTAAATCTAGACGGCGAGTACGGTGGCCTGCTTCCAGGCGAATTCGTCAACCTTTACCGTCACCTAGAAGTGCTCGTAACAGAAAAGCGCAAGAAAATCGAAATGGCAAAGTGCGAATAGAAATAAGCAGCGGAGAGTGAAGCCGCTGCTTATTTTTTTTGAAATCTTTCCAATAGGAAACACGCATCATTTTTATTTTATTGCAACACATGGAAGGAAAAATATGCTAATGTTGAGTAAAATGGGAATGCCCAACTGGAGGGGTTAGGAGTGGTTAGTATAAAGAAAAATAGGTGTGAGGCAATTATTTCAATAGTTGGCTTTACGAGAAAACAATGTGGGGTTAGTGTTAAGTGGCTAGCCGTTTTGTGTTGCCTCACCATTGTATTAACCGGCTGTAACATGTTCGCTCAAACTGAAACAGATCCTGAATTCACCATTACCTCGACTTCCGTTGGCATGGGTGGAAATGAGTATGAAACCGTTCAATATGTCCGCTACTCCATGATTCTTACCTATAATGATAAGTTGAAAATAGTAAAAGATACAGTAGAACCCTTACTTGCCGGATGGTTAGAGGAGCGTATGCTCGACCATGAAATTGAGATGGCAGAGGAAATAGGCGACGGACAATTTAAGCTGGAAGGGAAAGTTACGTTTGATCCGGAAGAGTTAACAAAAGTGGAATTGGAGAATCTTGAAAGACAAGAAGAGACCATCCAAGGCGTTCTTTTCGAAACAACCTCAGGCGATTCCTATCAAGCGGTCATGATAGATGGTGAAACTAAGCTAAAAAAAATCGGGGAATAATGCACCTGACTAGGACCAACTTCCCAAAAATAAAAAATCTAAAAAAACAGTCAATATCTTTGTTGACAATTCATATAAGTATGGTAGGATTAATTTTAACAAAAAACACAACTTAAACGACGCTTATCTAGAGCGGCTGAGGGACTGGCCCGTTGAAGCCCGGCAACCTGCGAACAGCAAGGTGCCAATTCCAGCAAAATGGATATCCATTTTGGAAGATAAGGTGCAGCATACAGACAATGCGCCTTTTCCATCATGGGAGAGGCGTTTTTTGTCTGTTTCACTCCAATAGATTTCCGTTCCGGGTTCGCATTCCGCGGGGCGGTGCTTAAGCCTCCTCACAACGCTTCAGGGGTCTTAAGGCAACCGCTACCTCCCGCCGGAGTCTCACACCCTGCACTACAATCTATCGGGGTTAACGGTATCTTTTTTAAATTTTTGTAAAACGAAATGGAGGCGAACCAACTGGCACAGTCGGAATGGGAAGAAGTTGTTACCCACTTGGAAAGAATGCTGCAATCAATCAAATTTGGATCTATCACCCTAGTCGTACAGGATGGAAAAGTCATTCAGATAGAAAAAAATGAGAAGGTTCGCCTTCAGAAAAAATAAATTTCAATTAAAAATGAATTCAGCTGTTGATTGGAGTACAGGCACAGACTCCATCGGGAGGTAGCGCTTAGGGGAGACCCCGCAGGCTTACCGAGGAGGTTCCACAAGCCCCCGAGGAAAGCGAAGCCGGTACGGAAATCAACAGCGTGTTTTACAGAAATCAACAATAAATACTCGCTGACCAGACAAACTGGAGGCGGTCTTTTTACATCATGCTTGGCTTGGATCAACCAGCCGGCACATGTAAAAGGGCTGCCTTTTTTCATTGGAAAGAAAGGAGCAATAACAGCATGAAACAGAAAATAACGTATGAAAACTGGAAAGAAACCTCATCCACCTTCGCAGTTGATGATGACTCAAAAGGGGCAACCGTGGTGTTGGAATGGTCCTTTGGAACTTATGAATCCGAAGAAATCATCTATGCCTCAAGCTTTGGGGCAGAGGCAGTGGTTTTAATCGACCTCATTCATAAAGTAAAGCCCGATGCGCACATTGTATTTTTAGATACCGATCTGCATTTTCCAGAAACCTATCAGGTCATTGAGCAGATAAAAAATAGATATCCAACACTGCAAATTGAAAAAAGAAAACCGGCGCTCACTTTGGACCAGCAAGCGGAGACACATGGCACCGCCCTTTGGAAAAGGGACCCCGGCAAATGCTGCCAAATTCGAAAGGTCGAACCATTAAAAGAAGCACTCACGCCAAAAAAGGCATGGATATCTGGGCTAAGAAGGGAGCAGTCACCAACGAGAGCCAGTACAAATTTTCTCAACCGAGACGAGAAATTCCAAAACATAAAAATCTGCCCGCTCATTCATTGGACATGGGAGGACGTGTGGGACTATATCCGGAACCGGGGACTTCCCTATAACGAGCTTCATGATCAAGGGTATCCGAGCATCGGCTGCTTTCCCTGTACTCAGGCAGTCGGCACAGACGGTGATTCCAGAGCTGGCCGGTGGGCGGGGAGCGGGAAGACGGAGTGCGGCCTGCATACAAACTAAGGTTGTCTGTGAAGTGAAGGAGGAAAAAGCATGTTAGTGACAATAGCCGTTATCGTTGGTCTATTTTTCGCCATGAATATTGGGGCGAGCGGTGCGGCGGCATCCATGGGCATTGCGTATGGATCAGGAGTGGTCAAAAGGAATGTGGCCTTAGTGCTATGTGGAATTGCGGTGTTCTTTGGGGCATGGCTTGGCGGTGGAGAGGTCGTCAAGACAATGGGCAGTGGCATTGTCCCACAGAATACCTTTACGGTAGCCATTGCACTGATTGTGATTGCATCAGCGGCCCTGTCTTTATTTTTAGCAAATGTATTCGGCATCCCGCTTTCCACCAGTGAAGTGACGGTCGGTTCGGTCGTTGGCGCGGGGATTGTCTATCAATCTGTGTTTGTCGGAAAGCTCGCCTGGATTGTTTCATTCTGGCTGCTGACCCCGGTTCTGGCATTTTTATTAGCAATCGGGGCGACCTGGGTGCTGAAAAATAAAGTCATAGATCGTTGGGTAAAGTCCTCAAGGGCGGTTCGGGTTTTGTCGGTGCTGGTTGTCGTGATGGGAGTGTTCGAGGCATTCTCAGCTGGCATGAATAATGTCGCAAATGCCGTGGGACCGCTTGTCGGTGCAGGCATCATGAGCACTGGACAGGGAATTCTCTGGGGAGGACTATTTGTGGCTTTTGGCGCGATATTGCTTGGTCAGCGCGTCATGGAAACAAACGGCAAGAAGATTACAAAGCTGCGCCTGGAGGAAGGGTGCGTGATTTCGGGGACAGGGGCAGGGATTGTGACAGTCGCTTCTGTGTTTGGTATACCAGTCCCCCTCACTCAAATTACAACGTCGTCGATTATTGGGATTGGCTTTGTAAAGCAGGGCCGGTCTGTTTTGAAAAAAGACATTGTCGTGCAGCTTCTGGTTGTGTGGGTGGTATCGCCGGTCTTATCAATGGTGCTTTCCTACACGCTGATTCAGCTGTTGATTGAGCAGAATGTCTATCCGGTGATTGCGATGATTGGTGTGCTGGTTTCCGTGTTTGGAGTGAAGTTTTTGATGCAGCGGACGGGGGGAGCTGGATCTGGATCTGGAGCAGCGGCGGTTTCGGGAGGGAGTAAGGAGTGATTAAGGATTTGGCGTGCGCGAAGAGGTGTGTGGCTGTAGAAAATGGTGGCGCAAGGAGCAAATGTCCGAAGTGTTGCCGAAAGTGGCCGAAAATTTTCAAAAGTTGACCGAAGTTTCGCTAAAAGTGACCGAAGATTTCGTCAAATTGACCGAACCAATTTTCCAAATGACCGAACCCCCGGTTAAAAGTGGCCGAACCTTTCAAACAGTTGACCGAACACTATCTAAAATAGCAGTGAACTTGTCCAACATGCCGGAAATTTGACCGAACGATTTTAAATCATTAAAAACCCATAGATTTTCAACCAAATTCCACAAAAAGAGAGGTAAACAATCAATGACCTTACCAAAACCACATGGCGGCACGCTTGTGCAAGCCTACCAACCAAACTATGAAACAACAAAACTTACAAAAGAAATCGAAATAGATGCTATCGCCCTAAGCGATCTAGAACTCATCGGAGTCGGGCTCTTCAGTCCGCTCACAGGGTTCCTCACTAAAACCGACTACGAATCTGTCGTCGAAAACCTTCGACTGGCAAACGGCACCGTTTGGTCTGTCCCGGTCACACTGCCGGTCACAAAGGAAGTGGCAAGCAGCTTACAACAAGGAGTTACTTATAAGCTGACCCACCAACAAACCACATATGGAGTCATGACCGTTTCCGAATGGTATGAGCCAGACCTCCAAAAAGAGGCCCGAGAAGTCTATAAAACAGAAGAACTTGCACACCCCGGAGTCAAACGCCTATTCGAAAGGGGCGAGATTTACGTAGCGGGGGAAGTAACTCTCATAAAAAAACCAAACAAAGGAGTAGCCCAAGACGTCTGGCTGGAGCCCAAACAAACACGTCAACTTTTCGAGCAAAAAGGTTGGAAAACGGTCGTCGGCTTTCAAACGAGAAATCCTGTCCACCGTGCTCATGAATACATTCAAAAAGCAGCATTGGAAACGGTAGATGGACTTTTCCTCAACCCACTCGTAGGCGAAACAAAATCGGACGATATTCCTGCGGATGTCAGGCTTAAAAGCTATCGTGTGCTCCTAGAAAACTACTACCCAACAGACCGTGTCCAGCTGGCGGTTTACCCGGCGGCCATGCGCTATGCAGGTCCAAGGGAAGCCATTTTTCACGCTATTGCCAGAAAGAATTTCGGCTGCACCCATTTTATTGTCGGGCGGGATCACGCGGGAGTTGGCGACTATTACGGTACTTATGATGCGCAGCACATTTTCCATCAGTTCACTGAGGAAGAGCTTGGCATCAAGCCATTATTTTTTGAGCATAGTTTTTATTGCAATAAATGCGAGGGCATGGCATCGGATAAAACGTGTCCACATCCATCAAAAGACAGGGTTATATTATCTGGCACGAAGGTGAGGGAGCTGCTTAGAGCAGGGGAGCTTCCGCCGTCCACCTTCAGTCGAAAAGAGGTCATCGAGGTCTTGATTGATGGACTAAAACAAGAGAAAACAGCTGCCGTATAAAGGGGGAAATGAAAAATGAGTTCTAAAGCCACCAACATCACCTGGCACGAACAGACCATCACAAAAGAGGAGCGCCGGGCACAGAACGGGCATGGGAGTTGTGTCCTCTGGTTCACGGGCCTATCGGGATCTGGTAAATCGACCATTGCAAATGCAGTATCCACAGAATTATATCGCCAAAGCATTAACGAGTATGTGTTGGACGGTGACAATGTCCGTCATGGTCTTAACAAAGATTTAGGATTTTCTGATGCGGACCGCAACGAAAATATTCGTCGCATCGGGGAAGTGGCAAAGCTTTTCGTCGACAGCGGCAAGATTGTGACGACTGCATTCATCTCTCCCTTTCAAGCAGACCGGGACCAGGTGAGAAAACTGTTTGAAAAGGGAGAGTTCATAGAAGTATTTGTGGACTGCCCGATAGAGGAATGTGAAAAAAGAGATCCGAAACAACTGTACGCGAAGGCGAGACGCGGGGAAATCAAGGATTTTACCGGCATTGATTCACCGTACGAAAAGCCACCAGAAGCAGAAATCACTATTGCATCAGGCAAAAAGACCGTAGAAGAAGCAGTCAGCACGATACTCCATTACTTAAGAAATCAAAAAATTATTTAAAAGGGGGTTCCACTTATGGCATATGTAAAACACTGGGCCGATAACGAAAAAATCAACAAGACGGAAAAAGCAAAACTGGAGAAAGATGGTCTTCGAATTCTCGATGACATCCCACATTACGCGAAAAATGGATTCGACTCGATTCCTAAGGAGCAATGGGATTTGTTCAAGTGGGCTGGGCTTTATCTGCAACGTCCGAAAGAGGATGGTTATTTTATGATGAGAGTCAATGTTCCGTCCGGGATTCTCACCAAGCCGCAAGTGGAAGCATTGGCTGGCATCGCACGGGAATATGGTCGTGGCGTTTTTGATATCACCACAAGGCAAGCAATCCAATTCCACTGGTTGGAGATTGAGCAAATCCCAGACATTTTCGACCGCCTGGAAGCTGTAGGACTTTCCAGTGCAGGAGCATGCGGCGATATCACCCGTACCATTGTCGGCAACCCAATTGCGGGCCTGGATCCTGATGAGCTTTTTGATACAACGGGGATTGTAAAAGAGGTCTATGATTTTTTCCAGAAGAATGAGGACTTCTCGAACCTGCCGCGAAAATATAAGATGTCTATCAGTGCCAATACGAAAAATGCATCGAATGCGGAAATCAACTGTGTTTCTTTTACACCGGCGACAAAAACAATTGATGGTGTCTCGAAAAGTGGCTTCCATTTGAAAGTCGGGGGCGGGCTATCCTCCAGACCGTTTCTCGCAGAAACCATTGATGTATTCGTAGAACCGGAAAGAACGCTTGAAATTGCGATTGCGGTAACCACCATATTCCGTGATTTTGGCTATCGGGAGAAGCGCCATCTTGCACGCTTGAAGTTTTTAGTAGCCGATTGGGGGCCGGAAAAGTTCAAGGAGAAGCTGCTAGAGTACACAGGGCCGCTACCTTCCAAAGGAGAAGAGCCAAAAGAAGAATGGAATGCTGGTTACTTTTACGGGATTCATGATCAAAAGCAGGCGGGCTTAAAGTTTCTTGGATTCAACGTGCCGGTCGGACGCTTGGATGCGGAAGAAGTTTTCGAGCTTACGAGAATTTCAGGAAAGTACGGAAATGGGGAAATTAGAACCTGTAACTCCCAGAATCTCATCATTCCGAACATCCCGGCTGAAAATGTGGAGGCGCTGTTAAAAGAGCCGATATTCAAACGCATTTCTATCAACCCGAACTCCTTTCTCGGGCATGCGGTTTCCTGCACCGGTATCGAGTATTGCAACCTGGCTTTGGTGGAAACGAAGGAACGCATGCGCTTGATTGCAGAAGAACTTGATCAGCGCATCAGTTTGGATGTTCCAATACGTACGCATATGGTAGGTTGCCCGAATTCCTGCGGTCAGCGCCAAATTGCCGACATTGGCCTGCAGGGGATGAAAATGCGCAATGAGCAAAAAGAGATGGTGGAAGCCTATGAGATCTATGTTGGCGGAACGTTGAATCAAGGTGGCAAGTTCAATGAAAAGCTGAAGGGGAAAGTAGCGGCAGAGGAACTGACCGATGTCTTGGAGGAGCTATTAATCTACTTCCGCGACCAGAAGACAAAAGGGGAATCTTTCTTCGATTTTGTAGGACGTGTGGGAATTTCTACCTTGCAAGGTGTACTAGATACTATTTTAGGAAAAGAAACCGATGGCGTATCTGTATAGATTTGACGTAACCATAGAGGCCAAGGAAATTGTATCCGTCATCTTTGCTGAGAATGATGAAGCAGCTTTTGAACATCTAGATGTGGAGCTTGAGAAATTTTATTTAAAAGAGCCCCAAGTAAAAGAAGTTATTTTACGAGAGAAAAAGCGCCTTGGAAAGAAGAGTGGCTATATTTTAGATCCAGAGGAGAAAGGGTGGTAGCGCATGACCGGAAAAGTATATTTGGTGGGAGCGGGTCCCGGGGATCCAGAATTGATTACAGTGAAGGGGTTGCGCCTACTCGAGCAGGCAGATGTCATCCTCTATGACCGCCTGGTGAATCCGGAACTACTAAACTATGCCAAAAAAGAGGCGCAGCTTGTCTACTGCGGAAAGCTGCCCCATTACCATACGATGAAGCAGGAAACGATCAATCATTTTCTCGTAAAATATGCCAAAAAAGGATTGCAGGTCGTGCGTTTGAAAGGAGGCGACCCGTTTGTATTCGGACGTGGCGGCGAGGAGGCAGAGGAATGCTTCAAGCAGGATGTCCCTTTTGAAATCATACCGGGGATAACTGCTGGAATCGGAGCGGCTGCTTACGCCGGCATTCCGGTCACCCACCGGACCTTGAGCAAAAGTTTTGCGTTTGTTACCGGACACCAGGCTGGTGACAAGGAAGCGGAGCATCAGTGGGCAAATCTTGCGCATGCCGTCGATACAATCTGTGTTTACATGGGGGTTTCGCAGCTGCCCAATATTCTAAAGCGTCTGCAAGAAAATGGTAAGTCTTCTAAAACACCAATTGCACTTGTGCACTGGGGTACGCTTAATGAGCAGCGGACCGTTGTAGGGACGCTTTCCAACATCGAGCGAAAAGTAAAGGATGCCAACATCTCCAATCCGAGCATGATTGTGATTGGAGAAGTCGTGAAACTACATGATAAATTGCACTGGTTTGAAGAAGAGGTCGTGCCACATTTGCCTGTCGTGCACGGTTAGAAGGGGGCGGGTTTGATGACTAAAGCCATTTTATATGTGGGGCATGGAACACGGTCAAAAAAAGGTGCTTGGGAAGCGAAGGGATTTCTGAATCGGGTCATTGATAAAGTTGATGCACCCATCCAGGAAATCAGTTTTCTGGAACTGACCGAGCCATACATCCCGGAAGGATTTGAGCGCTGTGTGGCAAAAAGTGCGACCGAGATCACCGTGGTTCCTGTCTTTCTTTTAACAGCTGGTCATATAAAAGAGGACATTCCGGAAGCGCTGGAGCCACTTCGAGTAAAATATCCGCAGGTTCGCCTAGAAATTGCCCCTGCTTTTGGGGTGCAGGAGCGAATCGTGGAAGCGATTAGTGAATTGGTGAGGGAGACGGTTGGGAAGGTGGAAGAAACGGATTCTGTTTTGCTGGTTGGCAGGGGGAGTAGTGATCCCGCTATTCATGAGGCTTTTGCAGAGATAAAAACGGTGCTTGCTGACAGGTTAGGCGTTTCCAAAGTGAGCGTCTGTTATCTGGCTGCTACCACGCCATTGTTCACCGAGGGGATAGAGCGGATTAGTGGCGAGGCAGCTGGGAGAGTATTGGTTGTGCCGTATCTATTATTTGCAGGTCTGTTATTAAGTGAAGTAGAGCGGGAAGTCCAAAAAAGACAACGATCCGGACAGGATATTTTGTTAATTCAACAGTTGAGCCATCACAGGGTAATTGAGGATATTGTGGTGGAACGGGCTACTGCTTTAGGAAAGGAGGAGGTGGGGATTGCAACCATTAATCATTGATTTGAAGGGGAAGAAAGTAGTAATTGCAGGCGGCGGTAGGATTGCGGCCAGGAAAGCTAAGGTGCTGGACGCGGAGCAGGCAGATATCACGTTTATTGCGCCAGAATTTTCGGAGGAAGTGCGGGAGTTGTCAGCGTTGAGAGGGTATCGGCTAGTGGAGCGTGGAGCGGTGGTAGATGATTTTGCAGAGGCGTTTTTAGCAATCTTAGCGACGAACAACAGAGAGGTGAACGCTGCATTGGTTCGCTCGTTGCATGAGTCGCTGCTAGTTTGCGTGGTAGACGAGTCTGGGGAAGGGAACGTCACATTCCCGGCAACCGTCCGGCGTGGAAACCTGCAGATCGCCGTGACCTCCAACGGATCTAGTCCTAAATTGACTCGTAAGTTGAAAAGAGAGCTCGAGGAACAGTTCGACTTTTCCTGGGTTTCTTATACGGAATTTTTGGCAGAATATCGGGAGGTGGTGAAGCGGCTGCCGTTATCTTTTGAAGAAAAGGGGGAGCTGCTGTGGGAGATATTGGAGGATAGGTATCGGTTGGAGGAAGAGGCTAGGGAAAAGAAACTGGAGGAGTTGTTGCGATTGAAGGAAAGGTTGATATCATAGCAGATGGTGAAGGGACGGCCGTACTTGTCGGATTGTACGGTTGTTATTTTATTGTGGTATGGCGTAAAGACCTGTGTTCGCTGGGTAAAGAGTGGGAGAAGTCTTTATAGGCAGTCTAAAGACTTCTGTGAGAAGGAAAATGAGAGAGCCAGGTCTTTAAAGGCAGTTCTAAAACACTCTGCATGCTGGTAAACCTAAAAATAGATTCAAAATAAAGACCAATCGTCGACTCCCCCTAAATAAATTACCTACATAGGTTTAAGTATCAAAAATTACCCCATACTAATAAAATAATAGATTGACAAATTTTCCAACAAACCTATATAATCTTCTCAATATCAAACGTCGAAGAGGACTAGTAGAATGATTTTCGTCTATCCAAGAGAGGGTGCCGAGTGGTGAGAGGCAGCCATAGATGAGCATTTGAACCTGCCTCAGAGTTCTGCATCAGAAACGGTGCAGCGGTTTAAAACCGTTACCATGAAAGAGAGTAAAGCTTTGCTTTGAATGAGGGTGGTACCGCCAGGAATGGTCCCTTATTTTGAGCGGGGCTTTTTTTATTTAGCTGAAAAATGAGTTTGGCATCAACTCGGGGTGTTTTAGCACGAACTTGAGCCATTTCCGCACCAACTCACTTTATTTCCGCACGAACTTTTCAAAAAAAGGAGC
This sequence comes from Bacillus sp. CHD6a, assembly GCF_001293645.1. GTDB lineage: Bacteria > Bacillota > Bacilli > Bacillales > Bacillaceae_I > Sutcliffiella_A. Next base: position 58,134 of record NZ_LBMD01000002.1, read on the forward strand.
AAACCAACATGTCTAATAAAAATTTCGTAGAAAAAATCACCAATATGGATGAAGATTTCGCACAGTGGTACACAGATGTTGTCACCAAAGCAGAACTTGTTGACTACTCAAGCGTCCGCGGGAGCATGATCATCCGCCCATACGGCTACGCACTTTGGGAAAATATCAAAGACGCACTCGACAAACGGATTAAAGAAACCGGTCATGAGAATGTTTACATGCCACTTTTCATACCAGAAAGTCTTCTTCAAAAAGAAAAAGATCACATCGAAGGATTCGCGCCTGAAGTAGCCTGGGTTACCCACGGAGGCGACGAAAAGCTACAAGAACGCTTAGTGGTCCGTCCAACTTCTGAAGTACTTTTCGGAGAACACTACAAAAACATTATCCATTCCTATCGCGACCTGCCAAAGCTCTACAACCAGTGGGCAAACGTCGTCCGTTGGGAAAAGACAACCAGGCCGTTTCTAAGAACACTTGAATTCCTCTGGCAAGAAGGCCACACTTGCCATGAGACAGACGAACAGGCACATGAAGAAACGGTGAAAATGCTTAACGTCTACGCAGAAATCTGTGAGAACATTCTGGCCATCCCTGTTATCAAAGGACAAAAGACGGAAAAAGAAAAATTCGCCGGAGCCAAATACACCTATACGATCGAAAGCCTGATGCATGACGGAAAAGCATTGCAATCCGCCACTTCCCATCATCTGGGGGACGGTTTTGCCAAAGCATTCGGCATACAATTCTTAAACCGTGAAGGTAAGCAAGAATATGTGCAGCAAACTTCTTGGGGCTTCACCACTCGCATCATCGGAGCCATGATTATGGTCCACGGCGATGACCGCGGTCTTGTCGTTCCTCCAAGAATTGCGCCAACGCAGGTGATGATTGTTCCAATCGCTCAGCATAAAGAAGGCGTGCTGGATTTTGCCTATGACTTAAAAGAAAAACTGGCTAAAACCATTCGCGTTGGAATGGACGCAAGCGACAAGAAGCCTGGCTGGAAGTTCAATGAGTATGAAATGAAGGGGATTCCATTAAGACTGGAAGCTGGTCCAAGGGATATTGAACAGCAACAAGTTGTCCTTGTCCGCCGTGATACTGGGGAAAAATTGATAACGCCAATGGAAGGTCTGGAAGCGAAAATCCAAGAAGTCCTGGAAGACATCCAAAAAAATCTGTTAGAAAAAGCCCGTTCCCACCGCGAAGAGAAAACTAGTGTGGCCACGACTTTCGATGACTTTAAAGAGCAAATCGAACACAAAGGCGGCTTCATTAAAGCAATGTGGTGCGGTGATCAAGCGTGTGAGGACAAGATAAAAGAGGAAACAAGCGCGACCTCCCGCTGTATGCCTTTTGAACAGGAACAAGTAGCTGAAACTTGTGTGTGTTGCGGAAAGGAAGCCAAACATATGGTATATTGGGCTAAGGCATACTAGATCGATTTTTAAGGAGAGAAAGCCATGCAACTGGAAAAATTCATCGACCGTAGAAAGACGCATTCTGTCAAATGGTTTATCGAAGATCAAGACATCATTCCACTTTGTATTGCAGATATGGATTTTCAGGTTTCAGAAGAGATTGTCCATGCCATCAGCCAAAAAGCGACGCACGGCATTTATGGCTATAGCACGTTTTGTGCAAGATACTATGACGCTGTAGAATATTGGTGGAAAACGCAGTACGACTGGGAGTTAAAGCAGGAGTGGATCTCGTTCAGTCCGGGAATCATTCCCGGGATGAACCTTTTGCTGAAGGCGTTAACGAAACCTGGTGATGCGGTAATCGTGCAGGATCCTGTCTATTACCCTTTCTTTTCTACCATTCAAACACAAGGCTGTACCATCTTGCATAATTCCCTCCTCTATTCCAAGGACGGCTATAAAATGGATTTTGAGGATTTTGAAGAAAAAGCGGCGCAGCCCAATACGAAGGTATTTATTCTTTGTAGTCCTCACAATCCGGTCGGAAGAGTTTGGACACGTGAAGAGTTACGAAAGATTGGGGAGATTTGTGAAAAGCATGGAGTGATCGTTATCTCAGACGAAATGCATGGCGACCTCACCTATCCAGGATACAAGCATATTCCGTTTGCCAAGGTACATCCGGACCATCTGGATTTTTCCATCACCTGTGCGGCACCAAGCAAAACATTTAACATTGCGGGAATGCAAAGCTCTATTTTCATTATTCCAAACAAGGATATCAAAGAGAAATACGAGACATTGTTGACTGGATTTGGATTAATGCGCCCCAACGCATTCGCCGTTGAAGGAACCATCGCCGCCTACTATAAAGGGTTGCCGTGGCTTCAAGAAGTGAAGGAATATTTGAATGCTAATTTGGAGTATGTCTGCACCTACTTGAAAGAGCATATCCCTGCCATAAAAGTAGTAAAACCGGAGGCCACTCATTTGATTTGGTTGGATTGTAGGGATCTGGGAATCGCTGCACATGAATTGCATTCCTTCTTTTTAGAAAAAGCGGGAGTTCGTCTAGATGAAGGAATGAAATTTGGCGCTGGCGGACAAGGATTTGAACGCATTAATATTGCCTGTCCACGCGAGGTGTTGACGGAAGCGCTATTAAGGATGAAAGCTGCAATAAGAGAATTGGAGACCTGCTGACGAACATCGTTAGCAGGTTTTTCTATTTAATATAGGAATATTTGGTATAATTAGAAAAAAGAGAATTAGGAGAGCAACCAATGAACTTACTGGAACACAACATATAAAACCGCATTCGCGGACCTCCAAGCCTTACTTGTCGGCAAACAACTACTAAATGTAAAAAATGGAGGGTAACTAAATGAAAACAGATCAACTTTTTCAACACTATTTAAAAGAGGCGGAAATTGATTTTTCCGGATGGGATTTTTCCCACATAACCGAAACTGGGCGCCTTGCATCTGGCATGCTGTCTTGGTCATACGGCAGCATGGCAAAAACATTGATGGCTGACGTCACTTCCATGCTAGACATGGGAACAGGAGGGGGAGAGCTGCTTTCCAAGCTGCAACCATTTCCACATACTGTCTGTGCGACGGAAGGCTACAAACCAAACGTTCCTATTGCAAAAGAAAGACTGGAGCCGCTTGGTGTAAAGGTGGTTGAAGTAGAGCCCGACAATCAGCTGCATTTTCCAGACAAGCACTTTGACCTGATTATTAACAAACACGAAGAGTACGATCCGAGCGAGGTTAGAAGAGTGCTGAGAGCAGGGGGAACTTTTTTGACTCAACAGGTCGGCTGGAGTGACTGCCAGGACATCAACCGACTCCTTGGTGCGCCGGTTAATGAAGAGTATGCGCATTGGAATCTTGAATTTGCACATAAGCAATTGGAAGATTACGGTTTTCAAGTTCTTCTCAGTAAAAAGGAATTCCCGGTGCAGCGGTTTTATGATATTGGTGCGCTTATCTACTATTTAAAGGCTATTCCTTGGCAGGTGGTGGATTTTAAAGTGGAGGATTATTTGGATCGCTTGTATGAACTTCATCTGAAAATAAAGCGGGAAGGGTATTTGGATATCAGACAGGACCGGTTTGTTTTGAAGGCGTTAAGCAAATAAACGGTATATTTTAAGAGTTGTTGAATTACGTCGTTTGGCATGTATTTCATGGTTTTTGGACAGTATTTGGTTGAAAGCGGACAGTAAATACCCAAACTTGGATTGTATTTGCCCTAGTTCCGACAGTAAATGACCCTGTTTGGACAGTAAGCGGACAACTCTTCTCACACGTCATAAAGGTGTAAAGGGGATAATTCAAAATGAAACTGAAAACCGTAGAATTAGAAACAAAATTAGCTGAAAAGGTAGATGAAACAGCCTTTTCAGGTGTTATCCATGTAGAAAACCGGACAGAAATCATCCATGCCAGTGCCCATGGCTTTTCCAATCGGGCAGAATCCATTCTCAACACTACCAAGACGAGATTCGGAATTGCCTCAGGCTGCAAACTCTTCACCGCAATAGGAATATGTCAGTTGGTAGAGAGCGGTGCCCTTTCGTTTCAAACAACATTAAGCAGCTTATTGAATGAATATTTCCCCCATTTCCATGAGGAGGTGACGGTCCACCACCTGCTGACTCACTCATCCGGTATTCCCGACTATTTTGACGAGGATGAAATGGATGATTTTGAAGAGCTTTGGGTGAAGAATCCAATGTATCATATGAGACAACTAGAAGACTTCCTTCCGTTGTTCCAAAATCAACAGATGAAATTAAACCCGGGCGAAAAATTCCACTACAATAATGCCGGTTATATAGTATTGGGTTTAATTATGGAAAAGGTAGCGGGAGTGCCTTTTACTAAATATGTAGAGGAGCACATCTTCAAGCCGGCGCGAATGGAGGATTCCGGTTACTTTTCTCTAGATTGTCTGCCTGCCAACACGGCGCTTGGGTATATCGACAAGGAAGATGGTTCCTGGAAAACCAACAGCTACTCCATCCCGATAAAAGGTGGAGCAGACGGTGGAGCGTATGTTACAGCAAGCGACATGGCGAATCTTTGGAGAGCATTAATGAATGGGAAACTAGTAAGTAAAGAAATGGTCGATATAATGACGACACCATGCATTCAAGCGGGTAATGATTACTATGGGTATGGGATTTGGATAGAGAAAGCCGAAGACACAATAGTAAAATACCATGTGATGGGCTATGACCCGGGTGTAAGCTTTGCTTCTGGTTACTACCCGGAATCAGAAACGATTGTCGTGATACCTTCCAATAAGGAAAGAGGTCCCCACAAGTTGATGTACTTGATTGAGGACCATATTTGAATAAGAAGAGAGGCATACCTGTTAATAGGGGTATGTCTTTTTTGGTTTTCCGGAAAAAATTTTTGTAAACCAAAACTATTTCTCTATCAATTCCGAATATATAAGTGTACGTACAATTCCAGTCTGGAAGTGGAAGAATTGAAAATGAACGAAAAACAGCTAAGAAAATGGATAAAGCAGGTTCAGAAGAGGGGCGATGAACAGGCAGCCAATGAGCTCATCTCGCTATTTTATCCTTCTATATATGCATATGTGTATAAGCAAACCCAACAAAAAGAACTGTCCATGGATCTAACCCAGGAGATTTTCATTCACATGCTTCAGTCCATTGGGGGATATGAAGGAAAAAAGGCCTCTTTTAAAACATGGCTATATAAAATAGCAACCTACAAAGTCATTGATTATTTTCGTTCTCGCCAATATCGGTATGATCGGAGTTCGGAATCAATGGCTGAAATGGAAGTTGTTGAAAAAGTGGATTTCACCGTTGAACTGGAGTTTAAGGAAGATGTGGAGAAGGTAGCATCCTTGATTAATGAGATGGAAGTTAGATCACAGGATATCCTGAGGTTGAAGCTTTTTGCAGAGCAGACTTTTGCAGAAATAGCAGCAACCCTAGGTTCATCTGAAGCCACGGTGAAAACGAAATATTATGCAGCAATTAGAAAAATAAAAACGAGAATGGAGGGGATGCAGTATGGAGAGAGAAAGGTTCGAAATTGATTATCCAACTGAAGTGGAAGTGAAGGGACAGATAGAGTCCATCATAAAAAAAGGACTACAAAAGAAGCAATCCTTCCCTGCATTTTTACATGAGATGTACCGTCATATAGGTTTGCGTTATGTATTCCGAGATGCTACAGAGGTATCATTTCTTACTGTAATTATGATGAGTCTCCTTGTTTTTGTTTTATATGGGTTCAATGGAAATGCCATGAACACACAACTCTACTCGTTAATTTTTACCTTATCCCCTATGTTCTATTTTGTTATTGCTAGTACCTTGTTGGTACATGCCCGCATGAAACCTGCATTTGAACTGGAAATGACTTTCAAGTATCACGTATTTCAGTTGGCCGCGTTTCGAATGTTGATCTTCAGTGTCATAGGATTAGGATTAAACATTGTGCTCATGACAGTTATCGCAGCCATGTTTACATCGATACATATTATGGAAGCTCTAATGCTTTCACTTTGTTCCTTAAGCATATTTGGCAGTATCCATTTATATTCGATGCAAAAGAGAAAAGGCAAGCTCGTCAGTTATGTTTGGTTCTCGGCATGGATTGTCGGAAATGGCACCCTAGTTATGTTTGATAACATCGCATATTCCTTATTTTTAAGTAGTGTACCGGTGTATGTCTATGCCATTCTGATAACCTTGAGCGTTTATTTTTATATAAGAAGTTTAAAAAGATTAATAACATTTCGCAATGTAGAAGGAGTTCTTTAGTATGCTGATTGTTGAAAATGTATCAAAAAAATTTGGAAAGTTTGAGGCATTAAAGAAAGTGAACCTTGAATTTAAAAATGGCGTATACGGTTTGCTTGCACCAAATGGAGCTGGTAAGACAACGCTTATTAAGATGTTGACGACATTATTATTCCCTAGCAGTGGAGCCATTCTTTACGAAGGTAAGGATATTATCAAGATGGACGAGAACTATCGTGGCCTGCTTGGCTATCTGCCACAGGAATTCGGCTATTATAAAAACTACACCCCAACCGCTTACCTTCTGTATATTGCGGCTTTAAAGGGGATGGAGAGAGGTGTAGCAAAAGCACGGATTAAAGAGCTATTAAAGCTTGTTGCGTTGGAAGAAGTGGCAGATAAAAAAATGAAAAAGTTCTCCGGAGGAATGATTCAACGGGTTGGTATTGCACAAGCAATGTTAAACGACCCTAAAATCCTAATTTTAGATGAACCGACAGCAGGGCTAGATCCAAAAGAAAGAGTAAGATTCCGAAATCTGCTCTCTGATCTTGGACGTGACCGCATCGTCATTCTTTCCACCCATATCGTTTCAGATGTAGAATCCATCGCAAATGAAATTATTATGATAAAAGATAAGAAAGTTTTACTTCAGGGAACGGTTTCAGATATTTGCAACAGGTTGAACGAGAAGGTGTACGAGACGAAAATGGAATTTAATAAGGTAGGTAATTTTCGTAAAAAACATCATTCCCTATCAGAAAAACAGGAAGATGGAAAGATGCATGTAAGATTTTTGACAGAGGAATTCGCACAACCTGAATGGCGGCAGGTGCATCCAAATCTTGAGGATGTCTTCCTTCATGTGTATCAGGATGAAACAGTGAGATGATCAAAATCTTTGAGTTTAAAAAACTAATAAGCTCTCCGATCATTTGGACGTTACTCTTGCTATTTATGGCTTTTAACGTGTTTATAATATTCCAGCATTCCTCAATGAGTGAGGATATGAAACGAATACAACCGATTATCGAAAAGTACGGTACATTGATGGACGAAGAGAACAGGAAGGCAATGAAACAAGATTACGAGGTTGAACTGGCGGAATGGAACAAGCTTATAACACGACATGGAGAAGAGCCGTTTGAAAAGGCAAGAAACATCTATTCTTCAGAACGGTTTTCTATCGCGGAATCCAACTTATTTACAATGGAGGAACTGGAAAGCATTAAACAGCTTGCAGAACTGGAGTCCTATCTAGTGTCTGCTGAGGAAATAGATCAAGAGTATAATGAAATGGACATGGAGAAAGTCGGAGAAGAGCAAATTAAGATATTCGGTTTGACAGGATTGGCTGCAGATAAAGTAACGAGGGATTACAAGGTACTGAGCGAGCGTGTAGTGAAATTAGTGGAAAATAAGGAGCACCTCCATCTCTTTTTTTCAGGAAAAGACTATACCACACATACAATACTATTCCAAGAGCTGTTCCTTCCAATTTCTTTTCAGCTAACTATTCTTACGGTGCTAATCACGGCATTTATTGTGAATTATGAGTTTGAACAGCAGACAGCCCTTATTATGTATTCCGCCAAACGTGGGAGAAAGCTGATTTGGGACAAATTAATCGTCGCATTAGGAATGACCTTCCTCACTTTTACTCTCCTAATGACCGTTACCCTAGGAATCTACTTTTGGGTATTTGATTATAGCGGTCTTTGGAATGTTCAAATTAGTTCAGGATTTTTAACTGAAAACAATAATGTTCCATTTATCAGCTGGGGGAAAATTACGTTTGTGAAATTCTTGGCAATTGCTAGCAGTCTGTTATTAATCCTACAAATCCTATTTTGTCTTCTTGGGTTCTGTCTGTCCGTTTGGATCAAGAATACATACATGGCCTTCACTGTTTTTGCCATCATTTTTGGCGTCGGCCTTATGTTGCCAAACATGATGCCAAGGGACGGGATGGTAATTTTTTATACCCATTATACGCCTTTTATTTTGTTGATGGGCTTGAAAAAAACGTTCATGGCAAGTAGTCCATTTACCATGACACCCTACTTTGAAGTAGTCACGTTAATTTTGTGGTTTTCATGCCTTTGTTTTCTGGCATGGTTATGCATAAGGCAGTTTAAGCATCAGAATATATAGATGGGAAGCGACATGATGAGAATATTTTTAGAAGAATGGAAGAAGCTCTTTACTTGGAAGTTTGCCATTTTGCTGGTGCTTGTAAGTTTGGTTTTCTATCAATTGTTCATCGTTTTTGAGTTTAAATACTTTCCAAACGGAAGACCAACATTGGATACTTTTATGGTGACACAGGAAATGTTGGAGAACTATGGGGAAGGAATGGACGAAAAGGAATTTCTAGACTTTCAACAACAGTTCGAAGACAGGAAGGCACTACTTCATAATTATCTAGAAGAAGATGAAAAGGCGGTTGAGTCTGACTTAACGACTTATGAAGCACTCTACCGTTCTGAGGTTGACAACGAAGTAGCACAGGATTTAAGAGAAAAAGTGGGAGTGGAGAAGGAAGATTTGATTTATGACATCCAAGCAAGGGAGTCCATTATCTCTTCTTATGAGGACCGAAAAGAGATGGGAATCTCTTATTTGGAAACTAGCTCAAATCCCGCATTACTAGAAAGAATAGAGCAACTGCGTGAAAATGGATCGGCTGAAAATATTTTTTCTTACATCGTCTTTGAAAATTATGATTTCTTAATTAAAGATGTTGCCATTCTCTCCTTTTTTAGTATTATGCTATTCATTATGCCACTCTACTTAAAGGATAGAAAAAACAAAGTGATTCACCTGCAGTATGCAACCAAAAAAGGGCGAATGCTATTTCGTACTAAACTTGCGGCAGCGGTAACTGGAGGTATCTTGGTCATAACAGCACAACTTATCCTATTTTTCAGTTTTTACGCAGCAAATGACACTCACATGTTTTTGTCACAAAACATCAACTCATTTATCAATTTTGTTATGTTATCTTGGTTTGACCTGACATTCTTGCAATACATTATTTTGACGGTGGCCGCTATCTATATACTAGGAATAGCTTTAATAGTAGTTTGCGCTTGGATCTCAAACATCTCTCCTAATTATATGACAAGTGTCGGGGTGCATGTCCCGCTAGCTTTTGTATTTTTTGGTGTAGGTACCACTTATCTAGTGAGGCATGTGACAACCCTTGAGTTGCCAAAGTACACATTTTTAATAGGGCTGGCAGTGGTGCTGCTCATGAGCTCATTAGTAGTCTTTTGGAGTGTTAAACGTGAGAAAAGGAAAGATATTTTAGTATGAGTTAATGTATAGCGTATATTTTGAATGGGAGTGGAAGGCTAGTGTTTTGGTAGCCTTCCTTTAGTTTATGTCGAAGTTTGTTGAATTGCCTTTATCCAGTCCAAAGTGGCTAATAAAATGAAAAAGTGGCTAATAAATTTGAAAGTTGGCTAATAAATCTTCAAATTGGACAATAAGTTTCGTGAGTAAAATAGAAGCTTAGTAATCTTCGCGATCCTCAAAAAAGAAACCACCCAAACTCTCCGCTGTAGAATCAAAATCCGCCACCCTTCACAAACTCTTAACCAAAACCACACTCACCCAATGTATCTTTTTACGTTTTAATTCCCTTTAATAGGGTAAAGAATAGTATTTTCCACTCAAACACCCAAAAGGAGGAACGACCTACATGACAAAAGCAATTTTCTTAAACTGTTCTCTCAAATCTTCCAGCGAAGAATCTAATACGGAAGCACTGATGAAAGAGGTCATCACTCATTTCAACAACGAAAACGTAGAGTCCGAAATTGTGAGGATAGCAGATTACAATATAAAATTCGGCGTTAGTGAGGACGAAGGATATGGCGATGAATGGCCGGAAGTGTTCAACAAGGTATTGCGGGCGGACATTGTCATCATCGGTACGCCGTTGTGGCTTGGTGAGAAGAGTAGTGTCGCAACGATGGTGATGGAGCGGCTTTATGGCGGAAGTGGACTAACGAATGATAAAGGGCAATATATTTACTATAACAAAGTGGGAGGTGTGGTCATAACAGGTAACGAAGATGGCGCGAAACATGCGGCAGCGTCCATACTTTACGGGCTATCGCATATTGGCTTTACAATCCCGCCAAATGTAGATACATACTGGGTTGGCGAAGCAGGTCCAGGGTCATCGTATATCGAAGCGGAGGGACATAAGAACGATTTCACCATGGAGCACGCCAAAATTATGGCCTATAACCTGGTGCATTTTTCGAAAATGCTTCAAAACAATCCCATCCCTGCAGAGGGAAATGTAGTGGAACAAAGCTAGAATCCAATAAAAGGAGCTGTATCCATTCATGGAAACACAAACGATAAAATCATTATCCCAACGATTTATGAATGTGCGTGACCTCACCATGAAGCTTGTTCAACCACTAGAAACAGAAGATTTCATTATTCAATCTCACCCGGATGTCAGTCCACCAAAATGGCATCTGGCCCATACCACCTGGTTCTTTGAGCGCTTTGTCCTGAAAGAGTACTTCGAGAACTACCGAGAATTCCATCCGACATACGATTTTCTTTTTAATTCCTATTACGAGACGGTTGGGCCGTTCCAGCCAAGGCATCAACGCGGAGTACTCTCAAGACCAAGCATCCAAGACATTTTCCAATTCCGGAGTTATGTTGATAATTATATCGTGGATCTGCTCGAGCAACAGGAGGAGACTAAGTCTGAACAGACGGACAAAATTCACAGTCTCATAGAAATTGGCATGCAGCATGAACAACAGCATCAAGAGCTGATCTTAATGGATGTAAAATACAACTTTTTTGTTAACCCGTTGCACCCAGTCTATAAAGAATTCCAATCTAGTACATCATCTGAAAAAAGAGAAGCGGCCTTCCACACTTATGATGGCGGCCTCGTTGAAATCGGCCATAACGGCGATGGCTTTGCTTTTGACAATGAAAGCCCGAATCATAAAGTTTGGTTGGAGCCGTTTAAACTCTCTGATCAGCCTGTCACAAATGGAGAGTATTTGGAATTCATTGAAGCAGGCGGTTATCAGAAGCCTTATTACTGGCTGTCGGACGGCTGGAATACAGTAAAAAAGAATGACTGGCAGGCTCCTCTTTACTGGAGTAAGGAAGATGGCGAGTGGTTGATCTTTACGCTTGCAGGCAAAAAGAAACTCAATCTACATGAACCAGTTGTCCATGTCAGCTTCTATGAGGCGGATGCCTTCAGCAGATGGAAAGGCAAGCGTCTCCCTACAGAAGCAGAATGGGAGCATGCAGCAAGGGATCTGGAGATAAAAGGAAACACGATGGAAACGGGCAACTACCATCCTGGATCATCCAATCAATCAGCAGGTTCCAGAATGTTTGGCGATGTGTGGGAATGGACAGCAAGCGCCTACTCCCCATATCCGGGAAGCAAGCCGCTTGAAGGGGCACTTGGAGAATATAATGCTAAATTCATGTGCAACCAGATGGTGCTGCGCGGTGGATCCTGTGCCACCCCACAAGACCATATCCGAAACACCTACCGCAACTTCTTTCCAGCGGACAAACGCTGGCAGTTTAGCGGATTCCGATTGGCGGAGGATGCACTATGAGATTATTAGAAAATAATATTCAAAGCTATGATTTTTATATAGAAAAAGAAAACATGGGCGAGGAAATTATCAAGGGGCTTTCTGCTCCAGTCAAAACTATTTCCTCTAAATATTTGTATGATCATCGGGGTTCCGAGTTATTTGAGATGATAACGGAGCTAGAGGAGTATTACCCCACTCGGACGGAAATGAAGATTTTCACCAATAGTATAGATGAAATCACGTTGGCTGTTGGCGATGTTCATACGCTTATAGAATATGGCAGTGGAAGCAGCAATAAAATTAAGGCATTGCTTCATAATTTTAAAAGCCTCAAGGAATACGTGCCAATTGATATATCGCGTGACTTTCTCTTTCAATCTAGTTTGGAACTCGCGATGCAATTCCCTCATATCACCATAAAGGCGGTTTGTGGGGACTATACGGGTCCACTGACCTTACCGTTGGAAGCGAAAGGCAAGAAGGTAATCTTTTTCCCGGGGTCAACCATCGGAAACTTTGAGCCGGTGGAGGTCCGGAATTTCCTACTGAAGTCCGCGAAGCTTTTGGATAAAGGAGATGGCTTCCTCATTGGTGTTGATATGAAAAAGGATATCGAAACATTGGAAAAAGCTTATGATGATACGAAAGGAATTACGGCTGCATTCAACCTTAACCTTCTGACCAGAATGAATAGGGAGCTAGGGGCAGATTTTAAGGAGGAGCAGTTTGAACATCTTGCTTACTATAACGAGGAAAAAGGACGCATTGAAATGCATCTTGAAAGTCAGTGCGATCAGAGAGTGAACATCGGAGACCATGAATTCTCCTTCCGGGAAGGGGAAACCATTCATACGGAAAACTCCTACAAATATTCCATTGACCAGTTCCAGAAGCTGGCAATGGAGTGCGGGTTCAAGCCAAGCAAGGTATGGACGGATAATGAAGAGAAATTTAGTGTGCATTATTTGAAAAAATAAAAAATGAAAAGGGTATTCGCACAACTTGTGTGAATACCCTTTTTTGCTCTTACGCCAGCTTAGAAAATATGATATTTTTTTACTATTCAACCTTTTCAGAGAGCAAGGAACTATTATATAAAGGAGTTCTTTCATTATGAAGACTGTACAGACAAAGAGATTAACCTTACGCCTATTAAAACTCCAAGATGCCAACCGTGTCGAGGAACTGGCAAGTGACTATGAACTTGCAAAAACAACACTAAACGTACCGCATCCTTATCCAGTTGGATCTGCGGAGGATTTCATTCAAAGCATGTGGGCAGCAGAGGAAAAGGGGCTAGTCGTCTTCGCAATCGTGGAAAAAGAGAGTGACAGTCTAATAGGCATCATTAATATCAAGCAGACGCTCGCTTACCATCGGGGCGAACTTGGATACTGGATAGGCCGTCCTTACTGGGGGAAAGGCTACGGGACCGAGGCGGCACGTGCTATGGTGAAGTACGGATTTGATGTACTGGGCCTGAACAAGGTATTCGCAGGTGCTTTTACTGATAATCCAGGTTCCTGGCGCATCATGGAAAAAGTAGGCATGAAGCACGAAGGAACCTGGCGCCAACATGCTATGCGGGACGGGAGGTTTGTGGACCTTGCTTATTATGGGGTGTTGCGGGAGGAGTTTGAGAGGGAAGGGTTTTGATTTTAAAGTGGGATGATGTACTTTTCACTTTGTTTTTAATATAAAAAGGATAAAACATCCAAAGAGTCGAAAAGTGTAGGATGCGTATTTTGAAAGAAAAGGTGATAGAGATGTACAGAATTCCGGAAAGCGTACAAAAAGTTTTAGACCTTTTTATAGATCAGTGCAATAAAGAGTTACCAGGATTGTTAGATGGATTGTACCTTCATGGATCTATTGCGATAGATGCGTATCTAGAAGGACAAAGTGACATTGATTTTGTTGCATTGACCAGCCGGAAGCTGACAAATGACGATGCAGCTATTTTAAAAGAGATTCATTGCAATCTTGCAGAAGCATGCAAAAAGCCGCAAGTAGATGGCATTTACGTGCAATTGTCCATCCATGATGAAGAAAGCTATTGCTATAACGAAGGAACATTTGAAAAAGCGACTCACAATAACCCCTTTACCTGGTGGCTTCTCAAGAACAATGGGAGAACAATCTTCGGGCCAAATGCCAAAGACCTCCCCATTCACGTAACAACAGAAGAACTCACAGTCTATGTACGAAAAAACATGAACGACTACTGGGTGACAAGAGTAATGGACATGGAAAAGATAAAAGAACAGTTAATGTCTTACCCAGTTGAGGTAATCGAAACCGAAATGGAATGGACCGTGCTGGGGCTGCTGCGGCAATATTACACATTGAGCGAGCATAGTATCATTTCTAAGTTAGCTGCTGGGGAATACGGACTGTGTAAACTTGATCCAAAATGGCATGGCCTCATAAAAGAGGCAATTAATAGTAGAAAAGGCAATCCAGAAAGAATCTTTGCTACAAATGAAGAAAGAGTGAATGCCACCATCCATTTTGCTAAAGAGCTAATTCATTCTTGTAAGGAAAAAAGAGCGGTTTCCCTAGAAGGTTATCGACCAGAACATTTGGAAGAACTAATAAACTATGAGCTTACTGAATGCCAGTTAACATTCACGTCACATCCAAAAGACGCGCTATTAGTTTGTGAAACAGATAAGGGAAGGCATCCTGTAGTTATTTCAGAAAAAGGGCAGACTGCAGGTTTTTTCGTTCTTTATCAGGGGGAGGAACTTACAAACTATACCGACAATCCGAATTCCATTCTATTACGGGCTTATTCGGTTGCTGTTCCTTTTCAAGGAAAGGGTATTGCAGGTAAATCACTAGAGTTGCTGCCTGGATATGTGGAACGGAATTTCCCTCATGTGGATGAGGTGGTTTTGGCGGTGAATCTGAGAAATGAAGCAGCACAACGGGTCTACTTGAGATCGGGATTCAGAGACAGTGGAAGAAAAGTGCTGGGGCGGATGGGAGAGCAGTATGTGTATGAACTGAAACTGAAAGAGGAAATAAAAGTATGAAGCATGCCCTGGTAGTTGGTGGAACAGGGATGCTTTCAGAGGTATGCACCTGGTTAGTGAATCAGAATTATCATGTGTCTGTAATTGGACGGAATCGTGAAAAAATGGACCATCTTGTAAAGAAAACAGACAAGAATACCATTATACCTCTACTGGTGGATTATAAAAATGTTGAAGAATTAGACATGCTCCTCAGACAAGCAATCCTGGAAAATGGGACGTTCTCATTGGTGGTTGCGTGGGTTCATGCTGGTGGAGAGCAAGGGTTAGAAAGGATAATTGAACGGGTGTCAGAAAAAAGTGGACCTTGGGAGCTGTATCACGTTCTTGGAAGTCGGGCAAAATTGTCGGATGTGAAAAGGAACCTCCCAATTCCAAGGAATTGCAGCTACCATCAAGTTCACCTCGGCTTCAAGGTAGAAATGAACCGAGGAAGATGGTTGAAAAACCATGAGATTGCTGAGGGAGTGAGGGAAGCTATTCAACGTAAAGCACCAGTTTCCCTTGTCGGGGTGTTGAACCCTGAGAATATGCGACCATAAAGGAGAGTACACATGACCTATCAAACAGCTCTAGACCATTACATTAAAGCAACCAATACCCACAACTTCGATAAGGTGGAAAAATTGCTTCACCATAATGTAGTCTATTGGTTCACCAATAAAACCTGCACAACCATGGAAGAAATCCGTGCCTTTTTTGAAAACGCTTGGGACACCATCAAAGAGGAAGTTTACTCGGCAAAGGATGTGCAGTGGATTGCGGTGGATGAGCGCACTGCTACTTGCCTCTATACCTTTCATTATGAAGGGTACATGAATGGGGAGATCATTTCGGGCAGCGGACGAGCGACCAATGTTTTTGTTAAAGAAAAGGAAGAATGGAAGTTGATTCATGAGCATTTGAGCCGATGAATAAGAAAACATACAAATCTTTTAGGAGGAACACAACCATGTTCATACATAAAATTGACGAGGAACTATCTCTGAAACTAGCAGAGGAAAAAGATGCAGAACGACTATTTGAGCTAACTGACAATTCAAGGGAGTACCTGCGCGAGTGGTTGCCATGGCTTGATTTCACCAAGAAGGTGGAGGACTCCAAGAATTTTATAAAAGGAACGAGACAAGGCTATGCGGAAAATAAATCGATGACCACGATGATTCTTTACAAAGGGGAGATTGTTGGTGCGGCAAGCTACAACACCCTTGACTGGACGAACAAAGTGGCATATATCGGATACTGGTTAGACAAGGATTATCAAGGAAACGGCATTATGACAAGGGTTGCTGGAGCGTTGACGGACTATGCCATTACGGAACTTGGAATGAACCGTGTGGATATTCGGGCGGCGGTGGAAAATGTGAAAAGCAGGTCTATTCCAGAAAGACTTGGTTTTACGTTGGAAGGAAAGATCCGTCAAGCGGAATGGCTGTATGATCATTATGTCGACCACGCGGTGTATGGGATGCTTGCGGAAGAGTGGAAAAAACGAAAAGCTGGGAATGAAAGCTGAAGCGGAAAGCTTGGAAGGAGTATGGAGAATAAGGAGCTAATGGGGGAGAAAAATATGGCTTTTCATATTTGGGAAGGTGCAGCGGTACGTTTGCGACCGATTCAGCCTTCTGATTGGGAGAAATTCCATCAGGACGGAATGGATTCCGAGATTGCCAGATTAAATGATGCCATCTATGGGCCAAGGACGGAAGATGGCACCAAGAAATGGACAGAGCGAGAATCGGAAAAAGGTTGGGATGGCCATAACTTTAGGCTTGCCATTCAGAATTCAAACGGAGAGCTTGTAGGTAGTATCAGCACAAATAATACCGACCCTCAAAATGGCACGTTCAACTACGGCGTCAGTATTTTCCGTGAACACTGGAAGAAGGGGTATGCGAGTGATGCCATTAGGATTGTTCTCCGTTACTTTTTTGGCGAACTAAGGTATCAGAAGGTCAATGCCCATGTATATGCTTTTAACGAGGGTTCCATTCAGCTGCATGAACGTCTCGGTTTTGTAGAGGAGGGACGACTGCGGAATATGGTGTACACGAACGGAACATACCATGATGTATTGTTGTTCGGTATGACTCACGAAGAATTTATGGAAAGGAGCGGTTTGCTTGAGTGCACTTTTCAAAAGGATTGATACCGTATTTTTAGAAGTTACGGACATGGCTAAGTCCGTCAACTGGTACACAGAGGTACTCGGCTTTACTGTTAGATGGCATGACGAAGAAAACGGATATGCCGCAATTGAGATGGGGGAAACACCTCTGACACTTGTGCGAGCGGAAAGTGTGACACCAGGATCCCATTGTTTATTGAACTTCTATTCTTCTGACATTCATGCTGCACATGAGAAACTTAAGGAGAGCGGAGTATTGGTAGAGGATGTTATAGATTACGGGACTGTTTTGTCGTTCGAGTTTAAGGATCTGGACGGGCATATTCTTGGGGTATGTTATTTTGAGGAGGAGTCGGTGACTAGGGAGGACTCTTAAGTAACAGAGTGAGAGGGATGAAATCGTAAAGATGGATATATCATTTTTACAATGGATATCTGGCCACTAACAATGGATAAATCATTTTTACGATGGATATAGTGACTTTTACAATGGATAAAAGGATTTTACAATGGATATCCGCATTTTCACGATCCACTCAATCGGTGCGTGACCGCTCCCTAAAAACCAAACCTAGTTACCCAAAACCACATTCAAAAAGAAATATTGCACATAAAAAAAGAAGCCTTTCCACATACCCGAAAGGCTTCTTGCTCATTGTGATCTCTTAATCAAAAACTCGACTCTATCCTCATAACCATCATCAAGCGATGACAGCTTGGGAATCGCTATTCCGTCAAGGAACTTCTTTCCTCTGTAAAAGATGTAGTAATCCTTGGTTTCTATCATTTTCGAATGGTTGGCAAAGTGGAACTTTGTATCCCCCGCAAGGAAGAAATCATTCCCCTCCTGATAACGCACTACCATTTCCTCTTCACATACGCGCTTCCTGAGCAAAATGACTCCAGCAAAAAAAGTGATGACTTTTATGAGAAGGAACGCAACTGCCAACGGAACCAGAAAGGCCATAATGGCGGACATGACAAATATTCCAGTAGGGATTTTACCGTACATCAACAGCAAATCCAAAAAGGAATAAATGCTGAATATTATAGCCCCTAAATAAAAGAGGGTTCTCCCGTATCGCCAAGGTTTAAAATTGTCAAAAAGTGTGGATAAAGCGTGTCTTGTAATTTCGTATTTGAATTCTATGTGGCGCATGGTAGGTTCCTCCGTTTTCTTCGTAATTATTATCCTACCACTGAATAGAGAAAGGGAAACATTATGAAGATAGTTTTATACAGCAGCTAATCCTACCCGGATCAGCTATGCCCAACCGCCTTCTCCTCAAACTTTCCCCAATTCGTTACCTTCTCCAAGACTATTGAAAGCAGCACGCCCATAATTAACCCATTCGCCAGGAACGGTTGCAAGAGCACTGGCAACGGACCGAACACAGCTGGAGAAGTATTCATCAAGCACACTCCTAATAACACAGGTGCTGCCAAACGAAATATTGTATCTGAATTGAAAGCAGCGCCTCGCAAACTGTTATAAGCGGTCCCGAACAGCTGGAGGTATGCGACAAACAGCACTGCATTCCCCACCGTCATTGGCATCGTCACTAAGAATGACGTTAACGGTGGTACCAATCCAATGGCTGCTAGCAAGAGCCCGCCTATGAAAAACGGCTTTCGGTCTAATATTCTTGTACTCTGTAAAAATCCAATCGTCGACGTGAACGGCGTGTATGGGACAAGCCCAAACAGGGACGCAATCACTGAAAATAAACCGGTAAAGAAGAAAGAATTCCTAAATTGTCCAGGCTTTGGGGTCTCTCCATACAGTTCTGCTGCAGCCTGGACGGAGGCAATCGTGTTACTCATATTCATTACTCCGGCGAAGAATGCGACCGCAATAATACCGTATTCAAGGTTCGGGGCACCAAGCGGAAACAGATCAAACGCAAAGGCCGCAGCTGGCGCCTCCTGACCACCACCTGGGAACAACAGGACATACAAAATCCATCCAACAACAATTCCAATGAGAATCGAAAAATTCCCGATTACTCTTGGGGCCTTAATTTTCAACATACTTACGAAAATAATAAGAACAACAGAAAGGATGCTGACAGGCACATTCATCACACCATCCTCTGTCACACCAAGCATCCCTTGAAAAAATACCATCATTAATTGGAAGGTTAATAGGAACAGGTACACCGTCATGACCATCGGTGTGAAAATCCTAGGCAAGACAGATGTCCATCCAAAGACTGCAAGCAGCATCGTAAAGCCACCTGCAAGCAAAAGTCCTGTCGCTACACCCCCACCAATTTCCGTGAAACTCATGCCTAACGAGGAAGCGGTGAGTCCCAGATTCAACATCACACCCCACAACAAACCAGAATGTCCTTCGAGCAGTGGGTAGCGGTGTCCCAGCCAGCCTTGGAAGATGCATGCCAGCCCAGTGAATAGCAGGGAGGCGCTAAGCATCATTCGGCTAACTTCCGGTGACACATCAAAAGCGGCCCCGACCGAGAGCGGGACCACCACCGTATTGGCGAAAATGAAAAAGAGCCATTGTAGGGAAGAAAACATGGTAAAAGATGAGATTAATTTATTCATAGAAGTTCCTTTCTTAGTTGCATTTGTTGTTCAGCGTGAGCATAAAAATGTTTCTTCACATGGACTCTAGTCCCTTCTGATGTTGATGTTGCATCTATAAGTAAAACAAGGATCACTATTAAGTTAAGTATTATAAGAATCAGAATTGCCCTCATTCTATTCTCCTGCCTCTCTCCAAATATATGGTATCATATGTAAAACCATATGTATGATATCTGTTTTGTTGTGAAATCATATGAAAAACATATAGGAGTGATTCTAGATGGATATTCGGCAATTGCGCTATTTTACCGTCATTGCAGAAGAGAGAAATATTTCACAAGCAGCTCGGAAATTACATATGTCCCAGCCTCCATTAAGTCAACAATTAAAGTTGATGGAAGAGGAAGTGGGAGTAGGACTTGTGCTTCGGGAAGGAAAGAAGCTCCGGCTGACGGAAGCGGGAGAAAAGCTCTATCACCATGCTGTACAAATTACCAAAATGATGGAAGAGGGCATGGAGGAAGTGAAGGAACTGGGAGTGGGGTTAAAAGGCTCTTTGAAAATAGGGGTAAACACGCTTTCTGAAATGTCGCTATCCAAATTGCTATTTGCATTTAGTGAAAAGTATCCTATGGTAACTTATGAAATCCATCAAAATGAATCGGGACATTTATTGGAGCTCCTACGGGAACGTGCTATAGACTTGGCAGTCATTCGTTTCCCCGTTCAATCAGATGAATTTGCCCATTTTATGATCAAGAAGGAGCCTTTCTATTTTGTCAGCCGAGAAGCTCGGAGTGGTTCATTGACATTAGCAGAGATTGCTGGTCAATCGCTGGTTCTGCCAAGCACCAAGGGGCAGGGGCTGTATGATTACACGCTTCAGTCTTTTGCACAAAGAGGCTATGAACCAAATATTGTGTGTGCGAGTTCGGATTTAACCCTGCTTGCTCGTCTCGTCCAACAAGGTTTTGGAGCAACCTTGGTACCAGAAAGTGCGATGCACATCTTTTCTGATGCAAAAGTCCATTCTTATTTGGTGGAAGATGAGGATTTGTCCTCCCAATATGGAGTTGCTTGGATGAAAAAATACTATTTATCGAAGGTAGCAACCAGATTTCTGGAGATGTATAAGGAAATCACTCGAAACCCTTTGGGAAGTTGATGTATAATAGAACAAGTTATATCTTTTAATTTCTGAAAGAGAGTGAATATATATGGGTCGTAAATGGAACAACATTAAGGAAAAGAAGGCGGCAAAGGATCAGAATACGAGTAGAGTCTATTCTAAATTTGCCCTTGAAATTTATGTAGCAGCAAAGCAAGGCGAGCCAGATCCAGAATCCAACATGGCGTTAAAATTTGTGCTTGAGCGTGCGAAAACATACAACGTACCACGTAACATCATTGACCGTGCAATCGACAAAGCAAAAGGTGGCGGGGAAGAAAGCTATAACGAGCTTCGATATGAAGGCTTCGGACCAAACGGATCGATGGTAATCGTGGACACGCTGACAAACAACGTAAACCGTACAGCATCTGAAGTACGTGCAGCATTCGGAAAAAATGGCGGAAACATGGGTGTCAGTGGATCGGTTGCATACATGTTCGACGCAACAGCAGTCTTCGCCTTCGAAGGAAAAACGTCCGATGAAGTGCTGGAAGTGCTGATGGAAGCAGACCTTGACGTACGTGACATCTTGGAAGAAGAAGAAACGGTGATTGTGTATGCAGAACCAGACCAATTCCATGCCGTGCAAACAGCGTTAAAAGGAGCGGGAGTAGAAGAGTTCTCCGTGGCTGAACTAACAATGCTAGCACAAAACGAAGTGGAACTTCCAGGAGATGCACAAGAGCAGTTCGAAAAATTGATTGATGCAGTGGAAGACTGCGACGACGTGCAACGTGTGTATCATAATGTGGATTTAGGTGAATAAATTGAACTTGTGGACAGACTTCTATCTTTAGGGATGGGGGTCTGTTTTTTTGTAATATAGTAATCTCAAAAGTTAATTTTGAATTTTTCGCTGGATCCGTTGGGGCTGAAGGGGTTAGTTTTTTCTTGAACAAACGATTGTTTAATTTTTGCTATGCTAGTATAAGAGCGTCATTCTCTTGCTAGGAGGTGGTATTTCTCTGAAATGGAGCAGCAATGAACCTCTGGATGGGAATTAGTCGAAAAACGAGGGGGAAATAGTCAAAAAAGTGGTCGAATTAGTCAAAAAACCTTCTCAAATAATCAAAAAAACAGTTCAATATATCAAGAAACTATAAATTACCAAAACAAAACCTCAATTACATAAAAAAATGAAACTAAAACCCTTTTAAAAACGTAGATTACTTAATTACCTAACCCAAAGGAGCCCTTACTTATGACAACTTCTACCACAACCACTATCCAAGGAACCAAAATCCAACTGAAAAAGCTCACCATCTCAGATTTGCCGCTACTCTATCACTTAATATACGGTGACCCGAACCCAGAATACAAAAAGTGGGACGCACCATACTTCCCACTCGAAATGATCGAAGAGGAAGCCTACATCACCAAAATGACCCAACAACTAAACAAAGGCCGCGATTCCATTTACCTGATTCAAACCAATACAGAAGAGCCCCAAACCATTGGGTGCGTCACCTACTACTGGGAGCACGAACCGTCCAACTGGCTTGAAATGGGTATCATCATTTACTTGCCCGAGTATTGGAATGGCGGATATGGAACTGAAGCTATTAAGCTATGGACGGACTACCTTTTCCAAACAAAACCGCAAATCCCGAGAGTCGGATACACAACCTGGTCCGGCAACTACCGAATGGTAAAAGTCGGCAACAAATTGAATTTTACACAAGAAGCTTGCATACGTAACGTCCGAACCTACCAAGGCAAGCTGTACGATTCCATCCGCATGGGCATGCTGCGCGAGGAGTGGGAACAAACAAAATCCGAATCCACATCCAAACAAAACAAAGGAAACTAACCAACCATGCAAACATACGCAGAACTCACAAAAGAAACCGAACACCAACTTGTCCAACTGCTAACAACAGAAACATGGCCCTACCATGGTACAGAAAATCCAACAAAGGAAGCCATCAAAGCCTCCATCCAACAAGGGAACTATACAAATGAAGGCACCAAAACTTTCCTCATTCAAGACAAAAACAATACTGTCATTGGTATGTTCCGGCTTTTCGACCTGGAAGACCCGACCTGCCTGTTCGACATCAGACTCAAACAACAAGCGAGGGGTCAAAACCGTGGCGCCCATGCAGTAAAATGGCTTACTAAGTATGCATTCACCAACTACCCGCACCTTATCCGAATAGAAGGTCACACCCGAAACGATAACCTGGCGATGCGCAAGACCTTCCACTACAGCGGGTACGTCAAAGAAGCCTACCACCGTAGTGCCTGGCCTCAAAACGGGAAGTTATTTGATTCAGTCGGTTATGCCATCACCCGTACAGATTGGGAGAAGAATATAACAACGCCAATTGATGACCATTTTGCGTTCTAACACTAATTTAAACGTCTAGACAACGAGGCGGGTTCTCTTCCGACAACAACCGAATGGCGTATCCAATATTGGAAACATCCAAATAAATAGTACTGTCTTCACCGAGGTAAACTGCCCGAACCTGCATCTTGCACCATAGCGTGTCAAAGATAGCGTTGATCTGCCCAGGCACACCAGAAATACTATCTAGCAGTTGAATCACCTGATTCTCCTTGTAACGAACACCAATATGCTTCATTACCTTTCGAACCGCGCGAATGTCTCGTTCGCGCTCTTCTTCAGATGTTCCAACAACCATGCGAACAAAATTGAATGTCTTTCCGGCAAGCGTCTGGAAATACCCGTTAATGTTCACACTTTCCTCTGCTAGTCCATTTAAAATACGACTTAGATCCCGATCACTCACGGTAAAGGTAAATTGTGTCCTAATATTAAAATTTAGACATGCGCTTCCCATTCCAATCCACTCCCATAAAACAATCTTTCTTATAGGATATGTGAATGGACTTGGCATGCTTGGACTTTTCCCTATGCAGCTTTTTTGTCTTTCCACCATTTAAACAGAGAGAAGACAAGGATAATGATAATAGTAGAAACTATGACAATGAACTTATTAGGCTCTGTTGTTCCTCCCAATCCACTTTGGGCATACGCCAATTGAGGCAAAACTAGTAATGAAACCCCTAATATAAAAAGACTGATCGCTTTTTTCATAGCATATATCTCCCCTTTTTTATTATATCGAGTTCCTTGTCCACTCTTTTAGCAGATGTTGTAAAATTAGTGTATAAGATATTTTTATGCTTAATAGATTATATGAAAAACAGAGGGAGGTATGTACCATGAACTTTCAAATGAAAGAAGCAATGGAGATACTCGAACGTACACCCAGTACATTAGATCAATTATTAGTGGGGCTTTCACCAAGCTGGTTGACCTGCAACGAGGGGGAAGGGACCTGGAATGCTAAAGAAATCATTGACCATTTGATGGAAGGGGAAAAAGTAAACTGGATTCCGCGTCTCCGGTTTATTTTGCAAGAGGGCAATAGCAAGCCGTTTCCAGAGTTTGATAGGTTCTCACATTTACATGTAAATTCGGTCGGGACAATAGAGCAGAAGCTGCAAAAATTTAAAGAGCTCCGGGAAGGAAACCTACAAACACTAACACAACTAATTGACCCTACTATTCATATGGAGCTAAAAGGTATCCACCCAGCCCTGGGCGAAGTAAAAGTGCGAGAGTTAATTTCCACATGGGTAGTCCATGATCTTACTCATATTACCCAGCTAACCCGTGTCCTCGCAAAAAGATATAAAGAGGATGTTGGCCCGTGGAAGGAATATTTAGGGATTATACGAAACTAGGGATTATCTTTTGCGTCCATTTAGTAACTATATTAAAAAAGATAGCAACGGAGGATCAAATTGAACTTTTTTACTATCATCAAAAACAAACAGGAATATTGGCTAGTAGATCAAATCAAAAAGGAAGAGGTACCAACAGAATCGTACATACGGGATTTATCAAATATCTTAGAAGAAATGAAACGTCAGGAAATTGGTTATTTGTCGCTACTAATGGACGAAGAATATGAAAACTGGCTACTTGATAAGAAGTTCTCAAAAATCTCAAGCATCGTGGAGTATACAAGGAAACTGGAAGATTTGACAGTAACGAACGACCTAATTATGAAGCACTCTCTTGCAGAAGGATTAATTGGAGACCAAGAATATTCACAGCTTTATGAGCTTTGCCGGTCAGGAAGTGCTAACAAGAATACGAAGCAATCAATCGCCCAAGTGATGAGTTCGCTAGAGAATGAATTGGGACCTGAATGGCGCAAGCATTGTTATTATTTTTTGAAAGATGGAGCTTTTGTAGGAATAAGTATCCCTCATATTGAAAGGGTTACCGAAGATGAAGGGAGATTATTTTACTTCGGAGTAGTACCAGCCTTAAGAGGGCAGGGGATGGGTACGCATATTCATCAAATCAGTATGGAGCTACTCAAGAAATTCCACGCCACCTATTATGTCGGCAGCACCGATGTGAACAATACCAACATGATAAAGATTTTTGAAAAAAATGGTTGTGAGCTTCGTGATAGAAAAGGGATATATAAGATACAGGAGAGTACTTAATATGTAGGTATTTTTGCAGTTTTAACTGTATTTTTCCCCTCAAGCAAATTAGAGGTAAACAGAACACTTTTTTGTTAAGGTTAGTTGGAACAGATCATAAGGAGGTAAGATAAGGATGTCTACATTGCTCGAAGAAATTAAAGCTTATAAAGACGTATTTAAACAAAAGGCTCCTGAAGAAAAGCAACGTTTAATGGCGCAAGCAACAAAAGAATTAGAGGAGTCCGGAGTGGCACAGGGGCTAAAAGAGGGAGAGAGAGTACCTGATTTTACCCTTCCTGATGCAACCGGCAAAATGGTGTCCATTAAGGAAGAGCTTGAAAAAGGACCAGTGATCCTAACATTTTATCGCGGCGGCTGGTGCCCTTACTGCAATCTTGAATTAAAAGCCTATCAGCGGGAATTAGACACTATCAAAAATGCTGGTGCAACATTAATCGCCATCAGTCCACAGACACCTGATGCTTCCCTGTCTACAAAGGAAAAGAATGAACTTGAATTCTTGGTTCTTAGTGATGAAGGCAATCAAGTAGCGGAACGATTTAACTTGGTTTTTAAAATGCCGGATTATTTAGTAGAGATATATAAAGGTTCTGGCTTAAGTGTTCCGGACCATAATGGAAATGATGATTGGGAATTACCAAAACCAGCTACGTTTGTCATTGAACAGAAGGGTAACATTGTATTTGCAGATGTTGATTCTGACTATACAAAACGTGTAGAACCGGGTAAAGTAATAGAGGTTTTAAAGAGTATGTAACAAGAAATATTATACAAAAATGGCTCGGGATTCTATTCCCGGGCCATTTTTTTGGAAAAAGTGCATGATAAGTGTTCATAATAATAGAATTTTTACAAAAATATTATAATAATTTAACAACTAAACGATAAGACTGCCTTATACTAGTATAGTAAATAGTTTATAAGGAGTTGGAAGAATGAAAAGGTCTGTAAATTTATCATTAGTTTTTGCTCTTATTTTCTCGTTTTTTGTTCCTATTTTTGAAAAGGAAGAGAACGTGTATGCGACAACCACTAATAGCGTGGTTGTGAACGAAATTGCATGGATGGGAACAACATATAATTACACGGATGAGTGGATGGAATTACATAACAACACAAATCAGCCGATTGACTTAACAGGTTGGACACTAAACGCTCAAGACGGATCTCCTTCTATTAACTTAGCTGGGCAAATCCCTGCAAACGGATTCTTTTTGCTAGAAAAGACAGATGATCAATCAGTAGCAGGTATAGCTGCAGATTTGATTTACAGCGGTTCGCTTGGAAATGATGCTGAAAATCTGGAGTTGCGCGATGCGAATGGTGTTTTAGTAGATTCTGTGAATGCTTGGTATAGTGGGGATAACACATCCAAGGCTACAATGGAAAGAGTAGACCCAAATGGTTTAGGAACGGTTGCTGGAAGTTGGGGAACGGCTACAAATGTGTATGATGGGGGATATGGAACACCTTCTAATAGCTCAACAGTAAATAGTGGCGGATCTACCGGTGGCGCAACAGGAGGTAATATTTGCGGCGATACAACCGAGCATTTAAACAACGTATCAAGTGAACTATTTGCCATTAATGTCTACTTCAATAAATGTGCAATGACTGATTATGCTACAACAGGAAATGCAGCTAACTATAACGTAAACCTTGAAGATCGTTTAATTGAAAGACTAAACCAAGCGACAACAAGTATTGATTTTGCAACGTATGAAATTAATCTACCACGAGTGGTGGATACGTTAATCAACAAAGCATCACAAGGAGTAGATGTACGTGTACTTGCGGATGCAAAGGATGCTACAGACCCTCACTATGTGGAACGTTTTACTACGATGAGATTATATATAGAGGAAATGGTTAGAGGAAAAGATAATATTGTTGGTACAAATGACGATATTCACGTTTTCTCTGATTCTGCGATGTTAGCAGTAGAAGATACAACCTTAAGAGAGAAACACGGATTACCTCCTGTTCCAAACGATTTCGCCTATGGCACGTACACGATTGGAAGCACCAATCAAACTGGCTATCTATTTGTTGATGCCGAACAAAAAACAGATGGGACTTATTATTCTCCTGATGTTCAAATGCACAATAAATTTGCGGTGGTAGATGATAAATGGGTATTTACAGGTAGCTGGAATTTCACGGTTACTGGATTATATGGTTCAGAAGAGAATATGGCAAACGGTGTGTTAGGCGGGAATCAACAGCACGTAGTAGAACTTCATGCCCCTGAAATTGCCAATGCCTATGAAACAGAATTTAACGAAATGTGGGGCAGCAATACATTGGCTCCTGATCCAATGGTTTCTAATTTCGGAACAGGAAAGACAGACAATACTCAACACTTGTTCAATGTCGGTGGGAAAACAGTAGAAGTTTATTTCTCCACTGGAGATGATGCGCTAGGCCGCATGAGAGAACTAGTCAAAAATGAAGCAGACATCAATACCTATTTCACAATTTTCGCATGGAGTGACCAAGGACTTGTAGACGAACTGAAAAAGAAATATGAAGGTTCTTACAATGACTTAGAAGGAACGTTAACTGGATTTGATGTGAAAGGATTATTTGACTCTAGCTTCTGGAATCAATGGTGGAGTGCTAGTATAGATATGACAGGCCGTACTGCAACTCAGACAAGCGTAGATAATCCAAACACTCGTTGGGCCAACCCGGCACCAGTATATCAAGGCAAAGAAGACCGAAAACTTCACAGCAAAACGATGTTAATCGATGCAGATACAACAAGTGATCCAACAGTAGTGGTAGGTTCCACCAACTGGAGTAACAACGGAAATGACGTCAATGATGAAAACATGCTAATCATTCACGATACAGCAATAGTTAATCAATTTGTCCAAGAATTTAATGCCCGTTACCTGAATGCAGGTGGAAGTTTAAACTAATAAAACTTTATCTAGAGCACAACCATGAAAAGATGGTTGTGCTTTTTTTATGCTTGCAACTTTAACTGCACAACGTGAAACTTTTAAACTATTCACTCGTATAATTACTAAAAGATGCCAGTTAACATACAGGAGGTGTTATGATGGGGAAATTCTTAATGTATTTTTTCTGGACTGTAGCGATAGGGTTTATTATCTTTAGCGGTTCGAGGTATGAGCTGCAACTAATGGAAAAAGGTCAAATGAATTATAACTTATGGCCTGCGGTGATATTTGCAACTGTTTTCCCAGTCTTAATCGGAATACTTCTTCGTTTGCCAAAGCTAATAACAGAGATAAAGCGTGACAAAGCATGGTCCGTGAATTGGATAAAACTATTGGCAGTCGGACTCCCAACCCTTTGGTGCCATTACTTTCTTTCACTAATTTAGGTAAATACCTTCCGTTTGCGATAGACATAATTCATTTAGATATAACTAAAATTGCTGGTTTGATTTTTGGATATGTGTTGTTGGATAGTTTGAAGAAAGATTAATAGGAATCTGGCAATAGATTGGAAGGGTTATGCAGGATAATGTCGAAATTGTAGATATTCGGTTTACGGCTTTGAATCATGTGATAAGGGGACTTTAGTAGCGTTTGCCAACTTTCAATAAATTTTTCCAACATCTTTCTGGCGCTATTCAAGAAATATGGATAGCGCTAGATTTTTATGATCTAGGAGAGTGGTTACTTGAATAATCTTTTTGAGCAAATGAAGACCGGCAATAAACAGCAACAGAAGGCATATGCAGCTATTAATGAATTAAAGATTTTAGATGATCTAAACGATTATTATCCCTTCCTATGTGGAACGATCCCTATTGATATTGATATCAAAGGATCAGATTTAGACATTATCATGGAAGTAAAGGACTTAGATTCTTTTGCACACGAATTACAAACTCTTTATGCTGATAAAGAAAATTTCTCTTTGAAAAGAAAAATTATCCTGGGGAAAGAAGTCGTGAAGGCGAACTTTACTTTTCATGATTTCGAGTTTGAATTATTCGGTCAAGCTCAGCCTGTCCAAAAGCAGTTTGCATACCTTCATATGAAAATTGAATATGAGCTTCTGCAAAGAGATCCAGGTTTAAGAGGAAAAGTAATTAGCCTTAAAAAGCAAGGATATAAAACGGAACCGGCATTTTGTAAGCTTCTAAACATTAGCGGAGATCCTTATGAAGGCCTTATCTTGTACGGTGTGGAAGAAGGAATTGTACAGATATAGCGAGGTACCAAACTTAGTGGAAAAGGTGAAAAAAATGGTAGATAAAATCAAAACAGTACCGGAGACAAAGTCATTCTTTATAGGATTGACTTTGGTGCTAGTTACGCCATTATTATTTCTATTATCAGATTTCTTTCCAGAAATCCCTAATTGGATAATAATTTCTACAGCAGCATTCATCAACTTTTTTTCTATTATGTTTATTTTGAATGCAGCGGAAAAACGGCATTCACGGCGGGTAAGAGGTAATGAGTAGTAACAGGGAGGGAGCTTTTTTGGCAGCATACAAGATTATTCTATTCGATTTAGACGGAACGCTTTCAGATCCGAAAGAAGGCATTACAAAATCTGTTCACTATGCGTTAGAAAAAATGGATATTTTGGAACCTGACACAGATAAACTAGAGACTTTTATCGGTCCACCACTACAAGTTTCTTTCGCGGAGTATTATGGGTTTGACCAAAAAGAATCAGAACGTGCTATTGATTTTTATAGAGAAAGGTTTAAGGAGAAGGGAATGTATGAAAATGTCCTATATCCTTCTATCCACTTGCTGTTAGCATCTTTAAAGGAAAGCGGATATGTGTTGGTGGTTGCAACGTCAAAGCCTACCGTTTTTGCTGAGCAAATAATCAAGCACTTTGAGTTAGAGCAGTATTTTCAACTGATTGTCGGAAGTAACCTCAATGGAACAAGGTCCTCCAAAACGGAAATCATTCAACACATACTTGATAAATATACTGAATTTTATCCCAATGACTTTGTGATGATTGGAGATCGAAAGCACGATATCATTGGAGCGAAGAATACAGGGATAGACTCCATTGGCGTGACGTATGGGTACGGGTCTCGGGAAGAAATAAAAGAGGCGGAACCGACTTACACCGTTTCTAGTGTGGAACACTTGATGGATTTGTTGCTTGGAAGCAGGGTCTAAAATGGCTTTTGAAAAATGTAAGCAAATAAACGAATTGATGGCTGGCTTCAACAAAGACTGGTTTTTTGCGGGTGGTTGGGCAATCGATCTTTTCTTAGGAAAAGAAACGAGAGATCACCATGATGTGGAGATCGGTATTTATAGGAAGGATCAAGTGGAACTAAAACGGTACCTTTCTACTTGGGACTTTAGGAAAGTAGTACACGGTGAGTTTTTAATTTGGGGCGATGAGTTTTTAGAATTGCCTGTCCACGAAGTACATGCTAAGAAGGCAGGTGGGGACTTAGAAGTTCTCTTAAATGAGACAGACGGTGAGAGTTGGATATTTAGAAGAGATAGAAGAATTACATCTCCACTAGAATCATTCATCCGTTTTACAGAAGCAGGACTGCCATACTTACCTCCAGAAATTGTTTTACTATATAAGGCGAAGAACACAAGAGATAAAGACCACATGGACCTTATGTCTGTTAAAGAAGCACTCGAATCGGACCAACTACGATGGCTTAAGCAAGCAATCAGCATTCATGAACCAACACATGAGTGGTTACAGGTATTAAAATAAATAAAAAATTTAAACCATAAAGGGGAGAGCTAGCAGAAATGCTTATCATTATTACCATAGCTGTTTTTATATTTTTATTCGACTTTGCTAGGATTAGAAAACAGAATCAAACGCTAATTGAACAAAATGAAAAGATCATATCTATATTAGAGGAAATAAAAAACAAATAAGAGAAGGATTTTAAGAGTGCTTCCCATAGAGATAAGAAGGCCGAGAACGGAAGGTATTAATGAGTTGCATCAATATTTTAGGACAGTGATTAGGGCGAAGTCTATCATTATATGATTTGGAGAATTAAAAGTGAGGCTTAAACAAATTGAAGTTGTTTCGCGTTTTAATAAGTAAAAGGTTACTAAGGAAACCATTATGAGAAAATATATACGATAAATGGTAATAAGAAGGAGTAGATTATCATACATAACGGCTCAGAAGTATTATTTAGAATAGGTTTAGGAGACATTTACCTTCAAGAGTTTTCCGTAGAAGATGCAGAAAATATATACAAAATATCCAATCAACCAGAAATTTCTAATTTCTTGCCAGATTGGAAATCGACGAGGGAACAAAGGGTAGACTGGGTCACAAATTACGAAATACCGGCAAATAAAGCATTCTTAGAGGCTGCTAAAGCAAATAACATAGACAATCAATTTTTAAAACTAGGTGTATTTATTAGTGCAACAGATGAATTCATTGGCTGGTGCTGTACGGGAATAAAAGAGGAACTCCCTGCTCCGAATAGAGAAATCATGTATGCCATTTCATCCGATCATCAAGGGAATGGATACGCTACAAAAGCGTCATTAGGGCTAATAAACTACTTATTTTCATTCACGAATTTAGAGATTCTTAATGCAGTGGCGTTAATGAATAACCTATCATCCAATAAAGTTATGGAGAAATGCGGGTTTTCTCTTCAGGGGAAACTTACGATAGAAAATGAGTTATATAATTACTATGTATTGAGAAAATCAGAGTGTAGACCTTCACTATAAATATCAAACAAATATTAAAAAAAACGCGTGGAAAGCTATCCAAGCGTTTTTTTATAACCACTTAGTAAGTCAGGTGATTTAAAAGTATTATCTGGTTCTCAACCAATCAATTAAGGCTCCAATAAAAGTACCTAAAGCAATTCCTAGAGCTAGATTATCAAGTGCCGCTCCAAGTGCAGCCCCTATTGCAATACCAGTACCTATGAAAACACCCTTCCCTCTCCCTTTTTTATCCAAAAGACCACTTCCTTACTTTCTTTTGTTATTAATAAATTTATTATTATTCTATCATTTACTTGAATATGTAAGGAGATACAAATAAAAAGTTCCTGTTAGCCTCCTATAATTGAAGCAATAATTACTTATTTTCTACTTTTTCGATTTCTGATTATTACACTAGCTTGGATAACAAAGCTAATCACCTAAGAGTTAAAAATTCATGAGTGAATCATTTCGTATTGTCATTTTGACGAAATAAGTTACGTGTAGTTGCAAAGATATGCACAACTACAAACAATAATTACTTTCTCATTTATTTTATTTTAGGAGGTGTATGATACAAAAGGGGAATAGAAGATACAGAAGAAACGTGCAATTAACATATCGGCCAAATAGAAGCTTCCTGGTCCAATGAGCTTTTTTTTTTCTGTAAAGAAGTAATAAACTTTAAAATATTTGAAACAATTTCACAAACTCAATCGTCCAACCATTGCGTATAGAGAAAAAGAGGGGATAATGTGAACGAAAACGAGAGAGATCAATTATTAGAGAAAGTTATGCTGGAGTATGGTGATCAGTTGGCAAGACTTGCTTATGCCTATGTAAAAGAAGAAGAAATAGCAAAAGACCTTGTGCAAAATACTTTCATTAAATGCTATACCAAAATATCGGATTTCAGACATGAATCTACCATAAAAACATGGCTATACAGAATTACCATTAATGAATGTAAGGACTATCTAAAGAGTTGGGCGTATAAAAAGTCGAGAATGATAGAGATATATTATGGGAATGAAAGGAGCGCCATGTCAACAGAAGAGGAGGCACTAAAAAAGTGGGAAATGGGAAGGGTGAAGAGCTCTATTTTTACATTGCCAACAAAATACCGTGAAATTATTTTCTTATACTATTATGAAGAATTGAAGATGGAGGAAATCGCTGAACTTCTAGGTCTGCCAATTAGTACGGTTAAGAGCAGGATAACTAGAGGAAGAGATAGGCTGAAGCAGGAAGTGGAAAGGAGGGAAATCTATGAACAATAAGGAGAAAGATACTTTTTTCGAAGTCTTTGATAGAGTGAAATTCAATGATAATGATAGAAAGAAAGTTTTCCATAAACTCCATGAACGTAAAGATAAGAAGCTTACTTTTTTGGGCTTTAGTCCAGTAGTACTCTCCTCAATTCTAGGAATAGTAACCGTTGTTTTATTGATGGTTTTATGGTCTTCTCCAAATGCGGTAATTCAAGAGCAACAGCAGGTTAATAGCTCACCCACTGTAAAAAAACAAACAGGGGTCTTTTTCATTACAAACGAGAATCTAAGGGCACCGTTAAATATTGTATATTCCTATAATCCTTCGGCTAAATCTTTAGATGTACTGTCCGTTCCAAGAGATCTCTATGTACCAATTTTTAGTTCGGAAGGTAAAAAAATTGGAATGGATAAAATGTTACATGCTTATGCGTTTGGTGGAGAAGAAGGTGTTAAACAAACTCTTTTAAATTATTTTCAAATTAAAGATGATTCATTTTCAGGGATAACAGAAGAAGAGTTTATTAAATATGTTGATCAAATTGGCGGAATTTCATTGAAGTCAGATGATGAAGTTTTAGGTGGAGAAGAAGTGTTAACTTCCCTTTCAGATAGAAATCTAATGACGGAGAACGAGGAAAAGAAACATTATGAAATATTAACAGCTGTATTGGAACGTCTATTGGAAGACCCAAAAGAATTAAACATTTTGGAGGGGGTTCCGGAAGAAGTAGAGGTAAATACTATCCAAATTGCTGATAAAGTAAATGCTGAAAAAATAGAGGGGATCTTTTATTTCATCTTAGAAGATGAAGGCTTGGAGGAAGTGAAACGTAGTTTAAAGGAATAAAAGAATTTTAAGGAATAAAACAAGAGTGGTAGTTTTACGTCCCTAAACGTAATCACCGCTCTTTTTTTTATCAAACATAATGCAACATATAAGCAAAAGAAACGTATACCTTATAAAGGGGTGAGCGCAGTGTGGAGGAAGTACCTCAATCCGTTGCGAGTAAGAAATGCAGCTGTGTGGATGTTATTTGTGGGAGGGTTTAGCAATTTTTTTGGGCAGATTTTTAACATTGCGTGGTTAATTTATTTATCAATTATTGTCATAGTTCTGTTTAGTATCGTCTCCTTTATTTTTTGGAGATGTCCAAATTGTAAGAAACGGCTTCCTTTCAGGTATTATAAGGAAATTGAGTTATCCTATGCCTACGTATGCCCAAGGTGTGAAAAGCGTTTCTTTGATGATGGGACAATGGAGTAGATGGTTAACCATGAGATGATTAAGTTGAGCAAGATCATACATAATAACGCATTAACACAAAATGTGAGGTTTCTAAAGGAGTCTGAGTAAGGATGAAGAAGAGGAACGTGTATATCATTTCTGGGCCATGTGGTGTGGGAAAGTCGACCATCACTAAAGGGCTTGCTCATAAATTAGAGGAAGCGGTACTGATTGAGGGGGATTTGCTTAGCGCCATGTTTGTAGGGGAAGCACAGCCGCTCTGGGAAGAAAAGCTTTCTATCGTCTGGCAGAACTTGAGCAGTATGACCAAGAACTTTTTGCTGAACGGATATGATGTTGTTATTGATTATGTGGTGGAGGATGAGTTGGAATGGTTTTGCAGGGAACTTCATCAAACAGGGGTGGAAGTGACACTTCACTATTATGTCCTGCGTGCTGACCCAGAAGTGCTAGCGGAGCGTATCACCAAACGCGGAGACACCGACATGATTCCTCGATCTTTGGAACTTCTCCACCAGTTGGAAAATAAAAAAGAAAACGTGCCTCACTTAGTTGACACAACCAACAAAGAGCCCAATGCCATCATAGAAGAAATCAGGCGCAAGATCACACATTATTATCCTTGACAGATCCCTTTCAAATTCTTACCATAAAAGAAAGAGATGAACGGAAGGGGAATCGAAAGCCTAACAATGTGGAATAGCCTTTAATGAAAATTGAGTAACTGGATAGAGTCAGCTGTTCCTACCAAGGGATTAGTCCGACCGTCCATCATTTCATTAAAGGGATACACATGTTGTGGAGTCGATACCCCACTTGAAACAGGTGCCTTTGGTGCACCTGTTTTTTTATGGGAAAAACATCTCTTTTATCGGACCGAACTTGTTTATACCCTAACAATAGGAGGGTTATTTTATGAATAGAATAGCAGTCGTTACAGGAGCAAGTCGTTTAAAAGGAATTGGAGCAGAGGTGTGCAGGCAGTTGGCGAAAGCTGGCCATCCTGTATTTTTTACGTATTGGTCGCCTTATGATGAAGAGATGCCATGGGTTTCTGAAGCTAGAGATCCTCAACTTTTAAAAGAAGAGTTGGAGGGATTCGGTGTTCCAGTGGGAATGATGGAGCTCGACCTCACAAGTATGGAAGCGGCTGATGTGCTGTTTCAAAAAGTGAGAGAGAATCTTGGTGAGCCAAGTATTCTGGTAAATAACGCGGCCTACTCCACAAACGACGATTATCGCACGATAACAGCGGAGGATCTGGATAAGCATTATCTCGTAAACATCCGGGCTACCACTCTATTAAGCAGCAGATTTGCTCAGCAGTTCACCTTTGGGAGCGGCGGACGGATTGTTAATCTCACATCGGGCCAATTTCGAGGGCCGATGCCAGGCGAGCTTTCTTATGCAACGACGAAAGGCGCGATTGATGCTATGACCATAACGTTAGCGGCAGAGGTTGGGAAACTGGGAATTACGGTAAATGCAATCAATCCAGGCCCGACAGATACGGGTTGGATGACAGAGGAAATTAAGTCAAGTCTTTCTGGCATGTTCCCTTCCGGACGGGTAGGGGTGCCAAGTGACGTGGCGCGGACTATAAAGTTTCTCGTCAGTGAAGAGGCAGAATGGGTGACAGGACAGATTATTCACTCAGAAGGTGGGTTTAGGAGGTAAAGTTATGGAAGAGATGCGTGTTCGACTAGAGTTGGTGGGAAGTTCGGATCGCTTGAGTTTTTTGCCGTACTTGGTAATGGCGGATGAGAGTGAGAGCGTGGTGAAAGAGTATATTGCGGAGGGGCAAATGCTCGCGATTGTTGTTGGTGATGACTCAGTGGCCGGTGTGGCCTTGTTTGTGGAAGAATCAAAGGGTGTGATCGAGCTGAAAAACATCGCGTTGGACCCTGAGTTTCGTGGCCGCGGGCTGGGGAAGCGGGTTATTGATATCGCTTTTGAGGTATTCAAGAGACAGGGTTTCCGCAAGATGATTGTCGGCACTGCCAACTCCAGTATTGCCAATCTTTCTTTTTACCAGAAAGCAGGGTTTAGGATGGTGGAAATAAGGAAGGACTTCTTTTTGAAATATCCTGAACCAATTTTTGAGGATGGGATTCAGGCGGTAGATATGGTGATGTTTGAGCGGGTGTTGGATGAGTTGTAGATAAGTAGATTTAATATGCCTGAAGCATTTAGTGGATGTGTGGAAAGGTCAAATAGAGCGCGTCTATATGCCCGAAGTGGTGTTGAAAAAGGAGGAAAGGTCCAATAGAACGCGCCTTTTCTCCCGACGCAGTCGCTGGATGTGTAGAAAGGTAAAATATAAAATGCCTATCATGGAAGTAATGCGCTCCAGAATTTTGGAGCATTTTTTTGTGTGAAGCGAATAGCAGTGTACCATTTAAATGTGACAAATTGTAAACAAAATCCAACTCATTTTTAACAAAATTTTCAAAAAACATTTGAGTATTCCAATCTATTTTGAAATAATTGGAGATAGATTATCTTAGCAGATAGGAGGAGGTCGGATGCCCTGGAAGAGTTTCATCATTTTTACAATTATTGCTTACATCGTCCTATCACTACCTAGTATTTTTAGTGTGGGATATGTAATCGACTGGGTCCCTGAAACAACGAATTTCCAAAAGGCAAAAGGATATGTAGTGGAAGGGCTAATAGCCTATTCTCTTCTTAAACTTCCTGTAGCAACCTTAGTAGGTTTATTGGCCAGTTTACATAAAAGTAAAAGAAACAAATCATAGCCCATCTGAAACCTTCCTAACACACTGCTGAGGTGATAATGTTGAAAAGACCTATATTAATAACGTTCCTTTCCCTGAGCCTAGTTGGTTGCGCATCAACCAAAGAGCCCATCCTAACTAAATCCACAGAAGAAGCATCTTGGGCCTACGAATTTGTTCGAGTACAGGAAACCTCCTTTCAGCTGACCCAGAAAGAAGCGGAGGATAGCGTTAAAGGAGACCTGATCGGTAAAGTCCAACGCAATATTGTGGATATGGATACCGCCGAGGAGTTAATTGAAAAGCATCTAGATAGTAATTCCTTACCGCCTGGGACAGCCCTTTACAAACACACCAAGAATAACAACTTCATCCTATACGAGTGGAAAGACAAATACTATATTGCAGAGAAAAAAGACTGAATGTTGAAAAAAGGGGGATCCGATGGAACTAAAGAAAGAATCTCTTAAATTGTCTGTTTCTGTTATTTTGGCTCTGATTTTCACTATCCTGCTCATTTTTTTTCCTAGAGGAGGGTACTATGGGGAAATCCCTATGAATCTAGAAGATGGTGCATTCC
Source organism: Bacillus sp. CHD6a (assembly GCF_001293645.1). Lineage (GTDB taxonomy): Bacteria > Bacillota > Bacilli > Bacillales > Bacillaceae_I > Sutcliffiella_A. Next base: position 95,861 of record NZ_LBMD01000002.1, read on the forward strand.
AAGGATTTCAACTTTCTCTATTTTTTGAAGTATATAAAACAAACATCATCCAGTTCTTTCAGTATATTTGGGACCACCAGAGTCTTGGAGGAACTATGTTCTCTGAAACTTCCGTAGAAAAAGAACTACTTCGGTATTATCCGAAAAGCCTACTTATCATTGTGATTGGATTTGTGGTCAGCATTATTTTCGGTGTTTTAAAGGGGGTTTTTGATTACCGCCATACATATACAAAAAAGAATTTGTTTGGGAACGGAACTACTTGGCTTTTCCAGTCGATCCCTGATTTCTTCGTCGTCATTATCGCATTTTATCTTGCTTTCTATTACCTGCCGATGGGCTTAATTTTCAGCAATCAGAATTGGTACAGCTTTGCCGCGCCGGCCTTGCTGGTTTCCGTTTATCCGACGATGTATGTCGCGCGCATGACGTGTGTGTCGCTTTTGAATCAAGATGGTCAGGACTATATTCGAACAGCTTTTGCTAAGGGGTTTAAAGTCAGTCAGGTTATCAACCGCCATATTTTGAGAAACAGTGCGCTTGACTTGATTGCGCACCTGCCGACCATTATGATGGTGGTTATTTCAAACATGTTGATGGTGGAGTACTTGACTGGCTATGCTGGAGCAGGGAATCGGATGTTTGTAGCATTAGGCGGAAGACAGAACACGGTTGGGTTCGGTACCTCAGACATTGAAGCGGGATTAGTATTTGGTTTCGCTCTTTGTTTTATAGTAACCGTGCTTGTCGTTCATTTTGTAAAAATGATTATGCTGGCAAAGCTCAGCCAGAAGGGAGCGTAGGAGATGCGAAAAAACACAGCGCTTTGGACCGGAGGATTTTTTCTTGTGCTATTAATCTTGGTAGCCGTTTTCGGTTCCTCTTTTTCATATGTTAAAGAGGGGTTAGAAGGGAAACGATTAATCTTCCCAGAGGCTGGGGGCATCGTATCAGCGCCTTTCCCTCCATCAGCTGACTACCCGCTTGGCTCTGACCATGAAGGCAGGAACATGGTAAGTCTTCTTGTCATGGGAGCCAAGGATACATTATTACTTATTTTTTTAATAACAAGCATTCGTTATGTGGTAGGTGTTGTGCTTGGTGCGATTGCATCCTTAGGGGGAAGTGTAATCTCAAATGTCCTTAACGTGTGGGATCAGATTTTCTCCAGCATGCCGGTAATTTTCTTTGCCATTTTAGCGTTTAATCTACCACTTTTAATTTATGCAGAAAATAGGTTCTGGATTGTTATTTTCAGCATAGCATTGGTGGAAGTGGGGCGTGTGGGCGTGACAGTTCGTGATCAGCTAATGCATGTAAAAACAAAGCCTTATATTGATGCGGCTCGTACAGTTGGTGTCACCAATTTCGGTCTTGCCAAAAATCATTTCTTGCCTTCACTTCTCCCTACCATGCTTGTTAATTTTTGCTTTGATATTGGAAGGGTAGCGCTGATTATCGGCCAGCTAGGGATTTTCTCTATTTTTATTACGATGCAATTTGTAGAGGTTCCGCCTGGTGGAATGTTTCAGTTGGTAAACACAAGCTTCAATTGGCCGACCATTTTAGGGGATGCCCGAAAAGATATTTATACAGCCGTGTGGATTCCAGCGGCTGCAGCGATTGCGATTATGTATGTTATTTTGACCTTTAATATTTTAGGTGAGGGATTGAGAAGTCACTTTAACCGTTTTGGGATGTGATGTGTGTTGAAAAAATACAGTTTGTTGCTATTGATGGTGACCTTGTTGCTGGTGGCTGTACTCACAAACCCCAGCGAGGAAGAGTACCTTGAGATGACAGGGGAGCCAATTTATGAAAAGTTGCCGGAGGGGCTGGAAATGGAAGTTGAACGCGTGAACCTTTTTCTCTTTTCTGCTTATACTCCGGTAGTAGCGGGGGAATACGGCATTACCCATTTGGGGATCTATGGAAGTTTCTTTCAAATTTCGGAAGGACAATTCGACTACCCGGGTTGGTTGGAAGTGTTTAATTGATTGTTTTGAGAGAGGAGGGTGTCATTGGATTACAATGAATACCACTACAAACAAACACACTAGGAAAGCCGTGGTCTTACTTCGCCCGTTACAGCTGGGATACGAGTAAAGTAACACTTGGTACTTGGATTGTTGTCTTGCTTTTTCGGAAATCCCATTTGTTGGTTTCACCGTACTATTAGTAATAGCTTTTGGTGATCACAACGGAAGCTTGAAGAACTTTGCTAAAGCCTCCATGATTCTTATCGCAGCGGGGTATATCTCTGTTACCAAGCTTCAATGCGAAAAAGAAATTTGGTAACAGAGAGCGTCTCTCTAATCCCGAAACGAGCATGAGAGAAGGAAAACGGTAACAGAGAGCGCCTCTCTAAGCCCGAAACGAGCTTGCAAGAAGAGAAACGGTAGCAGAGAAGCCCTCTCTAAGCCCGAAACAAGCTTGCAAGAAGAGAAACGGTAGCAGAGAAGCCCTCTCTAAGCCCGAAACAAGCTTGCAAGAAGAGAAACGGTAGCAGAGAAGCCCTCTCTAAGCCCGAAACAAGCTTGCAAGAAGAGAAACGGTAGCAGAGAAGCCCTCTCTAAGCCCGAAACAAGCTTGCAAGAAGAGAAACGGTAGCAGAGAAGCCCTCTCTAAGCCCGAAACAAGCTTGCAAGAAGAGAAACGGTAGCAGAGAAGCCCTCTCTAAGCCCGAAACAAGCTTGCAAGAAGAGAAACGGTAGCAGAGAAGCCCTCTCTAAGCCCGAAACAAGCTTGCAAGAAGAGAAACGGTAGCAGAGAAGCCCTCTCTAAGCCCGAAACAAGCTTGCAAGAAGAGAAACGGTAGCAGAGAAGCCCTCTCTAAGCCCGAAACAAGCTTGCAAGAAGAGAAACGGTAGCAGAGAAGCCCTCTCTAAGCCCGAAACAAGCTTGCAAGAAGAGAAACGGTAACAGAGAAGCCCTCTCTAAGCCCCAAACAAGCTTGTAAGAAGAAAAACGGTAACAGAGAAGCATTCTCTAAGCCCGAAACGAGCTTGCAAGAAGGAAAACGGTAACTGAGAACCGCCCCCAAACCCCTTCAGCAGTGAACACCTCCATAATAGGACAAGAATGGAACTTTTTCCTGATCAATTTCGTATTACTACTAGAGAGACAACCATACAACTCTTACATAATACGAGCGTTCAGTGGTTTAAGTATTTTATTTAATTAGAAATAGAAACCAACAGGAGTTGTACTAAATGGGATTGTTTTTTGAAAAAGTAGGACGGTCGAAAAGTTCTAAGCCAGTAGTGGTAGTTAGAATAATAGTGGCTATAGCAATGATTGTATTATTTATCCTTGGAATTTGGGATGATTTTAATAGCACGTATCTAGGGTTTGTCATTCTTATGGCGGGATTGATGAATGTTATGAATGGTGTAGAATCGCACTATCATCGTGATGAAAAAAAGGTCTATATAATGGATTACACTCTAGGGATTTTGTTTTTGTTTATGGCAATCACACAGTTGGGGATAATCTGATTGGGCAGAGTGTTTATCCATTAATGAGGGGGAAATATAATGATTTTACATACGGAGATATCTGGCCATGGCAAACCATTAGTGTTATTACACTCTGGAGGCATGACTGGCTCAACGGAATATATAGAGCAAACAGAATTTTTTGTTGAAAGAGGGTATATGGTAATACGCCCAGATTTAAGAGGTCATGGGAAATCAGGAGGAAGTATAGAGAGATATTTTAGTCACTGCGCTAAAGATATATATGAAACATTAGAACATCTTCAGGTTGATTCCTGTCATATTGCAGGTGTATCAGTGGGAGGAGTGGCAGCACTCTTATTCGCAAAGTATTATCCTGAAAAAGCAGACTCCCTTTGTTTCTCTGGAATCTTCCCAATTAAACCTGATAACTGGGACGAGCTATCAAAGGAAGAAGCTGCAGCGCATGAACAGTTATTTGAAAATGAAGAGGCTGTTGCTTTTTTAAATGAAATTCATGGTAATAACGATTGGAAAGCATTGTTACATTCCTTCCAAGCAGAAGATTTTTACCCTTTTGAAGAAATAGGGGATGTAGGAAACCTGACTGTGCCTACACTCTGTTTAGTTGGTGAAAAACATAACATGGAAGTGTCTGCCGCTATTACATTTCAAGACAAGAATCCTAATATACATATGGCAGTCATCCCGTTTGCTGGACATTTAGTGCATCGAGAACAGCCGGATCTATATTCTCATACATTCGAAAGCTTTCTAAATATATATCAGAAAACCATATCTCAAGGCGTCTCATGAAAGAATTAATCACTACAGGGTTGATCTCCCTCGTTATCCTTTCTGCCTGCAGTTCAGATAGCAGTAGTGGGGCGTATGTTTATTGGACAGAAAAAACAGACAACCAGATTCAACAATTAGATCATGCAAAAATAAATTATGAGATTAGGCATGGAGATATCTGGATTAGGGAAAAGGATACTAGAAAAGTAGTGGCGTGTTGTAGCTGAGGAGAGCTATAATGCAGTGAGAGTCTAATAATGTATCTTCTAACATTCACTGAATTAGAATGGTAGGTGTAAAAAATGAATGAATCTGTTCCGCATTCCGAAACCGAAAAAATGAATAGTAATGCAGTGTTATCACTAATCTTAGGAATTATTTCTATTATAAGTTGCATCATTAGTTTTTTGAGCATGCTTTTTGCAGTTCCGGGCTTTGTCCTTGGCGTGATAGGTCTTAATGAGATTCACAAAACGGATCAATTAGGAAAAGGATATGCCAAGGCGGGCTTAGTATGCAGCCTAATTGGAATAATTTTGCCGCTTATCATTATCCTTATTAGTTTGTTATTTTTCGAATCGACGGACTTCATCATGGACGTCATTTAAGGTTAAAAGGACAGCCCTCGTTTGGTAAGGGGGCTGTCCTTTTATACTTTTTAATATAGTAATTTTTAAACCAACGTTTGATTAAGAAAATTTTGAAGCTATGGCGCTGTAGGGTAAAAACTATTTTTAAGGAATTAACTTTTGAAAAAGGTGTAGTGATATAATTCACAAACCTGCCACCATTCAATACGAAACGACAAATTTCCCGGGAAACCCTTATTTTGAAATAGATCTTTTTATACAAACGTTTGTTAAATAAAATTTGAACCCCTTGAGTAGCAAGAGGTTCAGCGGAAAAATCGAAATTAACTTTTGAAAAAAGTATTGTAGGAAATTTTCATTTTCCTAATAAAAGAAATTGACATCTATTTGTCGAATTCTATGGTGCTTGAAACCCGTAAATCGCTATAAAGAGTAATAATGCCCACCCGCACACACTAAGTGAATTTGCCGCAATCAGCCAACCCTTTGGCCACCCTTTTACTCTAAATAGAGTGACAAGTAATCCTACAACACCAAAGGCAATGGGAATGAAGAGCGTTACTCTGTTGAACAGCTCAACCATTGTTGAACCCCAAGAAGTCAGAAAGGCAACCAAAGGAATGGCTGACAATAGAAAGAAAAGTGAACCCAATATGGTGGCACGTTTTTGCATAAACTTCCCCCCTTATTCCATAAGTTTATTTTGCTGTTAAAAGAAAAACAACAGATTTTTTACAAAAATGGTGGGCCTGGGTATCTGTCCCCTAACTCGCTTCTCCCTTTGGTAACTCATCAATCAGCTTATCCAAATAGCGTATTTCTCTTATGGTTGTTTCTTCAACTTCCTCTACTCGGACACCGCAAACGACTCCTTTAATTATGCTCCGCGCTGTGTTCATTAGGGGAGCTTCAACAAAAAAGGTTTCGAAGTCTGTTTGTTAATAAGTGCTTCTATCCGGCCTGGCTGTAGCCTGTTAATCGACGAATAATCTCATCCACTTTTACTATCGTACGTCCCTTTTTTTCTGCCTTCGTAACGTAATGGGGGTAGACACTTGCAAAAATGGACGGATAGATGCGGTGCTTTTTCATGATATACCCGCCCTTAAAAATTTCCTTTATTGTACCAACTTAAATTTAGAATGATGTACTAACCATTGTCAGTATATATAACTTGTGATGCATAAAGAAGGGTGGAGATGTTTTGTTTTTTCATATGAAGGAATTACAGTATGAAGCCAAGCCTGATAAGCCTGATCCCATATTTGCAACAAGGTTGCAAGAAATATTGGGTGGGCAGTTCGGAGAAATTTCGGTTGCTGTTCAATATTTGTTTCAAGGCTGGGGAACAAGGAGACATGATAAGTACCGGGATTTATTGATGGATACGGGGACCGAGGAGCTCGCCCATGTTGAGATGCTTGCAACCATGATTGCAAGATTGCTCGACAATGCACCGGTGAAAGCTCAAGAAGAAGCGGCACAGAATCCTGTAATGGCAGCAATTATGGGAGGGATGAACCCGCAATACGCCATTGTTTCAGGTCTTTCAGCAATGCCAGTAAACAGCGTTGGTGTACCATGGAACGCAGGATATGTCATTGCCAGTGGTAATCTGCTAGCGGATTTCAGGGCAAATCTAAACGCCGAAACACAAGGGCGTTTGCAGGCAGTCAGATTATATGAACAAACAACAGACCCGGGAGTAAGAGACATGCTGTCATTCCTTATTGCCAGGGATAGAATGCACCAAAATCAATGGTTGGCAGCAATTTATGAATTAGAAGCGCAAGAAGGAGTAATCGTTCCAAGCACATTCCCTACATCCAAAGAAAAATCGGAAGTCTCTCATACGTTTATTGCTTTATCAGAGGGAGAAGAGAGTAGCAAAGGCAATTGGGCGAGTGGCGCTGCTCCAGATGGATTAGCTAATTTTGAATACTTAAGCATGTCTGGGGCATGGGGAGGAAAGCCAATGCTAAATCCTGCTCCAACAGCCTTTCATAATACCCCGCCATCTGTAAAATAAAGAAAGGGCGTTTCGATTAACATGTCTGTGATCGAAACGGCCCTCTCTAACTACCCTTTAGATATCTCCACAATTCCTTCTTCCTTCAAACCAACCTCACCTTGCTTGTTCAGCTTTACTTTTTCATCATCCTTCAGGTTGGTGAACACAATTGGTGTCATCAAGGAAGGAGCATTCTTCCCGATGAAATCCATATCAAACTTAAGGAGTTCCTGCCCCTTTGTAACAGTATCCCCTTGTGAAACGAGTGCTTCAAACCCTTCCCCTTTTAGATTCACCGTATCAATTCCTACGTGAATCAAAATTTCGTGTCCTTCGTTGGATTCAATTCCAATTGCATGCTTGGTCGGGAACAGGTTAACAATTTTCCCGTCAACAGGAGAGACGACAAGTCCTTCTGCAGGTTCAATGGCAAAGCCGTCACCCATCATTTTTCCAGAGAAGACTTGATCGGGAACATCGTCAAGTGGTTTGATTTCCCCTTTGATAGGAGCGATAAATCCGCCTTCCGTTGACTTGGTTTGCATCGCATCAGGATTGATCTCTTCAATTTGCTGCTCAACTTCTTTGTTTGTGTCTGTTTTAGCAGGACGAGGTGTCTTCCCGTCCATAATATCTTTGATTTGTGATTTTAACGTATCTGATTTAGGTCCGAAAATAGCTTGGATGTTGTTGCCGACTTCTAGAACACCTGAGGCACCAAGCCTTTTTAAGCGAGCTTTATCGACCATGGAAATTTCGTTTACCGACACGCGAAGTCTCGTGATACAAGCATTCAAGTGGGATATGTTTTGCTTGCCACCCATCGCATCTAATACGTCATGAGGGAGTTCGCCAGCAGTAGAGGGAGAGGCTCCATCTTCCTCCTCGTCCACTTCCTCACGACCAGGTGTTGCAAGATTGAATTTTGTTATAGCAAAGCGGAAACCGAAATAGTAAATGACGGAAAATACAAGACCTACTGGAATAACAAGCCACCAAGCGGTTCTGTTTGGTACGATTCCGAACAGCAAGTAGTCGATGACCCCACCTGAGAACGTCATCCCTATTTTTACATCTAAAATATGCATCACCATGAACGAAAGACCTGCAAACACCGTGTGAATTGCAAATAAAACAGGTGCAACAAACAGGAACGAGAACTCAATTGGTTCTGTAATACCCGTCAAGAAAGAGGTAAGCGCAGCAGACGCCATAATTCCACCGACTACTTTCTTCTTTTCAGGACGGGCGGTATGATAGATCGCAAGTGCCGCGGCAGGAAGTCCAAACATCATAAACGGGAATTTACCTGTCATAAACGTTCCGGCAGTAGGCTCGACCCCATCACGCAGCTGCGCAAAGAACATCGCCTGGTCCCCGCGGACAATATCTCCAGCCTGGTTGGTATAGGATCCAAACTCGAACCAAAACGGAGAATAGAAAATATGATGCAGACCGAACGGAATGAGGGCCCGTTCAATGACACCAAAAATAAAGGCGGACAACGTTAAGTTTGTGTTGATCATACTTTCCGACAGGGTGTTCAATCCACCTTGAATCGGCGGCCAAACAAAGGACATGACAATACCTAACACAACGGCAGAGGCAGCCGTTACAATCGGGACAAATCGCTTCCCAGCGAAGAAACCGAGGTATGATGGCAACTCGATATTGTAGTACTTATTGTACATGAAGGCCCCGAGGATACCGACAATTACCCCGCCAAACACACCACTCTGAAGCGTATTGATTCCCAATACATTCGCATATGCCGGGTCATCAAGCATCCCATCATCTACGCCAAGCACTACACCCATGGTGGCATTCATGATGAGGTAACCGATGATCGCGGCAAGTGCGGCAACCCCCTCACCACCTGCAAGTCCAACTGCCACCCCAACGGCAAACAGTACAGGGAGGTTACTGAATACAATTCCTCCGGCAGCATCCATGACGCTCGCCACTAACTGAATCCAATCCGCTCCAAGGAACGGCATCAACTCCAGCAAATTTTCCTCTTTCAATGCAGCCCCAAGCGCAAGCAAAATCCCAGCCGCCGGTAGAAGTGCAACCGGAAGCATCAACGCTTTCCCTACCTTCTGCAACACACCAAATAATCTTTTCAAGGATAATACCTCCCATATATGTAGATTTCAAAGTGTTTTTAATTTCCCCAAAACAGGGAGTTTTAAACAATGGGTTGAGAGGACAGGTACGGGCGACCGGTTTGTGCCGCTGTGCCTGTCCCTAAACATCACATGCTAACACTGCTGTAGAAATTATTACCATCTTCCTACGCGTGTGGTACTATAAATTTAAAGACGGAATATTCCTTCATTTAAAAGTAGGGAGATGGGAAAATGGAGTTATTTCAAACTCAATACGATTGGATTAAACGAACAAGGGAAACGCTATTTCATTATTGTGAAGGCATGGCACATGATGATTATGTAAAAGAAATGGAGAGCTTTGGCGGTGACTCGATCCGAAATCTTCACGTACATGTGGCCACTTGCTATCATTTTTGGCTCGGTACACATGGTCTTAGTAAATCAATCGGAAAAACTGAACCAAAAGACATTAAAACCGTTCAAGATATGAGGGGCCTTTTCCAAAAAACGGATGAAATCGTGGAGGAATTTTTGCTGAAGTATCAAGGGAACTGGAATCATACCATTCCATATACCTTCAAAAGCGGTGAAACCTCTGATTTTAGCACACTTTGGCTTTTCACCCACACCTCGACTCATGAATTCCACCATAAAGGACAGATTGTTAAAATTGGTCGCCAACTTGGGTATACGCCGCCTGATACGGATCTCATCGCGCCGGAGGTAAAGACATGTCAATCTTAACGAAAGATCAATTGGAAATCGTGGAACAGTCTGAGATTGATGCACTTGAAGATAGATTGCTGAGAGTTGCAAGCATCAATGAAAATGCTATGGGCGTTGAACTAAAGAGATATGGGAATGCCGTGGCATTCTCTGTGAAAAGTATTCCAGGTCCATCATTCAATACGGTGAAGGGAATTAGCGGAGAGAATATAGAAGATTTGGATGACATAGTAGAATTTTATTCTAGTAAAGGCATTCCTCCTAGGTTTGAAGTGACACCAGGCAATGCTTCAACTGACCTTTTCAGGAAATTTAGTTCATTGGGCTTTTTTCAGAGTGGCTTCCACACGGCTCTCTATAGGCCCTTATCCATTGAAGAAAGAACGGACATGAGGGCAGAGAGTGCTATTCAAATAGAGGAAATCAGTCTCGCGAATTTTGATATTTTTGGTGAGTTATACACGAAAGGTTTCGGGATGCCCGTTGCATTCAAGGACTATGTGACGGCAAATAACAAGGTTCTTGCAGAGAGCGACAATTGGATTTTTTATTTGGCGCATGTAGGCGGTGAGCCAGTTGGAATCGCAGTCTTGTTTATAAAAAATGATGTGGCCACATTGGCTGCATCTGCAACCCTGCCTGAATTCAGAAACAAAGGCGTTCAAACAGCACTCATTCAAGAGAGGATGCAACAGGCTGCTAATGCAGGGTGCCGATACTTGGTTGGGCAAGCGGCATTTGGCAGTGTAAGCCAAATGAACATGGAACGAGCTGGATTGAAGATTGCTTATACGAATGCGGTTTGGGAGAAAATTCAACGGTAAAGAGGGGGAAGCAAATGGATTCATTTAAGTGGATAATCCCCGTTATCCTTACTATTTGTTATTTTAAAATATTAGGAATGGGAGTTCGGAAGTTAAATAATGTTAAACACAAAGTGGAAAAAAGAGCATTATTTATTTGTATGTTTATAATCCTAATATCGACAAGTGTATTATTGTTGCCAATAGGTTACGGTATTCATAAAAATTTTGCTTTTGGGGGTCTTATTGTAGCAGGCTTTTTAGGAGTTTTCTTAGCTTGGATAGGAGTAAATAAGTATATCTATCCACGACTTTATGAAAAATCAGTGGGAGTATTGGAGAAATTCTTAAAAACAATCATTTGATGGGTTATAAATTTTGTGTGTTAAAGTCATCCTATTTCATGACAAGCTTATCAAGTGCAAAAATCTTGAATTAAAGATTTTTTTCTATTAGCATGATAGCTAAGTTTAATTAGAAAGGATGGTTACTTTGACATATAAAAATTTATTTTCAAAAGCAGAAATCAAGGGCAATACATTTCATAATAGATTTATTGTTGCGCCGATGACAAGAATTAGTGCAGAACAAGATGGTTGTGTTAATGAGACCATGAGTAAGTATTATGAACGATTTGCAAAAGGTGGATTTGGTGCCATTATCTCAGAAGGGATTTATCTGGATGAGAGTTACAGTCAGGGCTATGATGATCAACCAGGACTTGTAAGAGAAGAACATGTACAAGAGTGGAAAAAAATAGTGGACGTTGTTCACAACCATAAATCCTTGATGATTGCTCAACTTATGCACGCTGGTGGCCAAAGTCAGGGGAATGCTTACACAAATGAAACGATTGCACCATCTGACATTCCTCCAAAGGGTGAACAATTAGGTTTCTATGGTGGATCAGGTCCATTCCAGACACCGAGAGCAATGTCGGTACAAGATATCAAACAAGTGAAAGATGCATTCGTTCAGAGTGCCGTGCGAGCGAAAGAGGCTGGATTTGATGGAGTAGAAATCCATGGAGCAAACGGGTACTTATTGGATCAATTTTTGACAGATTATATGAATCATCGAACGGACCAATATGGAGGCTCAAAAGAAAATCGCCTTCGAATTGTAATAGAAATCATAGAAGATATTCGAGAAGCAGTAGGCGCTGATTTTATGGTGGGAATTCGCATTTCTCAAATCAAGGTAGCTGATCCTAATCACAAATGGGGGGAAGGAGAAAGCGAGGCAGAATACATTTTCTCTCAACTAGGAGAGAGTTCTTTAGACTATATTCATGTTACCGATGGAGATGCAACAGCACCAGCATTCGGGCAGAATACTAAAACGTTGGCTCAGGCTGCCAAAGAGTTTGGTAAACTTCCTGTCATAGCGAATGGAAGTTTAGGTGATCCCCAAAAAGCGGAAACAATATTAGAAGAACATCAAGCTGATTTCGTTTCCATAGGGACAAGCGCTTTAGCTAATCCAGATCTTCCTAATAGAGTGAAAAAAGGAATAGGTCTAAACGAATTTGAATTCGAAAAAATTCTACTCCCTCAAGCAAAAGTAAAAGAATTAGAACTTCAAATGGAAATCATTCAATAAGATAGCAGGATATAAAGAGGGCCGAAGCAATTTATTTGTTTCGGCCCTTTTATGTTATTACATAGAACGTAAATAACCTGCTAGAACTTCCGCATTTTCCTCTATCTCTTCCTCCGACAATCTGTGGGATCCTTGTAGTGTAAAGGCAGGAAGGAATTTCATGCCTGTCAAGTTTGCTGTTGCTTGAAATGGCTTTGTTAATTCACTCATGCTAAAAAGATTATATCCTCCTGCTTGGTAGGCTGAAGCAGGGCCTCCTGTTGAAATGACTAGGAGAAATTCTTTGCCATGAAGCTTAGTTCCGTTAGTGCCGTATGCCCAACCATATTCCAACACAACATCTTGCCACTCCTTTAAAAGTGAGGGGCTACTGTACCAATAGAAAGGGAATTGAAAAACGATGCGATCGTGGTCGAGCAGAAGTTGTTGTTCATGCTTCACATCAATTTTTCCATCTGGATAGGATACGTAAAGGTTATGAACCGTTATGTTTTCCACGGTCATTAATTTCTGACTCCAAGCTTTATTAATTCTTGAGTTTTCAATCTTTGGGTGTGCCAAAAGGACAAGTGTTTTCATTATTTTTCATCTCCTATTATTTGTATATGCAAATGATAATACAAAAAAATTAATGATTTTCTAATATGATTTCAAGTTCTGTCCGGTTAGTGTTCATGTTATAAAATTCTTCAGCCACATGATCTGGTGAAAGGGAGGTGCCTTCCTTAACAAATCCGTTAACAGTAAGTAATCCCAAGTACGTTTCCTTTTGACTTAGTTCTTGTGCCAGACTGTAAGCCAAATTTCGAATACCTGCTTTCCCTACAGCCAAGGAAGCGTAGTCTGCATAAGGAGTCAAAGCCAACCCTCCACCAGTGAACAGAATGGTACCATTCTCCATGTGGGGTAGGACCTCTTTGACAGAAACTAAGGCTCCTGCCACACTAATTTTGAAATCGTTTATTAAATCTTCTGTTTTAAGAGTTGTTGGTTTTCCTGGAGTACCGGCTGCAGCATTGTAAAGGAGTACATCAATCTTTCCTAAGGTATTGATCACTTCATGGATGGCTGTTTGAAGCGAATCTTCTTCAGAAACATCACCTTTAAATCCTTTTGCCTCTATGTTCATTGATTTCAGTTCTTCTGTGTATTGATTTAATGCCTCTTCACGGCGTGCAATCATCGCAATTTTATACCCTTCGCGGCCGAACTTCTTTGCTGTGCTTAAGCTTATTCCAGGGCCTGCTCCAACAATCAACATCACTTTATTATTCATGTATATCCTCCTCAAAAATGTTATTTGTATATGCAAATGAAAATCTAAAAAAATTTATATTTTTTTTTCTATTTTATTGCTGGCTTCATGCAAGGTTTTACTTAGATCCAAGCTGAACTCACGCCCTAATATCTCGGAGTAATTCTTAAAAAGCTCTTTAAGGGAAAGTCGGAATTCAGTGTAAACATCTTCGCCTTTTTCGGTCAAAGTTATAAAACTTTGTTTTCCTTCCATTCTTCTGGTTGCTAGTTTTAATTTCTCTAATTTATCAATAAAACGAGTACTGGTGGAAGGAGCGATAGATAATGTATGACAAAGCTCTTTCTGTGAGATCCCTGGATTGTATTTTACAATCATCATCATATACAGATAAGAAGGGGATAGTTCATCAAAATCGAATGTTTTCTCCGTCAATTTTGTCATATTACGTGCAAATCGATTGGCCGTAAAATACAAACAATGAATGAGCAGCTCTTCTTCTTCTCGCATAATCTTCAGTCCTTTGATTTCATTTGCATATACAAATTAACACACTTTTGAGTAGAAAAGCAACTGTTTCGTGTTAAAAAAAGGATGAATAGCTGAAATCATTCAATAAAAGGAGTTATGCTGCGGATTACTAGGTTTTAAGACGCGATAAAGACCTCTTCTACATAAAAGGCAATACAAACAGGTCATGATTAGTCTAATAAAGACTTCTAGGAAGTGAAAAATGAAGAAGAAAGGTCATTAGAAGTGCTATAAAGACTTCAGGAACGTGAAATAACGGTAAGTGAAGTCTTTATAAAGCCTTTAAAGACCTCTGCCCCTTAAATTAGTGGAACTAGAGGCCTTTACTCTTGCAATAAACTGCACGAACCCACATCTTTCACACATCCAAGTAAGAATGGGCCGCCGTGCCTGTCCCTACACCCCACTACCAAAGCGTGCTCTTCTTTGGTTTTACATGTTGGATGAAAATAAAGACAAGTACGCCGATAATAACTGCCATAGCACTTGATATATAGAGACTTGTGAGTAGATGTTTCTTCATGATCACAGACATAATTGGCGGACCTGCAGCGACTCCGATGAATCGAGAAGAACTATATAGGGAGGAGATGGTGCCCTTTTCTTCCTTCTCTACATTTTCGGTGATTATGGCATCAAGGGTGGGTAGCATGGCTCCAATGCTAATGCCAATAAAACTGGATATCGTAAGCAATATAAATATTTTTTCATTTACATAGCCAACAAAAACGATGGTTATGGCGATAACGCCAAGTGTGACCATCAAAATTCTTCTCATCAATTCAATATTTCCCTTAATTACTTTTCCGGTGATATAGGAAGAGGCGCACAGGGTGAACAAAGGAACCGCTAAATATAATCCCTTTTTAACACCGTGCAGGTCATGCGTTTTTTCAAGAATGTCGGATAAATAAAATAATAGGGCAAATAGGATCAACATCGCATAGACGCCAATGACAAAGGTGGTATAAAGCCATTTTCCTTCTTTTTGAAAGATTTTCTTTGTATTTTGAATGAAAATTTTTAGTGCGAGTGGCTTGTCCTTTTTCTTAGGTACTTTAATGAAAACAAGAACCATTAATATTGAAATTAAACTGAAAAAAGATATGGAAAAGAAAGGAAGGTACCACAGGACAGCTGCCAGAAGCGAACCCAATATTGGACTAAGAACCTTCCCAAATGTATTAGATGTCTCAATAACTCCCAAGCACGAACTGGTTTTCTCATCATCGTCCTGATACAAGTCGCCAACTAGTGGCAGGATAATCGGTGTTGCCCCTGCTGCACCAATACCTTGGATAATCCGTCCCATTATTATCCATGTGAAGGGGTCATCCATTTTCCAGGAAGCAAATCCAGAAATTAATCCTCCGATCAGTGCCAGCAATAAACTCGGCAAAATAATCATTTTCCTGCCAAACCGGTCTGATAAATAACCTGCAATAGGTATTAAGAAAATAGATGCAACAGAATAGGAAGTGATGATCATACTGGATTGAAAAGAGGAGATGTCCAATTCTTTTTCAAGCATTGGCAAAACAGGAATAAGCATGGAATTGCCAAGTGTCATTATAAGAGGGATGGAAGCCATGCTTATTATGCACCAAGCACTGACTTGTCCGATTTTCTTGTTTGTCACCTCTACCCCTCCATCGTCATGTCTACAATTAATAAGTACGATTACTTAAAGTTTAAAAGAAAACCCATCAATGGAATCAATTCTTCCACGCCACCAAGTGTGACTTTTGAAAGGAGATTGCGCGTTCGCAGAAATATATACCGCATCTCTTAAATGGATAAACGTAGCAATCATATCCTGTTTTTTCTTTTCCTCTTCTTCTTGCCGCTCACTGATATAGGCCTCTTTAAGATCAGTGAATTTTTTATGTAGAACGCGCGACAGGGTACTATTTTCTACACCACCTGCAGAATGAATGATTCCCTCGTAATAAGTGTGGGGACCAACCAGTGTTCCTGCTACTACTGTTCCATTAATGTTTAACGTGATACCAATTTCCACACCGTCTTTATCTGTTAGATCAAGCAGCATTTGCAACACTGCATCATCTGTGGATACGTTTTCCTCTTTTTTTGCCAAGTTAACCCCTCACTTTTTGTTTCTTTATCCATGTTGTCACGCACATATAGTTAGTATAGGTAAAGAGGGAGAGGTTATTCTGGAAGTTTGTGCAAGTGGACTTGTTCATTTCTACGCACTACGAGGAAAATTAATATCGTTCTCCTTTCCAATTAAAAATCCTTTTACTAGGTAACAATAAAAACATTATTTAGTTAAAGGGTGATTAACATGTCTTTACTTTCCGATGAAGCGATGCGGCCGCATGTAAGTAGTGAGTATGATATTTTGCGCAAGGTTATCCTTTGCAAACCTGAATTTATGACCATTCGAGAGGTTATTAATGAAACACAGGAAAAATTTAAGAATGAAGGCATTCATATTGAAATTGCCATGGCGCAGCATAAAAAATTTGTGGATAAATTGGAGGAACACGGAGTGGAAGTTATCCTCCTGCCTGCAATGAAAATGTTTCCGGAACAAGTTTTCACACGAGATATTGGTTTCACCCTTGGCAATATTCTTTTTGTTGCGGAAATGGCTAATAAAATAAGACAAGGGGAAGAAGATGTCTTGAAAAGCATGTTGGAACAACAAGAAATTTCTTATTTGAATTTAAAGGGGGATATGATTGAAGGCGGAGATGTCATCATCCATGGCAAGAAGGTGTATGTTGGTTTGAGCAACCGGACGAACGAGGAAGCAATCAAACATCTTCAAAGCTTCCTGCCACATTATGAAGTAATAAAGGTGCCTTTTAAAGAGAAATACTTACACCTAGATTGTGTGTTCAACATTATCTCACCGACAGAAGCACTGTACTATCCAGAAGCTTTTACACAGCAAGAGATAGACAATCTCTCGTCGCAGTTTGAATTAATCGAAGTAACAAAGGACGAACAGTTCACCCTTGGCACAAACGTACTAAGTATAGGCAATAAGAAAATTTTCAGCCTGCCGGTTAATCCTAAGGTGAACGCGGAACTCACGAAGAGAGGTTATGAAATAATAGAAGTCGACATTATTGAAATTATTAAATCCGGTGGATCTTTTCGTTGTTGCACGCTGCCCATACTTCGTGGGTAGAGGGGAGCTGGTGTTGCAGGGACAGGCACCTTGACCCACTTTTAATAGTGGCTCTCTGCGACCCCCGCATCCAAAAATGGAAAATGAATTCTTCGTATAGTACGTGATAGTTATTCTCCTATCCACTATAATGAAAAGAGGAGGTGATAACATGGAAAAACAAATTCTTGAGCTGCTTATCGGCCTGGATACAGAAGTTAAAGGTATGAGAGGAGATGTAAATGATTTAAAATCGGAAACAACCAGCTTAAGGTCAGAGATGACAGGCATGAAGACCGAAATGAGAAGCATTAAAACTGAAATGGGTAACATGAAATCAGAAATAGGAAATATGAAGACCGAAATGGGAGGCATGAAATCAGAAATAGGAAGCATGAAGACCGAAATAGGAGGCATGAAATCAGAAATAGGAAATATGAAGACCGAAATAGGAGGCATGAAATCAGAAATAGGAAATATGAAGACCGAAATAGGAGGCATGAAATCAGAAATAGGAAATATGAAGACCGAAATGGGAGGCATGAAATCAGAAATAGGAAATATGAAGACCGAAATGGGAGGCATGAAATCAGAAATAGGAAATATGAAGACCGAAATGGGAGGCATGAAAACAGAAATAAGAAGCATGAAGACGGAAATGCACGAACGTTTCAATACTGTTGAAGCAAAACTTGACGTATTGGCGGGCAGTTTGAGTTAACAAATGAACTAAGAATGAACGACTTCAATTTCATTGACAACAAGGTAAACAGACTTGAAAAAGAAATTTTTATCATGAAAAGTAAAAGTAAAAGGTAGGGTGGCTCCTGCATAACTCCTATAAATTCCTCTAAGTGTTTACTTCCACCTTAAATACCTCACAAAAAAACAATACTCAAAGTGAAAAGACGCTTCCCTCTCAGTAGGGAAGCGTCTTTTCCATTGCCCTATTCATTCTTAAACGCTGTCAACTTGCTTCCTGCGGACTTTCGCTCACGTTTTGGTGGCACTTCTTCAAAGTATCCCATATGCAAGAATCCAACAATTTTTTCACCAGGCTGTACACCTAGAATTTTATGGACTTTAGGATCGTATATATGAGGATTGGTTTTCCAGACAACGCCAAGCTTTTTCTCCCAGGCAAGCAGCTGGAAGTTTTGAATAAGCGAGCTGACCGCCCCGAAGTTCTCCTCCCATTGCTTTTGTCTCGGGTCTTCTTCCATCACCACAATTAAGATGGCAGCAGGTTGACTGAAATAACTCCTCCTGTTTTCCTGCATCTCGGGTGGGAATGTTTTTACAAGCTTTTCTACAAATCCTTGCTTTTCACTTGAAGACACAAAAATAAACCTCCAAGGTTCCCGAAGTCCATGGTTAGGTGCCCAGACAGCGTCGTCCAGTAACTCTAGTACCGTTTCCTGAGTAACTTCTTTTTCTGTATATCCAGCTTTTATAGAACGTCGCTCGCGAATGATTTGAGCTAAAGTTGATTTGTTTGTTTCCATGAGATTCATCCCCTCTTGAAGTTAATATATGAGTGTGATTATCATTCTCAATTATAGTATAGTCTATATCTTCTATTAATTCTATAACTATGTCGTGGGGAGAAAAGGTGTGTAGGCAAAAAATATGATCCCTTGCTTCTAAATAACAAGTAAATAACACTTTAACGTTGGAAGAGGTCGCGGTTCCCTCTACCCATCCCACCTTGTAACATTCTTTTAACTCTCCTGTAACAGATAATTCAAACCAGGTTTACTTTTACCCTTTAGTCTAGTTACGAATCCAACTTAGAAGGAGGAAACAGCATTGAAGAATGGCAGAAGGGAATTTGAAGCATACGATTCGTCTAAGAGAACTTTTTTGAAGTATTTTTTAGCAGGTTCAGCAGTGGTGGCAATGGAAACGACAGGGATTAGCAAATTGACTTCCTTTGTCTCCAATAAGGCGCTAGCAGCAGAAGGTGTGACGCCCTATAAAGGACTGCAACCTGTAGGGGAAGGCTTTCCTCAATCCGTTGCTTCAGGTGACCCAACATCTAGTGGAATGATGTTGTGGACAAGAGTGGAACCTTCCATAGAAGAGGGGCTTTCAACAGAAGAAATCACCAGCAATATCATCTACTATTTAGAAAATACAACTGCCAACAATGATGAGTCTCTGGCAGAGGCAATTGAACAAGGGAAATTTGTCATGTTTGAGGTAAGTACAACAAAGGATTTTTCTAGTGTAGCCCTCAAAGGTTTCTCTCCTATTTGGAAGGATCACGATAATGTGGTTCGTATCGATTTGGATGGGCAACTAAAACCAAATCAAACATACTACTACCGTTTTATTACGAAAAAAGGCTATGTAAGTAAAACAGGCGCATGTAAGACACTTCCTGTAGATAATAGCCAGGTTGCTTCTGCCAAGATTGGCTATGTTTCTTGTCAGGATTACACAAATGGATATTTTAATGCACTTGGTCATATGGCAGAAGAGGAAATGTTATTCTTTTTGCATCTAGGAGATTACATCTATGAATCTGTTGGAGATGCTGCCTACCAAGGGAATTTGAAAGATAGACGAATTAAGCTTCCAAGTGGACAAGCGAAAGCTTTTACCAAAGAGGACTATCGTAAGCTTTATCAGACGTATCGTGGAGATAAAGACTTACAGAAGTTGCATGAGCGTCATGGCATGGTGGCTACTTGGGATGATCATGAGTTTGCCAATGACACGTTTTATCCTGCGGTAGCACCGGACGATAATCCCGAGTCTGACCCAGCAAGAAGACTTATTGCCAATCAAGTCTGGTTTGAATACATGCCGGCACGTGTTCCTTATGACGGAACGAAGTCTTTTGAAGAATCCATTAAAATTTATCGCACCGTTACAATTGGTAACCTTGCAACGATTCTTTTAACAGATGAGCGACTTTATCGAGATGCACACCCGTGTGGGCAAGGGACATTAGATCGCTACATTTCAGGTGGATGTGAAGGCATTAATAATTCTGACCGTTCTATGCTCGGAAGCACCCAGCGCGAATGGTTCTTGAATGAATTAAAAAATGCAGGCGGAATCTGGAAAATTTGGGGCAATGAAGTGCAGATTACCCAGTTAAAATTACTAAATCGCTACATGAATTTAGATGCTTGGGATGGGTTTGCTTATGAAAGAGATGTTATTGCACAAACGGTCATGAACAATAAAATTGATAATTTTATAGCGCTCACAGGAGACTTCCATACTTTTGAAGCCTCTTACCTTCAATATAAATATGACAAAACAAGCGAAAAATACGGCGTAGAGTTAATGGTAGGTTCTGTAACGTCAAGTAACTTAAGAGAAACGCTCCGCAATGCATTAAACCAAGCACCGGATACGTCGGGACCAATTCCAATCGATGCTGCTTCAGAACTTATCGACATCGTGAAAGGTCGATTAAGCAAAGGAGCAACGATGACGGCTGAACTTTTATTTAAAGAAATTCAACAAATCGTTAAAGCAGAGAATCCGTGGATTGAGCTGTTTGACAGTACAACACACGGGTATGCACTGCTGGAATTGACTAACACCAAAGCTACGTGGACTGCTTATTCTGTGGACAACATTGAAACACCTAATGCTTCCAAATCATTGTTATGGCAATGTGAAGTACCAAACGGGGAAGCGAAAATTAATGTGACACAAGGACAAGGTTTAATCAAAAACTAATAAGGAGGACGATCACATGCTACAAAATATTGGTATTCCTGGACTAATTATTATTCTTGTTATTACCTTGCTTATTTTCGGACCGACCAAGCTCCCTGAAATCGGGCGCTCATTCGGCGTCACCCTTCGTGAATTTAAAAAAGGAACAAAAGATTTAATGAAAGATGACAACGAATCAGTAGACGCAGACAAAAAGGTAGAAGAGAAGGCGTTGTAAATAAATGAGTGGGCTATCTCTTTCTGTGGATAGCCCTTCTTTTTTTAACATACAAAAAGGAGGATGTTTTGTGGAACAGACTTTTTTTCTCACACATATGGCAGAATTAAGAAAAAGGTTGCTTATGATCCTTTTTATATACGTTTCTATCTTTCTAGTCAGCTTCTTCCAAGTGGGAAGAATTTACAAATGGATCATGAAGGGGGCGGAAGTAGAATTAACGGTGCTCGGTCCATCCGAAATAATCTGGGTTTACTTTATGCTTGCCAGTATTTGCGCATTGGCAGCGGTCATCCCTTTTGCGGCATATCAGTTATGGGTTTTCATCAAGCCGGCTCTTAAGCCTGACGAACGAAAGTCAACTGCCCTCTTTATACCTGTTTTATTTCTCTTGTTTGTGGCAGGCTTAACTTTTGGCTATTTTGTTGTGTTCCCAAAGGTATTCGGTTTCGTAGTTGCTCTATCAGAAGGTATGTTCCAAACTATGTTCACCGCGGAAAAATATTTTCGCTTTTTGTTCCAGATTACCATTCCCTTAGGTCTGATATTTGAAATGCCGGCTATTGTCTGGTTTTTAACAAAGCTTGGTATCTTGACCCCAATGATGATGACAAAATATCGTAAGTACGTGTACCTGGCAATGGTAATTATCTCCGCCATGATAACACCACCAGACTTACTATCCCAAGTGTTTGTTCTTATTCCTTTAGTACTTTTATACGAATCTAGTATTTTGTTATGTGGATGGGTATATGATTCGAAGGGACAGGTACATCGACCCGAAAAAACAACAACCATCAGTTAGAATGCTGTGGGACGATTCGTTTACTTCTTTGACAAGGAAGCAAAAGGATCGTCTTTTTTTATGGAAATTGAAACAAATTTCCATCCTGTTCGTAATAATATATACCAGAAGAAAGGGGACTCATTCATGTCAAAAAACATCTACATAATCAGGCATTGTGAAGCCAAAGGGCAACCACCGGAATCACCCCTTACAGAAAAGGGAATGAAACAAGCGCAAGAATTAGCGAAGTACTTCTCCAACTTACAAATAGATCGCATCATCACAAGCCCCTTTTTACGCGCTATCCAAACGATAGAACCGCTTGCTAAAAAAAGTGAGATAAACATAGAAATAGATGAACGCTTAGCAGAACGTACACTTAGTTCCGGCGATTTACCAGACTGGCTTGAAAAGTTGGAAGAAACCTATGAAGATTTAGAACTGAAATTCGAAGGCGGCGAATCAAGTAGAGAGGCGATGGAAAGGATTGTCCAAGTGGTAGAAGAAGCTCATGAATCTGACGGGGAAACCATCATTATTGTGACACACGGAAATATCATGTCCTTGCTGATTAGGTATTACCAACCTAGTTTTGGATTTGAAGACTGGATGAATCTTGGGAACCCCGATGTGTATAGGCTGAGTTGGGTTGAGGGGCAAGGCATGGTGGCTCGAGTATAGTGTCAGAGATGTTTCTCTGTAGAAAGGGTGATGAAAATTAATAAATCTGTTGAAATAACGTTAATCCATATATTGTAAGGTGGATTGGCGGTGGAGTGGCCACCACCTCACCCCCGCTCTAACACCTTCACAAGCATCCCATGAACCACTTCATGATCCCGCGAATCATGCAGGCGATAGCCTTCTCCAGGCAGCGTGTACCATTCTTCGGCACCTACATAAGTAATGGCAAGCGAAAGAACTCCATCTTCATCACACGACGTTCGTAGTTCAAGTTCACCACTGATGACACCAACCTCGGCAGTCATGACGCCGTGTGATGCAGTAAAAATAGAAGATAGTTTTTCCATAGGTAGATCTCCTCTCTTAAAAACGAGGCTGCAAAGTACTTAACCTGCAGCCTCCATCAATTTTTTAGTAAGAACAGCTGTTAAGCATTGTTTGTAATGCTGATTTTTCTGATGACTGAAGACTCAAGTCCCAGCGGTATTTCGTATTAATCCACCATTTAGCATATGCGCAGCGGGCTCCGGTACGAGGTGGTTGCCATGTAGATGGATCCTGGTCCCCTTTGGAACGATTAACGCTTGCTGTTACGGCAATTAGCTGTGGTCCGTTAAGGTCATTGGCAAAAGCGCGTCGCTGATCGGTTGTCCAGCTATTAGCACCGGAACGCCAAGCTTCGGCCAACGGGACAACATGATCGATATCAATGTCAGACGGGGAGTATACAACAACGCCATCAAAATAACTATACCATTTACCAGAAGAGACAGGACAATTACCGCTGTAATAGTCGGCATCGCGTTGAAGGACGATTTGGCGAGTGTCGCAACCATTGCCTTGGCTGCTCCAATGCGGGAAATGATCTCGTGAATAACCTGACATAGATCCTTCCGATTTTACAGTCAACGAGTTTAATTGCGTTTGAGCTTCAGACTTGGACGGTGTTCCAGGGGGAAGTGCCGAGACAGATTGCGGGTCAAGCTGTAAAGCTGAGAACGACAGAATAAAGGCAAAAACAACCAACATGGACTTCTTCAGCATAGAAATGCCTCCTACTATAAAATTTTTATATTAAATTCTCATGGTTGGACGAGAATCTAATAGATTATGTATCTACCAGAAATAATAATATAAAAAAGTGTCCTAATAAGTTAAAATATTGTAAATGTTAAGAAAAGGTACTCTTTTCCTGCTCCCTATGAACCATGAAGGGAGGAGAAGCGCCGAGGGGACAGGTCCGTTGACCCGGAAGAATAGGTTTCTATTTTTTAGCGGGGCGCGCTGCTCTACCCCCCATTTCCAGATACCGCTGCGAAATCCCACAGATTTGTTAAGAAATTAAGTGTCGGATGGGTAGCTGACCCTGTCCTGACAACCCCTAGGAGGAGACCGATGCTGAAACGACGACACGGAGACCGCTCTGATTGGAAGCGAATTTTAAAACGGAAGTACACACAGAAATTTTTGGATACAGATGGCTTCAGAGGGTATGTTACCTTACTTCATATACATAAAGTTATTGCTCCTTTAACTGTTAACTATGAAAAAAAGAGCATCTGCATTGTGGATGATGGCTATATGTGGCTTCAGCACTTTCCATGCAATGAACATTACTCTTTAACCACTATGTTTGATGCGAATGGGGAAATCGTACAATGGTATATCGATATTACGAATGAGAACGGAGTAGAAAACAACCTTCCTTACACGGATGACCTGTTTTTAGACATTATTCTTCTTTCATCAGGAGAAGTAATTCAAAAAGATGCAGATGAGCTGGAAGAAGCATACACCAACGGTACAATAAATCAGGTCCAATACCAACTGGCATGGACAGAAGCAAACAAGATTAATCAACAAATTGAAAACAATGAATTTCAGTTAATGGAACTGGCAAAATCCCACTTGAAGATTTTATTGGAGGAATAGATGGATATAGCTATCAGGCAAGAAAGGCAAGAAGATTATTTGAATACAGAACATGTAGTGAAACGTGCTTTTGAACAGGCAGAATATAGCGATCAAAAGGAACACTTCCTTGTTCAGCGACTTAGAAAATCGGAAGCGTTTATACCAGAACTTTCTTTGGTTGCAGTAGATGAAAACAAGGAGATAGTCGGCCATATCCTGTTGACTAGGATAAAAATAGTAGATCAGAATGAAGAGAATGCATCTCTTGCTCTAGCTCCTGTTTCAGTTGCCACAGCGTATCAAAGGAAGGGTGTTGGGAGTACCCTCATTCGTGAAGCTATTCAAAAAGCAAGTGAACTTGGGTATACCTCCATCATTGTCCTGGGACATAAAGATTACTATCCTAAATTCGGCTTCAAACGTGCTGATCTATGGGACATTTCTGCACCTTTCCCTGTGGCATCAGACTCTTTCATGGCACTTGAGTTAGAAGAAGGTGCCCTTCAACATGTAAAAGGAATGGTTGTTTATCCAAAGGAATTCATGGAGTGAAAAATTTTGTCAATAGAGGTGTAAACCGTGCTAACTAACGAACAACTACAAGAAATCAAAGAACTCCAATCCGTTTGTGAAAAAGAAGGCGGGTTCGAGCTGAAACTAAATGAAGATATGCTGGAAACCCGCGACAAAAACAGCACAGAAGACTTCTTTCATTATGAAGATGGGCACCTTATCGGCTTTCTTGGCTGTTACGGATTTGGGAATAAAATAGAGATGACTGGTATGATTCATCCTGATTATCGAAGAAAAGGGATTTTCACAAAATTATTTACGGAAGCAATGACTGAGGTGAAAAAACGAGAGATCTCGACCGTCTTGCTAAATGCGCCTAGCTCCTCAAAAAGTGCAAAAGAGTTTCTAAAAAGTATTCCTTGTACATTCGAAGTGGCGGAGTACCAAATGAAATGGGAAACAGGGGAATTGATAGATGATCCAGCTGTAAACATTAGACCATCTGCTTCCCAAGATGATTTTGATGCGGAAATTAAACTGGAAGTGTCCTGCTTTGGTTTTACAGAACAAGAAGCGCTGAGCTTTAATCAACGAATGAAAGAACTCAATAGCGAGGACATGTTCATCATTGAAGCGGAAGGTCGAACTGCAGGGAAAATCCGTGTATCCGAAACAAACGGGGAAGCGTGGATCTATGGTTTTGCTGTATCTCCAGAGCTACAAGGTAAAGGAATTGGACGGAAAGCTTTATCTAAAGTGGTGAAAATGAAGACAGAAAAAGGGCTGCCTGTCTTTTTGGAAGTAGAAGCGAGGAATGCACATGCTCTGAAACTCTATGAATCTTGTGGATTTAGGAGTTATCATTCGCAGGATTACTATAAGTATGGGAGTTAGAACAGGCTTTAGGAAAGAATTAAGGGTATTCGAGGTTCATAAATGGGGAGAATATATCCGCAAATCTTGGGAAAATAGTTTCGCCGGCCATTTGTCTAAAGAAGAAAAGAATGCTATTTACCTAGAAAGTTTCTTATGGCATTTATGCAGTTGGAAAGCGGTACCGTGCTCTACTAAAGAGGAAGCTGTTAGGCTTTTTCATGCAAAACAAAAGGATAAGTGTTTGATTTTTTATCAGTACGTGGATACAGTTTATTTAGTAGAAAGCGGGCGTGGTTTAGATGTCAAGGATCTACCTTATGATCCATTTCATATGTTCTATGGTGATATATATGTCATGGATTGGGACAAAAAGTGGACATTCATCATGACGCACGAAGGAGAGTGCGGTCCATATTTTATTGATTCTTAATCATTGCTTCAAGGCACGAGGAGGATACATATGATAAAACGACTCACGATCATAAGTCTTATAGCATGCACATGCATCCTAGGAACGTACGCATACAGCAGCAAATTTTATTTACCGAACCTGCCAATAGAATCTGTAAGTAAAAAGGAAGTTGTGCAATCTATCAATAAAGCTTCAGATCCCGTCGTAAAAATTGCAAACGAGGATGAGCATGATTGGTTTATAACACGAGCAGATCAAGGAGAATACAGGGAAACCCTTAAAGAAATGATAGGTGACCAAGGATGGGAGTTTGTGACCCAAGACGGCAGTGGGTACTTTTTTGAAAAAGGTGACGAGAAGCTGATTGTTACCACCAAAATGTGGACAGGGAAATATGTGATGGTGAAGGTGCCTCAAGATTGGGAAGAGTGATGGAGGTCAAGGTAGGTGTAATTAATGGATAACCTCGATGGATTTGCCGATATTCCAGTTGGGAAAATCATTAGCTATGAGCATTTTATTTATTATTTAGAGCAAGGAAGGGAAATCGAGTTTACATATAAGGATCAGCTGTATTTCATCGATAATGCTAGAAAAGGAAGAGCATTGTGGCGGGGACACACCCAGTTATCTGAATATAGTACAGGAGGCAATCACGCTTTATTAGAATCTACTAAAATAAATGGTGACAGTTTGGCTGCCCTAACAAAAAATAAGAAGTTGATAATCTCTACAATTTTCTAAGGATATTGGTAGGAGAACGCATAAAAAATAGTCTTATTAATGAGCGATTGTGCCTGTCTCCTTAACCTAAAAAAGAAAGGAGACCAATAATGGGAAAATTACTGTTCCTCTTTATCATCGGGACAATTGGTATGACCCTCCGTTTTTTCATTATAGGCGAGTTTGAATTGGATCAGATATTTATTCTATTTTTGTTTCCAATTGGAGCTTTCGTGCTTTGGTTTGTACATAAATGGATGGTAAGCAGAGATGTGAACTATATACCTTCAAGTACAGATGAAACCTGGAATACGAACATGGGTGAACGGTATTCGAACGGCGTGAAACAACTTTATAAAGGAAAGGAGAAAGTTGCGGTGTATCGCCGTTTCTACCAACATCGTTGGCAGCTTTGGGTCAATGAAGTGGTGGAAGGGGACGGTAACTGGTATATGAATCTTTCTTTTGAGTTTGCTGCAGAAGGTAAAGTCGAAATTGTGGAGGGACGAAGCAGTATATTTAAAAATAACACCAATTGGATAATCGTGCGTGATGGCGAGCCGGTTGGAAAAGTGAAAACTGAATTTTCCATAAAGAATGCTGCAAAGCTTAAAGAAGCGTTAACTATAGAAATAGACGATAAAGTGATATACTATCAATCTTTTGGAATCGGGTCTCCAACAGACGTGCTGATAGATGACCATGTGGTCGCAAAAGGAAAACGGTCTGAAGTGTTAAGATCAAAATATCATTTCGAATTAGTCGATGATGAGTATGAAAAACTGGAAGAGGTGTTAGTAATGGGCTTTATTTTATTTAATTATGTTCATAAACAGTAGGAGGGAGAATACATATGACCAACACAAAACCAATCTTGAAAGATTTCCCATCAGAATTCACTACAGACAGACTCTTCATCAGAATGCCTTTGCCAGGAGACGGTCCTGCAGTACATGAGGCGATCCTTCATTCTCTTCCTGAGCTAAAGCCATGGATGATCTTCGCACAGCATGAACAGACAGTAGAGGATGTGGAAGCGAATATAAGGGAAAGTCATGCGGAGTTCCTCCAACGAAAGGATTTGAGGCTCTTAATTTTCTTAAAAGAAACCGGTGAGTTCGTCGCATCGTCAGGCTTGCATCGGATCAACTGGTCCATTCCGAAGTTTGAAATTGGCTATTGGATTGATTCCAGGCACAGTGGCAAAGGCTATATAACGGAAGCGGTGGAAGGGATCAGTCAGTTTGCATTGGAACAATTGGGGGCCAACCGTTTGGAGATCCGCTGTGATTCCAAGAACGTGAAGAGCCGTGCGGTCGCAGAAAGAACCGGTTATACTTTAGAGGGAATTCTTAAAAGCAGTGAGCGCGATGTTACCGGGGAATTGCGGGATACATGTGTGTTTGCGAAAGTGAGATCTGAAGTTATTTAGGAGAGGCGAGCGAGTAAAGTGCTTGTCTTTTTTTTAGGAGAAAGGGACAAACACGGTTCCTGTCCTTACTGCCTAACATCTGCTCTTCAATAAAACTTTATTGAAAAACAATAAATGTAGTGGTACATTCATATTATCACGATGAAGCGAGGTGCTTTTATGAAGCATGGTTCTACCCTTTTTTTAAAAATAGCGGTATTTCTTATTGGAACCCCTGTTTTTATTACATGTATAGTTGGGTTGTTTACTCTGATAAAAAATCCAGCAACTCCTGAATACGCGTATATTCTCTACCCTATTGTAGCGGGGATGCTTGTAACCACCATTCCATTTTATTTTGCATTGTTTCAGGCGCTGAAACTTTTGGGGTATATTGATAAAAACGAGGCCTTCTCGCAATTTTCGGTAGAAGCATTAAAGAAAATTAAATTTTGTGCGATTACAATCAGTTGTGTGTATGTTGTAATCATGCCGTTTGTCTTTCTGTTAGCAGATAAAGATGATGCGCCTGGTGCGATCATCATGGGCGCGGTCCCAATCTTTGCATCCATCGTAATTGCTGTATTCGCTGCGGTCCTTCAGAGGCTTTTGCAGGTAGCCATCGACATAAAATCTGAAAATGACTTAACAGTGTGAGGTGAAGACAATGGCTATCATCATAAATGTCGATGTCATGTTGGCAAAAAGAAAAATGAGCGTTACCGAACTTTCAGAAAGAGTCGGAATCACCATGGCAAACCTCTCTATCCTCAAGAATGGCAAAGCCAAAGCCATTCGTTTCTCCACCCTCGAGGCGGTCTGTAAAGCGCTCGACTGCCAACCGGGAGACATTTTGGAGTACAGACCCGAGGAGGAGTAGGTAGAGCAAGGAGCTTTTGAGGATTATAACCATTCCGTTGGTTGATGTATATCTTTTTTTAGGATTTCAACTGGCAGAAGTTAAAAGAGGGTTCTATCGCTTGGACGAAGTGGTAGAACCCTCTTTTTTTCGTAAAATTGTAGAACGTTGGTGTTAACAGGTAGAAGCTCTGTTGGGAAATGTAGAAGCTCACCGAATAAAGGTCGAAGGTGGCGGGGGAAAGGTATAACGTCCTCGCTATATTCCATGAGTCTTTCACAATCTTAGATAGTCTATATAAAATGCGTTGTCCTAAGAATTGGAGCCTCCAAGTTATCTCCTCAACCACATTCCTAACCCATTGACAGAATGAAACAGCATGCTATAATTCCGTTAGATAAAACGTAATGATTTTGATTTAACAAATATTTTAAATCGAAATCATGTCTTTATAAAAGAAAGGAAAAGCGGTTACTGGTTTAAACATGGAAGATCTCCGAGGATTGCAAAGTATAAACTATCCGTTTAAGAGAAGATATCATGATATTCAAGCGGCAGCTTATCTTTGCGACAGGATGATCATTTTAAAAGACGGTCAAATCGAAGAAACAATTAGAACGCAAGATTTAGGCCAAGTACAATCATCCTATGCCAAAAAACTATTACATTCGTTACTAACGATATAAGGAGAGAGACAGATGAAAGGCGCGTTATCTTGGCCCTTTATGAGGCTGTATATTCTGGTGCTCTTCTATTTCAGTGCCAATGCTATCTTAAATGTCATTATTCCTTTGCAAGGAAAGGCACTCGGAGCAACTAATACCACAATAGGAATGATCATGGGGGCCTATTTATTTACTACGATGTTCCTTAGACCATGGGCAGGTCAGTTAATTGCTCGGTACGGTCCCATTCCCATTTTACGTACCATTTTGGTTGTAAACGGAATAGCCTTAATTTTATATGCCGTTACTGGACTGGGCGGCTACGCATTTGCGAGAATCTTGCAGGGTGTGTGTACGGCTTTCTTTTCCATGGCATTGCAGATTGGAATCATGGATGCACTTCCCGAAAAAGATCGCTCCCAAGGAATATCATTGTATTCTCTTTTTTCCTATATTCCAGGAATCATTGGTCCGCTCTTGGCCCTTGGAATATGGCAAGAGGGAATGGGAGCTTTCGGGATAGTCATGGTTACCTTGGCTGTTGTAACAGGTTTGATTGGTTTTACAGCAAGGGTAGGGGGACAGACAGATGTAAAAGCTCCTAGCCACCCATCTTTAGGGGTGGGAAAGGCTTTACGTCAATTAGTAGCTAATCCGGATCTTTCAAGAAGCTGCATACTAATGCTATTTGGGTCCATTGTGTTTGGGGCAACGACCATTTTCATTCCCCTCTATTCGATGCAAGTCCCAGATGGAAATGCTGGAATCTTTCTGATGTTGATGGCCTCTACGGTTGTCGTATCTCGATTTACTTTACGAAAAAGGATCCCGTCCGACGGCAAATGGCATTCTTTCTTTATGATGGCGACTATGCTCTTACTCACAATTGGGACGCTAAGTATCAGCTATGCAATAGAAGGTGGAGCTGTATTCTTCTATTTTGGAGCCATTATGGTTGGGGTCGCTCAAGCACTGCTCTACCCATCACTCACAACGTATCTTAGCCTTGTCCTACCAAAGGCTAGTAGGAATGTGTTATTAGGTCTCTTCATAGCCTCTGCCGACCTCGGAGTGAGCATGGGAGGCGCTGTTATGGGGCCAGTTGCAGATCTTACTTCTTACTCCACCGTATACGTGGTTTGTTCGGTATTGGGGGGAGTAATGACGCTAGTAGCATACCGTCGGAGTATGTGAGTCAGCGTTGTAGGTCCCTTGACCGATCTCCAACATTACGTCTTGAACAATGGAAGTCTGAGGACTTGTAAGACTATAGGTTTGAATTATCAAGGGATGGTTGAAAGTGCTATGATGGGAGCACTGTCAACCATCCCTTTTTATTAAAAGTTGTAGAAGGTTGATGTGAAACGGTAGAACATCATTTGGGAAATGTAGAAGGCTACCGCAAAGATGTATAAGGTAGATGCTGAAATGGTATAAGCTTAAACCGCTATACTACATATCAAACGGATATTGTCCCCTGAAAAATAATATTAAATCTCCAATAACACCGATGCAAAAGAAAATAAAGTAGTAGCTGGCGTTGGAAACTTCCTTATTAAGTAGTTCATTAAATGCTTGCACAAACATTCGGTTAAAACCGAACCAGCTTAGTACCCAGGCAATGATTAAAAAAGCAACAATGGTCATTTTGCATCCTCTCCCCCATAAAAACTACTCTAATATTAACATATTCAACCAACAAGTATCCCACCACCCCAACTGGCAAGCCAAACCTCCATGTGGTACAATCGGAACAGCGATTTTAAACGTGAAGGAAGAGAAAATACATGACAGTACCTGTTCAAAAAAATGAATACTACGATGTTACCGTACAGGATTTAACCCATGATGGTGCCGGCGTAGCAAAAATAGATGGCTTTCCGATCTTCGTCCAAAATGCTCTGCCGGACGAGGAGATTAAAGTTAAAATAATAAAAGTGAAAAAAGGCTACGCATTCGGTCGGCTGGAGGAAATCTACAAGTCAAGCCCTTACCGTGTAGATGCCCCATGCCCCATCTACAAACAATGCGGAGGCTGCCAGCTTCAACATTTGAGCTATGAAGGTCAACTTGTGGCCAAGCAAAAGCAAGTTAAAGATGTCCTTGAACGCATAGGCCACCTAAAAGACGTTCCGGTTCACCCGGTACTTGGTATGGACTATAATCCATGGCGCTACCGCAACAAAGCGCAGGTACCAATTGGGGAACGTGAAGGCGGGCTAATTGCAGGCTTCTACCAACAGCGCAGCCACGAAATCATCGATATGAAGGAATGCTTGATCCAGCAGGAAATAAACGATCGTGTTGTACAAACGGTCCGAGAAATCTGCGATAAGCATGGAGTGCGTGCTTATAATGAAAAAACACACAAAGGTGTGCTGCGACATGTGATGGCCCGTTATGGATTAGTGACTGGTGAAGTGATGATTGTCCTCATTACCCGCACGCCAGACATTACTAACCGCAGAGCGATTGTGGAAGAAATTACTGCCGCCCTACCAGAAGTGAAATCAGTCGTGCAGAACGTAAACACGAAGAAAACGAACGTAATTTTCGGAGACGAAACGCGTGTGCTTTGGGGAAATGAGTATATCTACGATTTCATCGGCGACATCAAGTTTGCCATCTCCGCTAGATCTTTTTATCAGGTCAACCCGGAGCAAACGAAAGTGCTGTATGAAAAAGCCCTAGAATATGCTGACTTAAGCGGGGAAGATAGTGTCATCGACGCTTACTGTGGTATCGGGACCATCTCCTTGTTTTTGGCCCAAAAAGCCAAAAAAGTGTTTGGAGTAGAAATCGTCTCAGAAGCAATTGAAGATGCAAAACGAAATGCAGAACTGAACGAAATTACCAATACGGAGTTTGCCGTGGGAGAAGCGGAAGTCGTGATTCCTAAATGGTATAAGGAAGGGAACAGCGCGGACGTGCTAGTTGTAGATCCGCCACGTAAAGGCTGTGATGAAGCACTGCTGAAAACTATCCTTGAAATGAAGCCAAAGAAGGTAGTATATGTATCCTGTAATCCGGCGACACTTGCGAGAGATTTAAGAGTGTTGGAGGATGGGGGATATAAGACGGTTGAGGTGCAGCCGGTAGACATGTTCCCTCATACGGTACACGTCGAGGCTGTCGCATCATTGGAATTAAAATAATATGTCATCAAAAGCCATAACAACAGGCTTAGGTTGAAGTTAACTCGTTCTTTATGACCCTTGGACTATCAGGTTCAAGGGTTTTTATTTTAGGAAGAGCAAGGGTGGTACCTGACTTCTGCCTTTTACTGAAATGTAAAGGGGCTTTCTAGAAAGCCCCTTGAAATAACTTGCCCTTAACATGAAGGTGGGTGATACGGTAATGTTCTAACACGCCCATCATTATATTCTGTTGTTCAAACATTCCAATTTGCGTCTGAAAGGCAAGGAATTGTTCATCCGTTTCTTTTTGCTTTTAAAGACTAATAAAAGGGGCTTTCTCGTATCTTTTACTCTAGAATCATGAAAGTATTATGACCCAGAGCCAGACCCAGAACCAGATCCAGAGCCAGAATCTGAACCAGAGCCAGAACCAGAGCCAGACCCAGAACCAGATTCAGAACCAAATTCAGACCCAGACCCAGACCCAGACCCAGAGCCAGACCCAGAACCAGACCCAGACCCAGACCCAGACCCAGACCCAGATCCAGAACCAGAGTCAGACCCAGAACCAGATTCAGAACCAAATTCAGAACCAGAACCAGAACCAGAGCCAGAACCAGAGCCAGAACCAGAACCAGAACCAGAACCAGAACCAGAGTCAGATCCAGAGCCAGAACCAGAACCAGAGCCAGAACCAGACCCAGACCCAGACCCAGAGCCAGACCCAGACCCAGACCCAGACCCAGATCCAGAACCAGCTTCTTCAACTTCAGCATCTTGTTTACGTGCGGATCCTGGATTACGGCTTAGGAATCCATCAAGTCCATATCCCCTAGCTTCATTATATAACTTTGAGATTTCTTCTTTCCCCATCTATATTACCTCCTTTTTAATTAAGTCCTTAAAAATAAGGTTACGGTATTTTATGTTGTTCTATTTTTAATGGTTCTCCATATTGCTCAATAAAATCATTATCAAGCGCACAATTTTGTTCATATGATAAGGATAAAATGTGGGGGAGGCAATGATTTAGATGCAATTAAACGAAATATCTACAATAAAAATATCAATAGAACCTAAATTACTACAATCCCTGGAAAACAATATATGGCAGGAGGATCCCATTCCTTCCAAAATAGAAATAAACAACCATACTTACGATATAGGAATAACCTACCGTGGTAATCACACGAGGAAATTCAACAAAAAGTCTTATCGAATTATTTTTAATGAATATAATAAAGAATTTGCAGCGCGAGAAGTTCATCTTAATGCAGAATACTGTGATCCTTCATTAATACGAAATAAGTTATCCTTTGAATTTTTCAAAAAAATTGGGAGTATGGCACCTGACTCCAATCATGTTTTCCTCGAGTTTAATGGAGAGCCTGCAGGCATTTATTTGCTGCTCGAATCCGTAGATGATTTATTTTTGCAAAACAGACAGCTTTCCTATGGCCCCATCTATTACGCAACGAATCATAAAACTAATTTTTCTTTATTAACTACAAAAGGAAAGTTGAAAGACTCCTTGATCTCAGGGTATTTACGTAAGTTAGGAGATGATAAGGACGACCTTGAATTAGAGAGATTCATAGCAAAAATAAACACCATTCCACGCCATGTTTTTGGGGAAGAAATAGAGAAGTACTTGGATGTGAAAAAATACTTGAATTGGCTTTGCGGGGTGATTTGTACACAGAACTATGATGCGTTTATTCAAAATTATGCGCTTCATCGAAATGGTCAAACAGGATTATATGAAATGATTCCTTGGGATTTTGATGCCACGTTCGGTCGGAATTGGAACGGAAAAGTGATGAAATGTGATAAAGTGCCGATTGAAGGATTTAATACACTCACAGCAAGACTTCTTGATGTAAAGGAGTTTCGCAATCAATATCAATTACGTCTAAACGAAATATTAGACACCCACTTTACTACTTCAGAATTAGAGCCACTAATCAGCAATCTCCACAGCAAACTAGGTTCATACCTATCACATGATCCCTACAAAAAAGATACTGTCGAGTTGTTTGATCAAGAGCCAGAATTTATGATGAATTTTATTTTAGATCGAAATCAATATCTTCGGAATCATCTGAAGGACCTGGAATAAAGGCTTGTTCTAAACTCCCGGGATTTAATGAAGCCACTGAAAAACTGATAACGTAATGTTTTTTACGATTCCTAGCTGTGGATTGTAGCAAAAGGCGAAGACTCCTGAGGGAGATAGCGGTAGGTGGAGACCCCGCAGCGAAGCGAGGAGGCTCCAGCACCGCCCCTAGGAAAGCGAAGCCATTTGCGGAAATCCACAGCGGTGTTTAGTAAAATTTCAAAATCAAAGTCTTTTTCAGTGGCTTCGGCGTAGCCGAGGAGGCTCCAGCACCGCCCCTAGGAAAGCGAAGCCATTTGCGAAAATCCACAGCGGTGTTTAGTAAAATTTTAAAACTAAGGTTTTTTAAGTGTCTTCCATCAAATGGGAGTTTTTTTTTGTCTCAATCTGCCTCTCAAGCCCATTTTACACTGCGTAGTCATCCTCCTTTCACGTTTCGGACGAAGCAAAATAGGATATAAAAACACATCCATTTTCCTCCTTTATAGACAAACAAGGATGGATGACGGTGAAACTACTTTCCTAACATCGTAGAAAGCTATATAACTTCATTATATTATTGGGGTGGCTAGACAAATGAGAATTATTGTGACGGGAGCTGCTGGTTTTATCGGCTCCCATTTATGTGAGCGGTTATTAAAAGAAAAAGAGAATGTGGTTATTGGTATCGATGGCTTCATTGATCCTGCTTTGAAACCGATAAAACAGAGAAATTTAGGAAACCTGTTGAACCATCCACGTTTTCAATTTTTAAATAAAAATTTACTAGAGTTGGATTGGAGTAAGGTTTTAGCTAAAGATGATGTGATCTTTCATCTGGCAGCTGTACCAGGAGTTCGATCAAGTTGGGGAAACAACTTTCGATTGTATGTAGAAAATAATATTCTTGTAACACAACGATTGCTGGAAGCGTGTAAAACGATTCCTATTAAGAAGTTGATTTATGCCTCCACTTCTTCTGTTTACGGGGAGAAAATAGGGAGGGTTTCTGAAGATAGTGTACCTTTTCCACTCTCTCCTTATGGAGTAACGAAACTTACAGGAGAGTATTTATGTAAGGTGTATAGTGAAAATGATGGAATACCGATAACCATGCTTCGCTATTTTACCGTGTATGGACCTAGGCAGCGTTCTGATATGGCTTTTCATAAATTTATTGCATGCATCATAAAAAAGAAACCCATTCCCATATACGGAGATGGAAAGCAAACGCGTGACTTTACGTATATAGGGGACTGTGTGGAAGGAACAGTTTCCGTTCTCCATGCGGACCATGTTATTGGGGAAACGATTAACATAGGGGGAAAGGAACGTAAATCTATCTTAGAAGTTGTTGAAATACTAGAAGAGATTACGGGTCAAAAAACTTCGCTAGACTTTATTGGAAAACCGCGCGGGGAACCAAGGCATACATGGGCTGATATTACAAAAGCAGAAAAGCTACTACACTATTCACCAACTGTGTCCTTAAAAGAGGGGCTTCAATATGAGTTAAAGGATTTACTAGATTTATATAAGGAGGTGTAGGATGAAGCTTGCCTATATTTGTACAGAAAAATTACCTTCCCCTGCTGTTAGGGGAGGGGCAATTCAGATGATGATTGACGGTGTGGTACCGTTTCTCCGTGAAAAATATGAATTAACCATTTTCTCTGTGACCGATGAAGCCCTTCCAGATGAAGAAATCCGTGACGGGGTGGAATACATCCGTCTTCCCCAACAGGATTATGAAATACATGTTGCACAAAAATTAAGGGAAAATACGTACCACATGGTTCATGTTTTTAACCGGCCATTAAACATCCCGCTTTATAAAAAAGCTTCACCTTCTAGCCAATTTATTTTAGGACTTCATAATGATATGCTCGCTGAAAAGAAAGTACCCTATGAAACGGGACAGGAAATTGTACGTTCTGTAAAACGGATTGTGACCGTGAGTAACTATATTAAACAAACCGTGTTAGAACGATTTCCGGAGGCTGAATCAAAAATTAAAGTGGTTTACTCCGGTGTCAACTTGAAAGAATATCCCCCCGTGTGGACAAAAGAAGGCCAGAAAATTAGAAATAAATATCGAAAAAAATACAAGATCGAGAATAAAAAGGCTATTTTATTTGCAGGGAGGATAACGAAAGGGAAGGGCGTCCATTATCTTATCGAAGCCTTTAAAGCGATAGCTAAAAGACATTCTGACGCTGTTCTTGTGATTGCAGGAGGAAAATGGTTTAGTGATAATGGGGTTAATAATTATGTTCGATATGTGAGGAAATTAGCGGAACCGCTAGGGGATAAAGTGATTTTCACGAACTTTATCCCAGCAAATGAAATTCCGAACATCTTTTTAATGAGTGATATTTTTGTATGTCCTTCACAATGGCAAGAGCCACTAGCACGGGTACACTATGAAGCATTCGCTGCTGGAATTCCTGTTATCACTACTAATAGAGGGGGAAATGCAGAAGTCGTATCTCATCAGAAAACGGGATATGTTATTGATGAGTATGATCAAGTGAGGGAGTTTGCCAAAGGGATTCAATTTTATTTAAAAAATAAGCAAGAGGCAGAACGAGTGACGAAAAATGCTCGAGAATTAGTGGAATTGAATTTTCAATTCCAACATGTTGCTGACCGATTAATGAACGTATACGATGAACTAACTCCGAAAAAAGAGGAACCGTTATTTAATCGAATGTTTGGTGGAATGTAATTGCCGATACAAATAATGAGGATGAGAAAAAGGTAACCAGTCAACCTTTTTCTCATCCTCATTTTGTGTTTTCTAAGCCATTATTTGAAAACCGTTCATTTTCTCTTTTCTACAATCACTTCTTTATTTATCCAAGGTTTAGACTCAGTAGGTTTCTTCCTCACTTTTTTCTTCGGTGGTATTGGCGCTTCTTCTTTAATAGGAGAAATTTTTTCTTCTTTAAGATCAGGAGATAAGGGTTTAGTTGCCTCGCGTTTCTCTTCTTCCTCCATTTCCTCTTCCATTTCCTCCATTATGACAATAGACTGTTCTATCTCTTCATCTAATGATGAATCAATATCTGAAAAGAAGGGATTTCTTCTGTTCATAAAAAACATGTAATTGAAATATTCCGCAATTGTTCTCGGTTGTCTTGGTTTCGGTGCTTCTACCTTCTTTTCGATCTCTTTCTCTTCAATCTCTTTCTCTTCTACAACGATAGCGTTATTTTCCGTTTCTTCTTTATCTTTAGGAAGATCTTGGTTGGGTAGCTCTAAACTTTCTAGCTCCTCATTGGTTTCATCAAGGGCAATATTATGTTTAATTTTGTATTCGATTTCACTCCAAACCTCAGATATATCGCTGATTACACGGTCCCAATTGTGATTTTCTTCAGCGAATTGACGGCCATATTCACCCATCTTTTTACAGAGAGAAGGATTGGATAGTAACTTAGAAATATGAGTAACAAATTCTTGAGAATCTTCTGGTGTTTCGACGATATACCCATTTTTTCCAACTTCGATAACTTCAGGGTTTCCTCCTCGAG
Organism: Bacillus sp. CHD6a; assembly: GCF_001293645.1. Classification (GTDB taxonomy): domain Bacteria; phylum Bacillota; class Bacilli; order Bacillales; family Bacillaceae_I; genus Sutcliffiella_A. The sequence continues at coordinate 134,419 of NZ_LBMD01000002.1, forward strand.
CGGTCGTCACAATCGGTAGCCCTGCTGCCATCGCTTCATAGTGGACACGGGCTAACGGTTCTTCCCACTGTGAGGGACATACAAATATATCGGCCGTAGCAAACCAGTCTTGAATTTGGTCTGGTTGAACGAATCCTGTAGTGATTACGGGTATAGGTAGCCTGTCAGCAATTGATTTGATATAGGCAATGTAATCGCTCATACGATTATCACTAAAGCCTTTGGCACCCATTAGAACTAACGCGATATCTGGGAATTTTTTGGACAAGTCCTCCATGGATCGTAAGAGTATATCTGCGCCTTTATTTGCGGAAAGCCTGCCGGCAAACAAAATGACCTTTTTGGATCCCAGCTGATGTTGTTGACGCATGGATGATCGAATATTTCTCCCTTTATTAGAATAAACAGGAACAAAGCGATCTAGGTCAACACCCGAATAGATCGTTTTTACTTTATTTTCAGCCTCTGGGAATAGCTTGACAATTTCCTCTCCGATGTAATTGCTGATGGTAATGATTTTATCTAATTGGGCGATGGCTTCCTTGCCTTCCTCAGGTGAAATCTTCTCTCGTTTGAACATGTCATTGTGCATGCTCAAGATGATTCTTGATTTCGGTGCTACTTCCCGGATAGGTAAAACAAGGCGGGGACGATTAAAAATATGAATTAAGTCAAAAGACTGCTCTTTGATGTATTCGACTACCCCTGCGCGATAAGTTTCCAAAAGGCCTCCAGGAACTCTCACATACTGGATACCATCTTTTGTTTCCTTATCAGGTAAGGTTTCATCTTGACGCCCTAGTATCGTAATCGAATGTTTTTGTTTTAAGCTTGGAACAGCTCCTGATATATATGTTTGAATCGCACCGCCTTTAACTGGTGGGACTGGAAGCTTTTCCGTACTAACGATGAGTACCTTCATTTTCTTTTTCCCCCTCTCCATTCTGCGCGTAATTGTTCCAGCACAGGCCACTTGGTTTGATCGATTTCAACGATTCTATTTACAACAGCATCCAGCTCGGTACTTAAGGCGATGGTAGGCTCAAATAAGATATCTTTTACATTCTTGTAAAAAAGGTTAGGAAGGGAGAACTCGACTAACAAGATTTCGAATAATTCGTCTGTAATCGGATTGGCCTCATCATATGCATCCAACATGGCAACAATCCAATTAATATCCCATTTACCGAGATCATCCATCGAACCACCGATTAATTTACGTAAATCTCGAATTGGGATATCATACGCCACTCCATCCAGATCAATAATCCACATTCCTCCTGGACCCATTTGGCCATTTGACCATCCGTAATCCTGGTGAACTAATCCCCATTCTTCATTGCCCAAAGCGACTAGCTGTTGATAAGGCGATTCTTCCAGCTTCGTGATGGCATTCTTAGCCTGCTCTTCAAACATATCAACCGTGTTCAAAATGGTCTTGCTTGCAGGCATTTCCGAATATAACTTGGCAATATCTCGGAACCATTTCATTTTTTTCATCACTTTTTGATACGTTTTTGGCCAACGGTAAAGCCTTGAAGCGACCTCAGCTCCTTTAGGTGGAACATATCCTTTTGAAAGTTGATGAAATTCTCCGATTGCATTGCTCAACAGCTTTGCCCCTTCTATGTCTGCAGAAACTGGTTGAAGCGGTTCAATCCATTCAGCTACAAACCAAATCTTCCCTCCCATTTCTACGACATTACTATCACTTTTTGTCTTGATAATCGCAGGCACTCGAGCATTCTTTTCGTTCACTAAATATTCCTGTGCCCCTATACTAAATAAACTCCGTGTCGGTCTTCGATGGAGTATTTTCAAGCTTTTTGGACCTTTGTTTGTTTCCATTTTCCATATTAGTCCGCCTTTATCTGCCTTCGTGGTAATAACTACCCTACTACTCACGGTGAAATCATAATGCTTAATGACTTCGTCTGCCATTTGCTCTATATATGGCGGAACATAAAATTCACCTAAGGTTTCATCAGCATCATCCCACGGCATAATGAGTTCTTCCAAGCTGTTCATTCCCTTCTCTGAGTATATTGTCTATCTATAGTATTCATTGGGATAGAAACAGGATAGTCATTTGTCCATTATTAAGAAATAATAGGTAAACGTTTAGGAGTAAGTTCATACTTGCAGGTGGAAAGTTTGTACCGAAATGAGTGGAGTTTTGCAAAAATGGTCCATCTTTATCCCAATTCTTCATAAGTTGCTGCCCATTCTTTAAAAAGAGAATGGGTCCTTCATTCAATTATTCTCAAACCCATATCTTCCTACTTCATCGTTTTTAGAGCACCTCACTTCAGCTAGATTCATATGTTACTGTAACTGGAAAGGAGGGTGGAGATGTATTTTAAACAAGTAATGAAGATGGACCATTCTACAAATAGTATGAACACAGCAAAGTTTAAGTTTGTTTCTGAAAAAAATGATTTCATTCCAACTTGCCATATTGAAGGGAAGATTCATCAAGTTGGTATTGATTATGTGAATTTGCTTTTAGACAATAATGAACTTGTCACCATATTGACGAATCGGATTTCAAAAATAGTCTGGCTAGATCCCGAATGTACCGGCATTTGCAGGAAGTGTCACCATCATACGTGTCGTTGTGTAGAATTTAACAGGGAGCATGATGACTTTGAAATAGATGAACATTGTGAGGAATGTGGAGATGATCATGAGCATGATGATGACCATGATCATGACGATTGTTTCCCTAAATGCACATGTTATTGTGACTTTGCTATCCCTTTCTGTGATGACAAGTTTGAATTAAGGCTAGCTGGGTTAACTCATGGAGTAAACTGGGAGCTTTTCCGTCATATAGGCTGTAGAGTTAAGCTTGAGATTAATGGTGAAGAATAATGAAAAAAAGGAATTCCCCGTTGTTGGGGGATTCCTTTTTTTAGGGCGTTGTGAAGAACCCTTCAATATTTTTAGTTTTAACTTGTAGCGGTTGATCTTCGTTACAGGAGCTCCACTTTCTGTGGGTGGTCCGGGAGCCTCTTCGACTTCGCCGTGGCCACTGAAAAAGTCTTGATTTTAGTATTTTTATAAACACCGCTGTTGATTTCCGCAAATGGCTTCGCTTTCCTAGGGGCGCTGCTGGAGCCTCCTCGGCTACGCCTGCGGGGTCTCCACCTAGCGCTATCTCCCTCAGGAGTCTTCGCCTTTTGCTTCAATCACCAGCTAGGAAACATAAAAAACTTTACGTTATCAGTTTTTCAGTGGCCTCGCTTCGCCTGTGGGGTCTCCCCTGTCCCTTCCTCCCGCAGGAGTCTACGCTCCTTTCACTACGATCAACGGGGTTCCGAAGAACAGAAAGAACTATGTCCTAAGAAAATCCCCATTATTAGGGGATTCCTTTTCTAATGTGGGCGGATAACGTGACATTCAAACAATCTATCTGTCAGTGCTTCCTGTTCGATTTCAATGGTGAGGATGTCATCAAAATTAATTCCTTCTTTTTTGCCATCCCTACTTATTTCTATTTTTCGCCTATCAGTGGATAGCAAGGTTCCCTCTATTTCCTTTTCCTCATCAATCTTCTTTACATACACTAGGCATCCAACGTAACTTTCAAGGAATAACCATAGTTCAATGCCGTAAAAAAGGTTGAGTAAAAAAGGGCTTTTTGAGACAACTTCACTAAAATGAAGCGTGATACATCTTCGGAGGCATAGGGAGATATCAATTAATTCTTGGTCTTCCATATAATTTTCATCATTTTCTAATTGATTGATCCATACAATTCTTTCGAAAGGGATTAATAGTAAATTGCCAACATTGGTTTGTAAAATCAGGAAGTTTATTCCTGCATCAACTATTGCACCTTTCAATGGCGGTGTCGTTTCTTCATCTTCGCAAGAAACAGTTACACTCACACATTTCATTCGAAGTCCTCGAAGATATTCTTGAAAAGCTCTTAAGTTTTCTTCATCACTTTCTAAAGCAAGAGCTAACAGGAGTTGATTAGCCTTTTCAATACATTCCTGTAGTTCTTCTAATTCCTCAGGTGGCAGGGAACTAGTTGGAGAAGGAAATTTAGGTTGTGGAATCCTTTCTGGACATTTATATGGTGAACAAAAGAGACTGTCATCGTGATCTGGTGGAACACAATCAGGGCATTTAAAACGGTTCGTATGCTTATCTTTCCAGTCTGAATGATGACAGCATCTGTGGAATTTAGAAAGTTTTATTCTAGCCACACTCCTTTCTAGTATATAGACCTAGTATATGGGGGCGATAAAATTTGGAATGGGCATTTATAACTGAAGTTCGAAATAAGTACCATTATTCATGAAACCTGTAAAAATTCATGACAATACCAATATGAGTAAAGTATTTTGTAAGCGTGCATACAACAAGCTCATTGTACATATTTGTAAATCATATGTGATGAAATATGAGGTGGATGGTTGGTGATAGAACATTTGGGGTTACTATTCTACGGAAATATCATGATTACATTATTAGTCTATTTCTACGTATTTAGAATTCGAAAGCTTATTGGTTTTCAGCTGGGCATGAACCTATCCACATTGGTCGGCGGCTTCTTGGCCATTATTTCGGGAGTTGTGTTGATCTATCAATTTCCGTTGATGTATGTGTGGATTACCATGATTACGACTTTGATCGGGATGATTTTTGGCGCATTAGTTGGCGGGTTATTTGATTATCAGACACTTTTAACCGGCTATGTGAATGGCATGATGATGGGAATTATGGCACCTATGGTGGGGGCTGCAGCGAAGGGGGATCCTGTTTTTCTTGTATTTTTAGAGGGTATCTTTGTTTTTTCTCTCATTTTGTTCGTCTCATCCACTAGACAAACATAAAGGAAGGCTGTTTTTTATGAAAAGCCTGAAGTAAAGAGGGAATCAGATGACTTTTTTTCTTGTTGGCATGATGGGATGGAATATTCTAATGGGATTAACCATTTATAAGATTTTGTATGGCAAAAGAAAACTATTTAGTGATCGATTTGGCATGGTTATGGCCATGAGTTGCAGTGGTATTTTAAGTTTAGTATTGGCGATGTTGTTACATTTTCTCTTCCCCATTCAGCTTTCGTTCATCCTTTTTCTCTCCTCCATAGTAGGAGGAACTATTGGGTTATTACTGGGTGCACTCGTTAACTTTCAATCTCTTTTATCCGGTTTTACACATGGAGTAGTAGGGAGCATTATGGGGACAATGTTGAGTGCTGTTATTCAAGATCCGTCTCTATGTAGCCTCCCACCCTCCTATACGATGAGTCTTGAACAGAGTATCGTTACATTTAGTCTTTTCGTAACAAGCCTGGTAGTGCTAACCATAAGTTTAGTTTATTACTCGCTACGAGTTTAGGGGGAATATGACCAAACAGGAGATGGAGATGTGGAAAAAACTAACCAAGAGAATAAGAGGAAAATATTCTTAGATGATTATAGAAAAGAATTGATGGAAAAACGTCAACAAGAAATGATGAAAGAAGATATTATTAATGAATTTAACGTGAAAAAGGGGCATGGAAGTACATCTCCCACTACAGGAACAACGACGGAAGAGACTCGACTCTTAATGGAGTATATTGATCGTGCCAACATGTTTACTATTTCCAAGCATAATGAAGAAAGGGGGAAATTGTTAACCTACCGAAAATTTTTTAAGTCGAGAAGGAATCAACAGGTGGAAGTGTATTATAAATGCGGCTCTAAGTCCATCTATAAAGAGGGAAAGGTTAGTACCATTGGGCGTGATTTTGTTATGCTCACAAATTTAAGAGAAAGAATATGGATTCCCTACAGGGTCATAAAGTCAGCAAATATTCCGTATGGGATCCCTAATTACTCCAATACCCACCAGCACTTTATTTTTGATAACAATTTAAGAAAAAAACTGCTGTATCAATTTGGAGAAACCGTCTCTAAGCGTGATGTATTAAAGCAGCAGTTTTTTGAAGAATCCCTAATGACCAATTTGGAAACATGGAAAGAAACATGGATTGTTACCTTTTTAGATGAAGATTCAAAAAAAGTTGGCAAAATAAAAAACATAAAAGATCAGCACCTTACGATGGAATTTTTGGGTAAGTCGATGGAAATCCCAGTAAAGGAGATTCAATACATAGAGACGATAAGGGCTCTAACTGTCATATCTGAAATATGGAAATCATTATCTATTACTAGCAGGACATAAAGGAGGTTTTATACATGTCTCATGAAAACCATGAAGTAAAAGAAGACGAACAAACGGAAGTAAGGGAACAAAAGAAAGTAAGAGAAGATCGATTGTTAAAGGAATTAAAGGATTTAAAGGGGGAGGATATTCTCCTTGTGACAGAGTCTGACCAATTAAACCTTTTTGGTCAAACATTTAGACCTGTCTTTACTGGAACCATATTCGATGTTCAACAAGGTCATATAACGCTTTATCCAGTTATCATCAAAATTGTGAATGCTCCATTTTTCGAGTTTCCAACACCACTTAGCTTTCCACTAGAAAAAATTGCACACTTCACGCCAAACTTTGATCCAAGAGAACGCTTTCCATTAACGTAAGTAAGCACTTTTAAAGGGGGATTCGTATGACACATACCACGGATGGAAATTGGATTCATTCTCCTTCGATAAATGATATTCATGATGAAGGGGTAATTCAAGATTTCAGAGATGGAATTGGAAAAAAAGCATTTATCTTGACGCCTTCTTTTCCATTTGTATTCATTGGAAAGATTGTGGAGGTAATTGAAGATTATGTATTACTTGATACACAGGTTACAACAATAGCTGAATTAGAGAATCGTAATTGGTTTATTCACGTCCATAGTATCGAAACTTACTATATAGAAACGAAAGGATTACCGAGAATTCCGAAATTGATGGAAGACTTTTAACGAAGGGGGAAACGGATGAAAAGACTCTATCATGTCGTTGCCATCCCAATAAGAATTGTGCTGAATAACTTTGGTGATTATGCTCCCGATGGAATGATGTATGTATTAAAAGAAAATGAAAAAAAGGTAAAAGAATTAGTCAAGAAAAATCCCTTTACCCCGGTAGATTTAGTAGAGCCGCTGTGTATTCGAGCCAATAAAGGAGACACAGTGGAAATATTATTTGAAAATCAAATTCGTTATGCGACAGGAATGCATTTTTTGGAAGCCGATTACAATGTATTAGACTCCGATGGAGCAAACGTCGGATTTAACCCGAGTACGCTAGCGGAGCCAGGGGAAAAAATTCTCTACCAATTGACGGTAAATCATGAAGGGGTGTTCTACTTCCATGATTTAGGTAACCCGGAGAGTGGGGATGAGGGAACGAATATTAATGGTTTATTCGGATGCTTATTTGTGCAACGCAGAGGATCATGGTGGACCGACCCTGTTACTGGTGGCACCATAAACAGCGGGTTATATGCGGATGTTCATCACCCTTTTGCTCCATCTTTCAGAGAATATGCCTGGATCTTTCATGATGAAATGTCAACAGTGGATATGACAGGAAACAAGCCGCTTGATCCCGTTACCAATCAGGAAAGAGAATCTACACATGCCATGAATTATCGTTATGAGCCGATCCAAAATCGAAGGAAACTGTTAGAGGAAGGGGTTGTTTGCCCGGATTGTGATGGAGAAGAAGTTCATCATGATTCATGGGTATTTGGTGACCCGGCCACTCCTATCCTAAGAGGCTATAAGGGAGATCCTGCAAAGATTCGATTAGTGCACGGTGGGGTCAAGGAAACGCATGTTTTCCATTACCATGTACATCAGTGGTTTAAAGACACGAACAATACAGATTCGGATGTCATTGATTCCATAGCCGTAAGCCCTCAAACTTGGTATACGGTAGAACCTCTCTATGGACTTGGTTCGCTGCAGGAGGCAATGGGAGATGTCATTATTCATTGTCATCTTTATCCCCACTTTGCAGTAGGAATGTGGGGGATGAATCGAATCTTTGACACCCTACAGGACGGAAGCCAATGCTATCCGAATGGTGTCCCGATTAAAGCATTGCAGCCATTGCCTGACCGGCCATGTCCACCAAAACCGACAAAGGAACGCCCTGGTTTTCCAAACTTTATTCCTGGAAAAGTGGGCTGTAAGGCACCAAGGCCACCACTAGGCATTGTAGGTGGTAGAGACATGACGGAGCTTGAACGAAATGCAGCAGTGCCTTTTGCAAGGCCAGGAGCTGTGTTTGCTGACGCTTGTTCCATTGTAGAAAATCCAGCAGTGCAAGAGTTTAATATTTCACTCATTGAATGTCCATTAGTCTATAATCGTCAAGGCTGGAATGACCCTAAAGGAAGAATATATGTGCTTGATGAAGATGTAGACGATGTGTTATCAGGCAAGAAAGAACCGGAACCTATTGTCATTCATATGAATGCTGGAACGTGTATACGTATTAATTTTACAAACCTGCTACCTGAAGTTGCCGGTGGAGATGCATTCCAATTAGTCACAAGAACCTATGAAACTGGCATTCATGTTCACTTTGTTAAATTTGATGTGCTTGTCAGTGATGGAGCAAATGTAGGGTGGAATTACGATTCCAGTGCTCTGTCGGGAGAGACAATACGTTACGAATATTATGCAGATGTAGAATTAAAAGCTTGGTTTTTCCATGACCACTTATTTGCCAACTACCATCAGCAGCATGGAGTGTTTGGCTCTGGAGTCATTCATGCCAGATTCTCAGAGGTTCTAGACTCTAAAACAGGTGAAGAGGTCAACGTTGGTACTCAAGTAACTGTTACACACCCATTAATTCCGGATTATCGGGATATTGCTTTGATGGTTCAAGATTTCACCCTATTATATGATAAAAACGGGTGTCCATTAAATCCACCAGAATTCCCAGGATCTGATGATGACCCAGGTTTGTTTGGAGTGAACTATAAGAACGAACCATTACAATTCCGTTTAGGGAAAGATGAAGATCCTGCCTATTCGTTTAGCTCCTTTGTAAAAGGGGACCCGGTGACACCAATCCTACATTGTTATGAAGGAGATCCGATAAGAGTAAGGTTATTACAAGGCGCGCATGAGGAATCACACAGCTTTAATATACACGGACTTCGCTGGAAAGCAGAGCGCCCTGACGTGGAAACCAGCTTTAGTGCTCAACAACATATTGGCATATCAGAATCGTTCACATTCGAAATGGATGTGCCAAGGTCCGGGGATTATTTATGGACGTTTGAAACGGAGGAGGATTTATGGAATGGATTGTGGGGCCTAATACGAGCCTTTGATGAAGAGGTCGATTTCTTAATCCCACTCCCAGACCGAGAGGATCCACCAAAACGAACACGGCCATTGCCTGAATGTAATGGAAAACCACCAGCTCCACCTAAAAAAGTAGACCCAATTGGACCGAAAGATGCTCCGATAAAACGGTTTGATGTGGTAGCGTTTCATACACCGATTATATATAGCAAGTGGGGAGAAAAAGATCCATTTGGTATTGTTTTTGCCCTAAAAGAAGATATGGATGACATTTTATGTGGTAGAAAAAATCCAAAACCTTTAATTTTAAGGGCAAATCAAGGCGATGTTGTGGAAGTGACATTAACTAGTTTCTTAAAGTTTGATCAATTCCCATTTCCAGATGGAATTTGGCCATATCCACCTGTAAAGGAGCAGGCTTTTTATCCTCCATCCGTCAGGATATCGTTACACCCGCAATTGATTCAATATGATGTGAAAACATCAGCAGGGGAAACAGTAGGCTTCAATCCAGATCAAACGGTTGGACCTGGCGAAACGATAACGTATAAGTGGTATGTGGATGCAGATGTAGGCTCTTGTGGATTGTGGGATATGGCGGACATACGCAATCACCGTTCATTGGGGACTTTTGGGATATTTATTGCCGAACCAAGAGGAACTCAATTCCTGCATCCAAAAACATTCAAGCCAGCGCTAACAGCAGATAATGTCGTGTTAGTGAATCCTTTCTTACCAGAAACAAGAGAATTTGTCTTAATTATGTATGATGGAGCTCGATTAGTGGATAGAAAAGGAAAACTTATCGTGGATCCTGTGGATGGAATTATTGGGGGAGTGGACCCAGAAGAGTTAGAGGATTTAGTGGATACGTATGATAATGGGTCAAGGGGCTTTAATTATCGTACAGAGCGATTAATCAATCGGTTCAATAAACGTCCTGTCTTAAAGGATCTGTTCAGCTCCAAAGTGCATGGAGATCCATCTACCCCGGTATTTGAAGCGTATGCCGGAGAACCGATTACCATGCGACTGGTCAATCCTTCCGAGCGTCGGCGCAGCCATGGTTTTCACTTGCATGGACACTATTGGAACACGGATGACAAAGACTTGGCGTCCGAAATTCGTTCCTTGGAGGGCAAAATTGTCGCTGGTTATACGGGTGACTTCAAAATGAATTATGGCGCAGGAAGTTTTTATAACTTCCCAGGCGACTATATGTACCGTTCTGGAAATATTCGCTGGGATATCGAGCAAGGAATGTGGGGAATCCTTCGTGTCCATAAAAATAGACAAAAGCACTTACCGCCTGTAAAAAAGGTTACCTGGAAAGATTATTAAGGTGTGGGTTTAGATGACCAAAAAAGCATGGGGACTGTTTCTTTCCATTAGTGTCATTGGATTCTTAGCGGTTTACTTTTTTTGGCCAACATACGAAAAACTCCCCGTTTTGGGGAGTGTATCCAACTTTCAATTACAAAATGTCCAAGGAAGTACCTATGAATTAAACAGCGAAAAAGTAAAAATTGTTACCTTTTTTTATACTCGCTGTCCTGATGTTTGCCCCATGACCATCGTGGATTTAACAACACTACAAGCCGAACTTCAAAACAAGGGAGTATTTGGTGAACAGGTCGAGCTTGTAGCCATCTCCCTTGATCCCGAAAATGATACAGCAGAAGCTATTCAAAAGTACTCACAAGCATTTAACACCGATCCTGCAGGGTGGAAGTGGGTAAGAGGGACTGAAGACGAGACAAAAGAAATTGCAAGCCGCTTTAACATGCAATACCAAAAGCTGGAAGGTGATTTCTTCTCTCACTCCATCACCATGTATCTACTCGATGAAAAAAACCAGATACGGGCATTATATGACATGGCCAATGCCAATGACCCACTTGATACCACTCAAATTCTAGAAGATATCTCCCTTTTGATACCAAGTGGGTTTCATGGACAGACACCTTGATCTAAAATCGACATAACCATACTAAACAAGCCGAGAATGCCTGCTGTTCTCGGCTTTCCTGTGCAGGTGGAGCAGGCGGTGGGTCGGTGTGCCCGTCCCCTAGAATCCCTCTTGACATCCATATCGTTTTAAGGTAATTTAAATATAAATTTATATTCGAGAGATTTTATTTTTCCTTTTTACTATTACCTAGAGGGCTTTAGCAGGCTGTTAAACGATTGTTTGACAGCATGAAAAAGTATTTCTTAAGAGATAAAAGGCAAATATAAGATAAATCGGTGTATTTCTTAAGTATAGGCTTAAGGGATGCACCGATTTTTTGTTCAGGGGGGAAAGCGTGATGATCATAAAAAAATCAAAAGGTGCTATGGAATCAGATATAAGCAAAGCAATTACGCAATGGGAAAAGGATTATCTTGGACGTGGGTCTGTATCTGTTAAAGCAGATATATTACGGGATATGATTATTGTGAATTTGAATGGGGTTTTAACACCTGCTGAGTATTCCGTGTGTGAAACAAAAGAGGGAATGTTAACAATTAAGAAAACTCGTTCAGAGTTAGTAGAATCAGGTTTGGGTAATCTGAAGGATATCATTTTTACAATCACGGGGGAAAAGGTGAAAAGCTTTCATACAGACATTAGTTCTCGTACAGGAGAACGTGTGATGGTCTTTAAGTTATATGAAGATCTGGAGAAGAAAATGTAAGATCCATGATAAAAGGGAGATCTTTAAAAAGCCTTAGGGCGAGTTGAAGGTAAACCGACATTTCAGTAGCGGTGGTTTGTTTTTTTGCCACTTGTATGCTGATGATGTCGTTTTTTTTTATCGTGGAAAAATGGATGGGAGGAAGTTGGATGAATGACATAATTGTTCAAAATTTGTTATCACCTGTGGTGTTGTTTTTTGTATTAGGCATTATTGCTGCCATTTTTAAATCGGATTTAAAATTTCCAACGGGTTTAAGTGAAGGATTAAGCATTTACCTGTTAATTGCGATTGGGATAAAAGGGGGAATGGAGCTTTCGAACTACTCAATGGAAACGGTGTGGGCACCCATTCTAGGCACGTTATTTTTAGGAATTGTCATTCCTTTTCTAACCTTGTTTATCATGAAAATGATCAAAATGGATCTGAAAAACTCGATTGGATTGGCCGCGACTTATGGGTCTGTAAGTATTGTGACGTATGGAGCTTCCATTTCATTTTTAGATAAAAGCGGTACATCGTACGAAGGATTTATGAATGCATTAGTGGTGTTAATGGAGAGTCCGGCCATTTTAGTTTCGTTTCTTTTATTAAAAGTCTTAGAAAATAAAAAGGATTATCCGATCTATTCGACACAGAGCATGGGGTTTCTTCCGGCATCCGCCAATATATTTGATAAAGACATGTTAAGGGAAAGTATATTCGGCAAAAGCATCCTTCTTCTCCTTGGGAGTTTAATCATAGGTTGGATCGTTGGGGAACAGGCACTCCCAATGGTGAAACCTTTATTCATTGACTTATACGGCAGCGTGTTAATTCTTTTCCTCTTAAATATGGGATTGATGGTAGGCCAGCGCTTGCCAGAGGTGAAAAAGCACGGGCTGCCCTTGCTGTTATTTGGTTTAGTTACGCCCCTTTTGTTTGGTGCTTTAGGAGTTCTTGTCGGAAACTTTGTAGGTTTATCGTTAGGGGGAGTGACATTGATGGGCGTATTAGCTGGAAGTGCTTCGTACATTGCCGCACCTGCAGCCCTGAAAACCTCGGTTCCAGAGGCCAACCCATCCATCTATTTAGGCTTATCTTTAGGAGTTACGTTTCCTTTTAACTTAATCATAGGAATACCTATTTATTACGAAATGGCAAAATGGGTACAATAAGGGAGGAATAAAAATGTCCAATGTAGTAGGTTCATTAACGAAAAAAACAATTGTTATTTCTAGTATCAATCAAGATATGCAGCCTTTACTTCCGATCATAACCAATAGACAGGAAAAGGATTTGTTGGTTTTGAACAGCTTTGGGGCTGTCATTACCCAACCTTATGGCTGTTTGATCAGAAACGTTATTTTGGCATTGTATAGTGAAAATGTGGATGAAATTTATCTTATCGGGGAAAAAGACAGGAAAGTAGGCAGCCTGGATAAAGAGGAATTATTAAGTAAGATGAAGCAAGCAGGGGTATCACAAGGAACAATCAACACTATTAATTATATTGATGTAGTCAATCATGATGTCATGGATTGGTTGGTCGGTCCATCAAAAGTGCAAGATGTCATGGAGAAAAACAAAACATTCCTGAAAGGTCATCCGTTCATTCCAAATGACATACCTATCCATGCTTATATCGCGGATGTAGATACAGGAGAATATTATTCAGTCTAGAGGTTATGGTATCCTTAGGGAAATCACCATAAGGAGAATGTATATGAGCGCAAATTTACAAGACTTTGTCCAACATACAATGGTCAGGATGGAACATTTTGATCCGCAAAATGTGGATTGCATCAAAAAACTGGTGAAAGAAGCCATTCATTTTTATAAACTTAATTCTTATCAAGAAGAGGAAGAAACAGTAGAAGGTACCACAGAATTTTTATATATACACTCGATGATGGAGGAAAACCTTCTATCTAAAGTGGTGGAACTCTCGATGGGAACGAATAAAGGTTTTGACATCGAAGAGGTTTATAAAGGCTGTGTCATAAGAGAATATTAGATAGAAAAAGGTGGACTCCCAGACATTATTGTTGTTGGAGTCCCTTTTTAATAAGGCTCCAAAAAGACATGGTTGCAGCCTTTTTTAATGGTTGGATTTAATTGGTTAAAAAACATTTGTTTGTTAACGTTTTCACATGTAGACAAAAGTAATTATTTCATGTAATTTATATGAGTTATATAACAAGGAGGAATGACACATCTTATGAACAACCAACAACATTTCCGTTCCGTTAAAGTGGTAACGGCTGATCCTTCTGCATTAGGATTGTTTGGATTAGCAATGGTTACGCTTGTAGCGTCATCACAAAAACTAGGATGGACGGAAGGAACGGCGTTAATATTACCATGGGCTTTCTTTTTAGGCGGTCTCGCACAATTTATTGCAGCCCTATTAGACGCAAAGCACAATAATACATTTGGAACTACCGCATTTGGTGCATTTGGACTTTTCTGGTTTGGAGTTGGAATGTCTTGGCTAATTCTATCCGGAGCTTTAGGGGAAAATCTACAAGCAATTGCAGATCCTAAACAGCTGGGTGTTGCATTCGTAGGCTACTTAATCTTTAGCGTGTTCATGACAGTCGGTGCAATGGGAACCCATAAAGTTCTGTTTTTCATATTTGTTCTGATCGATTTCTTATTTATCGGACTATCTTTAAGTTCGTTTGATATAATGTATGAATTCTCGCATATGCTAGCAGCCATCTCTGAATTATTGATTGCTTTATTATCCTTTTACGGTTCTGCGGCAGCGGTGTTAAATAATCATTACGGACAAGTTGTGCTGCCTGTAGGGAAACCATTCGGCCCGTTTAAGAATCAGCAGTAAAATTGATATAAATATAGGCAGGCAAAGCGACTCTACATGTTATGTGTTGAGTCGTTTTTATTTTTAGTAAGGTTGTATCAAGGAAACCGCAATACATTTTCCATTTAGCTGTAATTCCAAATACTAGTGTTTGAAAATTAGGGAGAAAGCATGTTATAAAGTTATTTAGTGTAAAATTTTTGAACGGGTACTAGAAGTTGCACTTATGACGAGAGGATTTGAGTTAGATATGATAGAAAATTTCTGGCGTGATTTACCGCGACCATTTTTTGTACTGGCACCGATGGAAGATGTGACAGATGTTGTGTTTCGACACGTAGTAAGTAAAGCGGGTCGTCCGGATGTATTTTTCACCGAGTTTACGAATTCCGATAGCTATTGTCATCCTGAGGGCAAGGACAGTGTGCGTGGCCGTTTGCTTTTCACAGAAGATGAACAGCCGATGGTGGCGCATATTTGGGGCGATAATCCCGAATATTTCCGTCAAATGAGTATTGGCATGGCGGAGATGGGGTTTAAAGGCATTGATATTAATATGGGCTGCCCTGTGCCGAATGTAGCGACGAGAGGGAAGGGGAGCGGCCTTATTCTTCGTCCAGATATCGCGGCGGATTTGATTCAAGCGGCAAAAGCGGGCGGACTACCTGTTAGCGTGAAAACACGACTTGGCTTTACAGAAGTAGACGAGTGGAAGGAGTGGCTGAAGCATATTCTAGAACAGGATATCGCGAATCTTTCCATTCATTTACGTACACGAAAAGAGATGAGCGAAGTCGATGCGCATTGGGAGCTGATTCCGGAAATTAAAGAATTGCGTGACCGTATCGCACCGGATACGTTGCTAACGATAAATGGAGATATACCTGACCGTCAAGTGGGGCAGGAGCTTGCAGAAAAGTATGGCATTGACGGCGTGATGATTGGGCGAGGTATCTTCAAAAATCCATTCGCTTTTGAAAAAGAGCCGAAAGAGCATAGCAGCAAAGAATACCTGGATCTCTTAAGGTTGCAGCTCGATTTACAAGATCATTATGCAGAAATAGTGCCACGTTCTATTTCAAAGCTGCATCGCTTTTTCAAAATTTATGTCAAAGGATTCCGTGGAGCCGGAGAACTGAGAAATCAACTCATGAACACGAAATCAACGGATGAAGTCCGTGCATTGTTAGATGAATTTGAGGGTGAGCTGTAGGGATAAGCACGGTGCCACAGTTATCTCCAATAAAACAAAAAGCCGAGAATACCAGCTATTCTCGGCTTTCGTGCGCTTTCATGATGAAAAAAATGAATTAATGTGCCTGTTCCCTCGACGCCTCTCTTTGATCCAAGTAATAACTCAAAAACGTGAGAAGACTAGCACCAACCGCAACAACACCGCCCACCCAAGTGACATGAATAAGACCTACATTATGGTACACGATTCCGCCAAGGGCTGAACCAAAAGCGATGCCAACGTTACTTGCCACAGGCATGAGGGAAGCGGCAAGTCCAGTTGCTGTTGGTTGATAGATCTTGGCTAGGTCAATCAGGTAAAGCTGAGTGGATGTGGTTAAAAGAATGGCCATTAACGACATCAATCCAATATTAACAAGTCCCAGTCCAAAGTAATGGATGGTCCAAAATAAGCTGATTAATACAGCAGCCTGCACAAGAAACACAAATCGAAGGCGACCCATTGCATTATGGCTAGCTATTTTACCTGCCAGGATGTTGCTGAAAATAGAGATAAATCCATAAACGAAAAGAATCAAACTGATGGAATAGCTTGGTGCGCCCATTCCCTTCAAAATCGGAACAAGATAGGTGAAAACGACATAGGTTGCCCCAAAACCGAGCGCGGGAATGAAAAAGGCGATTAATATTCTCGGATTGGTCAGCAACGAGAACTGATCCTTGATCGAGCTTCGAACTTGACTGAGTTTGCTTGGCAGGACGAAATAGGAAGCTAGGAATGCCAATACTCCCAGTATGGTCGTCAACATGAATGTAGAATTCCATCCGAACCAGGATGCTACGACCGTTCCAATCGGTACCCCGATGACGTTTGCAAGAGTAAAACCACCGAACACAAATGATATAGCCAGTCCTCGCTTTGCTGGCGGCATGGTTTCACTTGCCACAATCATGGCTAAAGAAATAAGGACTCCAGTCACAATGGCAGTCAAAATCCGAAAAGCGAGCAGCATCGTGTAGGACGTCGAAACGGCGCATAATGCGTTGAAAATAATGAACGCTCCAATCAATACCAACATCCATTTACGCTTTGGAAAATGGCTAGTAGCGGACATTACCATCGGTGTGGCGATGGCAAATGTAATCGCAAACGCAGAAACGAGCGTACCAGCTTTTGCATTAGACATACCAAGGCTTGAAGAAATATCCGTCAAGATCCCCACTATAACAAACTCACTTGTGCCAAGAACAAATGTTAATAAAGATAAGGTGAAGATGAGCAACCAATGTTGCCTCGTTAATTTTTCAGATTGCATAAATACCTCTTTTCTAAGCTGTATAGGCATGTGTAGGATGGTAGATAAATAACCTAAATATCATAACATATTGATTGGACTTTTAAGAAATGTTCAAGCATGAAAAAAACCGAGAACCCCTAGGATTCTCGGCTTTCATGGATATGTGTAAAGGGGAATGGGTCGGCGTGCCTGTCCCTCACCCCATACAATCACTTTCCACAATGTCTACTAAAGCTTTCAATTGGCTCACACTAGTGTCCAAGGTTATGGAATAATAGCGCATGGTTCCCTTTTGTTCCATCTGCACCAGTCCGTTGTCTTTTAAGATTTTTAAGTGATGCGAAATGGCCGGGCGGGAAAGGGAGGACGTGTTTGCAATTTCTCCAACACTAAGGCTTTCGTGTTCTGCCAATAGTAAAATGATATCTTGCCTGGCAGGATCACTTAATGTGGTAAATAACGGAATACAGGACCGAAAAACATCTATTGCTTGTTGTGTCATGATTGTAGCCTCATTTACGCATATCGTTTAGTTTTCTTTCATGACAAGCTTGGCAACCTTAGCTGCCGTTCGTCTCGGTAAAAATTTGGCTGCCAATGCCCCAACTTTATTAAATCCGCCCGTTATCACCACACCTTTTCCTTGCATGAGAGCTTGATACCCTTGTTGTGCTACTACATCAGAAGACATAGCATTGCTAAACATTTTCGTGTTTTCTACTTTTGCAACAGAGCTGAAGTTTGTCTTCGTTGCACCAGGACATAGAGTGGTCACCGTAATGTTATCTTCTTTTAACTCCTCTGCCAATGCTTCTGAAAAGGATAGAACAAAAGCTTTTGTTGCGTAGTAGACAGCCATGTTAGGTCCTGGTTGGAATGCTGCAGTACTTGCCACGTTTAATATCTTCCCAGATGTACTCTTTTTCAGATCTGGAAGTAAATGAGAGGTTAATTCGGTTAAGGAGGAAACATTGAGCTGAATCATATTCAATTGCTGCTCGATACTCAGGCTTTCAAAGGATCCCAATAATCCAAAACCAGCATTATTTACGAGTACATCCACAGAAATTTTCTGAGTTTTTATTTCATCCACTATTTCTTTGATTGCATTAGGCTTGCTTAAGTCTTTAGGAATAACTGTTACGTTATTGTTTGGAAAATCTCTCTTAATTTCTAGAAGCTTTTCTTCATTTCGTGCTATTACAACTAAGTTATACCCATCCTTCGCAAATAACTTTACAAAGTCCAATCCAAGTCCGCTAGATGCGCCTGTAATTACAGCTGTTTTAGTCATGTATAAATTACCTTCCTTTTCGTTAAAGTACTTAAATGTTTAAGTGTTTAAACATATAATACAAAACGTGTTGTACTTATGTCAATCATTTTTATATTTTTTCCTTAGGATTGTGGGGACAGGTTTAGCAAAAGCAAGCAGTTAACCAAAATAACTATGTAAACTCCATACAATAAGAACTATACTGACTATTCCCCACGCTGTGACACTATAGATCCACCAAATGATGGATCTAGCGTTTAATGAGCTTTCCTTGCTTTCCTCATTTTCTGTAACAGTATTGAGCTTATTTTCTATACCTTTCTTCATAGAAATTAGAACAATAAATCCAATTACTATGAAACCGATCGTTATCCAGAGTGAAAAATTCACTATTTTCACCTCACTGTCCCTAGGCTCCTAAAATACGCTCTTAACATTCTCCCAACCATAAACAACTTCAGTAAGTTTCTTCCCAGCAATTTGAACATCAAAAACATCTAATTTCTTCCCGCCTAATGCTTCATAAAACAAACACGATACATTATCTTTTAAAACTAGAACAACCATGGTGTTAAAACCCATTCCTATGATTTCTTCTACAATTGGTTGAACAAGTGCTTTTCCCACACCTTGCCCCTGATACTCTTTTAAAATATAGATAGCGTATAATTCCCCATCATAGCCCACATATTTCCCACTTCGTTCTTTACCACCAGAAGAAAAACCAACTATTTGGCCTTGATTATTTTCTGCTACATAAACACCGCCATTAGGAATGCTGTTTATCCATATTTGTTCCCGACTTTCATAAGATAAATTGTTCAAGTATTCATCTGGCACAATATTGGCGTAGGTAGTTTTCCAACTGTCTACGTGTACTTTAGCGATCCCTTTGGAATCTGATAATATTGCTTTTCTGATTTTAATAGACTCTTTATCCATTTGCGATCCTCCGCTTTTCTAATTAAAAAAATTCCATATAAGTCTTCTCTTTTGCGTAGAAATCCAATCTATCTTGTAGTGTACCAGTATGGAATTCAAATTTATGACCATCCGGATCTGTAAAGTAAATGGACTTTTTATCTCGATCATCTCTTGGACGACCTGATAAAATGTTCACATTTAATCTCCTTAGTTTCTCGTAGATTTCATCAAACTCTTCTTCTTCAATGGAAAATGCAATATGTGTATATGATTGGTGTATTTCATTTCGAGGTATAGCTTCCTCTACATTAAGAGCTAGCCACATTCCATTTAAATCAAAGTATGCAGTGTTTCTGCCTTTTACCAACAACTTAGCATCAAATACTTCTTGATAAAATGTAATAGAAACTTCTATATCAGAAACGGAAAATAAGAAATGATTGAGTCCTTTTATTGACATGGTGTCACCTCAAAAATATAGTATTCTTTACAAAAGGAATGTGTTGTGCGAGCGTAAACTGTAAGGTGTTCATTTATTCTCCTTAGTATTAGATGCTAATGCTTAACTGTGTTTTTTTGTCATTGAATGAGCGTGTTTGTCACAGCAATCCTACTCTTGTGGTCTCTCAATAAATTCCGCAGGGGTAATCTCCTTGAAGAATAATACTCCATCGAATTGGTCTTTAGGTCTTATGGACATTCTCATGAAGCCGCTTTCCAATACTTTGAATTTTTGTTCAGCCCAATTAGAATGACAATTTACATAGCAAGTTTGGTCGGTCACTTTGTCTATGTGCCATTCCATATGCTTTTTATTTAATTTCTTCAACTCAATCGGAGGTCCAAAGGGGGTAGCGAATGTTCCTTCTTTGGCATAAAAACCAATCACTAAGCTTTGGTTCTGTATGTGATTAGGTAAATTTTCATATATAGATTTATATGGAGAAAGTAGACTATTCGAGCTATTCTTTTTAATGTGTAAGTTGTGAGCCCAAATAATGATGTTTTCATTGGGGTATAAGGTGTGAATGATATACTCTAGGTTTTTAGCCATTAGATGGTCTCTATACTCAAACAACTTAGCGAAACTTAATGTGCTATTCGCTTTTAAGTAGTCAATTCTCATATTTAATGCATGAACTAATCCATCACTTAACTCGTGTTTTTTAGTCTGAAGAGAATAAACTAACTCTTCGCCAATGTTAATCAATCTTTCTACTAGAACAGCATCTTTTTTCTTGATTTTACTTTTGCTTAGCAAGGCTACTAAATTCTCATCGAATTCTACAAATTTATCTTTTAACTCATTGTGTAACTCATTTTCTAAATACGTCCTAAGATGTTTCCCTTGGCTAGGTTGTACATCAATACCGGATAAGGATAATGGATTATTTGTCTGTTTTGTATCTTTTATGTAGCTAAACAATTCTAAATTGGTTTTATTTTGCCATATTCTCCCTATAGATCCCTTCATAAATTCCAGAGAATTACGATCAACACTTAAATGATTTCCTATAAAACAATCCCCAAATTCACTTTCAAAAGCCAAAACTTTAAAGTTATGATTTTGATGTAAATACTTAATAATTTCTAACTTGTATTCACTATACTCTTTCGCCGTGTGAGTGCTTTCACCTAAGAAGATATACTTTTTGTCTTTTACTAACTCATCCAGAAATTTAAAACTTTTTTGATTAACTAGAGGGAAGATATCATCAAGTAGTACATCCAAAATGAACACTCCTTACTATTAGAACTCAATCATTTTACCGCCATCTTAATTAATATCGCTAATTGAGGACAAACCCCTAAAAAGTAAGTCCAGCTGGAAGGACGTTTTCTTGTAGTGAGGCTGCTGGAGGATATCGTCAATCAAAGTACTCAATTTTTCATTCTTGATAGACTGATTGAACCAAAGCCTCGATAAGATGCGAGGTATAAAAGAAGGGACTTATCACTATCTCATGACACATCCCCATTTCTTGATAATAAAGACTCGATCTAAAAAACGCCCATAGACTTGATTGGAGTTTAAGGTCTATAAGGATGAGACATACCATAAGTCACATACAAGCATTTCAAAAGCGGTTAATCTAATTCTTTGATTCGTCCTAGTCTAAAGAGAAGGAACTAAGAGGAAATACTAAAGAGTTAACGAGTAGTAGTCGGTGAGCCGGGTGGATTATATGCAGGAGGCACCCTTAACCATCCTCTGGCTTTCATTATGTTTTTCAGTGGTGCGGCAAATTTCATTAAATTAACTTGTATAGAAAAAAACAAAAGCCCTACATCAGTTCGTACTGTTTTTGACATGGCTTGAGCGCAAAAAGTTATGGAAGCAGCAACTTTTACAGAAATTAAATTAGCAAGCTCATCTTCGGTCAATTTAACTCCTTCAGGAACAGCACTTGGGTCGGATACAGGTTTACTTGGATAAACGAGGGGTAAGGGAACTCCCTCTTTAATGAGGAATTTCTCTATCCGTTTGGTATCAGATAGACTGCCGTTCAATGCCTCTTCCAATACAGATTTTAAATCACTATCAACAGTTGTATTGAGTCCGACCTGATATAAGGTATGAGCTTCCTTAAAAGCTGTAAAAGCTGTCCAAAGATCCATTACCTCTCCAACATGTAACTTAAGTTTCGGCTCTTCATCTGTGAAATTTTTTATGATGGCTGCTATGGCTTCTAATGTATTAATCATTGTAGAACCTCCGTGTTTTACTTTGTGTTTTTTTATCACTAAAAAATAGTTACTCTAATCTTTTAGTATGAGGTTTTTTGTTAAATTTATTACTGTCTTTAAATAATAGGGAACATTAGTCGATGAGATGGGGGAGGGGGAGGAAGTAAAAGCATGGAGGTAGGAACGAAAAAAGAAAGAGGTCTGGGTGTTTCCAAACCTCAAAAACCAAACTTCTCCTTAATCATTCCCGCCACTTCTGCCGCACTCCTATTCGTGTTATCAATCTTCATGTAGTTCTCAAATGTTAACTCTTCATCCAACGAGTTCAACCGATGCTTCTCCAGCGTCTCCAACAAATCGTTTTCAGACCACACTAAATCTCGCTTTTTCGGCTTGTGTTCCAGGCGGTTTGGGGTTTTATTTCGCTCCAGTCGCTCGTTTAGATCTGCCTCCAATTCGACGTAGTAGACCGTGGCACCTCGGGACTCAAACAACTGAGTGAGGTTCTTCACATACTCCCAATCCGACTCCTTATCGAACATCCAGACATACGTGAAAATCATGCCGTATAGATCGCTTTGAGATACCTCTTCAAAAATCTCCTGCCGAAACAAATTTACTAACCGCTTCGCTTCCTTTGTACTGTAATCAAAAAAATGCCCAACCAAGTCAATTGTCATATGGTTATGAAATAGCTTTAAATCTGTTATTTTCGCTAACTCCTGCCCAACCGTCATTTTACCAACCGCTTGAGGGCCGAATATATGGACAAATTTCATGGAAATTGCTCCTTTCCTTGTATAACAAAATTAATTCGTCAAACGTTCTAACCATTCGCTTACCAGTGCATTAAAAATCTGTGGTTGTTCAATTTGTAGATTATGCCCGGCTCCATCCAATACCGCAAAAGTTCCGCGCGGATATCTATCTTGTAACTCCAATGCATCTTGATATCCAACAACAGCGTCCTGTTTCCCCAACAAAAACAGGCTAGGTTTAGTAAACTCTGTTTGATCAATCTCAAACGAAAATCCGTAGTTTTTCTGGACCTTTTCTAGAAATGGTATGTCTGCACTCTGGATACCACTCAAGATTTCTTCTCTATACCTCCGCCAAGTAACCTCATCAAGCACAACACTTTTATTTTTGAACTCCTCCAACTCAAGCGGGGTTAATGATTTAACAAATGCAGGATCTGTTTTTACTATCTTGTGCTGCCCAACGGTTCTATCTTTTGCATATGGTTGAATAACTGGGCAAATAAAAGCTCCGCCAAGTACTTGTTCTTTTTGATGATGAATGACACCCCTGGCTAGGTACCCTCCATAGGACTCGCCAACTAAAACATATTTTTGGTCGGGAATCGTCGTTTGAATAAAGTCCAACACAGCATTTAGCATATCGTCGGAACTTTTAATTTCGTCATAATTTCTGGATTGTCCCATTCCTGGGAGATCCATATATATTCGGCGAAAACCACCCTTATTTTCAAAGACGGGCTCCATACAGCCACTCATTAAACGGTGGTCCGGTGAAAAGCCATGGAGCATGATGATAGGGGTGCCTTCCCCTAGATCCTCATAAAATAATTCTGCTTGCTGAACTTTACAATAAGGCATATGAAATCCTACTTTCTTTTATAAGGTTGTAAGTTTCCTAGTTTCTCAGACAGGGTAAGAATAAGGAATATTTTAACATAAAACAAATTAATTGGTTTGAATAATATAATATTTCTGAAAAAACACCGTAATTATGGATATATATGTTAAATTAAAAGCGTGGAACTTTTTAAAAGATCTACTTGGGGAAAGAGGGGGAATCTATTTGTTGTTCGAAAATCTTAGTGTTTTCATTTATGGATTTTTATTTTGGTGGGCTTTACTCCTTGTATTCAAAAGGATTTCAGGTAGTTATCCTCACAAAAACACTTGGAAAAAGGATATATCCGTTACGTTTATTCAAAGTTTAGTTTTGCTTGCAGCTTTTCAAATTGTCATTTATTTTCAAAATAGCTAAACATAATTATTAAGCGAAGCAAGAGGGTGTATGGATGATCTATAAAGTGCTCTTATTTATGGCAATTGCTATATTCATATTCAATTATTTTGTCGGACCGCGGTTCTTAAATATGGAAAGTGATGATACGGGATTATTTACAGGGTTGATGATGTTGTGTATAGTTATCGGGCATATTCTGGACCGAGAAAAAGGTGAGAGGTAAAGTGGGTCGGCGTGCCTGTCACTTAATCTAAAAGGAGGTTTCTATCGCTTGAGCGGAGCGGTAGAAACCTCTTTTTTTCGTAAAATTGTAGAACATTGGCGTGGAAAGGTAGAAGCTCGTTTGGGAAATGTAGAAGGTAACTCGGGAAATGTAGAAGCTGACGGTAAAGAGGTCGAAGGTGACGGCGAAAAGGTATAAGTGTAAGGAAACAACAAAATGGAGCAACCAGGAAAGATGAAAATCGTGAAATGTGTTTGTTTCTAACCTTTTAAGTTACACTTTATGACTCTTGAAAAAGGATCAGCATTTAATTTTATGAAACTCTATTATTCTCCCATCTCCCACGGTAACCTATGGTATTTTATTAGTAGAGGTGACAGGATGAAAAAGAAGCCAATTTATGTAGAAATTCCAATTGAGTCAAATATAGATGATGTTTGGGAGAAAACTCAGGATTCTAAGTTGCATGAGCAGTGGGATTTGCGTTTTTCTTCTATTACTTATTTACCGAAGGAATCAGAAGATAGCCCGCAGTCCTTTTTATATGAAACGAATATTGGGGGTGGGCTGAAAGTTGCCGGTTGGGGGAAAAGCATTGGTACGCATGATAAGAAGGACGGGTCGAAAACGTCTTCTTTACATTTTGGTACGGATCAAAAGATTTCTCCCATTTCGGAAGGAAAAGGTTATTGGCGATACATACCGACTGATAAGGGACTCACCTTTTTGACTCAGTATGATTATGAGGTGCGTTATGGAGTAATCGGCCGGTTGTTAGACTTATTTTTCCGTCCTGTTATGGGGTGGGCCACAGCGCTTAGCTTTGATGTGCTGAAACGTTGGGTAGAAAAGGGAGAAACGCCGCGAACACAGTATGTGCGTTTCTTTAGTACCGGGCTGATAACTACCCTGTTTTTCTTTGTTTGGTTTTATCAAGGACTTGTCCCGAAGATACTAGCTAAACACCCTGAGGAAGTGTCCATGTTTACTAGTTTAAGTTCTATGGAAGGGGCTGCTGCGGTACAGGCTGTTGGGATCATAGGGGTGTTAGAAATCTTTTTTGCAGCTCTGTGGCTTTTTTATCGTAAAAAAAGGCATTTATTTGCTTTGCAGATTGTGGTTTTTCCTATATTGACCGCCAGTGCCCTAATTGCCAGTCCAGCGATGGTAACGCACCCATTTAATCCGGTTACGTTTAATGCAAGTCTTTGGGTTCTTTCCATCATTGGCTTTTTACTAGCAAAGGATGTACCAACGGCAACAAGTTGCAAGCGCACAAGAAAGGGCGATTCACAATGACCATCTATCAAGAATTATTGGGGGAGGATTTTCAGCGGCTTCACCCAAAACTACAGGATCGTTATGCACTCCCAATGGACAAGCCGTTTTATGGAGTTGGAACGATGTTAAAAATGAAGACAGGTTCATCATGGCTAAAGCCTTTTTTAACCTTATCAACGCGTTGGCAATTTCTTTTCCCCGAAAGCGGAAACGATGTGCCGTTTACGATTAAAAATACTTGTCGATCATTGCCGTCGGGTGAAACCGAAATATATTGGGAACGGACCTTTCATTTTGAAAAGATTTCTCGTAATTTTAACGCGTACATGACAATGGATCCAAAACGTAACGTGGTGAAGGATTACTTAGGGGAGCCGCACTTATTTTATTCGGATTTAAAGATGAGTGTTACTCCGAAAGGACGAATGCAGATTCGCTCTGGCTCTCAAAGGTTTCTGGTAGGTAAACGCGAAATTCCCATTCCTCGGTTATTAGAAGGCGTGGTTGCCGTTGAGGAAGGGTATGATGATGTGCGGGAAGTATTTACGATTCAAGTGGAGATACGAAATCGAATGGTCGGGAGGGTGATGGCTTATGAAGGCGAATTTAAAGCAGCGTCTCTTTAGTCCCATAACCATTGCAGGTATCGTCTTTTTCCTGGCAAGCAGTCTGTTCACAGCTGACTCCTATTTGTTAATGCTGACCGCTGCACAATTGATTTTCGTTCCTCTCATGCTCCAGCTGCTTGTGGAAATCAAACGGAAGCATATTATCTTCACTTGGATGACGATGCTCTCTGTCTTTTTATTAGCAGTGGTCCCATCTAGCGCAGGGCAAATTGCATTAGCTTTCATCTATTTGATGTTTACTTTTCTTGTCGCGTTATACGGGGTAAAGCGGTTCTTTCAGCGTGGCTTTACTAATTGGGCGGAAATTTCGATTGATATCGGGTTGATGTATTTGTTTGTAGGAGGGCTATGGTTCTTTGCGTATATCGCGGGAATTGATACAGGTTTTAGTCCGTTGATCACGTGGTTAACAGCCATTCATTTTCACTACTCCGCCTTTTTATATCCTATATCGTTAGGGTTCTTTGGGCGTTTGCACAATTCCAACTTGTATCCTTTTATTGTCGTGAGTATTTTAGCTGGTCCGATGCTTGTTGCTATTGGCATCACGTTTTGGCCTTTACTAGAATTTATTTCTGTATTGGTTTACATTTTTGCCATCTATTGCTTGATATTCCTTGCATTTCGAACACGCTTTGCGACCAACCTGCAGGCGCTTTTCATAAGGCTCTCCTACGTTGCACTTGGTATCACCATCATTTTTTCCTTGCTTTATGCGGCCAATAGCGCGTTTGGAAGTTGGTTTGTTAGCATCGATTTTATGTTGATGTTTCATGGCTTTTTTAATTGTGTTGTTTTTGGGATGGTAGGGGTTCTTGGCTGGGTGATGGCGCCACCTCCTTCCAAACAGGCTGACTGGAACTTTCCGGTGAGTAAGATACGAGGAAAGTTAAAAGGAGCAGGAGAACAACGACCGGGATTAGTAGAAAATCTAAGTGATTTTGTAGATGTAAAAGCTTTACCGTATGCCATCGTTCATTTTTATGAGAAAACAGAACGTTATCAGCTAGTTGCTTCTGTAAAATGGTCGGCTTGGTTTAAACCATTGGCATGGTGTTACAAATGGATAAGTACAAAAATGCAACAATTGAACCTTCCTATCTCGAGTACACCTACTGAAATGACATATACCATTCGTGCAGTTGATTCAAGTATTGATGGAAGAAAAAATCCCCGTGCCTGGGTTCGTCAGGTCGAAAATCAGACTGTATTTGTCGCGATTTATTCTCAGCATGAGACGGAGGGAAGAACCTATATGAATATAGCCCTTCCTCTTCCTTATTCGTCCATGATTGGTGTTTTGCAGCTTGATGCTGAGGATGTTGGGTCGCTTGTCCTTTCAAGTGAAGGGAAAGGGGACCCCGGTGTTTATTTAGCAGTGGGGAGGACTATTTTTAAGTTGCCGTTATCTGAGCACTTCATTATAAAAGAGAAAAGGGCAGGGGTGCTCACTGCTGAGCATAACATGAAGATTTTTGGGGTGCCTTTTTTGAGGGTTGATTATAGGATTGATGAAAAGATAGACTCAGAAAATGATAAGTTGGCATAGTTAAAGATATAAAGCTTTGAGGGGAGAGGCGATAGCTAGGTGCTTCGACTAGGTAGGCGTGCCTGTCCCTTCTACCAAACCAGAGAAATGATCTCTGGTTTTTTTGTGTGAAATAAAATATGTTGATATACCAATATTTAAACAATCGTTTGTTCAAAATTTTATTTTGTATGGTGAGATATGAGTTAAAAAGAGTTCGTGATTTTTCAACCATTTTCGCAAGGTATATTAGGATAAGGGATAATGGAGAAGTGTTCTTCCCTCTTTAGAACCAATGGTAAATATTACGCTTATAGTGTAAAATTACACAAAAGAGGAAGAGGAGGATGATTATGACATTCCTAACAATTGTTGCTGTTCTTATACTCGGTATCTCCATGCTAGTCATCGGTTATATTACGAAGAAAAATTGGTTAAAATTACTTTCCCTGTTTCCGACTTTGATCTCCGTGATCCAATTAATTATATTGGTGAATTTGTGAGAAAAAGGTGGGTCGGCGTGCCTGTCCCCAATTAACCCATTAGGCATTCACACATCTTTCTAGGTACAAGTTTATAGACTCCTGTCCCTTGAATAGGATGTATGGATAAACTTGAGGGAGTGTAGTCTAGTGAACTTTAATTATCACGATCAAAGAAGAATCGTTGGCCGCCCGGGCTTTGGTTTAGGTGGATTCGGTTCCGGCTTTGGTGTCCGCCCGGGTCTAGGATTCGGCCGTCCAGGCTTTGGTTTTGGGTTTCCGTTTGTAACGGGATTGGCAGCAGGCGCTTTATTAACACCAAGACCAAGACCATATCCGTACTATCCATACCCGCCTTATCCATACCAACCTTACCCATATCAACCGTATCCATATTATTAAAATAGGAACATAACAAAAACCACTTCCTAACTAAGGAAGTGGTTTTATGTGTTTTATAAAAAACGGTTTGGCGTGATTGTCCCTCGACTTAAAAATAAACCAAATATATAACCAGTGCCAACACAATGCGATAAACAGCAAATGGCACTAGCTTTATCTTATTAATTAATTGCAAGAAGAACTTTATGGATAGTAAAGCGAAAATAAACGAAGTAATAAATCCGGCAGCAAAGAACGGTAAAGCTTCGATCGTGAAATACTGCCAATTTTTCAATAAGGAAAGTCCGCTCGCTCCCACCATAATGGGGACTGCCATAATAAATGTGAAGTCTGCGGCAGCACGATGGCTCATTCCGAGGAGGACTCCTCCAGAAATGGTGGAACCCGATCTTGAAAATCCTGGCCATAAAGATAAGCACTGAATCAGTCCAATGGAAAAAGCCTGCTTATAGGTCATTTGATCAACACTCTGCATTTTTGGCTCTTTTGGACCGAATAGGTCTGCGGCAATCATTAACACAGCTCCAACGACAAGCCCAATCAGAACAGTCTCCAGAGAAAATAAGTGTTCGTCAATAAAGTCTTCGAATAGTAACCCTAAGACACCTGCCGGAAGCAGCCCCACCAAAACATGGGTAAGTTTAAGTTGCTTGGAACCCTTTGAGGTAGATGCTCCTCCTCGGAAGTTTTTTAACCCGAGCAGTTCAATGAATCTGTTCCTGAAAATCACCACTACTGCCAAGATCGACCCTAGCTGTATGACAATTTTAAATGTGTTGGCTACATACTTACCAAGAAACTCGTTTGATTGTAGCAGCATATCATCCACAATAATCATATGCCCTGTTGAGGAAACAGGAGCGAACTCCGTCAAACCTTCGACAATCCCCAATATGACTGCTTTTAATATAGTAATAAAGTCCATCGTCTAGCTCCTTTTTATTTGTACAATAACCTAATTACTATATTACAAATAAATAGTTTTGAAAATATGAAAAATTTCCAATATCCTAAGAGACTTTAACCATATTTGTTATTTCGCTATGTAGTACGTGTTTTAGGCAGGAGAGGTTGTTTTAGCTATCACAAGTCGAAGAAATGATGAGATAAAAGCTTGTTTTTATAGTGAAAATTTAGGTTCGGACAAATATCTCTTATCTTTGGTCAAAATTTGATGGGATTTCGAGAGGTTCGGCCAAACTTCCAAGGGGGTTTGGACACTTTGTATAAGGGGTTCGGTCAATTGAATTTTTGGTTCGGACAAAAATCGAAAATCTTCGGTCAACTTCGCCGAAACTTCGGTCAAGAATGAAAAACCTTCGGTCAACTTTTCGAAAACTTTGGACATTTGCAAGGACCGACCAATAATACCCAAGCTTAACTACAATTTAATTTTATTGCCAGACTAGTAGTAATGATTTTTTCTTTTGTGGAAGGAGGAATCTCCTACTTAAATTATTGGTTTTCTTCCTCCCAATGTGCCTTCCCATCAACCGCTAAAACGCTAAAAGAAATGCAATACCCCAGCTGCCAATAAAAAAGATCAAGCTTGAAATGAAATATAAACTGAATTCTGGAGAACTTACTGCTTCATACTGATGTTCATAATCATGGTTGGTAAGGAATCTAGTGACGGTACCTTGGGTATTTGTGTTTGCCTTCCTTGTAATGTTGGTAAGCCAGCCTAATCCGAAAAAGCATAGACTAGAAAAGAAAATGGTATCGATAAATTTCCAGTTTCCTAGGAGGCTGATTGCATAAGAGCCACTTACCATGAATGAAAGTAGAATAAGGACGATAGTAATCTTCAGATATTTAGGATGAATGCGTTTTTGTAAGATTTTGCTGATGAAATCTATTGCAAAAGCAGCTAACGTAAATAGGATTAAAAGAATTATCGTAAAAGCAACGCTATAGTAATAACTCATTCCCACACCTCCAATGACCTTACACATCGTTTACCTTTTGTACGTATAGAAATGAAAAAAGTTCCAATTATCATCTAATTTAAAGCGAAAAATAGGTAAATGGGTCACCGCACCCATCCCCTCATCAAAGAGGACTTTCCACCCACCATCTAGAAGTATATTCCAATTAACCAAATAGGTAGGTGATAACTTGAAAGCACTATTAGTAATTGATGTTCAAAATGGCATTGTTAATTTTGGTGAGTTTAAAGAAGAACTTTTAGTGATGGAAAATGTCATAAAAGATTTCAAGGATAGCAAAAGCCCTGTCATCTTTATGAGGCATGTGGATGACATGGAAGAGAGTCCTTTATATAAAGATTCCGTTGGTTCTGAGCTGCATGCTTCCTTAAAAGACTATGCTGACCATGTAATAGAGAAGCAAACTCCAAGTTCATTTGTGAATACCAGCCTCTCTGAAACACTAGAAAAGTTAGGCGTAGAGCATCTTTTCATTACAGGCTTTAACACAGAGTTCTGTTGTATGTTTACCGCCATCGCAGCCTTTGATAGAGGCTATAACGTGACATTCATCGAGAATGCTACGGGAACGGTGAATAACGAAGAAACATACGAAATGCCAGGCTTGGATATAAAGGACTTTGTAGGGACTGTCTTGCATTGGTCAAATGCAATAGAAGTATTAGACTATGAGGAGTATGTAGAAGAATATACAGTTTTAAAATAAAGAAATGCAGGTGATCATATGGATTACCTGCATTTTTTTCTTAATAGGTATGAATGCGACCATCTCTATGCTCTCAACTCACTCTTCTCCAAGGCACGCTCCATCACCCACTGCTTGGTGATGGTTATTAGCTCCTGGTAGGTGGTAGTGCTGGAGTATGTGTGGTTCGCTTCTTTAATGGTGTAGAGCTGGCAGTTTCCATTTGTTCTGGTGTTAAAGGCGTTGGCATATTGTGTTGCATATTGAACGGGAATTTCTTCGTCAGCCTCCCCGTGGATGATAAGGACATCTCCTAAAAAGAAAGGGCAAAGTTCAATTGGCTGATGGTCTTCTAATGATGTAATAAACGCTTCAGATATACAGTATCCTTGGTAATCATAGAGGTTGTTGCTGCCTTTTTGGATTATTTCGCAAATATCTTTGGAAGGATTACCTACAGGAGACCAAAGAATCAGTCTTTTGACATCAGGTTCTTTTAAAGAGGCAAGTGTGGCCACCGCACCGCCTAGGCTGTGCCCTATAAGAGTGATGGAGGAAGGATCTACACAACTCAATGTTTTTGCAAAGTTTAGCACTGCTTTTGTTTGATCAATGAAACCATCCAAGGTGTTTGACCCATAATCGCCCTCGCTTTCCCCGCATCCAGCATAATCGAATCGTATCAAGACATAACCGAGTTCATTCAAGGCGTCACATGCTTTAACGAAAAGTCGATTCACTCCAACCTTTGAGCCAATAAATCCATGACAAATTATGACTATAGGAAAAGCCGTTCCTTTATCTGAAGAATAGGATGGGGGATAATCCAAGGATACAGACAGATTTAGATCTTTCCACGGTAAATGAAGGTGATGTCTCATTTGTAGTCCTCCTTGATGGGATAGTGTTTAATATTCCTATAAGTTTACTTGGTATTAATATCGAAAAAAACGCCCTCTCCAAGAAAAGGAGAGGACGTATGAAAACATCCGTTAGCTTCCTTATCTCTCAGGTAATCACCTGCTGGAATTAGCACCTTCTTACACCGAAGAGGTTGCTGCGGGATCATAAGACCAGTTCTTCCCCCGACTCTTTATAAGGATATAGTTGTAAAAAATTATGATCGTGTCTACACGTTGTTGGTATTATATGACTTCCAGTTTGGAAGGTACCGCTACCCAGTGCCCTTTTGTGATTTCTATCAGTTCAGAATCCTGAAGCCCGTATTTATCCTTCTCGTCCGATTCTTTCATGAGCTTGGTGCTTCTATTGTACTCTATTTTAGGGTCAGGAATCGGGATGGCATCCAACAAAGCCTTGGTATAGGCATGTTGAGGATTGTTATACAGCTCCTCGCTTTCAGCCAATTCAACAATCTTTCCTTTGTACATCACTGCTACTCGATCACTGATGTGTTTGACCATGGAAAGATCATGTGCGATGAAGAGATAGGTTAACCCAAGGTTTTTTTGAAGATCTTCTAATAGCGCAACAATCTGTGCTTGGATGGAAACGTCTAGTGCAGAAAGCGGCTCATCACATACGATGAAGCTAGGCTCTACTGCCAGCGCGCGTGCTATTCCAATCCGTTGTCGCTGACCGCCTGAGAATTCATGTGGATACCGTTCGGCGTGAAAGGATGAAAGGCCCACTAGCTCTAATAATTCCTCTACTCTTTTTCTCCGTTGTGCGGAGCCTGTTGTCAGTCCATGAAGGTCCAAAGGCTGCCCGATGATGTCTTCTACTTTATATCTCGGATTTAACGAGGAGTATGGATCTTGGAAAATCATTTGCATATGTTTGCGCATATGTTTTAGTTCTTTCTTGTTTAGCCGGTTCAGTGGTAGGCCTTTATATAACATTTCTCCTGCTGTTGGTTCGTGCAATCTCAGTAAAGCTCTGCCTGTGGTACTTTTCCCGGAACCTGATTCACCAACAAGGCCTAATGTCTCTCCTTTGTATATATCAAACCCGATATTGTCTACAGCTTTTAACACATTCCCTTTGCCTAAAGGGAAATATTTCTTTAAACCTCTTACATGAATGAGTGGCTCTGCTTGAAAGGGAATGGAAGATATTTTCTTTTTCTTCTTTTCATCAAGCCTTGGGAGGGCATGAAGCAACTTTTTTGTATAAGGATGTTTGGGTTTCTCAAAGATATCAACCGTGTTTCCTTGCTCCACAATCTCTCCGTCTTTCATCACTAGCACCCGATCACACATACGGGCAACGACACCAAAGTCATGCGTAATTAAAAGAATGGAGGTATGAAATTTCTTTTGCATGTCTTTCATCAGGTTTAAGATTTGGGCTTGAATGGTTACATCAAGCGCGGTAGTTGGTTCATCTGCTATGAGTAAGGCCGGGTTGCAGGCTAGAGCTATAGCGATGATCACCCGCTGTCGCATTCCTCCTGAGAATTCGTGGGGATATTGGGCATAACGTTCCTCACTGTTTGGTATACCAACAAGCTTTAACATGTCAATGGCTTGCATTTTAGCATCGGATTTGGAAAGGTTCTGATGTTTGAGGATGCTTTCCTCCAATTGTTTTCCGATGGTAATGGTCGGATTTAATGACGTCATTGGATCTTGGAAAATCATGCTGATATGCCGTCCTCGGATGTTCTCCATCTCTTTTTCCGTTTTCGTTAACAAATTTTCCCCTTGAAAGGAAATCTCCCCTGATTTTATAAAGGATGGGGGAGTGGGAAGTAGTTGCATGATCGATTTAGCGGTCACACTTTTTCCGCTCCCTGATTCCCCTACAATGCCTAAAGTTTCCCCTTTATTAATGGAAAAGCTTATGTTTTTTACAGCATCAAATTCCAATTTTCCTGTTCGGAAAGATACGCTTACATTCTTTAAATCTAGTAGGTTATCCAAGTACAACCACCATCCGTGCAAATAATTTTTTTATAGAAATAGAATATTATATATTGTAATATATTAGAATTAAACTATACTATACCTATCGGAATTAAGCAATTTAAAGTAAGGAGGCGAAAAAACTTTTGTTGGAATCAGCGAAACAGGCATATCAGAAGAAACTTGTCGATACCAGAGCGACCTCAAATGGATTACAGCTGATATATGAGAAATTATGTCGTGCCCCCATTTATAAATGGCTAGTGTTACTACTCGGAATTCCCGTTGTTGTATGGATTTACGGGCTTTTTTTAATGAAAAGAAGAGAGGACCCTTATAACGAAGTCTTCCATAACGTAAAGGAACAATTAGACGCAGAGGGTGTCTATGAGCGATTAGTGAGTAAGTACATAACTCAAATCAACCAGAAACATAGCTTTTTTAACGAGCAAGTCCATTCAGCGAACGTGGAGAAAGAAGCTAAGCGTTGGGCGGATGAAAAGTATACCGAGATAATAAATTGGGAAGTGGAAAAACAATTACACGCTTCGGGAAAGCAAAGGATTACGTTTGATCACGTTTTTACGGAATTGTTGGGGAAAAGATTGTTTGTCCTTCTAACATTCGTGCCCGGAGTGCTTATGTATGTATTGATGTATGTGTTTGGGAATCCCTATCAGAAGTTTATCGTAGAAAGATTGGCAATGAGTGTGTTTGTTGTCATCGGTGTCGCTTTTTTTGTCTTTACCATTCTGTATTTATCTCCATTCCAACCGGCTGCCAATATACTTGGAGAGTCGGCAACGCCTGAACAGATAGCAGCTTTCAATAGCTTATATGGCCTTGATCAGCCTTATTTTGTTCAACTTTGGAATGCATTAAAAGGGATTGTTACCTTTGATTTGGGAACATCCTTTACTGGAAATGAGAATGTGGCAGACAGTATTTTCCGCAGATTTCCTATTACGATGGTCTTGGCAGTTATTTCTCTCTTAATGGCCATTATGATAGCAATTCCAATTGGAATTATTGCAGCAACGAAACCAAATTCTTTTTTTGATTATACGTTTATGTTCATTGCCTTGATTGGGTTGTCTATCCCGAATTTTTGGCAAGGGTTGATTTTTATCCTTAACTTCTCTATTAAACTACAATGGTTACCGGCAACCTTCAGCCCGGACAATTGGCTGTCAATCATCATGCCCGCGGTTGTGCTTGGAACAGCGCTTACGGCTTCTATTGCGAGGATGACCCGTTCATCTACCCTTGAAATTATTCATGAGGATTATATGTTAACAGCAAAAGCAAAGGGGCTGTCTAATCAACAAGTGCTGTGGAAGCATGGAGTGAGAAATGCCATGATCCCTATTATTACGGTCATTGGCTTGTTATTTGGTGGAATGCTTGGCGGGGCGGCAGTCACAGAGAAGGTGTTCAATATCAGCGGAATCGGTAGCTTTATTGTAGATAAGCAATTTATTCCCGATATTCCAAGTGTAATGGGTGGGGTTGTCTATATTGCGATCACGATCTCACTTGTCAATTTATTGATTGATGTTCTTTACGCGTTCTTTGATCCGCGTATCCGAACAAAAATGAAACACTATTAAAGTAGGTGATGTGTTGAAAACAGAACTAGAAATTATACCGGGATATGTGAAAACGCATGCCCTAAAGCTATCGGCGGAGTATAAACAGTCGGGATTTGCTTTCATCATGTCGGCTGTTATAACGGTTATCTTCCTGTTACTTTCTTTTGATTTCTCATCTAAAGAAATGAATCAACCGTTAGCGATCCTGTTCGGTATCTATGCCGTATTCACCTTAATCCAACTGACAATATGGTGGAAGGTGAGAGGAGATATTATCAAGGTGGGCTATGTCCTTCCTGTAACTAGAAAACTAGGAATCATTCAGATTGGGAGTATTCTTACAGGGAACATCTTTACTGGAGTGGCTGGATTCTTGTTGGTAAAGAGGAAGACTACACCGGAATATGTGTATGGTACATACATGCTTGTGACACAATTCTTCATCATTGGTGTTTCAGTGTTAAATATATTCAAACCTTATGTAGCCGACAGCTTTCCGTTAGCCATGCTGGCTCTCTTGATTATCCTGTTCCTTTACGTTGTGACTGTCGGTATGTTAGCAGCGGATGTACTGGAAAAACGGAAAGGTTTGGCAGTATTCTTAGCGATTATCCTTTTCCTAACAGCAATTACAGGGAATCTTTTCGCACTTGTCACAGGCTATCTCATCTTAAAAAAGCGATTTGGGTTAGAAAGAGCGGTAAATAAAGCCTTGTATTCTATCTTGGAAAAG
This sequence comes from Bacillus sp. CHD6a, assembly GCF_001293645.1. Lineage (GTDB taxonomy): Bacteria > Bacillota > Bacilli > Bacillales > Bacillaceae_I > Sutcliffiella_A. Next base: position 170,884 of record NZ_LBMD01000002.1, read on the forward strand.
CTGTCTTCGAATGCGACAGCGATGTTAGGGATGTTCTTTATCCTATTTGCGTTTTCGCTGTCCATCTGCAGCTACTTCACGTTTGATTATAGCCTTGCGATAGAAAATAACTATGAGGCTATCTTGCAGTCTCCAAGTCTAGTTTTTCCATTAGGTACAGATAATTTCGGCAGGGACCTCTTTTCAAGGATTGTCTTTGGGGCAAGGATTTCCCTGATTGTGGGCATCATTTCTACCTTGATCCCATTTGTTGTCGGAGGGGCGCTTGGAGCCATCTCTGGATATTATGGACGTCATACGGATAATGTCATTATGAGGCTGTTGGATATTTTATATGCCATTCCAGGGATCTTGCTTGCGATTGTCATTATAGCGGCCTTTGGTTCCAGTACCACCACATTAATTATTGCCCTAAGTGTTGGTGCCATCCCAACGTATGCAAGGACCATGCGTGCAAATGTGCTGATGGTCTCCAATTATGAATACGTAGAATCAGCAAGAGCGCTTGGAGCTAGTAATCTTTCCATCATTTTTCGAGAAATCGTCCCCAACTCCATGGCCCCGATGATAGTAAAATCCTCCTTAACCATAGGCGGAGCTGTTATCGCAACAAGTAGTTTAAGCTATCTGGGCCTTGGGATTGAACCGCATATCCCGGAATGGGGGAACATCTTGAAGATTGGCAGCACGTATTTAGAATCCCATTCATATTTAGCAATTTACCCCGGATTAGCCATCATCCTTTTGGTGCTTTCCTTTAACTTTCTAGGAGATGGATTAAGAGACGCGCTAGATCCCCGGGCCGATTGATAGATAAATAGACCATATGACCTTTAAAGAAATAGGAGGAGTTTTAATTGAAGAAAACGTATTTAACGCTTGTATTCATTGCCGTTTTGGTTTTATCAGGCTGCCTTAATACCAAGTCTAGTGTGGAAGAAGAAAAAGCAAACGACGGGGTAACTGAGAGTGGTTCTGCAGTGGAAATTGAAGTATTGGGGATGGCAAGCTCAGAAGATGACCTCAATATTGTAAGAGATCAATTAGAGAAAAATGGATTCACGGTTAAATTAAACATACAGCCAGACTATGGTAGCTTTACGTCCCAGAAAGAAGCAGGAAACTATGATATTGCGCACTCCAGTTGGACGACGGTAACAGGAAATCCTGATTATGCAGTACGAGCGCTTTTCAAAACAGACGGCGCTAACAGCATCATGTCTGATGAAGAAGTAGACAAATTGATCGATCAAGCAAGTACAGAAACACCAGAGGAATTCGCATCCACGTATCAAGCGTTGGAACAACGACTTGTATTTGACAAGGCCTATATCGCACCTTTGTATAACTCCTTTAAAGCCCAAGGTGTCAACAAAGAAGTCCTAAATGAAGAAACCGTAAGATTGGCAAAGTCACGTGCAGTAGCATGGGAAACAATCGACTTTAATGATTCAAGTAAAAGAGAGTCGACTCCACTTGTGACACAACAAGCAATCGGCGCACTTACATCCCTTGATCCAATCAAAGGAAACGATGGTTCTATCAACACTCTAAATACTAATATGTATGTTCGCTTAGTCAACTTAACAGACGACGATGTAGTGACATCAGACGGTTCTCTGTCTTTAAATCATGTTATTGCAGAAGGGAATGCCGCGTATTACTTCTTGCTAAGAGATGATATCAATTTTGCTAAAATCACAGATGGAGCAGCAGAAGACACAGGAGAAAGAGTAGGTGCAGATGATGTTATCTTCTCCCTGAAACGTGCAAGCACAGCAGACTCTGTTCCAGATCACCGCACATACAGCCTGCACGAGCATATTGAAGATGCAGAGCTTGTGACAGATGTAGCAGAGCTAGAATCAGCAAAGCAATCTATCGGCGAAGGAACCATAAAAGAAGCGTTGGAACAAGATCTTGACGTGAAAATCAGTGAGCTAGTGGCAGATAAAAACGATGCAAACAATCAAGAAGGGAAATACCAAGTGGTCAAAGTAACCACGTCCAAACCTTTCCCTCAAGTATTGAACTACCTGGCGCATCAATCGGCTGGAATTGTTTCCAAAAAGCAAGTTGAGAGCATTAATACGTATGATGTAGCAAGCTTCGACCCAACAAAGGATGTTCCTTACGGAGATCAAAATACAGTGACAGAGGGTGGACAATATGACAACCACCTATATGCCAGCGGACCATATATCCTTAACAGCAAAAACGACTATGAAGCAACTTTCCTGAAAAACCCTGCCTATATGCCAGGAACAGAGTATGAGGCGAATATTTCAACGGTGACGGTTCGTTTCATCCAAGATCCAGACAGTGCTTTATCTGCACTACGAAACGGTGAAATCCACCTATTTAACGGCGTACCTGAGACAAAGTATGATGTAGTCGAGAGTGACGAAAAACTCTTCCTTCAAAAGAACGACAGCAATGCCGTTGCTTACTTACTTTTCAATACAAAAAATCGCGAAGTCTCTGATAGCGAAAACCTAAGAAAAGCAATCTTACACTCTATCAACCAAGACGAAATCATCAGTTTCTATCAAAACAACAAAAAGAAAGCAACGTCCACGGTAAGTCCATTGGTAGACACAGGCAACGAATTAAAAGCTGATCCAGCTAAAGTGAAAGAATATTTGAAGAAATATCGTGAAGAGAAATAGGTTTGAGGGGACAGGTTCCTTGACCCATTTTTCAAATGAATAGAAAGCATTATGCAGGTGATTGCACGTTGATCACCTGTTTTTTTATTGGGTGTGAAAAGGGGAGAGGAAGTTTGTTAAGGATATGGGGCAAGTGGGCTATGTTTTTTGCCTGCTAAATGAAAAAGTAGCTGTTATTGATTAGAAATGGCCTTAGTAAAATTGGTTGGGACAACTTTTATCTTCCTTCGGTCAAAAAATGATGAAAATGACGTGAGGTTCGGTCAAAGTAGGAGGGGGGTTCGGACAACTTTTAGCAGGGTGGATTTTTAGTTCGGTCAATTTTGGGAAATCTTCGGTCAACTTCCTGAAATCTTTGGACATCTTTGCGAAAACTTCGGACATTTGCCCAAAAGGCTTACAAGTAAAAACTTAGCTTACCTGAAGTCTTCTGTTTTTCCAGCATAACAAAATTTAAACAAACGTTGGTTTAAATCAAAATTCAACTTTGTAATCATAGACTTTAAATCCATTCGTCAAAGCACAACCATTTTCGCAACCTATACTGAAATAATACCTGCCCATCCATTCAACAACTATCTACCCAAACGGGTTCTCCGTGCAAGTCCTCTTCAACTCAAAACCTCTTGCACAACTATGTCACACCATGATATAGTCATGATACGACATATATCACGTCACGACATACCGCAGTAAAAGAGGTGTCCACATTGGAACTATCCAAAATTATAAAAAAATACATACCCATGACCGAAACCGCATTCTACATCTTGCTCTCATTAACAGAACCACGCCATGGCTATGGCATCATCAAGCACGTCGAAGAAATATCAAACAACAGAATACGTCTAGGCTCTGGCACCATCTACGGAACCCTTACAAAAATGCAAAAGGATGGAGTGATTACCGTATTCGCGGATGCCGAGCGAAAAACCGTGTACGAAATCACCGATAGCGGCAAAGAATTGATCACCGCAGAGATCGAGCGATTGAAGGAGCTTCACGGTAACGCATTGAAGTACGAGGGGGATTTTAAATGAAAACCTACACGAAACCATTATGGAGCTATGATGTGCAGAAAACAGAGCAATGGCTTACCGACCAGGCAAAGGCAGGCTTTCGCGTAAAAGAGATGCACCGTTTTAAACGAGGTTTTACATTTGAAAAGGGCCAGCCAAAGGATGTTACCTACCGAATCGGCTACGATAAAATAAAACCCGCAACCCTTTCCAACACGATGCGCAATGACGGCTGGGAAAAAGTCGCCCAAAGCGGCAAGTGGTATGTGATTGCAAACGAAAGACCGCAGGCAGAAGTGACCACTTCCACCAGTCGCGACGCCATTATCAAGCGTAACAATTTTATCTATTACGCATTCATGGCCATACTCATCTACATAACATGCGCAACGCTCGCGAACGTGGCCCTCATCACCACCACCACCATCTCAAGTGACGGCAACGTGGAAGTAGAAGAGAGCCCACTCTGGATTATCACCTACACTGGTGCAGCACTAGTAACCGCCTTTTACCTGTTCATGATCTACTCTGTTTGGAAAATAAAGAAGACAAACAAGGCGCTCTCAACCGAGAGTCCATCAACTTATAGGACACCAAACACCCTAGAGAAGAAAAACCTTACCAAAGCAGAAGAAAAACAACTGAAGCGTGAAGGCATCCTCATCAAACGCCGCAAATTCGGCTGGATGTACGCACCAGACAAACTGGAAAAATGGCTGGAACAAATGGCAGCAGACGGAAACCGCCTCCACCGCATCAACAGACTTGGCATCACCTTCTACTTCCGAAAAGGGGAACCGCAGTCTATCAAATACAGCGCCGACTACCAAAACCTATCGAACGACAGCTATTTTGAGATTCATAGACAAGCAGGTTGGAAGGAAGTGTTCAGTTCAAAGGGAGCCCTCCAAAAATGGACGATCTGGAGCAAGGAATACGAAGAAGGCGAAACACAACCAGCCTTGTATAGCGAACAAACGCATAAGCTCAAGCAAGCCAAGAAAGTGGCCCTTTCCTATACCGCCTTGTTTTTACCACTGGTTCTTATGTACATCTATATTGCGAGCCTGAACACCTTCTATATTTTCCGAAACGGTGGGGAGTGGTCCATCGTGAATTCAAACACCATTATGTTTTTCATCTGTATCCTCCTATTCGGAACATACATCACGAAAACGTGGATGTATTATTTTAGGCTGCGCAGGGCTTGAGAATTTTAAATGAAAAAAAGGACCATTAGAACCCAGACGGTTTTAATGGTCCTTTTTTAAGATGCTATTCCTTTTTCATCAAAATTCATCCCTGCTTTTTTCCGGTGTCAATGCCCATATCAACCCAATTGTGTTTGGTGGAACGCTTGCAAGCAAGAACCACCAGATGCCGGTAGCAATAGAGAGAACAAAAAAAATAAGGAGGGAAACAGCCACAATCGCTATCCCCAATTTGACTCTAGATGGTTTCAAGGGCTCTGACATGTTCATATTGATCGACAAAATTACACCTGTAATTCCCCAGCTCGCCATATGAACTAGCATGATGACTCCAAGAACCATCCCGGCCCTTAATTCCATACCGAACATGATCAAAGTGAATAGAATGTACAAGGAAGCAAGAGTGAAGAACCAAGAAATGGCCCGCGCCTTTTGCCAAATATGGTCATGCAGTTCATCCAACCCACCATGCGGTTTGGCCATACGGCGGCCAAACCACCAAGCTAATATTCCAATCACAGCTCCTCCATATAAACCGACCAACCCGCCAATTTGTACCTCCATTATTTCTCTCCCCCTTCATCTAATAGAAAGACCTCTTCGATGATGCAATCGAATACTTTTGAGATATTGTATGCTAGTTCAAGTGATGGATTATACTTTCCTGATTCAATCGCAATGATGGACTGTCTCGAGACGCCTACCTGTACAGCTAGGTCCTCTTGCGTCATCTTTGCAGCTTTGCGCAGATCTTTAATCTTATTTTTCAACTTCTCCACACCTCCGATTATTTTTGTAAAGTACGCTTTACAATCGGTTGTAAGTAAAGCATACTTTACATTCGGTGGAATGTCAAGGGTGCTTTACAAAAAAGGGCGTTGACGAAAAGGAAGACTCCGCTATAATTATGGTTATTATTGGATATAACACAGGGGGACAATATGAAGAAAAAAATCATCATCGGACTTTTATTAGTAGCCGTAATTTCCGTCGTATCTTTTAAACTATTTCAGAATGCTACAAGCAACATAAATGAAGACGTATTAACAGATTTAGAGGGAACGATCTATTTTACCGAAAGGGTGGATGGGGTACTTACCTTGTTCAAAGCAGACGCAAGCCTGCAAAATAAAACATTAGTCTATAGCCATCAAGGGAAGGGGAATGACGGGTTCGGAAACTATAATGATAATATAATAAACTTTTATTATAATAAGACCGAGAAAACGGTCTACTTCATCGCAATGGATAACGGAACTTGGAGTTTGTTCTCCTTAAGTGAAGGGGAAGCGACACCGACTGTATTGCAAAAAGAAGTGATGGAAACAAAGACAGATTATTTACAGAACGAAACGGAAAATGGGACGGCTTCCTCCAAAAAAGGTTCTTTGTATTTGTTGCGCGAAGGAAACGAAAAAATTATCAAGAAATTCCATGGTCTGTATGACGAGAAGTTCACCGGATACCGGCCAACTGGATTCTCCCCAGACGGACAACACTTAGTCTATCATTCCATGGAACACGCAACCCCACTCGGAACGATCTTGAAGGGGATGGTTGCAGAATCAGTTGGCAATACGTATGTGATGGATTTATCAACATTGGAGAGTGCGGAGTTTGTTGATGCTCATAATATTCAGTGGGTGGAGGAGTAGAGGGGGAGAGGTACGAGCAATAAAAAACAGTGGCGGCAAACTTAACTGCGCCACTGTCTATATCTTATTCAACGGGAAACCGTGCCTGTCTCCTCTACTCCCTCGAAAACACATGCTTAAAAACAGACCGAAGTACTAACACAACCCCTACTAACACTACCCCGGTTAATACAATCGCAGAATTCATCCCAATAGGTTTAAACCAACCTTCATTAGGAGGAGTAATAAAAGCTGTCCCCAACCAAACGGAAACAATAATAGTGATCACGTTTACTAGAATTATAAGCCCAACCTTAACTTTCATAGACAAGAAACCAACCAATCCAGCAAATAATAAGGTACCTACGAACGAGAAATCAGCTCGCTCTGGATGCTGTGAAGTTTCGAAGTAATGATACAGAAACGGCATAGGAATTAACGAAACAACAATCCACAAATGTCTAATAAAAACTCCTCCTCTTAATTGAAGAACGTGGGTCGGCGTGCCTGTCCGCTCAGCCCAATTCATAAAAATACATTAGCATAAATTTCCTTTTTGATATACGATTAATACATAATATTTACAGATACATAGAATAAAAGGGGGCTTCATATTGTATTTATTACTGTCGATTTTATTGTCTACCATATTAGGTTATCTATTACTCATGATGGGACCTTTGGTTGGCGGTTTCCTGGCTTTTGGAATATTCGCAGGCATCTTGTTTAGAGGACTGTATCTCCTAAACGACATCCACAAAAGGCTCACAAAAGATGAACCCAAATACGATCCAGTCAAAGAAGCTTATGAAAACTATTTGAAAGAGAAAGAAAGTCAAGTTCAAGGGAATTAATCTCAGAAGGTATCGTCGTGTATGTCCCGATGGATTAAAGCTTGGACTTCCAACTTAGATGTAGGTCCTCGCCTCCAAAACAAAAGTCACTTGGAATAAATATCTATATGTTGTAAAATATTCTTATGGATATCCACTAGGGGAGCCAATTGGCTGAGACGAAGCTTTACGCGACGGACCCTTTGAACCTGATCTGGGTGATACCAGCGGAGGAAAGTGGCGCATTGAGTTTAGTACGTACATATACTCAAGCTCCTCTTTCCCATGGAAGAGGAGCTTTTTCGTTATTTAATAGATAGCGATTTTACTAAGTTTTGTTCTTCTGTGGGAAAAGGTGGGTATTCTCCTAAAAAATTTTTTAAGGAGGAATACGACATGAAGTTTTCTGAGCAGCTACGAAGAGAGGCAGATCCGATTTTTCAGGCAATCTTTGAACACCCATTTGTAAAAGGTATTGGGGAAGGGAATGTACCAAAAGAGGCCCTTATTCATTATGTAGAGCAAGATTTTGAGTATCTATCTACTTTTTGCAGAATTTATGGGCTGGCCATTTCCAAATGCACCGACCGAGAAGATATGGCATTCTTCCAACAACAAATAGGGTTTGTGCTAAATTCTGAAGTTCATCCACACAATAACTTTTGTGAAGTAGCTGGCGTTCGTTATGAAGATTTGCAAAAAGCTCCACTTGCCCCTACTGCCCACCACTATACTCGGCATATGATGGAAGCGGCAGCAAACGGGACACTAGGTGAAACACTTGCTGCCTTAGCCCCTTGCCCTTGGACATATTGGGAGATTGGGAAAAAGCTGATCGAAGAAGTGAAGCCAACACCTGATCATCCTTTCTATGAATGGATCATGTTCTACGGAAACAGGGAAGTAACTTCTATCACACAGGTGTTCATGGACAAGATTGATGCTTGTGCATCAAAAGCAGGTGAAGAAGAAAAGCAACGCATGCGAGACCACTTCATCACTAGCACACAATTAGAACATCAATTTTGGACAATGGCTTATACACAGGAAAAGTGGCCTGTTGCTTTAGATTGTATCAGGGTTTAATAATATAAAGGCTAAATTATACTAAAAATGCAGGCAATCATAATGATTACCTGCATTTTGTCGTCTATGTTTCATTGTTGCAGTGCAGCTTGATCCATGTAAAAAAGTTCCCAAAGATGCCCGTCTAAATCTTGAAAGCTCCAACCATACATAAAGCCGTGATCCTGTGGTTCTTTGGACGGCTTTCCACCAGATTCCAAAGCAGCATGGACAATTTTATCCACTGTTTCCCTACTATCGACAGATAAAGCGATGATTGCTTCTGTGGATATGGTAGAATCCGCAATTTCCTTACCGGTAAACGTCTTGAAATGGTCCTCCGTTAATAACATCGCATAACTATGATCATTGATAACCATACAAGCTGCTAGTTCATTTGTGAACTGTTGATTAAATTCAAAACCAAGACCAGAGAAAAATTCTTTGGATTTGCTCAAATCTTTAACTGCCATATTAACGAAAACTTTTTCAACTTGCAGACCCATAATTTCCACCTCATTATTAGAATATTTGCAATTCTAAATTTCGTTAGCCTATCCTTCAAGTCCTTTGAAAAAATTTGATCTTAATATATTTGTAATAATATTGTTAGGAGGCTCCTAATTCAGGGGTCTATAGTGCTATGTAACAAGGATTAGCCCTTGTTCTATGTACCTACCTAAATGAAGAATAACTTATTGTAGGAATTTATAAATTATGAAATAATTGGTATTAACCAACCTGACTAATGACATTTAATCCATAATGTTTACAGATACATAGAGTACTCGGAGGCTTGGGGTTGTACAAAATACAATCCATTTTTGAATTAAATGGGTCGCTGTGCTGTCCCTATGGAGGTGTCTATGAAAAAATACGGTTTGTACTTTATTACATTCTTCGTTCCAGCGTACATAGTTCTAGTTGTTTTTGGGGTGGGGGAAACTTTCACAAAAGGTATCCATGTTTTCATCTTATCTATTATAGTGCTAATCATTCAGTGGATGTGGGATAACTCCAAAAAACCATTCAAACAGAAAAGATAATTAGTTGATAAAGGAGTACAATCCTATGAGAAAAACCAACATACAACCATGGACCAAAGAATGGGAAATGGCATATGACCAAGAACACATGCTACTAAAAGAAATCTTAAAAGAAGAATTAGTAGATATCTTTCACATCGGAAGTACATCTGTACCGGCAATCGGTTATGCCAAGCCCATCATTGATATGTTGATTGTGGTAAAAGATATTGAAAAGGTTGATCGGTACAATGAAGCGTTACGAAAAGTCGGGTATGAACCGAAAGGCGAGAACGGGATAGCAGGGAGAAGATACTTCCCAAGAGGCAAGCAACATAGAACTCACCATGTACATATCTTTCAGGTCGGAAATGAACATATACAATCACACTTGGATTTCAAAATGTATCTGCTGGCACACCCAGAAGAGGCAAAAGCATATGGAGAATGGAAACTTAAATTAGCTAGGAAGTTTCCTGAAAACCACCATATGTATCAAGAAGGGAAGCAGGAGTTTGTGAATGAGCTTGTCGAAAGGGCCAGGAGTTGGGGGGGAATACATGAATGATGTGTTAAATAATATTAGAAGGCCAGTAAATATATCGTTCTCAAAGAAAGTTGTATCTTCGTCCTTCCTATTTATCGCAGGAGTTATGCTAGGTGTGTTTTCTAAAATGCTCGATGAAACGGCTAGTAACCAATTGCCTTACTTTCTTCAAGTAATGGATTTACGAAACTTCTTTTCTCGAATGGGCGTTTGGTTATTCCTTGCAATGCTAGTTGCTTTGCATAGCAAGTCACCCTTAAGGGCTTCCATCAATGTTTTTGTGTTTTTTGTCGGCATGGTAGGTAGTTATTACGTTTACACGATTATGGTAGCTGGCTTTTTTCCGAGATCGTATATGATGATTTGGGTCACCATGACGGTTATCTCTCCATTCATGGCTTTTGTTTGTTGGTATGCAAAAGGCAATGGGATCCTGGCTATACTCATTTCATCGTTTCTATTAATGTTCATGTCCAGACAAGCCTTTGTATTTGGCTTTTGGTATTTGGACATTAGCTATATTCTGGAATTCCTACTCTGGATCGCTACAATCATTGTTTTATATCAATCTCCAAAGCAATTGATAAAAGTGTTTGCGATAGGGATGTTTTTCTACTTCGTTACTGCACCTTTTCATTTAGGGTGGGAGATGTTGTAGATGCAATTATATTTAATGGTATCACGACTTGTACGCATCGATTTAACAAAATTAATGGAAAGACATTATTGGAAAAATGGCATCTTAATGTTTGGAAAAAAACTCATTGCAGGATTCCGTTCTTGGCGGATTAGTTACAGGTTATGCCATGAATCTGCTCCTAATTACTTAAATTTATGTTATACCATCTTCTATGTTATCTGATTTTGCTAGCAAAAGCTTGACGGGGTCAAAGCGAATTGTCCCTCATTCCTCATTCACTTATATATTAAGTAATCGGGCAGGATTGTGGAACAGGGTTATTAAATTTGAGAGGAAGTAAAGGTATGGTCGAAACATTTGAATTTAAGATTACAGCATTAAATAGAGCTCGGAAGATAAGCGTTTTACTACCTAGTGAATATGTGTATTCAACAAAAGATTACCCAGTTTTATATATGCACGATGCACAAAATCTATTTAAAGATGAAGACTCTTTTTTTGGTTCAAGTTGGAGAATAGCGGATTGTGTATTAAAGAGCGGCAAAGAACTCATCGTAGTAGGTATTGATTGTAATGGAGAAGGTACAAAACGTTCAGATGAGTTCGGTCCTTGGATTAGTGAGAAAAGTGTAAATGAAGGTTTATGTATAGATAATTCAATTGATTTAGGTGGAGAAGGAGAAGAATACATAGAATTTATCACAAAAGAACTAAAGCCTTTTATTGATAATAAATATAGAACAATTGTTGATGATACTGCAATGGCTGGGAGTTCAGCTGGAGGGTTAATATCTACTTATGCTATGTGTAAATATCCTTCCATTTATAAAAGAGTAGCTGCACTTTCTAATGCTTACTGGCTAAATCAAAAAGACATAGAGAACTTTGCCGAAAAAAGCGACTTAACAGATATTAAAAGATTTTATTTTGATGTAGGAACCAAAGAGCAGACAGCCTCATTTGATTCAGCTGCTTACCTTAACTCAAATATCTCTTTTAAAAATGTAATAGAGAATAAAGGCATTAATTATCATTTTGCAATCTTTGAAGATGCAGTTCATAACGAAGAATCCTGGAGAGAACGTTTTCCTGACATTATTAAATATTTATATGAAGTTTAATACTTAACAATATTCCGCAATCTAGGAGCACTTGCAACATAATGAGTCGCTCCTTACTTAAGAATCGAGCAGGTTTATGGAATAAGGTGGTACAAGTACAAAGGGGGCAACTGCTAAGCGCTACTTATGTATAAAGGATTAGCGCTTATTTTGACAACAAGTAAAAAAGTAATTCTACTGACAAATATTTTCACAAACAACTGAAACGCTAAAAAGACATGGAATTTCTAATGGAATGTAGAAACGGAAACAACGGGGGTCATAGATTATATGAATGAGAGTCTACAGGGAAAGATAGAGGGAGTAATAGGTCCTATACATAAAGTGAGTGTATTAGATGAGCAAGGCTGGACTTCCGAAGTGCGTAAAATTTCCACAGAAGATGGTTCATTTTTACTAAAAAGTAGCTATAAAGAGAAATATCGTGAATGGTTACGAGCAGAAGCTCGGGTCCTACAAAAACTTAATAACGATCCAATCATCTCTGTACCTGATTACTTCGGTCTTATTGAGGAAAAAGATAGTGATCATCTACTAATGTCGTTTGAAGTGGGGATGTCATTAACTTCAGCGTTGAATAATTCAACTTCACTCAAAGAAAGGAAATCCTTAATTAGAAGTTTTGGTAGCTTCCTACAACAATTTCATGAAAATGAGCCACTTGAGAGCTTAAAAGGTGAAGGGGATTGGTTAGAAGGTCAGCTTACAAAGGCACAAAGCTATGTAGAAAAAGGGCAAACAGGGGCGGAATTACAATTATTAACCCATCTAGAGACCAATAAGCCTACTCCAGTAAAACAAACCATGATACATGGTGATTGCACAACAGATAATGTGTTTGTAATAGATGGAGAAGTGCAGCTATTTATAGATGTTTCTGGAATGACAGTCGGTGATCCAAGATATGACGAATCCCTCGCAATAAGGAACTTCATGAATAATCCGGAGTATCTAACTGCTTTTTATGAGGGGTATACTCGATATAAGGTAACAAAAGAGGAGTTTCAATACTTCGATGAGGGGTTATATGAGTTCTTTTAGTTTCAGATAATAATTCTTATGTCTCTAATAATCAAGGTGATAGCAGTAAGGAAAAGTGGGATATCATCCGAAAAGCGAGAACGGGATAGCAAGGAGAAGCTACTCCCAAAAAGGAAAGAAAAATAAGATTATGAAATAATTGGAATATATAAGATTTTTAGAACCATCAAAAGGGGAGAATAAATATGTTAAAAGTAAGACCTTTAGAAGATAGAGACTATGAATTGATAAAGCAAGCAGAAGAAGTAATTGAAAAGAATTATAGATATGGACGACATCATATTGGTTCAGCAGTTAGAACAGCAAGTGGTAATGTTTTTTCAGCGGTTCACGTAGAAGCGAATGTGGGAAGAATAACTGTGTGCGGAGAAGCAATGGCTATTGGTAAGTCTATTTCAGAAGGTGACCACGAATTTGAAACAATTGTAGCAGTCGCTCACCCTCATCCACACGAAAATATAGAAAAATGCTGGGTAGTTGCTCCCTGTGGTATGTGTAGAGAGTTAATTAGTGATTATGGGAAAAATGCAGATGTAATCATTTCCTATAATGATAAGTTAGTGAAGTGCAATGTAATGGAATTACTACCAGAAAAATATACAAGCGATATGGAATGAAATCTTAAAGAAACTAGGAGCGATTGTTAAAAACGGTACTGTATTATAGAAGGAGGACTGAAATTGGAAAAGGAATATTTTGTACAATATTCGGACCAAAGCATTATTAATAGTTTCAGCTTTCCAAAAGATGTTTTTGCATCTATATCTATAGGAATGACTGACATCACAAATGATTTAATAATATCGTTGGTCCAAAAAATGTTCGGTCTTCCTGTTTTCTTTGTATTGAACTCAATGATCTTTGGATATGAGAAAGAAACTTTGATTTCTAATAACATTCCATTTTTTGAATTTTCGTCAGATGGAGCTGTCATAAAAGTAGACTCAACAGAGAAGCTACATCTTATAAGTAAGCTTGCAGAAGAACTGGTTTCCAATGGTCTGAGTGTATTCATATTTCACGGGAATGATCTATCAGAGCAAGATTTAATTCCTCCAAAACATTGGATGGATAAACCTTTAGTATTTGAAAACCTTGATGTTAATAAACTCGAAACTTTTGTAGATATTGAAGAGGTGGGGTTCACCATATTTACTAAAAGTAGTTTATTTGACTCTCCTGAGAAAATCCCAAACTACATACCCAATGATTATCTCCTTAATATTGATAGTAGTGATATTTAACTTATCCGTTATGGTCATTGCCCGGCAACTTGGGCTTTAACAGAATAAGTAGGTCAGTAGAATTACACTATTTTTTATATTGTTACAGAAGAGAAGATAAACTCTCCAATCCTATTTACCTACTAGTATCAGTAGTATTAGAAGCACCATCAGCAACTGCACGGAAATAAACCCGTTAAGGTATTCTATCAGGTTTATTTATTCAGAAAATACAGTAGTAATCTTATCTAAAGGAGAATGACGATGGCTCAAATTTCAATTCAAGAATTAACGACGAAAAACATGTATAAATGTCTAGAACTAAAGTTAGCGGAGGATCAAGTTCATCGAGTTGCACCTAATGTATATTCCATTGCAGAATCTAAGGTGAATCCCAATCTTACACCGTACGCCATACAGTTGGATGAGGAAGTTATAGGTTTTGTGATGACGGAAAATGATCCAAATGAGATTGAAGAAAGGAAGTATTGGATTCCTAGATTTATGATTGATGTCTCTTATCAACGTAGGGGGCTCGGGAAAGAGGCGATGCAACAAGTCGTAGATATGTTCAAAAAGAATGATGATTGTCATTACATTGGTCTCTCAACAGAGCCAGATAATTATTCGGCACTTCGATTCTATGAGTCACTTGGATTCGTAAACACAGGCGAGTTGTTAGAGGAAAGTGAAGTTATTTTACTATTAAAAGTATAGAAGGTAAATTCACTAATGCAGAGGGGGACGTCTTTTGAGTGAAGAAAAAAACAAAAGATACATATACTTATTAGCTGGATATGGAGGTCTTCTGTTCCTAGGTGTAGCCATCTTAAGAAATTTATTATTTTTTCAAGATACACAGGGATACGTGCTAACTACGTTCGGATACATTTTTTTAGTGTCCTATGTTAAATTTGCAGATGATAAAATAGGTGCGACGAAAAGGGAAAAGATACTATTTAGAACAGGACTTATGTTTATTCTTGGAGTGGTTGCCCTCTACTATTATCAACAACATTAAATGCACAGGTTACGAGGTGAGTTATAACTAAAAAATCCTATGTAATGCAACGTTAAAATGGGTCGAGGTGCCTGTACCTGTTGACCACCGAAAGGGTGAGAAAAATGAGTGATTTTTTCTTAATACTTATGGTGCTTTTTATTATTGCAGCAAATATCATTGGGTTCATATCTTACAAGAGGAAAAACCTATACTTTGCGGCATTTTCCATATTACTATCAGCAGTTTTATTTGGGGCAATTGGTGGTATTTTAGCCATCTTAATTATTCGAGATCCTTTTGCCATCTTTTTTGGTCTGCAAGTTGGATACTATTTAATGATAAATAGTGCGATTGCTCTTATGTTTGCCGTTTTCGTAACTGTAATGAAAAGATATAACAACAGAACAACGTAACCAAAGGAGGAGTGTTTCATGTCAGATCCATATATGGGTAGCGGTGATTTTATGTTTCAGATCGGGCCTATTTTTATTGGCATTGTTTTTGTGCTTATTATTGGTGTTATCTTAGTTTCAGTTTTCCAAGGCATTGGTCAATGGCACAAAAATGAGCAGTCTCCGAGGCTAAGTGTACCAGCTGTTGTTACATCAAAACGGATAGATGTTACCAAAAGGTCCAATATGAATCATCACCACCATTCCTCAAGCTCACATACCAGCTATTATGTGACATTCGAGTTCGAAAGTGGGGACCGTTCGGAGTTTCATCTTTCTGGTAAGGAGTATGGGTTACTTTCCGAAGATGACAATGGAGTATTAAGTTTTCAAGGGACTCGGTATTTAGGTTTTGAAAGGAACAAAGTGAGTATTTCGGGAGGAGAGTATTACCAAGATGACTACAAGTGAAAAAGAAATTCTACTGATGAATAGTGAGAATAACTTTAATAGATTACTAGAAATTATTGAATCCGTACCAATTAGAAAAAGGGGCATTTCCATTGAAACTGTAGAAAGAGATAAGAATTTCCGTGATATAGTCATGCACCTGTATGAATGGCATGCCATGCTGGAGAGATGGTATAGGGAAGGAATGAATGGGGATACCCCGTTTATGCCGGCACCGGGTTATAAATGGAGCAAGATCGGGCTACTCAATATGCGAACATGGGAAAACTACCAAGACGTAACATTGAATCAAGCGCTAAAGAAATTAAAGCTAAGCCATGAACGGGTGATGGAACTCATTAGATCCCATACCAATGAAGAAATCATGACAAAGAAATACTATAAATGGACGAAAACAAGTAATTTATACAGCTATTTTGCAGCGAACACTTCCGACCATTATGTTTGGGGGATAAAGAAATGTGAGGTTATTGCAGAGTCAATAAACGGAGTGGAAAAGAAGCAACCTGTGAAATAAAGGCTGATGACTAGGTGGGGACTATGAAAATACTGATTGGGCGACCATTTGAATCAGCGACCCCTACTTTTATTAGTATTGGTGCCTTTACCACTCAAAGTGAAGCAGAGAATGCTTTGAAATATATAAAAACTAAGTTTTTAAGATGTCTGTTGGGGATTCTAAAAATAACACAAGATAATCCACCTTCTAAATGGGCATATATACCTCTTCAAGATTTTACACATAATTCTGATATTGATTGGTCAAAAGATATTCCTGAAATTGATCAGCAGTTGTATAAGAAGTATGGATTAAATAAAAGTGAAATTGATTTTATTGAAGATAAAGTGAAAGTAATGGACTAATAAGTAAAACATATTGAACTTTTTTTCTAAAAAATGCTCCTAAAGGAATAAAATGGATGATTTCGGACAAGCGTTGGAGAATCTAGCACAATTATTTTCTTAAGTATCTGATAAATACTTGGATCCCCCAAAAAAAAGGTACAAGAAGCATTTTGGCGTGGAAATGTTCACAAATAGGAAATGGATTGTATCCAGTGTGAACAAATTAAAAGGAGGGAGAAATTAACCAAATCTAACGTAACGTTATATCATAGATAAAGGCGAAAATTCTCAACCCCCAAGTGTTTGAGAATTCGCCTTTATTTTTTTTCATTATCTTTTGATGAATTAAGTTTATTATTTAGCTTTTCAATAATTTCATTCTGTTCATTAATGATCTGACTTTGAGAATTAATAATACTCTTGGTTTCATCAATATAATTATTAATCTGGAAAATATCTCTTTTTTCATCTAATCTTTGTCTAATACCTATAATTAATATAACTATGGCTAATCCTAAAATTGTTATTCTATCACTTTGACTGGCTACTAATTTATGTATTCCTTCTAAGTAAGGTAATGCAACAATAGAAAAAACAGCAAAAAATAGTAAGATATAATTAATATTTTTATTTAGATTTAACAGCTTACATAAATCTAATAGAGTGAAGGCAAGTGCAGCAAATGTCATAGACAATAATAATGCTTCATTTTTTATGAAATCATTATTAAAAATACCAATAATGAAAGAGATTGCAATGAATATTACAAACATTTGAGAAGTTTGTTCCTTCAAATTTTCACCTCCTTATGAATTGATTGGTTTATAATGTTAATTATAAATTAAATATAGGATGTGGACAATTTGGATATGACGTTAAATGAATTTTTTGAGCCTTACAGCTCCTTAATTGAACATATAGAGGAATCAAGAAATTATTGGTTAGTGAGAACAGACAGCGGAAAGTATTATTCTGACTTTTCTAATAATAATTATATTTCTATAGGTTGGGACGAATTTTCCAATATTAATGATTTTAGAAATAAAGCTATGTCTGATGCAATGTCTAATTACATCATAAATAAGTATCCTAAAAAGCAACCAAGAAGAATATATAATCAGATAAGAAAATTTCTATTTGAAATAAAAGTTGGGGATGTAGTTATGATTCCTAATGAAAATTCCAAGGTAATTAATTTTGGGATAGTTACAAGTGAATATATATCTAGAGCAAATAATATCAACGATACCTGTCCATTTATTAAATCTAAATCTGTTAAATGGATAAAAGAAATAGATAGAGAGAAATTAGATCCATATTTATTTAAGATGATGCAAGCACATCAAACAATTAACAGTGCAAATGAATATGCACATTTTATAGATAGAACAATGTATTCTTTTTATGAAAAAAGCGGTAAGAGCTATTTAATATTGCCGGTTAATAAAGAAGAAGATATACCAGCTTATGATTTATCTCAGTTTATAAACGCCATTACAAATTTAGTACCAATCGCTAATGTCCTTCAAAAAGATAGCTTGGAAGATGAATATAACAAGCGGGATTTAGATATTAAAATAAATGTCCAATCGCCAGGGTATATAGAACTAAAATCAGATGATGCTAAATTAGTTCCAAGAATACTAACATTATTGAAGTATCTAATTGGGAACAATGATTGCAATACTGAAAGATTATTAGAAAAAACCTCTGAAGAAGAGTTAAGGAAATTAAAAAAAGATAGAGATGATTTGAGAAAGAGATTTGAAGATGTCAAAGCAAAACTACCTAGTGATATCTAAATCAAAAACTCTTTAAGTAATATCAGATGTACTTAATTAAAATTTATATAATGATTTGCAAAAAAAATTCATCAATCAAATATTAAATTAAAAAAGGTGCTCAGTAATAACTAACTGCATCTTTTTTGTGTTTTCTGTAACTTTATGTAAAAAACCTGGTTCTTTTGCTATAATAAAAGTAATATTTTGTCGGTAGGTGAAAAGGATGGCCGTTACGGTTCCGGAAACGATTAGGAGCAGTGCTACTTCTGGGGAGAGAATTTTGTTCCGCACGTTGAAGGAGTATTTGCCGGATGACTATATAGTGTATTTTGAACCGGAGATTCAGGGGACTAGGCCGGACTTTGTGATTATTGGTCCTGATCTAGGACTGATTGTGCTCGAGGTGAAAGATTATACTAGAAACACGTTGTATCAATTAAATAAAGATGAGTGGACGATTAGAGATACTGGTGGGAATCTACATAGTGTGAAGAGTCCACTTAAGCAGGCAAGAGATTACGTGTTTAAGATAAATGATGTGTTGAAGAAGGATAAGAATCTAATTCAGACTGAAGGGAAGCATCAGTTTAAACTGAAATTTCCTTATGGCTATGGCGTTGTTTTTACACGCCTTAACCAAAAGCAGGTGCTAGAGGATGGGATTTATTCTATCATTGACCCTGACAGCATGCTTACACGAGAAGAAATAGACCCCGATTATGGGGAGTTCTCGGAGGAAGTGCTTGCAGAAAAATTAATAAATATGTTCCAAGTACCTTTTAGATTGAGAGAGCCGCTTACATATGAAGAAATTAATACGATTAGGTACTATCTATTTCCAGAGGTCAGAATTGGTGCTGAGTTTAAAGAGCCTGTTCCTTACCAGGATCAGCTGCTTCTATCTTTAAGAGATATCAAAACAATGGATTTCCACCAAGAGAATATGGCCAAACAAATCGGAGATAAAAACAGACTTATTCGTGGAGTAGCGGGCAGCGGGAAGACCATTATCCTGGCGAGTAGAGCAAAGATGCTGGCTAAGGAGAATCCTAATTGGAGAATCTTGATCTTGTGCTATAACATATCACTCTCCCAAAATATCGCCCAAATAGTAAGAGCGATGGCATTGGAGCCTGATAATCTTTTTGACTTTCATTTTGGTGATGGAGAAATACAAATCCAGCAAACACCTAGGAATATTGAAGTGAGAAATTTTCACCAATGGTTGAAAAATGACCTAAAGATGAGTGAAGGAATCATCGATACATACATTGAGAAGTTAGAGAAGGGAGAAGCAATTGCTCCTAAATATGACGCTATTCTAATAGACGAAGGACAAGACTTTGAAGCAAGCTGGCTGCATCTCGTTAGCTTATGTCTAAACCCTGAAACCAAAGCTCTACTTCTTGTAGAAGACCGTGCACAAACAATTTATCCAAGAAAAAGAAGCTATTTAAAGGATACAGGTCTGGATTTCCGTGGTAGATCAAAAATACTGAATATTAACTACCGGAACACCTCACAAATTGTCAACTGTGCCTGGGACTTCTTCCAAAAGAATTCCTCGCTACAAAATAAGGTGGTAGTGGGCGAAACAGAAGGCGTAGAGATTATCTCACCCAAAAGTACGAAACGCAAAGGTCCAGAACCAGCCATCTTAAAAGCAGAAAGTTTTGCAAAAGAAATGCAAATTATTGCAAGGCAAATACAACAGCTCCACCAAGTGCGGAAAGTTCCTTACTCTGAAATGCTCGTTCTATATCGAGTTAAACGCACGCATAAAGCAGATATTATCGGTACCATCCAAAGAGCACTCCAAAAAGAAGGCATCCCCGAAACATGGATAACGGAAAATGAAGCTAGCAAAAGAGCCTTTAATAGAGAAGAAGAGACTGTCAAGATAAGCACAATAGACAGTAGTAAAGGTCTAGACTTCCAAGCAGTGTTTATTGTGAAAGCGGATACCATGCCATTCCCGCTTGAAAAGGATAAGGAGCGGGAAGTTTCGTTAATGTATATTGGAATGACGAGAGCGAAGGAGTATTTGTGTATTTCGTATTCTGGGGAGTCGGAGTTTACTTCTTATTTTGAGGGATGGCAGCAACAGAATAAGATTGAGACACAAAAGAGAGTCAAAAAGATAAATGAATAGTAGGGGATAAGAATGATAGGAGAGAAACTCATAGTTAACTCAGAAAGAGGAAACTTGTTAACTGAACTAACCAGATCAATGAACGAATGCGTTAGTTTTTATTTTAGTGTTGCCTTCATTAACTTTAGTGGTCTACAGCTTTTGTTGGACCCTATTAAGGAAGCCGCAGATAGAGGTATTAAGGGGAAGATAATTACCTCCACTTATTTAAATTTCACTGATGCAAAGGCATTGGAGAAACTTAAAGAGTTTAATAATGTAAATCTTAAGGTTTTTGTTACGGATAAAGAACTAGGATTTCATACGAAAGCATACATCTTTGAATATCCTGATAGTTATAAAGTAATTATTGGTTCATCCAATATTACACAGAGTGCCCTCAAAAGTAATGTGGAGTGGAATGTTGAAATTATCTCAAAACGGAATGCTTATTTTATTAAAGATGTACTTAAAGAATATGAATATCTATGGAACACAAGTGTAGATGCTGATGCAGACTTTATTAAAAGATATGAGGATTTCTTAAAGAACCTACAAGGTAGTGGATGGAAGAAGCAACTCATCTATGAGAATAGTGAATACATTGTTCCTAATAGAATGCAGAAAAAAGCAACCGAAAACCTTGAGAGGCTTAGATACTATGGAGAAAAGAGGGCTCTAGTAATAGCAGCAACGGGCACAGGGAAAACATATATGTCAGCTTTCGACGTAAAGAAATTCAAACCAAAAAAACTTCTTTTTGTCGTCCATCGTGAAGAGATATTAAGGAAGGCAAAGGAAACCTTTGAAAAACTGTTACCAAATGAGGGCTATACTTTTGGACTATTAACAGGAAATCAAAAGCAAAAACACGTGGACTTTGTGTTTGCTACGAACCTGTCTATTACTAACTGTTTGCATGAATTTGATAGGGAAGAGTTTGACTACATAATCATAGATGAAGCACACCATGCTACGAGTTCCACCTATCAAAGGATACTTGAGTACTTTACTCCGAAATTCACTCTTGGGATGACAGCTACCCCGGAGAGAAGTGATAGTCATAATGTGTTTGATCTTTTTGATAACAACGTAGCTCTTGAAGTTAGGTTACATGACGCACTAGAGGACGAATTGGTTATTCCGTTTCATTACTTTGGCATAACAGATATAGACGCCATAGATCTTAGTGATGTATCCATAGATGATATTGCAGAGGTAACAAAACGTTTAAAGGTCAATGAAAGAGTAGATTTCATTATCGAGAAAATGAGGTTTTATGACTTTGATGGAGAGAAGAGAAAATGCTTAGGTTTTTGTGCAAGTATCGAACATGCAAGATATATGAGTGACGAGTTTAATAAAAGAGGCATTAACAGTGTCTACTTGTATGGGGATGACTCGCCTGAGAAACGAACACATTATATTAATAGGTTAGAAGATGAACAGGATGAATTGGAGATTATCTTTACGGTGGATATCTTTAATGAGGGAGTCGACATTCCTTCGGTTAATACGGTCCTCATGCTACGGCCAACTAATTCTCCAATTATTTTCATCCAACAGCTGGGACGTGGCTTGCGGAAACATGCAAACAAGAATTTCTTAACGGTCCTCGACTTCATTGGTAATCATAATAAAACCTTTCTTATTGCTTTAGCGTTAAATGGAAGTCGATATTATGATAAAGAAAGTTTGAAGGTAGCTATTGCAACAGGGTTTGCTAATATTCCAGGATGTACTCATATCCAAATGGATAAAATATCTCAGGAAAGAATCCTTGCTCAAATAGATCAAGAAAACTTCAACTCCATAAAATACTTAAAAGAAGAGTATTTTGAGTTTAAGCAGATGAACCAAGGAAGAATTCCATATTTACTAATAGATTATTTGAAATATGATGGTGCCCCGGATCCAACTAAGTTTATTTCTAAAGAAAAATCATACCTTCATTTCTTAGCAAAGGTTGAAAAAGAAGAAGAGTTAAAGAAGCTATTAGCCAATGAATCTTTTGAGGCTATCATCAAAGAGCTTTCCAGTAAGCTTCCCTTAAAGAGAATTTATGATTTTGTCATTATACGCTATCTATTAGACCATTCTGAAGTTACCCTTCACCAAGCAAAGAATGAAATCTTAAAATTGGTAAAGCATGTGGATGAGGATAGTATCATTCATGCATTTGAATACTTAAATCAAGATTACTATGATCGGCTGCAAGTAAAGAACATCCCTAAGATGTTTTCTTATCAAACTGGTGTAGTTCGTAAAACAAAGCTTTTGGATGATGTTTTGAAAGATGATTTCTATAGACATTATATTGAAGATATAATTAGTTACGGGATATTCCGGTATGAAAGAGAATATAGGGAAGAATATTATGGAGTGCCACACTTTAAACTCTATGAGCAATATCAAATGGTAGACGCAGCATTACTATCAAACTATCGTAAAACGCATAGCTCCTTTAGAGGTTCAGGGTTAGTGGTGAATGGAAAAGAATTTTTCTTATATATAGATCTCCATAAAGAAGAAAACATTAAAGACAGTATTAACTATAAAGATAAGTTCATGGATCCAGGTCACCTTCAGTGGCAATCTGTCAACAATACATCTCAACATACTGAAAGAGGTCAGGACCTAGTCCGCAATAAGCAAAGAGGTGTCAATCTTCATCTGTTTGTTAGAAAATATAAAGAGATTGATAAGGGAAAGACGGAACCTTATATTTACATTGGAAAGGGTAATTCCATCAAGTACGAAGGGAATAAACCTATTACAGTTATCTTAGAATTGGAGAACAAGATTCCACCAGTTTTATATACTGAGTTAACAGAAAAAGTGTAGTCCATTGGGGCTACACTTTTTCTAATATTAATTGCTCAACCGCAGGTATATCTGCTGGAGCCCATACTAAGGAATTCAAATTTTCTCTCTTAAGCCATACAAGCTTAGAGTGCTCATTTGGAACTGGTTCTCCTTCGGTTATGGTGCACTTGATAGCAATTAAATTAATAATAAATGTATCATACTCATGAATGTTATCATGGAATAGCTCACCAGCTCTAATATTACAATCCATTTCTTCTTCAATTTCTCGCTCTAAAGCAGAATGTAAATCTTCATCTTTTTCTACTTTACCACCTGGAAACTCCCACATATTTGGAATAGCCATTGATGGTGAACGGAGAGCGCAAAGTATTTCGTTCTGTTCGTTTTCAATGATAGCTGCGACAACTTTAACTGTTTTTTTCATTTAGACACCTCATATTAATTAGCTATTGTTATGATACCACTATTGTAGGACTGATCAAATAGATACTAGCTTTACATTTAAACCCAAAATCAAATGCAATATGGTAAAATTTATATTAAGTAAACTGCCTATAAAAAAACTAATGGGGTACTAATATGCCAATCTACAACAAACTTGTCCGAGACAAAATACCACAAATTATTGAAGAGTCAGGAAAGAAGTACACATTGGAAATATTAAATGACCATGATTACATAAAATACCTCAAACTTAAAAGCTATGAGGAATTGGATGAATACTGTGCATCCCATTCAAACGAGGATGCAGTGGAGGAACTAGCTGACTTACTAGAAGTTATCCATGCCCTAGCAAACTATCATGGTTTTTCAATGGAAGAAGTAGAGAAAGTACGTAAAGAAAAAACGGACAAACGCGGTGGATTCCAAGAGAAGATACTTTTAATAGAAGTCGAGGATGGTAAGCAGGATGAATCTTGATGAAATAAAAAACTCAATAAGTAACCTAACCATTTGGAAAAAGGGGAACCAGAGGGCTCCTCATAAACCTTTACTGTTATTGTATGCATTGGGACAATTACAGAAAGGAAATCCTAGGTTTTTACCTTATGAGCAAGCGGGGCAGGATTTGAAGCAGTTGTTAGTAGATTTTGGGCCCATCAGGAAGTCATATCACCCCGAAGAACCGTTTGTGAGACTTTCGAGAGATGACATTTGGGAATTAGATAAGCCTGTTAACCTATCAAGTCCGAACAATAGGAAGTTGATTGAAGAAACTGTTGCAGGCGGTTTCATACCTGAGGTGTATAAGACTCTAAAAGATAATATGAGTCTTATTCCGGAGCTTGCTCAGATAATTCTTGAACAACATTTTCCTGCTTCCATTCATGATGATATTTTGAGTGCGGTTGGATTGGACTTTTCTTTTACCTATACAAAAAAGAGAAAACGAGATTCGAAGTTCAGAGATAAGATACTTAGAGCATACGGGTATAGCTGCGCTGTATGTGGATTTAATGTAAGGCTTGCACATACTCTGGTAGGAGTAGAAGCTGCTCATATAAAGTGGCACCATGCTGGAGGGCCTGATGTAGAAGAGAACGGCATTGCCCTATGCTCCCTTCATCATAAGCTTTTTGATAGAGGCGTTTTCACCATCAACAATGATCGTAGAATGATTGTTTCACAGGATGCGCATGGCACCAATGGATTTGATGAGTGGTTAATGAAATACCATGGTAATGAAATATTGAAACCGATAGAGGCAAGTTACTACCCAAAGGATGACTTCATTTACTGGCATGTGAAGGAAGTATTTAAGGGGCCGGAGAGGTATGTAATTAATTAATTCTTCTAATAACAACTAAACTTACATGTTTAAGAGAATGGTTCAAATGTGTAAAATTAAAGGGTAAACATAAAAGGAGAATATTTTGTATTTAGCTAATCTACTAAACTTATATAAAAAATACTTTGGGTTTTGGGCATCATTAAAGAAAACTTCATCAGTTAGTAAAACAGTATGGGTAATTTTTGTATTGTATTTTCTTAATGTTTTATTTATGGGAATATGTATCTATTATTCATTAAATCAATGGATGATTCTCTCAATATTAATTTTTATAATCACTTTCTATTGGGCTAATTAACAAGGGAAATATATTTATAAAAAAATTAAAGCAAAGGATCCTTTAGGGATACCTAGTGTTAATGCCTTTGAGAATATGATGAAAGAGCTAAATATTCGCTCAAAAGAGCATTTATTAGGCTTGGATCAGTTAATACAAAAAGAGATTAGAATTATAGAATTGAGGAGGTTGTCACCTTTTGGTGATATTATCAAACAATTATTTGTGGCTTTCTTAATAACTGGAGTTCTTGCACATTCATTTTATGAATTTAGATTGGGGAATATAGATATCGGTAAATCCTACCTTTCATTATTTATAGGTTTTTTTGGTCTTATAATTATGTTAAATGGTATTATTAAAACTTATATTGATTTTTTTGGTAGAACAACTCAGTTAATGGAAATTTCATCATTGATTGAATTGCAAATCTTATCAATTGATATAAATAAATTTGATACAAAAACAGAAGAGACCACAAAAGATGATTATATTGCCAGAAGTAGTTTTCCCCCTAGAAAAAGCAAACGAATAATATAGCTCTGGAGCTGACTTTAGTAGGTTATGCTCCTTTTTTATAATATTTACCACCTAATTTTATATTATTGACAACAAAATCCCTACTATAATTTGGTCCAATTGTTGAGAACCTATTAACAATAAATATCAAAGATAAACTTTTTTAATCTATATCCTTTTTTAAGTGGTAAAATAATACATAGTAATCTTGTATATCTGAAAAATAGGAATTCCAAAAAAAGTTATTAATGTACAGGAAATAGCTCTTTTAATCTTAACTAACAAAAATCTATGGTCAATTATTACATGCATTAAAAATAAAAAAATCCTTAATAGGACACGGGGTGGAAAAGTTGGAGTTCCTGGAAAATACCATAAACTCAAGTAATTTAGTAAATTCGGCAACAATTCTTTCATTATTTTTAGCTATTATTTTTTTTGTATATCAGGAGTACAAGCGCAGAAAAGAACGACAAAAAGAAATTCTCCAATTACAAGATCAAATAATAAACTTAGTAATTAGAAATCATGTGAATAGCGGAATTACAATTTCCAAAATTGATATTAAATCATTTATTAATGGATTTGAAATGTTGAAAAATTGCAAATTAAGATTAGAAATAGAAGACATTACACAAATGATTTACGCAAAGGTTTATGAAAATGAGCATATTCCTCGTGATACAAGATTAGATATGCTAAGACATCTTGAGGAATTGATAGGAGAATTTAGATACGAGATAACTGATGAAAGACAAAGTGAAAATGACCCATTATCCTTTAATATAACAAGGATATCTGCTTTTATAATGATAGGTTTATTTATGTTGGCAATACAATTTGTAGAGGGCTTTAATAAAAGTTTAAATTTGAATAATTTCTTATTAGTAGTATTAATTACCCTAACAATTATTGTTTTAGGACTCTTAAAACCTATAATGGACAAGTTCATAAACTACTTGATTGACTTAATGTTCGGATTTATTAAAATGAATAAAACAAGCGTTTCAGAAAATAAGACTAATGTAAAAGGAAATCATAATGAATTTTCTTTCTCAAATGTTGATAAAGTGGTAGCTAAAGAAGTGAAATTTGAAGAATATTTTAACGATAATGAAGGAATTAGAACAACTCTAGAACAAAGGGTTCTAATAGAAAGTATGTTAAGACAAATTTATTATAAGTTAACCAATGAAAATACAACTTTGCCTCTCTATCGTATTACAACTACTTTAGTTGAAAAAGAAATTATTTCTAAGGCCTTTTCTAATGAGGTAATGGTATTATACAAGGCGAGTAGCTATGTCGTTCATGAAGGAAAATTACCTCCAAATATAACTGAATACAATCAGTTAATTAATGGCATGCAAGATATATCCAATAAACTTTATAAAATATTAAACACAATCAAAGATGAAGATAATAAAAATTCGGCTTAATCCAGTTAAAAAGATGTTCAGTATGAAGAGCAATTAAACTTTAAAAACAGATAGTTTAATGCGCAGTACAACGAAACTATTCAATAGAAAATAATAATCCATAATTAGCACGATTGTGGAAATCCTATGGTTAATTCCTCGGTAAAGAGGAGGAAGAGGCTTTTTTCCTTCATAACCATAAACATACTTTTAAGGTGAGTGCGTTGGTGTATAGGGTGAAAATATCTAATGGTGGTAAAATTTCTTGGATGTATACAGATTAGAGCAAGAGGAATGGTCTATTAGGCTATTCCTCTCTTTTATGCAAAAGAACAGGATTTATGCAAGTTGTGTCGAAAAGTGAAATATAGATTAAGTAGGGACTAGTAATCTTTTTCCTATAAAGAGGTACAATGTGATTAAATATATCGGAACACCACAGCTAGAAACAAATCGATTAATCTTAGAAAAGTTTGAGCTTAATGATGCCCAGAAAGTCTTTGATCACTGGATTTCAGATGAGCGGGTGACAGACAATCGGGTGAGTGCGGCTCATACAGCCGTTTCGCAGACGGTGGAGAGAGTCGCCAATATTGTGTCGCAATATGAGAAGGAAGATTTTTGTTATTGGGCAGTGAAGTTGAAGGGTAGTGGAGAGCTGAATGGTGAGATTGATTTGTATGACTTCGATGAGACAACCGGAAATTGCGAGGTGAGTTATTCCCTTAGGTACCGGTGGTGGAATCAAGGGTATGGCACAGAAGCGTTGCGAGCCGTGGTCGAATTTGGCTTTCGGCACATGAATCTTCATAAGATTGCTGCTGCACACAACACCGACAACCCAGCGTCCGGCCGCATCATGAATAAGGCAGGGATGGTGCAAGAGGGGATTGTGAGGGATATGATTGGGAATTCCAAAGGTCAGTATAAGGATTGTGCGATTTATGGGATTTTACAGGGGGAGTATTTCAGTAAGTATTTCAGTAAGGGCTCGGGATATAAGGGATAACTCTGAGAGGTACGTTTGTACCTCCCTTTTTATACTGGTGTAAGCTCGAGCAATCCATATGGATTATAAATCACATCTTCTTCGTCATACCTGGAGTCATTCGTCAAAACTATATTGAAGACGGCAGTGTTCTCCCCAATGCTAAATGTTTCGCCGCTTCTGAAAGTAGGATTTTCCACTATACTGTATAGATTGACGTTATTGAGTAGGTCGGCTGCTTCTTCAGGTGGAAGGGAAGAGGGAATAACGGTATCCCGCAACCCGAATGCTTTCATCCCACATGAAAAGTAGTGATTCTCATCACCAATTAGGGTGACAAAATGAGAATAAATAGGGAAGTATTCTTGTTCTGTGCAGAGCTGATTCCATTCTTCTTTTGTGTAGGCAACCCCTGTGGTCTCAATCTTCACAGCTAAACCACCAGATCTCAATAACCCTGCACCGACTTCTACTACGTTTAAGAGATCTTCGAACCGATTACTATCTGCTATGACATAAATGGTAAAGGTGTGATGTTCAATCTCACTTAATAGGTTTTCATCGAACGTTTCTCGACTCGCATAGGAGAAAGCATCCCTTAATCCTGGGTCTTGTTCATACACTTCCACTTAAAAACCGACATCCCTTTTAGCATTATGTATGATATGTCCAGCCATAAAGTATCCTTCGCTATGAGAGGCAATAGCTTGTATTAATTCCGTCCGTGTTTCCCATTTACCTGGTACTCCAATTATAACTTGAGATTCCGACATTACCGCACATCCTTTTTACTAGATATTTACTAAATTCTTCACAGCTCTTCAAAACCCTCTATTCTATTGAGCGGCTAAACTATTAAAATAATTAAAAGAGGTGCTCACCATGACCATTACAAAAGACTGCCTAGGCTGCCGTTTAGCCAACAAAAGCGAAACCATCTATATGGTCTACGAAGATGACTATGTCACGTGCTTCCTAGATCACGACCCGTTCAACGAAGGACATACCTTAATCCTGCCTAAACAACATTTCTTAGATGTCGACGAACTCGATGAGGAAACGGCTAATGCCATTATGAAAGCTTCTATATTATTAACTAAAGCGTTGAAGCACCTATACGACCAGACGGTATCACTATTAACCAAAATGGTGGAGTGTTTAACGAATTGACTCATTACCATATGCATGTGGTACCAAGATATAAGGGACAATGGTTTGGGGATTTTTATAATGAGGAAGCTGTGGGAGAAGTGGATGTTAGGGAGTTGGAGCGGGTTAGGGGGAGGATGGTGGCGGCAATTGAGGTAGAAAATAAAAGACTCCTGTAATGAAGAGGTGCTACTTTTGACAGAACCCTATTTCGAATTGGGTTAACGTAATACAATTAAGGACTTCTGTACTACTAATGTGTTATTATTAAGAAAACTCTGAAAAATAACAGGAGATATATTAGTGAATAATACTGTTGCTTTTTATTCAAAAGATGGAAAAGAATTTTATGTTCACAAAGCAAAAGCAGAACATGGAAATGGAATGATTGAACCTTATATAGAGCAAGTTTGTACGAACGGAAGATTACTAGATTCAGAAAAAATATCAAAAGATGGAATTGACTTTATTCTTGATCCACAAGACATGTTGAAAGCTTACGAATATTTAAAAGCAATAACGGAAAGTTGTGTAGGGCCTCTAGAATTAATTGATGAAAATAAGTTTGTGGTTTCTACCCATGTCACTTCTAAAAAGAAAAGAGAGTTAAAGGAGAAGGGGTTTTCCATCAACCCGACTAGATTACTAGAAGAGATTGCTACTATACTTTTTTATACAGAGCATATTGAAAAAGCAAAAATACATTTTGATAGTAATCATTTTTCAAAAAAAGGTTTAAGTTTCACACTGAATGCTCCTCTAGGTAATAAATCTGGAAGAATTGCTATATCTTTTAAAAGAGAGTTTAGTAAAGAGGCAATTGAAGGTAGACTAATAATGGTAGTAACGGTTTTGAGCTTAAAATAATGGAAGTTTGATTATAAAGTGTGATTAATGTCTATTATGGGAATAAATAATAATATTCCCTACGTTTAAATTAAAACTTAAAGGGGGATTTAGTATGGGAGTTACGCAACCAATGACAAGCTTGAAAAAAATTCAAACCTTGATTGAAAAGTATGGCTATGTAAGAGAATGCAGTTGTGGAGATGTGGCTATACCTGGAAAAATCACCATTCAAGAGGAATTTGAGGATATAGAGTTGGTTATCTTAAATTTCCCAGTATTTAAATGTTTGCAATGTGATGAAGTAACATTTAGTCCCAAAGATCATATAGAATACTATAAAAAAGCAGTGAAACATTACGAGACCACAAATGAAACTGAGTTTGATTGTAACTTATGTCAATAAAAGGAGGCCACAGCAAATGAGCTATGGCCATTTTTATTTTGGAATAAAAACCTCTCTCAAAACAACTGCATCTGCTCCGTACTATTTTTACTTTCACCATCTGTAACATATCCCATCAACCTATATCCGCTCTGCCTTTTCTCATACATCCTTTTTAGCATCGGAACCTGATTATCTACATAGTCATATACTTGTACTTCTTGTTTATTTTCATGCAATCGATGGAGGCGGCCAACATATTGTTGGAGAGTACCTTTCCAAGAGATTGGCATTGCTAGGAAGAGAGTATCCAGCCTAGCATCATCAAAACCTTCCCCAATGTATTTTCCTGTTGCGATGACAAGCCTTTCTTCTGAGTCGGGTGTACTAGAAAGTCTCTTTAGTTCTAACATTCGTTCTTTCTTAGAGAGTTTCCCTGACAGTGTAATGATATTTTTTGCGAAACCTCTGAATATTTCCTGAAGTTCTTCGAGATGTTCAATTCTTTCTGTCAAGATGATAGGAGACCTGCCCCCCTCAAGAGCTAATAAAACATCATCAAATAGTTGCTGATTCCTTTTTTGGTCCTTAGCCAAGGAACGATATAACTCCTGGATCTGTTCAGATTTAGATTTGAAATTTGTTTTACGCACGATTAACCTGTGAACAAATGGCCTTACCTTAGCCTGATTTCGTGCGTCCACCTTATAGCGAACAGGTCCACATTGCATAAAGATAATCGGATGAAGGCCATCTTTTCTTATTGGTGTAGCAGTTAATCCATATACATATTTTGCGCGGACTGATTTTAGCACACTTTCAAAAGTATAGGCTGAAATATGATGGCATTCATCCACGATAATTTGTCCATATTGAGTAATGAAGCTTTTTACTTCTCCTTTATGAGCAAGGCTTTGCAGTGTAACAACATCAATTTTGCCAGTTACTTTCTTTTTACCACCGCCCACTTCACCAACATCGTCATTTCCTAATTCTAAAAAAGCCTTCAACTGATTGATCCATTGCTGCTGAAGTTGTATTTTATCGACAATAATAAGGGTACTGACTTTACGCTCGGCAATTAAAGCAGCCGCAGCAACTGTCTTTCCGAATCCTGTTGTCGCAGATAAAACCCCACAATCATGTTGTGTTAATTGAGAAACAGCATCGACTTGTTGGGAAGTTAGCTCGCCATTAAAAGTAGCTTCTAACGGTTCTCCTTCATATGCAGAGTCTTCAAAGGTCGTATTAATACCTAATTCATTAAGCAAGGAAACTAGTTCTTCCTTACACCCTCTTGGGAAGATAAGATGTTCAGAAGTTTCATAGGAACATCTAACCACTCGTGGAATATTGGCCGTTGATAATCTTTTTGATTTTGCTTTGTAATACTCAGGGTTTTGAAAGGATACAAGCTCGGTTAATTTCTCAGCTAAAGAAGAAGGAACTAGCTTTTTCTTAATATAGAGACCGTTTTTAATTTCGATAGTAATATTTTTTGGGTAAACTGTATTAGAAGGCATCGATCCAAAGTTTGCCTCATAGCCGTCCAGTTGCTTTATTAGTTGATAAACATCACTTTTGCTAAGTCTCTGGATTGTAGACAAGTATATCCACTGATCAGGAAAAGGGGTGTAATTATCGTCCACAAATAAACTGTTCCCATTTAGGCCAGCTTGTCGTTGAAGCGGAAGAGCAATAAGATTGCCAAAGCCACCTATTGGGACGGTGTCTTGGTTTGGAAACATCCTGTCAAAGGATTTCATTCCTACTTCATGACGTACCTCTAGTGTTTTTGTTTGCAAGCTATACCCTAGCTTTCTTGCAAGAGATGACTCTAGTCTTTCGTTGAAGAAAAACCATACATGTGCACCGTTTCCAGAACGAGATCTTTCTACGCTGTAGGGAATTTTGCATTGTTTACAAATTTGAACAAAAGCCACTACATCCTTTTTCCAATCTTGTTTGTCAAAATCTATAGCTAAAAAGGAACAAGTCCCATCTTCGTGCAAAGGGTATAATCCAATACTATGTTTTCCTTTGAAATGTCCTTCTATTACTTCATTAGTTAGAGGCAAGAGCTTACGGTGCCTACATTCCGAACATTTAATTTTTGGCTTCTGGCAAATAGACTTATCCCATTCATTAGCACATGCAGGCAAATATCCATTTCGGCCATCCTTACTTTCCCACCGGGTTGCATATACATCTGACCTTCCGTTGAAAAGTCTTCTGTATAGTTGAATTTTGGCATCAAGTGGTGAATGTCTGGTTACTATATCTTGCCCATTATTTTCAGCTGATTTATTTGGTTGAAGAAGACTTGTTAGTTGCTGTTTAAGGTAAGTGTTCTCTTTACTAAGACGCTCGCAATCTGCAATCCAGTCTTCCAATGTTTTATTGTTTTTCATTGGTCACCCTCAAATTTGTAGTGATTTTACATCTATTCTACGAAAATATGTTTAGTAGAAGCAAATGAGGTAAGTAGAAATCTACGATATTATACTCATTTTAGCCTGTATTGTAGGTGATTATACGATATTTGTGTACTGGGGGTCACATTGATTTGTTTGAAGATATAGAGGGTGAGTGTTAATGAATGTTAATAATAAAATATATGGAACTTTTTTACTCCTAATCCGTATGTTACCTATACCACTTCCATTAAGAAAAGGGGTTCAAACAAATGAAAAAGCTCTTCCTCTATTTTTTCTTAACCTTAGTTGTCTTACTAGGTATCATCCTCATGATCTCCCACTTCTTTGACTTCCGATTTAGTAATGTCGCCTTTATTACAAGCATTGTTGCTGCCTTTGTCACGTATAGTGGTGGTGGTTCTAGTTTTGGGGAAGCCACTGCAGCCATAGAGACGAATGGAAACTATGTGCCGTCCTCTGCCAAAGACAAAATCAGTTACTTAAACCCTTTTTTCCTTGCATCGTGTTCTATCCTTCTGGGATGCTTGGCGTCTTACTTTTTCTATTATTAATTCATCCAAACTATTAGAAACAAAATGAAAGCTACAGGACCTCACCTGTAGCTTTCATTTTATACATCCTCTATCACCAACATATTCGATTCATCAAACTCCCAAGCTTCCCCATATGCAATTTCCCAATAGTACCCATCAAGGTCGGTGAAGTATCCACTTTAGCACCAGTCTGATTTTTGCGGCTTTTTCTCGATGGTCGCTCCAGCTAACTCCGCTTTCTTCATGACTACGTCCACTTCATCTATGGATTTTGTATTATAAGCGAGGGTGATTCCTGGGAAACCTCTTCCAATGTTGTTCATTCACATCTTTCTTTCGCTATTTAATATACCGGATAAAGCGCTTGTGCCGAGTGTAATAATTATACCTTTCTTAATTTGAAAATTACATAAGCCTCTTTAGAATTCTATTGACATAAAAATATAATATATACTAAAAATTTATATTTTATTACAAATTTTAGTATTATTTTACAATTCGTAGTTATATAATAATGGCAGATAATTAATTTTCATTTTTTGATTTTACCCCTTTAGTTGATTAGAAAGGCAGGATAGCAACTATGTTATTACAATCAATAAATATGCAATGGAGAGTTATTGTAGAGAAGAAAGTGGCAATGATCGTGTTTTTTTTCTTGTTTTCTATCATGCTCGTAAACTACTTTACAAACCTCTTAACCTATAGTGGGACAGACATAGTAGATATGTATCATCCGATGAAACTGTTAACGCTATCCAATTATAGTGAATACAGCTTTTATCTTCTTCAATATTTTCCCTTATTACTAGTAATACCTGCAGGTTTTTCCTTGTTTGGGGATAAACAAAACAACCAGTTACTATTTATTCAATCACGAGTGAGTATCGGTGCATACTATTGGGGGAAACTAATCGTTGTATTTCTCGTTACTTTTATCATTTTTACAGTCCCTTTTTTACTTGAAATTCTATTAAACATCATAGCCTTTCCAAATTCAGCAGTTGGGGACCCATCTAATTTAAGTTGGTATGATGCTTCCTACATAGAAATGGTCAGCATGTATTTTTTGTCTGATTTGTTTATCTTTTCGCCATATTTATATGCAATTGTTTTTATTTTTATCTTTGGCTTGTTCTCTAGTGTACTAGCAATGTTTACAGTGGCTATATCTATCTTTCCAATAAAATACAAAGTGCTTTTATTTTTACCTGTTTATGCTTTGCTATATGTTGTTGGAATGGCTAAACAGCTCTTTCCGACATTGACTTTGGAGACTAATTATTTTTATTATTTTGCTTTCTATTATCCTATTGCTAATTCGACTAAAAGCTTAACGGGTTTATTTGTTTTTATTGGAATTATCTTTGTCGTATCCGTTTTACTTATATTATTTAAAATTAGAAAAGGTGACATTTAGAATGAAGAGTACACTGTTAAGGTGTATAGGAGCGGCTATACTTTGGGGAGGATTTCAAGCAATATTTTTTCTGAGTGTAAAAGGAGAAGTAATATTTTCTGATATTATTTTGAAATTTGGTTTTTCAGAGGTCTCCATAAACCTGGTGTACTTAATTGAACTATCCATACAGTTCTTACCTTTCTTTATTTTTCAAATATTATTTGGTACGGTTATTTACCAACATTTTTGTTCAGCTAGCATCTATTATTTTTCTAGGTGTCATCATCGTGGAAAATGGTTTTTGAAAGAAAGTCTAAAATTATATAGTTATTCCCTAATATATCCCCTTACTATGGTAGGTTTTGCAACAATTATAGCAAGTTCAACCAATGAGATACTGTTTGATCAAGCATCCATTATACTGTTCTTTTATTACTTGGCGATCCATTCTTTGTGGCTTTTTATTACAGCTTTACTAATGAACATCATGTCCATCAGATTTGATAGCAGTATAGGGTTTATGGTAATTGTGGGTTTTCAATTATTCTGTGTTAGTATGTTGCTTTTGTGGGAAGATGTATCTTTAACTAATCAAAGTGCCTTTTTCTTGAAGTTAAATCCCATCTCACACCTAATATTATCATGGCATAATAGTAACAATTTAGGTTTGAATGACAGAATTAATTTCTTGAATATTGATCTAAGTCTTAATGCCTCTATTTTATATTTCTTTATCCTCTGCTTATTAAGTGTAGGTAGTGGGCTATTTATCGTTAAGAAACAAGAATGGATAACATTAAATAAAGAATGAGGAGAGAGATAGCAGTGTTAGAAGTAATAGACATCAGTAAAACCATCAAAAAGAGCACCGTATTATCCAATATATCCCTTAATTTAAAACCTGGTATTGTTTATGGATTTATAGGGAGAAATGGTTCAGGAAAAACAATGTTATTTAGAGCTTTATCAGGATTAATGAAAATTGATTCAGGTGAGATCCTGTACAAAAACCAAGCATTACATAAAGACCTACCTATCTTGCCGAACGTAGGAATAACGTTAGAGAATGCAGGGCTTTACCCAGAATTTACTGGATTTAAGAACTTAAAATTATTATCTAAGCTAAACAATAAAATTAATGATAGCCAAATAAATGATGCAATCAAGAGAGTTGGGCTTGATCCGAAAGACAAAAGAACCTTCAAAAAATATTCGTTAGGGATGAAACAACGGATCGTAATAGCCCAAGCAATCATGGAAAAGCCAGATATAATAATGCTTGATGAACCTACCAATTCTCTAGACCGTGAGGGAGTGGAACTAATTCGTAAAATTATCTTAGAAGAAAAAAAACGGGGAGCTATGATTCTCCTTACAAGTCATAACCAAGAGGACATTCAACTACTTGCTGATCAAACTTTCTATATGGATCAAGGAAAGGTAACATCAGAGAGGCTTGAATATGCTAAATAAAATACTTTCTATGATAATGATACTAGCATTTATCGGAGCGACAATAACAGGATATGTCATGAAAGATACCTACTCTAATGTAACAGCGACCTCAACTGTCATGGACAATTTTACTGTAGCATTATGGGATTTTGACATGTCTCCAACTATAATACAAACTATGAAGAATGATTTACCCCATAGTAATCTGATAATCAGAGTGGTTTCTGAAGGGGAAACAAGCTTTTCATTTAAAAATAATAAACAATATGTCAAGGTTTTAGAAGTCTATAAGGGAGATGAAGTACGTGTTGGAGATGAAATTGCAGTTACTAGTTTAAGCTGGCAACTTTTCTTTGACGATATGTCGGCAAACCTCAATTTTGTCAATTTCATGCAGCCTCAGAACGAGTACTTAATTTTTTTAGATAGAAAGCTTGATTCCCTAGACCCTAATGAAGATAATATCTATCTTTTACCGGATTTAATCATACCACCTATCTTTAATTATCAAGATAAAAGTCATAAGATTATTAACGTCCCTAAAGAGAATAGATATGTGCCATATGAAGAGGTAAAAGAGAATGAATTCTTAGTCAGTTCAGAAGAAGCGTTAAATGAGTTGACTAAACTTAAACACAAATTAATACAACAATATCCTCAGTGATTCTACGTGGTTTTAAATGAAATAGAAGCTACAGGCCAACGCCTGTAGCTTCTTCATACATCCTCAATCACCAACATATTCGCTTCATCAAACTCCCAAGCTTCCCCATAAGCAACTTCCCAATAGTACCCGTCAAGGTCGGTAAAGTATCCACTATAGCCGCCCCAGTCCGTTTTCTGCGGCTTTTTCTCGATGGTCGCTCCAGCTAACTCCGCTTTCTTTATGACTTCGTCCACTTCATCTATGGATTTTGTATTATAAGCGAGGGTGATTCCGGGGAAACCTCTTCCAATCTCAGGAGGTTGTTGTTCATTCACATCTTTCGCTAATTCATTTACTGGATAAAGCGCGATTCGTTTACCTTCATTTTTAAAGAAAATTATGGCCGGAGCGGATTCAGGTCCTCTGACGGACGTGTCAAAGCCTAACTCCTTGTAGAACAGGTGTGATTTTACGATGTCCTTCGTGCCGAGTGTGATGATGTTTACGCGGTTCATTGTGGTTCCTCCTTTGTGATCCTATAAGGGAACTATTCTACATGGAGGTGGGAAACCCTCTCTGGGATATAGGGGGAGATAAAATACTCTCATAAAATAGCGCCTTCAGCATGGGAAGAGGATTTTTAATTAAATTTAGGTTTGAGGTTCTTTTTATAAGCTCTTGGAAGCGGAGTGGATAGTGGTTTAAATAGGTATATGCAAAAGGGGAATTTTTGATGGGTAAAAGAATGAGATTAATACAACAAATAAAAGTCGTGTTACGTGTTATCTAATCTTGAAAGAGAGTATGGAACAAAGTTAACTAGCGGAGTATTGGAACATATTTATTAAATGATGATGTTGCAAGAATTCATATAGTAGGTGGGATAAGAGCCTATCTAGATAGTTATTCCGAATATGACAACCCACTACTAGAAGAAATGCAAAATGGGGAGAAACTTTACAAAGAGCTGTAAAACATAAGGGATTGATGGGGAGCAAAGTTAAAATGTCATTAAAATAGGAGTGCAATTCGCAATCCTTTAATTTCTATATTAACAGTATAATCAGCATACAAATAGCAAATATTAGTTAGCTTCCCTTTTTTCCTTTCGCCATCTACGGTATAAGCGAATACAGTCCACTACCATGAAAGTAGTTACACCGCCGAAGACAATGAATCCAAAAGGACTCACCTGATTGGTTAAGAACAATATAAGTAGCAATAAACCTAAGGAAATAGGCATCGTCCACAAGTTGCGAACTAATTTTCTGCGAGTGCTAAGTTTGTGGTAGACAAGTGCCTTGCCTTTTTCTTATTTTAAAGTGCAACATTGGGGCTCATTTCTGAAATTAATCAAATGTCCGAAGATTTCTAATTTTTGACCGAAGATTTTGAAAAGTTGGCCGAAGTTTCAGCAGAGTTGACCGAAGATTGACGGTAATTGACCGAACGAAATTTTTGGGTGTCCGAAGGTGGACAAAAGTTGACCAAATGTGGCTCCGATTTGTCCGAACCCCTAACTATTTCTCTGCTTAAATGTCCGAAGTAATAGAATAAGTGTCCGAACCAAATTTTATCCCCAAAAACAGAGACATTTTCTATAAAAAAATGAATTTTACTGCAGTTTGAGCCCAGGAGATACCTTGAGTGCTTAAACGAAAGCATCTTAATAAAAAAAGAACAGAACCCTTAAAAGAGTTCCGTCCCTCTACATCATCCTACCAAATCATCTCCGCAAATTCCGGATGATCGATAAATGGATTGCGGTTTCCTTGATAGTTTTCGAAAATGATATTGTTGCGGCGGATTTCTCTTGCATCCACTGGGTCTTGTGCGTGCCATTGCAGCAGGACGGACAGTTTGCCGTGGAAAGGGGCACTGCCGTTGTTTACTACGTTATTAAGCTCTAAATCTAGTTCTCCGCTGTCTCCTTCATAGCGTACCGCCATATAGAAAATCATGCGTGCTACGTCACCTTTTACTTCATCACGCGGCTCCCAAGAATCACTGTCATAGTAGTTTCCTGGTGCTTCAGAATGTTGGCTTCCACCGTTATCAAAGTCCAGATTTCCTCTGGAGGAGTTTACCGTCACATCCGTTGGACGTAGGTGGTGAAGGTCTGTTCCAGCACCTTGAGTTGTACCGAAGTTTCCGTGGGATTTTGCCCAAACGTGCTCGCGGTTCCAATCGTTTACTCCGCCTCCGTTTGTGAACTTGGATTGAGAACGGCCGGTATACAGTAAAAGAACATTGTTAGCGTTTGCTGGGTCTTCATCTGTATTTCGCAACGCATCCCACACGGCATCATAGGATAGAGTTTGGTGATCGTCGATGATGTTATGTAGTGCTGTTTTTAATGCAGATCCTGTTTTCCCTTCAGCAGAACTGTAATACTGATCGTAGCTTGGTGGTGGTGGGTCAGTAGGGGGCGTTGTTCCTCCATCTACTACCTCAAATGCAGAAGCGTTTTTAACACCTGAATGAGAGAAGTAAGCTGATAAAGAACCAGTCACCTTCAACTTTTTTCCCATTAGATCAGGGTTGCTCTTCAAACCATAGCCTGAACGGAAGGAAGAAGGAATCTGAACATAAATCATATTGGAAGTGTTTGTTTCAGACGGGTTGTCTGCTAACGCTAGTGCGTAGTCGTTAGGGAAATTGCTCGTAACCACTGTATCGGTAGCAGTTGGTTGACCCACTACATAGCCTTCGACGGTATTCGTTGAGCCGTTTTGATTAGAGTTTGCTTGACTCACAGTAAACGGAGAGCTCCATGTACCGGAACCTGCAGCGCTCATTTTATCAGGTACGGCGTGAGAGCATGCAAGGGTAAAAACAAATAGGATAATAAATAAGCCTCTTACTCTTTTGTTAATTTGATTCAAACGTTTCTCCTCCTCGTGGTTGCTTCGTTACTTAAATAGCGTACATCAAGAGGTTTGAAAATTGTGTAAAAATTGTGTAAATCACAATAAATGAGACTTTTAGCATAGATTTGGGGTTGAGGGGACAGGAATCTGGACCTATTTATACCCATTCTACAAAACAAGAAGAGACATGCAGATTCGCATGTCTCCAATATTGTGAGGTCTACCTTTTAAAGTCCTACTTCATCCACAGCATAAGTGGCATCCTCATTGCTGAACCCCTCAAATTCTAGCTGTTGGATTAAGCCACTTCTTGAGAATGCCGTGTAATCAAGGTAGTTTTGAGCCATTTGGACTGCTTGTGCTTGCCAGTCTACCTGTAGATGATCAACAGCGTAAGTAGCATCCGCATTACTAAACCCTTCAAACTCTAACTGTGCGATCAAGCCACTTCTTGAAAATGGGGTGTAGCTAAGGTAATCTTCCGCTTTTTTCACTGCCTGTGCTTGCCAATCTACCTGGAGTTTATCTGCAGCATAAGTAGCATCTGCATTGCTGAACCCTTCAAACTCTAATTGTGCGATCAAGCCGCTTTTTGAAAATGCGGTGTAATTTAGGTAGTCATCTGCCATTTGAACTGCTTGGGTTTGTGACATCGTTTCCGCATTCTTTGCTGCTTCTTCGGCGTCTTTTCTAGCTTGCTCTTCGGCATCTTTTCTAGCTTGCTCTTCGGCATCTTTTCTAGCTTGCTCTTCGGCATCTTTTTTAGCTTGCTCTTCCGCTTCTTGTTTAGCCTTTGCTTCCTCATCCTCCACTGGCTCATTATCTGCTAGCTCTGATTCTTCTTCACTATCTCTTTGTTCGCTCTGAACTGTACTCTCGCTTATGGGAGGTGCAGTTATTCCAAATAAAATAAAAAAGACCACTGTTGCAATCCCAAAATACAACGCTACATGCTTTCTTTTTCTTTTTTCTTTAGGAGACCACGACAATACTATACTGGGTTTTATCATGCCAATAAGAAATGCTAAGACGGAAATTAGAGACAAAATTAAAAAGAATTCATCCATCCGTTCCCCTCCTAATCATTAACATATACCAATATATGTTAATGCGATTAGGGATATGAAATGGGATGGAATTAATCTTGAAGTGGGAGGAGCACCTGGGTTTAACCCTCCCTTAGTTCCAAGTAATAATGGTAATATTGATCATCCTTTTTATATCCACTTTTTTTGTATAATCGCTGAGCTCCTTCATTATCTGGTGTGGTTTCTAACGTGATACTTTTAGCACCTGTTTGATGAGCAAACTCTTTCGCTTTTTGTAAAAGCTTTCCTCCAACCCCTTGATTTCTGACCTTTGAATCTACAAACAGGTCATTTAATATCCACGCTCGTTTCATTGCTATGGAAGAAAAGGTGGGATAAAGTTGGGTGAATCCGACATATTCATCATTTATTTTTGCAACGAATATTACCGAATCCCCATTATCTAATCGACTTTTTATGAATGCTTTAGCTCCATCTAAATCTGGTGTTTGTTGATAGAAAGTGCGATACATAGTAAATAGATTTGCAACCCCTTCTAGATCTTTCATGGTCGCTTGATAGATCTCCATAATTTGTTATCCCCCTTACTTTAAGTTAGTTATAGTTTATAGGGTGTACGGAATTAATCACATGATTTTTTGAAGGTTATTTACGTTACTTACATGCTATTTTATTATAATAGTAGGTAATCACTTTAAATTTTATTGGTGTGGAGGGAAGTAGCATGGATGAGATTGATCAGAGTATCCTTTTTCATCTTCAAGAAAATGCTCGGATGTCGATGACAGAACTAGGGAAAAGGATTGGGCTTTCCACCCCTGCAACCAATGAGCGGGTAAAAAAGCTTGAAGATAAAGAAGTGATAAAAGGATACAGGACGATTGTTGATCCTGAGAAACTTGATAAAAATGTAACAGCCTTTATCCTTTTTGACACCAAGCAAGGGAAGAAGTTTAGGGACTTTTGCAGAGAACATCCGGTTGTAGTGGAGTGCCATCGACTGGCAGGTCAATATAGTTATTTAGTGAAGGTGGTAGGGGAGTCGGTGAAAGAGCTCGAGGAATTTATCGATGCCACTTTGCCGTTTGGAGAGCCGTCTACTTTGATTAAACTATCTTCTGTGGTGGAGTTTAAGCCGGTTGTGTAAGGGGTCCGAGCTGGAATATCACAGCGTTTGTCTGTTTTGAAAAACGCTGAATTAGTTTATGCATTGAAAAGGGGACAGTATGTGTACTACTAGTTAAATCCAACTGTATTTCAAGAAGTGCTGAAGTGGATTGTTCAAATTCAGTCACCTTCAAAGGGGGAAAATGAAGAGGGTCTGTTTTTGTTAGTCTGCTTCTCTACCTGAAATAATTAAAAAAAGCCTACTTACGTATTCCAAGTAAGTAGCTTTTTTTCTATTATTGCTTCCGTTGTTTAATCGTAAGAATTAAAAGTGAAATGATAATCAATGTAAAGGCTGTCCACGCCAAAAATGGGATGGTAATAAAGCCTAGCCAGTTGATATATTGGGCATTACAAGGAACGCCGCTTACGCATGGTTTGATTTCAGCAAAGCCCGGTACCTTTTGGACAAGATAGTGGTAAGTGGAAATGAACCACCCAATGACTGCCAAGGGCAAAGCGAATTTCTTTGCTGAAACGTCATTTTGAAACGTGCCTATCCCCAGGATCAATACCAATGGGTACATGATAATTCTCTGATACCAGCATAAATCGCACGGAATAAATCCTTTTATTTCGCTAAAATAAAGACTGCCTAAAGTGGCGACAAGGGCCACCACCCAGGCAACATACAAATATATCTGATGGGAATTACTGCTTTCTTGCTTCATGTTACTCACCATCAAGTTCTTGTTCAATGATTTCAACCATCTTTTCGTAATCGAATGGATCTGTTAACGCTTGGTCATTGACCATAATAGTTGGGGTCATCGCTACTTTAAACTCATCCGTCAGATCAGAATCGAGGCGAACGGCATCCACAATTTCTTGGCTGGTAAGGTCTGCTTTGAATTGTTCCATATCAATGCCATCCATGTTGCTTGCAATTTCGATCAACTTTTCCGTCGTAATCCATTGGCTGTTATGATTTGCAGAAGGTTGCTCTTCGAAAAGTTGCTTGTGAAAGTCCCAATACACATCAGGATTTTGCTTCCATACAGCTTCTGCGGCTGCCGCGCCTAAAGCGGACTCTTGCCCGTGGAAAAGAACATTAATATAGACAAATTTTACTTTGCCGCTATCCACATAATCTTTCACTAACTGTGGGTAGGAACTTTCTCCCCATGCCTTACAAGCAGGGCATTTGAAATCTCCAAACTCCACGATGGTAACCGGTGCA
Organism: Bacillus sp. CHD6a; assembly: GCF_001293645.1. GTDB lineage: Bacteria > Bacillota > Bacilli > Bacillales > Bacillaceae_I > Sutcliffiella_A. The sequence goes on from NZ_LBMD01000002.1 coordinate 214,482, forward strand.
TCTTCCTCTCCAAGGACAGGTTGTCCAGAGATATCCGGCATATTTTCAAAGGATTGTGCATCCTCTTTTGTTGCCTGGGTAAGGATGATGATTGCAGCTAATAATCCGGCAATAACAAGCGTTAAAATCATGATTAATCTAAAAGAAGTATTACTTTTCTTTGCCATATAACCCTCTCCATTTATGCTTTTATAGGTATTCCATAAAATAAATTCCGGTTAAATTCTATCAAACTACCAACCTATAATCAAAAAGATTGTTAGATACGCGAAGGAATTTGTGACAGAATGGAGAACGTCGGTTGAGGGGAGTCGGTATGGGGAAATTAGGGATTTATGCGCTCGAGGCTTGTGGACAAGACAGTAACGAAGCCTCACTTGTAGATTGCCGTGCCAGTCCCTTCAATACAAAAAATATCACAATCTCATATGAAAATTGCTAAGAAACTGGAAATGGCTAACAGCTTGGTTTATATTGGTAAATGTAGGGGAGTGCCGCTTCTCTGACAATTCGAAATGCAGCAAATATGGAAATGAGGGGAATTACATGTCTTATGCACTAGAAGTGAAAAATTTAACCAAAAGAATTGGAAGTAAAACGATTGTTAAAGATGTAACTTTTGCAGTGGAAAAAGGGGAAATATTCGGTCTCCTCGGACCTAATGGAGCTGGGAAAACCACCATTATTAGAATGATAGTTAACTTGATTAACAGAACAGGTGGAAGTGTCATCATTAATGGACATAATCTTGACAGCTCGTTTAAGTCTGCTATGAGTGAAATTGGAGCGATTGTTGAAAATCCGGAGTTTTATAGATATATGTCAGGATACAAAAATATTAAACATTATGCCAATATGGCCACAAAGAAAATCACCAAAGAACGTATTCAGGAAATGGTTAGTTTAGTAGGGCTTGAGGATGCGATTCACAACAAAGTGAAAACCTATTCCTTAGGGATGAGGCAGCGCCTTGGGGTAGCCCAGGCATTATTGCATGAACCTTCCTTGCTTATACTTGATGAACCTACCAATGGACTAGATCCACAGGGGATTCGTGAGTTTCGTGATTATTTACGGTTGCTTGCGGACAATGGTATTTCTGTTGTTGTCTCCTCTCACTTACTATCTGAAATGCAGCTTATGTGTGATCGGTTCGCCATCATTGAAAAAGGGGAGCTTATTCATATTTCCACCATGAACGAATCGGTTGGAACACAAGAAACATTGCGAGAGTATGTCTTTGAAGTAAGTGATGTGGACAAGGCAGTGGATATTTTAAAGAAGAATAATTTTGAAGACAATGTTGGGAAAAAGGGAGAAACCATCATCCACCTTTCCATTGTAAAAGAGGATGTTGCCAAGATTAACCGTTTGTTTGTAGAGCAGAATATCGATGTATTCGGGATTGAAATGGTTAAAGCAACACTTGAGGACCGTTTCTTAGAGTTAACAAACAAGGATAAAAAGGAGCATATGGCATGATCGGATTAATAAAAAATGAGATGATGAAAATATTTTCAAAAGTATCTAGTTGGATTTACATAGCAATTCTTGTTATTGGGGTAGTGGGAGGCGCTGCTATCTACCAAAATGTGTTTGGAGAGACAAACGATAATTGGAAAAGTGAAACACAAGCAGAAATTGCGGAATTGGAAGCCTTGTTAGCAGAAGCACCAGAAGAGGAAAAAGAAATATACCAGTTACAAATCGATGAGAAGCAACAATTCGTCGATGCAGACATAAACCCCACTGAAAAAGTCAGCTGGCATTTTATGAATGATGTTGTCATTGGGATGACATTCTTTATTACCTTATTCACCGTCATAGTCTGCAGCGCAAACGTTTCAGCGGAGTTCTCAGATGGGACAATTAAACAGTTATTGATCCGCCCGCACCGTCGATGGAGCATTCTATTATCCAAATATATTTCCGTACTTCTTTACTCCCTTGTTATGCTATCTGTGCTTTTAATTGCAGGGTATCTAGTTAGTGTCCTATTCTTTGGGGTTGGTGATTTCAACATGAAATCCATCGTTTACACAATAGACGGCCAAAAAGAAGTGGCCATTGGAACACAATTTTTCACTAGCATTCTTTACTTCTTGCCTAGTTTGTTGATGGTAATGACCATCTCCTTCATGCTTTCCACCTTGTTCAAAAGCCAAGCACTTGCAGTTGGTATCGGTATTGCTGTTCTATTCTTCTCGTCTGTTCTAGGTGGAATCATCGTATTTCTGGCAGAGAAATTTACATGGGCAAAATTCCTGATTTTCCCGCATCTTGACTTAACCGTCTATGCACTCCAAGACAAAATACTTCAAGATGTCACTTTGCCTATTTCATTATCCATCTTGCTAGTATACTACGTTATATTCATGACTTTGACATTCCTCTTCTTCCAGAAGCGAGATGTAAGTATTTAGTCGTTTGAGAGGACAGGCACGGCGATCCATTTTGGTCGCCGTGCCTGTCTTTTTTATTGACTAGAAAGTTCGTCCCGATTTGCCGCGAGCGGTGGTTGTTCTAGCCAGCCTTTCTTTATGGCAAGTTTTGCTCCGTCGTACGAGAATTTAGAGGTTTCAACAACAAGTCTTGCAAAAGAAAGTGCAATATCTTTCCTCGTTATTTGAGAGAGGGCGGTGCCGTAATTGGCAAGACCGCTGGCACTCGCGAGGCCTGTGTGATAAAACATCAGCTTGTCTGAAAACGGTGCAATCCGGGATTCTGTTACTTCCGGATCCCAAAGTTGGGGGGAGGGAAGATCCTCGTCCGTTAGAATATTAATAAAGATATCGATATGTTTATGCGCTATTTTTCTTCCGCGCATCAGGTATTCTCTTAGTGAATTGGACTTGCATGTTTGACTAAACGCGATCATCAAGGACTTTCCTAACATATTCGTATCAAGATTTATGTAGATTTCTTTAATCTCTTGAACAGAAATTGCGCGTGAGGAACCCTTTAATTTTCCTAGAAAAGAAAGGTCCTCCACAAACTGAACACTTGTGGGTATAGGAGTGCTGGGTGTTCTGATGACAATTCCCTTTTCTAACAAAGCCTCTATGGTGTCTTGAAACACGGTGAGATATTCGGTCATATTATCCTGCAAAAATAACCGTATGTCCCGGCGGTGGGAGGCAAACAAACCATTAGCGTAATTAATAATAGATGCCCGGCTCATTTCTTTTAAATAGAAGAGATAGAATTTATCCGAAAACATTTTGGGTGCATCAAGGAACACATCTGCTTCACTGAATGCTTGTGGTGTTTTCATTTGTTCTTGGGCAAAAATCTCCTCATATCGTTTGATTCTTTTTGAGGTGAGATCAGCGTTTTCTTGCATCAATTGCTTTGCATCTTTATCGATCACGTTATGAAGAAAGCTCCGCATCATCCCTGATAAAAGAGATTCACCGATGTATCCAGACCAAAGTGCGGAGATTTCTCCCGAGCTTAAGGTAACAAGTCTTCCATCCTGGGACAAAATTAACTCCTCCTGTTAATAACAAAGATAAGGATAGTTTGGATAAAAGAAGGGGAAAGTATACGGGCTGAGAGAACAGGCACGGCGACCCATTGTTGGTCACGGTGCCTGTCGCTCCGACGTCAGTATAAAAAAGGAGGAATATCCACCATGGCGAAAAGAAACGGAAAAACAGATGCGGAACAAAAGAATAAAAAAGGCTTTGACGCTAGCCAATCAGACGCTGAATTCTCTAAGGAATTAGGCAGTGCTGCAGCTAACCAAGCCCATAAAGAGAAAGCCAAAAAAGAAAAATCCTCTAAAAATCAAGGGGAATGGAACGGAATGAACTAAGGGTAGAGGGTTGCAGGCACTGCGGTCCATTTGTAGCGCCGTGCCTGTCCCTAAAGCTTTAATTAGCGTTTTTATAATATACCAAGTTGTCCGTCCACTCTCCATTTTCCAAAATAAAGCCTTTCCGAATACATTCAAATTCCATACCGATACTTTCCGCTAATTTTACAGAAGGAGTATTATCCAAGTTAATGTGAGCCTCAATGCGGTGGAAATTCAACTGTTGAAAAGCGATGTTGAGAGCTGCATTTACTGCCTCTTTCCCGTAACCTGCTCTCCAATATTGATTATGTATGGTATAACCAATCCTCCCCCATTGAAAATCTTCTCTTGCAAAGGTGGAAAAATCGATCATGCCGATGTGAGTCCCATCATTTTTTCTAAACACTCCAAATATATGAGCTTTGTCCGTCCATGCCAACTCTTGATGCTTATCCACAAGATTGTGAAACCATTCCAGTGTACAAATGCTCATATCCAATTTCCCTTCATCATAAGAATGCTGGGAAGGTAACCTGCTTTCATATTCATGTAACCAGTTTTCATAGTCTTCATTCTTTAAAGGTCTTACTATTAATCTATCGGTTTCTGATAGAAAGTCGAATTTATCTTTTGTAGTCAATGTGGTATCTCCTCCGTGTGCTCGATTTGTTTTATTGTCCGGATTTAAGATTTATTGTCCAGACTTTTGTTTTATTATCCACTTTCTCAATATATTGTCCAATTAAGGTCATATATTTGCCATTCGACAAAATGTAATTGTAAAATTTGGAGTTTTGCCTTTTCATAAAATGGGAATGTGAAAAAAAGGAAGTAACCTAGAACGAATGTTGTATGCATGCCAAAAAATCCAAACATTTGTATGGTAGAAAAGTTACAAATTTAGAAGTAGGAGCTTGCTATCTAGATAAAACATAAACCATAACACCTATTCTAAACAAGTTGGCTGATTGGTAAAATTAAACTGGATAATTTTTTGGACTTCGATGGTGTAAAGGGTGCTAGATATTAAATGAATTTCATTGAAACTATTTATTTTGCAATTGGATCATTTATATTTATTAATTTTTTCTTTGCTCTTTTATATTTAGTTAGTAGAAGAGCAGGTGAAAGATTATTTGATGGATTGTGTAAGTACTCGGATTGCCTAGGATCATTGTTGTTTCTAACACTGTTAGGATTGACGAATTTTGTAGCAATAATTACTTATGATCGCTTCAATTGGTTTGTAGCACGGCTGGTGATGCTTCTATATGCGGCATTGTTATTTATTTCATTTTTCATTTTTTTAATTATAATAGGTGCTTAATAGTTGATATAAGGGAGCAAAGAGGCACGCCGACCCGGTTGGGGAACGGCGTGCCTGTTTCCAAATAACATAGTGCGACTCCGTAGATTTTTGGACGGGGTCGTTTTTTGTTGGGTTTTGTCGCTTCGCTAGTATTTGGGGTAGTTTGGACAGTAAAGTAGGGACGACGGACAGTATTTGTGTTTTTTACGACAGTATTTGGGCCATTTCCGACAGTGAATGGGTGTGTTTGGACAGTAAATGAGATTGGACATGAAAAACTGAGGAAAACAATTGCAAAAATAGTCCTCCTACACCCAAAGTCGTACCTATCCCATCACAAAGCTGTATCCAAACTTCCTTCCTTCGCTGAATGTTGCCATTTTCTTCTTCCATTATGATAAAAGTATCATACCTGGAGAGGAAGAACGGCAATGAACAGTTTATATAAGGACAGTAGGTTTCGGTATATCATTTTAGCGAATTTAGCTTCATCTATTGGCAGCGGGATCACCATGATTGCGATTCCGTGGCTGTTGGTGACAAGCGATAAGGGCAATGAAGTGTTTGGTTTTGTGGCAATTTGTATGACGATCATTAACTTTATCCTTACACCGTATTTGGGGTATTTAATTGATAAAGTTTCTAGGAAGAAAATGATCGTAAGCAGTAAGGTGCTCAGTCTCATCGCTTTGATTTTGTTTTCCGGCGTGGGATTTCTGGGGATGGAGTACGAACTTTGGCACTACATTATCATTTACATGATTGGCAGCTTGTACTACACGATTTTCTATCCGACGATGTTTGCTTTAAATCAGGAGTTGTTTCATAAAAATCAGTTTAAGGTATTGAACGGGACGATGGAGGTCCAGGGTCAGCTGTCAAGTATGCTTGCTGGTGCAATTGCGAGTGTGCTTCTTTTAAAGTGGGATCTCCATTATATTTTGCTTTTGGATGTATGTACGTATGCGCTTGCCATCTACTTTTTTGTGAGAATACCGTATGTGAGAACGAGAAAAGAAAAAGCAGTTTCAGTAAGTACCTCTGAAGCTATTAATTTTATGAAAAGGGAGCCGGGTTTGTTTCTGTTTTTGCTGGCCTCGTCCTTACCGTTCATTGGGGTGATGCTAACAAACTATTTGTTTCCTGTCTACTTGGCGGATGTGTTGGAAGTAGAGGGGGATATTTATGGAATCCAGGGGATGGTGTATGGGCTGGGTGCCGTTTTGGCTGGAATTATTGTTCCGATTGCTGCGCGGATATGGGAGGATGAGAAGCTAGTTGCAGGGACGATGATCCTTTTTACGATGGCCATTTCCGTTATGGTATATCTACCCGTTGGCGGCTATCTGTTCATGATGCTGTTGATCGCATTCGGTAATGGCGGTGCAAGGGTTGCTCGGAATGCCTTTATGATGGAGCGGATTCCCAATGAGATAATAGGCAGGGTCGATGGTTTGTTGAGAGCAGTGGGGCTTTTGTTGCGCATTGTGTTGTTAGGGGTGTTCACGGGGCTTGTTTCCATGGGAGAGATAATGTTGTGTTTTATGATTCTGACTGTAATTCTGGTGGTCGCTTCAGTATTTGTGGTCGTTTTTTCACGGAAAAGTCTGCGGGTTGCTGGTAGGCAGGTGCTTAAAGTGTAATGGGAGCCAAAATGGATGGCTCCTTTTCGATTGGCGGGTAAGTTTATTGTCCAATTATTAGATTTATTGTCCAAACTCTAAAATTTATTAGCCATTTTTTTTTTTTTTTGAGCGACTTTAAGCGATATACATGCCATTCGACAAAATACGTCAAAAATAGCATCGCACACTTGGTCGACGTGCCTGTTCCCTCAACCCAACACCGTCAACACCACCGCTAACCCATTAAACACCCCATGAATAATCATTCCCGGAACTATCGACCCCGACTTCTCATAGGTCCAGGCAAAAATTACACCTGAAAGGAAGTTGACCGGCAGCGTGTTATAGGTTGGTATGTGCACGACGGTGAAAATGAGCGAGCTAACCATAAGCCCAGCACCCACACCCCATTTCCCGCGAATCCACTTATATAAAAATCCTCGATAGAAGATTTCCTCGTAGATGGGGGAGATAACAGCTGCAGAAAGGAATCCAATGGTGAAGGTGAACCAAGTTACCTGCTCTTTCAGTGATTCAGATTTGCTGTTGTCGACTCCGATTCCCAACATATCCATGATAACAACCAATAGAATACTAGACACAATCAATACTGCCGTCCACACCGGGATCCATTTCCAATAGCTTCTCGAAAAGGAACGAAGGCCGACAACATCCCATCCAAACCCATGAGGTTTCATTGCAACCAAGTACACGCTTAGTGTGAAAATAATGGCCATGATTAGACCTGTCAAGGTACCAGCGTATAGTGTGTTCTCGAATGCTTGCAATAAAACGCTGTGCAGCCATAGCTCAATAAAAATTGGCACGAAAACTAATGCCATTAAGAGTAGTAGGATCAATTCATTAACATTCCATTTTGTGTTAATTTCCAATGTGATTTCCTCCAAATATTTTGTATGATAAATGTAGGATAAATGGTGACGTTACGTAACCTGCAAGTAGTTTAGGAGGGAATGTATGAATTATTTTTCATCGGGAGAGGTTGCTAAGAATTTGGGGGTATCTCTACGGACGGTGCGATATTACGACGATATTGAGTTGGTGGAACCGACAAAAAAGGTTGACAGTGGAAGGCGGTTATATTCTGCAGGCGATATCCTCCAGCTTCAAAAAGTAATACTGTTAAAGGAAACGGCTTTGCCTCTGAAGGATATTCAAAAAGTGTTAAATCAGATTACGATCGAGAGGGTTCTTCTTTTACATAAGGAAAAGTTGGTGGGAGACCTCGAGGGGTTAAGTCTATCGCTTGATCACACTCACTCTCTGCTTAACATGATTAAACTTGAAGAGGACATTAAATGGGAGCATCTAATTCCTTTGCTTGGTGAGGGTTTGGAAGGAAAGAGGCAGAAACATGCAGCTGAAATGGCAAGGGTGTTCAGCGAGGAGGAGCAAGTGATTTTGCAAGAGAACTTGCCGAAGTTGGAAGACAACTCGGTGGAGGTGGAGAAGTGGATCAATCTTATTAAGCGGATTGAGCATTGTCTTGAAGACGGGAAAAAGCCTGCATCCAAAGAAGGCCAGCTGATTGCTGAGGATGTGATGATTTTATCGCAGGATACCTTTCATGGAGATGTTGAATTGGCAGAGAAATTCTGGGATGTGAGGAAGTCCGAAGATGCCTCTAATGAATTGGGGTTCTATCCAGTGAAACCGGAAGTGTTGGAGTTTTTGGAGGAGGCAATGAAGGAAGTTTCCGTATCGTCGTAACTAGTTATTGAATCCATGTCCATCGATGATTTATGATAGAGAAGTACATTGGTACATATTAGAAATATTAATCTAGTAGGAGGGGTACTATGGGAAGATTAATTCATTTCGAAATTCATGTGGATAACATGGAGCGTGCGAAGGGGTTTTATGGAGAGGTATTCGGTTGGACGTTTCAGGATTGGAGCGAATATGCTGGAACGCCTTATTTTGGAGCCGTTACAGGGGAAGAAGGGGAGCCAGGGATCAATGGTGCATTGATGCAACGAAAAGGTGCCGCGCCTGAGGCCAATCAACCTCTAAATGGTTTTGCCTGCACATTAGGTGTGGAAGAATACGATGTTACGGAAAAATTGATACTTGATCACGGCGGGAAAGTGGCTGTGCCAAAGCATGCCTTACCGGGAATGGCATGGCAGGGTTACTACACGGACACAGAAGGCAACGTTTTTGGTATCCACCAGCCAGATCAGAATGCGAAATAGATAGAGTTAGAGACAAGACCTGATGTGTGGGTCTTGTTTTTTCTTTTTGAGCTAGAAAGTCTTAAGGATTAGTCAGTTTGCTAGTTAAGGGGGAGATTAAAGGACCATATGATGACGAGCTTCCCGGAATCGAGAGGGATATGGTAGGTTCCGGTGACTTATTTTCCAAAAGCGGGTATTTATTTTCCGTTCGGGTGATTTTATTTTCCGTTAGACTTAATTTATTTTCCAAAGTCCCCGATTTATTTTCCGTTCCCCTAGTTTTATTTTCCAAAGTCCCCAATTTATTTTCCATTCCACCCGTTTTACTTTCACCCTTCCCATATCCAACTCTTGCCTCACCGCACCTGTCCCCTCAACCCACGGTTCAAAAACTCATTCAACAAACCCGCCATTTCCTTAGGTGTCTTGTTCCTCCCACTCTCCAACCAGTTCTTTATCATATAAATACTGCCGCTAACAAAGAATATACTTAAATACTCAAAGGTGTCCGCGTCGACCTGTTTACTAGGAATAAAATTCTTTAAAATGTATTCCTTTGCAATCATCATGCCCTTTTTCTGGAATTGCACTTCAGTGTTTTCGCTTAACAGGATACAACAAATATCACTTTTTGAAGCGATGTATTCAAAGATCTTTTCGGCCATTTGGTATGCCTCGTCTTCTTTTGAGAAATTATATTGGTTAAGTGTTTTGACCATGTCTTCGGTGAATTCATCGTCAATGGCATTAAGTAGGTCGTATTGACTGGAATAGTGGGCATAGAAGGTGGAGCGGTTTATATCGGCTTTTGTACATATTTCTTTTATGGTAATGCTTGCTATGGATTTTTCCTTAAGCAAGTCGAGTAAACTTTCCTTCAGCACCATGCGTGTGTACTGCTTTCTTCTATCCATCTTTTCGCTCATCTTCCTTACACCCTTTCATAAAAAAACAACACAATAGAATGATTTGTTGTCTATCTAACATACGGAACCCAACTGTCTGTTGTATACCCAACACCGTGTCTAATATAATAATAAAATGAAAAGGTGTAAGAAACAAGAGAGGATGAACAACGATAAATATTGCATCGCGTATTATAAAACATAAAAAGGCAGTGTTGATTGTGTTTGCGTTGGTGACCATCATCTCGGCCGTGGCGCAGTTTTTTGTCTCGGTCAATTATAATATGGTAGATTATCTGCCGGATGATGCCCAGTCGACAAAGGCCATGGAGATCATGGAAAAGGAATTTACGGGTGCAGTTCCGGATACGCGGGTCATGATAGCTGATGTGACGATACAGGAAGCCGTTACGTTTAAAGAAAAATTAGAAGCCATCGATGGAGTGGCAGAGGTAATCTGGCTTGATGATGTAGTGGACCTGAAAACGCCACTTGAAATAGCGGATCAGGAGATGGTCGAAAGTTACTACAAAAATGGAAATGCCCTGTTTTCTATTAGCGTCCGTAGTGGGGATGAGGTAGCGATCACGGATGCGGTTTATGAATTGATTGGTGAAAATGGTGCAATTGCAGGGGAAGCGATTAATACGGCGACTTCACAAAAAATGGCCGGAAACGAATCGATGTATGCGGCCATGCTGCTTGTGCCTATCATTATTTTCATTCTAATTATCTCGACCACGTCTTGGGTGGAACCAGTATTCTTCCTGACGGCAATTGGTGTGTCTGTCTTAATTAACTTAGGAACCAACATCTTTATCGGGGAAGTTTCCTTTGTAACGCAGTCGGTTGCGCCAATTTTGCAGCTTGCCGTCTCGCTTGACTACGCGGTGTTCCTGTTGCACAGTTTCACCGAATATCGTAAAAAAACAAACCATCCCGAAGAGGCCATGGAACTTGCGATGAAAAAATCGTTCCCAGCGATTACTGCGAGTGCTGCGACAACCTTTTTCGGTTTTATCGCCCTGACGTTTATGGACTTTGAGATTGGTTCTGACCTTGGGTTGAATCTAGTAAAAGGAATCGTCCTTAGTTTTATCAGTGTAATGGTGTTTCTCCCAGCATTAACGCTGTTCTTTTATAAATGGATGGATAAGACGCAGCACAGAAGCTTTATCCCAAGCTTTGAGGGAATTGGGAACTTCGTAGTGAAGTTAAGAGTGCCAAGTTTGCTCATCGTACTTGCATTATTGGTGCCCGCATTCCTCGCACAGACCAACACCTCTTTTACATATGGATTTGGTGAACTGCCAGACCATACGAGAGCGGGTTCGGATTATAAAAAAATCAACGAGTCGTTTGGCGAAATTACTCCCATTGTACTTTTAGTGCCAAAAGGCGAGGTGGCAAAAGAGGAGGAACTTGTGGAAGAGCTTGAGTCCATGGACTATGTCACAGGCGTTGTGTCTTACGTGAATATGGTGGACCCGGTGATTCCACCAGAGTACTTGGATGAAGAGGTACGGAATGAATTTTATTCGGAAAATTATAGCCGTATAGTGATCAATACGAATCAAGCGACAGAAGGAGACATTCCGTTTGCGATTGTGGAAAATGTGGATAAAGCCGCATCTGCGTATTATGGGGATTCCGCGCTCAGCCTTGGGGAGAGTGTGACCTTGTATGATATTAAAGAAACCGTAACGAAAGATAATATTCTGGTCAATGTGCTGACGGTTGTGACGATTGCCATTGTGTTATTGATTGGGTTCCGGTCCATTTCCATTCCGGTTGTCTTATTATTGGCGATTCAGTCCTCTGTGTGGATGAACTTATCGATCCCATATTTTACGGAAACGTCCCTAGTGTTTGTAGGTTACCTCATCATCAGTACGGTGCAGTTAGCAGCAACGGTGGATTATGGGATTTTGTTTACAGAGGCTTACACGCATCACCGCAAGGAAATGTCTGCGAGGAAGGCGATTATCAAAACGTTGGATGAGAAGACCTTCTCGATTTCGATTTCAGCAGCCATCCTTTCAAGTGTCGGGTTTATTTTATGGATTACGTCTTCTAACCCGATTGTCGGTTCGATTGGACTGTTGCTTGGAAGAGGGGCGCTCCTAGCGTTTGTCATGGTATTGTTCTTCCTGCCGGCGATGCTGCTTGTGTGTGATCGATTCATCAAGAAAACGACCTATAAATCCAATTTTAAAGAGGAGAAGTGATGATGAGAAAGAAAAAACTACTATCTGTTACACTAGCCGGAATGATTTTCTTGCCTTCATTTCTTGGGAATGCGAGTGGGGCTTATGCAGAAGATCAAAAGAATGTACGATCCAAGGAAGAAGTAGTCTATGCCACCCTGAAAGCCAATGGAGACCTTGGACCAATTTATGTCGTGAATACCCTTGAGGTTGCCAAGGCGGGAGAGATCCTCGATTTCGGGGAGTACAAAACTGTGAAAAACCTGACGGATATGACAGAGCTTGAGCAAGAAGGCGAGCGTGTGGTGGCCGATGTGGAACAGGAAGGGAAGTTCTACTACCAAGGAGACTTGGAAGAAGGAACGGTACTGCCTTGGGATGTGACGGTTACGTATCTTTTGGATGGACGTGAAGTTGACCCTGCAGAGCTTGCGGGGGAAAGTGGTCATGTGGAAATACAAGTTGAAACAGCGGCGAACAATAGTGTTGCATCCGTTTTTTATGAAAATTACTTACTTCAGGTTTCCCTGACACTGCCAAATACGTACCAGAATATTGAAGCATCTTCTGGTGGCATGCAGGCAAATGTGGGGAAAAATAAACAGATCACGTTTACGGTGATGCCTGGAAAAGAAGAGCAGCTTCAGGTCGAGGCCGATGTAGAAAACTTTGAATTTAATGGTGTCGAGATAGCAGCAGTCCCATCCAGCCTTCCGATTGATACAACCGGAACGGAAGGGATGACCAATGATATGGCGGAACTGTCTGATGCCATTAGGCAATTGAATGATGGAGTTGGCGAGCTGCAGGACGGGGTTTCTGAGTGGAACAGCGGTGCAGCGAAGCTAAGGGATGGCTCTGCGCAATATAAAAATGGCATCAATCAGTTGAATGGCTCCTCATCTGAGTTGGTGGGAGCATCGAGCTCTATAAAAGAAGCGCTAGGAACGATTAATCGTGAGCTTTCCAATGGTGCGGCAGACGTTGATCTGAGCAGTTTGACCGAATTGCCTGCCGGGTTGCGTGAACTTGCACAAGGCTTGAATGCAACGGCGGATGGTCTTGTGAAGTTACAGGAAAACTACGGGGCGGCCTATGCTGCACTAGATGGAGCAATCACAGAAATTCCTGCCGGTGACCTTTCGGAAGAAGAAATTGCCGGGTTATATGAAAGTGGTGCAGACCCAGCCGTTGTGGATAAGTTAGCAGCCAATTATGCAGCTGCTCAAAAGGTAAAAGGGACTTATGCACAGGTGCAGGAAGCATTTGCGGCAGTGGAACCATCCTTGAAGCAAGTCGATGGAGCAGTAAGAGGGATAAGTGGCACGTTGACGACAATTGCGGATGAGTTATCTGCTTCAATAGAGGAAACGGACTTGAGTGGGTTTGCAGAGTTGACGAAAGGATTGGAAACATTAGCAGTCAACTATAATCAGTTCCATTCTGGGCTGGTGGGCTATACGAATGGAGTTGCAGAGCTATCCACATCCTATTCACAACTTCATACAGGCTTGGTTGGCTTGACGGACGGTACGAGTGAACTGTCATCAGGAGTGAATGAGTTATCGGAGGGAACAGAGGAATTGTATTCCGAAACGAAAGACCTTCCTGCCAAAATGCAAGCTGAGATCGATAAGATGATTCAGGAATACGATAAGTCGGATTTTAAACCTGTGTCGTTTGTATCGGAAGAAAATGAGAAAGTGACTTCCGTTCAGTTTGTGATTAAAACGGAAGCAATTAAGATGGAAGAGAAGAAACCGAAGGAAGCGGAGCCGGAGAAGAAGAAGGGGTTTTGGACTTTGTTGAAAGAGTTGTTTAAGTAAAGGCTCTGTTAAACTCCGCTGGTGATTTACGTACTAGGGTCCGCTTTCCTAGGGGCGTTTGGGGAGTCTCATATCCTTGCGCAGAAGCTACTGAAAAAGACCTTTATTTTGAAATTGTACTAAACACCGCTGGTGATTTCCGCAAATGGCTTCGCTTTCCTAGGGGCACTGCTGGAGCCTCCTCGGCTACGCCTGCGGGGTCTCCACCTAGCGCTAGCTCCCTCAGGAGTCTTCGCCTTTTGCTCCAATCACCAGCTAGGTTGCTGCAAAAATCAACAAAATGCTTAAATAGAGCCAAAAAATGAAGGAGGTTTCTACTTTTACACAGTAGAAACCTCCCTTTTCATTTCAGAACTAAACCTCACTTGGCCGCTCGACGATATCTTTCCGTCTGTAAACACTTAAGATAATCCCTAAAATCGCGGAATAAAAAATCAGTGTGGTCCCGCCATAGCTGATGAATGGTAGTGATACACCCACTATTGGTGCAAAACCTACCCCCATAAGAATGTTCCATATGGCTGGGACTGCGATTAAGGTAGCGCCACCAACTACTAAAATCCTTCCATAAGAATCCTTCGTCTTGCTTGCATTTCTTGAAATTTTCCATATAAAAACCATCAGTAAAATGCAAAGAGCTATTCCAAATGCCCAGCCGAGTGAGTAAACAAGGTAAGGGAAAGCGAATTCTGTATGGGCGTCTGGAAGGGATTGAATGGCACTATTCCCATTTAACCCATTTCCGAACCAACCTGCGTCAGCAATGAGTCCCTTGATTAAGATGTACATATAACCCGGTCCATCAAAATATTTTTCAGGGGAAAGAAAAGAAAATAATCTATCACTTAATAGACTGCCTTGAGAGGTAATTAAAATCAGCACAATAAAAAGTAGGCACGTAGTCAATTCTGCTGTAATCAAGATGACCTCACTCATTTTTCGTTTTTTAGAAAAAATAAACATCATTAATACACATGAAAAATAAAAAATACTGTAAGGCAAGGAAGGAAGCATCATGAAAAGCATGAAAGGTATCCAGAAAAGACCAAACATCATTACTTGTTTCCAGCCGTTAAACATGTCAGATTTTGTGAAAATACCAGCCCACGCTAGGAAAAACAAAAGCATAGAAATGGTAGCCGCATCCACCGTAATTCCGCCAAATGAGATCCATCTCTTGACTCCGCCTGCTGAAACACCGAATACAGGAAGGATTAGGAGTACTAGCACGCCACTACTATAAAAAATCCACCACCAATTTTTCAGTTTTTGATAATCAAAGAATAGAAATGCAATCAGGACGATTGTTCCCAGGCTGTACCAAATTACCTGCTGTTTCAAAAATAATGAGCCAGGTGCATTTCCGATTAAGGGGAGAAAGCTGATTGCACCAATCACAATAAATAGACTAATGAGTATCCAGTCCATTCTAGGTTTATGAAGCTTATTTAATTTTTCCCCAATGGAATAAGGATTCCCCATTTCTTGAACGGCCTTTTCCTCTGCTTCTTTTAAGGAATCTACACGGTTCTCAAAAGACTTGCTTAATTCTAGGAGGTGATGGTGGAGCTCTTTTCTAATCATGCTGTGCGCTTCTTTGGATCTTACTTTTGAGATTACTTTTGTTAGAAATTCATTAAAGATCGGTGAACTCATAAGGAGGCCTCCTCTAGTAATTCTTTTAATAGAAACGGTTGTTTGGCATATCCTTTTTTAAAGGCGGCTGCCAAGTACTTCCGACCTTTTGCAGTTAGTGCATAAAACTTCTTATCCTCTCTCCACATAGAAGTCAGTATTTCTTTTTTCTCTAACAAATGTAAAAGGGTATAAAGTTGTCCTTCATTGTGTAAAAAGCTGTGTTCTTCTTTTTGGAAAAGTTGTGTGGAAATATCAAATCCATGCTTGGCCTCTAGTTGTAGAGATTCCAAAATGGAAAGGACGGTTTTTTCGTTAAATGAGTGAAGCGTAGAGTATGAATGCTTGGACTGTATCGCTTCGTTCACTCTAGCTTTTCGTTCTTCTGTAAAAGAGAGATCTTTGAAAACATTCTTTTTCATAGACTTTTTGAAATTTAGAAATGGATCGTTCATTCTTTAAACCTCCTCTATCAAGTGTTCTTTTAATATCTCTTTTGCGCGTTTAAGTCTTGTTTTTATCGTATTTACATTAACCGAGGTAATCTTGCTAATTTCAGCCAAAGGAAGTTCCTCATAATAATGAAGGACCACCACTTCACGATATTTTACAGGCAATCCCATTACTGCATTGGTCAGGCTTTCTTCTTCGCTTTTGGATATAACCTCTACCTCGACATCTTTTGCTTTGGAAGGTATATAGTCCAATAGTTTTTCATTGAGAATTAGCTTTCGATAATGCCAACTCCTTAGATAGTCTTTACAATGGTTGCTGGCAATTCGGTAGAGCCAAGTCTTTATGGAAGACTGGTGCTTGAATTGGTCAAGCTTCTCATAGCACTTGATGAAAATCTCTTGCGTTAAATCCTCTGCTATCGTCTGGTTCTTAACATATGTAAAAACAAGATGGAGTACCGCGTCCCCGTTCTCATTCATTAATTCATGGATAAGCTGTTCCTTATCTGTAGCAAACACTTTAGAAACTGCCTTGTGTTCTAGTTCGTTCATGTTGACAACCCTCCTTTCTCCATTTTAGACGAAGCACCCACTGTTTGGGTTTGGAAAAAAATAAATAGTTTCATTGTAAGTAGCTAAAAAAGCCAATACGGAAAGTATTTTGTATGAAATTTTGCACATCAATCAAGTACTTTGTTGAAGAAATTACTTTGACAGACAAAGTAATGTGTTGTAAATTATAACCAGGAGGTGAGAAAATGTGGAAACTAAAATATCGACTGATTTGATACGGGGGCATACAGATACCATTATTCTAAATGTGCTTCGGCAAGGAGATAGTTATGGGTATCAGATTTTTAAGTCCATTATGGAACTAAGTAAAAATCAATATGAGTTGAAAGAGGCAACGCTTTACACAGCTTTTCGTCGCCTCGAGAAGGAAGGATCTATCGCTTCTTATTGGGGAGATGAAACCCAGGGTGGCCGTCGGAAATATTACAGAATAACGGAAGATGGTACGGCGCGCTACAATCAGTACAAGAAAGAATGGAAGATTGCTAAAGAGATACTTAATGACTTGATAGAGGGAGGAATGGAGAATGATGAGAAATAATGTGGACAAAAAAGTCCAGGCGTATGTGGATGGGCTTTTCTCCGGTGTTGGTGAAAGTCAGCAATTATTTGATCTTAAAGAAGAGCTAGCAACCAATCTAAAAGAGAAAATCGCAGACTACAAGAAGGAAGGAATGGATGAGTCAGCCGCATTCAAGGAAGCAGTTAGTTCCATGGGCGACCTTAGCGGACTGGTCGATGATATGCGGGAAGTAGGGCAGGACAAAGCGAAGCAGGCGGTGTACTCTTCCATGACAGCGCGAATCTCCGCGGCTGGGTTGATTACAGGGATATTGTTGATTTTGTTCGGTGTATTAACATCTTCCATGTTGTATTTTATGGATATGGAATTGGAAGCTGTGACAGGGACAGCGATTTTTGTTGTGTTTGGGATTGCCATCATTACGTATAGCGGATTAACGAGAGAAAGCAGTAAGAAATATGCAATGAATAGGGTTCGTGCCATTTTATATGCAGTGGCAGTCGGGTTGGTCGCATTCAGTTTATTTGTTGCTTTTACAACAGGGTTTGCAACCGGAAAGATGTATATTGCAATTAGCTCCTTTATGATTTTCTTCTTGGTTGGAGTTGGTTTATGGTTAGGACTTGCTTTTACGGGGACGGATCGTAGGAAGATGGTGGTGAGGTAGTGATAACGCAAGGAAGTTGGGCAAAAGAAAACCACCTTCTGCTTAGGTAAAAGAAAAAGGTGGCTTTCACACTTAGATAAATCGTTGAGAGAGGTGTTGGCGCACTTCTCTCTTTTTTATTATACATCAGAGTATCACGCAGCTACATCCCCATTTCCCTGCAAAAGGTTAGCCTGCTTCAGACGTCTTCTTACTGTAATGCCAATCCAACTTGCTAAGAATGCTTTAATCAAACCCACGACAATAAAAGGATAAACCCCGAACTTCAACGCATTTGCCCATGTCATGTCCATCACAATCTTTAACTGAATCGTTCCCATCACCAGCGTAATAATCATCCCCACCGTGTTGGCGAGCATGGCCCATTTTAATGTGAAAGATGTTTTTTCTAATATGTAACCAGTGAAAAATGCAGCTAGGATAAAGCCGAAGATGTAACCTCCTGTAGGACCAATAAGTACAGCAGCCCCACCTTTCATTTCAGCAAACACCGGTAAGCCAACTGCTCCAAGCAGGACGTAACACACCATTGACATAGCCCCGTATCTACTTCCAAGGATGGTTGCAGCAAGTCCGACCGCAAGTGTTTGCCCGCTGATAGGCACGAGCGGTAAAGGAATTTCCATTTGTGCGAGCACCGCTGTAATCGCGGCGAACATAGCGCATAGTATTAGCCATCTTAATCTTTCGTTTTTTGTTGTCAATTGAGGTTCCTCCTATTATGTAAACTTTCAATAATTATAAGTTTACATAAAACGCGGATTAATTGGAAGGTTTTTTTGGATATGAATGCATGGATTAAGCTCGGTCAAGTCATGCTCTATGTAAATAATAAAGATGAAGCGTTGAGGTTTTGGACAGAGACAGTAGGGTTCCACGTCATCTCTGATGAGGGCAATGGAGAGAGAATGAGATGGGTTGAAATAGCACCGTCAAAAAGTTTGGAAACAAGCATCATCTAACAAAACAAGGAATTCGTTGCAAAAATGTCACCGGGACTTAACCTTGGTAAGCCTTCTTTCGTGTTTTTTACGGAGATCCTTGAAAGGATATATGACGATTTATCTAGTAAAAGTTTAACCGTGGGGGAAATGGTAATTATGCCTTCTGGTAAACCTTCGAGGAATCATTCTCTGATTTTTTTTCTTTTTTAAAACTTTTTTGAAGTTCGTCCGTCTATACAGTGTCATAAAAATTGAGGGGGGAACCAGGTGTCATTCTATAAAGAAAATGAGATAGAGGCGTGGTATAGCCAATACCATCAGACTATTTTCAAGTATATTATTCTCATGGTCAAAGACAGTCAGCAGGCAGAGGATTTGACGCAAGAGACTTTTTTAAGAGCATATAAGCATCATCATACATATAAAAGGGATTCTTCACCGAAGACTTGGCTCTTTAGGATCGCTCACAATACCACACTTGATCACCTCCGGAAGATGAAACCGATAAGGTTATTCCATCAAGTTTTCCAAAAAGAGCAAACCGTTTCATCGGAGGACATTGTCATCCTTAAAGAGAATTCACGTGAACTTTATGACGCACTGAACAATCTAAAGGATAACTATAAACAGGTGATTATCCTTCGAAAAATTAAAGGCTTTTCCATTTTGGAAACAGCTCACATCCTGGATTGGTCAGAAAGTAAAGTGAAGTCAACTCTGTTTCGGGCGATGCAGACCTTGGAGGAGAAAATGAAGAGGGAGGTAAATAATGATGAGAAGCAGGTCAGAGGGTGATTCCCGTTTGGAGCAATCACTGAAGAGGTTGGAGCATGATTTGGAGTGGAATCAGGAGCGTGCCGGTTTGGTAGGAGAGCGAATTGGGGGCAATATAAGAACTATCAAAAAAAGGCAGGTTGCATCAAAGTTTCTTATAGCTGTTGCAACATTGTTATTGATGATAAGTATTCCGATTATCGTAATTGAAACACAGGAAGTGGCTATGGAAGAGGATAGTCTTTATCAAGCAGCTCCAAATACTGAGAAGAATTCCGATGCTAATGGCATCATTATGGATTCGATTTATCATGTGTTTCCCATTAATGCAGATAAATATATTGATGCTATAGTCGGTGAGCCATTAATTTCGGAGGGAGGTATCTATGCAGCTTACTATTACCAACTTGGTATTGGCTCTCCTGAATTACTTCATATTACTACTTATGAAAATGATGAGTATTCTATCGATCAAAGGATGGAAATGTTATTACCACTCAAGAAATTCCCCTCAGCCTCCTATGAATCTATAGAAATTCTAGTTGGAGATCACCGTGCTGTACTGACTGTTTCGAATCAAGAATATGGAGGAGTGACACTTTTAGTAGTAACTGAAAATTTTGTGTACACTTTTTCCCCACCCTTTCAATTTAAGGACATGACAGACAAAGAAGCAGAGCAGTTGAAAGAGGATATAGTCGAACTTGCAAAGCTACTTAACTTTAAATGAAAAAAAGGTTCCATTTGCTTTCTAGTGTAAACTAGAGTTGCAGATGGAATTTTTTATTATGAAAAACTGTAACCAATGAACAATCCTCACGTCCTTAAAGTAAGCAAATTTGCGATAGCTATAGAGAGATAGGTGACATAAATGGAGGGAGAATGGTCAATTCGAAAGCTCGATGATTGGTATGAGCGTTATAGTGATGAGGTTTTCCGTTATGTTCTGATGATGACCGGTGATCCAGAGATGGCGAAGGACTTGACACATGATACGTATATCAAGGCTTATCAAGCATTAGATCGTTATAAAGGGGAGACAAGTGAAAGGAATTGGCTGTACCGGATTGCCCGGAATGCGACAATTGATGAATTTCGGAAGAGGAAGCCTTTTCGTTTTGTGGTGGATTCTTTTGCCGCAACTGCCGTGCTTTCAACAACGGAATATCTACCAGAACAGGTGGCGCAGCAAGGAGAATATGAGGCGTATCTGTATCGTGCCTTGCAACAATTGAAAAGGTCATATCGGGAGGTCATTATTTTACGAAAAATAAAGGATTTGACGGTGCGGGAAACTGCAGAAATCCTTGGTTGGAGTGAAGGCAAGGTGAAGACCACTTTGCACAGAGCGTTGGAAGCCTTGAAGAAACAAATGCTAAAGGAGGGCTATAACCATGACGCATGAAAAAGATGAGAGTCGCTTGGATCAAACATTGAAGGGATATCAAGCGATCAGGATGGATGAGGAAGGAAAAAAGGAAATCCATGAACGAGTAATGGAGTCAGTTAGGCATAAGGAGAAAAGACAACAAAGGAGATGGGATATGAGGCCGGTTGTTTCATTTATGATGGCTGGGTTTTTGTTGGTGATTGGTGGGTACTTTCTTGCGACAGAGTTGATTTTCTCAGATGATACGGAAAAGAGTTTGACGGTGGATAAGGAGAATGACACTGTTGTAGAAGCTGTAAATGGAGGGGTGACTCCGTATACTAATTTAGAAAAAGCTGCCTCTGCTAAATTTGGGACAGAGGTTCATATACCGTTTCATGCTGATGTTCCTTTACAGACTGCATTTATCATAAATGATGGCTATACTTTGGATGATGAGGAGTTTATCGGCGATCCGGTAGTGGCAGCATTTGTGTATAGTACTCTTGAAGCAGGTGAAGAGGAAGAGACGTCAGAGGAACTTAGTGAGTTAAAGTTATCGCCTTCAACTGACCTGATTTATGGGGAGTTTCTGGTGAATGATAAGCATATGGTGGGGCTGAACATTTTGAATGGGGAAACTACTCATATTGACAGGATTAATTACAACCTTATTGGTGAAGAGAAGCGTATCGCTGGTAAAACGGTTTACTATAATCATCTGAAAAAATCAATTCCCGATACGTTCAGAATAAGTTTCCGAGTCGATGAAGATGTGTATGCATTCTATTTTAATGCGGAAAGAGTGTCGGAGAGTTATGCGTATGCTTTTGTGGAGAAGTCGTTGAAGCAGATAGGAGAATAAGGGGTAGGAGGGTTCTTTCGCTTTAGCGTGGGAACCCTTCTTTATTTAGAAAAAGACTTTCACGAGTTTTGGTTGTGGCTTAAAATGTAGAGTAAATAAAAGTGCGAAGGAGGCTATTGAATTGTTGTTATCCCTCTCATTCCTTACCGTGCTTCTTGGTGTTTTTTATCTGTTTGCGGTAGAAAAACATCATAAATCATGGACGTATATGTTAAAGCCAGGCACCATGGTGATCATTATATTTATCGCGATATTGGGATTAGGGAATGTATCTTTTGCATATGGCTGGTGGATTCTAGCAGGGTTAGTATTTTCTATATTAGGTGATATTTTTCTGATGCTTCCTAAGGATCGTTTTGTATATGGGTTAGTTTCTTTTTTGGTCGGGCATGTATGCTATGTTGTGGCTTTTTGGTATGTGCCTGGCGGTGGTGAGGTAAATACATGGATTTCTGGAGCACTATTTTTTGTCGCTGTTCTCTATCTTTTGAAACTTTCAAAAGGAGTTGTAAATTCTGGAGGTATCTATCTTTTTCTAGCAGTCACTGCGTATGTAGCGATTATCACGGCCATGGTTTGGGCGGCATTCTATAGTCAACAGCCGTTTATTATAGCTGGAGCAATCTTATTTTTCTTTTCCGATGCCATTCTAGCTTGGGATAAATTTGTCGGGAAGATAAGCTATCGAAACTATCTGGTGATGATTCCCTATTATTTAGCACAATATCTATTTGCGATATCTTTGCAATGGTTTTAATTTCTTAATTTAGATGTACCTTGGCATTGGATAATATCTAACTTGATGGGAATTGTAAAAGTATAAAAATTATCATTCTTGATGAAAGGGTGTCCCAATGGAGAGAAGGTTGTTAAACCTATTAAATATACTGTGTATGGTCTCCTTACCATTTGTATTTAAAGGTTCAAAAATGAGAGAGAATTTATTGATTTTTTTCCTAAAGGGAGTTATATCGATTCTACTCGATTCTTATGTTGTAGGAACGAAAAAAATTGCTTATCCTGTAAGACCTTTTTCGAAAATTTTTAGTACAAATATTATTTATGATTTATTGTTCTTTCCTATATTAAGTGTCATTTGGGTAAGAATTTCTTACCATGATAAATGGACAACCTTAATACTAAAAAGTTTAATCTTTAGTGTTCCCATGAGTTTATGTCAATGGTGGCTAGAAAAAAACTCAAGATTATTTGAATGGAAAAAATGGTCTGCTTTCCATACATTTGGAAGTGTCAATTTCACCTTGTTTTTGGTTCGAGGAATTATAGGTTTCTTAAAAAGAGTAGAAGTAATGAATGATGAGAGTTTGACAAATTAATTCACTTAGTGCTCCACCCAAGGTAATTTAGCTTTGGGTTTTTTTGTTTTTCTTTATAAAAAATACTTAGAAGAGGATTTCAAGCGTTATTATTGACTTTTCAGGATGTAATTTAGACTTTTTGGAACTTTGTATACCCCGACTTGTGGAAAATAAAAGCCAAAAGCACTTTAATATGATAAAGTTATTATTAGAATAGTAGGAAAATACAAGCGGAACATTGAGGGGCATACCATGCTGAATGAACTTTTACATAAAAATCCTTTTGAACATGATGATACCGTAGAGAAGATATTATCTCGTTTGGTGGTAGAGTTGCAAGAGATGCTTTCGGAAGACGCCATTGTGACGACGATGATTTTTGATGATGTGACAAAAACCTTGAGTCCTGGACCGGGTTACGATGGGTTTCCGGCGTGTTTCGTGGAGAAAGCTAAAAACCTTCCGCTTGGCGTGGGTGGATGCGGGATAGCAGCAAATGAAAAGCGCATTGTCGTTTGCGAGGATATGCATACAGATCCTGTATGGGAACCCTTTTTGGAACTTACTGACTTGTCTGGAGTACGTGCTGTCTGGTCCCTCCCTATCTATTATCGAGAGAAAATATATGGAACATTTGCTATCTATCATCGTTATGCCTATAATCCGACGGAAATGGATATACGTCTGTCCATTTTGATGAGTAAGCATGCGGTGACCGCCTTTACTTTTTTACGGAAACAGGAATTTGAAAATATGTATCAGCTCATTTCAGAACATGCGAAAGACATCATTACGCTATCGTCACCGAATGGAACGGTGCAATACATCAATCCTGCAGTGACGGATATTCTTGGTTACAGTCAAAAAGATATTATCGGAGCAGATTTCACCCAGTTCATTGTATCCGAAGATTTAGAAACTGTACAAAGTTTTAATGAAGAAATGAACCGTGTCCAAACATCATTAAGCAAAGAGTTCCGTGTTTTAACAAAGGATGGCAGAGCAGTTTGGCTTGAAACAGTTTCCAAACCAGTCTTTGATGAATGCGGGAAACTTAAGCAGATTATTAGCACAAGTAGAGATGTTTCGGAGCGCCGGGAATCGGAAGAGGCACTTGTTAATTCAGAAAAGTTAACAGCAGTGGGGCAGTTGGCAGCTGGGGTTGCTCATGAAATAAGAAATCCGCTCACTTCCTTAAAAGGATTCCTGCAGTTAATCAATATACAAAATGGAGTGAACCCTCAATATTATGAAATAATGGCAAGTGAGTTGGAACGGATTGAACTGATTTCTAATGAAATGCTGGTTCTTGCCAAACCACAAGCAAAATCCTTGGAAAGTGTGGACATGGTAAAGGTTTTAAAGAATGTAGTATTTTTGTTGGACTCACAGGCATTGTTCCTCAATATAGGAATCAAGCTGGAAGTAGCAGAATCACTGATGCATGACTGTGTGGAAAGCGAAATGAAACAAGTGTTCATCAACCTTTTGAAAAATGCCTTTGAAGCGATGCCGCGCGGCGGAGAGGTAACCATCCGCTTAAAAGAATCAGCTGAATCAGTCTATGTAGAATTTGAAGATCAAGGCGTCGGAATCTCTCCTGAAAAGATTAAGGAATTGGGAAAACCTTTTTTTACAACAAAAGAAAAAGGCACAGGCTTAGGCCTGCTTGTTACAAATAAAATCATTAAAAATCATAATGGCTCTCTTGTTTATGAGAGTGAGTTGAATAAAGGAACGGTTGCAAGGATTACATTGGAAAAGCAACACGCTGGTGTTGCGGAAGTGAAGCTTGCGGTAAATGGGGCGGAATAGAGGAGAGTGCTGGATATAGCGGCACTCTCTTTTCTTTATTCTGAGAACCCACTTGTCAGCTTGGAGGCAAGTGCTTTGGATTCGGCCCTTCTGTTGCGTCTTGCTTGTGCCCGTTCCTCACCTGTTTTATTTAAATATCTCTCTTCTTCGGTTTCTGGTGTGATGGAAGGAACAGATGCAGGCTTTCCTTGATCATCTAGTGCCACAAACGTTAAAAAGGCTGTCGCTGCAATGTTCTTGGTGCCTTTTGTTAAATCCTCTGCTGTCACTTTCACAAAGACTTCCATGGAAGAATTCCCTGTCCAAGTGACAAACGATTCAAAAATAACGGCATCTGTCTGTCGGATTGGTGATAGAAAATCAACCGAGTCCATGGAGGCTGTTACACATTCACAACGGCACATGCGGGCAGCAGAAATAGAGGCAAGCATGTCCACATCCGATAACAATTTTCCACCGAACAAGGTATTATGGTTGTTAATGTCGTTTGGAAACACTCGGCTGGTTCGAACGACACGTGTATCTTTGCAGGTTTTGTTCATTGTGTTTCTCCTTCAAATGATCGTAGTTGAGAATATTTTAGCATTATTTTCCTCTGTGCGAAAATGTGAACTGTTTTTTGGGTGAGCTTTCTTAATTAAAAACGCTGAATAAGAGGGTATAATAGAAGTAACGACAAGACAGACGATAAGAAGGGGATATGATGAGCAGTTCTAAAGAAATAGGTTGGAATTTTAATAATAGTTATGAATCTTTGCCTGAATTGTTTTTTTCTGAGATAAAGCCAAATCCTGTGGAATCGCCTAAGTTAATTGTTCTGAATGAATCTGTGGCAGAAGAACTTGGACTTAGTATCGACGCATTAAAGGGGTCGGATGGTTTAAGCGTTTTTGCTGGCAACACCGTTCCAGAAGGTGGTTCAGGGATTGCCCAAGCATATGCAGGCCACCAGTTTGGCAATTTTACCATGCTTGGAGATGGCCGCGCCTTGTTGGTGGGGGAACAGATTACTCCTGCTGGCGAGCGCTTTGATATTCAGTTGAAGGGTTCAGGGCGGACTCCCTATTCCCGAGGCGGCGATGGTCGTGCAACTTTGGGACCGATGCTGCGTGAGTATATTATAAGTGAAGCGATGCACGGCTTGGGGATCCCAACAACACGAAGCTTGGCTGTGGTGAAAACTGGGGAAGAGGTGTTGCGGGAAGGTTTGTTGCCTGGAGCAGTCATGACCCGCGTTGCATCGAGTCACTTACGTTTTGGTACATTTCAGTTTGCTACTCAGTGGGGAGACATGGAAAAATTGCATGCGTTGGCTGACTATGCCATGAAACGTCACTACCCTGAGTTAGAAGCTGGTGATTATCTGGGGTTTTTTAGAAAAGTGATGGAGCAACAGGCGGAGCTGCTTGCGAAGTGGCAGTTGGTCGGTTTTATCCACGGTGTGATGAACACAGACAATATGACGATCAGCGGGGAAACTATTGACTATGGCCCATGTGCATTTATGGATGTGTATGACCCCACGACCGTGTTTAGTTCCATTGATGTACAGGGGCGGTATTCGTATGAAAACCAGCCTCGGATTGGTGGCTGGAATTTGGCGCGTTTTGCAGAAGCATTGTTGCCGTTGTTTAATGAGGATCAAAAGCGTGCAGTGGAGTTGGCGCAAGAGGAGCTATATACGTTTTCTGATTTGTATAAGGGGCATTGGCTTGCAGGGATGCGTGCGAAACTTGGGTTGTTTGATGAAGAACCTGGGGATGAGGCATTGGTGCAGGGGCTGCTTGATGTGATGAAGGAAAGCAAGGCGGATTTTACGAATACGTTTCGTGAGTTGACGTTGGGAGAGTTGGATTTGGTAGAAAAGCCAGCTTTTAGTGAGTGGCATTCGTTGTGGCAGGAGCGATTGGGAAGACAGTCTGAAAGTGAGGAAGCGGTGCGGGAGTTGATGCAGAAGAGTAATCCTGCTGTTATTGCGCGAAACCACCGGGTCGAAGCAGCATTGGAAGCGGCTGTCGAGCATGGGAATTATGGTGTGATGGAGAATTTGGTGAAGGTGTTGCGTGATCCGTATGCGTATTCCGTTGAACAGGAAGATTATTGTGTGGCGCCTGGTGCGAGTGTGGCGGCTGGGTATCGGACGTATTGTGGGACTTAGGGTGATTTTGGTTTAGGCACGAACTTGGTTGATTTCCGCACGAACTTATTCGTAAATCAGGTTGGTGTGTTGAAAATTCCCATATCAGTGCTCGAATTTTGATTGAAACAGGAAAAACGGTAGTAGCGAGGCGGTCTCTGCGCCCGAACTGCCATGGGAACAGGAAAAACGGTAGTAGAGAGGCGTTCTCTCCGCCCGAAATGCAATGGGAACAGGGAAAACGGTAGTAGAGAAGCGGTCTCTCCGCCCGAACTGCCATGGGAACAGGGAAAACGGTAGTAGAGAGGCGATCTCTCCGCCCGAAATGCCATGGGAACAGGAAAAACGGTAGTAGAGAGGCGTTCTCTCCGCCCTAAATGCAATGAGAACAAAGAAAACGGTAGTAGAGAGGCGTTCTCTCCGCCCGAAATGCCATGGGAACAGGGAAAACGGTAGTAGAGAGGCGGTCTCTCCGCCCGAACTGCCATGGGAACAGGGAAAACGGTAGTAGAGAGGCGTTCTCTCCGCCCGAAATGCCATGGGAACAGGGAAAACGGTAGTAGAGAGGCGGTCTCTCCGCCCGAACTGCCATGGGAACAGGGAAAACGGTAGTAGAGAGGCGATCTCTCCGCCCGAAATGCCATGGGAACAGGAAAAACGGTAGTAGAGAGGCGTTCTCTCCGCCCTAAATGCAATGAGAACAAAGAAAACGGTAGTAGAGAGGCGTTCTCTCCGCCCGAAATGCCATGGGAACAGGGAAAACGGTAGTAGAGAAGCGGTCTCTCCGCCCGAACTGCCATGGGAACAGGGAAAACGGTAGTAGAGAGGCGTTCTCTCCGCCCGAAATGCCATGGGAACAGGGAAAACGGTAGTAGAGAAGCGGTCTCTCGGCCCGAACTGCCATGGGAACAGTTAAAACGGTAGTAGAGAGGCGTTCTCTCCGCCCGAAATGCAATGGGAACAAGGAAAACGGTAGTAGAGAGGC
Organism: Bacillus sp. CHD6a; assembly: GCF_001293645.1. Taxonomy (GTDB): domain Bacteria; phylum Bacillota; class Bacilli; order Bacillales; family Bacillaceae_I; genus Sutcliffiella_A. Next base: position 242,412 of record NZ_LBMD01000002.1, read on the forward strand.
GGTCTCTCGGCCCGAAATGCAATGGGAACAACGAAAACGGTAGTAGAGAGGCGGTCTCACCGCTCGAAATACAATGGGAACAGGGAAAACGGTAGTAGAGAGGCGGTCTCACCGCCCGTACTGCCATGGGAACAAAGAAAACGGTAGTAGAGAGGCGGTCTCAATACCCAAATAGCACCCTTTACTTAAACTAAGCTGAAAGCATTTCGTTAAAGCCTTTTCCAAGATGATATAATAACCATAAAATGATAAACAGAGGTGATCTCATGTCACTATCAAAAGAGTCATTTACCTCCTTAGAAAAATATTATGAAATCCGCGAATCAAGTGACCATTTGTATGAGTATATAGATGGAATCTATCTTCATGTCTCCTTCACCGTCAACCAAACACCAACGAATCTCAGGTCGGCTATTAGTGAAGTTGAGTAATTACCTCACCGGGAAGGCTGACAAGTATGAAGTGTTTGCTGCTCTCTATGATATTGAACTTTCCAAAGAGGGAATGGAAGGACTAAAATAGTCATTCCAGACCTGGCGGTAATGGGTGATACAAGTGGATTCACGGATACAAAATATGTTGGCGTACCCGATATGATTGTTGAAATTCTCAGTCCGTCCAACCAGTCACATGATCTTATTACAAAGCTAAATATATACATGAAATACGGGGTCAAAGAATATTGGATTGTGAATCCAATGCTTAATTCCATCACAATTTACGTCCTTACCGAAGATGACGTATATGAACAACACGCAATAAAAACAGACCAAGGCATAATTACCTCAAAGCTTTTGAATGGGTTTCATCTTGAACTAGAGCATATCTTCCAATAACAAAAGGTCAAGGACTCCACATCCTTGACCTTTTTTCTACTCTACTCTCCAACCTATGTCAGCTGCTGCTCCGCAAACTCGCGATACAATTTATGTGACTCCACCAACTCCTGATGAGTCCCCATTCCGGTAATCTCACCCTTTTCGATAAAAATAATCTTATCCGCATTCACAATGGTAGACAGACGATGGGCAATTACAAATGTCGTTCGGCCTTCCATCAGCCTTGTTAACGCCTGCTGCACAATTCCTTCTGACTGACTGTCAAGACTAGCCGTTGCTTCGTCCATCATTAAAATCTTAGGGTCGCGCAAAAAGGCACGGGCAATTGCGATTCGTTGGCGTTGTCCGCCAGATAGCATAACTCCACGTTCGCCAACTTCGGTATCGAGTCCTTTTGGGAACTCTTGAATGAACTGGTCGGCATATGCCATCTTCGCCACATCCCATAAGCGGTCGTCAGTGAGCTCCTCTTTATTTTCCAACCCATATGTCAAATTATCTCGGATGGTTCCAGCCATCATCGGGCTGTCTTGGGAAACATAGCCAATCTGCTGGCGCCACGCTTTCATGGATAAGGAGCTGATAGGCAACTCTCCGACGTAAATTTCCCCGTCTGTTGGCTCATAGAAGCGTTCAATCAGACCGAAAAGTGTGCTTTTACCACCCCCGCTTGGTCCTGCGAAGGCCACCATCATGCCAGGTTCTACATCAAAGGAAACATTGCGCAAGATTGGCTCATCCTCGTTGTATCCAAAGGACACACTTTTTACGAATACAGGTTGATTGGTAATATCCGCAGCCAATCCTTTCTGTCCGGGTTCGTCCTCAATTTCTAGAATATCAATAATTCTTTCCGTCGCGCCTTTAGCCTTCTGTAGCTGTGTAAAAAACATCGTAAAAGATGTAATCGGAAAAATAATCTGGAACAGGTAGAGCAGGAAAGCAACGAGTTCCCCGGTTGTCATAGTGCCTTCTGCTACCCGAATTCCGCCATAACCGATAATCACCACAATCACAAGCATGACGACCATATACATAAGCGGTCCGATTATAGCAAAAATACGAGCTTCTCTAAGACCAAAAGTGAGTAGCGTGCGAATGCCGGACTTCCCTTTAATCTCTTCCACCGCTTCCGCATTGGAGGCTTTCATGAGACGAATCTCACTTAATGTCTGCTGAACACTGCCGGTAAAATTGGCCGTTTCATCTTGCATGCCGCGTGAGATTTTCGCCATTTTCGTACCAAGCGGAATCATGACCAATGTCGTTACTGGAACAGATATCAGCATCAGCAAGGTCATTTTCCAATCCATAATGAATAGGATGATGACAGCACCGATAATGGTGATTATTCCAGTGATGAACTGCGGGAAATGCTGGGAGATCAAATCTTTCACAATCCCAGTGTCGTTAACCACACGGCTGACCGATTCGCCACTTGTTTTTTTGTCAAAATAACTGACAGGCAAGCGAATCAGTTTGAACCACATTTTCTCGCGAAGGCCGGCAACGATGCTTTGGCCTACATAAGCGAGGGAATAGGTGGATAGTCCGTCAATCACAGCTTGTAAAATAAAGACGACAGCAATTGCCACAATAAGTCCCACACTAAGTGATTCCATCGAAAAGCCGTCAACTAGTTGCTGGGTAAGTAATGGTATGGTTAGTCCAACAAGTGTGGTAAATAGACTACCTATTAATCCCAGTGTTAGTGCGAGTTTTGGGATCTTGGTTGACAGGATAAGGGCAGTAAATTTTTTAAAATTAGAATTCGAAGCTTGCTCCATTTATTGTGTGTCTCCTTTAGAAGGTTTGTTTGATAATTGTACGTTTATTAGATAAGTTAGTTCCACTATTATTGTGACAGATTGAGGAACATGTTTCCAATTTTTTAGTTGACAACAGTATTTCCAAAGGTTTATATTTTTATTAAACAGTGGTCAATAAAAAAGGATGAGTAAGGAAATGACACCTAGAAAAGCGGTAACAAATGAATTAACACAGATGATGGTAATGAATGCAGCGCGGGAGTTGTTTCGCAAGAAGGGTTATCAACAGGTTTCAATGCGGCAGATAGCTGCAGAGTTAGGCTATAGTCATGGAGCTATTTATTATCATTTTAAAAATAAAGCGGAACTTTTTTATGCCATGATTGAAATGGATTTTAAAGAGTTGGATCAATGGCTGGATAATGTGATGTTGCAGGACCTTGATCACAAAACAAAGTTAACACAAGTTCTGCTCGAATTCATCCGTTTTGGCCTTACACATAAGAGCCAATATGAGATGATGTTTTTGCTCTCAGATGAAGAAGTTAAAAGTTACGTTAATAAAGGTCCGAATGAATCTTATGAAAAGTTTGCAGAGGCAATTATAGAACTTAGCAATCAATCTATCAGCATCCAGCAAGCATGGTCGATCTTTCTTTCCTTGCACGGTTTCGTTAGTCACTATTGCCGGTGTGATGCTGACTATGATGAAGTGAAAGGATTAGCAGAATCACATGTAAATTTTATCCTACCATCTTTAGGATAAAATTTTTTACCATTTATTGACCGGTGGTTAAAAAGAATAAGGGGGTATATTTTTATGAAAAAAGCAATGGTGATAGGTGCTTCAGGTGGGATGGGGTATGCATTAGTGATGGAACTAGTTAGTCGTGGGGTGGATGTGGTAGCTTTAGCGAGAGGTAGAGAGAAACTCGAGGAGTTATTTGCGGGAGAAGAAAAAGTGACACTTGTAGCTGGAGATGCAGAAAGTAAAGAGGAGTTGATCTTTGCTGCTAAAGGTGTTGATGTCATTTTCCATGCAATGAATCTCCCTTATGAAGAGTGGAAGGATAAGCTATTGCCAATTACCCAAAATATCATCCATGCGGCGGAAGAGAATGGTGCAAAACTAGCCATGGTAGATAATATTTATGCGTATGGAAAAAGTGTTGGTAACAGACTTACCGAAAATATGGAGAAAAAACCTCATACCAAAAAAGGGAAGCTTCGAAAGGTAATGGGGGAGACGATTCACCAGTCTTCCATTCCGACTTTGATTTGCCACTTTCCTGACTTTTATGGTCCGAATGCTACTAATACCTACATGCACTTTACTCTGGATCAACTACTGAAAAAAAGAAAGGGAGGTTTTGTTGGACCGAGCGATATTGAAAGGGAATTTATTTATACAAAAGATGGAGCTTGGGTTATGGTGGAATTAGCTTCAAGAGATGTTGCCTATGGGCAAAGTTGGAATATTCCAGCCGTGTCGACCATTACGGGGCGCGAGTTTGAAAAAATGGTAAAAGAACAGCTAGGAAATGATAAGCAACTTTCCTACATTACAAAACCGATGTTTGCTCTTTATGCCCTGGTTGCCGGGAAGGGAATGCGTGAGGCGGTGGAGATGCAGTATATCAACGCCGAGCCTACCATTCTTTCAGGGGGAAAATTAGAAAAGTTTCTTGGGAAAATGGAAGGGACTTCATATGAAAAGGGGATAAAAGAAACCCTTACTTATATGAGTAAATAAATTTAGTGGAAAAGAGGGATTGGCTAATATGGCTGATTGCTCTTTTTGTTTACTTTCTTCTTCCCGGTTAAGATCTTAGACGGAGTATGGAACAGTGTTCTATCGCGGAATTGTATCAAAGTGTGAGAAAAGCAAAACGATGATATGAATGGGAGTCGGGAGCATGCCGTACTCCTCTATTTTTTTGTCGAATAAAAAAGGATTACGTTTTTCTTTATAGAAATAGGAAGTAATAAATATCTATAAAGGAGATCATTAAATGACTGTGAAATTTGTCAGCAATGGAGAAGTTACCAGTTTTCTAAAGGACCATAAGGATGAGTTTGAGGCTACTTTGCTGTCAGAGGCTGTGAATGTCGCGTCGAAAATTAATGATATTTTGCAAAAAGGAAATATTGATCTGCTTAAAAATGCGCAAACCTTGATTCAACGGGTGGTAGAGCAGAAAGAGACGGAAGTTATTGCCTTCGCAGAACAAGAAGGAATTGCATGGGCGAAGCATTCACACTCCCTTACTTTATCATTCAAGCTAGAATGGGTTCAGGCAATCAGAAGAACTCTATGGAAATTCATAAGTAGATTTATTGATGAAAGAGGAGAATATCTTACGCAAGAAGACTTCTTTGAAATGGAGAAGAAAATCAATAATAATATAGATTATTTTTTAAATAGCTTTTTCTTGAGTTATTCTCATTATAAGGATGAGCTGATCAGTTCACAAAGGAAATTAGTAGAACATTTATCTGTACCGATTATTCCAATTAGTGCAACGGTTGCTGTGTTGCCTCTGATTGGAAATGTGGATGACTATCGAATTCGGATTATTGAAGAGAAGGCGCTCATGGAGATCTCCAACTTGAAATTGCAGACACTTGTGTTAGACCTCTCTGGTGTCACCACAATGGATCAAGATGTCATTGCCGTATTTGAGGATATAATGACTGGGATTTCAATGATGGGGTGCAAAGCGGTCATCACTGGCTTGCGTGCAGAACTTGTTAGGAAAATGGTCAGCATGGGAGTGACATTCCATCAGTATGCTGAAACGCATGGGACGTTGCAACAGACGTTGAGGAAGTATGTTGTAGCGCAGGAGCTATAGAAGAACAAGCGGGAGTTCGGAGTGATAAACCGAACTCCCGCTTGTTTATACCATCTTACAACTATGAAAGCATCCTGCCCTAAGAACAGTCACCGTCAGCCGATTTAATGGACCTTTCCACAAGTTCTTGAAGCTTTAACCATTCCTCTTCTCTACTAGCTGCAAAGGTTTCGTCCCTGCTTAAACTATCCATTGCACTCTCCACCAGGAAACGTCTAGGAGCAGTGCGGTCTTTCCCGCATAACTCCGCTTGAATAAAGTCCAAAAGTTCTGCCTTCCCCTCATAATCAGGCTCACCTGAAAGACTTTTTTTCAATTCCGTTACTGTATGGGCGATAGCGTGAGGAAGCGATAATTCCTTATCCCCTTCATTCGGCACCCAGCGTGCCATCGAGGCTGCATCCACCAACACTTCACCTGACTCCGCTACATCCTCCACTATCTTCACCAAGCGATTGACACTATATTGCACAACTCTATGGATGTCCAGTTTCTTATCATGGGTCATCGTGTAGTATCTGATGCCATGGTTCAGTATTCCAAGATACATAATGGCACAATCCCAGAGGTATTCTTGTTTTTCTGCTCCGAATATCTCCAAGAAACGGTGGTGCACCCATCTCAGCATCCTTAGCTGAGTTTTATGGATGAAATCCTTTAACTCCGTATCATTGATGAAGATGACTTCTTCAAATAGGGAAATTAATTTATTTGCCCGATTCGTTTCCATTTGAAGTTCAAACTGTTTAATGAAAATATGAATGTCCGACGGATCCTGTCCAATCAAGAGGTCGTTCCGTTCTTTTTCCATTTTTTTATATAATGTTTTAAACAGTGCAATTAACAGTTCGTTTTTCGATGAAAAATAATTATATAGGGTTCCTTTGGCAATGCCGCTCTCATCCAGAATGTCCTGGATGGAAGTCGCTTGAAAGCCTTTTTCGATAAAAAGTTTATGAGCACATGTGAGAACATGTAGTTTGCGATCTTTCATTTTATCACCTAACTAAAGTAGACTGGTGGTACAAAAATAATAGTACACGAAATAGAACCTTTATACAAATAGCAAATTAGCAAAGTTTTCAAGATTGATATATTTGAACCGATGGTATAAAATTGGGGTAGATGTAATAGTAGTATAAAAATGTACTGTTAGTATAAATGGGGGAGAAATGATGCAGCAAGCAACACCAAACACAACGATAAATCGTCCGCCATATGGTATTTTGGCCATTTTAATGATTGGCGCGTTTATTGCTTTTTTAAATAATACCTTATTAAATATTGCCCTGCCGTCCATCATGACAGAGCTTCAAGTGGGACCATCCACGGTTCAATGGCTGACTACTGGCTTTATGTTGGTGAATGGAGTATTAATTCCAACCACAGCTTTCTTAATTCAAAAGTATTCTGTGCGAAATCTATTTATTGTCGCAATGGGTCTCTTTGCCATTGGGACAGTGATGGCCGGTTTTGCGCCGGTCTTTGGGGTTCTTTTAGCAGGCAGAATGATGCAGGCTTCCGGGTCGGCCATTTTAATGCCACTACTGATGAATGTGATGCTAGTTAGCTTCCCAATTGAAAAACGAGGAACCGCCATGGGAGTGTTTGGACTAATTATGATGGGGGCGCCAGCAATTGGGCCAACACTATCAGGTTGGTTAATTGAACATTATGATTGGAGAATGCTTTTCCACTTTGTGTCACCAATTGCAATAGCCGTTCTGCTATTAGGTGTTTTTCTATTAAAGGATAAAAAAGAAAAGCAGGAAATTCGCTTGGATCAACTTTCCGTTGTCTTATCGAGTATAGGTTTTGGTGGATTATTGTATGGATTTAGTTCTGCTGGATCCAAGGGTTGGGATAGTCCGCTTGTTTACGGAACCATTGCAATTGGTACGTTGTCGTTAGTTTGGTTTATTTTACGTCAGCTTGGAAAAGAAAAGCCGATGCTGAACTTCCAAATTTACCGATACCCGATGTTTGCTTTATCATCAGCTATTTCCATGGTTATCACAATGGCGATGTTCTCAGGGATGATCTTATTGCCTATTTATGTGCAGACGATTCGAGGAATCTCACCATTGGATGCTGGGTTGTTGATGTTACCTGGTGCGATTGTCATGGCATTGATGTCGCCGGTCACAGGGAAGTTGTTTGATAAATACGGTGGACGCGCGCTTGCCATTACCGGTTTGTCAATAACCGTAGTGACGACGTATTTCTTCAGTCAATTGACCTTCGAAACGACCTACACGCAATTATTAATTTTATATACGGTACGAATGTTTGGAATGTCAATGGTGTTTATGCCGGTTTCCACAAACGGATTGAATCAGCTTCCAACACGATTTTATCCGCATGGTACGGCCATGAACAACACGTTACAACAGGTGTCAGTGGCGATTGGAACGGCGCTGTTAGTAACGTTAATGTCAACAAGGGCGGAAAGTGTCGGTCGCGATCTGTCAGGGGATGCGATGGCTGCTTTGGGTGCGAACCCGTCTGATGAAGCAATTGCGGGTATGCAGCAGCAAGTGATGATGCAAGGGATGTTAGAAGGAATCAATTTTGCCTTCTTCGTATCAACGTTTATTGCAGTGATTGCCCTCGTGTTGTCTTTCTTTATTAAGCGAGTGACACAGGCGGAAGATCCAGAGGCAGAAGTAGAGCCTGAGCCGATGGGTGAGCTTGCGGTTGCTGGTGAGCGTAAGGTGAAGACAGAATTGGTGGGGAATAATTAAGTTTTTTTAGGGAGGTCCGCTTCTGCCTGTTTGGGTAGGGGCGGATTTTTTTGTTGATTTGTGGGGGAGGTTAGGTGTTTGTCGATTGTTGTATGTTTGTGTCGAATGGCAATTATATGAGGGCGAATGGCTAATAAATGTAAAAGTTGGACAATAAATCGATGAAAAGTGGACAATAAAATAAATATTTGGCTAATAAAAAATCTCGAAAGTGAAAAAGATGATGAGGGACTATGCATCTGGTTTTTAATTCTAGCGTTTTTCACGCATAATGATAAAGGAGAAACTTTACTAGTGAGAGGAAGAGACAATTATGATAACGGAAGTTGCATTTTTTCATATAAACGAAGGAATGGAAGCGGAATTTGAAAAAGATTTTGTGGTAGTAGCCGAAGAGACAATCGCCCAATCAAAAGGCTATATTGCCCACACTTTACATACATGCATGGAGACAAAAGGAAAATATATGGTGCAAGTGGAATGGGAAACCCTTGAAGACCATATGAAAGGGTTTGTTGGGTCTGACTTATTTGAAGAATGGGTTAAGAAAATGGATCATTACTTCAAACCTGATATTTATATGGAGCATTTTCAACTAATTAAGTAATTTGAAACAAGCACAAAATAAAACAAGGGGAACGGGATATGCCAAGATCTCCAGTTAACTATGATCAGAAACTTAACATTGAAACAACTGATATACAGATGGGTATTCACCGCTCTTATACCTATCATCGCTATGAGCCGACTCCATACGAAGCGCTTGACCGGCTGTTTAAAACATACTTGGTAGACTCCGAAAATCACGTGGTTGACTTTGGGTGTGGAAAGGGCAGGTTGAATTTTTACCTAGCTCATCAGTTTGGGTCTAGGGTATCTGGAATTGAAATGAATGAGACATTTTACGAGGCTTGTTTGAAAAATTTGACCACTTATAAAGGGAAGGGAAAACAGAGGATTATGTTTGAGAAATGCTTGGCCGAAGAGTATACAATACCTAAAACGGCCAATGTGTTTTATTTCTTTAACCCATTTTCGATAGATATTTTCAGGCAAGTGGTCAGCAATATTCTCTTCTCCATCGAACAACATGATCGGCCTATAGAGATTGTGCTTTATTATCCTGCTCCCGATTATGTGTTCTTCTTGGAAAATCATTCGATGTTTACTCTTAAGCTAGAGGTCCAGCTCGATGAGTTTGAGAAAAATGCGAATGAGCGATTCTTGGTGTATGAGTTGGGGTTGAGTGCGAGCTAAAACTAGGCTCATTTGAGGAGTTGCTCGTTTGGCACAGACTCACCCTGTTTTGGCACAACCTCTAGTGTTTACCTGAAAAATCAAAAAGAAAGCCAACCACGTCACGCAAAAAGTGGTTGGCAAACGTGTATTTTCCAATTAGTCTTTTGAAAAAACCTCCGTAACGATCGATTCCAACGACTCCAAATCCTCGTAACCGATCATTCTATATTTACATTTCCCACTGCGTAAATAACTGTAAATAATCTGTGCTTTATCAATTTCAAACCGGCTTACTCCTCGCTCTGCAGCAGGCCCGATATCTGCCAGTTGACGCGAAAGCTTATCGGAAATTACCTTCTCATCCACTCCGTGTTCACCGCCATAAACCTCACTAAACAACACATCCGTCCTACGGATCACAAAGCATTTCACTCTGTATTCGTCCAATCTTTCCGCTACCAACATCAAGTGATTTCCTTCGGTAAAGTCCATCACATCTTCTTTTTTCAAAAGTGCCTGCAAGAATTGAATGCAGTTACGGTATCTGGCTGCACGCTCAAAATCCAAGTTGGCCGCAAGCTGGTTCATCTCCCGCTGCATGTCTTCTAGCAACTCCGCACTTTCTCCATTAAGCAAGTGGATGAGCTGTTCTACGATCGCGTTGTATTCGCCCACTGCGTTGCCGCCAAGACAGATGCCGCGGCATAGTCCAAGAGAATAGTTTAAGCAGGGAGATCCGTTAATAGCTGGGTTAGAGCAGTCTAGTCTGTATACCTCTTTCAAACCTCTTATCGCAAAGCTGACTGTTTTCCTGCTTGAATATGGTCCAAAGCTCCAGCCATCTCCGCCACGCAAGGGTTGTGTGGAGGGGCGAAGACGATAGAGCTTTCCGACCTTCCGGATTGTTAGATAGAGGAAGGCCTCTGGTGTTTTCATTTGCCGGTTATACTGGGGACGGATTTCTTGGATGAGCTGCCATTCGAGCAGTAGGGCTTCAAATTCCGTATCAGTCTCGATAATTTCTAAATCTCTTATATGTTTGACAAGTTTTCGGACTTTATTTGAGTGAGTGGAAGACTCCCTGAAATAGGATTGAACACGTTGGCGAAGGCGCTTTGATTTTCCGACATAGATAACTTGGCCAGCAGAGTCTTTCATTAAGTAAACGCCTGGTGTTGCAGGGATTTCTTTTATTTTTTCTAAAAGACTCATGACCGTTCACCTCTCTAGGGGACTGTATTTATTTTTGCAATGCATAGTTAAAGAAGCTGATATATTACGCGGCTCTTCTCCCAGTCATATGAAGCATACTACTTGCGATTTCTAAAGGAAGTAAAAAGAGCTGTCTAGGAAGATAGTTCTATGTTTAAATTTTCGAAACCTTACAAAAACGTGCATCTTCATGTAAAATTAGAAGTGTCATTACTTAATAGAGTATCAAAGAAAATAGGGAATCGACAAGAAATAAGAGGGGGTCATGTAATTGAGCAGGGAAACATGGAAAAAGGTATTTAGTACGATTCCGGATAGGGAATTGGTAGAACTAGTGGACTATTGGTCCATCCAGGTTAAAGGCTTCCGTCAAATAAATCAGGAAAATATAAAACACGCAAGGGCAATGGTTATCGCAGAAGCACTGAAACCAAGAAATTTAAAAATGATAAAAGCATATTATTCGATAAACGATGATGATACAGATGAACCTGCTGACAAAGGAGACGAAATTACGTTAGATGCATTAATAGAGTTATATGAAGAAGGAAAAGAGCTCCATCTGATTCTTGGTGGCATATATGCAAGTGAAGAGGAGAAGTTTGAAAAGCTTGCATTAGAGTTTGAAGAGGCGTTACTTGAAAAATATGAGGTGGATGAGTTAAGTAGTCTTGTAGATAGACAGGAAAAAAAGGAAGAGGAAGTTGCCCCTGTAAAGGTAGATAGCCATTCCCCTTCTATAACGGAGTGGGAGAAAAAATGGAATAAGTCCGAGGATAAGAACAAGGATTTGCGTGCGAAAATAGGGGAGTGGGAAAAGAAGTACTCTCAGTTAAAGCAACAATCTAAGGAAGAGAAACAATCAGCGCTGACTGAGAAATTAAAGCTGCAGCAGGAACTTGGAACGGAACGAGCGCAGCATCGAGAAACCGTGGAAAACAACAAGAAAACTGCCGAGGAGAATGAAGCGTTAAAAGAGGAAGTGGCAAAGTTGAAGGGGGAGATTTCTCACTTGAACGCGATGTTGCTTCACCAACAGCAAGAGGTGGCCGCAACAACAACAGCTAGAGCAGATGAAAAACCACCTATTATAACGGATCAAAAGGAAATCTTCTTGGTGGGGGACCCAAAGAATAAATTAACAGAAAATTCAGCAAAACACACTTTTCATGTGTTGGAGTTGAAGGATGTTCCAGACGCCTTGGATTCGGATTTGCTTGAAAAATGTGATGAGGTTTGGATGATGACGTATCTTGTACCGCCACAGATGAGAAGAAAAATAAAGCGGACAGTACAGAAAAATATAAAAGAATTTAACGATTTTCCGACAATGAAACGTTATATAGAGAAAGGGTGAGAGCGATGAATAAGGTTTGGGAGAATGATCTAGTTGGTGTGCTGGCAGATGTGGACCAAAGTGAGTTACTCTACAGAGATTCGATACTAATAAATAAACAGGACAGTCTACAGTTTTTTGTCCGAATCATTTCGCAGCCTGCCGAAAGCTTTCCGAATGTCAAAGCGGTGACAGGGTTTTATTCTGATTTGGAAAAATGGGGATTTGAGGATGATTATTCGCAGCCGGAATTTATCAGAAAAGAAAAGTTACGAGAATGGTTGGAAGATCGGCTGTTAATTTTTAAAGTGGAAAAACGCATTCGTTATAATCATGAAGAAGTGTATAACATGTTCGGAGTGCGCGTGATGCCTAAGCTTCCAAGCTATGAAAAGGATTTAAAGTTCATTCCTGTTCCTATTTTCAGCCAAAAAGTAAACGGAATGGAGCAGGATATCTTTCTCACAAGGCTTTTGGAAAAGAAGTTCGTCGGCCGCATTCCGGAAGTGTCTCATGAAGCCAATGACACACCGCCGATTGTGATGTGGAAAGAAGAAACAGAGGAAGACGAGCAGTTTACCGTCTATGGAGTGTTTGAGAAACATCAGTATGCACATGGTGGATTCAGCTTTGAATTTCGCGATGAGTGGAAAAGGCTTACCTTGGAAGAGGAATGGCTGGATGAGTGCTACCTGACGGATGAGAGCCCTAATGTTGCGTTTGTTCCATTTGCCATCTTTCAGAAGTTACTGCATCGTTTAGAGGAACAAGAGGCGATGCAGGTGGCAAGTTCGTCTGACCGAGAAACCCAAGCTAACGAGGTGACAGTTGCCACATTAAACAATCAAACCTCACCAGAAATCCAAAGCAGCAGGCAAGAGGTGGCCGTGTCGGTGATGGAAAAGTCGACAACCGAAATTAGCGTACCTGTCCCAAAAGGAAACGAGAAGGAACAGGAGTTCTTGGAGCTATTGTACAGCCACACGCAAGATGCGGGTCTCATTTATCGGAAAGAAAATCTAATTAATTTTCACACTTCCATGAAGTCGTCGTCTCTTGTTATCTTGTCTGGAATGAGTGGAACTGGCAAAACAAAATTGGTGGAGTTGTATAGCCAGTCACTTGGTCTAAAGGGAGAGCAGCTTACTGTTATTCCGGTAAGCCCGTCCTGGACATCGGACTCAGATTTAATCGGTTATGCGGACACGCTGAATATGGTGTATCGTCCTGGGGATTCGGGGTTGATCAATGCGCTTCGTAAGGCGGAAGATGACAAGGAGAAACTGTATATCATCTGTTTTGATGAGATGAATTTGGCAAGAGTGGAGCATTATTTCTCCCAGTTTTTATCCATTTTAGAGATGGATCATGGAAAACGTGTCCTCAGGTTATATAACGATGATTTGGAGAGCAGGTTGTATAACTCTGCACAATATCCACCGACTATTGTGATACGTGAAAACGTCTTGTTTGTCGGCACGGTCAATATGGATGAGTCGACTTATCATTTTTCCGATAAGGTGTTAGATCGTGCGAATGTCCTGTCGTTAGATGTGATGCCATTCACCGAGATGAAACTGCTTCCGGAAAAGAAAAAAGGAATGGTCGCACGTGCTGATGAAGTGGATTATGATACGTTTGAGTCTTTTCAATATAAAAATAGAAGTTTAAGTCTTCAGGATGATGAACTTGAATTGTTATGGGAAGTTCATCAAATGATGCAGAATGTGAACAAGCAAGTCGGGGTGGGGCCGCGTATTGTTAAGCAGATTGATCAGTATTTAGGCAATCTTCCGGCACAGGAATATATTTTACGGGAAGATGCTTTTGACCTCCAAGTTGTCCAGCGTGTTTTGACCAAAGTGCGAGGGTCAGAGGATCAGCTTAAAGAATTGCTTGGTCGATATAACCGTGAAAAGGATACTGTGGAAGGCAGTTTAATCATTCGGTTATTTGATCGTTACACGAATATCTCCATTTTCAAGGAAAGCAGAAATGTCATCAAACAAAAAGCGAAAGAGCTGAAATATAATGGATACACCATGTAGCATGCAGCCTTTTTCCGTTATTTTTACACATGTTTTTCAGAATGGATCTCGGGAGGATACGGAGGTTCAAAGCTTTGTTGAACACCTTTCTGACTGGGATGAAGCCGTACATGTATACACGGAGATAAGAGAAAACGTCAATCTTGAGTTGCGGTTCCGATGTGATGACCCAGGTGCAAAATGTTATATGGACGGATTTGATGGACTTGGGGATGAAAGGTTGTTGGTTGATAAAGAGTCAGAGGAGAATTATCTTGGATGCGATGGCATGGTAACACTTTTCAGACATTCCACATCAGACAATTATTATCCATATATTCCGGGTTTGTACAGCTTGCGGGTGGAAACGTCGGAGGGGAGGACGTTCTACACACTAGTAAAAGTCATATCGAACAGACTTTTTGACGATCAGCTTGCAACGATGCGGTCTGAAGTGGAAGAAAAACTAAAGGGTGTTGCGCTTGAAGTTATTCGCAAGCAACATAGTCCGAAGAGCTTAGCGGCACTCCGGATTGATCCGAAGTTGTTTCGGCAGTATCAAATGTTGCAGCATTATTTTACAGATATCTATGCCATTGTTTCGGATCTTGCGCAAAGGGTGAGGTCGTCGGTTGCGAGGGAATATCAGATGCAACCTGCTGAAATGCCGGCCCATGTGGATGTGGTGACCATCCAGCATCGACTGAAGCGGCCTGACACGATGAATCTGGTGAAATCGGTGCAAAAGCGGATAAATTATGACCTTCCTGAAAATCAGATGTTAAAAGCAATTTTAGAAAAATGGAATCAATTATTGCATGAATTTGTGGCATGCATGGACACCACCATTAAAGGGTTATCAAACCGCAAGGATTACTCGTTCTCCATTTCCCTTCCATTGGAGAGAAAGCGTCGCTTAGTGGAGGAATTAAAGGAATATCGCGGAAAAGCGATGCGGATGAGTGGTGCGTTAAATCTTGTCAAATCCAGTCACTGGTATCGGGAGGTGTCTTATAAAAAGGCACTTTCGGTTCCCATGGTTATGTTTGTGGATGTGCGGTACCGAAAGCTTTATCAAATTGATCAGGCTCTTCAAGGAGAAGAGATCCCAGTTCATACTGGGCTTGGCCAGCAGTGGAAACGGACGGACCAGTTATATGAGATTTGGGGTTGGCTGCAAGTGGTTGATGTATTTGGCAAAGGAGACAGTGGAGAGCAAGGGAAAAGTGGCAGTTTTGTGATAACTAGTAAGCCTGTCGCAAAGGATAATATGATTCAATATCAGTTTGGGGAGATTTCTCTTCATATTACCTATGATGGAACCATTCCAAGCCATCCTGAGGCCACGGATAAATGGACGGTCCCTGTCTACACCACTGGTACGAATAATAACCCGGATGTGAGGATGGATTTGTTCTTACGGGACATTTATATCGGCACCATTATGATTGACATGAAATATCGCAAGCGCCATGCGCTGACAGATTCAATGAGACAGCTAACGAGTTATGCCGATAATGTGAGGTCTCCCTATATTTACGGGAAAAAACGTTGGCAGAAGTATCGACCTGTTCATCAGGTGCTCGTGTTCTATCCTGAAAAGCACGGTGGCATCGAAGTGGAAGAACTGGACGGAAAAAGTATCAGTTTTGTCCCGTTGACTCCTGCTGAGGACCAGACGGTTTTCCAGGAGACATTAAGGTGGCTTGTGGCGGAAATGCTGTTGGAGGCAGAGGAGGAAGGGATACAGTAGAGTAGCGATACTGCGTTGGATTTGGTGGCAAAGCTCCCATTTTGGGGAGCTTTGTTTTTTTCGTGAGTGGGCTAACATGGATATATTGGATTTACAATGGATAAGTCGCATTGCGCCGTAACAAATACAACCTCCGCTACTACCGTATTGCTGGGATTTTAATTTTTACAGTAAATTCCTCGTCCTTACATACAAAATCCAAGAAACCTTGGTGCTCTTCCACAATATCCTTCATTATTTTCGTCCCTAATCCTTCGTGTCCGCCACCCTTTGTAGTATGTCCGTACGTATCGAACAGGGAGTCCAAGACATTCACGGGTACAGGCAAGGTATGATTTCTGCAGATCAAAATATATAGGCCGCTGCGTTTATAAAACTGTAATGTTAATATGGCTTGCCCACCTCGCTCACGCTGCCATTCTTCGCATGCGTCAAGGCTGTTGTCCAATAGGTTTCCGAGGAGCCCGACTATTTGCTGGTCCCCAATCGGTAACGTAGACAGTGGCAGATCTAAATCATACACCACACTGACTCCGGCAGCCTTGCCTCGTCGATACATTTGATGAAGCACACCAGCGACAACCCCGCGCTCTCCTCTTATAGAGTAATTGGTCTCTTCGTAGTTTTCCACAAGGTCATCAAGATAAAGTTTTGCTTCTGGCGCCTTATCGTTTTCTAACATGAAGTGGACGGCTGAAACATGCTTGAGAAAATCATGTCGCTCGCTGCGGACAATGCGGAAAGTTTCATTGATATGAGCTCGTTGCTCTTCGTGTTGAGCAAGTTCGCGCTGCAATCGAATAAAATGCTGACCAGTCGTTATCCGTACATATTCACAGACAACAAACACGATCATCGGTGCAACCGCAAGCCTTGGAGGCAGGGACACACCTAAAGCAATCGTCACAACCAACACTTGCACAATCCACAGACCACTATTGGCTTTCCATCCTAACCTTTCCATCTCCACTACTATTTTTCTATGAAAATAAATGGCCAATACTGCAGCCACCATGAAACTAACAAAAAACGAAATCCACTCGCCGAAGAGTGCATGCAAATGCAAAAATAAAAGCACACCTAGTGCCCCGGAGTAAATGAAGGAAGTCTTCAAGGCTATCAATCCTTACTAAAAGTAATTCTCTTGCAGAAATTCCACTTTATCTTTGGTAATCATCGCCTGTTCCTCCATGCCTTCAAACGTTACGATGTATGAGTTCTTGGCATAGAGGGAGAAGTTTTTCACGTGATGAATGTTTATGATAAAGGACCGGTGGGAGCGGAGAAAGTCGCGCTCGCGAAGTTCTCCTTCTAATTCATTTAACGTCTGGTAGGTTTTGATGGGGCCGCTTTTGGTGTAGATGGTGGTGGAGCGGCCAGATCTTTCAATAAAAACGATGTCCTTCTTTTGAACAATATGGATGTCGTTTTTTTGTTTAAGATAGAGCCTGCCAGCAATTTCAGCAGACTTTGTTTTCTCCAGTAACCTTTCCATACTTTTTACCAAACGGTCTTTTGGATAGGGCTTCATAATGTAGTCGTGCACGTTTAACTCAAATGCGTGTACGGCATAGCCACTGCTACCAGTAACAAAAATTACAGCGATGTTCAATGCATGCGAGTGGATGATGTCTGCAAGCTCATACCCGGAAAGGTTGGGCATTTCAATGTCTGCAATTAGAAGGTCCACTGCTTCTTTTTTAATATATTCATAGGCTTCTTCCGCAGATTGAGTAGAGAAGACGATTTCCACATTCGGCACGGCTCCCACAATTCCATTTAGTTTATCCAAATCTATGTATCTGTCATCTACAAGACCAACTCGCATCGTTTTACCCTCACCTTGAAGTTATTGTTACATTCCATATTCATGGTAATTATCTTTATTTTACCATCAAAAAGGATAGAATGGTCATTTTCGCGACATCAAATGGAATATTCGCGACATAACTAGAGATTCATATGCCAATAGTTTGTATGATGAAAACAAGAAATCAAACAGACGAGGTGAAAATAATATGATCGAAATTAATCAAGTAACAAAGAAATTTCAAGATAAAAAGGCGTATGTGACGGCGCTCAAGCATGTAACTTTTACGGTGAACAAAGGGCAGGTAGTGGGATTGCTTGGAGAAAACGGAGCTGGAAAGACAACCTTGCTAAGGTCCATCGCAACGTTATTAACTCCAACTGAAGGGTCAATCAGTGTGGCGGGTTTTGATACGGTTAAGAATTCCGACTCCATAAAAAGAAAAATCGGGGTGCTTTTCGGCGGGGAGACCGGCTTGTATGACCGCCTTACAGCACGCGAGAATCTGGAGTATTTTGCGGCTCTATACGGAATGAGCAAGCATGAGACAAAGGTGCGGATTGAAGAATTAGCGAAAATGTTTGGGATGAAAGATTACTTGAATCGTAAAGTCGGCGGCTTTTCAAAAGGGATGCGTCAAAAAGTAGCCATCGCCCGCACGTTGATTCACAACCCTGATATCATCTTGTTCGATGAACCAACAACCGGTTTAGACATAACATCTTCTAATGTATTTCGCCAGCTCGTCCATCAGTTGAAGCGCGATGGCAAAACAATCATTTTTTCTAGTCACATCATGGAAGAAGTGAGCATGCTGTGCGATACCGTGGCGATGATGCATAAAGGGGAACTCGTTCACCATGGCTCATTGGAAGCCTTATATAAAACAGAAGGTTCTCGTGACCTTAACTATATTTTCATGAGTAAACTTGTAAGGGGGAACGAACACTATGCTTCGTAAAATATACATTAAAGAAATGAAAGACTCATTCCGAGACAGACGAACGCTTTTATTAACCGTGTTATTACCGATTGTGATGATGACAGGACTTGTGTTGTTTTACGAAAACATGCTGTCAGACGGGGAAGGGGAAATTTACTCCCTTGCCGTGAATGATACATTTGGTGAACAGGAAGAAGCATTGTTTGCAGGGGTAGAAAATATTGAATTTGTAAAAGCATCAGATCCGGAAGCAGTATTGGAAGAAGGGGAAGCGCAGGCTGCATTGATCATGGAAAGCGGATTTTTAGAAAAAGTGGAAAATGGAGAAGAGGCCGGTGTGACGCTAATAGGAAATTCCTTTAGTCAAAACTCTTCTATGTTAATGAGCCAGGTCACGACTATTCTTGGTGCCTATGAAAAACTAGTCATTGCAGATCGATTAGAAGCAGAAGGTACTTCTCAAAAGCTTGTTCAACCATTTACGATTGATCAAAAAGAACTGACAGAAGAGACAGCAGGTGTGAATATGGTTGCCATGCTTGTACCATTAATTTTGGCTTTGGCGATAGGGATCGGCGCAGGCCCGTCTGCCTCTGATTTATTTGCCGGAGAGAAAGAGAAGAAAACAATGGAAGCATTATTGATGACTCCAGTAAACCGCATGACTTTGTTAGTAGCAAAATGGCTCACTATTTCAACTATTGGCGCTCTAACTGGCATTGTTACGTTGATTGTAGTGGCTTTAGAGATAAACTTCTTAACAGAGAATATGAAAAATGCCATTTCGTTTGGTGAAAATGTGTACTTGGTTGTTGGATTTGCCATTTTGGTTTCCGTTGTCTATGCCATGTTTATGGCAACCTTCCAGATGATTACAAGCATCATGGGTAAAACAGTAAAGGAATCGCAAAGTTACAGTACTCCAATCATGATGATTGCTGTATTCCCAATCATGATCATCTCAGGTATCGGTATCAATGAATTATCATTCGAGCACTTTGCAATACCGATCATGAATATTTTCACAGTACTAAAAGAACTAAGCTTCGGCATCATCAACTACGAACACCTGACCATCATGATCGGAAGCAACCTAATCTGCATCATCATCGCATTTGTGATTGCTAGAGTTATGTTTATGAAGGATAAATGGGTGATGAACTAAAGAAGGGGTCTGACCCGCTGTGCGTTAAAGTGTTAAAGAGGGGTCTGACCCCTCTTTTTTTGCTTATTTTAATTATGTCAACAATACGTTTGCCAAATGGGTCTTTAGTAACAATGGATTGTTTGGTGAAACCGCTTTATCATAAGAGTAAGCAAGAATATTATGATAAGGGGGCAGTAAAATGAGCTCTGAGACAAAATCATCTTCTAATTTTAAAGTGAAAATACAGCGTTTTGGTAGTCATCTTAGTGGTATGATCATGCCCAATATTGGGGCGTTCATCGCATGGGGACTTATCACGGCATTATTCATACCTACTGGCTGGTGGCCAAATGAGGAACTAGCGACTCTTGTCGGTCCAATGATTACGTTCCTATTGCCGATATTGATCGGTTTTACGGGAGGACGCCTTGTGTATGACCTGCGCGGCGGAGTTGTTGGGGCAACTGCGACCATGGGGGTTATCGTGGGAGCAGATATTCCAATGTTCCTTGGTGCAATGGTAATGGGTCCGCTTGGTGGATACGCGATCAAGAAATTTGACCAAGCGATTGATGGAAAGGTACGACAAGGGTTTGAGATGCTTGTGAACAACTTTTCTGCTGGTATTATTGCCGGTATCCTTACGATTATTGGTTTTAAAGGTATCGGACCGATTGTATTAACTTTGAACAAAACGTTGGCGGCTGGAGTAGAAACGCTAGTACAGGCGAACCTGCTTCCGATTGCAAGTATCATTATCGAGCCGGCAAAGGTTCTCTTCTTGAACAATGCGATCAACCATGGGATCTTAGGGCCTATTGGTATTGAACAGGCGGCACGTGAAGGCATGTCTATCTTGTTCCTACTTGAAGCAAATCCTGGACCAGGTCTTGGAATCTTGTTGGCATTTGTCATTTTCGGAAAAGGAATGGCTAAACAATCTGCATCTGGAGCAACCATCATCCATTTCTTTGGTGGGATTCATGAAATCTACTTCCCATATATATTGATGAAACCTGCACTTATCTTGGCAGCAATTGGTGGGGGAGCATCTGGTGTATTCACGCTTTTACTGTTTAACGGAGGGCTGGTTGCTGCACCATCACCTGGTAGTATATTTGCTATAGCTGCTATGGCTCCAAGAGGTGGATTCCTTGCAGTCATGGCTGGTGTCCTTGTAGCTACTACTGTTTCCTTCATAATTGCATCTGTCATCTTAAAAAGCTCTAAATCTACAGATGATGATTTAGCAAAAGCAACAGAAAAAACATCTGCGCTAAAGGGGAAAGAAAGCAGAGCGAGCTCTCTTGTTGCAAAAGAAAAAGAAACTCCTGTGGAAGAAAAAGAAGTAAACAAGATTATCTTTGCATGTGATGCAGGAATGGGGTCAAGTGCCATGGGTGCATCCATCATGAAGAATAAAGTTAAAAAAGCAGGATTGTCCGTTGATGTAGCGAACTCCTCCATCAGTAATATTCCAATGGATGCTGACATCGTCATCACGCATAAAGACTTAACAGACCGTGCAAAGGCAAAGCATCCGAATGCGACTCATATTTCTGTTGAGAATTTCTTGAACAGTCCTAAATATGATGAGCTTATTGAAAACCTAAAGTAATAATAAATAAGGAGGAAAGAGCATGGACTCTCTCCTTCTTTTTTGCATGCAGGGGGAATGAAAAAAGATGTCATTATTAACTTTTGTCAACAATAATTTTGACGAATCCTTACTTTCCTTTCATTGAATCAATAATATCTGTGTTTTATGATGAAACTATAAACATAGTATTTAAAAATTGTCACCATCCAAGGGTATTGGAGTGAGCGCTATGTATATTACTGCAAGAGAAAGGCAGATCCTTGAGATTCTTTTATCGACGGATAAAGAAATAACAGTCGGGGATCTAGCGATTGAAATAAATGTAAGTACCCGAACCATCCACCGTGATTTAAAAGAAGTCGAGGGAACCTTGTCTCAGTATCAGCTGTCTTTACTAAAGAAATCAGGTGTGGGTGTCCAGATAATCGGGGAACCGGATAATATAGAACATTTAAAGCTTTTTCTTTTCAATGTAGATCATAATCAGTACACCGCTGAAGAAAGGCAGACAATTATTCTATGTGCACTATTGGAATCGGTCGAACCGGTCAAGTTGTTTGCGCTTGCTAATGATTTGAATGTCACTATCGCGACGGTTAGCAATGATCTTAATAAAGTGGAGGAACAGCTAAACCAATTTCGCAATCTATCACTTATCCGAAAAAGAGGATATGGTGTACAGATAGAAGGCGATGAGAATGACAAGCGTAAGGCGATGAGCAAGGTAATCACTGATAATGTGGATGAGTATGAACTACTGAGCCTTATAAAAGAAAGCATTCAAAAGAAGAGTAAGCCGTCATCCGACCCGATTTCGGAAAGATTGCTTGGTCTAGTAGAGAAAAAAAATCTGCATATTGTAGAGCGGACAGTGGATGAAATGAACAAAGAACTGCCCTATTCCATTGCGGATAGCGCGTATATGGGGCTGGTTGTCCATTTGGCATTGGCGATGGAGCGAATCATGCGTGGAGAAAATATTTCCATAGATCAGAGCTACCTTTTAGAATTGGAAGGGACTCCTGAATATATGATTGCCCAAAAAATCATTGAGAAGCTTGAAAAAGTGTATCAAACAGAAATTCCAGTCGCCGAAATTGGCTACATCACCATGCATCTAAGAGGAGCGAAGTTAAGACAGGACAAGGAATATTTTGCAGAAGAAGCGGGAATGCAGGATGCCTTAAAAGCAAAGCACCTCATCCGATTTGTAGAAGAGAGGATCCACCAAAATCTTTCAGATAATCCCTCTTTATTGCAGGGGCTTGTTGCCCATCTTGGTCCTGCGTTATTCCGCATCAAGCAAAACATGGGCATAACAAACCCGCTCTTAGATCGGATCAAAACGGAATATGCTGAATTATTTTCCATTATTAAAGAAGGCGTCGAGGTGACATTCCCTGATCTCTTGATTCCAGAAGAAGAAGTCGGTTTTCTGGTCATGCACTTTGGCTCTGTCTTATTGAACATCCATCAAGCCAGACCACTGCAGGCACTTGTCGTTTGTTCGACAGGCATTGGAACCTCAAAAATGCTTGCGACAAGGCTTCAAAAAGAAATTCCTGAAATAAAAGTATGTCAGAATGTATCTCTATTCGAGTTGAATCAGTTAGATGATGCAAACTATGATCTGATCATCTCTACTATTCGTTTGCCTGATTTAAACAGAGACTATTTTATCGTCAATCCAATTTTAACAGATGAAGAATTAGATAAAATCAAACAGTATATCTATGAGCAGCATAAAAACAAATTGATAGAGTTAAAAGGTAATCTAGAACTAGAGGAAGCCTTTTATACCCAAGATCTTTCTAAAGAAGCGGTGGCAGATAATTTAGAAAAGGTTTCTCTCTATTCCAAAGCAGTTTCAACCTTATTGAAGGGCTTTATTTTTAAGAAGGGGGAAGGTGGCGAGTCCATTAGGACAGCGTTGCAGACTCTGTGCTTGGAGTTACAACATTTGGAGCAACTCTCCGATGTGACTCAGGTATTAAAAGACCTTTTGGAGAGGGAGAGGCTCGGAGGACTTGGGATACCGGGTACAAAGCTGGCATTGTTCCACGCCAAAAGTGAGGCTGTTATTAAACCAACGTTTTCTATTTACAAATTAGCTCATTCATGTCCGACAACAGGAATGGATCAGGAGCCCATGAAAGTGGAGTCAGTCCTCCTTCTTCTTGCCCCCTCAAAGGCAGAAAAAGAGGTATTAGAAGTACTGAGTCATATAAGTGCATCCATCATAGAAGACGACCGAAGCATTGCACGATTTGAATCAACGGACGGGGTTGCGATTGGAAATCATCTCGCTGCCACATTAAACCGTTATTTTAACGAAAAATTAACTGAATTAAGGAGTGTTTGAATCATGACCTTACCAATCTTAGCTAAAGAAAATATCTTATTAAACGAATCTGTAGGGACAAAAGAGGAAGCAATTAAAAAGACAGGACAATTGTTAGTGGACCGTGGATACGTAGATGAAACATATATTGAAAAGATGTTGGAACGGGAGGAATTAACATCCACCTACATGGGTAATTTTGTTGCGATTCCACATGGTACAGAAGATGCAAAAAAAGCGGTGAAAGAATCCGGGATTGCTATTGTACAAGTTCCAGCAGGTGTGGAATTTGGAGCAGGAAATGAAGTGAAATTACTGATTGGCATAGCAGGGAAAGGCGATGAGCACCTAGAAATTCTTTCGCAAATTGCGATTGTCTGCTCTGAAGAAGAAAATGTTCAACAAATTGTGAAGGCATCATCTGCTGAAGAGATCCTAGAATTATTTGAAGGGGTTCAATAACATGAAGGCACTTCATTATGGTGCAGGCAATATCGGCAGAGGCTTTATTGGAGCTTTGCTTTACAAGGCAGGATTTGCCACCACTTTCGTGGATGTAAACAGTGAAATAGTAGATTTGATAAATGAAAAGAAAGCTTATCGAGTGGTGCTGGCGGATAAGACACAACAAGAGTTGGTTGTACGTAATGTGTCGGCCATCAATAGTATAAAAGATAGCGGCAGGTTGGAAAAGGCGATAGTGGAAGCGGATATCATTACTACTGCAGTAGGCCCGTCCATCCTTCCTATTATTGCGAAATCGCTTGTAAGTGGATTGCGTAAACGTCTTGAAACCAACGATGCGCCATTAAACATTATAGCTTGTGAAAATCTTATTGGCGGAAGCTCCTTGTTGAAACAGCATGTATACGAAGATTTGGCACCAGAAGAAATCGTGTTATTTGATGAGCTATTTGCTTTTCCAGATGCCGCTGTTGACAGAATTGTTCCAAATCAAACGAACACTGATAAGCTGATGGTCACAGTGGAACCGTATTATGAGTGGGTAGTGGATGAAACTGCACTTGTTGGAGAACCTCCGGCCATTGAAGGAATCACATTTGTCGGTGATTTGGCACCGTATATTGAACGAAAGTTGTTCACGGTGAATACAGGACATGCCGCAGTTGCCTATTTGGGTTATCAAAAGGGCTGCAAAACGATAGACGAATCACTGACAAATGGGGAAGTCCGTAAAGTGGCGGAGTCCGCTTTGAAGGAAACAGGAATGGTCCTTGTGGGGAAATACGGATTCGATAAAAAAGAACATGAGGCATACATCGACAAGATCCTTTCGCGTTTTGAGAATTCCTATATCACTGATGATGTCACTAGGGTAGGACGCGCTCCGCTCAGAAAGCTCGGTGGGAACGACCGCCTAGTAGGACCGGCAAAACAATACCTCGAGCTTTTCGGTCACCCTCCAAAAAACCTGATAAAAGCAATCGCTGCCGCCATCACATACGATGCGCCAAATGATGAGGAAGCCCAGACAATCAAACAACTAATCCGCGAAAAAGGATTTCAGCAAGCCATTACAGAAATAACCGGACTTGAAACGGATAACCCTATCGTGGAGGAGATCATGAAGGAAGTAGGGGTCTGACCCGCTGTGCGGTGAAGTGGTAAAGAGATAAAGAGGGATCTGAACCTCTCTACCGGTTGTGGGAGTTTTGCTTTTTGTTTCGGCGGCAAGGCTAGTTAAGATGGATATATTGTTTTTACAATGGATAAATGACTTTTATGATGGATATATTGTTTTTACAATGGATAAATGACTTTTATGATGGATATATTGTTTTTACAATGGATATATCCCCTTTTACAATGGATAAATCATTTATTCAATGGATATAACCATCAATTGCTGGTTTTCGCTAGATTGCCTCCTTCAATTTTCCCAAAGAACACTTTCTTTCATGCAGGATTCGTCAATCGTTTAGGTCTTACGGGCAAGAAAGTGGATATCCGTAAGCTAGACAGGTTGATTGCTCAGCAAATCTTATAACCTATACCATCTATTCATTTAGACCATGCACCTCCCCACACTCTTTCTGCATAAGTTATTAGGCAGAAGTCTAGTTAGGGGAGGTTTTTAAATGTTTTCACATCAGAATTCTGGTCAAAATCCTTATGCATATCGGCAAACGCCAACTGATGAGCGGCTGATTTTTTTCTATCCACGGCCAAGGCCATATTATCCTTATTATTATCCCTATTATCCGGCACCATATTATTACCCGTACTATTACCCTCGTCCACGTCCTTACCCGTATTATAGAGATGACGAAAATGAGATGCGGGCCAGCTGGCGGGAATGGGAAGATCTTGGGTCGCCTTTACTTGGAATGAAAGGGGCACCTGCCGTTTCATCTTGGTCTGCCAATCGTCTTGACACGTTCGTGCGCGGGGAAGACAATCGTTTATGGCAAAAGTTCTGGAATGGAAGGCGTTGGAGTCGCTGGAATGACCTTGGCGCACCTCGAGGGGGCTTGAAAAGTTCACCTGGAGCTGTATCTTGGGGACAGAACCGCATTGATACGTTTGCCCGCGGTGCCAATGAAGGGATGTGGCACAAATGGTGGGATGGACAGCGTTGGAGTCAGTGGGAAGATCTTGGTTCCCCGCGTGGTGGTTTTAAGGGAACACCATCTGTAGCTTCTTGGAGTGTCAATCGTTTAGACTGCTTTGTACAAGGAATGGACAATAATATGTGGCACAAGTGGTGGGACGGATCGAGCTGGAGTCAGTGGGAAAACCTTGGCGCACCTCGAGGCGGCTTAACGGGATCCCCAGGGTCCGTGTCATGGGGGCCAAACCGCATCGATTGCTTTGTCAGAGGATTGAATGAACGCATGTGGCACAAATGGTGGGACGGCAGTAGCTGGAGTCAATGGGAGAATCTCGGTACCCCAAGAGGCGGATTTGAAGGGGCACCAGCTGCGGCTTCATGGTCACCAAATCGGATCGATGTGTTTGTAAAAGGCGATGATAACCGCATGTGGCAGAAATATTGGAATGGTCAACGTTGGAGTGAGTGGGGCAATCTTGGTGCACCACGTGGAGGTGTGCAATCCCATCCTGCAGCCGTTTCATGGGGCTTGGGCAGAATTGATACTTTTGTAAGAGGCAACAACAAGAAAATGTGGCACAAGTGGTATGCGTAATTAACAGAAAATTATTGAAATTAAAAATAGTTGAGGATAAACTGGTAATACCAAACATAAATTTGGTATTACCAGTTTTTTTATAAAAGGAGGGACTCTCAACAATATGCGAGTAAGTGATAAAATCGAAAAGTTATTTATTCAAAAAATACTAAAGGAAGAATTTGTGCCAGGCACACAAATACCATCGGAACGAGAACTTGCAACCACATTTGGAGTGGGACGGCCCGTCGTTCGTGAAGTCCTCCAACGGCTGGAACGAGATGGATGGCTCACGATTCGCCATAACCAACGTGCTACTGTAAATGATTATTGGAGAGAGGGCAATCTCATGACCATTGCCCACATTCTGAATGAAGAGGATATGATTCCAAATGAATTTATCATCCATCTCCTCGAGCTTAGAAAAAACCTTTCTCCCTCCTATGTGAAAGGAGCAGTTTTACATAAACCCTTGGAGGTCATTTCTTTATTAAAAGAAAGCGAAAGCATTGAGGATAACCCGGTTTCATTTGCTGAGTACGACTGGCATCTTCAAAGAGGTCTTGCAGCTGCTGCGTCGAATCCTATTTATCTACTAATCCTTAATAGCTTTGGGCATCTTTATCTCAATCTGGCAACCTACTACTTCCAAGACGCCTCCAACCGGGAAGCTTCCAAAAACTATTATTTGAAGCTGATGAAAGCTGCTATAGAAAAAGACGGTGACAAAGCGGAACAGCTCGTGCACGACATGATGGAACAAAGCATTAAAATGTGGGAGGAAAAATCCGCTGTAAAATGAACGAAAACTAGGGGGGTATGAGAGATGAAGGGGTACTACAGGGAGTTCTTTTTGTTTCCAGACATCACTGTTTTAATGATGCTGATTGTTGCGAGTATGGGGTGGATTGGTTGGAGTGGGTTGACGTGGGGGGCGTTAGCGGTGTTTGTGTCAGGAATGCTGACCTTCATGTTCAGCGAGTATCTTACACACCGTTTTGTATTTCATCTGAAGCCGCCAAAAAATCAATTTTTACTAAATCTGTTAAAACGTCTCCATTATGACCATCATACACACCCAAATGATCTACATTTGTTATTCTTACCGCTTTGGTACAGCATGCCGAATCTGTCGGTGCTCGCTTTAATCTTCTATTTAATCGCTGGCAGCTGGGGATTGACGGTGGCGTTTGCAAGTGGATTGATGATGATGCTCTTTATTTATGAGTGGAAGCACTATGTTGCGCACCGTCCCATTAAACCGCGGACGAAATTTGGCAAATGGGTGAAGAAGACTCATATTCTGCATCACTTTAAAAATGAAAATTTTTGGTACGGGGTGTCTACGCCTTTTGTGGATGTGCTGTTTGGCACACTTAAAAACGAGAAAGAGGTGGAAACGAGCAAAACGGCCAAAGATTTGGAAAAGCGAGTGTGAAACACAAACAAGGGAGGATTCGTATTCCATAGAAAAGTTCGAAAATAGAAGCATTGTTTACCATTCGGTCGCAATCCTTCCCTTTTTAAAGATAAGTGGGCCTCGAAGGTATATACTGTCGAATATAATCAATTATCATTCCTCCTTCCTTTTTCCAATCTATCAGTAATGTGGTTTAATTAATAGGCATTGTAGGGAATAGAATAAAATAATAAAAAAAGGGATGTTGATGCTTATGGACAGGTCAGTTTTTAAAATTTCGGTTGGAATTGCCGCATTATTTGTATTAATAGGTGTTTTAATTCCAGATCAGCTTGGAGATGCGATGGGAATTGCACAAGCTTTTGTTTTGGAAACGTTTGGTTGGTTTTATCAATTAGTTGCCACATTCTTCCTCTTATTTGCCGCATTTATGATCTTCAGTAAATATGGAAAAATTAAATTAGGAAAAAAAGATGATAAGCCTGAATATAATCGTCCGACATGGTTTGCGATGCTGTTCTCTGCCGGAATGGGAATAGGCTTGCTCTTCTATGGCGTTTCAGAGCCGATCTCTCACTTTGCTTCACCGCCACTTGGGGAAGGAAGCACAGAACAGTCTGCAATCTTAGGAATGAGATATACGTGGTTGCATTGGGGGCTTCATGCTTGGGCTATTTACGCAATCGTGGCGATGGCGCTTGCTTATCAGAAATTCAAAAATAATGCACCTGGATTAATGAGTGCAACACTTCGCCCTGTACTTGGTGAAAAGGTGAAAGGACCTATTGGGAAAACAATTGATGTGGTGGCTGTATTTGCTACATTGTTCGGGGTAGCAGCATCACTTGGACTAGGTTCGCAACAGATAAATGCCGGGCTGGAATATTTAGTCGGCATTCCGAATAACTTTATGGTGCAATTCATCATTATGGCTATAATTACCGTACTTTTCATTGTTTCAGCAACTACAGGTATTTCAAAGGGAATCAAGTATTTGAGCAATATCAACATGTCACTTGCGGTTGTGTTGTTTTTAGCAATGCTGATTCTTGGACCAACTCTTTTCTTATTAAACATGTTTACTACTACGTTAGGAAGCTACGTTCAGAATGTAGCATTGATGGGATTGCGCCTATCACCTTTTGATGCCACTGAAGCTGCGTGGACACAAGGCTGGACTGTATTTTATTGGGCTTGGTGGATATCTTGGACACCATTTGTCGGGATGTTCATTGCACGTGTCTCCAAGGGAAGAACCATCAGGGAGTTTACTATAGCCGTTCTCCTTGTACCAAGTTTGGTTTGTGCACTTTGGTTTACTGTTTTTGGTGGAACAGGGATCCATTTAGAATTTGTACAAGGTCTGAATGTCTCTGATCAAAGTCTAGAAACAGCATTATTCTATGTTTTTGAACAATTGCCTTTTGGAGCGCTCTTATCTGTATTAACGGTAGCATTAATCACCACCTTCTTCGTCACTTCTGCTGATTCCGCAACCTTTGTGTTGGGTATGCAGACAACTGGCGGGAAACTTAACCCTCCAAATAAGATTAAAGTTGTTTGGGGAATCATTCTAGTCGCATCAACGTTAGTGTTGATGGCCTCAGGAGGACTAGCTGGTTTACAAACTGCCATCATTGTTAGTGCCCTGCCTTTAACATTTATCGTTTTAGTTATGTGTTATGGGTTGTTTAAGGAGCTAAACAAAGAGTGGAAGCTTGAAAAAAGTAGAAATAAGGAAATTAAAAAAGTAAGTTAATAAGTTTGAGACCTGCCTTGTTTTCAGGCAGGTCTTTTAAGTGTATAGGCCTCTACCAACATCACCTAAAGCGTTAATGAGCCCACAACCCTAGCTCACCCGCTATAATATTTTCATATTCAGCCGAACCTCAAACAGACGTAAATTTATTTATAATATTCTGAAAAAACCTTTATTTCCAATATTAAAGAAAATTTGTCCAAAATATGAAAACGTTTTTATGGTAAATAGAAAGTTTTTTCTGTATAATTTAGGTGTGAAAGAAATAGGCAAGGGTATGAGATTAATAGATGATTTAATAAAGTACCTGAACCTTTATATAGTAACTAGTTCAAAGGCATTTTAAAAACGTCACAGCCTAAGATGGGGGCATATAATAATGAGTAAGGTCGAAGTTGAACAAATTTGGGAGCGCTTTTATGGACCAAATATGGGTTATGTGTATGACATGTATGAGAAGTACCAACAAGATCCGGAATCAGTAGACGGATCTATTCGTGCGCTTTTTGAAGAACTGGGCGAACCGCCTGGAATGGATTCCATTTCCAATTCAAATGATAAGTCCGCTAGTGAGGCAAGTAACCCTCAAGTTGTACCTCAGACGGCCATTAAAAAAGTAATTTCTGCGAACAAGCTTTTGCGTAATATTCGTGAGCTTGGGCACCTTGCTGCAAACATTAATCCATTACACAAGGAGCCTCAAGATGATGTTGGTTTCCTTGACGTGGAGTCATACGGTTTAAGTAAAGAGGATCTTGTGCAAATTCCGATTGATCTTGTATGGGAAGCTGCACCTGAGGCAATTTCAAATGCGTGGGAAGCATACGAGCACCTAAAGCGCATTTATACAGGGACGATTGCGTATGAATTCGGTCATATTCATGATGAAGAAGAGCAAACATGGCTGAACTCCTATATTGAGAATACGAGAATTGAGCGCCCGTTCACTAAAGAACAGCGAGTGGAACTTCTTGAAAGGTTGATATCGGTTGATGGCTTCGAAAAGTTTTTACATAAAACTTTCGTTGGCCAAAAGCGTTTCTCAATTGAAGGGTTGGACATGCTTGTACCGATGTTTGACAAACTGATACAGTCGGGCTGTGAAGATGGAACGAAAAATATCAGTATCGGGATGGCGCACCGTGGACGCTTGAATGTACTTGCGCACGTTCTTGGCAAGCCGTACGAGCTGATTTTCTCTGAATTCCACCACTCACCAAACAAGGAGCTGGTTCCTTCTGAAGGTTCCCGCGGAATCAACTTTGGTTGGTCTGGTGATGTAAAGTACCATATGGGTGCAGACCGTCACGTGACAGGTGAAAAGGAACAAGTAGTGCGCATCAATCTTGCTCACAACCCAAGTCACTTGGAATTTGTGAATCCTGTCGTTCAAGGGGTGGCTCGTGCTTCCCAGGAAGACCGTTCAGAAAAAGGATACCCAAAACAGAACAAGCAATCCTCCTTCAGTGTTCTTGTACATGGAGATGCTGCGTTCCCTGGTGAAGGTGTCGTTGCAGAAACGTTAAACCTGACAAAGCTAAAAGGATACGCAACAGGTGGAACAATCCATATCATTGCAAATAACCTGTTAGGATTCACTACTAACTTCGGCGATTCCCGATCTACAAAGTATGCAAGCGATCTTGCAAAAGGGTATGAGATCCCGGTTATCCATGTGAATGCAGACGATCCGGAAAGCTGTCTGGCAGTGATGGTATTTGCTTACGAATACCGGAAGAAATTCAAAAAAGATATCGTGATTGATCTTATTGGTTACCGACGTTTCGGACACAACGAAATGGATGATGCCAATGTAACACAACCACTTTTATATGAAAAAATTAATAACCATCCGGTAATTGCTGAGATGTATGGAAAAGAGCTTGTTAACAGAGGCATCCTGACGGAAGAGGAAGTTACAGGCAAGAAGTCAGATTTCATGCAGCAGTTGCAAGGGATTTTCGATGAACTTCGCAAAGAAGATGAGGGCAATGTGAAAATTAAGCAAGTTCCAAAACCGATCAGTGACCAAGTTCCTGAGCTGGAAACGGCAGTGCCGGAAGACTTGTTAAAATCCATTAATAGCAACTTGGTGAAGTTCCCTGAAACTTTTACTGTTTATCCAAAGCTTGGTCGTATTTTGAAAAAGCGTGAAAGTCTACTTGCTAATGATAACAAAGTAGACTGGTCCTTAGGGGAGACACTTGCTTTTGCATCCATTCTTGCGGACGGCACGCCAATCCGTTTAACGGGGCAAGATAGTGAGCGCGGAACGTTCTCACATCGTCACCTTGTCTTACACGATAATAAAACGGGAGAGCGATTCATTCCGTTGCATGAGCTTCCAGAAGCAAAAGCTTCTCTATCTCTATACAACAGTCCGTTATCTGAGACGGCAGTTCTTGGTTTTGATTACGGATATAGTGTTCAGTCGCCTGAGTCCTTAGTGATTTGGGAAGCGCAATTCGGTGATTTCGTTAACGTAGCGCAAGTGATCATTGACCAATTCATCGCATCCGGAAGAGCGAAGTGGGGCCAGAAATCCAGTCTAGTTATGCTTCTGCCACACGGTTATGAAGGACAAGGACCGGAGCATTCCAGCGGACGCGTGGAGCGTTTCTTGAACTCTGCTGCAGAGAACAACTGGATTGTCGCTAATGTGACAAGTGCTGCACAGTACTTCCATCTTTTAAGAAGACAGGCGAAACTGACGACGAAAGAAGATGCTAGACCACTTATCGTTATGACACCGAAGAGCTTACTGCGTAACGCGATGACAGTATCAGATGTGTCCGAATTGACTGAAGGCAGCTTCAAGCTCTTAGTGGAAGAAAAGCGTACAGGTGAACACAAAGATAAAGTAAAACGACTTGCATTATGTACAGGAAAAGTGGCGATTGACCTTGCTTCCAAAGTCGATGAAATGGGCAGCGAAGAAGTGGAAGCCCTTCATATCGCACGTGTGGAGCAACTATACCCATTCCCTCATAAGGAAGTGGAAGAGCTTGCTGCACAATTTCCTAACCTAGAAGAGATTGTATGGGTTCAAGAAGAGCCAAAGAACATGGGAGCATGGCCTGTTGTAAAAGCAAACCTTCATGAAATTGCAAATATCGGTATCTCTGTGGATTACATTGGGCGTCCAAAGCGCTCGAGTCCGGCAACAGGTGAGCCACACATTCATAAACAAGAACAAACATGGATTGTTGAAGATACAGTGAACGTACACAAAGGGCTCGGAGGGGAAAACAAATGATCGAAATTAAAGTGCCAGAACTAGCAGAATCAATTACAGAAGGTACAATAGCAGAATGGACAGTAAAAACAGGAGACGCAATTGAAAAGGGAGAAACAATTGCTGAGCTTGAAACAGATAAAGTAAACGTAGAAATAAAAAGTGACTTCAGTGGGGTAATCCAAGAACTTTTAGCAGAACCTGGTGACAATGTTGTAGTAGGACAAGTCATTGCGAAGCTTGGAGAAGAAGGCGCAAGTGCTGCAACTGAAGCAGCACCAAAAGAAGAAGCACCGAAAGCAGAAGAGGCTCCTAAAGCTGAGCCTGCTAAGGAAGCAACACCTGCCGCAGAGGAAAAGAGAACTGGCAAGTCCAGAACAGTTGCTTCTCCGGCAGCCCGTAAAAAAGCAAGAGAACTTGGCATTGATCTTGATGAAGTATCCTTCCGCGATCCAATGGGACGCGTTCGGGTAGAAGATGTGGAAGCTCACAACCAAGCTAAAAATGCACCAAAGGCTGAAGCTCCATCCAAGCCGGCAGCTGCACCATCTAAACCAGCTGCAGCAGCACCGGTTCAAGACGACGCGCGCGTAGAACGCATCAAAATGAGCAGAAGACGTCAAACTATCGCTAAGCGCCTAGTTGAAGCACAGCACACAGCAGCAATGTTAACGACATTCAACGAGGTTGATATGACGGCAGTAATGGACGTCCGTAACCGTCGTAAAGATGCTTTCTTCAAAAAGAATGGCGTCAAACTTGGCTTCATGTCTTTCTTTACAAAAGCAGTGATCGGTGCGCTTAAATCTTTCCCATTGTTAAATGCGGAAATTCAAGGCGACGAAATTCTTTTAAAGAAATTTTATGACATAGGTGTAGCTGTATCCACAGAAGAAGGCCTAGTAGTACCTGTTTTACGCGACGCTGACAAACTAAGCTTCGCTGGTATTGAAAAGGAAATCGGTGACCTTGGTAAAAAAGCTCGTGACAACTCCTTAGGATTAAAAGATCTTCAGGGTGGTACGTTCACGATTACTAACGGTGGAATCTTCGGTTCTCTTTACTCCACTCCAATCCTAAACACTCCACAGGTAGGTATTCTTGGAATGCACACGATCCAACGCCGTCCTGTCGTTGTAGATGACAACGATACAGTGGAAGTAAGACCGATGATGTATATCGCTCTTTCTTACGATCACCGTATTGTTGATGGAAAAGATGCTGTACAGTTCTTAGTACGTGTGAAACAATTGCTAGAAGATCCAGAAGACTTATTGTTGGAAGGGTAATAGTATGAAGAGGGCTTATCACTATGATAGGTCCTCTTTCATGTGTGTTCCTGAAAATGGAAGTATCACTCGTGAAGAATATTGTCGGAATACTAGCAATTCTACGAAAACATGCAGTATAATCATCCATATACACAAAAAAGAGATTCAGTCACATGAGGGGGAAACATAATGAAGAAAGTTCTGTCCTTATTTTTAATAGGGCTATTAGTTGTGGTGCTTGCAGCTTGCACCTCAGATGATAAGAAAACAAATGAAGAAGGGTTTGCTGAAGAAACGGAGGAAAGAGAAGATGAAGAGAGTTTAATTCCAATTGGTGAAACAGCTGAAACAGAAGGTGGAAGTTTTACGTACCACGCGCGAAACAACCAGCTAAAACCAATTGAAACAGACTCTTTCACCATTAATGTGGACAAAGTATCTGTCATGAGTGGCAAGCTTGCCGGAGGATTCAAAGAATATATGGGGCAAGAAGAAATTGAATATATTCAATTCGATTTAGAAATCGAAAATAAAACGTCTAACTCTCTTAATTTTGAAGCATATCAAGCTAGCATCGTAACCAATACAGGGGAAGAAGTTGCTGCACCTGATTCCAGGCTGACAACCAAGAGTGAGGATACTGCAGAATTGAATGAAAAATTTGCTGGCGGTGAAAAGAAGCAAGGAGCTATCTTCTTCTTATTGGAAGAAACAAAAGCAGAAGATGTGGAATGGGTGGAAATTCAGATGAAAGCACCACTCAATGAGAACAATGAGAAGGTCGGAGAAGATCTTAACATCAAAGTAAAGTTGTAATGTTGCCGTTTTATAGAAAAGGCAGGGAGGACTCTGTCTTTTTTCGTTTTACATAATGCTAGAATAGTCAAATTAAAGGAGGCACCACTTATGATTAAAACAGCGCTACTTAGTAAATGGCATGTTCATGCACAAGAATATGCAGAAGAAGCGATTCAAAACGAACACATTACCCTTACACACGTATGGGATGAGCAAAAAGAGAGAGGCCAAGCTTGGGCAAAGGAGCTTGATCTTATTTTTGAAGGAGATCTAGATAATATTTTCACCAATCCGGACATTGATGCGGTCATTGTTGCCTCTCCCACCAACATGCACACGGAAATCATCACAAAAGCCGCGCAGCACGGCAAGCATGTTTTTACGGAAAAAGTGCTCTCGGAAAAAGAAGCAGATGCAAGGTCAATCCTAGAAGAGATAGAGCAACACGGGGTCAAATTGATGATTTCCCTTCCGAGACTAACAGCAAGCTATTATCTCTACGCACAAAAGGTAGTGGACGAGGGGTTACTTGGAAGACTAACTACCATTCGATGCAGAGTCGCTCACAATGGTTCTGTACCGACAGAGCAACATCCTACTGGTTGGCTGCCACAGCATTTTTATGATAAGGAACTCTGCGGCGGCGGTGCCTTTATTGATCTTGGTGCCCATCCTATTTATTTAACAAACCGATTAGGCGGACAAGCTAAAGCAGTAACAGCTAGGTTTAACCAAACGTTTGGTTATGAAGTAGATGATAATGCTGTCGCCATGGTAGAATATGAATCTGGTGCACTGGGGATCTTAGAAACTGGGTTTGTCTCTTCTGGTAGCCCATTCCAATTGGAAGTCTATGGAACAGAAGGGACCTTAATGATAGAAGACGATACCATTCGAATTAAAAGTATAAAGCTTGAAGAAGGCTGGCATACTCCATCTGAAGAAGAACTGCCTGAGACCGCTCCATCTGCAATGGTGCAATGGGTCACGGAAATCTTATCAGGAAAAAAATCCGACATCAGCCATCAAGACGCATACTTGCTTACCTTAATAAATGATGCAGCCCGTCGCTCCAATGAAGAAGGCTGTCGAATAGAGTTAGATAGAGTGCATCCATAACAAATTACACAAATAAAAATGGTGTCCCTGATAGTTGGGACACCATTTTCCTATTCTTCTTTCTCGTTTTCATCCATATTAAACCAAAGTGGGTCCATCTCATCCACATCACCATTATAGTTAATGAGGATCTCTTCACCTGCTTTAATGTCCTTATAAGCGAAAAAATCAAAGACATGTTCATCAAAATTAATTTCATACCTTGCATTTGGTTCATATGAATGGTTGAAAAGCATGCCATAGCCTAGCAAGATGGCAGAGTGGTTAATGCCATATTCAAACGCATAGTCCGCTAATAATGTCTTTTCGATATGTTCGTGCTGTTCATTTGGATAGGATATTACCGGTGCGGAATGAAACAGTGTACCTTCTTTGATATCTTCCGTTGCAAATACACCTCTATTGAATTCCCCATCACTGACTGGAGAGCTTTTTACTTCGATCATGGTCATCACCTTCACGTTTCCGAAAAATTTCCTGATCTATTAAGGGTGCCACTTTCTTCTTAGGAATGCAACTGGTTAGTTTAAACAAATCTCAATAGTTACAGATTTCTTTGGTTGAGAATGAAATTGGTGAGGTAGAAGCGAACACTTCCACAAAATAATTTTTACTCGTCCACAACTGGAATGGTATAATTAAAGAAAGGTGAGCCTAAGCATGTTCCTTTGTTTAGGTTTTTTTATTTTCTATAGGGGTATTGCCCTTTACATATTACTTTGACTTATTAACTACGGAGTGATGATTATTTATGCGAATGCGGACGCGACTTATAAAAAGCATCCCCAATATGTTCACGCTGGGGAATTTATTTTGCGGTTTCTTATCGATCGGCTTTGCCGCAAGCGGAGAATATAGTAACGCTGCTATCTTGATCCTAATTGGAATGATGCTTGATAGCATGGACGGTCGCCTGGCGAGAATGTTAAATGCAGATGGAGAGCTGGGGAAAGAACTAGACTCCTTAGCGGACGTCGTTACATTTGGTGTAGCACCTTCGTTTTTAGTGTATTACACTTACTTTTATCAGTTCGGCATGTTGGGGATGGCCATTGCAGGTTTATTTCCACTGTTTGGTGCATACAGACTGGCTCGATTTAATATCAGTACAAGTAAATCCTCCGGAAAATATTTCACAGGAGTGCCAATCACAGCAGCTGGAGGTATCCTGGCATTGCTGACTCTTTTCGGAGATTTTATTCCACAGATCGTAACAACTGTTATTTTTACAGCGTTCTGTTTCTTGATGGTTAGTAAAATAAAAATCCCGAGCTTTAAGGATGTCCCGTTACCGAAGTATGGAACGATTGTTACATTGTTCTTGGGTGCGTCTTTGTTTATCGTTTTTAAAGGAACTTACGCACAATACCCTTATCTAATTTATATTGCCATTCCGTTATATTTTGCTTATCTTGCATACAGGTTTGTACGTGTGCGGGGAAAGAATAGACGAGAGACGGATTGAGTTTGAGAGGACTTACCTTTTTTATAGAGGTAGGTCTTTTTTGTTTTTTATTAGGTCTCTAAAGATCTAAGCGGCGGAGATATCTAAGGTGAGAGGACTTTATAGAGTAGGTAAAGACCTGAAAAGAGTGGAAATCGAGGAAGAGAGGTCTTTAGAGAGCGGGTAAAGACCTGAGCGGCGTGGAAATCGAGGAAGAGAGGTCTTTAGAGAGCGGGTGAAGACCTGAGCAGCGTGAAAATCTAGGAAGAGAGGTCTTTATAAAGTAGGTAAAGACCTGAGCAACGTGGAAATCCAGGAAGAGAAGTCTTTATAGCGTAGGTAAAGACTTCACCAACGTAACAAGCCGGTTCCACAGGTCTTAATAATGACAAAAAATTTTCATGTCCCCCATTGAACTTTACGTTAACGTCAATGGTAAACTATAACTATAACTATCTAAATTTTCAGTAAAAGGATGCTTTCATCATGTACACTATTTCGCAGCTAGCCAAAGAATTCCATATTTCCACGAGGACGGTCCGCTATTATGAGGAGTTGGGGCTACTGAATCCTTCCCGTTCTGAAGGAAACCAGCGAGTTTATTCTAAAAGAGAGTATGCCCGTTTGAAGCTGATAACGAGGGGCAAGCGGTATGGTTTTCAGCTTGACGAGATTAAAGAGATGGTTACGTTGTTTGATAAAGACCGAACTGGTACAAAGCAACTTCAAAAAACCATTGAATACGGGGGAAAGAAAGTAGCGGAAATTGAAGAAAGAATTCAAGAGCTCAACGAATTGAAAGATGAAATGAATGAACTGCTCACAGATTTTCAAAAAAGGTTAGGAGGAGGAACGCATGACTATGACAGGTAATTTTTTTACAGAGGATAAGCATTTTCAACAAGTTCTCAAGAAGCATATGGAGCCCACATTTTACGAATGGGCAGAGAAAGAGCTCACAGAGTTTGGGGAGAGTTGTGCAAATGAAATAGAAGAGCGTGCCATCCATACAGACCGGGAAGGGCAACCGAGGCTCATAAAATATAATAGAATGGGCAACGACGTTTCAGAGGTGTGGGTGAATGAAGGGTATAAAAAAACGGTACAGGAAACTTACCATAGAGGGATTGTCGGATATGTGCATAAGGAAATCCCGGAGCTTGGCCAAAAAGGAGACTACCTATACTCATACGCTCAAGGCTACCTGCTTTCTCAGACAGAACCGGGATTCTACTGTCCCGTAACTTTGACCATGGCTACTGCCTACTTGCTTGAGCATTATGCTGATGAACACGTAAAAAATAAATTCCTGCCGCATGTCATTTCGACGGGAGAAGTAGAACTTTTTGAAGGAGCGACATTTTTGACGGAAAGGCAAGGGGGTTCCGATGTCGGGGCGAATGAGACGCAGGCGGTGCCAAGCTCAAATAAGTATCTTTTGACTGGTGAAAAATATTTTGCATCAAATGCCGGGCAGTGTGGTGTAGCGATGGTGTTGGCTAGAATACCTGGGGCACCTAAAGGAACGAAGGGACTCAGTCTTTTTGCGGTCCCCTGGAGAAGGGAAGATGGCAGCGGCAAGCTGAACGGAATTGAGATTCGTCGTTTGAAGGATAAACTTGGTGTCAGAGCAGTTCCCTCAGCAGAAGTTCTTTTTAACGGTGCCGAAGGGTATCTTGTTGGAGAACCAAGCAAGGGCATCCATTATATGATGGAAGCTTTGAACTTGTCGCGTGTCTGTAATGCGATTGCATCTCTTGGAATCATGCAGAGAGCATATACGGAAGCACGCAAATATGCAAAGAGCCGCGTCACATTTGGTGATCAGTTAATCAATTTTCCTATGATACGAGAATCTTTGGTCGACATGGCGGTAAAGCAGGAGGTGGAAACGAGTGCTTGTTTTGAGCTTGTGTCACTTTTTGATCGGGTTATGCGGCATGCTGGGGCAAAAGTATCTGAAGAAGAGATTGCATTGAATCGACTCCTAATTGCATTATTGAAAAAAGAAACTGCAGAACAGGCCGTCCACTTCTCCCATGAAGCCATTGAAATGCATGGGGGAAATGGTTTTATTGAGGATTTTGTTACCCCGAGGTTGCTACGGGATGCAAAGGTGTTAACTGTATGGGAAGGGACTGCAAATATCCTTGGGATGGAAGTGCTCAGATTGATGGGGCGTTTTAAAGTAGAACGTATTTTCATAGAGTCTATGAAAGGGAGGCTGGAGGCACTTCCAATCGACAATATTATGAAGGAGCCAGTGGAGGAGGCACTTGTGAAACTTCAGGAGCTATGCAATTTCATGAGCAGTTGTGCGCCAGAGATCCAAACCGTCTATTCGAAAAAGATTGCGAGCCTGATGGTGAAGATTTTTGAAAGTGTGGTAGCACTGGACGGCGCAAATTCTGGTGATGCTCGTGAACTAGCAAAGGCAGAACTGTTCCTTCAGATGACTTGGAAAGAGTCAGATTTGTGGTTTGATCGTGAAAGTAAGAAACTGCAATATTTTGACTTAATCTTGAACTGGGAGAAGAGTTCGGTTGGAGCGGAATAGAAGAAAAAAACAGGCGGCCCAGAGAGGTCGCCTGTTTTAATATTATGCTACACGTTTTTCTACACTGCTAGACTTAATGTTACGATGTTTCCAAACTTGACTTATAAACCAGCCAAGTATCACCAAGGTCAAAGCCGAACCTATTAGTAACGAATTGTTATAACTCATTCCAAATCCTTCTGGTGCGTAGAAAATATACGTGCAGACCACTCCTGACATGAATACAGCCGGAACGCTTGCAATCCAATGGAATTTATTTTCTTTTACAAGATACATAGCCGCTGTCCACAGCATCACAGTGGCAACAAGCTGGTTTGTCCAACCTACATATCTCCAAAGGAATGTATAGTCAATGGTCGCAAGGTAAAGGGCCGGTGCAGCAAGCATCAGGGTTACTAGTAAAACCTTTACCTTACTTTCCATGTTGAAGAATTTAGCAAATACTTCTGTCAAAATCATACGGGAAGAGCGTAGCGCGGTATCACCTGTTGTAATGGGAAGGATGATAACCCCAAGGATAGCAAGGATACCACCTAGTGTACCTAGTAAAGAAATAGAAATTTCATTTACCACATAAGAAGGTCCACCAATGGCAAGTGCTTCTTGCAGACCACCTGTTCCATTGAAGAATGTCATCCCGGCAGCTGCCCATACTAGTGCAATCACGCCCTCTGTTATCATCGCTCCGTAAAAAATTTTACGACCATGTGATTCTTTCTTCATCGTGCAAGCAACGATCGGACTTTGTGTACAATGAAAACCGGAAATGGCTCCGCAAGAGATGGTGACCATTAGTAGCGGCCAAATTGGTAACTCCTGAGGATGTAAGTTTGCTAATGTAAGGTTTGGAATTTGTTTATCCGTGAATAAGAGTGCAACGGCAATGGCAACTGCCATGAAAAGCAAAATAGCACCAAGTAATGGATATATTTTACCGATTACTCGATTGACAGGTAATAGAGTAGCCAATAAAAAATACCCGAAAATTAAAAGCAAAGCCATCATAAAACTAATGGGTGTTAATTGAGCGATTAGTTGGGCGGGTCCTGCAGTAAAAGCGGCCGCCACAAGTACCATTAATACAAGGGAAACTACATAAATACATGACTTCACTACATTGCCAAGATATTTTCCAACAATGGTCGGATATTGTGCCCCGTTATGGCGCAAGGACAACATACCGGAAAAGTAATCATGAACCGCACCGGCAAAGATGCTTCCTACCACAATCCAAATGAAGGCGACGGGACCATATAATGCCCCAAGGATGGCACCGTAGATAGGACCTAATCCAGCGATATTTAAGAGTTGAATCAGATTTCCTTTCCACCAAGGCATAGGAACAAAGTCAAAATCATCCCTTTTTGTATAGGCAGGAGTAGGGGTCTGATCATTGATAACGAAAATACGTTCCACGAATTTAGAATAAAAAACATAACCTAGAACTAGAAAAATTAGTGCACCAAAAAATGTGATCATGCTGCTCTCCTCCTGTTAGTGAAAAATTACAATTTCAAACATTTTAACACGTTTAAGCGGAAAAACAACAGATTGTTCTGAAAAATTTAAACTTTTTGTAAAATAGGTCATGTACGTGTCAAAAAAGAGAAAGAACCATGTAGCAATTGGTCAAATATTGCTTTGGTCATAGATATGGAATACAATGAAAGCTAATAAATTTGACAACTCAGAGATTCGAGAGTGATATCGGTGAAAACTTTCTATCAAACACATAAATTGGCGATAAACATACTTGTCGTAATCCTTTTGGGCTTCGGCTTTTTTATCGTACATCTGCAAACTCCCATTCCCTTTTTAACAACGAATCCTACTTTGTTCGTTTTACTGGTCGTTTCACTGGTGCTAGTAAATATTAATACCGTTCCTCTACCGCCAAAAGGAAATTCACTCAGTATGGACTCTGCCATTTTTCTAGCGATTCTGTTTGTATTCGGTTTGAATCTTTCCTTATGGACTTTGCT
Source organism: Bacillus sp. CHD6a (assembly GCF_001293645.1). GTDB lineage: Bacteria > Bacillota > Bacilli > Bacillales > Bacillaceae_I > Sutcliffiella_A. The sequence goes on from NZ_LBMD01000002.1 coordinate 284,761, forward strand.
TGCCAGTGGAGTAGTGTATGGATTACTAAAGAGGGATGTAGCCTGGTGGAAGCATCTTATGAACTTCGCCATGTATGCTCTAATGATGATAGGAGCACATTATATCTTTTTATGGACAGGTGGGAACATAGGGTTTTTTCAAGCCTCCAACCTGTTGTCTTATTTGGCGGCCTTAATCAGTTATTTCTTTATTAATATATTAATTATTGGCGTTTTCTTTTTCTATATGAATCATCCGCATTTAATGAAAGAACTAAGAAGCACATTGCGAAAATCTGTTTCTAATTATGCCATCTCGCTAGCTTCGGCACTCTTATTATCATTGTTGTTTGAATCAGAACCCGTGCTTGGGCTGATTATTTTTACTGTAATCATTCTATTAGTAACGAAAGGATTTAAAGAATACTTTGACCTTAATGAAGAAATAAACAGGGATCGCTCTTATCGGCAGCAAATTCTTAATTCCTTACCTGTTGGAATTATTACAGCGGATGATAAGCAATCCAACTTTTCATTGAACACTTCTGCTTCCCGCTTATTAAATCTGAACGCACAAGAAATCAAAGACGTCTTTATGATGAAAGAACCACCAGTGTTCAATTCATTTTTTTGGGAAATCATGCTTTCCAAGAGAATTTGTCAAAATATTAAAGTAGGCTATTCTAGAGGCGGGGAAGACCTGCACTTGCTTGTATCGCAGTCTGTATTGAATGACGAGGAAAATAAGATTATTGGAAGAATTTTTTATTTTATTGATATAACAGAAACAGAAGAACTGGAGAAACGGATGCATCAATCCGAAAAACTTGCTGCCTTAGGGGAGCTTGCTGCAGGGGCAGCGCACGAAATTCGAAACCCATTAGCGGTATTGCACGGCTTCTTCTCTTTAATGAAACAATCTTTTACGAAAGAAGAACTTGAAAAGTATCAGGTGCCTTTACTAATAAAAGAATTTGACAGAATCAACGCTATTATTGAAGACATGTTGCTCATGGCAAGACCAGGAGCACCGAGACTACAAGAAACTACCTTCAAGTCGATCTTTGACCAGATACCTTCCTACCGTGATATCTCTAAAAATGAACCCGAGTGGAAGGTGATGCTCGACGATACGAAGATAATGGTAGATCTGAAACAGATGAAACAGGTTATCTACAACCTTTATCGAAATAGCAGAGAGTCAATGAAAGGAAAAGGAGTCATAACCATTTTTTCTAAGAAAGTAAATGGTAAGTATCTTCTATTTTTCAAGGACAATGGGACAGGTATAAAAGACGAAATGAGGAAATCCCTTTTTCACCCGTTTCATACCTCCAAGGAAACCGGCACTGGACTTGGGTTGACCATTGTTCAGCGTATTATTGAAAACCATCAAGGGAGTATAGAGGTGTATGAGACATCGCCTACAGGGACGACTTTCCTGATCACATTACCTTTAACACCTAATGAATAAAGAAGGAGTGTCAGCATGTACCTATCCGTTAAAGAGACAGCCGACTATCTGTCCTGTTCCGAGTCATATGTGAAAACCCTGATACAACAAAAGAAGATTCGTGCATTATATGATGGTGCCGATTACATGATCAACAAAGAACAATTTACTACGCACATGAAACAGATGGAAAAATATAAAGAATTGATGGAGGAAGTAAGAAGCGAACCAATTCCAGAGGATATTGATATTAAGGATGAGGATTGAGGAAAAGGCACCTGGTTAGGGTGCTTTTTCTATTTTACTTGACTACTTATTATTAAATGTTTAAACTTTTGAACGTAACAACAGGTAAAAACTTGTCTATTTCATTCTATTTGTAAGACAATAGAAATAACATAATTTGAATATGCGAAAACAGGAGGAATCTTGTATGACGACAGCAACAACAAATATAAACGAGACGGTTGAAAAATTACTTGCCAATCATAGGAGTTATTTTGAAAAAGGAGATACGAAAGATATTGAGTTTCGGTTGGAGCAACTGGCAACGTTAAAGAAGGCAGTTCAGAAATATGAAGCGGAATTTATGGATGCTTTAAAAAAGGATCTAGGGAAATCGATATTTGAAGCATATGGTTCTGAAGTAGGCTATATCCTAGACAGCATCGGCTTTTTTATGAAGAATTTAAAAAGTTGGGCAAAAGTGAAAAAGGTCAAAACCCCGCTAGTTCATACTGGTTCCAAAAGCTTAATATACTCTCAGCCATATGGGACAGTATTAATTGTAGGGCCGTTTAATTATCCTGTTCAGTTAGTATTAGAGCCTCTAATTGGAGCAATTGCAGCGGGAAACTGCGCTGTAATTAAACCTTCTGAATTCACGCCAACGGTATCTAATGTACTGTCAAAAATGATAGGAGAGTTTTTTAACAAAGAGTATATCAGCGTGGTAGAGGGAGCGAAAGAGGAAACATCCGCCCTTATTCATGCCCCGTTTGATTATATCTTTTTCACAGGAAGCGTACAGGTTGGCAAAATCGTGATGCAGGCTGCGGCCAAACGACTTGTACCAGTTACACTGGAGCTTGGAGGCAAAAGCCCTTGTATCGTCCATAAAGATGCTAATATAGAGGTCGCCGCGCAACGGATTGCTTGGGGGAAATTTATGAATGCCGGTCAAACTTGTGTAGCACCTGACTATATCCTTGTCCATAAGGATGTACGAGAGAAACTTGTAAAGGCATTAAAAAAAACAATACATGAATTCTACGGAGACAACCCACAGCGAAGTAAGGACTATGGACGTGTCGTGAATGAACGTCAACTTGACCGGCTGATTTCTTTGGTTGATAAAGATAAAGTGGTCGTTGGAGGTCGAATCGATCGGGAAGAACTTTATATGGAACCGACAGTGATGGATGGTGTAACGTGGGAAGATATGGTGATGAAGGACGAGATATTTGGCCCTATTTTACCGGTTCTAGAATACAATGACCTGCAAGATGCCATGAGACAGATTAGTAACTATCCAAAGCCCTTGGCATTGTATGTGTTTACTGAAAATAGTGAAGTAGAGGAACAGGTCATTGAAGGGACTTCCTTTGGAGGAGGATGTGTGAACGACACGGTCACGCATTTGACCAATCCATACTTGCCATTTGGTGGAGTGGGTACATCAGGCATTGGTTCCTATCATGGGAAAGATAGCTTTGATACTTTTTCCCATAAGAAAAGTGTGATGAAAAAAAGCACGAAATTCAACCTAAGTTTTCTCTATCCTCCATATTCCGATAAAAGCATCAAGATGTTAAAGAAAGTTATGAAATAGAAAAGCAGGGAATCACTGGACTCAGGAAGTTCTTTACATTTCTTTTAAAAGTCTTCTGTGTTAATATTTAGATAGACGAAATATATAGTAGACGCAGCCTCTCTTTGGAAATGAATCTTCGTATGTGGAGATTCATTTTCCTATTTATTAGCATTTGTTACGCAGGCGCGTCTTTTTATTATGGGAGAGTGTAAGAATGGTACCGATTCAGAATAAAGAAGTGTTATGGACAAAATCGTTCATCATGTTGATGGTAGGAAATTTGTTTGTATTCATGTCGTTTCAGATGCTGATTCCGACGCTACCTCCATATGTAAAATCGCTGGGTGCGACAGGCTTTGAAATTGGATTGGTGACAGCCTTATTTTCCATTGGTGCCGTGTTGAGCAGACCATTTATCGGGTATATGCTGGAGTACCGGGCACGAAAACCGCTTGTGATGATTGGAGCAATTGCATTGCTTGCTGTGACAATTATCTATCCGTTATCTCAAATAGTGGTGGTATTTCTATTATTCCGTTTGATTCATGGTCTGGCATGGGGATGGTCCACAACGGTAAACGGGACCGCAGCGGTAGATGTTATTCCGCGTTCCCGTCTTGGGGAAGGAATGGGATATTACGGACTATCGATTACGATTGGGATGATTATTGCCCCGAGTCTGGGAATCTATCTTTATCAGGTTACAGAGTTTTCCAACTTGATTATGGTAAGTGCGATCCTTGGTGTGATTGCACTTGTGCTGTTAGCTGTGGTTCATTACCAAACGCCTGCTCTAGTGGAAAAGACGAATAAGGAGGACCTCAAGTTTTCCTATTTTGGTTCCCTTGTGGAAAAGAGCAGCTGGTATCCCGCGTTTGTAACATTAATTGCGACGTTTGGGTACGGATCCATTGTTACTTTTATTGTTATATTTGGAGAAGAACGTGGCATTGATCAGATTTTCCTTTTCTATCTTGTTAATGCGATTATGGCTTCACTATCTCGTCCGATAGCAGGTAAATGGTTTGATAATCATGGTCCTCGCGGCTTGGTGCTATTGTGTATGTTCCTATCATTTGTTGGAATGTGGGTGCTTTCCTTTGCACACTCTAATTTGTTAATTATAATAGCTGGTGCGTTATTTGGGGTAGGGTTCGGATCTTTGATTCCAACTTTACAATCATGGACATTATCTATGACACCTGAAAATCGCCGAGGAGTGGCAAACGGCATGTTCTTTTCCTCTATCGACCTTGGAATTGGACTAAGCGGAATCATTTTTGGTCTCCTTGCCCAATTCGTCCAAACCGCCGCACTCTTCCAAATCTCCAGCACCTTCATGCTCCTCGCCATGCTCTTCGCATGGATTGAAGGAAAACGAAGAAAACGAACACTCCTTGAAGAGGTAAGGGAAGGGGCTTGAATAAAGAGGTATTATAAAGGGGTCTGACCCGCTGTGCGTTAAAGTGGTGAAGAGGTAAAGAGGTAAAGAGGTAAAGAGGGGTCTGACCCTCACACTGTTAAAGCATTAAAGCAAAAAAGCGTAACCGCCATTAAATGGAGGGTTACGCTTTTTCGATTTGTTTGACCCTGCCGACTTGTCCGTCTTGGAGGCGGACTTTGATGCCGTGGGGGTGGTTGGGGGATTTGGTCAGGATATCTTTGACGATCCCGCTTGTAAGTTTGCCTGTGCGTTGGTCTTGTTTAAGTACAATTTTAACTGTTTGGCCGATAGAGATATCTGACCGTTTTTGTCCATTCATTTGTAGAGCCTCGCGTTTTCATATTTACTACTAGTTATTATAGCATATCAGAGCTCCCGTATCCTCAGTATCCCATTTCCTTCCTCACCTCGAGCAGTAGGTCTGGGCGATTGGTCAGGATCCCATCTGCCCCGCGTTCAAGCAAGTAGCGCATCGTTTCCTTATCATCAATCGTCCAGTAGTGCATCTGCACGCCGCTCCGTTGCGCATCGCCTATCAGCCTCTTATTTGTTAAATCGAAGATACTCTCTTGTAAAGGTACTTGAAAGGCATCTACGTCTGGATTATACAAGTTGCGGACAAATAGCTTGTGAAGAAGGACGAATCTAGTGATTTCCTGTCTGCCACCAACAAGTGCCACTTTCCCCTTTGTTATACGATTAAATGTCTCCAAAATTTCCTGGTCAAAGGAGGCGACAAGCAACGTATCTTCTCTGTTATACTGTTTGGTCAGCTCCCATAGCTTCCTTGCAATCTCTTCAAATTTTTCAGGAGGGTTGGTGTCTTTTATCTCGATCTCGATTCGGGTGTTAGGAAAGGTTTGAAACATCTCTTCCACGGTAGGGATGGTAGTTCCTTTTCCACGATAACTGTTATTGCCTTCAAGATCTACGAAATGAAAGCCTGCATCTAACTGTTTTATTTCCTCTAAGGTCAGCTCTGCAACCGTTCCTTGCCCATTAGTAGTCCGATCGACGGTGGGGTCATGGATTGCAACTAGGTGCCCGTCTCTGGTGATATGTATATCTGTTTCTAGAACATCAACCCCCATTTCGACGGCCTGCTCAAATGCGATCATCGTATTGGAAGGGGCTAGGTGTTCCCCGCCTTGATGGGCAATAACTAACGGGACTCCACCATTTTCAAAAAAAGGTTTTGATGCTTGTTTGTTAATTGGGAAAAAAGTGAAAATAAAACCTAGTGTGCCAAGCGTTCCGACAATGGTCCCCAAGGTTACCAAAACTTTTCTTTTCTTACGGGTTTTCTTTTTTGAAGGAATAGTAATTTCGGCCATGTGTGAACAACCTTTCTATTTTCGTCTATTAGTACTTTAATTATAGAATACTCAGAAAATAAAAAAAGAGGGCAGCCGTAAATTTTCGGCTCCCCTTGGTCAGCTAGTAAATGAGCTCATTCTAAAAACCCTAACTCCCTCGCGACATCGTCTACAAGTTCTTTTCGGTTGTATTCTTGATACAGTCCCATGGCTAATCGGGTTGGACACCCAAAGAAGAAGCGTTCGTACAGGGTTTGACGGGAACCGAACGCACTCATGCTGACATCCCAAGCTAATCGGAACAGTTTGATGCGACTTTTCGCATCAGTTGTGGCGGATTGAAGGTATTGGTCAATGTCGGGGCGTATTGGAGATTCCATGTCAGCTTCTGTCGGGATGGATACCAGTCCGCTAGCACCAAGCAGCTGCAGAATTTCCATAAATCTTGGATACACTTTCGGAAACTGCACGACCGCAACGGACAAAGGCGTGACGTCCGGAATCATTGTTCCATGTTTATCTGGCTTAGCGTTGATTTCTGAAGCAAGGAGCAATGCTTTATGATTTTCCACTGCAATGATCATCTCGCTTATCTTTTCTTTTACATGGCCATATTCGCCAATCGCAATGGTGTTGACTAAAAGTTGTGCAATCCCTAAAACAAACTCAGCTTTCATCACCTGTCTTGACACGACCTGGTGGGTGACAAGCGGTTTAAAATTACTAAATGAATACAGTTTATTGGCGACATCAATATTTTCCGATACAAATACCCGTTCCCACGGCACCAAAACATTATCTAGTACGACAATAGCATCCATCTCCTCGAACCTTGACCCAAGTGGATGGTTGAACCGAGAAGAGTCATAAGAAAAGGATTCACGACAGATAAATTTCAGTCCTTCTGTGTTACTTGGAATACTGAATGCATATGCGAAGGGTTCTTCAAACATTTTCAATCCAGAAGACGAGATGATAATCTCATCTGTGATCCCACCTTGTGTAGCCAACAACCTCGCGCCCTTAATGATAATCCCTTCCGATGTTTTATCAATCATCCGTGCCGCTACAATATTATCCTCATCCTCGTAATGAAAAGATGAGCGGTTTACTTGTGGGGAGATAAATGTATGAGTGAAAGAGAGATCCTTTTCTCTAGCGTACTCATAAAAGTTTTTCAGGTTCTTTGGAAATTGCGGTCCTTGTTCCTCGAGTAGGTCCGCAGAGGAGGCCAGAGCCATCAAGGTAGAGTTTTTGTAGTCGGGGGAACGCCCCATCATTCCAAAGGTTGATTTTGCCCAAACCTGAACCATCTTTCGTCTTTTCTCCAGATCCTCTTTAGTTGTTGGCCGGAGAAAAGAAGTTCCTACCAGATTTCCGGTTGAATCAGATTTAAATGTCATAATGTCTTTGTACTTTTCATCGTGTTGCATATCAAACAAAGCAGCTTGACTTTTCATGACTCCTGAAAAAGCCGGGTGCTCTGAAATATTACCTTGGACCTGTTTTCCGTTATGCCATACATTTGCCTGAAGCGAGTTGATTCGGTCCAAATACTGTTTGCCATTGATTATTCCCATGCATCTCACCCTTTGCCGAGATTACTTCTTTCAATGTATGCATATGGGATTGTCTGATTTCCAAATGTGCTTTCATCCACATTTTCAATGGCCCTCATAGCGTGGTATAGTGAGGAAAAGAAGGTCTGGAGGGAGAGAAAATGGAGCAGGAATGGAAGGAACTTGATACACCGACCCTATTATTGGAAAAAGAGATTTTAATGGGAAATATCCGTAAAATGGGCGAATTTGCTCGGATGAAAAATGTAAGTTTGCGACCGCATATTAAAACGCATAAATCCGTCGAGATTGCCAGACTACAGATGGAGCATGGGGCAATTGGCATCACCACTGCAAAAGTACAAGAAGCAGAAGTGATGGCCGCATCAGGAATTAAAGATATCTTGGTCGCTTATCCGGTTTCAAGCCCTGCAAAAATAGAACGAATTATTGCTCTTTTGAATCAAGGTGTGGATTTGAAAGTTACCGTGGATAATTTAGATCAGGTTAAGATACTTCAAAAAGCATTGGAACAAACGAATCACACGTTAGAAGTCTGGATAAAAGTGAATTCTGGTTTGAACCGATGTGGCGTCGAGCCGGGAGAGGGAGCCTTAGAGCTTGCAAGAGCAATAATCTTATTATCACGGCTTCGAATTGGCGGTATCTTCACCCATGCCGGTCATTCCTATGGAGCAAATGGACAGGAAGAGCTAGAGCGCATTGCACTAGCGGAAGCAAATGCGGTGGTCAAAAGCGCCGAAGCATGTGAAAACGCAGGTATTCCGATTGTGGTAAGAAGTGTCGGTTCTACCCCCACTTATCGACTCTCTGGATTAGTTGATGGAATAACAGAAGTACGGCCCGGCAACGCCGTCTTTTTTGATAGCATTCAAGTAGGACTTGGTGTAGCAGACAGATCAGAATGTGCGTTAACTGTTTTGGCCTCTGTCGTGGGTGTTTATAAAGATAGAATGGTTTTGGATACAGGTAGTAAAACATTGTGTCTGGATAAGGGTGCACATGGATTAGACTCTGTTAAGGGATATGGCTATGTAGTAGACCATCCGGAACTGACGATTGAGAGGCTGTCCGAGGAGCATGGTGTGGCGGTCTTTGAAGGTAGCTGCAAATTGCGACTGAATGATAAAGTGCGCATTATTCCAAATCATGCGTGTACAGTGGCTAATATGTTTGATGAGTATGTGGTTGTGGATGGGGATTGCGTTGTGGATAAGTGGAAGGTGGATGCGAGGGGGATGCGGAAGTAAGCCGCACCCCAAACCATCACTAGACTTACTCCACATCCAACGCTACCGCCAATTCCTCCCAATACGCACAAAGTGTCAGCAAACCTTTATCAAAATTCTTCAGCTTAAAATTTTCATTTGGTGCATGCACATTGTCAGAAGGCAGTCCAAAGCCCATCAACACAATAGGTGCTTGCAACACTTCATCCAAGGTCGAAACAATTGGTAAAGAGCCGCCACCACGGGTAAAAGTGGTCTGAACTTCCCAAACCTTTTCAAAAGCATGATTTGCCGCTTGAATGGCAGGGTGATTGAATGGTGTCACAAAAGGCGCTCCTTTGTCAAAAAGGGAAACGGTTACTTCTACGCCAGCAGGTTTATGCATCGTAACGTGTTCCTGCAAAAGTGCCAGAATTTCATCGGGATCCTGATCTGGTACGAGGCGGCATGTTATTTTCGCATGTGCTTCAGATGGAAGGACCGTTTTAATTCCTTCTCCTTGGAATCCACCGTATACGCCGTTTATTTCCAGAGTCGGACGTACCCATGTCCGTTCATAAAAGCTATATCCTTTTTCTCCATAAAATTCTTGTACCCCAACTTCTTCTTTAACAGAAGCTTCATTAAAACCAATCGCTTCAAAGGCTGCTTTCTCTTCTGAGGTCAATGGAACAACCTTGTCATAGAAACCATCGACTGTGACCAAGCCATCGCCGTTATGAAAAGAATTTAGCAATTCCACCACTGCATGGATCGGATTAGCCACAGCTCCCCCGTAAAGACCGGAGTGGAGGTCACGTTTTGGGCCTTTTACATCTAGTTGAAATCCGCACATCCCGCGCAGACCATAGCAGATGGTTGGTTTGTCTTCTTCAATCATCGATGTGTCTGACACCACCACTACATCAGCAGCAAGCAATTCTTTATTTTCCTCAATAAATGTTGGCAAATTCGGACTGCCGACTTCTTCCTCTCCTTCTATACAAAACTTAAAGTTAAATGGCAGTGTTCCCGTCGTCGCAAGAACAGCCTCCACTGCCTTTATATGCATAAAGGTTTGCCCTTTGTCATCGCTAGCACCGCGTGCGTAAATGCGCTCATCACGGATTGCGGGTTCAAAAGGCGGGGTATCCCATAAATGAAGGGGGTCAACGGGCTGAACATCATAGTGCCCATATATTAGTACGGTGGGCTTGTCCTCTCCTGCGTGCAGCCAATCACCATATACAACGGGGTGTCCTTCTGTTGGGTACAACGAAACATTTTCCATTCCAAGCCTTCTTAAAGATTCTGCCATCCATTGTGCAGCTCGTAATGTATCTGCATTATGTGCCGGCAGGGCGCTTACACTAGGAATTGATAAAAGATCCTTTAACTCTTCTAAATGCCTTTTTCTATGGTCTGATAAATAAGAAGTAATGGTTGCGGTTGTCATGATTTTACCTCCGTTTTTTGAAATGTAGGTGCTTTACGAAGCTTTGTTGTTTGTTCATAACCATAGGCAATTTGAATGAGGGTGCTCTCTTCAAAGGCTCTTGCGGTAAATGTCACACCAACTGGTTTTCCTTCTTTTGTATAGCCAGCAGGAACAGTAATGGAAGGATAACCAGCCTTGGCAGGAATACCGGCGCCGAAGTTGTTAGGCGTGAGAATTGCGTCAAGTCTATGTTCTTTCATGACGGCATCTATACCGCCTTCCCTAGACCGATAAAGATCTTTTTCACGACTAGAGATATATTCTTCTTCGGTTAATGTACCAGTGTATTTTTCACTTTCTTCCAAGACAGTCTGCTTATGCTGAAGCATTTTAGAGGGATTTTTTTCATTAAAAGCAATTAAATCTTTTAAACTCTTAATCGTTACAGAAGGACCGGTGTTGCGCAAGTAAGCGTTTAGACTTGGCTTAAATTCATAAAATAACGTATGGTAATCCCATTCTTCTTTTGCAAACGGAATGTCGATGGAACCTATGACTTCTGCACCTTTTTCTCTAAGGGTAGCAATTGCTTCTTCCATAAGTAGGGCTTCCTCGTCAGTGAAATAGGTGAAATAAGGGTCGCGGGCCACTCCTATCCGCATCCCGTTAAGTCCTTCATTTAATAGGAAAGAAGTGTAGGATATTCCCGGATTCGGATTTGTTTTGGTGGCAGTATCTTTTTCATCTGGTTGAGTTAGGGCACTTAGAACGATGGCAGCATCTTTGACTGTTTTGGTCATTGGCCCGGCAGTATCCTGACTAAAGGATATAGGGATAATCCCCTTGCGGCTGATAAGGCCAACAGTTGGTTTAATGCCGACAATGGAATTGGAACTTGCAGGACTTAAAATAGAACCGGAAGTCTCCGTACCAATCGCAGCTGCTGCTAAGCCGGCAGCGACTGCAGCGCCGGAACCGCTACTTGAACCACCAACATCAAATTGGCCGGGACCATAAGGGTTAAGGACTTGTCCACCTCTAGAGCTGTAGCCGTTCGGCATCTTTTCCGTCATGAAATTAGCCCATTCCGTCATATTGGTTTTGCCAAGGATGACTGCTCCAGCTTTTCTTAATTGGCTTGCGACGGTGGAATCCTTTGTTGCCACATGATGTTCCAAAGCAAGAGAGCCTGCGCTTGTATGCATCATATCGCCTGTATCAATATTATCTTTTAACAGAATGGGAATGCCGTGAAGAGGCCCACGTGCACCGGACTGTTTTCTTTCCAAGTCAAGCGCTTCGGCAATAAATAGTGCATCAGGATTAACTTCAAGCACCGAGTTCAACTTTGGCCCGTTTTTATCATATTTGCTGATACGGTGAAGATACATAAGAACTAAATCTTTTGAAGTAACTTTGCCATTTGCCATCGCCGCTTGCAGCTCCTCAATCGTCGCATTCGGCAACCAATCGTCCACAAGCCCAGAGAGTTTCGGGTGGTTCATTCAAAAAACCTCCTTTATAATTTGGGGTAAGCATTAAACAGTATCTCCTGTAGATGGTAGTGCAAGGTGTGAGACCACGAGGCAAAGCGAAGCAACTGAAAAACAGAACATCATGTAATTAGTAATTTCAAGCTGTGGATTGGAGCAAAAGGCGAAGACTCCTCGAAAATGCTACGCATTTTCTTCGTGCGATGAATCGCTGCCGAAGCCTTCCTTGTCCTGAGGGAGATAGCTGTAGCTTGAGACCCCTCAATCGTTGCGAGGGGGCTCAAGCACAGCCCCTAGGAAAGCGAAGCCGTTTGCGGAAATCCACAGCGGCGTTTAAACAATTACTACAATCAAAGACTTTTTCAGAGCCTCAAGTACCGTCCCGCGGAAAGCGTACACCTGGAACGGAAATCTACAGGAAGTTAGGCCAGTAAACTTTTTTCAACATCCTACCAATAATAATAATTCAAACTATTTAAAAAACATAGTAATAAAGGTATGATAATAAGATAATATATAAATTTCAAGATATTCGTTTCGCTAAACGAAGTACCGCATGCGTTTCAAATAGATTTACTCATTTCAACGCAGACTAAACAGATTGAAAGGTTTGGAGGATTACGTATTATGGGGAGAATTTTTTCATACTTAAAACCGTATAGGCTGGCCGTATCAATCGCCTTGCTCCTAATGCTGACAGAACTCGTTGTGGAGCTGTTGCATCCGCTTCTAATGGCAAAAATAATTGATGAAGGAATTTTGACAGGCGACTTGGATGCAGTGATGAAATGGGGAGGTATCATGGTGTTGTTCTCCTTTATCGCTTTTGCTGCAGGAGTTACTAACTCTTTTTTTGCTGCCCATGTCAGTCAAAATTTCGGATTTGACATTAGAAGAGGGTTATTTGGAAAAATACAGTCGTTTTCGTTTGCAAATTTTAGCTTGTTTCCGACTTCTTCCCTCATCACAAGAATGACAAACGATGTCACCCAAATTCAAAATACAGTCTTTATGAGTTTACGAATCATGCTCCGGGCACCGCTTCTTGTGGTAGGTGGCGTGATTATGGCCTTGATTGTAAATTGGCAGCTGGCTATATTTCTTGTCATTGGGGTACCGGTCCTTTTCCTTTTCCTGATATGGGTGATGAAAAAAGGTGGTGCGCTGTTCAAAGCTGTACAGGAAAAACTGGATGGCGTGAATAATGTTATGCGAGAAAACCTTGGAGGCATCCGCTTAATTAAAGCTTTTCTCCGTAGAAAGCATGAAATTAATCGATTTGGACGTGCAAGTGAGGAGTTAAAGGATCAGACGGTATCTGCACTTCGATTGATGGAGATTACTATGCCGATACTCCTACTAATTATGAACGGAAGCATCCTTGCTGTGCTATGGTTCGGTACAATCGGCGTCTCAAACGGCGGTGCCCAAGTAGGGGAAGTTGTCGCAATTGTCAACTATGCTACCAGAATCACCGGTGCACTTTCTATCTTTTCTTTTATAATCATGGCATTTGCGCGTGCGAAAGCCTCTGCTCATAGGATAACAGATGTGTTGGAGGAAGAAATAGATCTAGTGGATAAGATAGATGTGGATAAGGAAGCGACATTCCTTAATGGTGAAATTGAATTTGAGTCGGTAGCGTTTCGTTATCCAAACACAGACATTCCGGTTTTAGAGGATATCAGCTTCCGTGCCGAAGCAGGATCGACCGTTGCTATTATGGGAGCCACAGGTGCTGGTAAATCTTCCTTATTCCAATTAATTCCTAGGCTTTACGATGTGGATCAAGGAATCATCCGAGTAGATGGAAAAGACTTAACGGATCTGTCTTTGAAAAAACTGAGAAAACAAATTGGTTATGTGCCACAGGAAGCACTTCTTTTTTCAGGAACGGTTAAAGAAAATATCGCCTGGGGGAAAGAGGATGCTACATTAGAAGAAATCATTCAGGTAGCGAAGGATGCACAGATTCATGAAACCATTGATCGTTTGCCCAAAAAGTATGAGACGGTTCTCGGCCAAAAAGGGGTCAATCTCTCCGGTGGACAAAAACAACGTCTTTCCATTGCAAGGGCTCTTGTGAGGAAACCGAAGATACTTATGCTAGATGACAGTACAAGCGCACTTGATCTAAAAACAGAAGCAAAGCTGCTCGCGGCCATTAAGAAGTATCAATGTACGATGTTCATTGTGACACAAAAGGTAAGTACAGCCATGGAAGCAGATAAAATCCTTCTTATTGAAGACGGAATGCTCCTGGAAGAGGGAAGTCATGACAAACTTATGGCTACCTCTGATCTTTATATGAAGATTTATCAGTCGCAGTTTGGAACGGAGGTGGCAGAACATGTCCAAGCGTATAAGTAGCAGTGCCGCCGTTGCAAGTAAAGCGAATCCTAAGCCGAAAGCAAAGGATTGGAAGGGTACCATCAAACGAGTTTGGAGTTATTTAGGCGAAAATAAAGGCTTATTGGTACTTGTGTTGCTAATGGTGGTTGCTAGTTCCGCTTTAGGACTTTTGGGTCCTTTTATTGTCGGAATGGCCATTGATAATTATGTAGTGGAACAAAATACTTCAGGACTAATAAATGTCCTAATAGGTCTTGTTTTCATTTATATTTTCTATTCTCTATCTATGTGGCTTCAGAACTACTGGATGGTTGGGATTGCGCAAAATACGGTATTGAAGATGCGAACACAGTTATTTGAACATTTACACAAGCTTCCGATCCCCTATTTTGATAAGAGGCAGCATGGTGAATTAATGAGCCGTGTTACCAATGATATGGAGAATGTCAGTTCGACATTAAACAGTTCTGTCATTCAGATTTTCTCCAGTATCTTGACTTTGGTTGGAACTGTTTCGGTCATGTTATATTTAAGTCCAATGCTTACAGCCATTACACTAGTAATCGTACCAGTCATGTTCTTTGGATTAAGATGGATTACAAACCGAACAGGCCCATTGTTCAAACAAACCCAAAAGAATCTTGGGGAACTAAATGGCTATATTGAGGAAACGATCTCGGGACAGAGAATCGTAAAAACGTTCTCCCAAGAAGACAAGGTGATGGAGGAATTTACGAAGAAAAGTTTGAACCTAAAAAAGTCCGCATACTGGGCCCAAACCTATTCCGGGTTTATCCCAAAACTTATGAATATGTTGAATAATTTAAGCTTTGCCATTATTGCAGGAGTTGGTGGAATACTGGCTTTAAATACGGAATCCGGAATAACCATCGGAGTTATCGTTATTTTCGCGGAGTACTCCAGACAATTCACACGTCCGTTAAACGACCTTGCCAACCAGTTTAATACGTTGCTGTCTGCTGTTGCTGGTGCGGAGCGGGTGTTTGATGTGCTTGATGAGGAAGAGGAAGAAAGTGATGAAACCGAGGCAATGGAACTGGAAACAGTTAGAGGTGAAGTAGAATTTCGTGATGCTTCCTTCTCCTATGAGGAAGATGACATGACTATTCGCAACATAAGTTTTCATGTTGACGCAGGGGATACAGTAGCGTTTGTTGGTCCGACGGGTGCTGGTAAGACAACGGTCATCAATTTGATTTCAAGGTTCTATGACCTCGATAGTGGTAGTATCTTATTGGATGGTCACCCAATCAATAGAATTAAACGCTCTAATTTACGAAAACATATGGCCTTCGTTTTACAGGATTCGTTTCTTTTTGAAGGGACGGTTCGAGAAAATATCCGGTACGGAAGACTGAATGCTACGGACAAGGAAGTAGAAGAAGCGGCAAAAATGGCCAATGCACATTCCTTTATCAGAAAATTACCAGGAGGATATGATTTCAAGCTGAAGCAGGATGGAAGCGGAATTAGTCAAGGACAGAAACAGTTATTGTCCATTGCGCGTGCAGTGTTAGCAAATCCTACCATTTTAATACTTGATGAAGCAACAAGTAGTATTGATACGATTACGGAGATGAAAATCCAGGAAGCACTCCAACGCTTGATGGAGGGAAGAACTAGCTTTGTTATCGCCCATCGCTTGAATACCATTCAAAGTGCCGATCAGATTCTGGTACTGAAAGAAGGGCAAATCATTGAAAAAGGATCACACAGTGAATTGTTAACAGAAGAAGGGTTTTACTATGATTTGTTTACTAGTCAGTTGAAGAAGGAAGTAGGATAATAAGGATATTTTATTGCACCTGTCCGTTCTTGAAAAGTTATCATGAACGGATAGGTGCTTTTTCGCTTATGTTCTACAATTTATAAAAAAACCATCATATTTTTCCCGGGAAATACGTCGTCCTGTAAAGTTTCTTGTCTTAACTTCGCATATATTGTATGAGACATGTATTGTCTAATTACTGAATATGATTTATAATGCAGTACAGAACGAAAATTCTAAATATTACAAATAAGTTAAAGGGGGATTACAATTTGGATGCATTTATGCAAGATCCGATTGGTGGTTTAGTAAGTCTTCTTTGGAGCACACCTATGATTGTTTTCTGTTTGGGAGTCGGATTGTTATTTACCATTTTGACAAAGTTTGTACAAGTAAGATTATTCGGGGATATGGTGAAGCAAATATTCTCTGGTAAGTCGTCTAAAGCAGGGGTTTCTTCCTTTCAGGCATTATCTATTTCATTATCAGGCCGTGTAGGAACCGGAAATATTGCTGGTACAGCAACTGCTATTGCGATGGGGGGACCCGGTGCCGTATTTTGGATGTGGACCATCGCTTTTATTGGAGCTGCGAGTGCATTTATTGAATCCGCTCTTGCTCAAGTATACAAATCAAAGCAAGATGGAGAATATCGTGGGGGTCCAGCCTATTACATAGAAAAAGGTATTGGCTGGAAATGGTATGGAATTGTCTTTGCATCTGCTGCACTTTTAGCAATGAGTTTATTAATGCCAGGATTGCAGGCTAACGCCATTGGAACAGGATTGAATAATGCTTTTGGAATTAATAAGCAAGTAATCGCTATTTCACTTGTTGTTATCATTGGGTTAATTATTTTTGGTGGAGTTAAACGTATTGCGTCTGTTGCTCAATTTGTCGTTCCTTTCATGGCCATAGCGTATATGTTAGTAGCTCTTGGTATCATTGTAATGAATATTACAGAGCTGCCGTCAGTATTCGGCTTGATTTTCCGTAGTGCATTTGGCTTTGATTCTGCGTTTGGTGGAATCATTGGGGCAGCTATTGCATGGGGCGTTAAACGTGGAATCTTCTCCAATGAAGCGGGTCAAGGTACTGGTCCCCATGCAGCAGCGGCTGCTGAGGTATCACACCCGGCTAAACAAGGGTTAGTTCAAGCGTTCTCTATCTATATTGATACTATTCTTGTTTGTTCTGCTACAGCATTCATGATTCTTTTCACAGGATCTTATAATGTAGTAGATCCAGCAAATGAGGGGCAATTCCTTGTCAACAACCTTGGTGCAGGAGTGGAAGCAGGAGCGGAATACACTCAGGCTGCCGTTGAGACCGTCTTACCTGGCTTCGGTGCGGGGTTTGTTGGAATTGCTTTGTTATTCTTCGCATTTACAACCATTATGGCTTATTACTATATTGCAGAAACCAATGTTGCGTACTTGGTTAGAGGAAGAAACAATAAGATCCCAATGTTCATATTAAAGGTAGTTCTTTTAACTGCCACTTACTTTGGAGTAGTCAGAACCACTCAAGTAGCATGGAATTTGGGGGATATTGGACTTGGATTAATGGTATGGCTCAATCTGATTGCGCTCCTCCTCCTTGCGAAACCGGCCCTTGCAGTGCTAAGGGATTATGATGAACAAAGGAAGCAAGGTGTGGATCCTGTATTTAACCCTGACAAATTGGGTATTAAAAATGCGGAGTTCTGGACAGAGGAATATAAAAAGGATGATGAGAAGGCATCCTGATAGGACCCAAAAAGCCCCCACCTCTAATTTTTAGTGGTGAGGGCTTTTATAATTTATATTGCCATAGTGTCCATCTTTGTTATAGGACTCGGTTTTCCAATAAAATAACCTTGTCCATAATGTACTCCTATATCCCGGCAAAATTGGAGTTCTTCTTTTCTTTCAATTCCTTCTGCCAACACTTTGATATCTAGTTTTGTAGCAACATTTAGGACGCTTTTTAAGAAGAGTTGCTTTTCAAGTATCGTATCACAATTAGAAACATAGTCACGGTCTATTTTGACAAAGTCGGGTTGTAGCTTCTCAAGTATCTCCAGATTCGAATATCCTGCACCAACATCATCTAATGCCACTTTCATACCAGATTTCTTATATGTCTTAAATATTGATTCTAAATGGTCGATATCATGAATTCTTTCGGACTCTACCACTTCAAAAACGAGCTGATCAGGTGTGATATGATTTTCATTTACAATTTTGAATGTATGCTGCAGGCAATATTCTGGATTGTAAATGGATGATGGCAGGAAGTTGATAAATAATTTTATGTGGGAAGGAATCTGTTGCTTACTTCCTGAAACAATGGAGCTTTCACGAGCCTTTTGGTCTAGATAATTATGTAGATTCGTTTCACGGGCGAATTCAAATAGTTTAAATGGTGGAACAGACTGCCCCTTCCAGTGTGGGCGTAACAAGCACTCGAATGCAAATAGTTCATCGTTGTTCTGTAAGTCTATGATTGGTTGAAAATGTGTGGTGAAGGAATTGCATTTAATTAATTCTAATAGATGATGGTTTTTCACCAATTCCAACAAATGATCCGGTGTACAGTACCCCCTTTGCGAAGTTTTCACCAAAACGTCTGACTTTTCATTTCTGGTATCTATTTTTCTAAGAAGCTGTTCTAAATCCTCAAGCGATTCGAAAAGATGTGCCTCTTCTAATACCCCTCTTTTAATGAAAAATACTCCAGAATGTTCTAACTCTTCAGGTACCCCGCAATCCGTACAGTGCATTAAATCACCCCCTATTATATTTAGGATAATTTTACTATTAATTATATGTTGGCAGAAGTTTTTAGACTGAAATGTTGAAAAAAAGGTTTGAATTGATGGAAAGTAGTAGAATTGATACATTTTTTGACGAATGGAACAAGGGTTTTCTCTAATCTTGTCGAAACATAACTATACGATACTATTTTAAGGATATGGTTAGGAGCGGCTTGTATGTTGACGGAAAAACTACTTTTACATGTATTGATCATCTTAGCACCGGTGCTGATTTATTATGTTGTTTCCGAAAATAAAAGGTTTGGTCAATCGCCATATTTTATTGGGATCTTGCAGGGGCTTTCAGCGAGTCTGTGTTTATTTTTTGCGTTCTATGATTATGGCCTCTATTGGGACTTGAGATACATACCGTTGGTTCTAGCCATCCTATATGGCGGACCAAAGGCTGGGGTTATTGTGCTCGCTGCCATCTTAGGGACAAGAACATACCTTGGAGGAGATGCTTTGGCATTTGGCTATGTTAGCGGTCTAGTTGCAGCAGCTATCCCATTTTTGATGCTAAGACGATTTAATAAGATAAAAATGAAGAAAAAAAGAATTGGTTTTGCTGTGCTTGTAGGGTTATGGCCAAACTTTGTCATGCTAGCAATCTTAATAGCTTACTTGGTCAGTTCTCCAACTGTAACCGATGGATCAAATCTACTATTATACATCCTGCTATTCGGTATGATTCAAGTTGTAGGTGTCGGTTTCGCGTCCACTTTACATGAAGCGGTGTTGGAGCGAGAATTGATGAAGCAGGAAATAAGGCGTGCGGAAAAGTTAAATACATTAGGTGAACTTGCTGCGTCCATTGCTCATGAAGTAAGAAATCCATTAACGGTTGTGAAAGGGTTTCTCCAACTCATGCATAAAGAGGACAAGGGGAAGAATTATCAATATATTGGACTAGTATTAAGTGAATTGGCAAGAGCGGAGTCTATCATAAACGACTACCTCAATTTTGCCAAACCAGAGTTTAAAAAAATTGAAAGTGTTGATTTGGGAGAAGTATTGAATGATGTAAAAATGTTGTTAAATCCATTAGCGGTAAAAGAAGGCATTCATCTAGAAAGTTATCTTGATAAGAATGTTTTTATGGAAACAGATAAAAACCAGTTTAAACAAGCACTTGTAAACATTCTAAAAAACGCAATCGAAGCCACTCCTCAAGATGGAAGAGTCTATATTAAGTTGTTTTCCAATGCATCAGGCATAGAAATTCTCATTAAAGATACAGGAAAAGGCATGACCAAGGAACAAGTGTCTCGCATTGGGACCTTATTTTATACAACCAAGGACAAAGGGACAGGTCTTGGCACCACTGTTTCGATGCGGATCATTGATACGATGAATGGTAAGGTTATGTATTCAAGTGAGATTGGGAAAGGGACTGAGGTGAAGATTTCTTTTCCGCCTGTGAGGCAGGAGGAACAGGCTAGGAAGGAGTCGGTTGTGTGATAAAAAAGAAGAGACTGTCCAATAACTAGGGAGGTCACTGAAAAAGTCTTGATTTTAGTTTTTTTATAAATACCGCTGTTGATTTCCGCAAATGGCTTCGCTTTCCTAGGGGCTGACGAGAGCCTCCTCGGCTTCGCCTGCGGGGTCTCCACCTAGCGCTAGCTCCCTCAGGACAAGCAAGGCTTCGGCAGCGATTCATCGCACGAAGAAAATGCGTAGTCGAGGAGTCTTCGCCTTTTGCTTCAATCAACAGCTAGGAATCATAAAAAACTTTACGTTATTAGTTTTTCAGTGGCCTCATAATTTAGACAGCTTCTTCTTTTCTTACTCTACAATTTCTCCAACGGTTTATCAGCTGGGCCTTCTAGTACATCGCCATAGATGGAAAAGCGTGAGCCGTGGCATGGACAATCCCAACTTCGGTCACCGTGGTTCCATTCCACTTCACATCCAAGGTGCGTACAGGTCGTGTCGACGCAGTGCACTTCTCCTTTGTCGTCTTTGTAAGCTCCTGCACGGCGACCGTTGATCATTACCACTCCGCCTTCATCAAGTCCAAGGTCTTCAGGCTTTTTAGAGGGGCGGTCTAACTTGCCTTCAATGAGGTGTCCGGCAACATTCATGTTAGAACTGATGAATTTTTTCAAGCTCGGGTCAGCAACAAAGCGAGACGGTGAGAATAAATCTTCATAATCGTTCTTTCTGCCAAGTATTATATCTTGTATGAGCAGTGCCGCTGCCGTACCGTTTGTCATTCCCCATTTCCTATACCCTGTAGCGATTAAGATATTTGGATGCCCAGACGTGATTCGACCTATATAAGGGACCTTATCTAATGTGTATAAATCCTGTGCAGACCATCGATACATAATTTCTTTGATTCCAAGCACTTCTTCACCGAAACTTTTCAACGCTTCGTAGTGTTTTAACGTATCTTTACCCTGACCTGTCCGGTGGCCGTCTCCACCAATTAAGGCAACCCTTTCTCCTTCTATTGTCACATAACGCAAAGACCTTGATGGCTGACCGGCACTGTAATACATGCCCTCAGGTGGTTCTTTTTCTGTTTTTGCAGCTAGCACATAGGAACGTTCAGCATACATTCTTGTAAAAAAGAAACCATTGCCATCGTAGAAAGGAAAATGAGAGCCTGCAACAATATAGTCACACTCAATTTTCGCTCCGTTTTTCGTCACTACCGATAATCCACGTGATTCCTCTACATCTGTCGCTACAGTATGTTCAAAAATTTCGCCCCCTTTTTCAACAATGCCATCTACTAACACCTTCAGATATTGCAGCGGGTGAAACTGTGCCTGATTTTTCATGACGACGACAGATTTAGTCTCCATTGAAAAAGGAATGTCATAAGTTAAGTCACCATGGATTCCTAGTGTTTGATAAGCCTCGAATTCTTTTCGTACCTTTTGGTCATCCTGCTCCGTTTGAGAATAAATATAGGCACTCTGTTCACTAAAGTCACATGGAATACGTTTAAGGTCCACAAGGTCTCTGATAAAATGTAGCCCTTCTTGGTTTGCTTGGTAATACAATTTTGCTTTTTCCTGTCCTAAATGTTGTAAGAGCTCATCATAGATCAGGCCGTGTTGAGCAGTCACTTTCGCAGTTGTGTGGCCCGTAGTTCCGTTTAAGATTTGATCTGCATCAATAAGAATGACTTTTAGTCCTTCTTGAGCTAGTTGATAGGCTGTCGTTATTCCAGTGATGCCACCGCCCACTACACATACATTTGTCTTTTTATTTTCATTTAATGTAGGAAAAGAGGGAAGATGTGCAGAGTCCCTCCAATATGCCTCAGGTCCTTTTGGAAGTTGGGTAACGTCATGTTGCTCCATTATGTAATTCCTCCTCTAACGTATATGGATATACATAATTTTTCCAAATTAAAGAAAAACATGTATCTTTTTTGCGGAAATGACAACGATATTTCTATTGGAACCTCTAGGGAAAAAGGGTAGAATGGAGAATAGCGTAAAACCCCTTATGAGGGTCATAAAGGAGAAAAAAATGTCTACAACTTTTATTAATACATTACAACCTTTTATACAAAACATTTGGGAAAACAGTGAATTTGTCGCTGCTACTCCTGTACAGGAGCAGGCGATCCCAGTAATTTTGGAAGGAAAAGACCTACTAGTCGAGTCACCGACAGGAACAGGTAAAACATTAGCATACCTATTGCCTATCATTGAGCGTATTGATTTATCTAAACAGCATCCACAGGCACTCATCGTGGCTCCGTCCAAGGAACTTGCCATGCAGATATTAGAACAAATACAGAAATGGACAGTAGGAAGCGAAATTACTGGCGCATCCTTCATCGGTGGAGCCAATGTGAAACGCCAAATTGAAAAGCTGAAAAAACGACCGCACATTCTCGTTGGAACACCTGGCAGACTGCAGGAATTAATTCAAATGAAAAAAATTAAGATGCATGAAGTGCAGTCCATTGTCATGGATGAAGCGGATCAGTTGTTTGTCCCTGAACATAAAAAGACTATTGAAAACATCATCAAGTCTTCTATGCAAGAAAGGCAGCTGCTATTGTTCTCGGCGACACTAAAAGAGGAGACTGAAAAGCATGCTGTGAACTTATTAAAGGAACCTCTTGTTATCAAGGTTACCAAGGCGGACTTGCCGCCAGCTCGAGTAGAGCATTTGTACACCGTGGTAGATCAGCGAGATAAAGCAAATGTCCTAGCTAATTTGCTTCGTGAGCCCGAGATAAAAGCATTAGCGTTTGTACGCGATATCGGAAACCTTGCCGTATTAACGGAAAAACTAATTTATAAACAGTTAAATGTCGGATTCTTGCATTCTGAATCCTCCAAACAGGAGCGTGAGAATGCCATGAAAAATTTCAGAAAAGATGAGTATCCGGTTCTTCTTGCGACAGATGTGGCCGCACGAGGTCTTGATATTAAAGAATTGAGTCATGTTATTCATTACGACCTACCCGAAGAAGTGGAAAGCTACGTGCACCGTTCCGGAAGAACAGGCCGCCAAGGAGCAGAAGGGACGGTTATTTCCATTGTTAGTGAACGTGAAGAGCGCCGGTTGAAGCAGTTTGCTCGCGAACTTGGTTTAAAACTAGAAAAGCGAGTTGTGTTTGGTGGGAAGCTTGTTGGTGAAGACCAGCTGAAGTCAGGAAAGTCTGGTTCAGGTGGGGGACGAGGCAAAGCTGGAAATGTGAAAAGATCTGTTGGGAACAAAAAGGCCGCCGGCACGAAGGGATCTTTTGGACAACAGAAGACAGGTGCCAAAGCTGGAGTTGTCAGTGGTTCTTTCAAAGGCGGAGAGAAGGCTAAAACGAAGAAACCGGGTTTAAAGAAACAAAGTAAGAAAAAATAATAATAGAATTTGATGCTATGTGGACCATTCCGATTTAGGAATGGTTTTTTGTTGTTTAGGAGACTGACGATTCCATTCTCCTCACTTTTCGAGGTCTTTGTGGCGGAAGTATGAAGAATTGCTGTTTTTAAGAAAAATGCTGATGTTTTTGGCGCGAAAATTTAGTTCGGACATTTACCTTCTGTCTTTGGACAATTGACGACGAGAAAATGAGGGGGTTCGGACAATTCAACTGGATAGTCCGGTCAACTTTTGCTATGGGTTCGGTCATTCAATTTTTTAGTTCGGTCAAATTTTGAAAAACTTCGGTCAACAATTTAAAATCTTTGGTCAACTTTCCGAAAACTTCGGACAACTTTCGAAAATCTTCGGACAATTTAAAAATCCCCAGCCAAAACGACCGATTAGAAGAAGCCCATTTAAACAAATGTCAATACATTCTACTTAAATGCCCCTCAAAAAATCTATTACCATAACACTTCCGGCCCCGGTAGCACCCCCACTCTATTAAACCTGTACCTTGTCTTCTGAATGTGCTGTACCCAGAACCTTTAAGACGAGCTGGAATAAAATGTATATAGAAAGGAGTGTAATCTATGGTAAGAATATCTTGGTCAGCCGGCCATGGTTTAAATACGTCTGGAAAAAGGACACCTGACGGAATGCGAGAATGGGAATTCAATAGTGCGGTAGTGGTAGAAGCAATTAAATTGCTTGATCAATATCAAAACGTCTTGCAATTAAGACTTGATGATCCAACTGGACAAAGAGATGTGCCTCTTCAAGAAAGGTCGAATCGTTCTAATAGTTGGGATGCCGATGTGCATATTGATGTCCATGCAAATGCTTTTGGTAATGGTGGATGGAATAAAGTTCAAGGTATTGAGACATTTGTATATACGACAAGACCTCCTATGGATGTTACGTTGGCAACAAACGTCCAAACAAGATTGATCGCCAATACGAAAAGGCCAGATAGAGGGGTGAAGGCAGATAATTTTCACATGTTAAGAGAAACTACAGCAGTTTCTATACTAGTTGAATGCGGCTTTATGACCAACAAGGAAGAAGCTGCGCTATTGAAGTCAGCTGCTTACAGGAAACTTTGTGCCCAATCTATTATTGAAGGTCTAGTAGAAACGTATAACTTAAAATTGAAGGAGGAAGATTTTGTGTTAGAAAGAGCCATTGTAATTAACAGTTTTGCAGATTTCCCAGTAACGGAATTGTTAGCGAATTATGTAAAAGCTCCTATCTATACAAGAAGGGTAGCGGAGAATGTTAAATTGGCAAAAGAATTATTAGTTGTGGGTGGTAACACAGAAGGATTGCAGGCTGACCGCATAATTCTGCTAGCGGGAAGAGATCGTTTTGAAACAGCTGCTAGAGTAAAAGAGTATATCGGTTAATTTAAAGAAGTGTAGGGTAAGGTGGTCCGTGTATATGTTTATAAAATACACGGACCACTTTTTCATATTTAAAACAACTCCCTATTGCACTACCGCTTTAAACTTCAACGCTTCAAAGCCGCGAAATATAATATTATTTCTTCTTACCGGTTCTTCGAGTATTTCCACGTCATGTACACGTTGGAGAAGTACCTCCAATGCTATGACAGCTTCTAGTCTGGCAAGTGGTGCTCCTAAGCAAAAGTGAGGTCCGGATGCGAAGGAGAGGTGCTTCACATTTTCTCTCGATACATTAAAAACATCAGGATACTCATGTATGTTAGGGTCACGGTTTGCTGCACCTAGAGCAATAAGGGCCGTCTGTGCCTTTTTAAGTTGTTGTCCACCAAATTCCATATCCTCCCCTACCCATCTTGAGGTAAGCAGGACCGGTGGATCATAACGCAGAATCTCTTCGACAGCATTTTCAATCAAGGAAGCGTCTTCTAAAAGCTTTTTCATTTCATCTTCGTGCGTAAGTAACAGATGATAGCCGTTTGTAATTAGATTAACGGTTGTTTCATGGCCAGCTATTAATAGCAATAAACAAGTCGCTACAAGTTCATCTTCGTTTAACTTGTCTCCAGAGTCGGAAACAGCAATCAGTCCGCTCAATAAATCTTCTCCTGGAAACACGCGTTTTGCCTCAATCAGGTTACGCATGTAACGGTCTGCCTCCTCAAGATGTGGAGCAACCGCTTCTAAATCCTCTTGGGTAGTATTAAAATCAATAAATTTAACGAAGGAATCAGACCATACGCGGAATCGGTCTCGGTCCTCTTTTGGCACTCCAATTAATTCTGTGATCACCATGACGGGTAGGGAATACGCAAAGTCGCGAATAAGTTCGTGTTCCCCCTTGCCTTTTCTTGTATCCAACAGGTAGTTTGCCATCTCTACAATAGTTGGTCGCAGGCGCTCGGTCATCCTTGGAGTAAAAGCTTTATTGACCAGCCCGCGGAGTCTGGTGTGGTTTGGTGCATCACGGAAAAGCATCATGTTCCGAGTGAGCATCACTACTGGCAGTAAAGTTTGTGGGATAGGTGGCATTTGCTCATCGGGCACAATGTTTCTTATTTCTTTTATAAATCTGGAATCTTTTAAAACCGACTCTACTTCCTTGTATCCGGTTATCAACCATCCGTTCACATTAAAGAATGAAACCCACTGAATGGGATTGATTTCATTTGCCTGTTTGAACATTTCGTATGGATTGTCTATAAATGCTTTTACAGGATCTGTTTGTACACTCATTAAAGTACCTCCCTCGTTAACTGCGAGTCCACTGAAATTTTCTTTGAATTTAAATATTGTTTAGACGCCGCTGTAGATTTCCTCAAATTACTTCGCTTTCCTAGGGGCGCTGCTGGAGCCTCCTCGGCTACGCCTGCGGGGTCTCCACCTAGCGCTATCTCCCTCAGGAGTCTTCGCCTTTTGCTCCAATCAACAGCTCGAAAATACAAAATACTTTATGATATCAGTTTTTCAGTGTCCTCGATAACTTCTCAACATTAACCATTCGCTAAAAAAAGAGGAAATCCTTGATAAAATTACAAAAAAGGAAAAAGTTTCTACCTTTTTCCTCCAGAAATACTGACCTCATTTGACACTTATCTAGCAATCTATTGTAGAATGGTGTAATAACTATGACGCGATTTAAGTACATAGACTGATGGAGGCTTATAGAGAATGTTTTGTCACAAATGTGGTAGGAAAGTGACGTCCGATGCAAATTTTTGCTTTAATTGTGGAGCGAATTTGAAGGATGATTTGGAACATAATGAAGAGCAATGGTTAGAAGGTAGAGGGAAAAATAAGAAAAAGCGTTTTACATATATGCCATTTTTACCTCCCATTATTAGTTTCGTATTGATTGCCGGAACTATTGGGTGGTACTACAATCATGAACAAAGTGTCAACGCAGAAGTACTTGCCATAAAAAAAGAAGCAGAAGACTTGGCTTTGCAAGGGGAATATGACCTGGCAAAGGACGAGTTGGCTGGTGCCATGTCATTGAGACCATCTTATCATGTCTTAAGAAATAACCTGGAAGTGGTGAAAATCGCGGAAGAGGTTAACGGAGAGTTGGAGGAAGTTAAAGAGCAGATCAAAACGAAGAAATTTGAAGATGCCGAAAAAAACCTAACGAGACTCCGAGAGAAAATCACTAGATTGGATGGACCATTGATTCAGCCATTAAAAGAAAATGTATCTGAAAAGGATGTCATGATTAAGGTCGGAAAAATCAATAATGAACTTGATCAGCTAAAAACAGTGGATGAACTTTCAAGAAAACTTGGTGTTATTTCCTCCATCCCCTCAGACGAAGGGAAGGCTGTAAAAGAGCAGATTTTAAATCGTATCGTACAGCTTACTGTAGAGGATGCGGAACAGAAAATGGAGCAAAAACAATTTACCAATGCGATGACTCTAGCGGACAGAGGGCTTCAATATGCGGTGAATGACAAGCGACTTCTTTCTTTAAAAGAAAAAATTGAGCAGTCTCGTCAAGAGTTTGAACAGGCGGAATTTGATCGCATAGAAAAGGCTATGGAAGCTGCAGCGAAAGAGGATTTAAAAAATAAAAATGCAGCTTTGGAAATTGTCGACTTTAAGGCAGCAGAGGATGAGGTTGGAGGAATGGCCGTCACTGGAGAAGTCAAGAATATCGTGTCAGCGAACGTGTCCTCCATTACCGTCTACTATAATATATTAAGCAAAGATAAAAATGTATTAGACACAGGTTTTACTACCGTTTACCCATTCAAATTGGAGCCAGGTAAAAAAGGTAAGTTTGAAGACTATTATTATGGTGTATTTGAAGATGTGACAGTGGAAATAGAGAACATCACATGGGTTGTAGAAGAGTAGAAAGTTACCGACACAGCCAAACATAAAGAAGGTGTAGGAATGAATGTAAGATGGTTCATCAGTATCATCATGACAATAATAGTAATTAGCGGGGGGATAATCGGATATTATCACATTAAAAATTCTGTCCCTGCTCAACTAACGGCCCCGTCTAAATTGTATCTAGAGTCGGAAGTAGTAGAAAAAGAGAATGTCCCCCAGGCCTTAAAGGAAATAATATTTGAGTCTCAAAAGTTGGTTGTGAAAATTGAGTTAGCCGACGGATCGTTTGGTTCAGGTTTTCTATACAACGATAAAGGCGATGTCATAACCAATGCTCATGTCGTAGCGAATGCAAAAGACGTGAAAGTAACCTCTGCAGATTCTAAGGAACTGACAGGGGAAGTTATTGGGATAAGTATAGACACGGATATTGCTGTGGTCCGCGTTCCAGAGCTTGAAGGCACCACCCCCTTCAAACTTGCAGAAACTAGAAAAGCAGAGCTTGGCGATGATGTTATCGCCTTGGGGAGTCCTTTAGGTCTGCAAAATACAGTTACAACAGGGATTATTAGTGGTGTCGGACGGGAGTTTGAAATTGATTCATTCAAGTATGAGGATGTATTTCAGATTTCTGCACCAATTGCTCCTGGAAATAGTGGCGGGCCGCTTATTGATACAAAATCAGGGGAAGTAGTAGGGATTAACTCCGCCACAATGGATCAAGGTGTTATCGGCTTCAGCATTCCCTTAGTTAATGTCATGCCGATGGTAGAAAGCTGGTCAGAGTCTCCAATGGAATCACTCCCAAGTATTGGAGCTAACACAACCGGCAATAGTGCAGGTGAAACATCAACGAATGTCGATATTGCAGAATACCTTGTCAATTATTTTTATGAAAGTATCAACTATCGAGACTATGTGACAGCCTACTCCTTGCTAGGAAGCAGCTGGCAATCCAAAACGGTGTATGAGGATTTTCGTGCAGGGTATTTGGATTTCTTAACGATTGAAGTAGATGATTTACTTACTAAACAGAATGGCAACAACGTGGAAGTTGTCACGGTCATCACTGCCCAAGAGCGTTCGGAAAAAGGAGTATCTTACAAGAAATTTAAGGTTACCTTTGAATTGGGACTCGAGAATGACCAGATGAAAATCCTCTCAGAGAAGCGGGAGAGTATGGAATAGAAATAAAAAGAGGCCAAGCAATTTATGCTTTGGCCTTTTTAATTACTCATATGACTTAGCATTCCCGACTATCCGTCTTGCACCTACCAGTTTTGTTCTCCAATAAGGATCCAAAGAAGCAATTGCCACTTTCTTTTCCACCCTCGATGTGTGTAAGATGGAATTATTACCAATGTAAATAGCTACGTGACCAATTTTGTTTAATCCCTTTAATTTTGCACGTTTGGGAGTAGTGAAGAACAAAAGATCTCCGCGCCTGACAGAGGAGAGTGAGACAGTTTTTCCTAGTAGGTACTGTTGTCTTGAAGTTCTCGGTAAAATAATGCCATGTGCACCATATACATATTGAACAAAGGAACTGCAATCAAACCTGTCCGTCTCCCCAGGATTCGCTCCAAACACGTATGGTGTACCAAGTAATTCCATGCCACTTTTAATTATTCGTTTTGCCTTTTGGAGGGACATATTAAAAACTCCTTCTTTCATTAACTGCTATATTAATAGATGAAAGATCATAGAGAATTGCTTGGACTATCTAAAAATTTCTTATATTGGAGGTAGGAATATGAGTGTAAAAGATAGATTCCTTAATTATTTAGGTGTAGAGGATAAAGAAACGAGTCTGGAATATTTAAACCAATTAATTGCAGCTCACCAGACAAAGGTAAGATGGGAAACCTGGACAAAGTTCCTTGATTTTGAGGAAAGAAAGCAGGAGAATTTTTATCTGCCAAGTATGGAGGAATACGTAGACAGAGTGATTAAAACAGGAACAGGCGGTACTTGCTGGACATTGGCCATGGGTTTCCATTATTTGCTGAAGGAGCTTGGATTTAAAGTCGATTACTTGTATATGACGCCTGGTCACCTTTGTTTACAGGTAGAGTTGGATCGACCCTATTATGTGGATGTTGGTTACTGTGCTCCCTTTTTTGAGGCGTTTCCTCTGCATGCCTCATTTGAAGTGTGTACGGATATGGAGACCTTCCGTTATCAGGTAAACGGAGAGGAGGCGTTGGTAGAGCGTACTCCGGGCCCTACAAAATCGTTAAAATTAAAACCTGTTACATTTGATGACGTGAAGGGTCCTCTGCTAGATTCCCATGATTGGGAGGAGGGGTTTTCTTTTCATAGCTTAAGGATGTTCGGCTATATTGATGGGGTCCCTTATCAGTTGCGGGAAAATTCCATTCGACGATTTAAGGATCAAACACATGTGGAAGAAGAATTAACCGACGAACAGATGCGATATTGGATAGAAGAAAAGTTCGGTGCAGATTACGGTGTATACATGCGAGCGAAGGAGATATATCGAAAACGGAAGGGATAAGGATGGTGGAGCAAGTCTAAAAGGAAAAGCATATTCCTTTTTTAGACTTGCTTGCTTTATCATGGAATGACTCCTACCACGGGTGAAAAAGAGGAAACATTGTCCTCATAGGAGGCGAATGACACCCGCCGCATGTGAAGTGGAGGAAACATTGTCGTCATAGAAGGCGAATGACTCCCGCCGCAAGTGAAAAAGAGGAAACATTGTCCTCATAGGATGCGAATGACACCCGCCGCAAGTGAAAAAGAGGAAACATTGTCCTCATAGAAGGCCAATAACTCCCGCCACAAGTGAAAAGAAGGAAACATTGTCCTCATAGAAGGCGAATGACACCCGCAGCAAATGAAAAAGAGGAAACATTGTCCTCATAGAAGGCCAATGACTCCCACAGCGAATGAAAAAGAGGGAACATTGTCCTCATAGAGAACGAATGAAACCCTCCTCGGTAGCAAATAAAGAAACATTGTCCTCATTCACCAATCATCCATGAGATAAAAATGTATCTAATCTTTCTTACCCACTTTTCCTCCAAGCAATGTCATCACCAAGATCACGGCAGCCAAGGCATACGCAACATATGCGACATTGCTGTAGTCTGCCATATTCTTGACACCGATTCCAATAAATGCCCATACGAACACAAGCGGATAAATCCAGTCTTCTTGAGAAATCCGGAACCATATTGCCAAAAGCGTGGCCACAACAAGCATAATGACCGTCCAAGTTACATCTGATAATCCAAATCCATCCCAGCCCTTTTCAACCAAGACATAACTGATATTGGCAATGGTTGCGACACTAATCCAGCCAAGGTAAATGGAGAACGTTGCAAAATCCAGTTTGCCGGGGTTAGATGCGCGCATTTTTGTATAAAGTGCGATAAGTGTTAGCAATAAGCTTATCATCACAACAACCGTCGTCACCCAGAAGCCGTAATGCCACAATATTACCCAGGCACTGTTCAGTAAGCAGCTTAAGACAAAAAGTCCACTGGTGTTCACATATATCGGCAGGTCCCTGCGTGATTTAGGAAACTGACGAATGATCCATATCCCAAGCAATAGATAGATTAAACTCCAAATGGAAAATACATAGCCTGCCGGTTGAAATAGAACGGTGATACGGTTGGCGATATCGCCTGTAGTAAGACCATTAAGGGGAAGGGCATTAGCAAGATAATTTACAACTATGACCAAGATAAATGCTGCGATGTTCAATAAAAGCCTCCACATCCGAAACACTCCTTTCTTCTCTCTACTATTACTATTCCTTTTGCCGAACATACATAACCATCCTAATATGCCAGGGATAAAGAATAAGTAGAAGGACTCACATCATTCCAGCCATATTTTCACAACTTGTCTCATAAAATAGGAAATGGATTTGCATGAGTGAGAGTTGGAGAGGGGACAATTTCGGCTATGAATAAATTTTTCAAAGGGACACTCCTTCTGGCAATTGCCGCCTTTCTAGGAGAAAGCATAGAATTTATTGTAAACATGGTATTGGCAAAAAATCTCGGAGAAGAAGGCATGGGGCTTTATATGTCTGTTCTTCCAGTTATTTTTCTGGTGGTGGTCATCTCAAGTTTGGAATTGCCTATATCTATTTCCAAATTTGTTGCTGCCAAAGAAGAGAAATATCATCAAAGCATGCTTCATCATGCTATGAGGCTGACCATTGTGTTTACCATGATAGTGCTATTTGTTGCAACTATTATTCTTCCATTTGTTCCGGTTTTTCAGCACTACCATCCACTTGTAAAATGGTTGATTCTGATTTTGATACCGGTCATTTCTTTCTCATCTATTGCGAGAGGATACTTTATGGGACTTCAACATATGGGGAAAATCGCGATTTCGAACTTTTTAAGAAAAATTGTGCAACTGAGTCTACTTGTTCTTGTTTATCACTTCTTCCATTTTACGTTGGAGGTTTCCATCCTGATCGCACTTTGCACATTGGTGGCGACGGAGCTAATTGTCTGTTTATATCTTCTCTATATGTACAGGCTTCAGTATATCGAGTTAAAAACGAAGGCAGCCGCTCGAATTGATGGTAGAACTGTGAGGAAGAGCTTGCTTGAGGTCTCCATTCCTACAACCGGGATGAGACTTTTCCATGCCGTCACCAATGCGTTACAACCTTTCCTTATTAAAATTGCGCTTATAAAAGCAGGTCTTAGTCATACCATCGCACTAGAGGAGTTTGGGCTTCTTGCAGGAGTAGCGCTGTCTATTGGCTTTTTTCCTGGATTTATTGCGCACTCTTTGTTGATAGTCCTGATTCCCACTGTTTCAGAGGCCCATGCGAATCAAGATTTTAGGAAGATGCAGAGGCTGTTAAAGCAAGTGATGATTATTACCTTTATTTACGGCATTC
Organism: Bacillus sp. CHD6a; assembly: GCF_001293645.1. Lineage (GTDB taxonomy): Bacteria > Bacillota > Bacilli > Bacillales > Bacillaceae_I > Sutcliffiella_A. The sequence continues at coordinate 317,457 of NZ_LBMD01000002.1, forward strand.
CCATAGTCATGGTCTTTTACCATTTTGCCATTCCACTGACCAATGTCTTTTTTGAAAATTCCCATGCTGCATCTTATGTGCAGCTATTATGGCCATTCTTTCTTTTTCATTTATTTGTCTCACCGTTACAGGCATATTTAATAGGTCTGGGGTTAATCAAGGATGCTTTCTTACACTCTATCTGGTCAACATGTACGTCATTTATCCTTATGTTTTTTCTCGGTTCACTTCCGAGTTTGCAAATGAACGGGGTGATCCTTGGCATGAATACGGGAATGGTGCTTTTAACCTTGATGCACTATTTTACTGTTTGTAAACAAATCCATGTCACCTTATGGTTGAAAAGGATAGAAGCTCCCTTTGTTTAAGGGTCTCTTATTTAAGGTATTGTTTAGACACCGCTGTTGATTTCCGCAAATGGCTTCGCTTTCCTAGAGGCGGTGCTTGAGTCTCTTCGCTCCGCTGCGGGGTCTCAAGCTACCGCTATCTCCCTGAGTTATTCAGTGGCTTGCGTTTAAGAAGAAGAAATATTTAAACAAACGTTTGACTCACGTGAAAACAATTAATCCGCTTTCAATTGTGCAACTTCTTTTTTATGTGTTTACATGCTTGGTCGAGGTCTTTATAATCCCTACTAGACTGTAAAAAACTAGAGGGAGGCTGACCGTTATGAACAAACATTTGAAAACACTTTTATTCTTGCATATAGGTCCTCTTTTTGTTGCGATACATGTACATTTTTTTCTTTCTCCCAATAGCTTGGCAACAGGGGGAGTAAGTGGACTTTCCATCATCTTAAACGATGTGTTCCCGATGTTATCTATCGGTGTGTTAATGTTGATTGTCAATTTACTTTTATTTGTGGTGGGTTTTTTACTGCTTGGATTCGGATTTGGAGCAAAAACGATTTATACGAGTGTCATGCTGTCAGTAATGGTATGGCTCTTAGAGGCGTTTTTCCCTATGAGCGGTCCAATTAGTGAGGACATTCTAATTCAGTTAATTATAGGGCAATGTATTGCGGCTCTTGGAATGGCGCTTGTATTTAATCAGCGTGCTTCCACAGGAGGCACCGATATTATTGCCTTGATTTTAAATAAATATTTTTCTGTTGATATGGGCCGTGGCGTATTGTTGGCAGATATTTTTATTGCTTTGTCTTCCATCTTGGTTTTCGGACCCGAAGTAGGGATGTATGCCGTATTCGGCGTCATTTTAAATGGTTTGGTTATTGACTACGTTCTTCAACAAGTGAACGAAATGCGTGAAGTGGTCATCATAAGTAGTGAAAGTGATCAAATTCGCTCCTATATCGTGGGGCAGTTGGGCCGAGGAGCAACCATACACTATGCAAGAGGTGCCTTTACCTCTGATGAAAAAGAAGTAATCACGACCATCTTAAACAAAAAGGACTTCTCTAAATTAAAAAAGTTCATCGGTACAACGGACGAACAGGCGTTTATTACCGTTCATAATATGAAAGAAATATTAGGGCAGAACTTTAAACAATTGGTGACGAAGTGAGTTTTGGGGACAGGACCCTCGACCCATTTGCGGGTGAGGGTCCTGTCCCTATTTATTACCAGCACCCGAAAATTTCATTTCCTGTGCCAAAAAAGCTACAATAGGAGAAGGGAAATTTAGTTGAGGTGGACATATTGGTAGAAAAAAAAGAAGTTCTTATAAAAAAGGCAGAGGAATTCATCCTGCAAAGTTATCAGGAATTGGGAAAGTCAAAAGACGAAATAGATTCCAGGTTGCAGCTCATAAAGGATGAAATAGACCTATATGGATATTATGAACATACATATGAAGAGTTGTCATATGGTGCTAAAATGGCTTGGCGCAACAGCAATCGTTGCATAGGCAGGCTTTTCTGGAATTCGTTACATGTACTAGACCGTCGACACTTAGAAGACGAAGCGGATATTGCAGAAGCATTGATGCATCACATTGAATTTGCAACAAATAATGGAAAAATAAAGCCTACAATCACTGTTTTTCGACAGCAAAAAGTAGAAGGGAAGCAGTTGCGTATCTGGAATCATCAACTCTTGCGGTACGCTGGATATGAGTCCGATTACGGAATTATCGGAGACCCTGCATCCATTGATTTTACGGGAAAATGCATGGAACTAGGGTGGGAAGGGGCAAGGACCCATTTTGATATTTTGCCATTGATTGTACAGGTGGATGGAGCGGAGCCGAAACTTTTTACCATTCCAAATGACATTGTACTTGAAGTGCCTATTGTGCATCCTACTATGCCTGCGTTTGATCATTTGGGCTTAAAGTGGTATGGAACTCCATTAATTTCTGATATGCGATTAGAGATCGGGGGCATTCACTATACTGCCGCCCCATTTAACGGCTGGTATATGGAAACAGAGATCGGTGCGAGAAATTTCGCGGATGTTGATAGATACAATATGCTTCCCAAAGTTGCTTCCCTGATGGAGCTCGATATGAGTACGAATTCGACAATGTGGAGGGATAAGGCGCTGATAGAGTTGAATTTAGCGGTAGTTCATTCCTTTAAGGAAAAGGGTGTCAGCATTGTCGATCATCATACGGCAGCCATGCAGTTTAAGTATTTTGAGGAGCGGGAAGCACAGAGCTGCCGACATGTAACAGGAGAATGGGCGTGGTTAATTCCACCGGTGTCCCCTGCTGCCACACATATCTTCCATAAGTCGTATGAGAATAAAATAGTGCTGCCGAATTATTTTTATCAGGATAAGTTGTATTGAATGAGGTCTCTTCCCATGGAGTGGGAAGAGGCTTTTTCATTAGGTTAGAAAGTATATTAAACTGTTGATCTCCGTTCCAGGCGCTTCGCTTGCCTGCGGGCGGTCCGTGAGCCTCCTCAGGCTTCGCCTTCCGGGGTCTCACCTGTCCCTTCCTCCCGCGGGCGTCTACGCGCCTTCCACTCCAATCAACTAGGTTATTTCATTTCCTTAAGGATTTGTGAAAAATCATCTAACGGAGTTAACTGAAAAAGCACTAACATCTCGTTTGCGTAATTTCCAGCTGTGGTTTGGAGCAAATGGAGGAGGCTCCAGCGGGGGAGAAACGGTAGATTGAGACCCCGCAACGAAGGAAGCCACTGAAAAACTGATAGCCTAAAGTTTTTTATGATTTCTAGCTGGTGATTGTAGCAAAAGGCGAAGACTCCTGAGGGAGCTAGCGCTAGGTGGAGACCCCGCTGGCGTAGCCGAGGAGGCTCCAGCAGTGCCCCTAGGAAAGCGAAGCCTAGTGCGGAAATCAACAGCAGTGTTTAGTAAATTTTTAAAATCAAGGTCTTTTTCAGTGGCTTCCAACGAAGTGAGGAGGCTCGAGCACCGTCCCGCGGAAAGCGAAGCCATTTGTGGAAAGGAACAGCGGCAATTAACTAAACAACTAAAGTTTGATGAAGTTTTTAGACAAACAAAAACCGAGCCCTAAGAAGAGCTCGGTTTTTTTTATCTTATTTTTTTATCAAGTAGCAGCCTTTTGCAACTTATGAATAACAGTCAATGATTTTCCTGTCCCGATCGCAACAGACTCCAATGGATTTGGTGCAACATACACAGGCACAACAATTTCATTGCTTAACCATTCCTGCATACCGTTCAGCAGCGCTCCGCCACCAGTAATGATAACTCCTCTGTCAACAATGTCTCCACTTAGTTCAGGAGGGCAGTCTTCTAGTGTTGCACGAATTGCTTCAAGGATGTGCAACAAAGATTCTTTAATTGCTTTTTGGATTTCAGTAGAGTGCAATTCGATTGTTTTTGGTAGACCTGTTACAAGGTCACGACCGCGGATTTCCATGGTGATTTCTTCATGGTCCACTAGTGCATAACCAATCGTCATTTTAATTTGCTCAGCAGTACGCTCACCAATTAATAGGTTGTAATTTTTGCGAACGTGGTGCACGATATCATCATCAAATTGGTCTCCGCCTACACGGATAGAGTTACAAGATACCACACCGCCATAAGAGATGATCGCTACCTCAGTTGTACCTCCACCGATGTCCACTACCACGTTTGCTACAGGCTCATCAACAGGTAAGTCTGCACCAATGGCAGCCGCTACGGGCTCTTCAATCAAATGAACATGCTTTGCGCCACAGTTTTTAACAGCGTCTTGAATTGCACGACGCTCAACAGACGTGGAGCCGGATGGTGTACATACAACCACACTAGGCTTACGGATGGAGAAGCCCATCGCTTTTCCCGCTTTTTTCATAATTTGTTTTAACATGCTAGTCGTAATGTCGAAATCGGCGATAACGCCATCCTTCAATGGTCGAACAGCCACAATTCTTCCTGGAGTTTTACCAATCATGTTTTTCGCTTCTGTCCCAACAGCAAGCACGGCCTTTGTTTCTAAATCAATTGCTACAACGGACGGTTCATTGAACACAATCCCTTTACTTTTACTATAAACCAGCGTATTCGCTGTACCTAAGTCGATCCCAATTTCAGTTGTTGAAAACATAATCCATTCACCCAATCTTTTAGTTAGTTAGTTTAGGTCTCTTATATACTTTCTACGAAGAATGTCGTTTTGTGGGGGTGAATGAGCTAGAATAATATGGTAATATATTTAGGGGAATGTAAAGAGTGGATACTATATATAACTATTAGAAATTCATGGATTTTACCGGGTAGTTATGTTATATTCTAGAAAAAAACGGGGAAATACTGCCTATGATTTTTCGTAATGAGCAAGAAAAAATGGAAGAACTAGAAGATGATCACTTTTGGGAAATTAATCCGAGAACTGTTACTTTTTTCTTAATGGCGATGGCCCTAATTGTGGGAATCATCACATTTCTAAGTTTTTATGATGGGATGAAAGTGAAGAGTCAAGAAGAAGTAGCGAATTATGTAAATGAAATGAATCAACTTTTGATAAAAAGTAAACATTATTCCGATTCTGTGGAAGACTCCCTAACGAATGGTACCATGGCTGCTTTTGCCAAAGAAGACGAACAGGAATTTCGTACCCTTATGGTTACTGCAAGTAAATTGTCTGTACCTCTAAAGTGGGAAGCGCATCAAGAAGCAGCGGCAGGACTGATCACTGCGAGGTATATGTTTTTCTATCAATATCAGCAGAATGTTAGGCTGGATGGAGAAGAAATCGAAGAAAAGTTGACTGAACTTGAAAAGTTGGAAAAGGTAGAGAAAGAAGTGCTCCTTTCTTCGTTCGATGCTTCAAGTATTACCTATCGGGAATCTGAAGAAGGAAAGATCACCTTCTCCATTAAAACCTATTAAAAAACCTGAAGTTCTCTTTTTTTTATAGAGAAGCTTCAGGTTTCTTTTAATTCTGTATAAACAACCAGGCGTTCTTGATGGTTGTTTGTTTTACGATCATATAGACCTGTGCAAGTAATCAAGTTTAATTGTTGCTTGTTTGTAGGTCCAAATATAGTCCGAATCGGAGCTTGATCGTATGGATAAGCTTCTTTCCCTTTGACAACAAAGGTCAAGGTTTGCTCACCATCTTCCACGATAATCTCGTCACCGATCTCCAAATCTTTTAAATAGAAAAAAATGGCGGGGCCGGTATAGTCGTCAACATGTGCAGCTAAGACTGCATTTCCTTTTGCACCAGGTTTTGTTCCGGGCTCAAACCAAGCGACAGTTTCCCCATCTTCCGGAACAGCCATTGCACCTGATTCATCGAGTCCGTATGGTTTCACCTTTGCATCAACATTGATGGCAGGAATGGTGAGCCGAGTAGGATCGATGCCTTTAGGAGGAGTAGAAACTTCTGATTTGCTTGGCTCTGTTTGTTTTTCTTTATCAAGTGTAATAGGTTTCTCATCTACCTGGGAAGCTATTTCTTCCGCCGGAGCTTTGACAGACTCCGGTGGAAGATTTGGATCAGCTTCATTTTGTGAAAAAGAGGTGCATGCTGTTGAGAAAACTAGAATGCTACCTAACAGGCCTATTAGCCTACTATTATTTTTGTGCAGCAAAGCGACGCACTCCAACAGCCGCTGCTCCAACCACTAGAAGACCGGCAATTAAAGCCCAAGAATTCATGCTATTTGATTGAGATGCACCACCCATACCTGTTTGAGGCATTTCGCTTGGCATCATCGTGTTATCTTCTAATACTAATACTTCAATGCTGTCTACTGTGTTAATTGCATATACAGAGTAAACTTTATTTTCCTCAAGCATTGTACCAGATAAGTCTAATACTTGCTCTCCACCATCGGCAGTACGAACTTCCAAATCATACGTTCCAGCATCTAGTGTCATGTAATCTGTTACGGCTTTAAATTCAGCACCAGAGAATACGTCATCTCCACCAATTAAACCAACATTTACTGCAGGTGCATCAGGTGAGAAGTGACCTACACGAATTTTTGATTGTCCCTCAGCTACCATGTTGTCATCAGTAGTAACAGATAATTCAAGGTTTTCCAATGTGTTGATTGCTGCAACTGTATAAGACATTCCAGCTTCTACTGTTAAGTCAGTTGCGATGACAGGATCTGCTTCGCCCATTGTTCCAGCTGCATAGATTTCTACTTTGTGCGTTCCTGCTGGCAGGTTCATGTAATCAGTAGCTGCTTTAAATTCTGCATTCTCCACTGTTGCTTCTCCATTTACATAAACATCAACTGCCGGGGCATCAGGTGAAGCGTGAATGATACGAACCATTGCGTGATCATCTGCACTTGCAAAGCTTCCTAATACTGAAAATGCCAAAATACTTGCGATACCTGCAATCAATAAACGTAACTTCTTCAAACGAATCTCTCCCTTTTGTATAATTTATGTACAGGTGATGTTCATCTCCTGTATAACTACTATATACCACAATACTTTGAATTAAAACTAATAATATGCTCTTGAATGTGCTTTTTAAAAAAATGATGTTGTTTTATGAGTGAACAGTGCGGGTATTACAAGACTATAAAACAAGGAGGCGATAATATGAGTAAACTATTTAAAAGAGTGTTTGTTGCGGTGTTGCCAATTTTAGTGAAAGAAGGATTTCGCTATTATAAAGAAAGAAAAAGTACGTCCACCAAAACAAAAAGTGCATAAGGATATGGTGTTGAAAAGGAGGTAATTCCGATGGACAAGTTTATGTACTATGTAACAATGGAAACGGGTCAAATTCACCGGGAACCTTTTGACGATCAGGTTAAATATTATGAAGTCCTAGCAACACAGGAAGAAATTCATGAAATTGAGAGACTTTTTGAGGAATTGCATAAGACAGAATATAGTCCTGATGCGTTTAAAAGCCCGTTAAATGAAAAAAGCACTCAAGAGCACCGGAACAAGCAACAATTAATTCTTGATAAAATTATTGTAGCCATTTATGAACTTGGTACGGACGTGACAAAAGAAGAGATTCGAACGATGAATGGAATGAACCAGCGTGTTTAATGAAACGCTGGTTTTTTTATGGGGGTAGAGTGTGAGATTGGTAGCATCTAACCACAAATAAGAACAATATGGAATAATTTCTTTGGAATAAAGACCTATTTTTGCCTATGCCTCGGGCTTTCCGTTGAAAGTGGCGTTCGACCACGTTAGACTAGGTAAAAAAGTAGTGTTAGGAGTATTCCTATGATGAGTAAACAAAAACCGATTAGTATGTATCCTGCAGTGGCAGTGATCATCTTTGATGAACAAAAGAGAATTTTATTACAAAAGCGAGCAGATGTGGGTTTGTGGACGATTCCAGCCGGGCATGTTGAGCCAGGTGAAACAATTGAGGAAGCGGCTGTGCGCGAGGTGTATCAAGATACAGGACTGATGGTCAATCCATACCGACTGATTGGAGTGTATTCTGACCCCGAATCACAAACCTTCGAATACCCTGATGGGCGCTTAGTCCAGTTTGTGACATCCTATTTTGAAGCGGAAATTACGGGAGGAACTACAACTAAGAAGGACCCTGCATTGATTGAGCTAGAATTCTTTGCCCCCAACAAATTGCCCCATGACCTCTTGCCCATGCATCCAAGATGGCTCGTCGATGCTTTTTCAGATCGACGTGAAGCGTTTGTACGGTGAGAGGGTGTAACTATTTAGTATTCGACGCTAACTAAAAAAATCCTTGAGGGGTCTGACCCCCTCAAGGATTTTTTTTCATTCTTTACTTATATATATCAATCAATCTAAAATCAATCTTTGAACCATCAATGCACATTTGTTAGAAACGTCAGGAAGAAGAGTGCCGCGATCACGTAAAGTGGAGCGGAGACTTCTTTTGCTTTGCCTAGTACCAGCTTCATGAGCGGGTAGGCGATGAATCCGAATGCAATTCCGTCTGCGATAGAGTAAGAGAATGGAATCATTACAATTACTAGAAAGGCAGGAAATCCTTCTGACAAGTCTTGGAAGTCAATTTGCTTCACAGATTGAAGCATAAGTACACCAATAATGATTAAGATTGGCGCAATCGCACTGCCAGGAATTATTTTAATGAAGGGAATTGCAAAAATGGAAAGCAAAAATAGGCTTCCTGTCGTTATTGCTGTTACACCGGTTCTACCGCCAGCGGCAATGCCTGCAGCCGTTTCCACAGTCGAAACGGTAGGGCTGGTACCGAAAAATCCACTTGTTAAAATGGAAATTCCGTTTGCCTGGAAGGAACGTTTGAACTTTTCGGGGCGGTTAATCATTCCGAGGTGTCCGTTAATAAGCCCGATGTTCTCAAATAGGAGAACCATCGTTAAAGAGAAGACAGCCACTAAAAACGTGAACTCTCCAATCTTTGCAAATGAAACGGCACCAAATAAGGAAAGATAGCTATCCATCGGTAAAGCACTTCCTCCAACATCAGAAAAGCTTACCACTCCTAAAACAGCAGCAATAATTGTACCAGCAACAATACTAATTAAGAAGTTGGCTGGGACATTTCGCATAAATAACGTAACGGCTAAAATAACAGTCAGAATGGTGGCAATCACATAAGGAGAAGAAACATCACCTAGTGATAAAAGGGAGTTTTCACCCTTAACGATAAGACCGCCTTTTTCTAAACCGATCAGGGTCAAAAATAAACCTAACCCAACCGTAATCGCATGCTTTAAAGAGCTCGGAATCGCCTCGAGTAGCACTTGTGCAAGTTTGGTAAACGAAATAATCGTTACGATCACACCAGAAACCACTACGACGCCCAATGCTTCTTGCCAGGTTAATCCCATAGAGTGAACCAACGTATAGGTAAACATAGCGTTAATTCCCATACCAGGAACAAGGATAATCGGCGCATTTGCCCAAAATCCCATCAGCCAACAGCCCACTACACAAGTGAGGATAGTGGCGATGATTCCGGCTTCCATCGGAATACCTGCTTCTGCAAGAATCGTTGCATTTACAGCAATAATGTACACAATGGTAAAGAAAGAGATCATTCCGGCCATCATTTCACGCTTTAGAGTCGTCTCATGACCAGCCAAATCAAATGAATTCTTCATCCATTGAAGCATAAAAAAACACCTTATTCAGTTTCCCTCTCCCACCCGGCCGCACAGGACCCACAAACATGTATTATAACGCGCAAACATCCTTACGACAATAGTAAATTTAGATACGCATTGTTGGAATGTTCAGAAAAAATACACATTCTTTTATATATAAATGGGGTAAAATGGTAGTAATGAAATAGAAAAGGGTGAGTGTGATGGACTTTTTTCGACTAACAGATGAAAAAATCAAAAAAGCTTATGAAGATGGAGAATTTGAAAACCTGCCAGGGTACGGTAAACGTTTGGAGCTTGAGGACTTATCAAATGTCCCTCCAGAAATGAGAATGGCCTACAAAATGATGAAAAATGCTGGAATGATGGAAGAACAACAAGTGCGGACAGAGATTGAATATTTGGAGGACCTTATTGAAGGTGCACATAATGAAGCGGATGAAGCTCGTTTGCACCAAAGGCTGACTGAAAAACAGCTTCGTCTTCAGCAACTCATCCAAAAGAAGAAAAAAGAAGCCAATTCAGCCGTTTTTAAAGACTATCAATCACAAATCATGAAAAGGCTAGACTAATTTAGGAAATTTGGACAGATCCCCTGGTTCGGTTTAAGGGAATCTGTCTTTTTTGTGAGGGACAAAAAGATTTATCCATTGTAAAAAAGTTTTATCCATGCAAAAGAAGGATATATCCACTGTAAAAAAATATATCCATCATAAAAAACTTTTATCCATGGTAAATAAGGCTATATCCATATTAAGAAAGTTAGCCAATTTTTACATAGACGTTACACCAACATTACACTTTCAATTCTCATCAAATTCTCATCCCACCAGCACCAATATTTAGGTAGTATAAAAGAGAGACTCAAAATTAGGCAATTCGTCTAAAATAAATCATAGAACCCACACTTAAAGTGGAGGTGCAACCATGTGCAAAGTACTTATAATAGAAGACGAAAAAAATCTTGCTCGCTTTATTGAGTTGGAGTTACAATATGAAGGTTTTGAAGTTGCCACATCCTATGATGGGAGAGAGGGACTTGATCTCGCATTAAAAGAAGAGTGGGATATAATCTTGCTGGATTTGATGCTTCCCGGACTTAGTGGGATGGAAGTTTGTCGAAGAATACGAGCAGCCAAAGTCACGCCAATCATTATGTTGACTGCAAGGGATAGTGTGATGGACAAGGTATCAGGTCTTGATAGTGGTGCAGATGACTATATGTCCAAACCATTTGCTATTGAGGAGTTACTCGCTAGAATTCGTGCCCTTTTTCGCCGTATGGAAGCAAAGAAGGAAGAGGCACAAAATATCCTGACATTTAGAGAGCTGAATGTAGACCTGGATGCAAGAACCGTCACGAGGGCGGAAGAACAAATTGAACTGACAAAGAGAGAATTCGATTTACTTGTGGTGTTTATAACAAATATTAACAGGGTGCTGACAAGGGAACTATTGTTAGATAAGGTATGGGAACTGGGTTCGTACGCTGAAACAAATGTTGTAGATGTTTATGTCCGTTATTTGCGCAATAAGATTGATAAACCTAACGAAGAGAGCTATATCCAAACAGTGCGAGGGACAGGTTATGTGATGAGAAAATGACTAAATTGCAAACATATTTAAAACAGCTGCCAATCAGGTGGAAAATTACTATTTGGTCTTCATTAGTATTATTCGTCCTTTTTGTAGCCTACAACTCTGTACAATATTATGTAATGAGAACGTGGATGATTGAACAAGAAGAACAAAATATCCAGGAAAAGATGAAAGAGATACAAGCATATTTCTCCGAACAACCATTTTTTGTAGGAAGGTCTGAGATTGTAAACAGCAGCGGCTTTATTGAGAAAGTGAATGAAACGAATGAGCTGATCCGTGTTATCGACAGAGAGGGGACTTTGCTGGTTGCAGTTGCAACAAATCTCCCTCGAGAATTACTTATCACTCCAGTAGAAAGTAAAAACCTTGAACATGTGAAGGTAAACGGAAAACATTATCTCATACATCGAAACCCAGTGATTACCAATGGATTTATTGGGTACATAGAAATAATAAGAGACTTAAAGAATTATGAGCGGCTGCGAGGGTTGATCTTCCTTGTAACGTGGTCTGCTGGTGCTGGAGCCATCCTTTTGAGCGGTGTAGGCGGTATGCTTATTGCCAAACAGCTCCTTGCCCCTATCCAAGCGCTTACGGATACAATGAAACGAATTAAGATGCGCGGCTTTAAAGAACGGGTGCTGCAAGATAAAAACCAAAAGGATGAGATAGCAGATCTGTCCAATGTTTTCAATGAAATGATGGATGATGTGGAGATTTCTTTCCAAAAACAAAAGCAATTTGTAGAGGATGCCTCCCATGAATTGCGCACTCCAATATCGATCTTAGAGGGACATCTGAAATTGCTTAATCGTTGGGGAAAGAATGATCCTGAGGTGTTGGAAGAGTCACTTAAGGCTTCCCAACAGGAAGTAGAACGGCTCAAAATGCTTGTCTATGAGTTGCTGGAACTCACCAGACTGGAATCAGACAGATTGGAGTTAGCTGAGGACTTTATACAGCCTGTCCATGTGGTAGAAGATGTTGTAAAGAAATTCACCCTGCTCTATCCTTCTCTCTCATTTAAGTATGAGAATAACGTAAATAGTGATATGAAAGTAGCCATAGCAGAAAGGCATTTAGAGCAGGTTCTCATCATCTTACTTGATAACGCAGTAAAATATTCTAAAGATTCCACCACTGTTGAAATTGTGACAGAACAATTCGAAGAGCAATTTACATTATCCATAAAAGATTATGGCATTGGAATTCCACAAGATGATCTAGAAAAAGTTTTTGATCGTTTTTATAGAGTTGATAAAGCACGCAGCAGAGATAAAGGTGGTCAAGGACTGGGACTCTCCATCGCTAAAAGAATGGTGAACAATTATGGAGGTACCATATTAGCGGATAGTATAGAAGGAGAATGGACGATGATTACTATTAAGCTGAATGGTGTACTAGAAGGAACACAACAAGAGTAGCGCAACTGTAAATTTCTCATCATATTCTCATTTTTCTTTAAGATTACTTTCATCCTAATAGGGTTAAATAAAAGTAGATAAAAAATTGATGAGGTGAAGCGAGTATGGGTTATTATGACGATCATGTAACTCAAAAGAGGACTAGGAAAGAAAAAAGCTTCGGAAAAGTAGTCTTTGCAGCGGTAACAGGAGGAGTTGTAGGTGCACTAGGGATTGTAGCTATGTTACCTGTCCTTTTGGACTGGGGGTTTTACATGGATAACAATAATGCAGGTGCAACTGAATCTGCACCTATGAGTGTGGAAACCAACTCGGTAGTTCAAACAGACCAAGTGGAATACGAAAAGATACAAACAAACATCACTAATGCGGTAGAAAACGTTTCTGATGCTGTAGTTGGGGTAGTTAATATACAAAATGGCGGAAATTCCTTATTTGATCCACGAGGTGCGCAGGGAGATCAAGAAGCAGGAACCGGCTCGGGTGTTGTTTACAAAAAGGAGAACGGTAAAGCTTATATTGTAACTAACGCACATGTTATTGACGGCGCTTCGAAAGTAGAAGTGAGCTTGGTAGATGGAACAAGAGTGGAAGCTGAAGTAGTTGGCAGCGACGCCCTGACCGATTTAGCGGTATTGACGGTAGATGATGCAAACATTAAACAAGTTGCAACTTTCGGAGACTCTGATGCAATTACTCTTGGTGAACCAGTCATTGCTATTGGTAACCCTCTGGGACTTGAGTTTTTTGGATCTGTCACTCAAGGAATCATTAGTGGAAAAGAGCGGATTATTCCAGTTGACATAGATCAAAATGGCCAGCCTGACTGGGAAGCGGATGTTATCCAGACGGATGCAGCCATAAATCCCGGGAACAGTGGAGGAGCGCTTGTAAACCTTCGTGGCGAAGTTATTGGGATCAACTCCATGAAAATTGCCCAATCAAGAGTAGAAGGAATAGGATTTGCCATCCCTATTCGTGCTGTTCAACCGATCATCGAAGACCTAGAGAAGCATAAAGAAGTCCAAAGACCTTTTATGGGAGTAGGCTTAGCTTCCCTATCTGATGTTCCTCTAGAAGCACAAAGGTCTACACTAAAGCTTCCGGAAGAAGTGAAAAGTGGGATCGTCGTTACAGGAGTAGAACCAACCTCCCCTGCAGATAAGGCTGGTCTTAAACAATATGATGTAATCGTAAAACTAGATGACCAAGAAATAAAGGATGCACTAGGTTTAAGGAAATTCCTTTACAGCCAAAAGAATATCGGTGATACGATGAAAGTTACTTATTATCGTGACGGCAAGTTGGAAGAAACGGAAATGAAACTGGTTAAGCAAATGTTCTAGTGTAGAACAGAAATTAAATATGTATGTGTGAAAGTCCAAAAATCTAATGAATAGAGGGATTGAAACATGCAAAAACCTGTAGTGAAAGCCAAAAAAGGAATCGACGTCAGGAAGATTGTCGATAAGTATAAAGCTAAAGGAATTAAGGTAGAAGTTGTAAAGCCAAGGTTAGATCTAATTAAAGGCTTAAGCCCACAATAACTATATATACTCCCCCCTTAAATATATATAGGCGACAAGTTATCAAGATTGATAACTTGTCGCCTTTTGTGATGTTTATCATTTTTGAAAAAAGCTCTTTTAAACAACGCTGTTGATTTAGGCACTAGGCTTCGCTTTCCTAGGGGCACTGCTGGAGCCTCGAGGGGTCTCCACCTAGCGCTAGCTCCCAAGAGTCTTCGCTATTGCTCCAATCAACAGCTAGGTTGCTGCAAAAACCAACAGTATGCTTTACCAGAGCCTTGAAAAAAGAAGTATTAATACGGTCAAACTAAAAAACCGGACATTTGTCACGGTTTTGTAAAGGGCGATCTATTTATTTGATAATCAGTTCTTGAACCATGTATTTTTGATAGATGTGAATAATTTCTTCATCATCCAATCCTAGAACTTCTTCACGCAGGTGGCCTTTGTTAGCTAATGTCTGTTCTACACTTTCACGTTCCATGTCCGTTAAAAAATATCTCTTTGAAACTATCATCTTCTAGCACCTCGTTTGTTTTAGTATTTAATGATAGTATTCCCAGTTTAGTAGAATAATATACATTAAAACTAAAAAAAATGAAAAATTTCTGATATCCCTCAAACTCCGCTGTTGACTTCCGCAAATAGCTTCGCTTTCCTAGGGGGCGCTGCAGGACCCTTCTCGGCAAGCTGCGGGGTCTCCACCTAGCGCTATCTCCCTCAGGAGTCTTCGCCTTTTGCTCCAATCAACAGCTAAAAATTAGATATCAGAAGGAGTCTCGCGTCTTTCACTTCAACCACAAGTGGAAATTGTTAATGCATCGCATTTCCTGATTATCCAAGAATAAAATGATTACTGTTTTTCTATATATTCAAATAGGAATGATTGGCCGTTTCGGTAGAATCTTGGGTCGTAGATGCCGAGTCTTTCTTGGTCATCAACAATGACGACGAAGGGAGACCATTCGTATAAGGTTTTTGCTTCTGGAACTTTGGCAAATAGAGTGTCCAAGTCGGCCTCTTCGGCTGATTTTAAGGTGTATTGCAATTTTGGACTAGTGAAAAGTGCATCGTCAAAGATTTCCACTGTATGTTCGTTTTTCCCTATGACAGAAAAATGCCAAGGGAGGAAACTTGCAGACAATGCGACTTGCTCGTATTTATCTTCGTATTGCTTGTACAACAGATATCCTTGGCTCGTTTGTAAAGCAACGTGGGCAATGATTAATATCCATACCAAACGATATAAAAGATGTCTCTCTTTATTCCAAAGCTTTCTGGCGAAAAAAGCGATCGCTATAATTGTCCAGATAACAAAGTCCACGATAGGAATGGTGCCAAAGGTTACTCTTATAGAGGAGAAGGGTTCTAGATAGCCGGTTCCCCATGCATTAAACAAATCGGCTGTGTTATGTATGAATACAGCAATAAGCGGAACCCAGAGAAAGCGCCAATCTTTTCTTTTTAAAAACCAAATACTGAGTAAAAAGAAGAGCAAAGCCCATATCGGAACCATAAATAACGAGTGAGTTATGCCTCTGTGCCACATTTGATACATGCCTTCTGTGTCCCAGAGGCTGGAGATGACATCACTGTCCGGAATTTGACTGGCCCCGACAGCTGTAACAAACATTGCTATTTTAGTCTTTTTGTCATCTTGGCGCTTGTCTACTGCGCCGTATATGGTCATCCCGAAAAGTGTGTGGGTAATAGTATCCACGGTAAGCCACCTCATTGTATGTCTATTTCTTTTTTCATTTTACCTTATTAAGGGTAAATAAAAAAAGAAACAACCTTCTGGAGGCTGCTTCACTTTGCGTTTATGGATTCATTTTCTTCTGTCGGTTCTGGAGGCAGAGGATCGATTTCGATGGCGTCTTTTTTGTTTAGTCCTTGTGAGACATTATAGAGAAAGATGCCCATCAATAAAAATAATAATAAGACAAACCCTATGGTTGCTGCGTATAGAAAAAACATGCTTATCCCCCCTCTGTACACTTATATGCACAAGGGTGCGTGGCTAGTACAATGCTTCATTCTACAAGTTGATTTCCGTTCCAGACGCTTCGCTTGCCTGCGGGCGGTCCGTGAGCCTCCTCGGCTTGCGCCTGTGGGGTCTCACCTGTCCCTTCCTCCCGCGGGCGTCTACGCGCCTTCCACTCCAATCAACTGAGTTACTGCTTTAAACATATTAAAAAAACACCTACCGAAGTAAGTGTTTTGTAAATCAAATTATTGTTTACGTAGGTTGCCGAGTTCTTCTGCGATTGCTTGCATTTCGTTCGGACTGAATGAAGGTTTTCTCATGACAAGTTCATAAATATCTTTTAACTCTTCATACATTTCTTCATCAAAATGGGAAGGTTTAATGGCGCCAAGGTTTAATACTTTAAGTTTGCCTTTGATGGCTTCAATCATATATTCTACATTTTCTGTTGATTTTTCTGTTAAGTTCATCTGAACCGTCCTTTCGTTCCATAGCTTTTCCTTATTTTATCATGAATGGAGAGAAAACAGTATCTTCTTCTCGAAACTGGGGTATGAAACTATAACAAGATTCGTGAAAGTTTCGAAATATGTTTATAATAAAGGTATGATGAATGGAAGATGTAAGAAAAAGAAAACTGATGGATAGGAGAGAGATTGATATGGGGAACAGAAATAAATTAGTCGATGGTATGTTGATTGGAGCGCTTATCGGTGGGGCCATTTCTTTATTAGATAAAAACACAAGAAACACAGTCATACATAATGGCAGGTGTGTTGGTTCAAAATTAAAGTATGCGGTGCAGCATCCACAGGAAATTGCGGATTCAGTACGTCATCAAATTGAATCTGTAAAAACAACGGTGGAAGATGTATCAAGGGATATAGATTATCTTCGTTCTAAAGTGAATGAGTTAAAAGAAACGACACCTCAAATGCTTGAGATCGTTACCGAAACTAAAGAAGTGATTGCCAAGCATTTGGATTCAGCAGAGCGAAAGAATAAAAACTTGTCGTAAGCTGGACTTGCTCACAATAGAATAGAGTAAATGATACGTGCTGGAGGAGAGTGAATGGGAATATTACGTTTTGGAAAACAGCTGTTTCATCGCCTAGACCGGAATGAAGCATTGGGAATGTCAGCAGAGTTAGCGTATTTTTTCTTATTATCTCTTTTTCCATTTCTTATTTTTTTACTTACCTTAATTGCTTATGTGCCAATTACACAGGATGATGTGCTGGGAATGATTCATCAATACGCTCCAGGTGATACGATGCTTCTTATTGAATCGAATGTAGTTCGTATATTAAATGAACAACGTGGAGACTTATTGTCTTTTGGGATCATTGCGACGATTTGGTTTGCTTCCAATGGAATTAATGCCATTGTTCGGGCGTTCAATAGGGCATTTGATGTTAATGAGAACAGACATTTCTTTATTGTAAGAGGGACGGCAATCTTGTTAACCCTTGCGATGGTATTTGTCATTATTGTGGCGTTATTATTGCCCGTTTTTGGTAGGGAGATTGGGTTGTTCATTTTTTCTTCCTACGGTCTGTCGGAAGAATTTATTACCATTTGGAATACCATTAGGTGGGGAGTAAGTTTTGTCATTTTGTTTTTTGTTTTTACTTGTTTGTATTTGGCTGCACCAAACATCCGTCTTCATTTAAAGGATGTGTTGGCAGGGTCTTTTTTTGCAACAATCGGATGGATGTCTGTTTCGATATTGTTTTCCTATTATGTGAGCAACTTTGGGAACTATACAGCAATGTATGGAAGTCTTGGAGGAATCATTGTTTTGCTTGTATGGTTTTATCTTTCAGGTCTGATGATAATCATTGGTGGGGAAATCAATGCAATCTTGCTGCAATGGAAGAAAAGCTTTGTACGATAAAAATTCCCAGATGAATTTTTCTCTCTAAAGGGAAATCTATTGTAGAAAGACACTCTAACCAAATCGGAGGGACCTTTCATGACAAAGCATACGAAAAAAGACGGCGGTACAAAACAAAATTCTAAGCACAAACCGAAGAATAAAACTTCAGGAAGTGCGAACGGACAAAACGGTTATCACTAGATAGCAGAAAAGCAGCTGGCACATTGCCACGCTGCTTTTTTAATCTGCGTTATCGTAATAATCTTAATCCATTTAGTATAACGAGTATGGTACTGCCTTCATGGCCAATGACACCAAATGGAAGGTCAATGAATTGAAGGAAGTTGGAACTGATAAGAAGCATTATAACAGTGATTGAGAAGATGACATTTTGTTTAATAATCTTGTTCATTCTTTTTGAAAGCTTTATGGCTTCTGCAATTTTCACTAAATCATTTTTCATCAGTACAACATCAGCAGTTTCCAATGCTACATCTGTGCCTTCTCCCATTGCTATTCCCACATTAGCAGTTGCAAGTGCCGGTGCATCATTTATCCCGTCCCCAACCATGCCGACCATGTTATATTCCTTTTTTAAATTTTTTACGGTCTCTACTTTTGTCTCTGGCAAGCATTCCGCAACATATTTTCCAATAGCGGCTTGTTCTGCAATGGCCGCCGCTGTGCGTTCACTATCACCAGTAATCATAATGGTCTGAACTTGAAGAGTACGAAGTAGCTGGATAGCTTCTACTGTTTCTTTACGAATAACATCTTTTAATGCCAGAATGCCGACAATTCCTGCTTCATCTTTTACATAAACGATCGATTTTCCTTCATTGGTGAAGGATCCTGCAATCCCATCGCCAAACATTTTGGCAGTATCAGCGCCAACAAATTCTGCTTTGCCGACAAGATATTCCTTTTCATGTAAGTTTCCTTTTACTCCCCAGCCTGCTTTATCATCCAAGTGATCCGGACGTATTAGCGGTTTAGGGCTATTCTTTCGGGCGTAGGCTGTGATTGCTTGTGCCAGCGGGTGGTTAGAGTAGCTTTCAATGGAACCGACAATAAATAAGAATTCGTCCTCTGTTATATTTTCGCGGACTATCACGTCTGTTACTTCAGGCTTGCCTTTCGTTAGCGTCCCTGTTTTATCAAAAGCGATGGCTTTCAGATGACTTAAATTCTCCAAGTGAACACCGCCTTTAAACAAGATTCCTTTGCGCGCCCCATTAGAGATAGCCGACAATGTTGCGGGCATAATGGAAGCAACTAGTGCACAAGGAGAAGCAACAACAAGTAGGATCATCGCCCGGTAAAAGGTTTCGTTCCAGCTCCATCCGAGGATGAAATGGGGAAGAACCATCATGACGGCAACAACGCCAAGGACAATCTTCACATACGGTCCTTCAAAACGTTCCAAAAATTGCTGAGAAGGAGATTTTTCACTTTGAGCATTTTGGACAAGATTGATAATTTTTTGGAACAAGGTTTCTGTAGAAAGCTTGGTGACCTCCACCACTATTGAGCCGTTAACGTTCATGGTTCCAGCATAGACTCCATCACCATGTTTTTTTTCAAGAGGGATTGATTCGCCGGTGATGGCAGATTCATCTATAGCGGATTCCCCTCTGACTATGTTTCCGTCAGTTGGAATACGTTCCCCAGGTTTAACAAGTACATGGTCACCTATGGCAAGGTTAGAAATATGCACTCGTTCTTCTTTGTTGTCCATTATTCTTAACGCTTCCTCAGGCTGAATGTCCATGAGGGCGGAAATTTCTTTTTGACTCCGGTTCATTGTGTATGTTTCTAAAGCGCCACTAAGTGCAAAAATAAAGATAAGTATGGCGCCTTCCATCCAATACCCGATTATAGCAGCACCAATGGCTGCAATGATCATCAGCATTTCTACATTCAGTTCTTTTTCTTCGATGGTATCTTGTATGCCTTCTTTTGCTTTAAAGTACCCACCAATCAAAAACGAAAGAATGAAAATAGGAACAGCAACGGATTGGATATCAAACTTTAATAATAACCACCCTGTAAAAATTAGTACCCCTGAAGTTATGGCAAATAGTAGTTCGATATGAGTGGTGAACCTGGTGAGAACTGTTTCTTTTTGTAGGTTTTCTGTTATATCATTCATATTTTCTAACCTCCTAATTGAGAAAAATAATCAACATCATTACCCTTATAAAAATGTTGAAAGCTGCCATCTGTGTGATAGCAGCAACACTTAAAAAGAGACTTTCCTAATGAGATTAATTATCAACAAATTATAATTATTATTAATTAGTTATTATTATAGATTAATAATTTGTAGATTACCAGTATTTTTTCTTTTCCAAGACTATACAGTATGTAAGATGTAATTCTTGTGTGTATAATGTAGCTTGGAGAGAAGGTGAATAGCCGTGAAAGCAGAAAAATTTTTTACAAGCAGGCTTGGTATCATTGCTGCGGCGATGTGTGCGACATTTCTGTGGGGCAGTGCATTTCCTGCCATTAAACTAAGTTATACGGCTTTAGATATAGGAGCGAGTGATTATGATAAGCAGCTTTTATTTGCTGGCTATCGATTTTTCCTCGCGGGTGTTATGATCTTTCTATTTTTTACCCTATTGAACCAACCGCTAAAACTGAGAAGAGCGACGATCATTCCATTGGCACAATTAGGGTTAGTACAGACGTTTTTACAATATTTATTGTTCTACTTTGGCTTAAGTTATTCAACGGGAATGCAGGGAGCGGTTATTGCTGGAACGGCTTCGTTTTTTCAAATACTGTTTGCTCATTTTTTATATGCCGATGATTCCTTGTCTGTCAGGAAATGGATTGGTATAGCATTGGGGTTTGGCGGCGTGTTGGTGGTTAATTTACCAAAAGCCGGTGCTGGTGTTCAATTTGGAATAGGGGAGTTACTTCTTTTGCTGGCGATGATGGCTTCTGCTTATGGAAATATTATGGCAAAAGAACGCGCGGGATCCATGAATGTGTCCTATCTAACGGCGTATCAAATGTTGTTCGGGTCGGTAGGATTAATTGTCGTTGGGGGAGTAAGCGCAGGGTTTCTTCCATTTGCCTTTGATGGGTACACACTGTTGCTTGTGGTCTATCTTGCATTTTTATCCGCAGCAGGCTTTATACTGTGGAACAACGTAATGAAATATAACAAGGTTGGTAAAGTGTCGATGTACCTTTTCCTCGTACCTGTTTTTGGTGTAATGCTATCTGGTATGTTTTTAGGTGAAGTTATGCACTATTCCATATTGATTGGCTTAATGCTTGTGGTGGTAGGTATTATTATTGTTAATGGACAGAAAAAAGCAAAAGTAACACAAAATGAAAAACTGCAACCTTCCGCTTAATGTGGGAGGGGTGCAGTTTTTCTGTTTAGGTGGGGCTCCTCTTTAGAGACTTTGATGAATCATCATTTGTTCGTAAACATTATTGTATAAATGCTCGATGTCGGCATCTGTCATAAAAGCAAGTGACTCACGATCTGCCTTCTTCATCACTTCAATAAAATTAATCATGTTTTTACGTTCCTGTCTGCTCATGTTATCTTCTCCTCCTTTGTATTAGTACAGTGTATGTTCTATTGATATTATTATATAACAGAATATTTAGAAATGGAACAACTTTTTGAAATTTTTTTAAAAAAAGGGTCAGACCCCTTTGTGTCGCGGTAATGAGGTAATATGTCAAAGGGGAAGGTAGTGGGAAAAGGAGTGTATTGCAAAAGTTAGTGGTGTGGTAGGATTGAAAATTAGATAGAGTTTTTTGAGTTAGGAGGAAAATGTATGGTGAATGTTACAACGGAAATTATCATTAACTGTTCAAAGATGAAGGTGGCGGAATATGCGGCAAATCCGGATCATGCACCAGTTTGGTATGATAATATCGATTCATCGGAATGGATGACACCTAAACCTTTGCAGTTAGGTTCGCAGGTTGCGTTTCGAGCAAAATTTCTGGGCAAGGAGCTCGCGTACATATATGAAATTGTTGAATTCATATCGGGTGAAAAATTAACAATGAAAACTGTACAAGGTCCATTCCCAATGGAAACGACGTATACATGGACTGCAATAAATATCAATACAACTAAGATGACCCTGCAAAACAAGGGAGAGCCAAAGGGCTTTTCCAAATTGTTTTCACCTGTTATGGCAACCATGATGAAAAAGGCAAACGACAAGGATTTGAAGAAAATTAAGGGGATTTTGGAAAACCAATATATTCTGGGACAGGAAAAAGGAGACTAATAATGTTTTTCAAAAAGACATGTTATTTTTGTAAGAAAAAAATAAGAACCTATTTTACTTACAAAGAAAAAAACAAAAAGATTTACTGCTGTCAGCTTTGCAAAGCCTATGCAAATAGGAGAGCGTTTGTCCCATATAAATAAGTCTATCAAATCGCTGCTTACATTTATTATTTATTACCCACCATCTTTTACAGTTTACGCCTGCTAAAAACACCTGTTGTCCTTTTAAGAGGACAACAGGTGTTTATCTATAAATCATTATTATTAATGAGATTACGTGGAGGATGCAAGGGGGGGTTATAATAACGATTTAACCTTTTACCGCAACAAGCCCACGCTCTCCAAAAGTGTAAGTCAATAAAAATATAATAAATAGTAAAAAACTAATGATATGAAAAAAGCTGATATCCGAAAAGAACTGTATAAAAAGTCCTCCAAAGAATGGCCCGCCTAGACTACCAATACTAAAGGCAATTCCACACATAAGGTTACCAGTAGGGAGAAGGTTCTTCGGCATAAGGTCTGTCATATAGCTGATGCCAAGAGAGAAAGTCGAACCCACGAGCATTCCTGCGATGAAGATGCATACCGCCAAGGCGATGAATGTACCTTCGAGGAAACTCGCTGTTACAAAACTTAAGCAACCTAGGGAAAGAATGACCAGTAAGATATTCCGACGACCAAATTTGTCGCTCAATATCCCAAGAGGCAACTGAAAAACAATCCCACCGATAGCAAAGGAAGCAAGTAACACAGAAACATTTCCAACCTCAATTCCAGTCCTCAAAGCGTATATAGGGAAACTTCCGTTCAGCGAAGCTTCCAGAAAACCATAGCCTAAAGGCGGTAGGAATGCAATCCAACCGTATTTCCAGGCTTTACGAAAACGTTTGATGGTTTCGATGAAGGAATTCACTCCAAGTTCTTGTTCTGGATGCTCATTTTTCAGGAAAAATAAGAACAGCCAGCCTATCAAACAAAGAAAGGAAGATACGATAAAAGGTAGGGCCTGGTTGATTTCCACCAAAGGAGTCATAAGAGGCCCAGTGGCAAAACCAATTCCAAAAAACACGCCATATAGAGAAATATTTCGGCCCCGTACATTTTCAGCCGAAAACGATGTAATCCAAGTTTGGGTTGCAAAGTGCAAGGCATGGTCCCCAATTCCAATCAGCAACCGCAATACAAACCAGAACCAAAAGCTCTGCCATATTGGAAAAAGTGCAAGGGAGACAACAACTAGAAAACCGCCGACCAATATTACTGGACGGTAGCCATATTTACGTAAGGGTTGTTCCATAAAAGGGGATGCAAGCAATATTCCTATATATAAGGCTGTGGCGTTTAGTCCATTTAAAGTAGAAGATATGCCACTATGTTCAAATATGACAGCAATTAAAGGTAGCAGCATTCCTTGGCTAAAGCCAGAAACTGCTACAATGGATACAAGAATCCAAAAACGAAAACGATTCATAAGATGCAACCTCGAAATGTTAGTATTTTTCCACCCCTAATTCTACCTAACTTATACCGATTTTGGAATGGATAAAATGTAGCAGACAAAAAACTGGCAAGGTTATTTGGAGATTTGCTATTCTAAGTGTAAGAAGGAGATGACAACCAAATGGAATTTAAAATGAGAGAAGTCGGTTTTAAAACGAACCTAGAATACGGAGAGTTACACGTTGCCGGGGATGAGCAATACGGTTTCCGTCCGTATCAGTTGATGGTATCTTCCATCGCAGTTTGCAGTGGCGGCGTTCTAAAAAGTATCCTGAAAAAGAAGCGCATGGAAATTGAGGATATCACGATTAATGCAGATGTTACACGTAACGAAAATGAAGCGAACCGAATTGAGAAAATACATATTCATTACACGATTAAAGGACAAGACCTGGTGGAGAGCAAAATTGAGTCTGCCATCGAGCTTGCCAGCAAGAACTGTCCGATGGTTCAATCTGTAAAGGGCAGCATTGAAATTGAAGAGTCATTTGAATTGGTTTGATATATTTTGAAGTACTATCCACTTGGTTGGATAGTGCTTTTTTTAGTTGTGGGTTAGGGTTGGATAATTGATCCTTTTTGATTAAGGAGGAATCTCAAAAAATGGGGTTGAATTTGCACAAAATCAGCAAAAACACATGTTTTTATCCATCTCCAAATGTGTTCGGTCATTAAGGGCCGTGGTTCGGACATTTTACTCGTATTTAGGCAAGGGGTTCGGACAATTGAGGGTGAGGTTTGGTCAATTTTTCCCCACCTTTGGACACTCAAAAATTTCGTTCGGTCATTTAACGTCAATCTTCGGTCAACTTCGCCAAATCTTTGGTCAAAATCGCGGAAACTTCGGTCAAAAAACCTAAATCTTCGGACAAATAAACTTGCGACACAAATCCAAAGCACCAAAATCCCACTAAACACTTTCCTACGGGTATTTTCATAAACTAACTATCAATATAAAAAAGGAAAATTTTATAATATATAGAATACAAACAGAAGAGGGTGCAAACACAATGATAATTCTAAAATCAGAAAGAGAAATAGAAGCGATAGCAAAAGCGGGAAAACTCCTGGCTGCCTGTCACAAGCGATTGAGAAAAAAAGTTAAACCCGGAATAACCACCATGGAGATTGATAAATATGTGGACGCATTTTTAAAAAAGAATAGTGCCAAATCGGAACAATACGGTTACAAGGGATACCAGTTTGCGACATGTGCTTCCATTAATGATGAGATTTGTCATGGATTCCCGAGGGAGACATCTCTAAAAAAAGGAGATCTTGTCACGATTGATATGGTAGTAAATCTCCATGGAGCACTAGCAGATTCGGCATGGACCTATGCAGTTGGTGAGGTAAGTGATGCGGCCAAAAAACTGATGGATGTGACGAAACAATCCTTATATCTAGGAATTGAACAGGCTGTAGTCGGAAACAGAGTGGGCGATATTGGTTATGCAATCCAAACATACGTAGAAAAAAAAGGCTATTCAGTAGTTCGTGATTTCACTGGACACGGGATTGGCAAAAACATTCATGAAGGACCGCAAGTTTTTCACTTTGGATCTCCGGGTCGGGGCGTTCGTTTAAAGGAAGGAATGGTCATCACCATTGAACCAATGGTAAACGAAGGAAACTGGCAGAGTAAGATGGACGATAATCGATGGACGGCTAGGACAGTGGACGGAAAGCTTTCTGCACAATATGAACATACCATTGCCATCACAAAGAATGGGCCTGTTATTTTGACTGAGCAATAGAAAGGGGAGCAAAAAATTGATTAATAGATGGAATGATTTAAAGGTCTATGAGTGGATAGAAAAAGAAAGGGTAGACGTTGACCTCCAAAATTGGAATGGCGGCAGAGTCGGTAATCTGATTCCCAATGGCTATACCCACTACTGCAAAATCATGAATTCGACTTTTTATCGAGACCAAGGTATCCAAGATGAGACACTTTTCTGGAGTCAGTTCCATCCACTTGACCATGAAATAGAGATCGATTTAGGGGAAGGAATTACTCTAAAGGAACTCGCAAAAAAGTACAGTATCGCATATGACAAAAATATCAGCAGCCATGCAATAGCCAAAAAGCTTGGCGGCAGTCCAAGGTATTTAATTTATCCTGATGAAGGTCGTATCAATCTAGATGTACTGAAGGAAATGACCAAGGTATTGGCACCCTTCGCGAATAATAAAACATGTTATTTCTTTTATCATATTATGAAGCTAATTGGCAGGATCCCGGAAGATGAAGTGGAAAACGGGCATCTGTATACAGGAAAACTCAGCGATATATATACTATTTATAACAAGGGGGAATTGGACGGCCTGGCATCCCCTACATATTGGTGGCCCGAAGATCGCAGCTGGTGCGTGTCCACCGACTATGACCTTGATTTCACGATTTTCGGAGGTAACAAACAACTATTTGATGCATTAATGTTCAATGATAAGTTGGAATGTATAGAAGTAGACTTGGAAACTAGGATTGATGAATAAAATTGTATAGCCTTTATGCTAGAGTAATATGCGGCAACCTTGTTGATGGGAGTGGAAGGCGCGTAGACTCCTCGAAAATGCTAACGCATTTTCTTCGTGCGATGAGTCGCTGCCGTAGCCTTCCTTGTCCTGCCCGAGGAAGCTCTCGGACCGCCCGCGGAAAGCGAAACGCCTGGAACGAAGATTAATCGATACATGTTATAACTAAAATGGTTAATAGTTTCTAGGTTTGTTAACCACTCTCCCCGAGTGGTTTTTTAGAACCATTATTGAAATTTAATTTCAATAATGAAAAAAATCGTTGACACTAAAAATCAGAAAATTTATACTTATATTAATAAAAGTGTTAGGGGATTAACAATGATTATAGGCATTGACGGGGGAGGCACCAAAACTACCGGAGTGGCTGTAGACGAGGACGGAAAAATCCTTGCATTAAAAACGGTAGGTCCCTCTAACCCAAATAGTTCGTCCGAAGAAACAGTTCGTCTTGAAATCAATGAGTTGATTTCTATTTTAACAAAAGGGAAAGCGCTTACAGAAAAAGACGTAGTATTTGCCGGAATATCTGGTGTAGAAAGTGGAGGAAAAAAAGAGTGGTTTATGAAATTGTTAAGAGCGTTCACCGGTCCTTATGCGAAAATTTTCGTTGATAACGATGCTGTGACAGCACTTTATTCGGAAACAAAAGGTCAACCAGGCATTGTATGTATCAGTGGAACAGGTTCTATCGTCTATGGAATTAACGACATGCTAAAACGTGACCGTGTTGGTGGCTGGGGATACCTGATTGGCGATGAGTATAGTGGATTTGCCCTTGGGAAAAAAGCGTTGGATCATATTTTTGCTGAATATGATCAAGGCGATTCGCCTGGAGAATTGACTGATAAAATACTCAACCTATTTAAAGTAGAGAGTGTTCCTGAATTGGTACCTGTTATGTATGAGATGGGGAAAAGCCGGGATAGGGTAGCTTCCATTGCTAAAATTGTAATAGAGCATTCCTCTATAGGTGATGAAAAAGCTAGTGGTTTCCTCCTTGAAGCAGCAGATTCTATGATGAAAGATATTACTTTATTATTCCACAAATTATATGGGCGTGAAGGTGTGCCTGCGCAAGTTCCTATCGTTTTAACAGGCGGAATTAATCAACATGCCAAAGAGATTATCACTTATCTGCAAGAAAAAGGATTGAAAGAGCGTTCGCCGTTTTCTTTCAAGCTGGCAGCCCAGCATCCTGTGGCAGGTGCTATATATGCTGCTCATAAGGAAATGGGGAATGACATCACTCCTCTCTTTATAAAAAGGTTGGAAGCAGATTTAACAACATGGATGAAAACAGATATAGAAGGATGATAGAAAATGAATGGTGGACTATTACGGTTACGTGAAGCATTATCAACAATCAATCCCGCGGAGAAAAATGCCGCAACTTTCATACTCGAACACCCTGAAGAGGTTTGCACCTTATCAGTGAAAGAATTGGCTGACAAGAGTAATTCCAGCCAAGCGGCCATCATCAGACTTTGTAAGAAAATTGGTCTGGATGGGTACAAAGAATTAAAACTTCGTATCGCAGGAGATGTTACAAGCATCTCTTCTAACAACCAAGAAGCCTATCATGAGTTCAAATATAATGCAGATATTCCGACATTTATGAAGACCATTACCGAAAACAATATTAAATCTCTACGCGACACGTTGGAACTACTAGATAAAGAGGAAGTAACCAAAGCCGTTCAGCTGTTACATAAAGCACATCGGATAGACTTCTACGGAGTGGCAGCATCACAGTTGATTGCTCAGGATGCCCAACAGAAATTTATGCGAATTAATAAGCTTTGTACAGCGTACAGTGATTCCCACCTGCAACTTACATCTGCTACAACCATGACAAAAAGGGATGTAGCTGTTGGGATATCCTACTCAGGAGAGACAACACAGACAATTGAGGCAATCAGGGAAGCAAAGAAGGCTGGGGCATTAACAATCGCGATTACGAAATATGGGATGAATCCTTTGAAGGAGCTTTCTGATATTTCTTTATCCATCTCTTCTATGGAATCTTCCATTCGAAGCGCGGCAACTTCTTCTAGAATCTCGCAATTGAATGTAATAGATATATTATTCACTGCAGTAGCAGCGATTGACTTTGAGCAATCGGTCGAATATCTGAAAAAATCAAGAGAGACAATCAATAACATATACAGATAATAAGAGATACATTAAAAAGGTGATGTGATGATGGGATTAGAAAATTTGCAAGATTTAGTGACGGAACAGCAAAACTTGAAAACATTGAAGATAGATCGTAAGTCTACCGAAGAAATTCTAGCTGTCATCAATGAGGAAGACCAAACAGTACCTCTTCATATAAAAAGGGAAATCCCAAGCATTGCTGCGGTGGTGGATCAAGTGGTGAAATCCTTTGAAATGGGCGGAAGGCTCTTTTATGTTGGCGCAGGAACGTCAGGGAGAATCGGAATCTTGGATGCCTCCGAGTGCCCCCCGACTTTTGGAACCTCTTCAGAAATGGTGAAGGCAATCATTGCTGGTGGGGAATCGGCAATTTTTAAGGCAGTAGAGGGTGCTGAAGATAGTGAAGAGCTGGGAGCATCGGACATGCACAATAATGGGGTAAGGCTTCATGATGTGGTCATAGGCATCACAGCTAGTGGAAGAGCTCCTTATGTAATAGGTGCCCTAAAGGAAGCAAAAAAACTTGGTGCTCATACGGTTTCCTTCACTTGCACAAAGGATTCGGCCCTTAACAAAGTAGCAGATTATAAGATTAATATAGAGGTTGGTCCAGAAGTTATCACTGGTTCTACAAGAATGAAAGCTGGTACGACACAGAAGTTGGTTCTGAATATGATTACAACCACTTCAATGGTGAAATTGGGGAAAGTATACAACAATTTAATGGTGGATGTTCAACCGTTAAATAAAAAACTGGTAGATCGTGCAAAAAGGATTATCCAAAACGTGACTGGTTGCACATTTGATGAAGCTAGTGAGCTCTTTGATCAATCAGAAGGTAATCCGAAAATCGCTATTATCATTTATACCTGTCAAGTCGACAAGGACAAGGCGGCAGAATTATTGAAAGACGCAAATGGATTCGTTTATAAGGCTATTAAGGCTTATAATAAATAAAAATTATCAAGGGGGAATTGGTGTGAAAAGGGGTTTAAGTTTATTGATGGTCATGTTGCTTGTAGCTGCCGTGGTTCTTGGCTGCTCCAACAATTCATCGACATCATCTGATGGAAAAGACGTCGTAACAGTTTGGACATATCCTGTTCATGGTGAATATGAAGCAGAATTAAAAGAGTTGATTGCTTCATTTGAAAAAGAAAACGAAGATATTGAAGTTAAATATGAAGTGCTAAGCTGGGCGGAAGGTCCACAGAAATTTGATATTGCTTTGAACTCTGGTAACCCACCGGATGTTTATTTTGGAAAACCACAAGGTAAATATGTGGATTCCGGTTTAATTGTTAACCTTAATGACAAATTGAATGTTTCTCAAGATGATTATAATGAAGTTGCTTTAGATTATATGAAAATTGAAGACAATCTGTATGGTTTGCCAATTTACATGTTCTTGCATGTATGGGGTGGAAACAAACAAATGTTAGAAGCAGCTGGCGTTGATTATGAAAAAATTCAACAAGAAGGCTGGACTTGGGATGAGTTTGAAGAACTAGCATCTAAAGGTGTTGGGAAGAAAGACTCTGGTGAAGATACTTATGGATTTGTATTCCAAGGAAACAACGAAGAACTTCTTGTTCATTTAGCGATGAATAACGGTCTTCCTAGCCGTTATAATGCGGATGGAACAACTTGGAATGACGATAAAATCTTAGAAACAATGAAGTATATTAGCAACTTGGTTGATTCTGGCATTATGCCGAAAGAAACGGCGGCAGTTGACCCTGCAAAACGGATGGAACTTTTCTATAACCATCAAGCAATGTTCTTTGGTCGCGCAATCCCTTATTTTGACCCAGTAGTAGAAGCTCATAATGAAGAGATCAAAGCAGGAAAAATTGAAGGGGAAGAAGTAGATTTCGTTTTATTACCAATTCCTCATAACGAAGGGGAAGAGCAAGTATCATTTGGTGGATCTGAAGGATACATGTTATTCACTCAAAAAAATGCGAAAGAAGAACACTTGAATAATACCGTAAAAGTATTAGAGCATCTGACAAGTGCAGAAGCTGGTAAAGCAGCAGCAGCATTGGCGTTGCCACAAGTTCATAAAGATGCGGAAGGCAAGTTTGAAATGCCATTAGCTCCTTATAATGAAACTGCTGCAGAAGTGTTAGCTTCTAAAGTGTTACCACCTGCAAACGCAAATGCTGAAATGGCAGCAAAAGATGATCGCTTCCGTACAGAGGTAGTCATTCCAACATTCCAAGGTCTATTAAGCGGTGAGTTGACACCTGAAGAGGCGTTAGAAACATTCAAGACCAAGGGTGAGGAAATCTTTAAGTAAGAAAGAAGGAAAAGAGGAGGGGGTAACGCTCTTCCTCTTTTATTTTCAAGGAGGTGTAGACATGTCAGCGAAGCCAGCAGTAGCCGCAACTACCAACAAATTTAATTTCTCCCAGTTTATAAAAGATTATGGATGGTGTTATGCCTTCATAGCTGTTCCTATTATACTCTTTTTAATGTTTACTCTCTTTCCAGTAGGTTACGCCTTTATTATGAGTTTCCAAAACTATCATGTATTAGGCTCCACATGGGTAGGGTTGGAAAACTATCAAACAATGGTAAACGATGATATCTTCTGGAAAGCGATGTGGAACACATTTATTTTTACGGTCGGTACAGTACCGGTGAATGTGGCCATCACATTATTTTTGGCAGTGTTAATCTTTCCGCGTGCAAAAAAAGCTCAGACATTCTTCAAAGCTTCGTTATATCTTCCAACGGTAGCGTCAGGGGTAACCATTGCATTAGTATGGTTCTGGATTTATGATCCGACCACTGCAGGACTTTTTAATATGTTTTTAGGTCTTTTTGGTATCGATAACATCATGTGGCTCGGGCAGAGTAGTACAGCACTATTTTCTATCATGCTAATGTCTTATCTGACAGGACATGGCGCCGGTATTATTCTTTACCTAGCGGCACTTGGAGGAATTCCAAAATCGCTTTATGAGGCAGCGGACATCGACCATGCATCCGAGTGGTCCAAATTTCGAAATATCACTTGGCCATTGCTGAAACCAACCACTTTATATCTTTTAGTAACGGGAATCATCATGAGTTTCCAAGTGTTTATGAGCATCTATCTTATGACGCAAGGTGGTCCAAACTTTGCGACAACGACCATTGCCTATTTAATTTACACACATGCCTTTGAATATTATAAATTCGGCTTAGCGGCGGCGGAATCATTTGTGCTTGGAGCAGTGATTATTGTGGCATCTGTCA
This sequence comes from Bacillus sp. CHD6a, assembly GCF_001293645.1. GTDB lineage: Bacteria > Bacillota > Bacilli > Bacillales > Bacillaceae_I > Sutcliffiella_A. The sequence continues at coordinate 349,055 of NZ_LBMD01000002.1, forward strand.
TCCAATTTAAAGTGATGTCATCTGATGTAGAGTTTTAGGAAAGGAGGAAACATCTTTTGGAAACGACAACGGTAAGCAATCAACATTATGCGGAAATCGCTTTGAAAAAGGAAAAAGCAAGAAATCGCAAAAAGAAGATTTATAGTGTAATCAGTTATAGCATTCTAATTTTATGGGTGATTATTACAATCATCCCCTTATACTGGATGTTAATATCCTCCTTCCGGGATACCACTGTCAGTGTCTCTTTTAAGCCTGAATGGTTTCCTTCTGAAGTGACACTTGCGACGTACGTTCGATTTTTGACAGAAACGGATGCATTACGTTGGTTGTTTAATAGCATATTCGTATCTTCCGTGTTAACCATAACCAATGTTATTTTCTCTTCTCTCGCGGGCTATGCATTTGCAAAACTGCGATTTCCGGGAAGAAATACTATCTTCTGGTTATTGCTTGGTACGATGATGATCCCAGCTCAGGTAACATTAATTCCTGTTTATATCATGATCGTAAATGTGTTCGGGTTGGTAGATACATATTTAGCCATTATGCTCCCGATGTTTACAGTAGTGGGCAACATCTTTCTGATGAAACAATACATGTCTACACTTCCTACCACTCTCATTCAAGCAGCCCGTATTGACGGGTGCAGTGAGATTGGCATATTCAGAAAGATTATTTTGCCAATATCAAAGCCCGGTGTGGCTGTGTTAGCTATCTTCACGTTTGTGTCTACGTGGAATGAATTCTTTTGGCCGTTCCTTGTTACGCAATCGAGTTCCATGAGAACCATACAAGTTGGTTTGGCTAGCTTTAAATTCCAAGATGCAACAGACTATGGAGCAATGATGGCAGGCTCCATGCTTGCTGCCCTGCCAATGTTTATATTGTTCTTTGCATTACAGCGATACTTCCTTCAAGGAATTACAATAGGTGCAGTGAAAGGATAGGTGGAAGAAATGGCAAGTATCATTATGGAAAACATCACAAAAACCTTCGTGGACGAAAAGCGTGGCGGAACCTTCACTGCTGTAAATGATGCCAGCTTTGAGATAAAAGATAAAGAGTTCCTTGTATTCGTAGGACCTTCGGGTTGTGGAAAGACGACTTCTTTACGAATGATAGCAGGTCTAGAACGGCAAACATCAGGAAACATTTACATTGGGGATAAAGTAGTAAATAATATGCACCCAAAAGATAGAGATATCGCAATGGTGTTCCAAGATTACGCGCTATACCCCCATATGACCATTGAACAGAATCTTGAATTCGGATTGAAAAACATGAAGGTTTCTAAAGAAGAAATTAAAAAGAAGGTTCAATATGCTTCCAGAATTCTAGGGCTTGATGAAATGCTTGATAGAAAACCTAAAGAATTGAGTGGAGGACAACGACAACGTGTGGCTGTAGGTAGAGCCATCGTCCGCGATCCGAAAGTTTTCCTTTTTGATGAACCTTTATCTAACTTGGATGCCAAGTTACGTGTACAAATGCGTATTGAACTGGCAGAACTGCATCAGAGATTAGGCGCGACAATTGTTTATGTAACGCATGATCAGGTGGAAGCAATGACACTTGGAGAACGAATTGTTGTCATGAATAAAGGAGAAGTCCAACAGATAGCATCACCAAGAGAGTTATACCGAAACCCTGCAAACATGTTTGTTGCGGGATTCATCGGGTCTCCACCAATGAACTTCTTCGATGCAGTACTCGAAACACCATCGACCTTAAGGATTGGTGATAATACCTTCACTATTCCAGAAGGACTTGTTAAACAATATAAAGACTATATTGGCAAAGAAGTCATTCTAGGATTACGTCCAGAAGATATTTATGACGAAGAGTTTGCGTTTACGGTTCCAACTAATAATAAAGCGGCTATAAAAGTAAAGGCCATGGAACATTTAGGTGGAGAAAATCTTGTCTACTTCTCTATGGGAGATCGAATGATTACCGCGAAAGTAAATGGCGAAAGCTTTGTTCGTCCTGGAGAAGCTAAAAATTATGTATTCAACCTAGATAAAATGCACCTGTTTGATCCAACAACAGAGAACAGAATATTTTAATCGAAATGACAACAAAGAAAAGAGTTTAAAGGAGAGAGTGCAATGGATGGATTAACACAAATTATAAGAGTCACAGGGAGAGAATATTACAAGCATATAGTTTCTATGGTCATGATCAGCCTTATAATGGTGACGGTACTTAGTCCATCCTTCTTTCTTATTAAACTACCTTTTTCCATTGTATACGTCATGATTGTAATGGGACCGCTTTTTGTGGGGGCTGCCTGGGCTGTTCAACAGTTATTGCTTGATAGAAGCACATCTGTTATCAAAAGTTTTTTTCAGGGGGTAAAAAGATACTTTCTTCCAAGTATCGGCTATAGCTTGTTTTTATCCTTTTTCGTCATCATCATTGCTGCTTCCTGGTGGCATTACAATCAAGTGGGTGGAACCTTTTCCTTTGCATTAGCGTGCTTTCAGACTTATTTCTGCGGCATGGTTTTCTTAAGTCAGATTTATACGGTTCCTCTATTGGTAAAATTTGAGTATTCACTAAAGGATAGTATCTTTACTAGTGTAAAACTTTTGGTGAAGAATCCTTTATACACCATTCTATCATTCTTTCAAATCTTATCGGTTTTTGCTTTATTGTTATTAACCGTCGTAGGACTTTTTCTTATTTTCCCAGCTCTTGCGACACTTTTTAATAACATCGTGACAAGCTCTGTCATTGCTACGGAAGAAAACATCGATAGTTGGGAAGCGGCAAATATTTAGGAGGAAAACATGGCTAAAGTCTTGTATGGAATTGATCGTTTTGTGGAAGAAAATTCAGGTGCTTGGAGCGGGAAAAGAGTAGCTCTTGTAACAAATCAAACAGGGATTACTTCTGATTTCCGCTCTACTATCGATGTGTTAAAAGAGATGGATGGAGTATCCCTTCATAAACTATTTGCATGTGAACATGGAGTAAGAGGAGATGTTCAGGCTGGTGTGCATATAGAAGATTTTATAGATGAAAAGACAGCATTGCCTGTCTTTAGCTTATATGGCCCATCCAAAAAGGTATCTACAGAGTTGTTGAAAGATGTAGATGCCATTTTTTTTGATATTCAAGACGTTGGAGTAAGGTTTTATACATACTTGGCTACCGTTAAATATATCATGGAGGCTTGTCAAAAGATCGGAACGGCCTTTGTGGTTTTGGACCGTCCAAACCCCATTGGCCCCCTTCTATCTGGAAATATCCTAGAGTCGGAGTTCTTATCTTTTGTAGGCCCTCATACTTTGCCAATATGCCATGGATTGACCATTGGGGAATATGCTAGGCTGATTCAAAAGGAATTATATCCTGAGGTCGAATTGCATGTGTATGAGGTAAAGAACTGGGATCGAAGCATGTGGGGGAATCAATGGCAGCAGCAATGGATCCCTCCATCCCCAAACATTCCACACTTCTCCACCACGTTGGCCTATCCTATTACATGCTTTATCGAAGGTACCAACCTATCAGAAGGAAGAGGAACGACCAAACCGTTTGAGTGGATTGGAGCACCTTGGTTTAAACCGGAAGAGATGATTAAGCATTTCGCTAATAAAAACCTCGAAGGTGTGGAGCTTATTTCTGCTTATTTTACGCCAAATATGAGTAAGCATGTCGGTGAACTTTGTAAGGGAGTTCAACTCTTGATTACAGATCGGAACGATTTAGAAGTTTCCAAAGCAGCATATGAATTCTTGCAATCTATCTTTTCCGTTCATGAAGAGGCAACATGGTTAGAACCTTTTAAAGAGGGCATGCATCCTTTTGCCGATTTACTGTGGGGAACGGAAAAAGTAAGGATGGGAATCGACGCCCGCATGCCGTATGAAGCAGTAGCAGAAAACTGGGGGAAAGGGTTGGAAGACTGGCAAAAACGAATAGGTTCTATACTACTCTATTGAAGGAGGACTTGGAATGAAGAAAATTCACGAGATGACATTGCAAGAAAAAGTGGGTCAATTGTTTGTTGCAGGATTTCACGGTACTTCGCCCTCTGAAGAGATAGTGAAATTAATAAAAGACTACCATATTAGCGGAGTCATATATTTTGCACGAAATGTGGCTGAGCCTGAACAGGTTCATGCGCTTTCAACAGGATTGCAGAAAACTGCAAAGGATGCGGGAGCATCTCCGCTGTTCATTTCGATTGATCAAGAGGGAGGAATGGTTGCCCGTATAACAGAAGGTGTGACGTTAAGCCCTGGCAACATGGCACTTGGCGCAGGACGTGATGAAGAAATCGCGTACCGGCTAGGTAAAGTAGTGGGGGAGGAACTCCGCATGCTTGGGATTAACATGAATTATGCGCCGTGCATCGATGTGAACAACAATCCTTTGAACCCTGTCATCGGAGTCCGCTCTTATGGCGAAAGTGCAGAGTTTGTTGCTAAGATGGGCGTTCAAGCGGTAAAAGGATTGCAGGCTGGGGATGTTTCAGCTGTTGTAAAACACTTCCCAGGCCATGGGGATACAAGTGTGGATTCCCATTTGGACCTTCCAGTAGTCCATCATGATATTAAAAGATTAAAAGAATTAGAGTTGGTGCCATTTTATGAAGCCTTTAAGCATAAAGTGGATGCTGTCATGGTTGCGCACGTCGCCTTTCCATCCATTGATCCAGAGAAAGTTCCTTCTACATTGTCTCGTCCTGTTGTAACAGGCTTGTTGAGAAAAGAAATGGGATTTAATGGAGTCGTTATGACAGATTGCATGGAGATGAACGCGATTATTGATTATTACGGCATGGAAGAAGCTGCTATACTCGCGGTTGAAGCTGGAATCGATCAAGTCTTGATCAGTCATACGTTTGAGCGACAAACAAGAGCTATTGAAGCGGTTATAAAAGCAGTAGAATCCGGTCGTATCCCACTGCCACAAATTGACGCTGCCGTGGACAGGGTACTTAAACTCAAGGAAAAAAGAACGCTTCATGAAGACATTCCGGAATGGAAAGAGATTAGCAGTGAATTAGGTTCTAGTAAACATAGAGAAATTGCCCAAAAAGCTAGTGAAGCAAGTATCACATTGGTGAGAGAAAGTGAAGGTCTTCTTCCACTTCAACCTGAAGAAAAGACTCTACTCATTTCTGTAGATCCCTATGTCACATCTGGCGCAGATGAAACCTTCTATTCAAACGTCACGGTTGGTAGTTATTTAAAGAAAAAGCTACCAAGTCTAACAGAAGTTATCACTTCCGTCACACCGAAAGAAGAAGAGCTGGATAAACTAATGTTTGCAGCCTCAGATGTGGATAAAATATTGGTGGCAACCTACCAAGCTATCCATCACGATTCTCAGGCAAAGCTTGTCCAAAGACTTGTGAAGGGATTTGGGGAAAAGGTAGGAGTCATCGCTTTACGAAGTCCATATGATGTGGAAAGATTCCCAGAGGTATCCACCTATATCCTTACGTATGAAAGCAGAAAGCTTGCCCTTCAGTCGGTTAGCAAATTCCTTTTGGGAGAAATAGAAGCAAAAGGGGAGCTGCCTATCACTCTTAGAACAGCAACGGTAAATTGATCATGCTTCACAAATTATTAACCGTTACTAGTAAACCAGAACGGATTGGAATTGGCATTATGTCTGGAACGTCTGTAGATGGAGTCGATGTTGCTATCGTATCTGTAAGGGGAAGCGGTGAAGAGTTGACGTACCGCCAACTTGCCTTTGATACGGTGGATATCCCACAAGCGTTGAGACAGCAGATTTTTAAGCAGTTTAACCCTGAAGAAAGCTCTGTGGATAAACTGTGCAGTCTTAATGTTGAAATCGGACAGCTTTTTTCCACAGCTGCCCGTACAGTTGTGGAAAAAGCCGGCTTGCGCATAGAAGATATTGACTTCATTGGATCTCATGGTCAAACGATTTATCATATACCTGTGGATCAGCATGATACTGGTTTAGTAAAATCGACCATGCAGATAGGAGAAGCATCCGTCCTGGCAGAGGTGTTTCAATGTCCTGTTGTATCTGATTTCCGGGTACGCGATATGGCGGCCGGTGGAGAAGGTGCCCCATTGGTTCCATATGTGGATCATTTGCTTTTTCGGTCTGATACAGAGAATATCGCCTTACAGAACATTGGAGGTATTGGAAATGTAACCTATTTGCCCAAAGGTGGCACAACTTCTGACGTGATTGCGTTTGATACGGGGCCGGGGAATATGATTATGGATGAGGCGATGAACATTCTTACTCAGGGCAAATCTCTTTTTGATAAAAATGGGGAGTTGGCAGCTGAAGGAACGGTTCATCATGGGATCTTGAAAGAATGGATGGATCATCCTTACTTTACGTTGCCTGTACCTAAAAGTACGGGCAGGGAGTTGTTCGGGGCTGCCTTTACCAGGAAGCTAGTTGATAGAATGCTTGAGATGGGGCTTTCTAAAGCTGACATTTTGGCAACGGTCACCATGTTTACTGCTATAACGATCGCAGATCAAACTAAACAATTCTTGCCGGGGGAAATTGATACCCTTGTAGTGAGCGGTGGAGGGGCTTATAATGCAACCCTGCTTCGTTTTTTAATGGAGTTAGGCGGCTTTGCTGTGAAAACGCAGGAGGATCTTGGATTTTCCAGCGAGTCTAAAGAGGCGGTGGCTTTTGCTATATTGGCAAATGAGACGTTGTTTGGGGTGCCTAATAATCTACCTACTGCTACTGGTGCGGCCAGGCAGGTGGTGCTTGGGAAGTTGACGGTTTGATAAAAAGAAACAAGAAAAAAGCAGTTCTGTCTGCTTTTTTCTTGTTTCTGCTACTTGTTTTCTTGTGAATGCCCCTCCAACCCCTCAAGTAAAAAATCCGCTATATGGACTGCGCGTAACACCGGGGTCAACCCTTCACGCTCTATCCCAAGCTTCATCTGGAGCAGACATCCAGGATTTGCAGTTACAATGGTCGTCGCCTCACTTTCTGCTACTTTCTCCATTTTATGGTCCAGAATCTGCATGGACATTTCAGATTCTACGATGTTGTAGATTCCCGCCGAGCCACAGCAACGGTCAGCATCTTTCATCTCATAAAAGTCTGCACCAATAACTGCCTGTAATAACATCCTCGGCTGCAGAAACGTTCCCTGTACATTTCGAAGATGGCAGGAATCTTGATAGGTGACTCGTTGCGGTCGCACCGACAAATTTTTCTCATGAAACTTCAATTCAACTAAAATAGCGGACATATCTTTGATTTTCTTTTTAAAGGTAAGCGCGCGCTCCGCCCACTCGGGATCGTCTTTTAACAGATGGTCGTAGTCGACAAGAAAGGCCCCGCAGCCACCGGCATTAGTGATGATATAGTCCACTTCAAGATCTTCAAAAGCAGCAATATTCTGCTTTGCGAGCTCTTTGCCTCTATTCTTCTCCCCGCTATGGCCGTGTAGCGCTCCACAACAATTTTGCGAGGTTGGTATGACTATCTCACAGCCTGCATGCTGGAGCAGTTTCATCGTGGCATCATTTGTTTTAAGAAACATCGTATCCATCAGGCAACCTGAGAAGAAAGCCACCCGTTTCTTTTGTGTGTCAAGCGATGGAAGATGAGATGGGCGATTTTTCATTTCCCTCATAGTAGGAACTTTTGGGAGAACACGCTCCATGCTTGCCATACTTTCCGGTAACATTCTTAGCAATCCTGTATGATGTACCGCCCTTTGAAGTCCTGACCGCTGATAGATTCCAAGAAAGTTTGTCATCATCCTCATGCGATTCTGGTGTGGAAACAGTCCTTCAAAAACAGTTTTTCGTAGTGCTCGAACTGGTAGGGAATGCTTTTTATTTTGATTGATAATGTCACGTGCCTCCTCAAGAAGGTGGCCATACTTTACCCCGGAAGGACATACAGGTTCACAAGCTCTGCAGCCTAAACATAGATCAAGGGTGCGTTCCACATCTTCATCAGGTTCTATCACACCATCCACCACCGCTTTCATTAAAGCAATTCGTCCACGTGGGGAGTGGGATTCTTTGAAACCTGACTCCACATAGGTCGGACAGGAAGGAAGGCAGAATCCGCAACGCATACAATTCAGCAATTCATCCTCGTCCATGCGACTATTGAATTCGGCTTGAATGGCATGTTTTTCTTTTGCTGAGGTCATCTCGATACCACCACCCGTTTTCTGGATTCCTTTGCAAAAACCTTGCCTGGATTCATGATGTTATTCGGGTCGAATGCCAGTTTAATCGCTTTCATGGCAGCAATGCCTTCCTTGCCGAGCTTCCATTCTAGATATGGTGCTTTCATCATTCCAACTCCGTGCTCGCCGGTGATGGTTCCGCCAAGTTCAATAGCCTTTGCAAAAATGTCTTCAAATGCTGCTTCGACACGTTCCATTTCCTCGTGATCTCGAGCATCAGTGGCTACTGTAGGGTGGAGGTTTCCGTCTCCTGCATGGCCAAATGTACAAATCTTTACCTGATGTTTTACGGAAATCTTGTTAATTGCTTTTACCATCGTGGCAATTTCTGAGCGAGGGACTGTTGCGTCCTCGAGTATTGTCGTAGGCTTAAGTCTAGCAAGTGCCGAAAGAGCGGAGCGACGCGCTGTTCGTAATGCTTCTGCTTCCATCTCCCTTTCCGCCACCTGAACAGAAACAGCCTTCTCCATGAAACAAATCTCCTTTATTTTCTGCATATCGCGTGCTACTACTTCAAGCGGGCCGTCCTGTTCAATAAGAAGAACTGCCTGCACATCTGTAGGAAGTCCGATTTTAGCAAAATCCTCGACCACTTCAAGGGTAGGCTGATCCAAAAATTCTAGTGTAGCAGGAATAATCTTATTGGAAATAATGGTGGAAACCGTTTTCGCTGCAGCCTCGATATCTTGATAAAGGGCAAGCATCGTTTGTTTCGTTTCTGGCATAGGCAAAAGTTTCAACGTAGCTTCAGTGATAATGCAAAGCGTTCCCTCTGAACCGACAAATAATCTTGTAAGGTCATAACCAGCAACATCCTTCGCAAGTTTACCACCTGTTCTAATGACATCTCCATTAGGCATGACTGCTTCTAGTGCAAGAACATAGTCACGCGTTACTCCGTACTTTAATCCACGTAATCCACCTGAATTTTCATTAATGTTGCCCCCAATCGTAGATATTTTCATGGAGCTTGGATCTGGTGGATAAAATAATCCTTTCGCTTCAACAGCTTGAATTAAATCAAGGGTTACAAGACCAGGTTGAACAGTGACAGTTAAATTTTCTTCATCTAACTCAAGAAGCTTGTTCATGTGGGTGAAAAGGAGGACGATACCGCCTTCTGTTGGACAGGTCCCTGCACAGAGGTTGGTCCCAGAACCTCTTGGGACAAGCGGAATGCGATATTCGTTACAGAGACTCACAATTTTAGAGACCTCTTCTGTATTGCGGGGAACGATGATAGCATCCGGCATAGCTTGATAGTTTGGTGTGGCATCATAGGAATAAACAAGTTTTTCTGTAGGGCTGTCCAGATAGTTATCGGGTCCGACAATATGAATAAATTGCTTTTTTAAGCCTTCACTAATCATAAAAAAATCCTCCCAGTCTATAAAACATCTTTTCTTTATTTTATAAAAAGGAGGGAAACGGCACTATGGACGATTCACTAAAATAATAGCTAGATAACTAGTGTTTATTTGTAGATTCATCCAAAAGAATGCAAGCTAGGTATAAAGTTGTTAGATCATGAGGTTTTTTTAGTTGCAACCCAGTTAAACTTTCCACTTTACGCAATCGATAATGAAGCGTATTAATATGAATGTGCATAGAAAGAGCCGTGTCTTTCAATGATAATTGGTGGCTAAAATACACCTGGATGGTCTCAAACAAGTCCTTTTCGGATAAGACAGGAGATAGAAGGCGCAGGGCAAATTCTTTCTTCACTTCCCTAGGTACTGCTTGTAAAATCATTTCAAGACGGAGGTCGTCTTCAAATGTAATGGGTACATCAACAGAACAGGCATTTAGCGCTCTTTCAGCTTCTGTGTAAGAATCTTTAAGTGAGGAAGGCCTGCATGCTTTTCCAATTCCCATAAAAACAGGTGCACCAATATAGCTTTGGAGTTGATATTGGACTTTTTTCAAAAGTGGAATGAGAGACTCTCTTTTTGGGACGGTATTGCTTGCCAACAGTAAAATCATTCTATTTTGTCCCCATTGCACTAGAATGTCTTCGTCTTTCCATTCCACATCCCATTCGGAATGATGCCATCTTTTGATTTTCATTAGGTTTTCATTTGTTTGAAATTCAATTAAGATCACTTGACGGTTCACTTCCATATTTACACCTAGTACATCTGCACGTTTAGTGATGAATGTAGAAGGGCCGTCCTTCAATAGCCAATCAAATACAAAAGTCTCAAGCGATCTTGCTTCCCATTCGAACTGATCTTGGTAATGGCTTTCTTGTATCAGTAGCTCTGTCATTTTCTTGATCAATTCCCCGTATGGAAGAACTTTCTCGGGGGTTCCTGTAATGCCAATGACACCAACAACTTTTTGCTGAAGGAAGAGGGGAAGGGTGATGCCAGCTTTTACCCCTGAAAGTGTGGTTTCATCCTGTCTTGAGATAATTCGCATCTGTTTTTCAGAGGCTGCTAAATATGCTCCTTCATGGAAATTTCCTAGTCTATCAGGGGCTGTACTTGCGACGATGATACCTGATGTGTCGACCATAATTAAATCTTCTTCTATAAAATTTTTCACTTCTCGAATGATCTTTTTAGCGAGGGATGTACGCAGCAAAGTGAGACCTCCTATGAAAAAAGCGGCCTATGAGGAAGGCCGCTTTCTAGTCGTTATATTTAACTTACCATAAGAGCAGGCAGGCTTCTACTACTGTTCCAACACTTCTGCCTCACTACCAGCCTTTTCATAATAACGAATGACAGAAGGGGTCAGTTTTAATAGCAGATATTCCGGATCATCTGGACTCTTGATCCATTCTGATAATTTCTCATCCCAGAATTTCTTTTTCAATTCTGCACTGTCTTCAAAGCTTGCCTGTGCCTCTATTTCTGCGTATGGTTGCTTCCAACTTGTACCTTCCATACCGAGAAGGATATGTACATGTGGATTGGCTTTAATATCCTCAATTTTGTGAGTATGCTCGTTCGTTGCACAATACAAAATTAAATCCTCATTGAAAAATAACATAAAGCGGGAATAGGGACGGTCGCCTCTAATAGTGGCAAGTGTGCCAATTTTATGATTGCTGAACATGGAAGTGATTTTGCTCTTTAAATCAGTATTCATGGATAGCCTCTACACCTTTCATTTAAAAAGTACTCTTTGTTAATGTGGCTATTTGGGTAAATTTTAAACACAGATGTTTCCGAGTTATAAAAGGTGGAGTGGATAAGATAAATGTTAAAGGCATGTAGGAGGCATTAAAGGGAGGCATTTCTTTTCGGCATGAACTTGGCTCATTTTGGCACCAACTTCCTAATTTTCGCACGAACGCACGAACTTCCGTAATCACAAAAAAACTCTGTGCGGTAGGCTGCACAGAGTCCCAAAGCATATAAGGTTGACGGATCAATTCTAAGTACCAAGGGGTTAAAGCTTTGAACTAAGGAATAAAAAGCTTTATATGTGCACTGTGTAGGTGTAAATCACTCCTTCACTCTAAGGTGACTTCGCTTTATTTCCCTCCTTCGTTTTAAGGTACTGTTAGTATATAGGTTGAATGTTATAAATATTCTGATTTATTTAATCTTTTTTTCTTTTTTTTCATATTTTGATGATTCACGCTTACAATGATAAAGTAGGACAAGTGAGAGTAAAATGTAGAGGAGTTATCAGATTGGTTATTCGAACATTATTTTATTTAATTGGACTTTTTGTCTTATCCTTCGGGATCAGTTTGACGATAAAATCGGATTTAGGAGCTGGTGCTTGGGACGCTCTAAACGTAGGGCTTTCTTCCACATTTGGGCTCACGGTTGGAAGTTGGGTGTTTATTGTCGGGATTATCCTAATAGCAATCAACGCATGGCTCCATAAGAGCAAACCTGACTATCTAGCGGTCATTACGATTTTTCTTGTCGGCGTTTTTATTGATTTCTGGTTAATACAGGTATTTGGAGCATGGATTCCAGTGGGAATGGTTTTACGTTTTATTGCCCTTTTGGCTGGGATGGTCATCATGGCAGTGGGGATATCTGCATACTTGCAAGCAAAGTTCCCAGTCATTCCAATTGACAACTTGATGCTTGGGATCCAGAATCGTTTTAAAGTGAAGATGATGACAGCAAAAACCATCGGGGAAGTATTTGCCCTTATATTTGCTCTACTATTCAAAGGACCGATCGGGGTTGGGACATTTATCATCACGTTTGGAATTGGACCATTAATTCAAATTTTTTATCCTCGTTTGGAAAATCTATATAAAAAGTTGAGACACGAAAGCTAAGTTTAGCTTTTGTGTTTTTTTATTTTTGAAAAAGTGGCGCTGTCCCATACCCACCAAATCAAGGCGTAAAGTATGGACAACATGAACATATCCAAAAACGTTCTATTTTGGAAAAAGGGGTATGTCAGCAAATTTGCACTAAAAATATAATAAAATGGATGACATATTTATTCCTTAAGTATTCCTTTACCATAACGATTCCTCCTCGTTGCTTAATTCATAGAGGGACGGCATAAAAATTGCAATTCCAATAATACATACAACATACACGATAGTCAGAAAAAAGCCGTTCACACCAAAGGTAAGAAATGGCACATTTAATAAGGGAATACCTATTGGGAGAAGGGTTAATTTTTGTCTCGCACTCTTTGTTATGTACTGTTTTTCTTCGCAGAACGGACACGTAATCGCTTGTTTAAAGGTGAACGTCTTTTTCCAGGTCATCTTCCAGCTCCATTGGTTATGGCAGTTTGCACAGGTAGGTGTTTTCATTTTGATCAGCCTCCTCTGTATCTTTTTTACGTATTACTAAGATAAAAAGTTTCACCTTTCATGGATAATCTGAAATCCCTTCGAAAAAGATAACAGTACATAGATTTCAAGACGATTGAAAGGAGTAATACCAATCATGCGCATACTTCAAATTGTTATGGCAACGTTTATTGCATTTGGATTCACACTAAGTAATGTCCAAGCAGAAGACACAAAGGTGAAAGTTGATAATAAAAAACTGGAGGTACCGAATTCTGTATTAGATATCTCTAAGGACAATACGTATCCAAATCCCTCACAAGATGTGCCATATCTGCAACCAAGTGAACTATCACAAGAACTGATTGATTCATCCAATGTGAAAATTGAAAACCCAAAACTTATTAAGATTTTAAATGAGTCGAACATTTCTCCTTCTCCAGTGGCAATCGGTTACCGGGCGACGATTTACCTTGGCCAATGGCCGCTATCGTATCAGTCAACGGAAACGAGTGTGAACTGGGAATATCAAAAAATAAATACGAACTACACAGATAACCGCGGTGGAAAAGCGCCGATACAACTTCACTACCGTCAGGAAGCTCAAAAAAGTGTCAAAGGTGGTCTGACTTCCAAAGTGGAAGCTGCTGATGATGTAAAAGAAATGATGATGTTAAAAGCGATGGATAAAACAAAGCTTCCTCTATCCTTTCAAACTATCGTTGGAGCAGGAACGAAAAAGGATCAGGTGTACAACATTCCTGTGAAAAAGTTAGGATACCTGTACGCTTATTCTCCGGCAGTTAGTGAAAAAGGGAAGATTACGTACGGAGAAGTTTACCTAGTTTTAAAAGGGAAAGAGATGAAAATTGTTGTGAAGAATGTTACTTCACAAGGAATTGGGGCGTGGATTCCGGTTCAAGACCATGTGAGCTTCATTTTTGCAGCTTCCGACCGTCCGAGATAGTCCTTTTGAGATACGCCAGCCTATAACCGGGCTGGTTTTTTATATGGAAAGTTGAGCTTATTTTACCAGTTTTAATTCTTTTCCAAGCTGGGTAATAGAAGGTTACAGAACTTCCACTACCTTGTCGAACGAAAAGCCAACCATGGACCGAAACTTTTTCCGCCTTCAAGCGTCTTAAAAAGTGAGAATAAAAAGGAGGTCATCTACAAGATGATGCACCTAGTATTATTGGTCTTAGGTTTAACTGTTTTGTTAGTTATTGTTCGGACAATGGTCACAGTTGAATTGAGGCAAAAGCCATCTTATATAGAAAATGAAGATAAACATCATGCCATTTTACTGCTATGGGGTATAGGGATTATTTTTCTGCTTTTATTCATCCCTTATCAAGCATGGCAATTGGCAGGAAGCTCCCTCAAATGGGACGGAGCGTTAATCTTGGGTTCAAGTTTGATGGGAAGTGTGCTGATCAGTTTAGGATTCTATTGTGCCTTAAAGGGTAAAAGACTTAAAGCGAGAGTGCCGACCACTTAAAGCCCTGCACAATAAATAAGAGAGCCTGGGACTTGGAGGCCACTGAAAAACTGACAACGTAACGTTTTTTTATGATTCCTAGCTGGTGATTGGAGCAAAAGGCGAAGACTCCTGAGGGAGCTAGCACTAGGTGGAGACCCCGCAGGCGAAGCGAGGCCACTGAAACACTGATAAAGTAAAGTTTTTATATATTCCTAGCTGTTGATTGTAGCAAAAGGCGAATACTCCTGAGGGAGCTAGCGCTAGGTGGAGACCCCGCAGGCGAAGCGAGGCCACTGAAACACTGATAAAATAAAGTTTTTATATATTCCTAGCTGTTGATTGTAGCAAAAGGCGAAGACTCCTGAGGGAGCTAGCGCTAGGTGGAGACCCCGCAGGCGAAGCCGAGGAGGCTCCAGCAGCGCCCCTAGGAAAGCGAAGCCATTTGCGGAAATCAACAGCGGTGTTTAGTAACATTTCTACATCTTTTTCAGTGGCTTCACTTCAAGCCCCAGGCTTTTGTTTATTTGGATATTTTCGTTTCACGTACAGTAAAATCCATGTTTGGATAGTACGCATTTTTTACTAATATGTTTGGTCCAAGACAAGCAACTGCCGGACAGTGGCAGTCTAATTCTTTTGCAATGGAGGTTTCTTTCCATTTTTCATATGCAGTTGGCAAGTCTGTTGTTTGAATGTTCCCTAGGGGAGGCGTATCGCCAAAATCTGTGACGATGATATCTCCGTTAAAAATATTCACGTTCAAACGGGAGCGGCCGTCCGGGTCATTTCGAACCGTCACATTTTTTGCCTCATAGACGCGTTTCAATAATTTACGATCTTCCGGGTTATCACTGCAAGGATAAAACGGCAACGTACCAAACAACATCCATGTATTTTCATCGCGCATATCTAATAAACTATGGATGGCATCACGCATTTCATCAAGTGTCAGAACCTCCATCCCACTAGCGAAATCGCTAGGGTACATAGGGTGCACCTCATGTCTTTGACAGTTCATTTCCTCGACAATTTGCTTATGAATATGCTCGATATGGGGAAGGGTACGTTTATTGAGCATCGTTTCAGCAGATACAATTACTCCGGCGGCAGTCAAGGCCTTTGAGTTTTCGATCATACGCTCAAAATACTTGGCTCGCTGCTCATACGTCGGTTTGCGATCCATCATTGCAAATCCGCCTTCCACAAAGTCATCCATCGTACCCCAGTTATGAGAAATATGTAACACATCCAGGTAAGGAATGATTTTTTCGTATCTGGCTAAATCTAACGTTAAGTTGGAATTAATCTGCGTTCGCACCCCACGTTCATGGGCATATTTTAGTAGTGGCACTACATATTCATTTACTGACTTCATGCTCATCATCGGTTCACCGCCAGTGATACTGATGGAGCGAAGTAGTGGAATCTCTTCCAAGCGTTGAATTAACAAATCTATTGGCAGAGCTTGCGGATCCTTTGGTTGTAACGTGTATCCGACGGCACAGTGCTCACAACGCATGTTACAAAGAGTGGTGGTGGTAAATTCTACGTTTGTCAGTTCCATTTGGCCGTATTCTTTCACATCTAAATATGCTTCCCATGGATCATAGGAAGGGGTAATTGGTGGTAGTATTGTTGTTTTCATTGTAAACTCCTTTATTAAAAACCTTACCCTTCATTGTATCATGATTCATGGAATTACAGACCGTAAAATTATTCGAAGGTTGCTTGAAGTGCTTTAGTGCGGTAGTATAAAGAAAAACTTACAGGAATGGCAGAAAGGTGCGATTATTATGGGAAAAGCAACAGACAACAAGGACTCTCAAGTCAATTATTTGAAAAATAGATTGAATATGTTTTTGGAGGTCGTGGATTCATTAGATCCGGAATCAACCGATGTAGAGGACATCGACCGCTTGATTCAGATGCTTGATGATTTGGAAGGGAAGTACAATCAATTTAAGAAGGATTGGGAGTAAGGATAAGGTTAAGGACCTGTTAGGCAACTATATGGGTTGCATCAGGTCTTTAGGGGAGCTTTAAGAACCTTGTAACATGGAATAAGTTTTGTGAGAAGTCTTTATAAAGGGTATAAAGACTTCTTTGCGTTAAAAAAGCAATGAATGAGGTCTTGACGAAGGGTATGAAAACCATTTTGAGTATAATGATCATGGGAAATTGTCTTCATTGAGGTGATGAAGACAATTCCAAACTAAAAAAGGCCGTGAAAATGTCTTCACAGCTGGTATGAAGACATTTACAAGTTAAAAAAATGCACGAAAATGTCTTCATACAATAACACCCTGAAGGTACTCCACCTCAACCTTAGGCAACCCTATTATTTCTTAACCATCCTATAAACCTCCAACAACTCTTCCACCGACACCCCATCAATCTTCATTCCAGAAATGTCGCAAGCGTTAATTTCCACATCACCCATTTTACAACGGGTAAAATTCGTCCCCATCAATTCACAACGCTCAAAGCTTACAGGCGCCCCTTCAATAGACGTATCCCTAAACTCGACACCACTCATGTCAACGTGTTTTACTCTACTACCCGAAAGGTTTAAGTCAGCAAACAACGTTTCACGGAAATTAATGTTCTGGAACTTTGATTCCCTTAAATTGATATTGCTGAAATGTGTACCAGCTAACGTGCTATTATTGAAAGCACTGTTTGCTAAATTTGCCTGATAGAAAGTTGCATCTTCCAAATGGACGGATTCAAATGTATGTTCTGAAGCAGCCATTCCGTTGCTATTGCGTTTGATGTAACCAACCTCATCTTCCGTTTCAAATGTGCGCTCAAAGCCCATTTTTTCATAAAAATGAAGGTTGCCTTTTTGTCTTGGAGAAGTTTCCAAGTCCCAAGTTGTCACAGAAGGATATGCTTTTTCCACTAAGCGTATCACTTCAGATCCTAAGCCTTGTCCTTGGTAAGCAGGATGAATAAAGATTCGGTCAATCCTGCCAAACCTTTTACCCGTCATGGTCAGAATAACCCCGCCTACTAGTTGATCTTCCAACATTATCTTGTAATAGGTAAGCTCTTCTATCATATAGCTGGTAGAATATACGGAATCATAACCCGGAGGTTGGATATTGTAGTCCACAATAGGCGAATCTACCGTACCAAGCCAGCGAAGCGCTTCCTCATTAAATGTCACTTTCATAATACCAGTCAACTGCTCTGCATCATCTAGTCTTGCTTGTAAAAGTTTTATCTGTGCCATGTTTGTGTCTCCCATCTCTCATGTATCTATATCCTACTTTACCACAAAAATCCAACAGTGCTCAGGGTTTTGATGGAATCGGTTACAAAGTGCTTTATCCTTCTAATTAGAACAAGTATAATGAAGGATGTAAAAAAGAAACGTAGATAACTTTTCAACTGGGGATAGGAGAGGGAGTTAATAATGAATAAATTATATGAGAGCATGTATGACTTGATTGTAGAAACCTCTACAAAGCTGCCTAGAGATGTTCGTCGTGCGATTGCTAAGGCAAAGCTTAGTGAGAGTGCAGGAACACGTGCAGCCATGTCACTTGCTACAATTACCAATAACATTACAATGGCCGATGAAAATGTGTCTCCCATCTGTCAGGACACAGGTCTGCCTACATTTAAAATAAAAACACCTGTTGGCGTAAACCAGCTTGAAATTAAAAAAGTAATCAAACAAGCGATTGTTCAGGCTACAAAGGATGGAAAGCTCCGTCCTAATTCAGTGGACTCTTTAACTGGTGCAAACAGCGGAGACAACCTTGGCGATGGAGTACCTGTCATAAAGTTCGAACAGTGGGAAAAGGATTATATTGACGCGCGCCTTATTTTAAAAGGTGGTGGCTGTGAAAATAAAAATATCCAGTACAGCTTGCCATGCGAGCTTGAAGGTCTTGGCCGCGCAGGTCGTGACCTCGATGGTATCCGCAAGTGTGTTATGCATTCTGTTTACCAAGCACAAGGACAAGGTTGTAGCGCAGGTGTTATCGGTGTGGGTATTGGTGGCGACCGCACTTCCGGTTATGAGCTTGCAAAAGAACAGCTTTTCCGGAGCCTTGATGATGAGAACACAGTACCTGAGTTAAAAGAACTTGAAGAGTATGTAATGGAAAATGCCAATAAGCTTGGGATAGGAACAATGGGCTTCGGTGGTGAAACGACATTGCTTGGCTGTAAGGTTGGTGTTGCACATCGTATTCCAGCAAGCTTTTTCGTATCAGTTGCGTATAATTGCTGGGCTTACCGCCGTTTAGGAGTAAAGATCAATCCGGAAACAGGAGAGATTAACGAGTGGTTGTATCAGGAAGGCGAAATGATTGATTTTTCAAAAGAGTTGGCAGAGCAAGAGGAAGTAGCAGCAACTTCTGAAGCGAGTGAAATTGTCTTGGAAGCGCCGATTACGGAAGAGAAAATTCGTTCGTTAAAAGTAGGCGACGTGGTTCGCATTAATGGCAGAATGTACACTGGCCGTGACGCGATTCATAAACACTTGAGCGACCATGATGCTCCCGTTGATTTAGATGGACAAATCATCTACCACTGCGGCCCCGTTATGCTGAAAGATAACGAAGGAAACTGGCATGTAAAGGCAGCAGGACCAACAACAAGTATTCGTGAGGAACCATACCAAGGGGACATTATGAAAAAGTTCGGTATTCGTGCCGTCATGGGCAAAGGTGGAATGGGTGCAAAAACATTGAAAGCCCTGGAAGAACACGGAGGCGTTTATTTAAATGCCATCGGCGGAGCGGCACAATACTATGCCGACTGTATTAAAGGTGTCGATGGTGTGGACTTAATGGAGTTTGGTATTCCAGAGGCAATGTGGCACTTGAATGTAGAAGGCTTTACAGCGGTTGTAACAATGGATTCGCATGGTAACAGCTTGCATGCGGATGTAGAGAAGTCTTCTCTAGAAAAGCTTGCCCAGTTTAAGGATAGAGTGTTTAACTGATAGAGCAAAAAAATTAGCGGTTCGGTGACCAAGATGGTTGCCGAACTTTTTTATTATTTTGGGGACGATCATCGATGGAAGGTAGTCGTGTCATTATTTCCCGGTAAATGTCGATTGGCTTGTATGGTGGTTTTTTCGGACAGTATTTTGCCAACTTTGGCTTGTATTTTACATATTTGCGCTAGTATTTGCCTGCATTTGGACAGTATTTCCTACTTTTCCGAGAGTAAGTGAATGTAACTGTCAATTGGAAAACAATACACCGTATCATTCCTTATTTCAAAACGAAACATAATAGTAGCTAGAAATCATGGAAGGGAGGAAACACCATTATCATGCGAAAATTACTTAATATCCTAACCATAACTGTTGTAGCACTTTTTATCATTCCGCATTTAAGTCAAGCGGACACCTATTCCACTACGACCCTGCATTGGGGTTTTAAAAAGAGTCAGAATCATGAGCCGCCGGATGCAGGTCAAAAATACAATGAACTTTTAAAGAAACATAACGCTTTTTACCTTGGGGATACGACCAAAAAAGAAATATATCTTACTTTTGATAATGGCTATGAGAATGGATACACTGAAAAAGTATTGGACGTACTTAAAGATAAAAAAGTACCTGCAGCTTTTTTCGTAACAGGATATTACCTTAAAGATCAACCGGACCTTGTCAAACGAATGGTTAATGAAGGTCATATCGTCGGCAATCACAGCTGGCATCATCCAGATATGACACAAGTAAACGATGTTCGCTTTAGAAAAGAGCTCGACATGATAAAAGAAGAGTATAAAAACATAACAGGCCTTGATAATATGACTTATTTAAGGCCGCCCCGCGGAACGTTCAGCGACCGAACTCTCGCACTAGCAAACCAAATGGGTTATCAGCATGTCTTCTGGTCCCTGGCTTATGTTGATTGGTATACGGATCAGCAAAAAGGTTGGAAATATTCTTATGATAATATCATGGCTCAAATACATCCTGGTGCGATACTTTTACTTCACACTGTGTCAAAAGACAATGCAGAAGCGATGGAAAAGGTCATAGACGACCTTCGTAAACAAGGATATGAATTCAAAAGTCTAGATGAGATTGCTGCACAACATACTATTCCCAATCCGTTATTGCTTATACAAGAAAACTGACTCCTTCGCCCACCAGCAAAGGAGTTTTTCTGCATGTTCTTTTTTGTATTTCTCTCTCAGAACTACTCTGTTTGGCAACACACCAGAAAGCCGTTATAATTGGGAAAGTATATAAAGGACGGTGGGGAAATTGGTTAAGATAAAGATAGATGGACCATATGATTTTGACAGAGTTTTGCAGCGACTTTCCATTGATCCGCTAATGGTCGTCGATCAAAAAGCGCGTTCTGTAAAAGTACCGATGTATCAGGGAGAAACTCCAGTGGTAATAGAAGTGCAGGCCATAGGGACGAAACAAAACCCGAGCTTCCAATTATATAGTACAGCAACGGTGACCGATAAAGAAATCCAGCACATAAAAGCTATTTTCCAATGGGATAAGCCGCTCCAAGACATTGCCAACCATTTTGCCAGAACAGATCTTGCAACTATTTTCCAAGAGCACGAAGGCACGCCCCTCGTACTTGATTTTGACCTCTACCATTGTCTAATGAAATGCATTATCCATCAGCAGGTCAACATGAAGTTCGCTCATACGTTGACGCAACGTTTTGTCCATACATTCGGTTTTATGAAAGAAGGAGTTTGGTTCTATCCGAGGCCAGAAGATGTATCCGAGCTTGATTACGAACAAATCACCGAACTGAAAATGAGCCGCAGAAAAGCGGAATACATTATAGATACCTCCAAACTGATTGCAAATGGTGACTTGGTCCTTTACAATTTGGAGCAAAAAACGGATGAAGAAATACTGAAAGAACTTGTAAAAATAAGAGGAATAGGCCCTTGGACTGTCCAAAACCTGCTTCTATTTGGACTAGGGAGGCCAAATCTATTCCCAATTGCTGATATTGGCATTCAGAATGCCTTGAAAAAATTAAAAGGACTCGACCAAAAGCCTACTGTTCTGCAGATGCAGGAGTGGGCGAAGGACTGGGAACCATATTTAAGCTATGCTTCCCTATACCTTTGGAGAAGCATCGAACCGCAAGCTGAGGAGTTAGTGAAATGAAAACGAAGAAAGCATACAACAAGCAACAATCCAATATCGATATGAAAGTGGGCCAAACTTTTCCGTTAACGATTAAGCGTTTGGGGATCAACGGAGAAGGTGTCGGTTATTTTAAAAAGCAAGTGGTGTTTGTTCCTGGTGCACTACCAGATGAAGTGGTCGTGGCGGAAGTGACAGACGTGAAAAATAAGTTTGCGGAAGCGAAAATCAAAAAAATCCGAAGCAAATCCCCACATCGTACCACGCCCCCATGCCCGATTTATGAGCAATGCGGAGGCTGTCAGCTGCAGCATTTGAAATACGATCAACAGCTCACTTTGAAACGTGATATCGTCATTCAGTCTTTGGAACGGCATACAAAGCTGAATGTGAGCAAACTCGACATCAAGCCGACCATTGGAATGGAAGATCCATGGTATTACCGTAATAAGAGTCAATTCCAGGTTGGCAAGCAAAAGGAAAAAGTGATTGCAGGACTATACGGGGCAAATTCGCACAAGTTGATTCATATTGATAATTGTATCGTCCAGCACAGTGCTACAACGGAAGTAACCAATACTGTGAAGAAAATATTGCAAGATTTCAACATACCTGTCCAAAATGAGAAAAAAGGTCAACCTTCCGTTCGCACCATCATGACTAGAGTAGGTTTTTCTACTGGGGAAATTCAAGTAGTACTGATTACAACCGATGAAAAATTGCCGCGCAAACAGTTAGTAGTAGAAGAAATTCAAAAGCGTTTGCCAAAAGTGAAGAGCATCATGCAAAACATAAACGGCAAAAAAACTTCTCTTATTTTCGGGGAAGAAACGATTCATCTAAGCGGAGAAAAAGTGATTCAGGAAACGCTTGGAGACGTTTCGTTTGAATTGAGCGCACGGGCTTTCTTCCAGCTTAACCCTGTCCAGACGGTCAAACTTTATGATTTAGTAAAAAAAGCTGCACAATTGACTGGAAAAGAAAAAGTCGTCGATGCATACTGTGGAGTGGGAACCATCGGCCTTTGGCTAGCAGAAGGTGCAGGTGAGGTTCGTGGCATGGACACCATTGCAGAATCGATAGAAGACGCAAAAGAAAACGCCAAACGCCATGGCTATACCAACATGAAATATGTTGCAGGCAAAGCAGAGAAATGGCTGCCAAGATGGGTAAAAGAAGGCTGGAGACCGGATACGATAGTTGTCGATCCACCACGTACAGGCCTGGACGAGACTTTCATGAAGACTGTGCTTGACGTAGAACCGAAGAATTTTGTTTATGTTTCCTGTAATCCTTCCACCCTTGCCAAAGATATTCATTTCCTTAGCAAAAAGTATAAAGTGGATTGGATCCAACCTGTGGATATGTTCCCTCAAACGGCGCACGTAGAGAGCGTGGTTAGGTTTGTACGAAAAGTTTAATTAACAAAAATAAAAAAAGATTTTTTTTGCATAAAGCGTGCGACATTCACAGGGCTATCTCTAATAGGGATAAGCCCTTTTTTTGGAGCCATTCCCCCCAAAAAATCATTTGAAAAATTAAATCAAAAACATTACTTAACCTACCATGCACAGTTTACAAACATAAGGAGAGTATTTTGTTCGTATAAGGGTATTTTTAAAGGAACCTTTCGTTTATAAATTTTGTATAGTTTATTTTGTCTTAGGTAAACTTATATTAAAATGAAAAAAATGTGGGGATGATCTCTTGGATAAGACTACAAATCTAAGGCAACAAATTTTCAATTACGAATATGCAAAATGGGTCGAAAGCATGTTGTTTTCTCCAAAGTGGTGGATCTTATTAATTATTGTACTGTCTTTTTGGATTACTTGGTGGAAATTAGTAGATAAAAACAGACTGGCTGAAATAGGTGCTGGATTATTTCTTACGATGACTTTATCTACCGTTCTAAACAGTATAGGGATAGAATTGACATTATGGCGATATCCTGATCAACTTTTTGGAAGCATTCGATTTATAAACGTATTAGATCTAACGCTTATTCCAATTACCTATATGTTTTTATACCAGTTCTTTGGGAAATGGAAATCCTATTTACTTGCTATTACTTTATTTGCACTAATCGGAAGTTTTGTTGGTCAACCGATATTTTCGTACTTTAATCTATACGAACTAATCAACTGGGAATATATATACTCTTTTCCTATATATCTTTTTATAGGTATAATTATTAAGTTTTTGTTAGGTATAATAATGGGAATTCAAAATAGAAATAAGGCTTTAAAGTCTGAATAGAAGAAGGAATCGTTACATCAAAGTTTTTTTATCGCAATATCATTAATTTTTATCTTTCTTAAAGGCTGTTTTCGTAGCTTTCGTGTCTTTTCCTAAAAGAAACACTTCCTGCCTAAATAGGACTATTTAAGAACGAAAAGTCCAATTGCCGACCTTTTCCTGGTTTATAGCAACAATTTTTGAGAAAAGAGCCTTCATAAAAGGCACCACTTACCTAATGAAGTGGTGTCTTTTACTTTTGGTTGCAGCTTTTATTTGGTACAAAGAAGTCTTCATTTATTTTCAAGGATGCATAAATAAAAATATATTCATGACATGTTATTCAACCATCATTATAATAGAAATATATACTGGGATATTAGTGACTTTTCATCATGGTTGTCTCATCGAAAGGTTGAGTTAAGTTGGATAAATATAAAGCGAAATTAATTCAAAATATAATGAATCAAATAGATAAGTGGGAAAGTAGCGCCAGCGATATTTCTCACGAAGAAGTGTATCGATTTGTTCACTCAATTAAAGGGACGGCAAGGACAGTCGGCTTGGATGAGCTAGGAGATATTACAGAAGCACTATATGAAGTGATACTTGTTGAAACAAGGGAAGTATGGCAGTGGGAAGACTGCCGATTGTTTCTAAGTGAGGTCATCAGCTTCTGTCAGGGAATCAGCGGAACTGCTAAGATAGCTACAGAACAAGCAAGGGTCCTCATTGCTGATCCGGATGCTTCTTTATTAGTTGAATGGAAGGAATATTTAGAGAGCAGGTTCTTTCATGTATTGGTCAGTACGGACATGGAGAAATCAATTGATACGTTTTATGATGTCAAACCGGATTGTCTAATAGTGGACGATGAGTTAAAGGATGAAAGAGGGCATCATTTATTGGACAGGCTTCAAGCAAATGGTCAACAAGTGTTAACACCCATACTGATCATCAGTTCTAATCCAACAAAGGAAAAACGTATGAACGCATACCGTGCGGGTGCAGATGATTTTATGTCCAAGCCATTGGATCTAGAAGAGTTTGAAGTGAGAATCTCCAGGCAAGTGGCGCGAAAGAAGCAGTATGAAGAGTTGCTGTTGATGGATGAACTGACAAAAGTTTATAACCGAAAATATTATCATTCGTTTTATGCTAAACTGCAGGCGAACTTTTCTAGAGTAAAAGAGCCGTTCAGTATAGGAGTGATCGATCTTGATCATTTCAAGCAGGTAAACGATACATATGGGCATGTAGTAGGTGACGAGGTATTGAAAGGCCTTGCAACATATATGAAACAACATATGCGATCAGGGGATGTTTTTGCGAGATATGGAGGCGAAGAGTTTGCCATGTTGTTGCCAAATACAACCCAAGTGCAGGCGGAAAAGCTTGTAAGACGACTTCTTGAAGGTTTTATGAAGGTAACATTTAGAGCAAATCAACTGTCTTTTTCCTGTTCTTTTTCAGGAGGAGTCGTCCAGGTTATGGAGGAAGGCTTATCGTTGGAAAAAGCTATGGAGCGAGCGGACAAAGCTCTTTACGAAGCAAAAAAGAAAGGGAGAGCCAGAGTCGAAGCATCAGTGGGAGAACACGACGTTGTTATCCAGAAAGTTAAGGTCGCCATTGTGGATGATGATGAAATTGTCAGAATGATGCTTTCTGAAGTAGTAGGAAAGCTATCTCTTCCTGCAAATAGAGCCATTGAAATAGAAACATTTTCGGATGGACAAAGCTTTTTACAATCCGAATGGCTGGAGAGTAACGATCGATATGTCATCATTCTTGACGGAATGATGCCGAAAATGGATGGACTGGAAGTGTTACATAGACTTCGCTCGGAAAGACGCCATGACCAGTTTAAAGTAATGATGTTAACTTCTAGGAAAAGCGAAAGGGATATACAAAAAGCGTTGCAGCTTGGAGCGGATGATTATGTGACAAAACCTTTTAAGCTCCTTGAGGTGGAAGCAAGACTTCAGCATCTGATAAAGCGGGGGATGTGACATTGGTTAATAATTTTGTTTCTATCGTCCTGGTTATCATTCTTGCTTTTTTTATTTTGCTCTCGATTATCTTTATCTTTATGCTTGTGACTAAATTGATGCAGAACAACCTACGTAAAAATATTGATCAACATAAAGAAGAATTAAGGGCTAATGTATTTGAATACTTATACAGGCAAAATGCAGACATTCTAGAACGGGAATGGAGCGGAAAACAGTGGAAAGCAATGGAAGAACTGTTTAGCGACTTTGCGGATGTCATTCAAGGGGATGAAGTGCAGGAGCGTATTACGCTTTTTGCAAACACCCATTTTATGGAGAAGTATAAGCGAAACCTGCTTCGTCGGCGTTGGAGCATAAGGATGAATAGTCTCTATGCAATTGAGGATTTTCAACTTAAAAGCATGGTGCCTTACCTTCTTAACACCTATGAGAAGAGAAGTCTGTCTCAGGAAGAAAGAAGACAATTATTAAAGATTTTAGTTCGATTTGAAACGAATCACTGGGAGGAATTAGTAAAAGAACCAAATTGGCGTCTATCGGAATTTATGTATAGATCGTTAGTGGGTGTAATGACCGAGAGACAGTTTCAGGGAATGGTAACAAATTTTGATGCCTTCCCTGAATACATTCAGCTTCCAGTGCTAGATATGATAGGAATAGAGGGGAAAAGAGAGTTTTTGCCTTTTCTTGAGGACCTACTTAAGATTTCTTCAGGAGAAAAGAAAATTAGGATTTTAAAAGCAATGAATGAATTAGGATTTTCAAAGATTCTGGAATGGATGGAGTATGTAGATCTTCCAGAGAGCACATGGGAAGAACGATTAATGCTCAGTAAACTACTTGGCAGGACCAACCGTAAAGAGAGCCTCTTTATTTTGACGGAGCTTCTAAGTGACACAAATTATGATGTCAGAAATAACGCAGCCCAATCCATCTTATCCATTGAAGGAGGAGCAGACCATCTCCATCAGATTCTTGAAACTTCAACAGACCGCTTTGCAAGAGATATGGCGGAAGAATGGTTGCAGAGAGGAGGGCAAATCCGTGGACGGTAATTTTGTATATTTGTTATTACAGGGAATTGGTTGGTTTGTTATTGCTTATATGGGATTTGTCATTCTTTTTTACCTGTTTATGTTGCTGGTTTCCTTGTTCCAAGTCAGGAAGAACTATCAGCTGGACAATACAGAGCCGTATGAGGACCTATTGGATGTAAGTTATTCAAAACCACTATCTATATTGGTGCCGGCTTATAATGAATCGCTTGGGATTGTTCCATCTGTTCGCTCTCTACTTAGCATAGAATATCCGCAGTATGAAATCATTGTGATAAATGACGGTTCAAAAGATGATACGATGGAAAAACTCATCGAAGAATTTCAATTGAAAAAGATAAAGAAAATAGTAAAACAGAAATTGAAGACAAAAGAAGTAAAAGGTATCTACCAATCTTCTATTTATGATTATTTATATGTGATAGATAAGGAGAATGGTGGGAAATCGGATGCATTAAATGTTGGTATTAACGTATGCGCCTATCCCTATTTCTGTTCAGTGGACGGCGATTCTATTCTGGAGAGGGACGCTTTCTTAAAAGTAATGAAGCCTATCATAGATTCTGATGGAGACGTTATTGCTACAGGTGGAAGTGTAAGGATTGCTAACGGTTCCGCTATTGAAAACGGTTCTATCATGAAGGTGGGCCTTTCCTCCAATCCACTTGTCATCATGCAGGTTATTGAATATTTGCGTGCATTTTTAGTGGGGAGAATCGGGTTAAGCAGGCACAATCTTTTATTGATTGTTTCAGGTGCCTTTGGGGTTTTCTCGAAAAAGTGGGTAATCGATGCCGGTGGCTATTCTCATACCGTTGGAGAGGATATGGAATTAGTCGTAAGGCTGCACCGGTATATAAAGGAAAAGAAAGCCAACAAGAAAATTGTCTATGTTGCAGACCCTGTGTGCTGGACAGAAGCTCCGGAAGAAATAACTTTTTTAAAAAGACAGCGAAATCGATGGCATAGGGGGCTATTTGAAAGTTTGTGGATGCACCGTTCTATGGCGTTCAATCCTAAATACGGATCAATTGGTATGGTATCCATGCCATATTTTATCTTAATAGAGTTTATGGGGCCAATTGTGGAATTAACAGGTTATTTATATATAATCCTCTCTTTTTTTCTTGGTGGTATGAATGAAGAAATAGCGTTGCTCCTATTCTTGCTTTTTGTCATCTATGGTTCGATCTATTCCATGTTGGCTGTCTTGATGGAAGAGTGGAGTCTTAGACGATACCCTAAAGCCAGGCATATTGTTGTTTTGTTCTTCTATTCTCTTACAGAAACCTTCTGGTACAGACCTTTAACCATAATCTGGAGATGCCAAGGCATCATAGATGTATTAAGGAAGAAGAGAGGTTGGGGAGAAATGCAACGAAAAGGGGTATCCCAATAAACAGTAATTCAATGATAAATGGAGGAATCACGAATGGCACATATTTTACTTGCTGAGGACGAAAGTGTTCTTCGCATGCTAATTACAGATACACTAGAAGATGAAGGGCACCAAATAGAGGAGGCATGTAGCGGTAAAGAAGCTGTGGATATGTTGATGGCTGGGAATACATTTGATTTGGTCATCCTCGATTATATGATGCCAGTATACACAGGCTTAGAAGTCCTAACAAAAATGAAAACGATGGGACTGAACCCTGTTCCTCCTGTCCTTATCCTTACAGCTAAAAGTCAGCAATCCGTTCGAGATGAGGTCCGTGCCTCAGGAGCTTCGGGATTTATGTCCAAGCCATTTAGTCCGATGGAGCTGGCAGAAAAAGTAGAGGCCATGCTAAATGAAGTGGAAAAATAGTATATCTACGAAATTTTTAATCATTAATGGAATCTTTTTTCTTGTTTTGATCACTGGAATTATAACTCTGTTAGTTTACGAGTACTCCCTATCTGAAGAGTTCAAGGAAAGGAATAATGCGCTCGAAGCGAAGGAAGAGAAAATACAGGCTATCGATGATAATATTAATAGTTCCTTCGTGGATTATCGTGGTTATGTCGCATTTTCCAACCGAGAGATGTTAGAAGATGCAAAAGGATTTGAATCAGACATTAAAAAGGATATAGAAAGTCTTGCCAGGATGGCGGAAAACAGAAATGACGAACAGTTTGTAAGTGAAGTAACAGCGTTCCATCAATTCTATTTTGCTATATATCTTCCAAAAATTGAGGAATTATATGAACAAGACAATATGAATGAGCTTCAGAACTATCTGTTTAACCAGGGAGTATCCGATAGAATTTTTGATTTTATGGGTTATATGAAAGAATACCGGTATGAAGTAGATCAGGAAATAGAAAACAATGTGGACCTGATGTCAGATAAGATACAAGCCAGTCAAATCTTGTTTTTCATGTATTTTCTGCTTGTGATTTCCTTACTGTTCATTATAACTTGGGTCCTTATTAAACAGGTGGGTAAACCACTGCGAAAACTTTCAGAGGCAGCCGATGAGATTACACATGGCAAGATAACAGAGCTTCCATCTCATCAGAATAGCTCCGATGAGATAGGTGTATTATCCAACGCGCTTCATACGATGGTAAATACGCTACAATACAATGAAGAAGAGTTGATGGCCCAAAATGAAGAACTGCTTGCTCAACAGGATGAACTGCACGCACAGCAAGACGAACTTCAAGCACAGCAAGTACAATTGGAAGAAAATATTTCAATAATTGAAGAGAGTAATAAGCAGCTTGAGGTAAGAAATAAGTTTATTCATGATATGGGAGAGACGTTAAGCAGAGAGCGTCTCCTAGAGAATGTTGTTCGAAACATGGGGAAGGTATTAAATGCAAATGTAGGCATTATGATGATGCTTAATGAAAAAAGGTCAGTTGCTTCTATTGGTTTGTCAAAGAAAGCGGTAGAACAGTTAAGATTAGAAGAGAATAATGTATTCATTCAACAATTGGTGGAGGTTAAAAAAGCCTTTAAAGTTGATAGAAAATGTAGTCGTATGGAGGCCACCTACCATTCTGAAGATATGGCAGCCTTTGATTTATTTATACCTGTCCTTACATCTAATGGTATAATAGCGGCTTACATGCAGTTCACAAGATATGATGCGACTTTCACTGAACGAGAAATAGAAACAGGGGAAGCACTAGCTTTGCAAGTCAGTATGGCTTTGGAAAAAGTAGATTTGTATGAGGATTCGGAAGAGAATCGCCTCTTTTACCAGGACATTTTAAACACCATACAGGAGGGTGTTTTATTAGTGGACGAAAGAGGTAGTGTACTTCAGGCAAACACGAAAATGTGTGACGTATTGAACTTCCCAACGCCTAGTCGGTTGTTGCAACTATCTTTTGAAGAATGGACAACGGTCCTTATTGAAATGGCAGTCGACAAAGAAAAACTGCAAGCAGATCTACTTACTACTTTTAGTGAAAAAGAGTCTGCTGATGATGCCTTAATATTTGAGTTGAATCAAAGGCATGAGAGATGTGTCTTTAAAATGTATAAGGAAAAAGTATCACGACAAGACCTTTCCTACGGTTACATTTTGGTATTCCGTGATATGACAAAAGAGTATGAAGTGGATAGGATGAAATCGGAGTTTGTCAGTACCGTAAGTCATGAGCTACGTACACCATTAGCTAGTGTTCTTGGCTTTACAGAACGAATGATCTACAAAGAGTTATCAGAAGAACGGAAAAAAACCTACTTGAAAACAATCTATCAGGAAGCAAAGCGTCTGACAGAATTAATAAATGACTTTCTAGATGTACAGAAAATGGAAGCGGGAAAACAAATTTACCACAAAGAAACGGAAGATATAGTTGAAATTATTAAGGAAGTAAGTGAGATCTTCCAACACAAAGCCAATACTCATCCAATACATCTTGAGGTAATAACGGATCATAGGAAAGTGGAAGCTGACAGGGAGAAGCTTGCACAGGTAATGGCTAATTTACTGAGCAACGCGATTAAATATTCTCCTGATGGCGGTAAAATTCAAATAACGGTCACTTCTAAGGGTGAGACAGTACAAGTAACCATAAGGGACCATGGTATTGGAATTCCAAAAGATGCAATTCCTCATCTCTTTACTAAGTTTTATCGGGTGGACAATTCCGACCTGAGAAAAATTGGGGGAACAGGACTCGGTCTATCCATTGTGAAAGAAATTATCCATGCACACAATGGAGATATAGAAATAACGTCACAGATGGAAGAAGGAACTGTTGTCACAATTGAAATTCCCTTGGCAAAATAAATGCTAAATTTATTGGTAAATGGTAATAAATATAGGGAATGAGCAATACAAAAAAGGAGTTTATACATGACGAACAACGATATACTAATTAGACTAAGATACGCACTAGACATTAAGGACAACGATATGGTTGAAATCTTTAAACTTGGTGACATTGAAGTAACGAGAGAAGAAGTACAAATGATCCTCACTAAAGAGGTAGATAGCTATGAATTTGATACCGAGGAAGAATATGAACAGGCGCTTGAAGAGGAAGAAATTCTTCCTATCAACAATAACAAGCTGGAGTCGTTTCTAAACGGTTTGATTATTTTCAAAAGAGGCAGACAAGAACCAAAACCTGGCCAGCCGGCAAAGCCTCCTTTTTCCAATGAACCGGCAAACAATATTCTTCTGAAAAAGGTAAAGATTGCCCTTTCCTTAACAACAGAAGATATTATTGACATTGTCGGAGAAGCAGGAGTTTCCATAACAAAGGGTGAATTGGGTGCTTTTTTACGTAAGAAGGGGCACAAAAACTACAAAGCTTGCATGGATAAATATGCGAGGAATTTCTTAAAAGGTCTGGCAATTAAATATCGTCACTAATATGCAATGTAGGACAGCACTTTCCGAATTAAAAAAGGAGAGTGCTGTTTTTTGTCGAAATTAAACTGGGAAGACCAATTACATAAAAGGGGAATCATCATGGAAAAAATAAGAGTAGGTATTATCGGAACAGGTTTTGGCGCAAAGGTTCACGTACCAGTGATGCAAAGTCATCCAGGGTTTGAGGTAGTATCCATTGCAAGTGTATCCCGCGGGAGACTGGGTGAGATTAAAGAGGAAACAGGTATGGAGAAAATTTATGGAAACTGGGAGGAAATGCTGGAGTCAGAAGAGATAGATTTGGTTTCTGTCGCTTCTGCGCCATTGTTGCATCATGACATGGTGGTAAAAGCATTTTCTAGCGGCAAACATGTTCTATGTGAAAAACCAATGGCATTTGATGCGGCAGAGGCAGAGAAGATGATACAGGCAAGAGATGCAGCTGGTAAATTAGGCTGGATAAATTTTGAGTATCGCTTTTTACCTGCAAGACAGATGGTTAAAGAAATAATCTCAAGCGGGAAAATAGGCAAGGTGTTGCATGTGAATTTCTCCCTGAATATTGCAGGATATGAAAGGTATGCCACAAGTAAACGAGGGTGGTTAAGTCAGAGTGATCAGGCAGGCGGGATGCTAGGAGCGGTGGGCTCACATCTAATTGATTCCCTGTTATGGTGGACTGATGCGAAGATAGAATCTGTTTCTGGCCAGCTGACTACTCATGTACCAGAATTCACGGATGAAACCGGTGAGAAGGAAGTCCGTACAGCAGATGATGCTTTCCAAGCGATGGGTAATTTTGGAGGCGGAGGAACCTTTAACATCGGTTCCAACATTGCCGTTCGTCATGCAGAAGGATGGGAGCTAGAGGTTTACGGAACAGAAGGTACAATAAAAATGTCTCAGGACAACAAAGTGCTTGTTGGACTTGGAAATGATCCTTTGGAAGAAGTGGATATAGAAGAAGCTTTAGCGATACCAGAGGGAATGAATCCGGTTGCTGCTGGTTATTACAATGCTTTTTATCGCTCGTTGGATGAGGTATATAAAGCGCTAGCTGGAGAGGTAGTAAACCCTCATTTGCCAGTATTGGAAGATGGCCATGGGGTGCAGGTCGTAATGGATGCCATTCGTCGATCGCATGAGGAGAAGAGAACGGTAATAGTGGAATAATAATAGTTAATGTTGTATGGGTGCAGTTGCTTTGAGGTGGCTGCACTTTTTCATTTTATGGGTTCTATAAGACGTTAGGAGCTGAAAAATAGACCAGCGTTTATGGATGAATTAAGCAAGCTTTAAATTAAAACAACATGAAATCCCACCAAGGGATCTCATGTTGTTTTATCTTAATCATTCCTAATCAAAGTTCTCAACATTTCTACAAAGAAAATACCTTCATCAATTTCCGTCGCAATCCTCACACAACCTGCACCTGTGCATTGAGGCACGCCCGGTCTGAAGTCTGCAATGGAGAGGCCCACTGCATAACCTTCCTTATATTCTACCTTCACCTCTTTACTTGTGTAGGTGAATAATCCAGGAATCTCTAGGCTTGCCATCACTGCAGCCATATCATGCTGTGGCGTCCCGGCAATCCCAGGTTCCAGCTCTTGATAGGCCTCATAATAGAAATCAAGAATTGGTTTAATGATCTGCTGGAGGGGAGTAGTGGCAACACTATCGATAAAATCCACGACTCTAGGGGTAATGAGTGCTTTGCGGGTTACATTCAAGGGGATTATTGTCAGGTTGGGGGCATTTTGCGCAATGAAATTTGCAGCTACAGGATCTCCGAAAAAGTTGGCTTCTGCTACCTCCGTAACGTTCCCCGGTTCAATAAAAGCGCCTCCCATGATAAACGTATCTTTTACCAATTCCATCACAGAAGGACTCAAGAACCAAGCCATAGCTAGCGATGTACAGCGGCCGACATTTACAATTGTTAGTTCATTCGGGTGTTCCTTAATGATACGGAACAATTGACTGAAGTTTGTTCGATTCGTAAAACGTTCTGCAGGGATGGGCGGAATTATAGGGCCAAGTCCTTCTTCTCCATGAATTTCCGGGAAGAATTCCGGTAGCTCACCACTTAGTGGTCTTGTACTTCCAGCAATGACAGGAACACCTTCCTTCCTTCCCAATTCCAATAGATATTCTGCATTTCTCGCGCTTCGATCGCGATCCGTATTTCCATAACCTGCAACAATCGCTTTCAACTCTATCTCAGGATTTTTCAATGCATAAATTACGGCAATCGCATCATCAATTCCCGTATCCGCAAACAATATAATCTTCTTCATAATCTTTCACCTCCTACTATCATTAATGAAAGTTTAATAGAACGTGCTTGTATGAAAGTACTAGAGTAAGTAGAGAAATTATTCCTCTTAAAATATTCCCAATTATTAAAAAAGTACAGACAATACCAAAAGAGTGCTAGTGATAGCGCTTACAACCCTTTTAACCCCTGCCATATAATTAAGTTGTAATCAAATTAATGAAATAAGCCAAAACAAAGGGGGAGCAACAATTGAAAAAGACTTGGAAAGCTACGTCATTATTACTTGTTTTAATGCTTTTTACAGCTATGCTTGCGGCATGTAACAGCAGTACAGGGGGAAGCGGCAGTGTAAGTGTGGGAATTGTTTTGCCAACAAAGGATGAGCCAAGATGGGTGCAGGACGAGCAACGATTCAAGGATGCATTGAAAGATTCTGACTATACAACAGAAATCCTTTTTAGCCAAGGTTCTTCCGCGAAGGAAAAAGAGAACGTTGAAACATTAATCAACAAAGGAATTGAAGTGCTGATTATCACTCCTCAAGATGGAGATGCAGCAGCTGCAGCAGTAGAAGCGGCTAAGAAAGAAGGAATCACGGTTATCTCTTATGACCGTTTAATTACAAACACAGATGCAGTGGATTACTATGTGACATTTGACAGTGTGGCAGTTGGTGCTGCTCAAGGACAATACCTGATCGACAATGTAGAAGGATCTGGCGTTCCGCTTTACCTATACGCAGGTGCAGCTTCTGACAACAACGCTTTCCTTTTCTTTGAAGGAGCTTGGAGTGTGTTACAACCAAAAATTGCAGACGGAACGTTCAAAATTGCAAACTCCAGTGAAGCGGAAGCTTTAAAAGACACAGCTGAACTTACTCGTGACCAAATGAGTAAAATTCTAGGACAGGTAACAACTAACTGGGATCCAAACGAAGCGAAGAACAAAGCACAAACACACTTAACTGCAGTGGGTGCAGATATGAAAGGTGACGTGGCGGTACTTGCTCCAAACGACGGTACAGCACGTTCTATTGCAGACGTGTTCGCAACTGATGGGGAAGTATCAAGCTACTTAGTAACAGGACAGGATGCAGAAAAAGCCTCCATCCAATATATCATTGATGGTAAACAATCTATGACAGTATTCAAAGACGTACGTACATTAGTGACGGATGCTATGGGTATTGCAGTAGAAATCCTAGACGGCAAAACTCCAGAAACAACAGGTTTTTATGATAACGGAGAAGTAGAAGTTAAAGCAAAACAAACAGATGTCATCGTAGTGGACGAAGAGAACGTACAACAAGAACTAATCGACTCTGAATACTACGAAGCAAGCGAATTTACAGGACTATAAGTCAAAGTTATTTCGTTAAAAACACATTTCCCTGTAGATTGCAGTGCAAGGTGTGAGACTCCTGCGGGAGGAAGGGACAGGGGAGACCCCACAGGTTTAGCTAAGCCACTGAAAAACTGATAACGTAAAGTTTATTATGATTCCTAGCTGTTGATTGGAGCAAAAGGCGAAGACTCCTGAGGGAGATAGCGCTAGGTGGAGACCCCGCAGGCGTAGCCGAGGAGGCTCCAACAGCGCCCCTAGGAAAGCGAAGCCATTTGCGGAAATCAACAGCGGTGTTTATAAAAATATTAAAATCAAGACTTTTTCATTGACTTCGGCGTAGCCGAGGAGGCTCCCGGACCGCCCGCGGAAAGCGAACACCTGGAACGGAAATCTACAGGAGTTAAACTAGAAATCCAGCGAAATAGTGATGGCAACCTTATCACTATTTCGCCATTGTCATTGCTTTTGTTAAGGGGGGAAAAGGATGGGCAACTATATACTGGAGATGAACGATATCTCTAAAGAATTTACAGGAGTCAAAGCGCTGAGTAATGTGAATTTCAAAGTGGAAAAAGGCGAAATTCACTGCTTAATCGGGGAGAATGGAGCGGGAAAGTCCACACTGATGAAGGTGCTGAGCGGAGTGTATCCTTTTGGAACATATGATGGAGACATTATATATGAAGGAAATGTTCAGCAATTTAACAAAATCAGTGACAGTGTTAGTACCGGAATCGCCATCATCTACCAAGAACTCGCATTGTTTCCAGATTTATCGGTTTATGAAAATATTTTTGCAGGAAACGAAATGAAGTTTGGTGGAGTGATTGATTGGAACAGGACGATTGTTGAAGCAAAAAGGTTATTGCGGAAAGTTAAGCTTGATGTTAA
The DNA here is from genome assembly GCF_001293645.1 of Bacillus sp. CHD6a. Classification (GTDB taxonomy): domain Bacteria; phylum Bacillota; class Bacilli; order Bacillales; family Bacillaceae_I; genus Sutcliffiella_A. Next base: position 385,195 of record NZ_LBMD01000002.1, read on the forward strand.
CCCTGATACGCTTGTAAAAGATTTGAGTGTCGGAAAACGCCAGCTTGTAGAAATAGCGAAAGCTTTAAGTAAAGAAGTTAAGCTCCTTATTTTGGATGAACCGACGGCAGCACTAAATGAAGACGATAGTGAAAACTTGCTTGAACTATTAAAAGAACTAAAAAATCAAGGGATAACGTGCATTATGATTTCCCATAAGCTGAAAGAAGTAATTAGTATCGCAGACAAAGCAACCGTCATCCGTGATGGGAAGACAATTTGTACGCTTGATGGGAAAAGAGCAGAAATTACCGAAAGTGTCATTATCAAGAACATGGTAGGAAGAGAAATTGAAGACATTTACCCAAAAAGAACGAAGGAAGTAGCAGGCGAGAACCTATTGGAACTTCATAACTGGTCGGCTTATGATCCGCAACTTGGAAGACAGGTCATCAAAAACGTAAATCTTCATGTAAAAAAAGGAGAAATCGTCGGTATTGCTGGTCTTATGGGATCAGGTAGAACAGAGCTTGCCCTCAGCATTTTCGGAAATGCCAAATCATACAAAATTCAAGGGGATATGATGTGGAATAACACTCCTACTACCCTTAAGCATACTAGTGATGCAATCAAGGCAGGAATAGCTTATGTCACAGAGGACAGAAAAGATGATGGTCTTTTCCTTTTACAGGATATCAAAAGTAATATCTCTGCAGCGAATTTAAAAGGAATAGCCTCGCAAGGGATTATAAATGAAAATGAGGAAATTAAGGTCGCAGAACAGTACAAACAATCCCTTCATATTAAAGCCTCCTCTTTAGAACAGCTTGTAGGAAACCTTAGTGGCGGGAACCAGCAAAAAGTGTCCATTGGAAAGTGGCTATTTGTGGGACCCAAACTACTTATTCTAGATGAACCAACTCGCGGGATTGACGTTGGGGCGAAGTTTGAAATTTATACCGTGATGAATAAGCTTATTGAGGAAGGACTAAGTATTGTGATGATCTCATCCGAGCTTGGTGAGGTACTTGGGATGAGCGATAGAGTCTATGTCATGGCCCAAGGAGAAATAAAAGGGGAATTGGCAGTAGAAGAAGCAGACCAAGAAAAAATTATGGAGCTTGCTACGCAATAGGGGGTATTATTATGAATGTTATACAAGAAGCCAGAACGCTTATACATGAGAACATCCGTGATTATGGGATGTATATCGCATTATTTGTCATTATATTAACTTTTACTTTTATGACAGACGGATTGTTCATGTCATCCCGTAACATTAGTAACCTACTAGACTCTGCGGGTTATATTGCTGTGTTGGCAGTAGGGATGACGCTCGTTATCGTTATTCGCCATATCGACCTTTCAGTAGGATATGCGGCAGGGTTTCTTGGGGCAATTGCAGCTATCTTGCTTACACAAGCAGGGGTATCCGTATGGGTAACGATCCCGGTTATTTTGCTTTTAGGAGTTGCTGTTGGTCTGTTTAACGGGGTGCTTATTGCTCAAATTGGCATTCCATCCTTCGTTGCCACGCTTGCAGGAATGCTTATTTTCCGAGGTGCTTTGTTGCAAGTGACAGAGAAGACTGGTACCATCATCATTCAAGATGATGCCTTCAACGCGATTGGTAATGGCTATATCCCTTCACTTGTAGAATTAAACGGTTTGCACCTCCTTTCACTTTTAGTTGGTTTGGTTGGTATTTTACTTTACATCTACAGTGAGATTTCGACCAGGAGAAATAAAATCAAGTATGATTTTGAAGTTGTTTCCAAGCCGATTTTTGCACTAAAGTTACTCTTTGTTTCCGCCATAATAGGTTATATAACTTGGATTCTAGCAGGCTATAACGGATTCTCCTGGACAGTCATTATCATATTAATAGTAGTCGTAGTTTATCATTTCCTGACTACTAAAACTGTGCTTGGACGACATATCTATGCTGTCGGGAGTAACCCGGAAGCTGCCCATTTGAGCGGGATTAACGTGAAAAAAATTACGTATATTGTTTTTGGATCAATGGGGATGCTAGCGGCTCTATCAGGTATTCTATTTACAGCACGTTTGCAATCGGCAACCACAACTGCAGGGACTCTTTTTGAGCTTGATGCCATTGCCGCTGCTTATGTGGGCGGTGTATCTTCTGCTGGTGGTGTTGGAAAAGTGACAGGCGCCATCATCGGTGCGGTTGTAATGGCCTCCCTGTCAAACGGAATGAATTTGCTTGGCGTAGGTATTTCCTATCAATACATGATTCGTGGAGGAGTTCTTGCCGGAGCAGTAATCTTTGATGTTATGACACGTAAAAAACGATAATGAAAATATAAATAACTGGCAATCCCTGTTGAATCTGCTATTCAACAGGGATTGTACTATTTTCATTAGGTGCTATGATGAAAATAGTACACCTCAATTGGGGAAGGCCACTGAAAAACTAATATGATTTAGTATTTGGTAATTTCGAGCTGTGGATTGGAGCAAAAGGCTAAGACTCCTTAGGGAGATAGCGCTAAGTGGAGACCCCCCGCAGGCTTGCCGAGGAGGCTCACGTCAGCCCTTAGGAAAGCGAAGCCATTTGCGGAAATCCACAGCGGTGTATATACAATATGGCCTTATTGGGGGAGGGGGATATCATTCTTGCGGAGAACAGGAATTCTAGCAATTTGTATCATTATTATTCTACTATGTCATCTCACGTTTTTATCTGCACAAAAAATCTTCCAATCCGATTGGCAATTGCCTCAAGCACTAAGTTCTAGCAGAGAGGAACATCGTTTAGTTCTTATTACACAAGATATGGAGACGCCTTTCTGGGATAAGGTAAGCGAAGGTGCTAGAAAGCAGGCAGAACAAAGTGATGTCAGCCTTGAAGTATGGGGGAGTTATGGGAAGAATAGAGAAGATTTCCTAAAAGACATAGAAATTGCCATTCAATCCAAAATGGATGGAATTATCATACAGGGGCTCGATTCAGAGGAATTTAAGGAATTGACGAAAGTGAAGGCTGGCTTCCATGGTATTCCGATTATTACGGTGGCAAATGATGTGCCGATGGAGGAAAGCATCCGGCGTACTTATGTCGGTTCCGACCAGTATGAAGCAGGTAAAATGATTGCTAGACAGATATTGATCGATATGGGCAGAGTGGGGAATGTCGTACTCATGTATGACAAGAACCAGGAATACTATCAAAAGCGGCGCATGGAAGGGATTAAGGAAATTCTAAAATTTTACGATGATATCCATATGATCCATGCGACTACAGATGACACAAGAGAACAAGTCATAACCACCACACAAGATGTAATGAACAAAGAGCCAGATATTGACGCGTTCATCGCTATTAATGCCAATGTTGTCGGTGCGATGATTGGGGAAATTAGTAAGCGCTCCCAGGTAGAACCGTACCATATCTATTCTTTTGACGATGGAGCGGAGACACTGACCTTGTTAGCAGATGGAAAGTTGGATGGGGTTATTGAACAGTCACCAGAAGAGATGGGAAGAAAAAGTGTAAAGCTTATGAAGGAATGGTTGACCGGAGAAACGGTGCCGCTGAATAAAGATGGGTATTTGACAGATATCAGAATTAGGAAAGCAGCGGATAAACAATGACGAGTATCCAAAAGAAAATTCTAACCCTCACTACGGTAGTATTGGTGATTATGTCGACAATTTGGATAGCGCTTACATACTACAATCATAAAACCCATAAACAGTATAACGATATTTTGCAACGTTACCTGAGCATGAATGAAGTGACAAAAGCGAGTCAACAGCTGGTTACAGATTTGAACAACTATACCATTGATCCAACACAAGTCAGCCTAGACAAGCTTGCGGCAAGCAAGGAAAAGGTTCAACAAGCAAAATATGGCGTATATCATTTAAGAAACACAGAAAACGACTTTACGCTAACTAACTATATGAACTTGATAGATAGCTTGGTGGAAGCAACCGACAGGTCCATTATGTTTCAGTCCGAAAATGATACGGAGGCCTCCGCTCAAGAATTTGCAGAGGCCACTCGAATTACTACCTATATATCCGAAATGACCCTAACACTAATAGATACAGAATTGAATACATTTGACAGATTTTACAGGGGAATCATGGAACAATCCGGTGAAGTTATTAAACTTGGAATTTGGAGCCTGCTGTTAATCACCTGTCTATTGCTGTTTGCGACATACTGGTTCTCTCTTACGATTACAAGGCCTGTCTTTCAACTAACAAAAGCGGCAAATGAACTATCCAAAGGGAATTTTGAACAGCAGGTAAAGATAGAAACCAATGATGAAATTGCCTTTTTGGCAAGGACTTTCGATCGAATGCGTATTAATATTAACAACCTGATATCTGAGATTAAGCAGAAGGCAGCGCTTGAGCGAGAGCTTCAGGAAAGTAGGCTGCTTTTACAAGAAAGCCAGTTTAGAAGCCTGCAGAGTCAGATCAATCCGCATTTTCTTTTTAACACCTTAAATACCCTTTCGAAAAAAGCTTATTTAGAAGGATCAGAAGAGACGAGCGACCTCTTAGTAAGCGTTGCCGGAATTCTCCGTTACAATTTAAAGCGGCAAGATCGCTCCGTTACGCTTCATGATGAAATTCAAGTATTAAAACAATATATGGACATCCAGAAAGCACGCTTTACAGACAGGTTGCAGTTGCATTGGGATATCGATGAATCATGCTTAGATTTAAAGATTCCAGCCTTGACTCTCCAGCCAATAATAGAGAATGCCGTCATTCATGCGGTGGAGCCGAAGGAAGATGGAGGAAACATTTGGTTCCGAGTCAAAATGGATGGTAACCACGTAGTAATAGAAATTGAGGATGATGGGATGGGGATGAAAGAACAACAAATCCTTCAAATTCTGAACGAAGAAACCCCACAACCTACTGAAGGACATTCAACAGGTATCGGCTTCAGTAATGTCGTAAAACGACTACGACTCTTCTACGGCTATGACGATGTCATTGATATTAAAGGAATACATGACCAAGGAACAAAGGTTATTTTGAAAATAAAGTACTGAAAACAGAATTTACCTGTAGATTGCAGTGCAAGGTGTGAGACTCCTACGGGGGATAACGGTAGGTGGAGACCCCGCAGGCGAAGCGAAGCCACTGAAAAACTGATAACGTAAAGTTTTTTATGATTCCTAGCTGTGGATTGGAGCAAAAGGCGAAGACTCCTAAGGGAGATAGCGGTAGCTTGAGACCCCTCAAGCGTTGCGAGGAGGCTCAAGCACCGCCCCTAGGAAAGCGAAGCCATTTGCGGAAATCAACAGCGGTGTTTAGTGAAATTTCAAAATCAAGCTTTTTTTTAGTGGCTTCGGCGAAGCGGAGGAGGCTCAAGCACCGTCCTCTGGATAAGCACCTGGAACGAAAATCTACAGGAGTTAAATATGATACCCAATAAATGAAAGGAGTCAAACCGGATGATTAAACTCCTCATTGTAGATGATGAACAAATTGAACGCGAAGGCATGCAAACCATTCTCGAAAGAAACTTTCCTGACCTACAAATCAAACAGGCCAAAAATGGGAAAATGGCAGTAGAAATGGCGGACGATTATACCCCTGACCTAATTCTGATGGACATCAAGATGCCTGGATTGAATGGACTAGAAGCTGTCGAGCAAATTAGCGCCAGGCATCCTAAAACAAAATTCATCATGGTCACCGCCTACGACACATTCGGATATGTCAAAGCAGCCATCAAACTGGGTGTCAAAGACTACATTCTTAAGCCAAGCAAGATTAGCGAAATTAGAATGACAGTCGGAAAAGTACTGAAGCAAATCGAGCAGGAGAAGGCCGAACAAACTAAAAACAGGCTCCAGGAAGAGGCATTAGAAAAAACCTTGACTCTAGTTGAGACGGATGTCGTAACGCAGCTGTTGTTCGACCACGTCCATGAAGTACATGTGGACATGCTGATGGAAATGCTTGATATTCCTTCAACGAATGAGATGTTTGCCATGATCGTCCTATTGCCATCAGGATCAGAATCCAATTATTCCTTAATTAAGGAGAAAGTCAGGCAAAACAAAAGCGGATGGGTAGGAGCACTATATGGGAATCAGCTTCCAATAATTGTGTTCCGTCAGCCAGACAAGACCTTTCGTTCTCAAGCTAGTATCCTTGCGCGAGACATTATAGCAATTTCAAAAAAAGCACATCATACTGATTGGTTTATTGGGATAGGGGAAGTTTGCAGCTCTCTTGAGCAGGTTAGACAATCTTATCAAGAAGCCCTTATGGGTACCTTAGATACTAAAGCTAGTACGAACTATCGTTTTTATGCAGATATCCATGCAAATGTCGATGTCCTTAAAAGCCATTTGGATAAAAATCAGCAAAAGGAAATTACTGATTTCATTAGACTTGGTCAATGGGATACTGTTCAAGTGTATGTCATGAACATTCTTCAAACCTATGAAAAAGAAGCGGCCAACTTATTGCACACTCAGCAACGGATGTTAGAGGTTCTTTGGATTACTTCACGTGTACTAAATGAAATGGGAGTGGAAACTACAACGCCACTCTATTCGGTACAAACAACACATTATCGTCAGCTTCGTTCCGAAACAAAGCAACTCTTGGAAATGATGAAACAATCTTATGATGATCACTACAACCACTTAGAGGCAGACACCATTCAACAGATTAAGCAATACATCATGGACCATTCCCATCAAGACATATCGCTCGATACACTTGCCCAGAAAGTGGGATTGAGTCCAATATATATCAGTAAAATGTTCAAGGAAAAGCAGGGCATCAATTATATCGACTTCCTCACAGAATGCAGAATGGAGAAAGCGAAACGGCTCATGAATGATTTGGAGAAGAGCATAAAAGAAATTACTTTTGAAGTTGGCTACCATGATCCTAATTACTTTAGCAAGGTATTTAAAAAAATGACCAATTTCTCACCGAAAGAGTATCGTAAGACATTGCTCCGAAATAAGGCTTAGAAAGCAGAGAGGATGGAAGAAATGGAGCTAGGAATACGTAGATTACTACCATTGTTTGTTACGCTGGCTCTGTTTTTTGTAGCCTCGGGGTGTGAAAAGACAGATAAACCCCTTCAACAGGACGTGGGAACTGTACAGAATAAATTCCTTCAACAGGCAAAAGGGACAACTTCTGAGGTGAAAAAAATAAAAATCGGTTTTTCTATGGACACCTTAGAAGAAGAAAGGTGGCTGAGAGACCGGGCTCTTTTTAAGTCAGCAGTGGAAAGCCTTGGAGCGGAGGTGGAAATACTAGCAGCAAACGGAGATGATGCGCTGCAGGTGTTACAGGCGGAAACCCTAATAAGCAAAGGTGTGGATCTTCTTGTAGTAGTTCCCCATAACGCAGAAGCAACAGCAACGATCGTTAAGAAAGCACAACTCGCCGGAATTAAGGTCCTTTCCTATGACAGACTCATTAAAAATGCAGAAATTGACCTCTATGTTTCTTTTGACAACGAACGTGTAGGGGAGCTTCAGGCAGAGGCAATTACAAAGATTGTCCCGAAAGGTAATTATGTTTATATTGGCGGAGCAGATACGGACAATAATGCTCACCTGTTTAAAAAGGGGGTCTTTAATGTCCTTCAGCCACTAATAGATAAAGGGAAAATCACTGTCGTTTATGATCAATGGACCAAAAATTGGCTCCCTAGCAACGCTTACGTCAACATGAAAGAGGCACTTATTGCAAATGGCGGGAAAATAGACGCGGTAATAGCAGCAAACGATGCGACAGCAGGGATGTCCATTAAAGCTCTCGAGGAAGCGGGACTAGCGGGAAGCATACCTGTAGCCGGGCAGGATGCAGAGCTTGCAGCGGCTCAGAGGATTGTGGAAGGCACTCAGACGATGACGGTGTATAAACCGATACCTACTCTTGCCGAAGAAGCTGCGAGACTGGCAGTTGCTATGGCCAAAGGAGAATTCATTGATACAAATCGCAAAGTGAACAATGGGAAAGTGGAAGTGCCATCAGTGTTACTTCCTCCGATTGCTGTGAACCGAACGAATATTGATGCAACGGTCATTGCAGATGGATTTCATACTAAGGAGGATGTTTATACAGGGGATAAACGATAACGGGTATGTAATGAATTCTCAGAGGTACTCTGATTAGGGCACCCCTGAGAATTTTTATTCTGCATAAAAGACTGTATTTTCTAAAGCGTCCAAACAATACAATCTTCCTCCATAAGCACAACCGCCATCAATCCCTATGATATTATTCTCACCGAAGTAAACCTCTGGCTTTTTATGGAGGTACTTTGTTGGGGTATGTCCAAAAACTACTGTCTTCTCACCTTGATACCCATTATGAAATTCATCTCTAATCCACACTAAGGTATAAGGTTCAGTACGCTCCAATGCTGTCTCCGGGTGTACTCCTGCATGGACAAAAATATGAGTATCTGTTTCATAATAGTATGGAAGGGTTTTTAGGAAATCTAAATGCGGGCGAATTTCCTCATTTATGACAAGTGCTTCCGGCATCTCTTCTGTCTTATACCAAAATTTTGGATCGTCTTTTTCTACGTTGTATCCGTAATTTTCCAGCGTTTTAATGCCGCCGTTATAGTACCACCTTTTCAAATGAAGGGGGTCTTCAGGATTTTCAAAAGCGTCAATCATCATTTTATCGTGGTTTCCGATCAAGGCTATGGCCCCTACAGCGGTCAATTCCATCACCTTGTCCAAAACTTTACGTGAATGTGGCCCGCGATCCACATAATCTCCGAGTAAAAGGAGTTTGTCCTGCTTGCTATCAAAGTTAACTTTCTCAAGAAGTCTTTCGAATTTTTCTAAATCACCATGAATATCACTTATTGCAAGAAGACGCCTCATTAATATCCATTCCTTTACGTATAATTATTTTGATTTTATCACAATTTTCGAAAAGCGAAATATTGCATACAGTTTTCTTTTATAATAATGAAAAAGATACATTGGAGGGAAGGATGTTTTCCGTGAAAGCAATATCAATCGGCGTATTCGCTTCACTGTTTTTTGCTGTGACCTTTATATTAAATCGTTCCATGGAGCTCTCAGGTGGTAGCTGGCTATGGAGTTCCTCCTTGCGCTTCTTTTTTATGGTGCCGTTTTTACTTTTAATTGTATGGGTGAGGGGGAATCTTAGGCCACTATTTCGTGAAATGCGAACGGCCCCAATCCGATGGTTTCTTTGGAGTTTTACTGGTTTTGTTCTCTTTTACGCACCTATTACATTTGCTGCAGCATATGGGTCGGGCTGGCTTGTTGCAGGAACGTGGCAACTGACCATTATCGCAGGAGTTCTCCTAGGTCCCTTCTTTTATAAACTAGAGCAAGGAGTAAAAGTGCGTGAACGTATTCCAATGCCGGGGCTTCTCATTTCCTTCGTCATTTTTGCAGGGGTTCTGTTGATTCAGACACAACAGGGAAGTGGTCTTACTGGATCCATGGTTATCTATGGTATTATACCTGTCGCAATTGCAGCATTTGCCTATCCGCTTGGTAACCGGAAGATGATGGAGTTGTGTGGAGCTAAGTTGGATACGTTTCAACGAGTCCTTGGCATGACGTTGGCTACAATCCCGGTCTGGTTACTTGTTGCAGTAATGGGATATAAGACAGTGGGTTTACCTTCTGAGGAACAGGTTCTCCAAACATTTATTGTGGCCATCAGTTCAGGAGTCATCGCAACCACCCTGTTCTTTATCGCAACAGACATGGTGAGAGGCAGTCAGGAAAAATTAGCTGCAGTGGAGGCAACTCAATCGACGCAGGTACTTTTTGTGTTGATTGGAGAGGTGCTTCTTTTATCCACGCCAATGCCCAATGTAATAGGTATGCTTGGGTTATTCGTCATTATCATCGGCATGCTTTTGCATAGTTTTTTTACCAAAAGAAGAGTTAAGCCAAAGCAGTTGGCTACATGAAGAGTGACATTCCGTCTGGAATCACTCTTTTTTATTTTCAACAAAAATATTATTCGATTTTTAAAAATTGAAAACATCACGTCCCCCAACGGTTTTCAAGAGGTCTGACAATCCTTTACAAATACTATATGACATTTGTCATACTCTACATATGACACCTGCTACTAACTAAATTTTTTATATTGGATATAATAATTTTTATCAAGTCAACAACGAAGGGATTTAATAAAATGTCAATTCAAAATGAGATGAAAAACCTTAGAAAACAAGTTGCTCCTTTCGAAAAATCACAAACTAAAAAGAGTATTTGGCAGTTAATCAATACGCTAACGCCATTTTTCCTGTTATGGTATCTCACTTATATAAGCTTATCAGTATCCTATTGGTTGGCGTTGGTTCCAGCCATCTTTGCTGCAGGGTTCATGACACGTATTTTCATTATTTTCCATGATTGCACACACCACTCTTTCTTCAAAAATCGAAAGTGGAACCGTGCAGTAGGCACCGTAACGGGAGTACTGACATTATTCCCATTTGATCAATGGGGGCATGATCACTCCGTTCACCATGCTACAAGTGGAAACTTGGACAAGCGCGGTGTTGGTGATATCTGGACACTAACTGTGGAAGAATACAAAGCAGCATCTTTTAAGACTCGATTGTCTTATCGTCTATATCGAAATCCTTTGGTAATGTTCGGATTAGGACCAATTTACACTTTCTTGATTAGAAACCGTTTTAACCGGAAAGAAGCAAGACAAAAAGAACGCAACAACTTATATCTAACTAACGTATTAATTCTTGCTGTAGCAGTTTTATTAAGCTTAGCAATCGGCTGGCAATCCTTTCTAATTGTCCACGGCACCATCTTTATGATTGCGGGAAGTGTAGGAATATGGTTGTTTTACGTGCAACATACGTTCGAAGACTCCTATTTTGAAATGGATAAAGATTGGGAATATGTATTGGCTGCAGTTGAAGGAAGTTCTTACTACAAGCTGCCAAAGGTATTACAATTCCTAACAGGAAATATTGGCTACCACCACATACACCATCTAAGTCCAAGGGTGCCAAACTATGAATTAGAAAAGTGTCATCATAGCACACCACCCCTTCAACATGTACCAACGATTACGCTGGCAACAAGTTTAAAATCACTGAAATTCCGTTTATGGGATGAAAAGAGCAAAAATTTTGTGACCTTCAGAGAAGCAAAAAAGATGGTACACAACACAGTATCTAGAACAGCGATGAAGCCAGAAGTATAAAATATAGAAAACCAATTCCTTATTATAGGGGATTGGTTTTTTTATATTCGAAAGCATGAAGTGCTCTATATAAAACTTTTTGTTAGCCGATATAATAAATAGCACATGTAAGAAAAAACAAAATATTACAAAAAAATATAGATTTAAGCATGTGTAACTTGTATAATTATGGTGATAAATAGGAAAAAAGCACGAAATTACATAACGTTACTGCAGGAGAAAGTCACAGAATACAACGAGAGTATAGAATAAAAATTTTGAGGGGGATTACTGTGAAGAGATTAGGTTTGTTTGCTTTCTTTACTATTTTGTTTTTAGGAGTTTCTTTAGGATTATCATCAAATGCGCATGCAGCAAGTGATGCAGATGTAGAAAAAGCACTAGAAATTATTGACGCAGCAAATATGGAAATGGATATGATCATTGAAACTGGTGTGCAAGAGGCTGACGATTTATGGGAAGTTTACCTGGAAGAGTTAGCAGAATTAGAAGACGAGTTAACAGAGTTAAACACTGATATAGATGAACTAGAGACTGCATTGGTAAACTCCACAGACAGCCTACAACAAGCTGAAATTGAAGAAGCACTTGCGACTCTGCAAGCAGAAAAAGAATTATTAGAGGAGCGTATTGCTCAAAGAACGGCTCAATTCGACCAAGAGGTTGATGCCATTATCAGCTACGTATTTGATATTACTTTGCAAATGACACAGGAAACCATTGATGAAGTGGCAGAATACGGTGTGGTAGCTGAGTGCTTTTGGAAGTATGTTAGATTTGCTGACCGTTGGGCTTGGATTGATCCGGTGCGAGTGGTTAATTTTTAATTAAAGTTTTGTAAGAGGTGGGAAGTTAAGTGGCTTTTACGATAGGAAAGAAAGGAACAAGCATAGAACAAGTGAAATTTGAAAACTTTGGTTTAAGTTTGCTTGCAAGAGGCGATGGAACTGAAGTAATAATTCAAACTCTAACAAAAAATAATTTCTTTTATGTCTATCCAGCTGAAAACCCAAATGTAATGGAATTTTTCTATTTAATAAGCGGAGAACTTTCTTGCGATGTTAATGGGGAGAAAGTTAAATTATATCCTCAAGATTATTTTACTGCTACAAATTTAGAGGAACCAGTACATTTTACTGCATTAACTGATGTGTCATATTTATGGGTTATTACTGAACCAACCTTTTACCAACTTAGCGAAGGTGTTAAAGAATTAAAAGAAGTTGTTGAAAAAGTAGAAAGTAGAGATGTTTATACGTTTAAACATAGTGAGAGAGTTACTCAATACTCAATTAAAATCGCAAAAAAACTCGCATTGCCAAAAGTAAACTTAGAAAATTTGTTTTTATCTGCCATTTTACATGATATCGGAAAAATAAATATTCCTTCTGAGATTCTTAATAAACCTTCAAAGTTAACAAATGAAGAATTTGAACTAATAAAAATGCACCCAGGTGATGGGGCAAATATGGTTAAAGATCTTTATTATGATGACAAGATAGCCACTATAATTAAGCAACACCATGAAAGATTAGATGGAAGGGGATACCCAGCTGGATTAAAAGGCGATGAAATACTACTAGAAGCAAGAATTATTGCTGTCAGTGATACATTTGACGCAATGACTGAAGACCGTGCATATCGAAATGCGTTCACTCTAGAGTATGCGATCGAAGAACTCCAAAGGCTTTCTCCATCTCAATATGATTCAGAAGTAGTTCATGCCCTTATTGAAGTCCTACAAGAAGAAGGAAAACTTATAGAAAAAAGCCCTAAAGCATAACCGTGCTTTAGGGCTTTTTCTTATTTTTTGGCATTCTCTGCTTCGTCGGAAAATATGACACTCGCCATTCTCATTGCTTGTACTGCTTTGGGGAATCCTGCATAACCAGAGCATTGAATGATTACTTCTTTAATTTGCTGTTCTGTTAGGCCTACTCGGAGCGAGGCTCTAATATGGACTTCTAGCTGTTCAAACGCACCTTGTGTAATCAGTGAACTTAGGGTGACTAGTTCTCTTTCAGCCAAGTTGAGTCCTTCGCGAGGGTAAAGCTCTCCGTAACCGAATCCAACAATCATTTCCCAAAAGTCAGGGGAAATTTCTTTCATTTTCTTCATTCCTTCTAGTGTTTCAGAAGGGAACATTTTTTCAAGTGTTTCTATTCCTAGTTCAAAGCGATTTTTTTCCAATTTTACTGCCTCCCCATGGTAGGTGGTATTTCATCAGGGTCAACGATAACTTCGATGACGACTGGCGTTTTCTTAGTTTCTACAATTGTTAAGCCAAGTACTATGGCATTTTTTAAATCTAGCGGGTTGTAGCATTTATATGATTCAAGACCCATTGAATTTGCAAAGGCCGCAATATCGAGTGGAGAGCTGTAGATTGCTCCGATTGATTTTCCGTTCATTTTTTTCATGCCTTTTTCCACCATATCCAACCTACCATTGTTCAATACAATAAATAGAACAGGAGATTGGTAGTTTAATGCAGTGGAAATTTCCGTTCCATGCATGAACATGCATCCGTCTCCGACTAGGCATACTATTGACTTATTTGGCGCAGCTATTTTTGCTCCTATTGAGTAGCCAATTCCATGACCCATAGCACCGAAAATATCATCAAAAATAAAACTGCCTGGCTGAAAAATGTCAAAATGCTTAATTCCGTAAAAGGTGTGGCTGCCATCGTCTCCAAATATGATGCAATCTTCAGGAAGTTCATTGCGCATTACTTTTATCGCTGATTCAGCTGACATGTATTCAGAGACCTTATTAAAGGGTACATCCTTAAGCTGCTTTGGTTGCAAAAACTCCGAGCTATCGGTATTTTTAACACCTGCAAGACCTAATAAATGTTGAAGATTAGAGCGGATATCCCCCATCACCGGTGTAGTTGGAACCTTGATGCTTTTTCCAATGAAAGTGGAATCATAGTCAAAATGTATTAAATGCTTCGGATACATATCAGGTGTAAATCCTGCAGTGGACATATCGCTTAATTTAGACCCGATAACAATCAGTAAATCTATACCTGACCGCAAATAGTCGGACGCTTCCTTTGTTCCTCCCAATCCAAAAGCTCCAAGTGATAGGCTATGGTTGGAAATAAACGCCCCTTTTCCTCCCGGTGTAGTCATAACAGGTATTTTCCAATGTTCCGCTAAGAGCTGGATTTCCTTATATGACTTGCTAGAGTGAACTCCTTTTCCTAAGAATAGCAAAGGTTTTGTTGCGTTTTGTAGTTCCATCTTTACACTTTCGAGGTTGTTGGAAATCATTTCAATAGGGTTTGGTAAATTAAGTTCAAACGGTTCAATTTCTTCTAATAGAATATCAAAAGGAATGGACAAGTGGACAGGACCTTTTACCCCTGACAAAGCTTTTTCCAAAGCATGTTGTAGTAAAGGTTGTAGCATATCCCCCCGTTCCACTCTGGCACTGAATTTGGTGACATGCCGGAACATTTCAACAAGATCAGTGCCAAATAAAGAGGAATCCTGTCCCATTCCTTTGCCTGTGTCCTTCATGGATGGATGCCCTGTAATAATTAATACAGGAATGTGTGATGCTTTTGCTTGTCCTGCAGCAGTTAAAAGGTTCGTTCCTCCAGGTCCAGAAGTCCCGATAGCAACCCCTATTTTCCCGCTCATGAAAGAATAGCCAGCAGCTGCAAAGCCCGCTCCTGTTTCATGCTTACATAATACAAATTCAATACCTTCTTTATCAGATGCATAAATGATGGGTGATATAGCCTTTCCAGGTATTCCAAATATATGTTGGATTTCCCACTTTTTAAAAAGTTTCGCTAAGATGGCAGCAGCAGTATCCATTTTCAACATTGTAGCAGAAGTATTCATTTGTAATTTCGATCCCCTTATACGTATATTTTCTCTATCTCTTTTAATAGCATCGGGTGTAATCGCTCAAATTGTTCTCCTGAGATAGGCTTACTAAATAGATAGCCTTGAATGGTGTCGCAATCATATTTCTTTAAAAAGTTTAATTGATCAATTGTCTCGACGCCCTCGGCGATAACGCGCAAACCAAGGTTGTGAGCGAGTGTAATAATGGCTTTCACGATATTTACATCATGACTATCTTTCAATACATCTCTTACAAAGGAACGGTCAATTTTCAGATAATCAATTGGAAAACTTTTAAGGTAGCTCAACGAACTATAGCCTGTCCCAAAGTCATCAATACTTATATAAACACCAAGGTCCTTTAATTGCTGAAGCACTTTCAATGAATAATCAAAATCCATCGCCATAGATTCCGTGATTTCTACCACAAGATACTGCGGATCAAGGCCGGTACGGTTTAGAACACCTTGTACATGGCTAACAAGGTTCAGTTTGAAAAATTGTTGGGTGGATAGATTAACAGCCACTTTAAAAGGGGTCATGCCGGCATCTATCCATTTTTTGTTCTGTGCACAAGCCTCTTCAATTACCCATTCCCCAATATTCGTAATTAGTCCAGTTTCTTCTGCGAGGTTAATAAACTTGTCTGGATAGATTAACCCAAGAGTTGGATGATTCCATCTGATTAATGCTTCCACACCTATCATATCTCTAGTTTTGTTGCAAATCTGAGGCTGATAATGAAGAACGAACTCATTTCGTTCCAATGCTTTCCGCAAATCTGTTTCCAATTGTAATTCTTCCATAGAATTGTGCAACATATCAGAAGCATACATTACATAGCGGTTCTTTCCTTGTGATTTTGCTTTATACATTGCATTATCGGCATAGATCATGAAATCTTCAAGAGTAATGGGGATGTTTGGGTAAATTGCCACACCAATACTGACAGTGGTATGAAACTCATGGGAGTTCACGGTAAATGGCCTCTTGAATAGCTCTAGCACATTATTTGCCATTTCCGTTACATATTGATCATTCTCAAAATCTCGCAATAAGAAAATAAATTCATCCCCGCCCATACGTGCAAGCGTATCCTTCTCACCGAGGCACCCAACCAACCGGTTTGTGACCTCAACTAGTAGAAGATCTCCATTGGAATGACCGAACGTATCATTAATAATCTTAAATCGATCCAGGTCAAGGAATAGAATGGCCATCTTTGTCTCTTTTCCTAATTGATTGTCTTGAATAAGAGACTCCATTTCTTTTTGTATGTAACGTCTGTTTGGAAGATTGGTCAGGTCATCATGGTATGCCAGATAGTTGAATTTTTCTTCTATAAAATATCGATCCGTTATATCACGGAATTGACCAAAGGCACCGACCAGTTTATCTTCTTCATAGATTGGTTGTGCGTCAAAAAGGCAGACTACCGGTTCTCCATTTGGGTTATTAAACTTTATCTCAACATTCTCGTATTTTTTCTGATTGTCAATGACTTCTTTGAAGTATTTACCAGTCAGTTCAGACTCGAAAATGGTTCGTCCAATTACAGATTCTCTAGTACGATTGGATATTTTTTGAGCAAACTCATTAAATTCCGTTGTGACGCCTTCTTCATCGGTAATTACAATTCCATTTCTCGTCCTACTCAACATAATTTGGTTCATGATATTTAGTTTTCTATTTTGTTTTCTTAGCAAAAGTTCCCGTTCGATAGAGTCGACCACTTGCGAGAGCATCGTTAAGAAGAGCGGGTTCTGACATTGAATGGGCATCATAATACATACGCTGCCAAGTAAATCATTATCATCTGTATAATGTAATGCTGCACCGTAACAGGCAATCTGATGGAAAGCTTTGTGATAGTGATGATCTCCAATCAGGCTGATAGGATGGTTTTGTTGTAAAGCTAAGCTAATTACATTAGTACCAGTATCGGCTTGAGTAAATTGACTACCCTTTTTAATACCAAACCGTTCAATTGTCGATTTAATCATTTCGTCCCCATTAATCTCCAGTAAAAACCCCTCAGCATCAGAGATTACGACAAGGATGGGTGTTCCTTTTAAGGAGTTCAACAATTTATTAGAAAAAAAACTAACTACAGATAATATTTCTCCATAAGCTCGTCGCTTATCTACCAACTCTTCTCTTGTCATAAATTTTTTTGGACTTGGAATCTCTTCCGGATCCATACCGCTCTCTAAACACCTTCTTTTAGAAGTAGCAATAAAGTACGGTTCTTTTTCACTCATTTTCCAACACCTCAAATAATTAACAGTTACATATAATTTCATATTAAGTGTATTAAGGGTAGATAGCAAAGGATAATTTACACAAATCGACATAAATTGTCGAGTGGGTATTTTGAAATGGGTATTTAAACCCGGTTTTCTAGTGGGGATAGGAAGAATGTAAATAAAAATATTGGGTATTGTACAAAGGAGAGGAGAGTGTATAACTATAAATATATTTATATATCGTGTAAATTTATCTAATTTGTATTATAGATAATCAGGTACTACAATAAAAACTGTAAGAAATGAAACCAACTTTTAGGAGGAATAAGAAATGAGTAAACATATATTAATGGTAGTCACTACAGCAGATAAAATGAAAGACGGACACGAAACAGGACTATGGCTTTCTGAATTCGGCGAGGCATATGTGGAGTTTGCTAATAAAGGGTACGAGGTAACAGTTGCAAGTCCACTAGGCGGGAAAGCTCCTGTTGATGCAAGAAGTTTAGAAGGAGGAGAAACACCTCAGGAAATTTTAGATACAGCAAGATATCTTGAAAATACAATTAAATTAGAAGACATTACAGATATATCAAAATTTGATGCAATCTTTTTACCTGGTGGTCATGGTACAATGTTTGATTTGCCTGATAACGAGAAGTTACACCAAGTGATTCGCGATTTGTATGAAGCGGACAAGCTAGTTGCAGCTGTGTGCCATGGTCCAGCGGGGCTTGTGGGAGTGAAGCTTTCAGATGGAACTCCACTTGTATCAGGTAAAACAATAACAGCATTTACTGATGATGAGGAGAGAGAAACAACATTAGATAAGTATATGCCTTTTCTTTTAGAAACTCGCCTTCGTGAATTAGGGGCGGAAGTTATTGTTAGAGATAATTGGGCAGATCACATGCAAGCGGACGGTATCCTAATTACAGGTCAAAACCCGCAATCCACGATCAGCGTTGCTAAAGAAGTAGTAAAACAACTAGGCTAGACATATTAATCCTGCTGCATGCAGTATAATATGGAAGAGGTGTTTGCATGAAACCTATCACAATAAACGCTATTATGACGGCAAAACCAGGTAAGGAAGATGATCTGTTTCAAGAAATGAAGAAAATGGTGGGACCATCGCGTGCGGAAAAAGGCTGTGAGGAATACTCCTTGCATCAATCCGTGGAACAAGAAGGTGTTTTCGTTTTCTATGAAACTTGGCAGGATGAAGAGGCTTTGAAAGAACATATTGAAACAGAACATTATAAAAACTATCGTCGTAAAATAGAAAATTTAGTGGAAAAACGGGAAGTCTACAGACTAACAAAGGTTTAAATATATCTATGAAATTGCACCGTTCTTCTTAGTGAAGGGCGGTGCTTTCATATAAGTAAAGGAATACAAATAGCATGATTGATTTTGAATGGTATCGCAGTTTTATAAGTATATACAAACATGGGTCAGTATCAGCAGCAGCCAAGGCGAGAATTCTAACGCAGCCGGCAATGAGTCAACACTTGGCTGCATTGGAAGCGGAGTTGGGAGAGTCTCTTTTTGTTCGTTCCCCTAGAAAAATGATTCCCACAGAAAAGGGGAAAGAGCTGTATACAAAAATTGTTCCGTTGATTGAGAAGCTAGAGAGTACCAGTTTGGAGTTAAGGAATGAATCCAATCAACCTTCACTTGCACCATTAGTTAAGCTTGGTACTCCCCCAGAATATTTTACAAAAGCGGCAATCAAAGAGTTTAAAGGGTTGGATCTTCGGCTATCTGTACAGTTTGGGGTTGCGCAGGAATTGCAGAAAAAGCTAAGTGCAGGTGAAGTAGATTTGGTTATTACCACACAAAAAACACCTATCGCTGGCATAGAATATCAGAAAATTGAAGACGAAGTGTTTGTAGTAGTAGCATCGATAGAAAGTGAAACTGAATCTGGTGCGAAGTCCTTGGAAGAGATAGAAGCTTGGTTGACTGGCAAGGAGTGGTTAAGTTATGGAACCGAACTCCCTATTGTTCGACGATACTGGCGTGAGCATTTTAATAAACGACCAGAAATCCAGCCGTCTCATGTGATTCCTGATTTAAGAGCTGTGTTGGAAGCCATAGAAAACAACATGGGGAAAAGTGTGCTTCCTACCTATCTGGTTAAGGATGCCATTGAGGCAGGAAAAACAAAGATATTATTCCCGCACCTCTCGGTAGAAAACACTATTTACCTGGCTTATAAAATGGAAAACAGGGATCATCCGCATGTTCGGGAGATTTTGAGGAGGTTGAAGCGGTAGGTGGTGTGGGATGGTGTCTCTACGCTCGAAGTGCTGTTGGAAAGTGGGAAAGGGTAGAAGAGGAGGAGTCTCTCCGCCCGAAATGAAGAGGGAAAGAGGAAAACGGTAGTAGAGAGAGCGTCTCTCCGCCCGACATGAAGAGAGAAAGTAGGAAACGGTAGTAGAGAGAGCGTCTCTCCGCCCTAAATGAAGAGGGAAGATGAGAAACGGTAGTAGAGAGAGCTTCTCTCCACCCGAAATGAAGAGGGAAAGAGGAAAACGGTAGTAGAGAGAGCGTCTCTCCGCCCGAAATGAAGAGGGAAAGAGGGAAACGGTAGTAGAGAGTACGTCTAAAAAAAAGTGGACACATAGCTATCGCCCATGTGTCCACCAACATTTCCTAATGCAATAGAACCAACTTCATCAATACCTGACCCCAGTCCGCGTATGTGTCTTCTTAAACTCTTCCGGATTCGGATCAAAATAATCCTCATTAAAAGCAGCGACAAATTTATCATTACGATCAATATAGCCCGAACCCCAAGTTGGATCCATCTCGACCCACTCACCATCCAGGTTCGCCTCTACCCATGCATGGTTCCCCGGCCATGGAGAGCCGGCCCGTCCTTCTACATATCTAGCCTCGACCCCACTCGCTCGCAATATAGCTAATGCAAGGTACGCATAATCTTGACACACGCCTGTCATGGAATCCAAGGTCTTTAGTGCACTATCGTCCCACTCGAATTCATTGTTTCGATACTTTTGGACATCATAGCTAACATTCTTTGCAACAAATTCATAAACGGCTTTTGCCTTGTCTCGATCAGTGTCCTTCCCAGTGGTCAGCTCTTCTGCAAGCTTGATAATCTCCGGCGCATCAGACTGGACACCTCGGGAAGGCAAAAGATTCCGTTTATCTTCAGCAGAAGCGTTCACTTGAAATTTAGCAAAACCATAATAACGGAAAAAATCACTATTTTCTTCTTTGATTTCTGGCACACTTAGTGTTACTTCATACTCACCAGGCCCGAAACGCAAATAGAAGGAACCGTCAAACGCATAGTTTTCCACAGGGATAACATCAAGTGCCTCATCTTCGCCTTTTTTCGTACTAACATAAATGTGAGTCGTCTCTGTACTAAATTCTGCTTCCGGATCAATTTTTCCCTTTACTGAGTAAGTACCTTCCGTCTCATCTCCTCCGTATTGGGGAGATTCGAGAGTCACACCGCGCTCTTTATAAGCAGTATAATATTCTAAAGGCTGCATCACTCGTTCAGAGGCATTGTCTATATAAAAAGTTGATGCAAGCTGATAGTAGTCTTCACTTTCACCATCGGGGACCATTACTTCAAGCTGGTGCAATCCTTTTCCGTAGAACAGTGGAATTTCCGTGGAAAATTGGCCATTTTCTACAGTGACCATATGCTTCCAAATGTCGGAGTCCTTTTTCAACTGCAGCATTATAGTATCTCCGTCCGATAGCGCAGATGCTTTCCCTTCAAAAGAGAATAGCTGGTTCTCCTTTAAATAACCAGATTCAACATCAAACTGAAGGCCCGCATCATGTCCAAAAGGAGTTAAAGAAATATCGTAGGTTGATTCAGGGTTCACATTATGGACGGTGAAACTAGCAGTATCGTAATAATAGTTTTCACGTTCTGTGTCTGGAAGTTGAACGGTGACCCGATATTCCCCTGCGCCATTAAAAAAAGAAATGTTCTCTTTAAACTCGCCATCTTTTATTGGTGCATAATATTCCATCAGAGCCCCTGTAGGTCCGTTCTCATCAGAACGCACCTTAATCCAAACGTACTCCCCTTTTAAATCAGCATGCTTCTCAACAGTACCGGCAATTTCTATTTGTCCGTTTGCACTGAATTCCTTGTACACAGGTGCATGGAAAGTCGCATTCACTTCTTCTGCATAAGATGTTAGCTCAAGTGCTTCAAGCTCCAATTCTGCATTCTTTTTATCAACAAGTTGTTGATATGTATCTTTTACTACTTCTTGCTCAGTAGGCTGTCTTTCTTCCACACTTGTATTTTTATCTGAACAGGCAGAGAGAAGTAAACTGCCACTCAATAACAACGCCGTCATATATCGATGTTTGACTACCATTATATCCTCCTAGGGACGAGTCCATCGTCCAATTAATTTGTTTCTTTTACATACGTATGTACAAACTATAAAGTTTCTGATGCTATCTTACTATTATATTGGAAAACTTTGAATAAAAACGACACCACAATGAAGTGGTAGAATTAGCCATTTGAAGATGGTATAGTTAGAGTATAGGTAAATTATTCCTTGGAGGTCGAACGATGCTAGACGATGTAAAAGAAAATATTAATCAACTTTCCGAAAAAGATGCAAAAACTTGGCTCTACTTAACCTTACTTCGTTTGGACCAATTAACGAAAATGGATTTTCCAAAAGAAGAAATTATAGAAGAAATCCAAAATATAGTAAAAACAATTGACCACCAACCTCCACCTCGAACAGATTATAGCATCATTCATATTGCGGGGAGCGAATCTATTGCTGGATCGCTTAAGGTAGGCTTAGAGCGAAACCACAAGGTGATTGGTTTCTGGGAAATGTTCGATATTGGCCCGTTATGGGATCCGCCTGCCAGACAAGAGTGGCTCCAAGATCATATTAATATTTTTGATGAATCCATAGAGGAAGAGTTTAATAGAAAATTTAAACAAGCAATCGAAGAAGTAAACCAAATCCCTCCACATATTCCTATCATTCTGTGGACAGCTGATAACGCCCACGAACAAATTTTTCATAGATACATTCTTCACCACTTGCGTAACTGTGAAAATGAAGTGGTTCTTATTAATGCAACCAAAGTGTATCAACAACTTACTCTTTCCAATCAATTCGAGCCTATTTATACAAGTGATATCATGCCGGAAATGTTAAAAGATATTTTTGAAAAAGAACAAAGAAATAAAATGTCAACAAATACTAGAAATCAATTATCAGACGAGTGGCTTCAACTAAGAGAAGCGAAGAGCCTGCTTCGTATTTGGAAGAACGGAGAAATACAAGAGGTTAGGGAAGACTATATAGATCAAGAATTACTGCATTGCGCTAAAAGAGTCCAAAAGGATTTTGCCGAAAATGAGTTTGTAAAAGCAGCAAGAATTATTGGTGAAATGCATGGCCAGTTAGAAGGAAGATTCAATACTGCGTTTTTAGAATATCGCCTTCGAACTCTAGTCTATCAAGGGTTTTTTACATTAAAAGGAATTCCGAAATCCATGCGTCATTATAGTGTTAGGGTGAAAAATGGGGAGGAGGAAAATGCATGAAAAAAGTATTATCGTTTTTGTTTGTGCTCATTCTTTTAGCGATCGGAGCTACAGTGGTTTTTGGTCAGTTCAAAGAAACGTTTAGTTTAAATTTCCATACTACTTCTATCGAACAAGAAGAAACAGTATCCGACAATAAAGCAAAAAATATAGAAATCCATACCACATCAACGGATATCAAGGTGGTTTCTGTGGATAGAGAAGACATTTATGCAAAGTTATCAGGAGATGTTAGTGAAAAAAATAAGGATAAATATAAATTAAAAGTAAAGGAAGTCAACGGAAACATACATATTGAAGTACAACAACCTAAAATGGAATTTCAATTTGGACCTAACATCACCAAACTGAAACTTGAAGTGGAAGTGCCGGAAAAAACGTATTCAGAGTTATC
Source organism: Bacillus sp. CHD6a (assembly GCF_001293645.1). Lineage (GTDB taxonomy): Bacteria > Bacillota > Bacilli > Bacillales > Bacillaceae_I > Sutcliffiella_A. The sequence goes on from NZ_LBMD01000002.1 coordinate 408,484, forward strand.
CACTTATTCCACATCAAGTGATATTCAAATTTCAGGTTTGCAAGTGGGTTCATTGAGAACAGAGCTGACTTCAGGGGATATTTTGGTCGAAGGTGTTACCGTAACAGATAATTATTCAATTGATCTGACAAGTGGCGATGTGCGCATCGAAAACACCGAAGCCAAGGAGATAGCTATTGCTGGAACTAGCGGTGACATCACCATCAAAGAAGTTCTCGCGGATGTACAAGTGGATACAACATCAGGAGATATTAATGTTTGGGGTGTACAAGGAAATATTGTCGTAGAGACTACATCTGGGGACATCGATATAGAAAATGACAAGGTATCAGGTAATATAGCGGTCGAGGTAACGAGTGGAGATGTGAGAATACAGTTCGAGGAACGCCCTACCTCTCTAGCAGTTGACTTCAAAGGGCAATCAGGAAAAGGTATCGTAAACTTAGAAGGAATGCAATATGAGGAGAAAAGTGAGAAGGAAATAGCCGGTAAGATTGGAGATGGAGAATTCCTCCTTAAGGTACGAACGACTTCAGGTGATTTTAGGTTAAATTAATGATTTCTTTCTTACTAATTTTCCTTCTTCAAACACCAGGCTATTGTTTGTCAACGGAGTGTAGGTTTAAAATAGAAGGAACATGTAAATTAGAAAGGTGACTGGTATCAATGAACACGGAATCTTTTTTTCCTAATAACATCAAAGCAGCCTTACAACATAACCCACCTGGCGAATGGATTCCATCCATTCCAACTCACGCCATACGTTTGCATTCCGGTTATCCGGCACCTCACCTTGTTCCGAGTAAAGAATTAAAAGACGCAGTAGCACTATTGATTGAAGAAGAAAACGACCTTCCACTTCATTACATAGGAAGTCCAAGAATTGATAGGTTGAAAGAATGGGTGAGGATTAGACAGGAAAAACGCGGTATGCCCGCAAAGGTTGACGAGCTTTTAATCACATCTGGTGCATGCCAGGCGATAGACTTGATTGCACGTATTTTCCTTGATGAAGAAGCTGTCGTGATAGTCGAATCACCAACATATATGGAGGCACTCGAGATCTTTCATAACTACACAGATAGGATTTTAACCATACCGATTGATCAGGACGGTCTTCAAACGGAACGGTTAGCGGAGATGCTTGCGGAGAGAAAGAAAAAAGGGATGACGAAACCAACCTTTTTATACACGATACCAACGTTTCATAACCCAACAGGTACAACTATGTCGGACGTGCGGAGAAGGCATGTTCTAGATCTTGCAGAAGAATACGACTTTTTCGTGTTAGAAGACGATGCATATGGTGAGCTTGGTTTTACTAACAACCCTAAGACACTGAAGTCCATGGATAGGGAAGACAGGGTTCTCTATGTGGGGTCCTTGTCAAAAGTGGTGGCCCCAGGGATGAGAATTGGGTGGGTGCATGCATCAGAAAGATTCATCCAAGCTTTGTTTTGGTTTAAAAAAGATTTGGAACACCCTTTCTCTCAAGCAACCATGGCCGCATTTTTGGAAAATACAGATTTTACATTGCGGTTGGAGACTTTAAGTAAGACCTATCAGAAAAAATGCCATGTTATGCTGGCAGCCCTTGAGAAATACCTCCCAGAAAATGTGTCCTGGTTTGTTCCCGGGGGCGGTTATTTTGTATGGGTGAAGGTCCCAGGTGTAGACACAGAGAAACTACTTGTAAAGGCAACCGAGGGAGGGGTATCTTTCCTACCCGGTAAATACTTTTTCCTCAACCAGACAGAAGGGGTAGAATACCTCCGTCTGTCATTCAGCTATGAGAATGAAGAGAATATTGAAAAAGGTATTCGGAGATTAGGAGATATCGTTAAATCTTTGTCTAGATAAAATAATTAAAGGGACGGCTCTGTTGCTATGGAAGCGAGAGAGCCGTCTTTTTTTAGATGCACTTAATTAAAAAAGTTTTCTGTTTTTTTTATATGGTCTCAATTGATTAAATTCGATGACGACAATATCAAAAGAGAAATTAATGCAAAAATGTCTTCATAAAGGGGATGAAGACATTTTCAACTATTTCTATAAAACAAAAGGAGTTCCTGCCACCGGGTGGTTTTAAAACCTTATCGGAGAC
>NZ_LBMD01000020.1 GCF_001293645.1 Bacillus sp. CHD6a
ATTGGAGCAAATGGCGCAGACTCCTGAGGGAGATAGCGCTAGGTGGAGACCCCGCAGGCGTAGCTAAGCCACTGAAAAACAGAAATACTATGTGTAGTGGATATTTAGCTGTGGATTGGAGCAAATGGCGCAGACTCCTGAGGGAGACAGCGCTAGGTGGAGACCCCGCAGGCGTAGCCGAGGAGGCTCCAGCAGCGCCCCTAGGAAAGCGAAGCCATTTGCGGAAATCCACAGCGGTGTATATACAACATCTTACAAATCATTGACATCTTCAGTGGCTTCGGCGTAGCCGAGAAGGCTCCAGCAGCGCACTTAGGAAAGCGAAGCCATTTGCGGAAATCCACAGCGGTGTATATACAACACCCTATTATTCATTGACATCTTCAGTGGCTTCTGCGTAGCCGAGAAGGCTCCAACAGAGTCCCAAGAAAAACGAAGCCGTACTGTGTAATCAACAGCGTCTAACAGAAAGTAGCATAAAAAAAAAGACTCTACTAATAGAGTCATCTAAAGGACATTTTGAGTTAATTGATAAAACAAATCCTGCATTTTCTTTTCCGCAAGATCATTCACGACATTTCTAGTTTGCAAGGAAGGATTACCATTGATTCGGAAACTGTAGTCAAGAATTTCTGGATGCATTTCGGAATACATAAATTCAATCTTCACTTTATGTCCTTCTGATTCCATCATCAGTGTGCATACTTTATTCCCCATAAATTCTGTAATTTTCACGACGGATTCCTCCTTCTCTCCTTTCATAACACTAACTATTTCTACAGATAAGGACAAATTCCCTTTAAAATTCTTCAAATTATTTGAATTTTTTGCAAAAAAGAAGAAGCGGTTGTCGTTTCCGCTTCAACTTAACTTTTACTCGTTGATTTACGTTTCGGGAGCTTACCTTAAAAATTCTTTTTCAAGTAGTTGTTGACTCTTCTAATTTCTCGGTTATTGCCAAGTGCATGGGTTACTCCCCATATGTTTGTTTCGCCTTCTTCTTCTGTTACTTCATTTAGCGTTACGTCCAAATCATGAAAGATTCGGTGCAAGTACTTCAATGCCATTCTGTCATCGTTTCGTTCTACTAGCAAAATAAGTCCGTTTGCATTTTCCATGTCATTCCACACTTTGGACGGGGCAAAACCTTCCGTTTGCATCCAATTGACTGCAGCTTTAAGTTCTTTCCAATCGTCAGATGTTTTCAAGTTGCGAAGATCGACTGTGTCGGCCCCTCCCCATCCAGTTACATTATTCAAATATTTATGTTGTTCTGCCAAAACTTCCAAAGTGTTAACTTCCCTGTTTTCCTGAAAAAGGACAGCATCTTCAAATTCTTGATGCTCTATTTCTTGCACACTTGCAAGTGTAGTAGAAGAAAATAAGGAACCTCCGTCCACATAATCATAATAATGATAGCCAATGACGCCGATAATCGCCACTAGCATAAAAGTAGAGATAAATTTTAACAAAGTCCTCACTCCCAATTTGTCTTGCTCTCTTACCCTTTGCTTTGCCCTCTTCATCGTTTATTGGTAGGATAAAAGAAAAAAGCTATAGGTGAGAAATCATGAAAAAAAAACTAATTATCTTTATTATCGTCTGTTCTCTATCATTGTTAACAGCATGTCAGGAACAAAAGGAGACAAATGAAGCAGGACCATTGGACGGTTTATTTGCTGGGAGCGAGCTTTCCTATGAAGAATATAAACTCATTATGGAATATATTGTAGATCGCGCAAAAGATATGGAGATTGAAAACGAAGAACTGGAAAAATGGGTCATTCGCGCAATTGGCGATGAGAGACTTATGAATAAAAGAGACCTTACTAAAGAGGAAGCCTTGAAAAAAGCAAAGTATAATCAGAAGTATTATGAAACTTTTATGGCTTTAGCAGAAAATAAATACAACGTGACGGTTTCAGAAAATGAAATAGATGCGTGGATAACGGAAGGGCCGGACCAGAGTGAAGTTCCTCAGCATAAAGCGTATGCTGAAGCACTGGGATTGACCCTTGAGGAGTTAAACCATAATTATGATAGAGACTTATACGAGCAAACAATGGTAATGAAAAAACTACAGTCTGCCTTACAAGAAGAATACGATTCAACAGATGTTGATGAAGTTAGTGATAGATTCCATGAAGAAGTGGAGGAACAAATGAAATAGAACGACCTTTTGGGGCCGTTCTATTTCATTTTCTATGATAAATCAGATTAGAGAGATAGGCACGCTTATCTTTGTCTCGATAAACCTTCATCAACTCCATAGAAAATATGCAACATATTAACCAGATCATTCCGACGGCATAGCCAGCCAAAATATCACTTGGATAATGAACCTGTAGGTAGACCCTACTAATGCCTATACTGATAACAAGAACAGACAACAGCCCAATCACAAACATCCTCATTTTAAAAAAGCGTTTTTCTCTACCAATTAGATAGATAATGAAACCATATAAAATAAAACTACCCAAAGCATGCCCGCTCGGGAAACTATATCCGTTTCCGTCATATTCTGGAGCAAACGTAGGCCGTTCGCGCTGAAAAAAATATTTCAATACAAAGATAAATATTCCACCGCCCACAATTGCAAGTATGAAAAAAACAACACCGTGAACATCACGTTTTTTCAACCAAAGGAATAAAACAGTAAGAACACTCACAGCCGTTATCCACCAAATGGAACCTGTTTCTGTGATGGTTCTTAAGATGCTTGTCAATGTACCGCTTTCAATAGATTGAAAATATTCCATGATTACATGGTCAAATGTAAGCTTTTCCTGCTCCCATACTTCTTCTGCCAATTCAAAGAACAAAGCAGTTGCTGTGATCATGAGAACTATTCCGGCAAGTATAAGCAGAGCAGGCGCCCATACCTTCCTTAAATCAATCTGTTCTTTCCAATATCGAGCTTCCTCTTTCACATTCATTCAATCGCCTCGTTTGTGTCATAAGTTGGCCTACTAACTTATTCCACTTCTGCTACTACATAAAACGTTAAAAGTGTCCAAGCGTGGAAATCAATCCCTTAACTTACCCATAGAAAAAGAGGCCACCCGATGACATCGAGCAGCCCCTATCAATCTATCATTTATATACTTTTACTTGGACCTCTTGAACACCATAGTTAATAGCATCTTGCTTGTCCGGAATGAAGATATCAATCTTGTTTCCTTTGATTGCTCCACCAGTATCTCCAGCAATTGCCTCACCATAGCCTTCTACCCATACTTTTGATCCTAAAGGAATAACATCTGGGTCAACAGAAATAACTTTCATATCAGGGTTTTCCAACAGGTTAATTCCTGTTGCAGTGATACCAGAGCAACCTTCACAACTTGCTGTATAAGCAGTAGCTGTCATTGTTAATTCTTGTGCTACCTCTTGGTCAGCAGCCGTTTCTTCCTCTGCTGGCTCTTCTGTAACAGGCTCCTCAGCTGGTGCTTCTTCTGCTGGTTCTTCTGTTACAGGTTCCTCAGCCGGTGCTTCTTCTGCTGGTTCCTCTGTTACAGGCTCCTCAGCCGGTGCTTCTTCTGCTGGCTCTTCTGTTACAGGTTCCTCAGCCGGTGCTTCTTCTGCTGGTTCCTCTGTTACAGGCTCCTCAGCCGGTGCTTCTTTCTTTACAGGAGCCTCTACAGGCACTGGATTTCCATCGACATAGACTACCAGCTCGTCCCCTGCATAAATTAAATCAGGGTTGGAAATGGAATTCCACTCTGCCAATTTTTGATAAGTAACACCTTCATAGTTTTGAGAAATTCCCCATAATGTGTCACCATTTTCGATTTTGTAGCGTTCAGATAACGCCACTTTCAATTGATCTTGTGGGTGGATTACATCGTTTGACAGACCGTTCCACTCTTTAATTTCTTCTACTGATATATTGTTCGCTTTAGCGATATCCCAAAGCGTGTCGCCTTTCTTTACCGTAACTTCTGCGGCAGAGGCATTTGCACCAAAACTAAAGGTGCCTGCAAGGGCAGCTGCCGTCACCAAAGAAACCATGCTCTTTTTCATACTAAATACCTCCTATGTATTTGACTCAGTGTTCTTATCATAACATGGTTTAGATAGTTTAAAAGAACAGCAGAATAACATTTAGGTTACGTAAATAACGTGTATATTAAGGGATTATTACGACCCTTCCTTATATTAGAAGGATAAGGAAAACTATTCTAATAGAGGATTATTACACCACAAAATAGAGCTCAACGAAGAAATTTTCCTAAGTTGAGCTCTACTGTCACTATTTATTTTAATTTGGTAAAGGTGATTTGGTACCAGCCACCTTCTTTGATAACCGGCTGCATTTTTTCCACTTTCAACTCTGCTGCATTCGCCAGATATTTGAGATCATCCTCGGAAGGAAGAGGGTACAAATTATCAAATGCAGTGAAAAAACTGTTGAATACACTCGAAAACTGACCCCCATGTTTAGATTTGTGAATAGGTGAAACCACTGACAATGTCCCTTTAGGAGGCAACCAATCACTTATTTTTTTAAATAACTCCGTCCGGTCTTCCGGAGAGACATAATGTAGAATGTTATTTAGCATAACAAAATCCACCTTTTCCTCCGGGGACCACTTATGAACATCTTGACACACAATTTCAACCTGGCTTTGTTTTTGACAGTTTTTACTCGCTTCTTCTGCCACGTCTTCATTGAGCTCGATACCGAGCATTTTCGCCTTAGGAAACTTCTGAGAAAGCTTTAGTAAATAACCGCCACTTCCACACCCGACATCTACCACAGTATTTGGTTTAGCTTTTTTCATCACCTTCATCACTCTTGGAATAGCCAGCTGTTCTAGAAGGGAAGAAGTTTGCGCCACAACCATTCCATGTTCTTTTTGATTGAAAAGTTCTTTCTTTTCCGTCTTCATCATTTTTGGATACTTTATTAGCGTAGGGATATGAAGTTCCATCATCTCTTTTAAAAGTACCCCGGTAGAACGAGGGTTATGTTTACTTGAAGGTACCATAAACTTTTTCACGGTTTGATAACGTTCCTTGGATTTCTTTTTCAAATATCCAATAACACCACCAACTTCAACCCATCTTTTCAATAGATCTTCCTTTAATTCATGTTCTTTTGCCACTTCCATGATTGTTTTAGGTTTTCTAAAAGCTTCAAATAGATCTAACTCATACCCAACATAGGCATGCCAACTATATAGGAAGGGCAAATTTCTCTTCATATACCCTCGTGCTTTAAAAAGTCTCATATATTCACTTATCATACCTATGCTTCCTCCTTATTTCTCCATGGGTAATCTTCTTCTTCTGTAAAAAAATAACGACGGTCAATAATCTGCTCATCGCGTTCTTTTCTCTTTGGGACAACTCCAGACTGAATAACCCTATCCACCAAGGATTCCTTCCATATGCCCAAGCCAGAAATATTCAACATATGTTTAGTGTGCAGAACAGGATCGTTTGTCAGTTGATCCATTACTTTACTTCTCCACGTCACAAAAGATTTCAGAGGACGAGAATAGGCCAAAGCGGACAGGTGACTCAATTTCAATACATGGCGAACCCTTGGTTTTCGTACTTTTTCATAAAAAGAAAGATATTCTGGAGAATGTCTTTCTTTGTCATACATCCAACACAGTAATTCTCCAAGTACATCTCCGTCCTGAATCGCCAAATTCATACCCTCACCTGCCATCGGATGGACACTATGAGCCGCATCACCAAGCAAAGCTATGTTGCCTTTCACATAATTAGAAACATGATAATGCACCGGAATCATGAGCTGAATTTTTTTCCACGAATCTATCTTCTGAACAAATCCATCCAGTTCTGGGCAGAGTTCTAAATATTTTTCGTAAAAGGCTTCAAGGCCGTCTTCAATCATCTGTTTATAAGAGCCTTTTGGAATAAGATATACGCTCCGCACAAGATTGTCTGGCAAAGGAAAAAGCCCCAGAAAGGTATCATCCGTAGAGATGATTTTTCCTTCTTTCATACTTTCAGGCCTTGGAAACGTAACAGTCAGAAAATGATGATCATATTTCTTTTCTTTTTTCGGTACATCCATCGTTTCACGAACCTTAGACTTACGTCCCTCGGCACTTACATAATAATCCGCTTCAAATAGTACCTCTTCCTTATCCATTCTCACCTTAGCCTTGTTGCCATCAAAACCGATGAACCGTCCAGGTTGAATATATTTAAAAGAAGGATACTTTTTCGCTTCCTCAAGTAAAATAGTTTTTAATGTTTCATGGGGGATCATCATGGCATAGTTATAAGGATCTGGAAGTATGTTATAACTCATAGATTGAATTGGTTTTTTGTTTGGTTTTTTCAGCTTCTTCTTCTCAATCAACTCAATATGATTAATTTTATGTCCAAATTGCAACACCTTAGGAAGAATGCCATTGTTCTCGAAAATTTGTAGCGTCTTCGGCTGCACTAATTCTCCCTTGTACATGTGTGGGCTCCCTTTAACCTGTTCCACAACCGTAACACCAACACCACACTTCGCAAGCTTCAGCGCAACCGTCAAACCGCCAACACCGCCCCCAATCACCAACACATTCGCCTTCAACACCATCACCACCTATACTCATTTCATTCCACTAAACCAACAAAGCAAAACTTAGAAACTCTCTGGAGTTATAAGAAAAAAATCCTTCAGGGGTCAGACCCCTGAAGGATTTTTGAGATCAATGTCGAATTCACGTGGACCTCCTTAAAGGATAGCTCTAGCAGCTTGATGAAGGAAAAAGCAAGAATTGTAGCAAAAACGGAATTTGGCGATTTTAAAATAAACCGCACACATTTTTTATCATTCCAAAACCAAAAAACAACCTCTCCAGCTCTAAACAAAAGCCAAAAAGGTTGTTTTCCAAAACCAGCATTATATAGGTAGAAACTCGTCAATCATCTTACCTGTACCTTCCGCTCCCAGTAGGGCGTTTCAAAGCTTCCATGTCCTCTTCAACGGACCCCCAACGTTCTTCCATCAAAGCTTTCGCATCAGCAATCCCTTGATTATAGTAGTACGGTCCAAGTTCTTTCATAAAGATGTCCAGCAACAAATCGGCACCTAACTCGCCAATCTCTTCGTCTCGTTCTTCTTTGAAATATGCCTGGATCCTGCTAATCATTTGGCCTTTCATTTCTTTAGGAATAGAAATCACCTTCAACACACCCTTATAACGTCATTTAGCCGCTCTGTTTCGTTGCTTCCAATAACGGCTCATACATCATAATAGCATGATTTTCAGTTACATATTGGTCAGCGATTTCCATTCCTTGAAGATTCATCACCTTGCGATGAATACTATTATGACGTAAATAGCCTCCCCAATAAGCGGATGTGATGCTATGGTCTTTTTCATACACTTTATACTTTACGAGTGGAGGATTTGCGGACCTCCATTCTCCAACCAAGAAGTCCTCTTCTATTCTTACCTTTAACTGAAAAGCTTGGTCTGTATCATTTTTGATTTGTAGATCCAGGTAATTATACGAGCAGGTTGCACCACTGCCAAAAGGTTGCGTTCTTTTAGAGTCAGGAAAAACATCAAAACTGTGCCGGTATCGTTCTGTCACCGTCAGCGGTGTGTGCAATGTCAACCAATAAATAAGATTGGACAACTGACACAACCCTCCTCCAAGTCCTGGCTTAAACGTACCATAAAAAAGAACCATGCCCTCCACATACCCTTTGCTCTTTGTCGGCTTTCCTATCAGCTTCCAATAGGAGAAAGTTTCTCCTGGTCGAATAACACAACCATTTAACTTCTGCACGGCAATTTTCAGATTAATCACCTTATTGTACTGGTACCACATATCTACATTCTTTAATTTTCTAAGCGTAGGAGTTTTATGTATAAAAACTTGATATGGCAATATTTCATCTGTCATTTCTTCTGTATAGATTTTCTTACCTGTCTTCCACTCTAGCCATCTTTTTGCTATGTAAAATTGGGTTCCAAGCCAAATGCGAAGTTTTGATCTTTTTTTGGGCCGTAAATTTGCGTGATTCAATGCGAGATCACCTCCAATTTCTCCCTAATATGTAAGACGAATAACCCATGTAAAAAGTTTCAAAATATTCATAAAAATGTCTAAGCACAACAAATTAGTTTTACAATATTTCTCAAGGATATTATTCCCGATTCATTTAACACTAAAATTAGATTCATATGAGAAGATACAATAAAAAGCAGGTGACTAAAATGGACATATATCAACAAGCTCCTTCTTCCTCCTTACAAGAAGGAGATGTAGTGTACTTATTTTACCGTAATCCGCACACTCAGAATGTCGCATCCATCCAACAGGCAAGTATCATGGCAAATCCTTATGAGCAAGGGCAGCTATCCATCTTTCTCTATGATACGTATTATCCATTATCGGATGAGTTCGTATTTTTTACTTCATTAGAAGAAGCAGAAGCATTATATAATGAATATTTTGGACCAACATACGGATAAAAAGGGGGGCTGTTTATGAAACCGTTTGTTCCACAGCTTGTATATATCGAACCTAAAGCACTTGACTATCCACTAGGGGTAGAGTTAAAAGAGAAATTTGAATCGATGGGACTTGAAATCCGTGAAACCACCTCCCATAACCAAATTAGGAACCTGCCAGGAGATAATGATTTTCAAAAATACAGAACGGCAAAATCTACATTAGTTGTCGGGGTAAGAAAAACGCTGAAGTTTGATTCATCCAAACCTTCTGCTGAGTATGCCATCCCTTTTGCCACGGGTTGTATGGGCCATTGTCATTATTGTTATCTACAGACAACTATGGGAAGCAAACCTTATATCAGGACTTATGTTAATCTGGATGAAATTTTTGACGCAGCCGATAAATATATGCAAGAACGTGCTCCCGAGATCACGAGGTTTGAAGCGTCATGTACATCGGATATTGTTGGTATTGATCATCTTACTCATTCTTTGAAAAAGGCGATTGAGTACTTTGGTAAATCTGAACATGGCCTTCTTCGATTCGTGACAAAATTTCATCATGTCGATCACTTGCTTGATGCGGACCATCGCGGAAAAACAAGGTTTCGTTTCAGTGTGAACGCAGATTATGTAATAAAAAACTTTGAACCCGGAACATCTTCTTTAGATTTGAGAATTGAAGCAGCTGCAAAAGTTGCAGGTGCAAACTATCCACTCGGTTTTATCGTGGCACCAATTTACTTGCATGAAGGTTGGGAAGAAGGATATAAAACTCTATTCCAAAAACTATATGATAAACTTCCTGCACATGCCACTGAGGACCTTACATTTGAATTAATACAACACCGTTTTACCAAACCTGCAAAAAGGGTTATTCAACAAAACTATCCGATGACAAAGCTTGAGCTAGACGAAGCAAAGCGTCAGTATAAATGGGGACGTTATGGGATCGGGAAGTATGTATATACGAAGGACGAAGCGACCGAGATAAAAGAGACATTGTCTGAGTATATCCATTCTTATTTTCCTCAGGCTCGGATTGAGTATTTCACATAATAAAACGGCCCACGAAAAAATAATCGTGGGCCGTTCTTCACTTTAGTACTTCACCATTTCAGACAACAAGTAATGGTAAATCAATTTCTCAGTATTTTCAATCGAGCTTGCGTGAGTGCGTTCGAAAGCATGAGAAGATTCTATGCCAGGGCCAATTAATCCATGGATAATATCGTGACCAGAACGGATGGCAGCGGATGCGTCTGAGCCGTAATAAGGATAAATATCTACTTTGTAATCCACTTCGTTTTTCTTCGCGAGATCGACAAGGTGTTTTCTTAATCCATAATGATAAGGACCGCTCGAATCTTTAACACAGATAGATACTGTGTACTCATCTGAGGATTGTCCATCACCAAGCGCCCCCATATCCACCGCAAGGTATTCCACGGTCTCAGGAGTAATATTGGAGTTCCCCCCATATCCGATTTCTTCATTATTAGAAACTAAGAAGTGTGTAGTATATGGAAGCGTCATTTTCTCCGACTGAATATGCTTTATAAGTTTAAGTAAAATTGCCACACTTGCTTTATCATCCAGGTGCCTAGATTTTATGTAGCCACTTTCTGTGATTTGTACCCTCGGATCGAATGAAACAAAGTCCCCTACTTCAATTCCAAGAGCTCTTACTTCATCTGCGTTGGTGACTTTTTCATCAATTCGAACCTCGATATTTTCATCGTTTCTTGGTGCGTCTCCTGCATTTTTATATACATGAACAGAAGTTTGATGCATGAGAATGGTTCCCGTGAAAGTTTTTCCAGAGGAAGTTTCAATTTGGCAATATTCCCCTTCGACGGAATTCCAGCGAAACCCTCCTACTGTGGTCAGTTTTAATCTACCATTCGATTTTACTTCTTTTACCATAGCTCCCAGTGTGTCGACGTGAGCTGTTAGCATGCGATGTTCTTTATCATTGGTTCCTTTAATAGAAGCAATTAAGCCTCCCTTACGGTTTCGAACAGTTTCTACCCCACATTCACTTAGGTACCTTCCAACGAAACCTATTACCTTCTCTGTATTTCCGGAAGGACTTGGAATAGAAACAAGTTCTTTGATTAATGAAAAGGTTTCTTGTACAGTTGGTTGATAAGTCATGGAGACACTTCCTTTCCTACTAATATTTACCTCCATTAAGCATAAGAGAAAATTCTTGTCTTGTATAGTCCAATGTCAAGGTAATTTTAATCCAAGAACTGCGCATCTGACAGATGTATAAGTGCATTTCAAGGAAGAAGTATTTGATTTTACGGAAAATATAGTATACTGATTATTATTACTGTGTGGGAATAGGAGGAGTCAAATGAATGAAATCTCCAAGAAACTATCACAATTCCTTCTCGATAAAAATGTGGCATCCGGTTGGTCTTGTGTAAAAGATACCGTAGATCAGGGCTACAATAGTTCGTTTGTATATGACTTTATCCTTCGTGACGCCATGTATCGTGTTGGCGAAATGTGGGAAGAAAATAAAATTTCTGTTGCCCATGAACATTTGGCAACAGGTACATGTGAGATGCTCTTAACAAAATATCATTTAGAAAAATTAAATGATAGATCAATAGATGAACATTCCCCTTCCCCGCGTGCCATGTTGTTTTGTGTAGAAGGGGAAGAACATGATTTGGGACTGAAAATGGCCTCATCCCTTTTTGAAGAATTCGGTTGGGATGTATATGATCTTGGCTCCAACCTTCCATTGGACTATGCAGAATATAGCTTAAAAAAGTGGAAGCCGGACGTTGTCTGTATATCCGTATCTATTAGACATCATCTCCCAAAACTTAAAGAAACAATGGAAAGACTGCAAACTATTAACGCTGGCACCACTTTCATAGTTGGAAGCCGCTTGCATGCGGAATCTGCCTTTCGGTCATGCTGTCCTGCGGAAACTATCATTGCTAAGGATACATCCTTCCTTTTTCAATGGTTGGAAAATTATAGAAAGGAAGCCGGAACTATCAATAAAGGAGTGCTTCTTTAATGTACCGGATTCCCGTCCCATATATTAAATTGACTGAGGACTTTAAAATTATTGATGTATCCCAGTCAGTCACCCGCATCTTCTATCCAGTTACTTCTTTCCTAGACTTGGTAGATTGGGATAGTAGAGCAAAACTAATGCAATTAAAAACGAATCCTTCACCTGGAGTGATGGAGCTTAACCTAAAAACAACAGATTCGCCCACCACATTGTTCACTGTTTATTTTCATTATCAGCCCAAAGAGAAGCTTATTCATTTAGTTTGTATGAATGAAACATCTGCCTTTCAGCACGTTCAGTCAGAATTTCAACAATGGCGGAAGCAGCTTGCGAACAACGATTGGAATGAAGTTGTTACGACAAATGCTGAAGCTGATACTTCTTCTGAGTTTCATCGAAAACAAGCCGAAAGAAAGATTTCCACTATCAATGATTTACTTGGAATTATTCAAGATGACTTATCCGAAGTTGGGAAATTGGAATATATTAAACTAATCCAGTCGGAACTAGAAGATATCAAAGAGCTTATTCGTTCTAAATAATAATGAAAATAATTTAACCCCCGTCGATGATTTGACGGGGGTTTTCTTGTGCTTATTGGTCATCTAATAAAAAGCTTTCAATTGCCAACTCAAGCTTGTTCATTTCTTTAAGCATAGCGGCTGCGTATTCTTCTTTGTAGAACTCCTGCTTTTTAATAATTTGGAGCAGCCCTTTAACGAAAAGTATGGGATGGTACGAATCGATTTTTAGCGTTTCGTACTTATCCTCATATTTGAGATGAATGTCCTCAAGCTTTCCTTGTAGATTTGCAATACGCTCCTTTGCTTGGTTCAGTTGTTCATTTAATAATTGCAACTCTTTCTCTTCTTGACTTTTTTCTTGTAATGCATGTAGGCCTGCGTCTTCACTGCGGTTACGACCTTCCACCTCTTGCTTTATATATATCTTCCACTTTTTATTGATTGCTTGAAATAGTGCTTTGCTTTCTCCAATAGAACCCGATTGTCCCAGAAACAAATAACCGCTCTCGTTTAACGAATGATGGAAAGAAGAAATAATCCGCTGTTGCTGTGTCGGCTGAAAATAATGTAGGACATTTCTGCAGCTGATAAAGTCCAGATGTTGAAACCCCGGATCTTTTGCAAGGTTGTGAGGGGCGAATATGATATTTTCCCTTATCGATTTTTTCACCACATAAAAATCCTGCTTCTTATCAAAATACTTATACAGAATGTCAGATGGAACATTTTCAAAAGCCGTATCAGGATAAACTCCCGCACCAGCAATCTTTACAGAATCATAATCTAAGTCTGTAGCGTAAATCTTAAATTCCATTTCCATATCGAAAACATCCTGCATAGATTCTATCGTCTCTTTTAACAAAATTGCCAAAGAGTAGACTTCGAGGCCGGTGGAGCATCCTGCAATCCATATTCTCATCTCATTTTCAGATAGTTCCAGCTTCTTTTTCAAGATGGTTCCAAAGACTTGATTCTGAATGAGATTAGCCAATTCATTGTTTCTCAGGAATTCTTCTGCACTACTTGTTGAATGCTTCAAATCTTGAAAGTTTTGACTTAACATATCTAGTCTCCCTATTAATTGTTCAACTACTTCTCTATATCTTTTATCTATTTTACCAAATTTCAAAAGAATTCTGTAAAAATTTTTTCCTACAAAAATCGAGTTTTATTTTATCTACTTGACATTTATCAAATATGTTGTATAATACTAGTTTGGGTATACACCCAATACATTAGTAACTTGATATAGAAAGGAAGAACGTTATGACATTCTTAAGCAATACAATCGTGTCACAAGGATGCACTGGCGTTCCATATAGTTTTTTTCACAGAGGCTTAATCGATCTGGCACGGCCTAGGAGCCGTAAGGACGTATGAGAGGTAGGGCTTACGTTGTTTAAGTAAGGGAAACTACCATGGAATTATACCGCGGCAAACGAATATAATACTTTTATGTCATTTATAAATCATGTCCATATAGCTTGGGCAGCTTATAATGCTTGTGATGAAGCAAGTTACTAATTGCGCTATACATCAACTAAATTAGCGCCTTTATTCGAATAAAAAAGATAAAAGCAAGTTATCCTTAGCGATGACTTGCTTTTATTTTTTGCATGTTGTTTGAAAGATATGTAAAACACCTGTATAATTAAATGCTGATTGTCAATTTTGCTCGGAAAATAACTATATTTGTAGATGGCTTAAATAATGTACTAGGGGGAATTAGATGTCTTTCACAAGCTTATTCATGGCCGAAGAAGAGACAAGAGATAAAGAAGAAATCAAACAGGAATTAGATGAATTAGAAATTCAAATGTTCCGTATGAAAGAAAACATGAAAGAAATAGCCAAAAAATGGCAAGTAATCGGCATCGATCAAACGAAAGATGATAACTGGGTGGTCGTTTACACAAACAACGACCATAACTCATGTAAAATTATGCTTAGCGATTGCGAATCTGCCTATCGTGGCCAGTGGGATTTCTCCATTCAAGCAACATATAAAGAAGATGACACCATTTTCATTGGAGATATTAAAGGCCCTGAAAATAAGGGTTACGGTTCAATATGCATGAATTATCTAAAAGAAGTAGCCAAAGATCAGAATATCCATTGTATTACTGGTGATATCGCAAAGCGTGATTGGGATCATGTAGATCGGTTAGTTCACTTCTATGAAAAACATGATTTTCAAGTGGAAATAGATGAAGAAAATATGTCTGGTGAAATAGTTTGGCAACCTAATTAATTTTACAAAATAAGGAGATAGATGGAATGACTGTTAAAGTACTCGGTTCCACAGTTGATAGTTTTACACGTTGCACGCATTATCATTCAGAAAAAGACATCATTGCCATAAAATTTCATTGTTGCGGGGAGTACTACCCTTGCTATCAATGTCACGAAGAACATGCAGATCACCCCGCCAGTGTCTGGCCTAAACATGAGTTTGATGCGAAAGCAATTTTGTGCGGGAACTGTAAAACAGAACTGACCATAAACGAGTACTTAAACAGTCAATCGATTTGCCTGACTTGTAAGGCTGCCTTTAACCCAGGCTGCCAACTACATTATCATCTATATTTTGAAAAATAGAGGCTTTCCATTTGGGAAGCCTCTTTGTTAACCTCTATAATCTGTTAATTCGCAATACAAATACGGTATGCACAGCAATACCTTGAAGGTGTCCTTACCTCTTGGACAATTCCAGTTGAAGGAAACACCTCAACTAATACAGGATTCCCCATGTTTGTAGCCCATACTACCATTGGACATAATGGAGTACCACCGATTTCAGCGGATGTTAGACTAGTTGCAATTACTTGTAGCTCTGTTACCGTAGGTGTTCTGAAACCTAAAGTACAGAAAGTAGCACTATATTTCATCGTTTGATTATAAAACCTGAACTGTAGGCCGTTTCCAGTCACTACTCCCCTGTTTGCCAGATCTTGTCTTAACCCCTCACATTCTGCTCCTTCATTCCACCTAACCGGATTTGGACATCTATCCCAATCATCATCACAACAGCAACAACAACGTTTTCTATCACAACATTCTACATAAACTATTCCCACTATTATCACCTCCTATTACTTGAGCTACTATATAATATGTTAATTGCTAGATTACGCTTGTGCGTTTCTACTAAAACAAAAAAATAGACGAACGCATTTAGCGCACGTCTATTCTCTTACTAGCAATTAATCATTGTACCTGTAATAACGCGATGCACCAGCACTACAACCACAGCTTCTTTTTCCTCGATTTGAATAGTCCATTTCATAGTCCATATCATAGTCCTTCTCACATCTCTTAAAGCATTTACACTTAAATTTGCAACACACTTTGCACTCTACATACACAACTCCCACGACTCTCACCCCCTCTGCTAATCTATTAAAAGTATATTCACTTTACTAGAAAGTGACTGTGTTATTTCCTCAATCACAAAAAAATAGACAGATAATAGAGTCACCTACCTTTTTGGAGTATAAAAAAACCCGGAATTCATGTTCCGAGTTGTCAATTCATCTTATACCATTTTTAGCTTCGGGCACTTACAGCTATTACCTATGACCCTATATCCAATCACTTCAATACCTTTTTTCTTTAAGTAACGAACACTAATGTTTTTTTCCATATGACTAGAAGCAAGAACAACTACTTTATCACCTTGAAATTGTTGGTAGTTACGTTGCAGATAAGCAACAGGGATATTGACTGCAGCCTGAACGGGTTCATCTACATAGTTATAATCTCTTACATCAATAGTTTTTACAGTGGATGTATTTTCAAGATCCTTAACGCAAGGAACGCCTAATACAGGAACATATCTATTGTAAACGTAAATAGAAACTATCATGCATAATAAAGCAACAGAAATGACCAACGACCATCTCCTCCAATACGATTCATTTTCCTTTTATGTTATACCCCTGCAGGTATAATTGTCAACCATTCTGATTACAGAAAAAAGCCTATTTTTTACCAGAAAAAACAGCTAAAAGAAAAAGCCCCACCCTCTGATAAAAAAGGATGGAGCATTTTAGATGATCTGAGAGGGATTCGAACCCCCGACCCCTACCCTGTCAAGGTAGTGTTCTCCCACTGAACTATCAGATCACGTATGCGACTGTAAATATTATTATAGATAGTCCGCACATGTTTGTAAAGAACATTTTTCTAAAATAAAAACCAAATGAGTTAACTCAAAATCAGTCGGAATCTATAGCTGTGGATTGGAGCAAAAGGCGAAGACTCCTGAGGGAGATAGCGCTAGGTGGAGACCCCGCAGGCGTAGCCGAGGAGGCTCCAGCAGCGCCCCTAGGAAAGCGAAGCCTTTTGCGGAGATCAACAGCGGAGTTCACCCAATAAACTAAAAACCGCCCCAAACTCGGAACGGTCATACTTGCACGCCCTTTTCTTTCCTTCCAGAAGCAAAAGCATCAATCATAAGAATAATCGCCGTTACAGTATGCAGGACCCAACCAAGCAAAAAGACCCAACCCAAGAAAGAAGTAACAATTCCCCAGATGCTGCCGTGAAACTTCTGCCCTTCTTTTGCACTAAACACCAACGTAATGATATGTAAAATCAACATAAGGCCTAATGGTGAATAACCAAAACCCATCACAGTTAGACCGCCTAGAAACGGAATTGCTAAAAATGCCTCCATTCCTCCAGTTACCCATTTTAATGTGGTAGATGGTTTCACAAAATCACCTTCCTTTCTATTTCAAGTATATTCCTTACTGACCAAAAAACAACCAGAATATACGTTCGTGTTTTTCTTGAATATAAAACGTATGTTCGTATATAATAAATGTAAGGAGATGATATGATGAAACGATTACTCGACACCTATAGAGTTTCCCGGACTCCAATAGAAATGATATATATGGCAAAGGACGGATCCATCACGCAACGGAACATTATGGTATTGGAAATCAATGAAAAATCCGTTACTGCTTTTTGTTATTTACGCCAAACAAAAAGGAGATTTCTGTTACAGAGCATCCTGTCATTTCGCCCTATGAGAAAAAAATATGAAAATGAGGTCATCTAATTGTGCTCATTTATTGCACACTCCTTTCTAAATATGATATTCTATAAAGAAACACATTTTTATAGGAGGGAGATATTAATGAGAGAAGTAACACTTACCGATATATTTACACACCCTATTACTCAGAAATATTTAAAGCGCTCCGGTGTTGCACATGCCTTAGAAGTGGCCAACCATGCCTTTCATTTGGCATTCAAATATAATGTTAGTGTAGATTTGGCTACGAAAGCAGCTCTTCTGCATGATATCGGACATTATGAATGGTACCGACAAGGAAAATGGGATTATGAGCTTTACAGAGAAAATGATATTCATGCAATTAAAGGCGCAGAGCGCGCTCACAAATTGTTAATTCGCTTAGGAGAAAATCCACAGAACGCCAAGAAAATTGCTGTAGCTATCCTTTTGCATACAGATTCCTACCTGCCTGAAATAGACGTTAAAAGAAGTCCATTACAAAAAGTAGTAAAGCTAGCGGATGAAATGGATGAAGAAAAAGGCGGAAACCACCACTATAAACAAATCGATAAAAACCTTGCGCTTGAAAAAATTAACTACCTTGATCAACTCGTTGAACATTACCTTCCGAAACAACAACTTTCATCACCTTCACATGAAAAATCAATGTAACGAACAAGAGGTAGCCATTGCTGCCACCTCTTCCATTACTAATGATGAAAACCCTTACTTGGCTAGATAGTAATCAAACCCATCCACTATTCTGAACCCAGTTTTCTCATAGAGCCTTATTGCCCCTTCATTTTTCACGTTCACATGCAACCTTATTGATTTTTGAGGGTACCTAACCATAAGGTCGCGTATGATCATCTCCAAGATGCCACGACCATAACCATTTCCTCTTTGAGATGGAGTGACCGTAAATGCGCTTAAATACATTGATTCCTCCTCTTCACTTATGGTTATTGTCGCAATAGGATTGTTATCTATCTGTACAAAAATCAGCTCATATCCCAGCTTAGTCAAATTACTCTCAATAAGTCTCTTTACATTTTCATCTTCAGGAGCAACATCAAACCCTTCCGAAAAAAGCTTCATAATTACATGTGATTCTGCCAAACCTGCTTTGTTAATGGACATGTTTACCGGACAATTGTATTTTTTATGATAAATGCCCTTGTATTCCATCGTAAATTCGGTATACATGTACGTCGCTTCCATTTTTGACGCGAGATGAATGGCAGCGTCTGACTTTAGCGGACAAACCAAAAGCACTTCATTTGCATCCCTTGCCCTCGTTATTTGCTTAGCAAGTTCTAGTAACCTACTGAACTTCCCTTGATTTCGATAGGAAGGATGAATCATTCCTGTAAGTTCTACTTTCTTTGGATCAACAAATGAATACAACCCTAAAAAGCCAACTAATTCTTTTTTCTCGCGTGTCAAGATAATATCAAGATGCTGGTCGTCCCCTTTTTGTATCATGGATAGATGTAGACAGGCACCTATATCAAATGAATCATGCCTTTCACATATTTTTAACAGCGAAACCACTTCTTGATATTCCTCTTTAGACAGGCAGTTAGTTTTGGTAATCTCCATCGTTTTCCCCCATACTTTTTCATGCTTTTCTAAATATAAAACACTCATATGACATCATATGAGTGTTCAAGGCAAAACGTAATTCTTATGTTAATCCGTCACTTTTTCTAAATCTTCCATAATTTCTTCTAAAGGAACATCCAATCCACTGTACGACTCCCTAACAAATCCTTCTTTATCCACCAAGAATATACTAGTGCTATGCATATACTGATCCGAACCTTCTTCTTTGGAAGCAGGTACCATAAACGAAACATTCGCAAATCGCTCTACCGTTTCCTGATCATATCCTGTGACAAAGTCCCAAGCTTGATAATCTGCTTTATATAGGTCACCATATTCCTTTAATGCTTCCGGAGTATCATTTTCAGGATCAATACTAAAAGATACAATTGGAACTTCAACACCTGTTTCCTTCATTTCTCTCTGCACCCTTGCCATATTTGCTGTCATAGGTGGACAAACTGTATCACAATTGGTGAAGATAAAATTAGCCAGCCAAAATTCTCCTTCGTGCTCTGAACTCGAGAAGGCCTGTTTGTCCTGATTTACACCTTCTAATTCTTCTACAACAAGCTTCATAGAAAATTCCTCATCTAAATTAACTTCGCTGCTTCCGCACCCAGCCAAAGCTAGCAAGATTCCAAGTGACAATAATGGCCAAATTCTTTTCAAATTTATTCCTCCAAACTCATAAAAAAGTGTCGAGACCATTATAGCCCGACACTCTTATGAAATGCTAGTTAACAAATTGTGAATCAATAAAATCTTTGAAATCAGGCTTTTCTTTCAAGAATTTAAGTTCAAAGGAAGAGTTTGCGAATTCCTGCACGACTTCTGCATCTACTTCATGAGTAAAGCGAATTCTTTCCCAAGCAGAATCAATTACTTCTTTTGAAAGTTCTTGGTTTGTCAATTCTTTAATAGAAGCAATCGCAATTTCTTTTGCCTCTTCCGGATTCTCCGAAATAAAGTCTATTGATTCTTGGTGTGCATCCACTAATTTTTGTACCAAATCTTTATTTTCATCAATCAACTTGCCACTTGTAACAAAAATTGTGTTAGGGAGAGTAGTACCAAAGGATATATCCTTGCTGTCAACAAGAATGTTCGCACCGTGCTCGATGGATAACAAGGAAGCCCATGGCTCCGGAACTGCCGCAGCATCTACACTTTCTGCTTCAAACATCCCTGCGTATTGTGCAGGGTTTCCTGTTACATGCTTCATACTTCCCCCAATACGGGCAGAAGATAAACCATAATCTTGTAAAAATGTTTCCATTTGAACATCATGCGTACAACCAACACCTGGTGTAATGAATGTAGCACCATCAAGCCCTTCAATAGATGTAATGCCGCTCTCCTTACTAGCAATGATCACTGTTCCACCAGAAGAAGCTCCCGCCACCACTCTCACATCTGCTCCGCTTACGTAGTTATTCATTGCAGGACCCGGTCCTACTAAGCCACCGTGAATATCTCCTGTTTTCAATGCTGTCATAAATGCCCCACCATCAGGGAAGGTTTTGTATTCCACTTCATATTGATCGCCAAGGGCTTCTTCATATAAAGCCTTCTCACGCGCCACCATTGCTGGAACATGATCGATATTTGGAAAATACCCTATGACAACTTTCTCCTTGCCATTAGATCCGCTGGTGCTGGAACCACAACCAGAAAGGACCCCCATTGCTAATAAAAGAAATGCACTAAAAATCAACCAACCTTTTTTCATCTCTTTTCCTCCCATACTCTATATTTATGAATCCAAGCCCCACCGTTTGATGACATTTTTCTCAAAACGCTGGAAGATAACTAGATCAACCACTGACCCAATCACGCAAATAATAATGATGACTCCAAAAACTAAACTCATCTGGCCAAAATCAGCTGCATATTTCAATGTATAGCCCAGACCAGGTCCCATACTTAATAATTCTGCTGCCATCAACGCTCTCCATGCAAACGCCCATGCAAGCCTTGCGCCTGTCACTGCATATGGAACGGATGCAGGTAAAATAATCTTCCAAAACATCTCCACCCCACTTGCTCCCATTGTGGAAGCAGCTTTGATATATAAAGGCGGAACACTTTTAATTCCCATCCTCATGTTAATTGTCATCACGAGCGTTCCACCAAGCGTTACAATAAAGATGATAGCCGTCTCGTTAAAACCGAACCATATGATTGCTAAAGGCAACCACACAATACTTGGTACACTTTGCAGAGCAAGGACAAGCATCCCCACTGTTTCATCTGCTGTCTTCGACTTCGCAAGCCAAATTCCAAGCAGGGTTCCTATAATAAGAGACAAAAGAAGCCCCACTCCAAGGCGCTTAAAGCTCGCTGCTAAATCATAGAGCAATGTTTTATCCATAAACCCCTGATATAGCGCCACAGCTACATTCGATGGTTTCGGCATCACAGCCGGCGACCAACCAATTATGAGCACCACCACTTCCCAAATGATAAATAAGGATGCAAAGAAAATGAGTCGTTTAACTCCTGCTTTCATCGTCTCAACTCCTCTTCTACAACCTTATCAATCTCTTTTTCTAACATTGCACTGATTTGTGCCTCTAACTGTGCTACCTCTTCATTTGTCCGTAAACGAGGTCGAACCGCCTCTACTTTTATGTCTGCGATAATGGTTCCAGGTCGGGTTCCCATTACAAGGATTCGATCAGACAGTTTAATTGATTCATGAATACTATGTGTGACAAACAAGACGGTTTTCTTCGTCTGCAACCAAATCGTTTCTAGTTCCTGTTGAAGTCTCAACCGCGTTTGTTCGTCTAATGCACCAAACGGTTCATCCATTAATAGAACAGTCGGGTCCATCGCAAGTGCCCGGGCAATAGAAACTCTTTGCTGCATGCCACCTGATAATTCATGCGGATACTGCTTAAGGTTACTGCCAAGCTGGACCATTTTTAAGTAATGAAGGGCTCTTTTCTCTCTTTCTTCCTTGTTTTTCATTTCACGTATGGCAAAAAGCACATTCTCTTCCACCGTCATCCAAGGAAATAATGCAGCCTGTTGAAATACCATCCCCCTGTCTTTGCCTGGCTTTGTAATGACCAATCCCTTCAGTCGGATTTCTCCTTCTGTAGGTTTTAGTAATCCTGCCACCATGGAAAGCAAGGTGGATTTCCCACAACCAGATGGCCCAAGAATGGATACAAACTCCCCTTCTTGTATGTCAACATTTATGGATGAAAGCACTTTATTTTCAACATTATGCTGTGTGTAAACTTTTGATATATCAGATATCTGTAAAAACAACCTATGCACCTACTTTACACTTCTCACATAATCCATATCAGATTAATCGGATTAATTGGATAAAATATATTATATAACGTATGTGCAAAAGGTCAATATATTGACAGAAAATAATTGAAATAATTTACGAGGAGGTCTTTACCGTTAAATTACAACTCCCATGTGACTGGAGTGAAAGGTAGCGGTAGCTTGAGACCCGCACGCAGGAGGCCACTGAAAAACTGATAACGTAAAGTTTTTATTAATTT
>NZ_LBMD01000021.1 GCF_001293645.1 Bacillus sp. CHD6a
TTTTTCCGTTAACATTGTCCTCACTCACGCACTATGAGGACAGGGTTTCTCTTTTTTGGCTAACATTGTCTTCATTCACGTTCTATGAGGACAATGTTTCTCTTTTTTCGCTAACATTGTCCTCATTCACGCCCTATGAGGACAGGGTTTCTACTTTTCCCGTTAACATTGTCCTCATTCACGCCCTATGAGGACAATGTTTCTCTTTTTTGGCTAATATTGTCTTCATTCACGTTCTATGAGGACAATGTTTCTACTTTTCCCGCTAACATTGTCCTCATTCACGTCCTATGAGGACAGTGTTTCTCTATTTTCGTTAACATTGTCCTCATTCACACCCTATGAGGACAATGTTTTTACTTTTCAGCTAACATTGTCCTCATTCACACCCTATGAGGACAATGTTTTTACTTTTCCGCTATCTTTGTCCTCATTCACGCCCTATGAGGACAGTGTTTCTACTTTTCCGCTAACATTGTCCTCATTCACGCCATATGAGGACAATGTTTCTACTTTTCCGCTAACATTGTCCTCATTCCAAAAAAAGAAAACCAACTCCTCAAAATAGAGCTGGTCCCTCGTTGAACTTACAACATCTTTTCCAAAAACACTTTCGCACGCTCGGACTTAGGCATTGTAAAGAACTCAGCAGGCGGCGCATCCTCCACCAACATTCCATCATCAAGGAATAATACGCGATCTGCCACTTCGCGTGCAAAGCCCATTTCGTGTGTTACAATAGCCATCGTCATTCCCGTTTGCGCTAGTGACTTCATAACTTCAAGCACCTCTTTTACCATTTCTGGATCCAGTGCAGAAGTTGGTTCATCAAACAACATAACTTCCGGGTCCATAGACAGTGCGCGGGCAATCGCAACACGCTGCTTCTGACCACCTGAAAGACGATTAGGATATTCTTTTGCTTTCTCAGCTAGTCCAACTTTTGCAAGCAAGTCCATCCCTTTCGCTTCCGCTTCCTTTTTCGAAATTCCTTTTACCGAAACTGGAGCATAGGTTAAGTTTTCAAGAACCGTCTTGTGAGGAAACAAGTGAAAGTGTTGGAATACCATCCCAAGGTTCTGACGTACTTTATTAATATTCGTTTTCTTATTTGTAGCATCTTGGTCTTTAATCCAGATGTGACCGGAAGTTGGCTCTTCCAATAGATTCATACAGCGAAGTAATGTGGATTTACCAGATCCCGAAGGCCCGATGATTGCCACTACTTCCCCGGCTTTTATTTGAGTAGAAATTCCTTTTAGCACTTCTAGCTTGCCAAATGATTTGTGTAGTTCTTCTATTTTAATCATAGCGTCTCATTCTCCTTTCAATGAGCTTGCCAACGAATGTCAGAATCATTACTAGTACGTAATAGATAAGTCCAGCGAAAATAAAAGATTCCAAATATGCATACGTGTTTGAAGCAGTCATAAAGGAACGTCTCATAACATCCATTACCCCGATAACCGTAACTATTGCTGATTCTTTTGTAAGAGTTATATATTCATTCATTAGTGCAGGTAAAATATTTTTCAATGCTTGAGGTAAGATAATGTCTTTCATCATTTGGCGATATGGCACACCAAGGGCCATAGCTGCTTCTCGTTGTCCTTTATCGACAGCCATAATCCCTGCACGAATTACCTCAGAGATATATGCCCCTGAGTTTAACCCGAAAGCAAGAATGGCAGCAGTTACTGGTTCAAACGTTATACCTGTTGCTTGAGGCAACCCAAAAAATATTAACATTAATTGAAGAACAAGCGGTGTTCCTCTGAAAATGGAGGTATAAACATCCGCAAAGATTTTAAGTAGTTTTATTCTACCAATTTTACATAAAGCCAAAAGCGTTCCTATGATAAAACCTAGTATCCCCGCTAGTGATACGACTTGAAGCGTAACCTTCACACCAGCAAGAATATAATCCATGGAACCTGTGATGGCACTAAAATCTAAGAAGTCTATCGTCAAGTGCTACCAGTCCTTTCAGTCATAATAACAAGAAAATCAAAAGGGGAATACTGCACCCTTTTGATAGCGTAAAGCTTATTCCTCTTCTCCACCAAACCATTTGTTAATTAACTTTTCCATCTCACCGTTCTCTTCCATCTCTTTTAATACACGGTTAAATTCCTCTGTTAATTCACTGCCTTTAGGAAGGGCAATCGCAGATCCTTCTTCATCAGACTCAAGCGTGAATCCAGTCAAATCACCATCTTTTTCCATGAACCCTTTCATCACTGTATCTTCAATGATCGCTGCATCAAAACGACCTGTTTTTAGATCTTGTACAATTTGTGGGATGCGGTCGCGGTTTTCAATTGTGATAGTCACTTCTTCTGCAATTTCTTCCGCTTTGTCATACTGAATCGATCCCATTTGCACACCAACCGTTTTACCTTCTAAATCTTCTAAACTAGTAATATTGCTATCTACTAATGAAACAATCATGTGATTTGCTGTATAATATACATTTGTAAAATCAACTTGTTCTGCACGCTCTTCTGTCGGTGTCATACCAGCCAAGATAAGATCAATATTTCCTGATTTCATCGCAGTGATTAAACTTCCAAAGTCCATATCTTGCACTTTCAATTCATAACCAAGCTCTTCTGTAATAGCTTTTGCGAGGTCAACGTCAAATCCGATAATCTCTTCTCCAACTTCCGTATCAATATATTCAAATGGTGGGTAGTCAGCGGAAGTCCCCATGACTAAAACTTTCTTGCCATTTTCACCTTCTCCACTCGTTTCATCCCCATTATCAGATGTTCCACAAGCGGACAACAAGCTTACTACTAAAATACTAATAAATGAATACAATAACCATTTTTTCACAATAATTTCCCCCTGTTCTTTTTTCAGAAAAATTAAAAAATTTATTCTAATTATGAAACAAACCTACATTTAAATCAAGTATTATAATGTGTATGTTTATTCGAATAAATGTATTTTAACACAAGTTAATATTTATGCAATATAGTTAATAAAGATAAATATTATTTTTATATTTTTATTATTCTGAAATATTCACTTACTGTTATAGTTCCATTAGTCTAGGTTCATGTTATACTTGCAATGAACTAGAAAAAGGAGGTGATTTAAGATGAACACAGATGCTAAATTGGATTTGATTTTAAATAGGATGTTGGATTTTAAGGATGACATGAAAAAAGATTTAAGTGAGTTGAACGACAAAACTTCCATCCTTTCTGAAAACCAGATGCTAATGAAGGAAGAGATTCGCGGACTTAACGAGAAAACTTCCACACTCGCCAAGAATCAAATCCTAATGAAAGAAGAGATTCGCGGACTTAACGAGAGTACTTCCACACTCGCCGATAATCAAATGCTTATGAAGGAAGAAATTAGCGGGCTTAGTGAAAAGACATTCATGCTTTCTGCAGGACAGAACAAGATAAAAGAAGAACTCCATTCTTTGACAAGTACTACTAGCACACTTCGCGAGGAATTCTATTTATTCAGGCATGATGTGAACAAAAGATTTAATGAAATCTACGCTACCTTAACAAGGATAGAAGAGGATCAAACTAAAGACATTGAAGCGATACTAGAAGAAATATCTGCAAAATTGGATGAAAGAGATCAACGTGAGAATCAAAATAATTAAACCCGTTAAATATGCCCTTGGAGTTTGTCCCCGTAAGAATTCTCTAGTAAAACATTAATTCAAATCACTACAAAAAAAGTGCACGGAGCACTTTTTACGAAAGTGGTCCCTGCACTAATATGATTAAGCACTCAATTCTACTGCCATTTGTTCTTTTAACTTCCTTCGAGCTCTATGGATCTTCGACTTCACAGTAGCTGGATTCATCTTTAACGCCTTAGCAATTTCCCGCTCTTTTAGTCCTCTTTCCATTTTTAAACCGAGCAGTTTCTTGTCTTCCGTTGTGAATCCTTCCATCTTTTCATCTAGGAGCTCCTTTAACAGTTTCACTTCCACTTCTGCTTCCACGTTATGACCTGCTTCTTTTCCTAGACAATCTAACAGCTCCAATTCCATCGGACATCCTTTGTTTTTTCGCTCTCTTCTGACAAAATCAATAGCTGTTCTCGAAGCAATTACGCAAAGCCAAGCACCTATTTTTTCCATTTCCTCTAAGCTATCTAACTTCTTATACGCCTTTATGAAAGTTTCCTGCACATTGTCTTCAGCTAAATGGCGGTCGCGTATAACGGCTAAGCTCACGTAAAGCACTCTTTCATAATGCTCATTATATATTGTCGTGAAATCCACCTATTCCACCACTCTCAAACAGATATTCACTTTGAATAAATCGCCGTCCGTTTCAATATCCAGACTTCCTTCATGAAGATCGATGATAGATTTTGCAATAGCAAGACCTAGTCCAGATCCCTCAGTATGCCTGGAGGTATCCCCTCTTTTAAAGCGTTCGTATAATTCCTCACTTTGATCATTCAACTCGTATTTTGATACATTTTTAAACGTAATTTTCGCTTTGTTTTCAAACTGATGGACTTGTATATATACTCGTGAATTTTCAAGGGAGTATTTCACGATATTACCTATTAAGTTATCAAATACTCGCCACATTTTCTGCCCATCTACCATGGCATATAAAGGTTTATCCGTGTTGGCAACACGAAATTGTAAATTAGATTCCTTCAATGAATCATCATATTCCGCCAAGGCTTGTTGAAGGAGCTGGGTTAAATCTACACGCTCTTTTACAAGCTCGATATTCCCGCTCGCCATTTTGGAAACTTCAAATAAATCTTCAATTAATCCCTTTAATCGTTGTGACTTTCTATCAATAATCTCAAGGTAAGCGGACCGGTCCTCAGCTGTCAGGTCGTTTTTCTTCAAAAGCTCTGTGTAAGTGATGATCGAGGTTAACGGTGTTCGAAGATCATGGCTGACATTTGTAATCAGCTCTGTTTTCAAGCGCTCACTTTTTGCCTGCTCGTTTAAAGATACCTTTACCCCTTGATTCAATACATTTATGTTTGCTGCCATTTTAGCAAGGATGGAATTTCCCTTTACTTCCATTGGCTCCCCTAATTTACCTGATGCCATCTCCTCTGTTTTGATGGAGATCTTATTGAAATAACCGACACTTTTTACTAAAAGAATGAACGTCGGCACCCCTATAAAAACAGCAAAGAGGAGATACAGCAGGAAGAATGCTATATCAATGAAAATGATAAAGAAACCAAAACCTAGTCCAAAGACTATCGCAAGCAGAATGAATACTTGGATGCCTGTCGTTGTATTTAGGAAAGCTTCCTTAACGACTTCATAGATGTGTTGATATACTTTTTTACAAATTTTTAAAATCATAAAAAATAAACTATTCTTCCAAAGGTGATTGAAGTCCGTTTTACGCTTCATACTATTTGACATATAGCGTAACTGGAAGTAAGTGAATAAACATAGGATTGTAGAGATCATCACACTTATAACAAATTCAGTTAAATACATAGTAGAACTATAGGTTAGCTGATTGATACAATCATGAACCCACATTAGACTGAAAACGACTAACAAAGCGGAGAAACCTAGCACTATAAAGCTAAGGTCAATTGGAATTTTGTCATAAAGATTTTGCCATTTTCCTCGTTCCTTTGATACGGAAACAACTTTTATCATCGCGACAAACCAAATCAATAAAGCAATTAAAGATCCTATCCCAAGTCTCCAAAACCAAAGCTTATTTTCTTCAAAACGAGTTATTGCAATCATCAATTCGCTATTCGAAGCCAGTTCTTTTGGTACCCCTATTGTCCCTTCAAAGTCCCCGCTCGCTTCAGCTATTATTTGGTATAACCAGTCTTCATAAGGCCAATTACTAGAATAGAAATAATCCTTCCCAAAAATCATATATTCCGTAACATATTGCATATTGTTTTCGCTAAAAAATTGGTCTGCTGATGCTTTTTTCACACCTGTATTGCTATAAATTTCTCCTTCTTGTTCAAAAAAGTATTGAAGCTCTTCATAAAACCTTGATGGATACGATTGAAAGTTTGAATCTTTAGCAAAATACTCTTCCACTATTTGTTCTTTTTCCGCTCTTACTTTCTTCTCTACATGCTCATCACTTGAGAAGTTTTTTCGAATATCATCTAACACTTCATCTCTTTCTGCAACGAGCTCTTCAGGTTGATCACTTATTTCACCATTCTCTGCTAGTTGAATTTTTTCTTCATATTGATAGCGGATATTATTCAACTGCGCATCTAAGGAACCGTACTTATATCGATGTTTTTCTATTTCTTCCATGGAAACGGCAATCTTTTCTTTCACACTTTCCTCTGATATCGAACCAAACTCATTTATAAGCAAGTAGTTGGCATATTCTTGTAACTCATATTGAAATTCTTCCGTCTCAAAATAACTTCCCTGATTAAACCTATCTAAATTATAGATAAAATAAAAGCTCCCACTTATCGCACATACAAAAGTTAGTGCCATAAAAAAAGCGATTATTCTATTTCTCCATCTTGTACCCAATCCCCCATACCACCTTTAAATATCTTGGATTTTTTGGATCTATCTCTATTTTCTCTCTAATTTTCCGAATATGTACCGCCACCGTATTTTCCGCATTGTAGCCCGGTTCATTCCATACCCTTTCGTAAATATCATTGATGGAAAATACTCGTCCAGCATTAGTCATCAACAGCTCCACTATCTTGTATTCAATCGGCGTAAGCTTGACCGGATCTCCTTGAACCGTAACTTCCTTCGACTCTTTATCAATGGTCAGGCCGTTCAAATCAATGATTTTTTTAATTCCTTCGTATGTTCCAAGTGAGACATACCTCCTGAGCTGCGACTTCACTCTTGCAACAAGCTCCATTGGATTAAACGGCTTAGTTACATAATCATCTGCTCCCACTTGCAGTCCGAGAATTTTATCGGTATCCTCACTTTTGGCACTTAGAATGATAATTGGGATGTTTTTTTCCTCTCGAATTTTGTGCGTCGCAGATATCCCATCAAGCCTTGGCATCATGACATCCAATAAAATGAGATGCACCTGATTTTCATGCAGCATTTCTAGCGCTTCCACCCCATCTTGAGCTTTTAACACCCTAACACCTTCATTTTTTAAATAGATTTCAATTGCATCTCGTATTTCCTTCTCATCGTCCACTACTAATACCGTATAGTTCGTCATCTCTCACCCTTCTCCCACTTACCATTGTTTCTCTATGTACACATCATATATGGTAAATCTTAAGTATTATTGAAGAATTTTCTTAAGAATTTCTTAAGTTACTAACCTATTATATAATTGTTACGAAGTGGGAAACATGGAAACATTAATTTATATATAAGAATTAATCATAAATTCTATTAGAAGTAAGCTATTTTTTGTTTTGTATAAAAAAAAAGCCACAAAAATCCAGTTAACTGGTTTTGTAGCTTTTTTCATCTTATGTGAGACGAGGGACATGTTCCCACAACTTGTAAAATTTTTGAAAATTATTATCCTTGTAAGAAGTGTTTTCTCCTATTAGCTCTACATAGAAAAACAAATTGTCTGTTAGGTTATCTTCGTTTAAATTAACGGTATATTCCCACAGTTCTACCTTGCTATATGGAATGTACTCTTTAAACCTCGCTTCACTAATTAGTGAGTAGCTCTCATTAAAACATACAAATCGAACACTTTTCTTGTTATACGAAGATGTTGTCAAAATGGATCCTGTTAGTTTTAGGTGTTGTAAATATAGTAAATGATGTTTAATTATTGATTCTTCAAGAACAATATCTCCAAATCTTCCTCCAATATGATAATCCTCTGTTATATAGGAAGAAGAAAGGCTTAATTGAAAAGTAAGCCCTTCTGCTAATAATCCTGAATGTTTCGTTAGCAAGATATCAAACTTGATAACTCTTTGATTACCCAATACCGTTACATTCGTAGAATGGACTTTGTCAGAGTGAGCACCTATTGAATAGTTCATCATAGGTTCTTTATTATCCATTGTGCTAATAGGGACGGTTGCATACGCTTCTAATTTATACATGTTATATGATAGATCACTAATTTCCGCATGTAGCAGCGCAATCTTCATTTATTTATTCTACCCCCAGAAGAACAGTTATTGCTTCACCCAAACAGAAACAGACCCTCCGTTAACAGAGAAATTCCCCCATCCATCTGCGTTTATTGTGACGGTGCCGGTTTTATTCCCTGTTATATCTCTCCAGACTTGTCCTGCTTTATTTTTACCAACATACATCCATTTACCACCACCAGGACCATCTGACATAATGGTGGCAAGTCCTGAATTTGGATGAGAACTGTCGCCCTCTCTTGTCCATCCGATAATATCTTGATGATCAAAATAGTCATGCTGTAATCCATACGCATAAGTTTGACGCGCCTGTAAAATCGGGTCTATTTTTGTTTTTAATGCGGGAACACCATTGTTTGGGATACCGTTATAATCTCCATAAAAAACGGAAGGATAACCTTGTTCCCTCGTCAGGATTAATGCATATGCTAGTGGTTTAAACCATGATTGAACAAAGGATTCCAATGCTTGCCCAGGCTGGGAATCATGATTATCAACAAATGTGACCGCATGTCTAGGGTGCTTTTGCACGACAGAACCATTTAGAATATTTCTCATATCATAATATCCACCGCTGCTAGATGCATTGTACAAATTATAGTGAAGAGGGACATCAAAAACCGAATGGTTCCAGCTTGTTTTATTCAAATAGTTTTCAATTGCACCAAGGTCATTTTTCCAAAACTCTGCCACTGCAAACATTGGTTTGCCTGTGGTGTTACGAACATGTGTAAGCCAATCTCTCGTAAAGCTATATTTTATATGTTTCACTGCATCAATTCTGAATCCATCAAGATTTAGAGTATCGGTATACCAAACACCCCAGTTTCTAAGTTCATTAATTACTTCAGGGTGATCCATATCAACGTCTGCATACATTAGATAGTCATAGTTACCATTCTCTGTATCGACTTCCCAGTCCCATGCCTTGCCTGTTCCTCTAAACTTATAAATCTTGTTTTGAAGCTGACGGGACTGATCCCAATCTGTCCCATCAAAATGATACCATCGCCATTTAAAGCTGGAATGCGTATTTCCTCGGCCAGGAAAATCAAACTTTGTCCATGCTTCAATTGCATACTCTCCTGAGGTTTCCTGATTTCGGTTGCTGCGGTTCACTTCCACTGCATTTACCATTTCGGTACCATCTGCTGCACCTTTATGATTCATGACGACGTCACCATATACCTGAATACCTTGATTCTTTAAAGATGACACTGCAGACTGAAGCTGGCTGCGGGTTCCATATTTTGTACGAATGGTACCTTTTTGGTTAAACTCACCTAGGTCATATAAATCATACGCTCCATATCCTACATCATTTTGTGAAGTCCCCTTCCAAGCAGGTGGAATCCACACAGCTGTTATACCTTTACTCTTTAAGTTAGCTGCGTCGTCTCTTAACCTGTTCCAATGATTTCCATCGTTTGGCAAATACCATTCAAAATACTGCATCATGGTTCCATTGGTGCCATTATGGTGAGCTTGCGCTGGTTCAGATGTATACGGAATCAACACCGCTACAGCTAGAATTATTGTTAATACAAAACTTACAATTCGGTTCTCAAATTTCATAACATACCTCTCTCCCTTTTGTGCAAACGCTTTCATAATATTCCAAAAAAATAAGTCTCTTTTGATATCACACCCCTACTCTTTTTTTCAATGTGCAAACGTTGGTATAATTTTCATAGATGTCCTTTTCAAATTTATATTAACATGACGATTTTCTCATGTGCAACCGTTTTCTTTTTATTCCGAAAATAATGAATCTTTATTCCTATTAGTTTCTCTTACATTTCTTTGATGGTGGAGGATCTAGCGGTAAATATAAATTTTCAACACAACATAAAAATGCCGATCCCATATTTGGAATCGACATTTTCTTAAATCTTATAGCTCTTCACAATGCTCTTCAAAATACCCTTGAAGCTTTGTGATAACAGACATTGGCGCATGGCCTTCAATTTCGTGTCTTTCTACCATCGTTACAATTTTGCCGTCCTTCAATAAGGCAAAAGAAGGAGAGGATGGCGGATAGCCTTCGAAATATTCGCGTGCTCTCTCCGTTGCTTCTTTATCTTGACCGGCAAATACCGTAACCAAGTGAGTTGGGCGCTTGTCATAATGCACCGCATGTGTTGCAGCTGGACGAGCGATACCGCCGGCACAACCACAAACAGAGTTCACCATTACAAGTGTCGTTCCTTTACGTCCAAATGCTTCTTCTACATCTTCTACCGTTCTAAGTTGCTCATAACCAGCATTATCCATTTCTTCTCTGGCAGTACGAACAACATCATTCATAAACATATTAAAATCGATATTCATGTTGTATCACCTCACGTTTTAAACTACTCTTATCATACCAATTTTTTTCAAATAAAAAAACAAAAAAGGTTTATTTTCTAATTTGGCGGGTATTATATCAGTACCATCTAGATGTCCATACCCCTATACTCCCAGATGAAGGAAAGTGAAATGCTCACTTTCCTTTTTTTTGTGCACGCTAATTAATGTTTGTAACTTCCAACTAACTTCTCTACCGCCAAAGATACAGAAATTTCTTCTTCTTCTACTTGCTTCTCTAGCATGGGTATCTGCTTTTTCACTAGTTCATCTTCAAAAAACATCCGCTCAATCTGATCCTTCAAAGAAGTATAGAACCAAGTCTTCTTTTGTGCATTCCTGCGGTCAACAAAAACTCCTGCTTCTTTTGTTCTTTCCATGAAATCTTGAACGATTCTCCATGTCTTATCAACATTCACATTATTCAAAGCGGAACAAGTAAAGGTCTTTGTTTCCCATCCTTCTGTTGCAGGCTGCAAGAAGTGAAGGATTTGTTTGTATTCATGAGCAGTTTTCTCGGCTCTTGTTTTATTATCTCCATCCGCTTTGTTCACCACAATCGCATCCACAAGTTCCATAATGCCTTTTTTCATACCTTGCAACTCATCGCCCGCACCTGTTAGAACAAGCAGTAAGAAGAAATCGACCATATCACGCACTATGGCTTCACTTTGTCCGACTCCAACAGTTTCTACTAAAATTACATCATAGCCAGCTGCTTCACATAAAAGTATGCTTTCACGCGTTTTCCTATGAACTCCACCCAATGTTCCACTAGAAGGAGAAGGACGGATGAACGCCTTAGGGTGCCTAGCAAGCTGCTCCATTCTGGTTTTATCCCCTAAGATACTTCCACCTGTCTTAGAACTGCTGGGATCGACTGCAAGCACAGCGACTTTATGGCCCTGCTCGCACAAATACAATCCAAAAGCTTCAATAAAAGTACTCTTACCTGCACCTGGAACGCCGCTAATTCCGATGCGGACAGTTCGACCAGTCGAAGGCATGATCTCTTGTATAATCTCTTGACTTTTATGAAAATGTCGTGTTGCATTGCTTTCCACAAGTGTGATGGCTTGAGCAAGGTCCGAACGGACTCCGGCTTGGATACCTGTTATGATATCCGCTGTACTTCGCTCCACTTTCTTGAGCACCTTTTTTCGAGGTTTACGCTCTTTACTCATGCGTCTCTTCCACTTCTTCATAGCCAAGGCGTTCGTAGATTTCCTCTAGAACTTTTTCCGCGGCACGAGGGATAACCGTTCCAGGCCCGAAGATAGCAGAAGCGCCTTTGCTATAGAGGAATTCATAATCCTGCGCTGGGATTACCCCGCCAATTACCACAATGATGTCTTCACGATTCAATTTTTTCAGCTCTTCCACGAGTTGTGGAAGAAGTGTTTTATGCCCGGCAGCAAGGGAACTGATGCCAATAACGTGCACGTCATTTTCCACTGCTTGCAGCGCTGTTTCTGCAGGTGTTTGGAAAAGAGGTCCGATATCCACATCGAATCCAAGGTCAGCAAATGCCGTGGATATGACTTTTGCCCCCCTGTCATGGCCGTCCTGTCCCATTTTTGCAATCATAATCCTCGGTCTTCTTCCTTCAAGCTCAAGAAATTCCTCAATTTTATCCTTCACAGTCTTCATCTCTTCCTCATTGGAAAATTCACTGCTATATACGCCGCTGATCGAGCGGATAACAGCACGATGGCGATTGGCTACCTTTTCAATGGCATCTGAAATCTCTCCTAAACTCGCGCGGGCGCGGGCAGCATCCACGGCCAGCTCCAGCAGATTGCCTTTCTCTGTGCGGGCGGCATCTGTCAGTGCTTCAAGAGCAGAAATAACTTCCGTTTCATCTCTGTTTTCACGAAGGTCTTGCAAACGAAGGATTTGCTTTTTACGAACTTCGGCATTATCAATGTCCAAAACATCTATTGCCATGTCTTCTTTTTCCAAACGGAATTTGTTCACACCAATGATGGATTCTTTGCCTGAATCGATTTTTGCTTGACGACGTGCAGACGCCTCTTCGATTCTCATCTTCGGTAATCCAGTTTCAATCGCTTTTGCCATACCACCAAGCTCTTCTATTTCTTCAATATGTGCCCAAGCTTTATCAATCAATTCCTTTGTCAAGGTTTCCACATAGTAAGAACCAGCCCAAGGATCAATTACTTTGGTTATCTCCGTTTCCTCCTGCAAATACAACTGTGTATTACGAGCAATACGTGCGGAAAAGTCCGTAGGTAGTGCAATGGCTTCATCCAATGCGTTGGTGTGCAAGGATTGTGTATGCCCATTGGCAGCCGCTAAAGCCTCAATGCAGGTACGCGTCACATTATTAAATGGATCCTGTTCGGTTAAGCTCCATCCAGACGTTTGTGAATGGGTCCTTAAGGCCATAGACTTTGAATTTTGAGGTGCAAACTCCTTCATCATTTTCGCCCAGATAAATCGAGCGGCACGCATTTTTGCCACTTCCATAAAAAAGTTCATACCTATTGCCCAGAAGAATGATAGTCTTGGCGCAAACTTATCAATATCAATGCCAGCTTCCAATCCTGTTCTCACGTATTCCAGGCCGTCAGCAAGCGTATAGGCAAGCTCAATATCAGCAGGCGCTCCCGCTTCTTGCATATGGTAGCCAGAAATACTGATACTATTAAACTTCGGCATATGCTGGGACGTGTATGCAAAAATATCTCCGATAATTCGCATCGACATCTCAGGAGGATAAATATACGTATTACGAACCATATATTCTTTTAAAATATCATTCTGAATAGTCCCAGAAAGCTTCTCTGGACTTACCCCTTGTTCCTCCGCCGTAACGATGTAAAAAGCCATAATCGGCAGGACCGCACCATTCATCGTCATCGACACAGACATTTTATCCAATGGAATTCCATCAAAAAGCACCTTCATATCGAGAATGGAATCAATAGCAACACCAGCTTTTCCAACATCCCCTTCTACACGCGGATGATCAGAATCATAGCCACGGTGTGTAGCAAGGTCAAAGGCAACCGACAACCCTTTTTGCCCCATTTCCAAATTTCTTCTATAAAATGCATTGCTCTCTTCTGCTGTCGAGAAACCGGCATACTGACGAATCGTCCATGGACGGTTAACATACATCGTAGGATAAGGTCCACGCACATACGGTGCAATACCTGGAAGAGTTTCTAAGTGATCGGCTCCATCCAAGTCGGCCTTTGTGTAATTTGCTTTCAATTTAATCTGTTCATTAGTTTCATAAAATAGTTCTTCCACCGCTTCGTTGGAAAGTGGCACTTGATTAGCTGTGGTTTCCTTATTTAGTGTTTTAGTTGAAAAGTCAGGCTTCATTGTCGGTCAACCCCATTTCTTGGTGTATCTTTATTAATTGCTCATAACAGTTGGAGCGCATATGGATAAAATCAACAACTCCTGTTTCCTGCAGCTCTTTTTGACGAGTTGCATCAGGCAATCCAGCAACCAATACTTTACGGTTTGGCGAATGGACAGCCATAATCGCTGCATTTAACAACTCTTCATAAGTGTCATCACTGCCACAAATGCATACATATCCAGTTATGTTTTGATCAGATACCCACTCCACCATTTCTTTAGCATTTTCAAAGCTTGGGCTGACTACAGGCTGAAGTCCTCCTACTTGGAAAAAGCCTGAAGCAAAGTCAGTTCGTGGCTTGTGTGATGCTAATGAACCAAGGTTAATCAAGGTAACTTTTGGCGCTGTCCCCTGTGTTTCCTGATACAACTTCGCTTGGTAACGTAAGCGTTCAAAGGCTTCAGATAGCCTTAGGGGTTGAATCGCCTGTATTTTTTCTGGAGCATGCTCATTTTCTTTGGTACGTTTTGTGCTTATTTGCCACTTTAACTCCTCTTGAAGATTGGCAAACATATTGATACCCACCAACACTTTTTTCCTGCTTTGGACATCCTTAAGACGCTTTTCTTTTATCTCCGCAATACGGTCTTGAAGGAAATTCGTTCGCAGAGCTTCCATTATTCCCCCAAGCTTGTCCAGCTCCTGAAACAACTTCCATGCCTCATCAGCTAATTGATTTGTTAGCTTTTCGACATAAAATGAGCCTGCTGCTGGATCCACAACTTTGTCTAAAAAGCTCTCTTCTTTTAAAATAAAGTGAGTATTTCTGGCAATTCTTCGTGAGAATGCGTCCTCACCTTGCAGGTAGCTGTCCACATTCAAACTATCTGCTCCCCCAACTGCTGCAGAGAGTGCCTCTGTTGTTGTCCGCAGCATATTGACATACGGATCTAAATTTGACTTTGTGAACATGGAGGTTGTTGCATGTAATGTCATTATCTGTGCTTTTTCATTCCCTCCAAAAGCCTCCACAATATTTGCCCATAGCACTCTTGCCGCCCTCAGCTTGCTAAGTTCCAAGAAAAAGTCACTTCCAACAGGAAAAGTAAATGCTATTTCCTGGGAAGCCTCTTCAATGGACATCCCTCTGTTCATAAGCGCCTGTAAGTATTCAACTGCTGTTGCCATAACAGCTGTGAGTTCCTGCACGGCATTGGCGCCCCCGCAGTGGTAAGCATTGGACTGAATCCACACTGTTTTAAGTTTTGGAGCATTGTTTTCCTTCCATTCGATATTGGATTTCATTTCATCATAATACTGCTCCAATGGCTGATTCAGTGATCCTATTGCTGCAAGCTCGCCAATTGGATCAGCTCCAATGATTCCTTGCATACTCTTCGTTTCCAACTGACTATCAATTAACGCATTGATGAACGTTGTGGCACAGGGGCCTGCATGTACTTGGAGTGTTATGTCATTTAATGAAATATTATTTAATAAAGTCTTTAAGTTTGTTTGGTCTTTTATCATTAATGCATTAGCTTCTGTTGATGGATAAGAGGCAAAATGAATGGATTGCAAGCCGCTTTCTAGTTCCGCTTTCAGTTGAGCATTTAATTCTGCAAATGAATCAGATCCATATAATTGCTGGCTGACTGTCCAATCTGCATTTTCTATTAATTGTTTGGATGCATTATTTCTATCATCTTCAGTATATACCGGGTTACGTGTAATGCCTTCATATGTAACGGTATTTAGCTTGGATACAGGCTTCCCCTTTAACGCTTTTTCTGCCTGCTCAGCCCATTCTTCCATTGTCACTTTCGGGAAACTATTGTTTTTCATTTCTTTTAATCTACTCATCTTTATCCCCTCGTTCCCTTAATTACGTAATCGCTTACAAATTTAAATTTTTAAAAAGTTCATATATTTATTTTAATATAGTTATGTTGGCACGGCAAATAAAGAAAGCATTGGAATTACTTATTTTTCGGTGGTATTCACCCGTCAAAAAAACTATACTTACTATATAAATGCTAGTTTCAAAAAAAGGTAGTGATTGGTAGCGATGTTATACATATGGAATATTGAAAACATAATCAATGAAACATTAGAGGAGCTTGGTTTAGATATAAACTTTGAATTTGACAATAACATGAAAGCACCAATGAGTTTTAACATCTCCACTAACACGATTAAATTCAATTATTTGCAGATCAATGGGTACAAAGCCAAAATAAATCATAAAATTAGAGAATCCGACGAAAACTTTGTAAAACTCATACTTTTTCATGAAGTCGGCTATTACCTGGATTTTAAGAAAAACAAGCATGACTTAAGAATCTTAATGTATGGTGGGGAAGATGAAAAGGAAATCATGATGCGTCAAATTGAAAAAAATGCGTGGGTATTTGGAAGAACGGTTGTACCTGCTCACCTTTTGGATGCTTATGATAAGATGCGAGAGTTGGATGGGATGTTCTTGACGACAAGTTAATAGAATAACTAAAAAAGGGAGTAGGATACATAGCGGTTCCTACTCCCTTTTTAAATTCTTATCAATCGTAGTTTTCATCAACAATAACCCCAACATTTCCTTTTTTGTGTCCCTTTTCCACATAATTGTGAGCAACAGACAATTGTTCCAACGGATAGCTTTTATCAATAACTGCTTTATACTTGCCTTTTTCAATAAGTTCTTTCAAAAACCTGATGTCGTCTTCTTTTTCCAATGCAACACCGGAAATTATTTTATAGCCGCGTGCCATGCCACTCCAATACCCCTGCACCATCTGAGTAGCTCCTGCTGCGCCAAGAATCCAGGTTCCTTTTTTCTTAAGAGTTTTCTTGACCGCTTCATAAGGAATTTTCCCTACAGTATCAAAAATGACATCATAAATTTCTCCGCCGATTTCCTCTTTGGTATAGTCAATTACTTTATCTGCCCCTAAAGATTTAACCATTTCGACATTAGTTGTGCTACATACCCCAGTAACTTCAGCACCGTATAGTTTGGCTAGTTGAATGGCCGCTGTACCGACTGCACCTGATGCCCCGTAAATGAGAATTTTTTGCCGTGATTGTATATTTGCTTTTCTTAGAAAATGAATGGCAGTGTGCCCTCCGAATGGAACAGTGGCCGCTTGAACATAGCTTAAATTGTGTGGTTTTAATACGACAACTCCATTTTCTGGAAGACATACAAATTCTGCGTAAGTACCTAAGCTCATCCCTGTAGATCCAAAAACCTGGTCCCCTGCTTTAAATCGAGTCACTCTACTTCCAACTGACTCAACTATTCCTGCCATTACTCCGCCAAGAATGGATTTCTTTGGACGAGTGAGCCCAAAGAACAATTTCACTGCAACCGGATCCGCCTTTCTTAATCGCCAATCTGCGGCATTAACAGCTGTCGCTACTACTTTAATTAGAATTTCATTATCTTTTGGAACTGGTTTATCGACCTCTTTTATTTGAAGGACCTCTGGTGGACCATATTTGGTATACACAACAGCTTTCATGGACTGCCTCCCCTGAATAAAGTTATTTAGTTGCCTGCAACCATTGTATGTTGGTCCACCAGGAAATACGTCCACTTGTCTGTAGGACATTTAAAAAAACGGCCGTCCAAAATGGCGATCAAAACTTTTCGGGCGATTCTAAAGGTCTTTCGGGCGATATTTCGAAAAAACGGGCGAAAATTTAAATTTACGGGCGATTTTGAACTGCAATCGGGCGATATTTCGAAAAAACGGGCGATTTTCACAAGTAATCGGGCTAAAACAAAAAAACCGACAAAGCCCTCCCTTTAGAAGGACCTTATCGGTTTCCACAAATACCTTACCTATTAATAAATAGAAGTATTATCTTTAGACATTTTCTCAATGATTTCTTTAACGCGAGCTAGGAAGCGTCCGCATACCAGACCATCAAGTACACGGTGATCCAGAGACATACATAGGTTTACCATGTCGCGAACAGCAATCATGCCGTGGTCCATTACTACTGGACGTTTCACGATGGATTCCACTTGCAGGATGGCTGCTTGTGGGTAGTTGATGATTCCTTGTGATTGTACAGAACCGAATGAACCAGTGTTGTTGACAGTAAATGTTCCACCTTGCATCTCTGCAGATGTTAATTTACCAGCACGAACTTTGTTGGCAAGATCTGTAATTTCACGAGCAATGCCTTTGATTGTCTTCTCATCAGCGTTGCGGATAACCGGCACATAAAGTGCGTCATCTGTTGCAACGGCGATTGAAATATTGATGTCTTTCTTCTGAACGATTTTGTCGCCAGCCCACATGGAATTGATTTGTGGGAATTCTTTCAATGCTTGCGCTACCGCTTTTACGAAGAATGCGAAGAAAGTTAGGTTGTAGCCTTCTTTTTTCTTGAACTCGCTCTTCAAGGAGTTGCGGTATTCTACAAGGTTTGTTGCGTCCACTTCAATCATCGTCCAAGCATGTGGCGCTTCGTGCTTGCTACGCAGCATGTTTGCAGCGATTGCTTTACGTACACCTGTTACAGGGATTTCGATGTCGCCTGCTTCCACTGGTACGTTTACTGGTTGAGCCGCTTTTGGTGCACTTGCTGCTACCGGTGCAGATGGAGCAGTTGATGCTGCAGGCGCAGCCTTTGGAGCTTCCACTGCTGGAGCTTGAGTAGCTGCAGGTTTGGAAGCTGCAGTAGGAATGTTACCGGAATCGATCACCGCTTGGATGTCTTTTCTTGTAATACGTCCGCCTGCGCCGCTTCCTTTTACTTGCTCAAGATCTACATTGTTTTCTTGTG
This sequence comes from Bacillus sp. CHD6a, assembly GCF_001293645.1. GTDB lineage: Bacteria > Bacillota > Bacilli > Bacillales > Bacillaceae_I > Sutcliffiella_A. The sequence continues at coordinate 18,560 of NZ_LBMD01000021.1, forward strand.
CAAGACGAAGAACCGCTGGAGAGTAGCGACGTTTGTTTGGTGCGTCTGCATCATCTTCTACAGCTGGTGCTGTTGGTGCTTCAGATTTCGCTGCAGGTGCAGGTGCACTTCCCTCTTTTGGTGCGTCAGAAGTAGCTTTTGCTTCTCCGCCGCCTTCTGTTTCGATATAGCAGATGATCTCTCCAACTGCTAATGTATCACCATCTTCTGCTACAAGTTCCTTGATTGTTCCTGTAAATGAAGAAGGGATTTCTGCGTTAACTTTATCTGTCATGACCTCTGCAAGAGGGTCGTATTTGTTTACTTTGTCGCCTACGCTTACGATCCAGCGGCTAATTGTTCCTTCGGTTACGCTTTCTCCAAGCTGTGGCATTGTAATTTTTTCTACTGCCATGATGAGAACCTCCTTTAATCGGTTGGCTCTGTTGAACTCTGCAGTTGATCTCCGTTCCAGGAGCTTGCTTTCCGCGGGCGGTCCGGGAGCCTCCTCAGGCTACGCCTTGCGGGGTCTCCCATGTCCCTTCCTCCCGCAGGAGTCAAGCTCCTTCCACTACAATCAACCGCAGGAAACTCAACATTACCATTCTTTCACTCTTCCACTTAAAAATCAGGTTTTAGTATTGAGCAAGCTCACGCATCGCTTTTTCTACTTTGTCTGGGTTGACCATGAAGTATTTTTCCATTGTTGGAGCATATGGCATTGCAGGCACGTCTGGTCCAGCAAGACGCATGATTGGTGCATCAAGGTCGAATAAGCAGTTTTCTGCGATGATGGCAGATACTTCACTCATGATGCTTCCTTCTTTTGTATCCTCTGTAAGTAGAAGTACTTTTCCTGTTTTGGAAGCAGCTTCCACGATTGCTTCCTTATCAAGTGGGTAAACCGTACGCAGGTCAAGAATGTGTGCGGAGATTCCGTCTTGTGCAAGACGCTCTGCTGCTTGAAGTGCAAAGTGTACACATAAACCATATGTGATAACTGTGATGTCTTCACCCTCACGTTTTACATCCGCTTTACCGATTGGTAGTACGTAATCATCTGTCGGCACTTCGCCTTTAATCAGGCGGTATGCACGTTTGTGTTCAAAGAATAATACTGGATCTTCGTCACGGATTGCCGCTTTCAATAATCCTTTTACATCATAAGGAGTAGAAGGCATGACAATTTTTAAACCAGGTTGGTTCGCGAACACTGCCTCAACTGATTGAGAGTGGTAAAGGGCACCGTGAACTCCCCCTCCGTATGGCGCACGTACAACTAATGGACAAGTCCAGTCGTTGTTAGAACGGTAACGGATTTTCGCCGCTTCGGAGATAATTTGGTTAACTGCAGGCATGATGAAGTCCGCGAACTGCATTTCTGCAATTGGACGCATACCGTACATTGCTGCACCGATTGCCACACCAGCGATTGCTGATTCAGCAAGTGGCGTGTCGATAACTTTGTCTTCACCAAATTGATCGTAAAGACCGGTAGTCGCTTTAAAAACTCCACCTTTTCTTCCTACGTCTTCCCCAAGCACAAATACTTTAGAATCTCGTTCCATCTCTTCACGGATGGCCATTGTTACTGCATCTATATAAGAAATAACTGCCATGATGGTTCCCCCTTACTCTGCGTAGACATGCTTCATTGCGGATTCAGCATCTGCATATGGAGCATTTTCTGCGTATTCTGTTGCTTCGTTTACTTCTTTTGCAATTTTATCGTTCATTTCTTTTTCTTTTTCATCTGTTAATACGCCAGCCTCTTTTAAGTAAGCTGCAAAGCTGATGATTGGGTCATTCGCTTTTGCTGCTGCCACTTCGTCACGCTCACGGTATGCACGATCGTCGTCATCACTGGAGTGAGGAGTCAGACGGTAAGAGATAGCCTCAACAAGTGTAGGGCCTTCGCCACGACGTCCACGGTCTGCTGCTTCTTTAACCGCTGCATATACTTCAAGCGGGTCGTTTCCGTCAATAGTGATACCAGGCATTCCGTATCCTAATGCACGGTCTGAGATTTTCTCACATGCCACTTGTTTTTCATAAGGAACAGAAATTGCATATTTGTTGTTTTCGCACATGAAGATTACTGGCAGCTTGTGTACCGCTGCATAGTTAGCGCCTTCATGGAAGTCCCCTTGGTTGGATGAACCTTCACCAAATGTTACAAACGTACAAAGGTCTTTTCCTTCTAAACGCCCACCAAGTGCCACTCCAACTGCGTGTGGTACTTGTGTTGTTACAGGGGAAGAACCAGTTACGATGCGGTTTTTCTTTTGACCAAAGTGACCTGGCATTTGACGTCCGCCTGAGTTTGGATCTTCTGCTTTTGCGAAACCGGAAAGCATTAATTCCGTTGCTGTCATACCAAAAGTAAGTACAACACCCATGTCGCGGTAGTATGGTAGTACGTAATCTTTTTCGCGATCTAGAGCGAATGCCGCTCCTACTTGAGCTGCTTCTTGACCTTGGCAGGAGATTACGAATGGAATTTTTCCTGCACGGTTAAGTAACCACATGCGCTCGTCAATGCGGCGAGCTAATAACATTGTTTCAAACATTTCTAGTACGTTTTCATCTGTAAGCCCTAAAGCTTGGTGACGATTTTCTGCCATTTAAGTTTACCTCCTATATGTAGAGAGTTGGGAGCATGTAGCTCCTCTAACAATTAAATCAATATCGATGTAGGCTGTTGATTTCCGCTGCAGGCACTCGCTTTCCGCGGGCGGTCCGGGAGCCTCCTCAGGCTTCGCCTTCCGGGGTCTCCCATGTCCCTTCCTCCCGCAGGACAAGGAATGCTTCGACAGCAAGACATCGCACGAAGAAAATGCGTAGCATTTTCGAGGAGTCTCGTGCCTTCCGCTTCAATCAACATTCCTTCTTGCAATTTTTAAGAATGTATTGCTTTTCCATCTACTGCAAGAGCTGCTTCGCCGATTGCTTCGGACAGGGATGGATGAGGGTGGATGGTGTGTCCGATTTCCCAAGGTGTAGCATCAAGGACGCGCGCAAGGCCAGCTTCAGAAATCATATCTGTAACATGCGGTCCAATCATGTGAACACCTAGGATATCATCGTTTTCTTTATTCACTACTAGTTTCACAAACCCATCAGATTCACCATAAACAAGTGCTTTTCCGATAGCACGGAAAGAGAATTTGCCAGTTTTCACGTTGAAGCCTTTTTCTTTTGCTTCTTCTTCCGTGTAACCGACAGATGCCACTTCAGGACTTGAGTACACACATTTTGAAATCATGGAATAATCGATTGGAGCAGGATTTTCATTTGCCATATGTTCCACTGCTACTATTCCTTCGTGTGAAGCAACGTGTGCAAGCTGTAAACCACCGATTACATCACCAATTGCATAGATGTGGGATTCTTTTGTTTGGAAAAAGTCATTTGTTTTAATGAAACCTTTTTCTACTTGAATGTCTGTATTTTCAAGACCAATGCCTTCTACGTTAGCTTGACGGCCAACGGATACTAGCATTTTCTCAGCCGTAAAGGATTTTTCTTCTCCTTTATGCTCGGCTTTAATTGTAACCGTTCCCTCTGCTGTTTCCAGTGTATCTGAAAGAACCTTCGCACTTGTCACTACTTTGATGCCGCGCTTTTTCAATAGACGTTGCATTTCTTTGGATACTTCTTTATCTTCTGTTGGTAATACACGATCTGCATACTCCAGTACCGTTACCTCTACTCCGAAATCATCTAACATGGACGCCCACTCGATTCCGATTACGCCTCCACCAACGATGATAATTGATTTAGGAAGTTCTTCTAATGATAATGCTTCATCAGAAGTCATGACTTGTGTTCCATCAATTTCAAGTCCAGGTAGAGAACGTGGACGAGAACCAGTTGCTACAATAACGTTCTTTGGGATTAACATTTCATTCTCATCACCATTTTCAAACTCAACAGAGATTGTTCCTGGCATTGGAGAGAAAATGGAAGGTCCTAAGATACGGCCTGTTCCGTAAAATACATCGATTTTACCTTGCTTCATTAGATGTTGCACACCGCCGTGAAGCTGGTCGATGATTTTTTGTTTGCGTTCTTGTACTTTGAAGAAGTCTAGTTTTACTTCTCCTGAGATTACCCCGAACTCTTCACTGTTCTTCGTTTGCGCAAATACTTCTGCACTGCGAAGTAATGCTTTACTTGGGATACATCCTGCATGAAGGCATGTTCCCCCAATTTTTTTCTTTTCTACCACTGCTGTTTTTAAGCCAAGTTGAGATGCACGAATAGCCGCGACATACCCGCCTGTTCCGCCACCTAGGATGACTAAATCATATTCTTGTGCCATTATTCCTTGCTCCCTTCTAGCTCTGTACTACTTTTGTGTCTACAACCGTTCCAGGATATACTTTTGCTACTTCCTCTCCACGTAATACGCGAAGTGCTCCTTCTGTAAGAGCTTGTAGTTCGTTTTCCCCTGGTTGTACGATAACGTCTGCAATCCAGCTAATGCGCTCGGAAATCTGTTTAACAAACCCTTTTCCGTAAGCAAGTCCACCTGTCAAAATGATGGCATCTACTTTTCCTGCCAGTACTGCACTTGCGGAACCGATTTCTTTGGCAACTTGATATGCCATTGCATCGTATACTAGAGCGGCCTTTTCATCGCCTGCTTCAATCATTTGTTCCACTTTCACTGCATCATTAGTGCCAAGGTATCCAACAAGGCCACCTTGTCCTACAAGCTTTTTCATTATTTCATCACGATAGTGATCACCTGAGAAGCATAACGATACAAGATCACCAGCAGGGACCGTTCCAGCACGTTCGGGACTGAACGGGCCGTCTCCATGAAGGCCGTTGTTCACATCAACTACTCGACCTCCAACGTGTGTCCCAACAGTGATACCTCCACCCATGTGAGTAACAATCAGATTTAGCTCTTCATATTTTTTTCCAAGATCTTTGGCTACCCTGCGCGCAACCGCTTTTTGATTCAAAGCGTGGAAAATACTTTTGCGCTCAATTAGAGAAAATCCTGATATACGAGCGATGTCAGACAGTTCGTCTACTACTACCGGGTCAACGATGAAAGACGGGATATTCAGTCCGGTAGCGATTTCATAGGCGATAATTCCCCCAAGATTAGATGCATGCTGACCAGCAAAACCGATCTTTAAATCATGTAACATTTCTTTATTAACGGAGTATGTTCCACCTTCAATTGGACGAAGAAGCCCACCGCGGCCACATACTGCACTAAGTTTGGAAATGTTGATGCCTTCTTGATCTAATGTCTCAAGAATGGTTGTTTTTCTGAATTCATATTGATCATAGATACTTGCAAAGGAATTAATCGTTTCGCTATCGTGACGTAAAGTTTTTTCAAATACAGAACGTTCATTATCAAATACGCCGATTTTCGTTGATGTAGATCCTGGATTGATGACAAGTATGCGATATTCCTTTTCTAACACTGTTGAAACCTCCATTTCAGACGGACGGCAAACGAGAGAATTCATCATCAGCCCGTTTGCCCCTTCTGAGAAACTTAATATTTATATTAGCGTCCGTTACGACGGCTTAAAATATGATGTCCATTTTGTAAAAATTGACTGCGAGAATTTTTCATTCTTTCAATACGCTCTTCAGCAAGACGATCAGCTGCACGGTAAGTCGGTATACCGTCACGCTTTGCAATTTCTATTACTCTCTCAATGTTGTCGTAGATTCCTTCTACTTTTTTCATTGCACGTTCACGGTTGTAACCGTATAGCTCATCCGCTACGTTAATTACACCACCAGCATTGATTACATAATCAGGAGCATAAACGATACCCATTTCGTGGATGATATCTCCATGTTTTGTATCAAGCAACTGGTTATTAGCTGCACCAGCGATAACTTTTGCTTTTAATTGAGGAATCGTTTCGTCATTGATTGTTGCTCCAAGTGCACATGGTGCATAGATGTCGCAGTCTACACTGTAGATGTCGTTGATGTCTACTGCTCTTGCACCGAACTCTTCTACTGCACGGTTAACCGCTTCTTTATTGATATCTGTTACGATAAGCTGAGCACCTTCTTCGTGAAGATGACGGCAAAGGGTGAATGCCACGTTACCTACACCTTGAACAGCTACTACTTTACCTTCTAATGAATCTGTACCAAATGCTTCTTTCGCTGCAGCTTTCATTCCTCTGTATACTCCGAATGCTGTTACTGGAGATGGGTTACCGGAAGAACCGAAAGCAGGCGATACACCTGTTACATAGTCTGTTTCTTCATAGATCAAGTCCATGTCTGCTACAGTTGTACCAACATCTTCTGCTGTAATATAACGTCCGTTCAATCCTTGGATGTAACGGCCGAAAGCACGGAACATTTCTTCGTTCTTGTCAGTGCGTGGGTCACCGATGATAACTGTTTTTCCCCCACCGAGGTTTAATCCAGCTGCAGCGTTTTTGTATGTCATTCCTTTTGCAAGACGAAGTGCATCTTCAATAGCTGCACCCTCGTTTGCGTAAGTCCACATGCGTGTTCCGCCAAGTGCTGGCCCAAGTGTAGTATCGTGAATAGCTATGATTGCTTTTAGTCCTGATTGTTTGTCTTGGCAAATCACCAATTGCTCGTAGTCGTAAGTCTCCATATATTTGAAAATTTCCATGATAAAATTCCTCCCCAAGATAGTAAATGATTTTTAGTTTTAGAAATTTGTTCTACACCGCTGTTGATTTCCGATAAAGGTTGCGCTTTCCTAGGGGCTGACGTGAGCCTCCTCAGCTACGCCTGCGTAGTCTCCGCCCTTTTCTCCAATCAACAGCTATGTTTTTTATGAACTTTGATTTATTTCACAGAACAAACTGCAAGGGCTAGTGAGTTTAGTTTACTCTCTGCTGAGTCAGCTCTGGATGTTAACACTATCGGTGCTTTTGCGCCGGCAATGATTGCTCCGACTTTTGCTTTTGCAAAATAGATTAATGATTTATATAAGACATTTCCAACTTCAATGGTCGGAACAAACAAGATATCCGCTTGTCCTGCCACGTCACTTTGAATTCCCTTATGTTCAGCAGCAAGCGCGGAAACGGCGTTATCCAAAGCTAGTGGACCATCAATGAGGCAGTCCTTTATTTGACCTCTATTATTCATTTGTGTTAGAAGGGCTGCATCCACCGTAGCTTGCATCGCAGGGTTTACTACCTCTACGGCAGCGAGTGGCGCAACTTTCGGGAGTTCAATCCCTAGTGCTCTTGCGACCTGGACAGAGTTTTGAACAATCTGCACTTTTTGTTGAAGATCTGGTGCCACATTCATTGCTGCATCTGTTACAAATAGTAATTGTTCATATCCCGGCACTTCAAATGCGGCAACATGGGATAACACATTGCCCGTCCGCAACCCGTACTCTTTGTTTAACACTTCTTTAAGAATGGTTGCTGTTGGAACATTTCCTTTCATCAATACATCTGCTTCGCCGCTAGAAACAGCTTTTACAGCAAGTTCTGATGCCTTCTTAGCACCATCAGCAGAAACTATTTTCAGTGCATGGTGAGATGGATCCACATTGTGCTCTTTCAGTAATGATAGTATTTTCTCCTCATGTCCAAACAGAATAAAGGAAGCCAACTGCTTGTTTAAGGCATGAGAAACCGCTTCGATCACTTCTTCATCTTCGGCTGCTGCAATTGCTACCACTTTAGAAGTGAGCTGGGTTGCTTTGGTGATAAGTTCCTCTAGTTTCATTTTCTCAACCCTTCCTTTCTACGCCAATTTTATCTATGCAAGAAGCGTGCCAACTTGTTTTTTGTGAAAACGCTTCATTTTACCCCTTGCCATCAAGCAATATTTTTCATACCATGCAGTTTTTTGCATGCATCATTAATCAATCATGAATTTCTCCATTTTATAATAAAGATTTCTAATCGATACTCCGAGCTCTCTAGCAGTCTTTGTCTTGTTACCTTTATTCTTCTTTAATATTTTTTGGATAATTTTCGCTTCGTACCCTTCCAACATTTCAGCTAAAGTGTAATCACTAGAAACTGTTTCTGCAGATTCCTGTATTACTTTATCGCCACTGATGGCCAAGTCCGGAATATGTTCCTTGTCAATAAACACTTCATTAAACGTCATAAAGATTATGGCTCGTCCGAGGACATTCTCAAGCTCTCTAACATTACCCGGCCAATCGTAAGCAGCAAGGTGGTTGATCGCTCGTGGAGTTAATCCTTCTACATTTCTTCCGTAATCTTGATTTATTTTTCTAATAAGATGTTCACTTAACGCTTCAATATCTTCTTTTCTTTTACGTAGTGGAGGAATATGGATAGGCATTCTGTTTAAACGATAATAAAGATCCTCACGGAATGACCCGTCCGCAATCCCTTTTTCAAGATTAACATTTGTGGCAGCAATCACTCTGACGTTAATGGTAATTGCTTTTGTTCCACCGACGCGTATGATTTCATTTTCTTGCAGAACCCTTAATAGTTTTGCTTGAGTATTGGCAGATAATTCTCCAATCTCATCGAGGAAAATACTACCGTTATTCGCTTCTTCAAATAGCCCTTTTTTCCCGCCTCGCTTGGCACCGGAAAATGCACCTTCTTCATAACCGAACAATTCACTTTCCAATAAAGATTCAGAAAGAGCAGCACAATTAACTCTGATAAATTTGTTATATTTGCGGCTGCTTGCGTTATGAATAGCGTGGGCAAAAAGTTCTTTCCCTGTGCCGGACTCCCCGCGCAATAAAACAGTTGCTGGTGTTTTCGCCCCAAGTTTTGCTTGTTCAATGGCAAGGCTCATTTCTTCAGAAGATCCGATAATATCCTCAAAAGAGTACTTCGCTTCGAGTGTTCTGATAATCTGTCTTGCCCGGTCCAACTCAGTGGTAAGCGTCTGTATTTCAGAGACATCGTGGATAACACCCACACTGCCTTTTAACTTCCCATCCACTATTATTGGTGCGACGTTTACAATGACTTCTTTTTTAGACGGCCCTACTTTTAAGTTCACACCACGAACAGCTCTTCTAGTTTCCAGTACCTTCATATGCATACTGTCACCTTCATAAATATCTGCTGTTGCAGGCTTACCTATGACTTGTTGTTCTTCAAGTCCAGTCAACCTTGAGTATGCAGGATTTATCATTAAACCTCTGCCAAATTCATCGACCACAGAAATTGCTTCATCAGACGACTGAATGATCGCTTCCAGCATGGTTTGAATTCCTTTAAGGTTTGTCACTTCCTCTGCAAGGTTCATAACTTCTGTGATGTCCTTGAAAACAGCAAATGCACCAATTACCCTCCCATCCTCATCAATAAGAGGAGATCTTGTTGTAATGATTTTTTTACCGTTTTCAAGTAGCATTTCTTTGTTTTTCTCTACTTTTTGCGTATGTATCACATCTTGCAGTCTGCTTGTCGGAACATTTTCCAAGATATGTTGACCAAGCATATGCGCTTTTTTAATTCCTACTATTTTTTCAGCACTTTTATTGTAGATGATAACCTTGCCGTATTGATCAACCACCATCAACCCATCATGTAACAGATTAAATATGAGGTCGCGTTTGTGGGATTCATATTTCATTTTTGCAATCAGTTCTTCTTTTTCTTCCACTAAAGTGGCTGTAATATGAGCCACAGTTCCAGGAACAAGAACTGTTCTGGGGTTCTTTTCCTCGCGAATTTCGCGAAACACCTCGTCTGAACCAGTCGCTTCAATGATGATATCTACCTTCTCAGATAAGAAATCTTTCCAATTACATCCGACAGTAATACCCATGTCTTTTGCAAGCTCCAAGCCGGGTGCCGCCTGGTTAATATCGACAACAGCAAGCAAGTGGAACATTCCTGAATGCGTTAACATTTTTAAAATCGCAGAACCGCCTTTACCAGCACCAACTACTAACACTGTCTGCATAATAAACCCCTCTACATCTATCACATAGATTCTCTTACTGGACAATTGAAAGAAAATTCACAGTCTTCTATAAAAGGTATGAAATTTCTTGCATACTTTTATCTTAAATGTTTTTACTCTTCTATGCAAGGTATTTTCTGCTATAATGGAAACCGAAAGCTTTGAAAGTGAGGCAACAATTAATATGCAACGAATAATTGCTTTAATCATTTTATTGATTCCAGGAATCATAGCTGTTTATGGAATAAAATTGATGCGTGATATGGTATTTAATATTGCTCATCCTTTAATCCCTTCATTAACCTTGCAATTCATTATTGGATTTTTATTCTTTTTAATGGGATTATGGTTTGTCGCCGGTTTCATTTTTCACCGAGACCGCAAGCGGAACAATGTTCAAAAACGCTTCCAAAAAAGAGACAAATAAGAAAACCGGCTGTCTCATGGCAGCCGGTTTAGTTTTGATATTTTATTTGTACAGCTTTCTTAGGGTAATCCGTGAAAAATCCTGCACACTTTTCTTCAAACAATCTTTTCATGACTTTTTCATCATTGACCGTAAAAGGTCTGACAGTTACTCCTGCATGTTGAGATCGTTGAATGACACTTGGAGTTGCAACCTTAATATGAGGGTGAATACCACTTCCTCCAACCCACTTTGTATATTCCCACGGCTTATAAATTGCTTCCATATACAAAACAGCTTTTTCTATGTTTGGCGCTAACGTATTCAATCGAGCAATGCTGTAATGATTAAAGCTTGAGAAGATTATCAGGTTTTCCATCTTATATCTGTCCACTAGATCAAGCACTTTCTCCTCCATTCCCGCATAGGGAAGAATGCTGTTCTTTAGTTCAATATTCACTATCGTCTGCTTTCTTGACGCCCACTCCAACACTTCTTCCAATGTAGGAATTTGTGCATGTTTGTAATGCTTTTTAAATTTATGTACAGCATTTAATTTTTTCAACTCATGCCATGTCATATCTTGTACAAAACCTTTACCGTCGGTTGTTCGATTCACTTTTTCATCATGAATGACTACAGGAATGCCGTCTTTGCTTAGTTGAACATCTAATTCAATCCCATCTGCTCCATCTTTGTATGCTTGTTCAAAGCTAATCATCGTATTTTCCGGATGAGTACCAGCTGATCCCCTGTGACCGAAAATTTTCGTCATTTTTACACACCTTTCTACTAGAGTCTTGTCAGAAATAATTGTAAACGAACGTATTATTTAGTAAAATTTTTAGATGAAGCGAGGTGAACTACATGCGTCCATTACAAATATCCGCTGAAACCGCTCAAAAACTTGCTGAGGCTTTGAATGTGCCCATTGAACAAATCATGCATCTTCCTCAACATATTCTTATTCAAAAACTTGTAGAGATAGAGCGTAATGAATCCAGTAACAGCAATCATAAGGAGTAATTCTACTTTTTGATAAATGAACATAAACAAACCCAACATACAAATTTGCATGTTGGGTTTTTCAATTGCTGGTGTTTCTTATATCTTACCCTCTCAAGAAGCTCTGTGCTCCAGTCTCAGTTTATCCGCAACCATTGCAATGAACTCACTATTTGTAGGTTTAGCTTTTGACATTGATACTGTATAACCGAACAAAGAAGAGATGCTGTCGATATTACCACGTGACCAGGCAACTTCAATCGCATGGCGGATGGCACGCTCAACACGGCTCGCTGTGGTATTGTATTTTTTCGCGATATCAGGATATAAGACCTTTGTGATGGATCCCAATAATTCAATATCATTGTACACCATGGAAATTGCTTCGCGTAAGTATAGGTAACCTTTGATGTGAGCTGGCACTCCAATTTCATGAATGATACTTGTAATGTTTGCATCAAGATTTCTACCTTTAGGTTCTGGGCTGGAGGAACGAACAGATGATGAACTTGATCTCTTAAGGATTGGTGAAGCCTTTCCACTCACTTGACGGATGTTGCTCACTAGATTTTCCATATCAAATGGCTTTAGAATAAAATAGGAAGCTCCCAAGTCTACCGCTTTCTTTGTTACATCTTCCTGTCCAAAAGCAGTTAACATTATTACGTTAGGAGATTTTTCTAGATTTAAACCACGCATTTTTTCAAGTACTCCTAAACCGTCTAGATGAGGCATAATGATGTCTAGTACTAACACATCTGGATTTTTATCTTGAAGCAACTGAAGACATTCTTGACCATTGTGAGCTACCCCTACAACTTCCATGTCCTCTTGCGCTGAAATATACTCTTCCAATAGACCGACCAATTCACGGTTGTCATCTACAACACATACTTTAATTTTCATTTAACTAGTTTCCTCCTCAGTCCCTATACTTTCTATAAAGCATGACGCCTTAAATTTTATTCTAAATGTTAAATTCGACAATGCAACCTCTTTTCCTTTAAAAAATTTAAAAAACCGTAAAAATTATATAAAATCTTTATTTTTCTCCAGAATACTCTTAATTTCGACGTATATCGCAAACTGTTACATTTATTGGATAATATGTCGAATAATCTTTATCATTTTCATCTTAACGTAATTACAAACAAAACAAAAGAAAAAAGTGAGCTGTTTTAGCCCACTTTCTTCTCTTTGTCTTTTTGATAAATATCAATGCCCGCTTCGTTCAGCATCCATTCAATGTGAACCCCATAACCGCTTGTAGGGTCATTTACGAATACATGGGTGACCGCACCGATTACTTTGCCGTTCTGTATAATAGGGCTTCCACTCATTCCTTGAACGATTCCCCCTGTTTTATCTAAAAGGGCTGGGTCCGTAATCTTTATGACCATTCCCTTGGTGGCAGGGAACTTCTGTGGAATACTACTCAGTACTTCTACATCAAACTCTTCAACCTTATCCCCTTCGACCACTGTCAAAATCTTGGCAGGGCCTTCCTTCACCTCAGAAGATAATGCGATTGGCAAAGCTTTGTCCATAATGCCATTTTCAATGTCTTTATGCAGGGTTCCAAAAATACCGAACGGACTATTCCTTGAGATATCACCGATGGCCGAACGGTCGCTTGAAAATCGTGCAAGCTTTTCACCCGGAACACCATTACTACCTTTATCAATGGAAGTTACCGTGGATCGTACGATTTGACCATCTTGGACAATGATTGGTTTTTTCGTATCCATATCGGATATTACATGACCTAATGCTCCATATTTCATGGTGATGGGGTCATAAAATGTCATGGTGCCAATACCAGCTGCAGAATCGCGTATATATAATCCAATTCTAAAGGAGCTTTCTTGCTTGTCTTTTAAAGGAAAAAGTTTCGTTTCAATGGTTTCTTTTTCACGTGTGATAACAACATCAAGGGGATTTCCGGTTTTTCCGGACTCTTGTACGAATGGAGCAACGTCACTCATTTGTTCAATGGTTTTCCCATTTATCTTTGTTATAATATCGCCAACCTGAATGCCCGCTATTTCTCCGGGTGATTTCTTTCCATCTTCTGTGTCCACTTGGTGATGACCTACTACTAATACACCTAAGGTATTTAACTTCACGCCGATCGATTGACCACCAGGATACACTTTATATTCAGGTATGACATCTACATTGACTTTCTTTACAGGGATACCGGCCAGTTCTAGAACAACCTGACCTTCCCCAGCCTTTTTGCCTTGAAATCCTAACGTTTTATCGTTTGCCTCAATCCCGAGAGAGGAAGAAGAATCGTCATTCACTTTAGCAGTCACCGGAACGGATGACTGGAAATGTAATCCTTGTCCTTCAAACATCGTTAATTTATTTGGGATTTGGACATACTCTTTAAATGGTTGACTTACACATAATACCATGATTGAAACAAGGAGAAATACACCAACAATTTTTCTAATTATATCTTCTCTCAAACATTTCACTCTCCTCGGTCCTATCCCACACCATTCATGGCTACATTATATAATTTTGCCTTGTCAGGCTACATTTATAACAACGATATTAATTTAAATGCTACCCTTTATGGATAGTTATGTTATTTGAGGGGAATAGGGATAATAATTGGGAGTAGGAATGGGGAATATTATGTAAAATGGGCCAGCTTTGGAAACGTCAATGTTGAATTTCAGTGAACGATGAACGACTTTGCACGGGCTTGAGGGCAAATTTAGTCGTTTCTACAGTTGGTGAAGTGCAATCAAATGGCTTCCCTTTTTGTGGCGTAAGAGCCGTTTGAGATTTGACCAAACAACGCCTTTTAGTGTCCGAACCCTGCCTTTATTGAGTGTATAAATGTCTAAACATCAAACAAAGTTGTCCGAACCGTTTTACACACACTAAAAATGACCCAAAAAGCTTATAAAAATTGCTGATTTTGTACAAAACTACAAAAAACCGTCCACATCTCCAAATGTGAACGGCACACTGCTGGTTACCCCTGCTTAATATTCCCTGCAATCTGCAATAGTTCCCGTGCATGCTCCTTCGTCAAAGAAGTAATTTCCACACCCGAAATCATCCTGCCAATTTCCCGGACCTTTTCATCTTGATCCAATCCACGTACCTTGGTTTTCGTGCGCTCACCAGATACTTCCTTGCTGATGAACAGATGGGTGTCTGACATGGCAGCAACTTGAGGTAAATGCGAGATACAAAGCACCTGCGAATCAACCGAGACCTGGTAGATCTTCTCCGCGATAGCTTGTGCGACCCTGCCGCTGACTCCGGTATCGACCTCATCAAAAATAATGGATGTGATACCTTGGTGTCTTGAGAAGATACTCTTCAAAGCAAGCATTATTCGCGAAAGTTCCCCTCCAGAAGCAACTTTTGCCATTGGCTTCAACGGCTCCCCTGGGTTTGTTGTCAAATAGAACTCCACCACATCCACACCGTTTTTCCCAAACATGACATCACCTGATGCCTTTTCCTTTTTTACATCCATATTTACATCAAAAATGGCTTTTTCCAAGTACAAGTCTTTCAGTTCTTTATGGATGCTCTTCATTAATTTTTCGGAAGCTTTTCTACGTGCATCAGTGAGTGATTTCGCTTCTAAAACAAGATCTTGCTTGAGTGACTCCAATGATTCCTGCAACTGGTGTATATGTGAATCACGGTTTTGTAAAGTTTCAAGCTCTTCTTCTATTTTTGCCCCGTATTCTAATATCTCTGCAACTGAGCTGCCGTACTTCCGCTTAAGTTGCTTAATTTCATTCAATCTTCCTTCAATAAAATCAAGGCGGTTTGGATCAAACTCAAGCTGATCTATTTCGTCTCTAATACGATATGATAACTCTTCTAATTGATAATAAGAATTGGATATAATTTCATACACATCTTTAAGGTTTTTATCAATTTCTTCTAAACCTTCTGATTCAGACATAGCTTGTCCGACCCAATCAAGCCCTTTTTGTTCTCCGTGCATGGCATGGTAACAGTTGTTGAGCGATTGATATAGGCGTTCAAAGTTGCTGATTTTGTTTCGTTCTTCCATCAAATCATCTTCTTCATTAATAGTTAGTTGTGCATTGTTGATCTCTTCAGCCTGGAATTGCAATAAATCAAGTCGATGAGCAACCTTTTGCTCATTTTCAGTGAGTTCTAGCAGCCTTTTTTCAACGTCCTTAAAAGAAGAATAAATATTTCTATACTCTTGAAGTTCCTTTTGAACGGCCACTCCGCCAAACTGATCTAAAAGAGAAAAATGCAAGTCCGGATCCATCAGCTCTTGGTGTTCGTGCTGACCATGGATATCCACCAATGTTTGTCCTACTTCCCTTAGCAGGGCAATGGTGACAAGCTTTCCATTAACACGACAAACACTTTTTCCGGTAACATGGATTTCTCTTCGCAAAACAACCATTTCGTCTTCTATATCAATTCCAAGCTCTTGACAAACTTTATAAGCAGGGTGCTGTTCATCCTCAAGCAGAAATAATCCCTCTAGTTCCGCTCTTTTTTCACCAAATCGGACAAATTCATGGGATCCCCTTCCACCAGCCAACAAGTGGATGGCATCAATGATAATGGACTTACCCGCTCCAGTCTCTCCGGTTAAAACCGTTAATCCTTTATCGAAGGATACGGAAAGGGATTCGATTATCGCAAAATTTTTAATGGTTAACTCAGCAATCATATCATCACATCCTCGCGTGATTTTATAGCATATTAATAAAGCGATCGGATAACTCTTTTGCATCCTCCGGTGTACGACAAATAATTAAACAGGTATCGTCACCACAAATAGTTCCTAGAATTTCCGACCAATCAAGATTATCAATTAGGACACCGATAGCATTAGCATTACCCGGCATCGTTTTCATCACAATCATATGGCCTGCGATGTCTATTTTCACAAACGCATCCATCAAAGAGCGTTTTAGTTTTTGCAGAGGATTAAAGCGTTGATCTGCTGGGAGGCTGTATTTATATCTGCCGTCTAATAGCGGAACTTTTACAAGATGAAGCTCTTTAATGTCCCTTGAAACAGTTGCTTGGGTTACATTAAACCCTAAATTTTTCAAGCGATCGACTAGCTCGTCTTGTGTTTCAATTTCGCTATTTGTAATTAATTCTCTAATCTTTATGTGTCTTTGGCCCTTTGTCATGTTGGCACCCCTTAATAATCTATATAACCTAGCTTTATGTTAATGGAAACCTTTCAATATGTAAAAGAAAAAAGGAACAACCATCGTAATAGTTATTCCCCTTTTTCGACCTTCAATTGTAGGTGCGCATCTGCAACTAGAGCGGATATGGAAGTTTCAAAATTATTTTCTGCGTTTTCATCTGTATGCCCATTCCATTGCAAATGAAGAAGGAATTCAATGTTACCCTCTCCTCCCTTAATCGGGGAGTAAGAGGCATTCATTACGTCATACCCTTCCTTCAAGCTGAAGTCAATAATCTTATCCATCACCGCTTCGTGTATCTTCGGTTCACGGACAATACCTTTTTTTCCAACCTGCTCTCTTCCTGCTTCAAATTGAGGCTTAACAAGTGCCACTACGTCACTACCCGATACAAGCAGGGTTTTTAAAACCGGTAGTATAAGTTTCAATGAAATAAATGAAACATCAATGCTGGCAAAATCCGGCATGCCCTCGTTTAAATCTACCGGAGTAACGTATCTGAAATTGGTTCTTTCCATCACCACGACTCGTTCATCTTGACGGAGTTTCCATGCAAGTTGATTATACCCTACATCAAGTGCGTAGCTAAGCTTTGCTCCATTTTGCAGTGCACAATCCGTAAAGCCCCCTGTAGAAGCACCGATATCAAGAAGTATCTTGTCTTTAACATCCAAGTTAAAGACTTTTAGTGCTTTCTCCAGTTTCAACCCGCCTCTGCTTACGTATGGCAATACATTGCCTTTGACAGTCAACGCTGCATCTATTGCTACTTTTTCACCGGGCTTGTCCAGCCGTTGTTCGTTTGAATATACAAGTCCTGCCATAATGGAGCGCTTTGCCTTCTCACGAGTTTCCACAAGTCCGCGCTCCACTAAAAGTACATCTACTCTTTCTTTTTTCGCCATATTTCCTTAAGCCCTTTTTTGTTTTCTTCTAGCTGCAATCAATTTAACATTTTCCACAACTTTTTCTGTAGTTAAATCTATTTCCTGTAGCAGCTCCTTCACACTTCCATGTTCAATGAAGCGATCTGGAATTCCCATTCTTACCACTCGGTTCGTATAGCCATTATCACTAGCAAACTCGACAACCGCACTACCAAATCCACCTTGAAGCACTGCTTCTTCAATAGTGACAAAAGGTATACCTGATTTGAAGAGGTCATGCAATAACGCCTCATCCATCGGTTTAATAAATCTAGCATTCACTACTTTAACTGATAGGTTTTCCTTTTTCAGATAATCGGCCGCTTCAAGCGCCATTCCGATAGTCGTTCCAAACGTAAGGATAACTGCATCCGTTCCTTCTTTCAGAACTTCCCAAGAACCGATTGGCAGCTCTTTTAATTCTTCATCCATTTTGACACCTAATCCGTTACCACGTGGATAGCGAAGCGCAATCGGGCCTTCGTCATATTTATTTGCCGTATATACCATGTGTTGGCCTTCGTTTTCATCTTTAGGCATCATTAGAACCATGTTTGGTAAATGTCTTAGGAAGGCGATATCAAACACACCTTGATGTGTTTCACCATCTTCCCCAACTAAACCGGAACGATCAATTCCAAAGAAAACATTTAAGTTTTGACGGCATACATCATGCACTACCTGATCGTACCCTCTTTGCAGGAAAGTAGAATAAATAGCTAAGAAAGGCTTCATTCCTTGCGTAGCAAGTCCCGCTGCCATCGTTACAGCATGCTGCTCAGCAATTCCAACATCAAACATGCGATTTGGGAATTCTTTCGCAAAACCTTCAAGCTTAGATCCTACAGGCATTGCAGGTGTGAGAGCCACAATACGCTCATCTTCACGCGCAAGCCTGCGGACTGTTTCACTAACTACACTGCTCCAAGCTGGCGGACCGCCAACTGGCTTCAGGAAATCACCTGTTTCAATTTTATAAGGTCCCGTTCCATGCCATGTACCAATAGTGTCCAATTCAGCCGGTTCATACCCTTTTCCTTTTTTGGTAACAACATGTATGAGCACCGGTCCTTCTGTTTTCTTGGCATATTTAAGGTTTTCAATTAAATCATTGTAATTATGTCCATCAATTGGTCCTAAGTACGTAAAACCAAGTTCTTCAAAAAACATCCCACTGACAACAAGGTACTTCAAACTGTCTTTGATGCGCTCAGCCGTTGACGCCAGTTTCCCGCCAACTGCAGGTATTTTCTTAAGAAGCACTTCCAGTTCGTCTTTTACCCAATTGTACTTACCAGCAGTACGCATTCTTCCAAGGGCACTATGCAATGCACCGACATTGGGAGCAATAGACATTTCATTATCATTCAAGATGACAATCATGTCTTTCTTTTCATGACCAATATGATTTAATGCTTCAAGTGCCATTCCGCCTGTTAAGGCACCATCCCCGATGATCGGAATAACATACTCATCGGTTCCTTTGATGTCACGTGCGGCAGCCATACCCATCGCTCCGGAAAGAGAAGTGGAAGAATGTCCCGTTTCCCATACATCGTGCTCAGACTCATTCCTTTTAGGAAACCCACAGAGACCTTTATATTTACGCAACGAACCAAAATCACAGGCTCTTCCTGTCAAAATTTTATGGACATAGGCCTGGTGACCAACATCCCATAAAAACTTATCTTTAGGGCTGTCAAACACTTTGTGCAATGCAACAGTAAGTTCAACTACCCCAAGATTCGGCCCGATATGGCCACCTGATGTGGAGAGCTGTTCTATCAGAAATCGTCTGATATCCTCACTAAGGCCCTCCAGTTCATCTATAGACATTTTCTTTAAAAATTGCGGATTTTTAATCTTTGTAAGATCCAAAAGGGATCACTCTCTTTCCTTGCTAATTTCGCTTATTTTTACGCTTTTTATTATCTTTCAAGACCACAATGTTAAATTTGTCTTCTAGTATATAAAACAGCCTTCCCACTTGAAACAGAATAGGCGTAGAATACTGAATGGCCATCGATTTTCCGAAAGCCTTTCCTCCCACTGTAACAGCTGCCACAACGCTTGTGAAGACAACAGCCACAAAATAATGAAACAAAGAGTCTTCTGTTTGGCCCACCGAAAGGGTGAAGGAAATGACTACAATAGCAGATGCAGTTCCACTGATAATTCCAGAAATATCACCGATAACGTCATTACAAAAACTTGCAAACCGATCTGCATTCCTGACAATCTGTATGGCTTGTTTGGAACCGTTTACCCTTTCCGCAGCCATCGCGTGAAATGGAATTTCATCTGCAGCTGTGGAGGCAATACCAAGCATATCGAAAAAAATACCGATAAAGACGATGATAAACACAATGACCATTCCTACTGCCCATGTTACTCCTGAAAGTAAGTAGGTGGAAACAATTGAAAAAATAGCCGCTAACACGAGTGTGATAACGGCGATAGCTAAACTCCAATTTATTGCATCTTTCCATTTATTAACCATAGTATAAAATCCCAACTCTATATAAGTAAGCTTTTGTAGTTATCTTACATTTTATTATAGACAAAAATTTTTAATCCACCAAACTTCAATCGTTTTTATGTAGAAGTGGTCATGTATTGAGTAAAAACTGCGGCTTAGGTCCAGTAGGTTTTCCCAAGCAAGTACCAGATGTCGCCATACTGGCGGTTTCCCTTTAAACCTGCCTTAGCCGTGTCGCCATCGACTAGACTGGATTACCACTTAGTCCGCACTATAATCCCCAATACATGTCTTATAAATAGAACAGTCTAGGAGTTTTCCTCTACAGCCCTTAAACCTTGTCTTAGCCTCTTTTGCAGAACGGATTTCATATGGAATACATAGATAGATTCACCGGCCTAGTGAAAAAATCCCCTACCATAATCCCCTCCGACTCCACTCAAGGCAGGCTACGCTGTTTATACCTAACCCAGTTAGATATAATACAGGTTTATCACCATTCCACTACTTGCTCCCCTAGGGGATTAACAAGCGTAAGAATGGGCCTCCACGGAAGTAGGGTCTTCGCCCACATGCCATTGTGGATCGCCCTACTACCTTAACTCCCAGCATCAACCCAAGGCTGGGCGCCTCAAGCCGACACAAGGAACTTCATCGATGTGCCCTTTAGCGGATTTTTAGGCCCGCCTTCAGAAAAGGTGGACTGACTAGAATACTGCACCACTCATTTGTACCTTATACTATACCACAAAAAGAGGAAATGCTCAATTTTCACTGCTACTTTTGTCGATTAGTGGTCCCTTTTGGCAATTAGATCGCAAAGTTGTACCAAAAGATCCGATTCTAACGGAATGTCTGCTAGAATTTGCTTCGCCTCCGTAATATGATATTCTAACTTTTCTTTTGCACCATCCATCGTTAGTAGTGAGGGATAGGTCACTTTTTCGTTAAGGGTATCTGATCCTACAGGCTTGCCAATTTTAGATGCATCCCCTTCAATATCAAGAATGTCATCCCTGATTTGGAATGCAAGGCCTAAGTGATCGGCAAAATGCTCTAACTTGGCAATTTGCTCTTCTGTTGCATCCCCGAGTATTGCACCAGCAACTATGCTATAGCCCAGAAGTTTTCCTGTTTTGTTTCTATGTATATATTCAAGGTCTTGAAGTGAAAGTAGTTTTCCTTCTCCTTCCATATCCGCAACCTGTCCTCCAACCATTCCTCTTGGTCCGGAGGCTTTGGCTAATTCCTTCATGAGGGTGACGACTTTCATTGGCTGGACGTCCAGATTTAAAAGGTCCTCCATCACCTCAAAGCTATGAGTGAGCAAGGCATCACCAGCCAGTATTGCCATCGCTTCACCATACACTTTATGATTAGTAGGTTTTCCGCGTCTGAAGTCATCATCATCCATACTCGGAAGATCATCGTGCACTAGAGAATACGTGTGTATCATCTCCACTGCACAAGCTACAGGCATTCCCAATTCTTCCGATTTTCCGAAAGAATTTAATGTTGCAAGCACTAATAAAGGTCTTAATCTCTTTCCGCCTGCCTTTAGTGAATAATTCATGGATTCCAGTAAAACTTCTGGTGCTTCAACAGAATTCATATAGGAATAGAGAGCATCCTCTACCAATTTCTTTCTATCTTTCATAAAAGTTTGTAAATCCATCAGCTGTGACAATTAAGCTTCATCCTCCTGTACTTGGAATGACTCCAATTCGCCATTTTCTTTTAAAATCTGCTCCATCTCTTCTTCTACATGAGAAAGTTTATCATGACAGAGCTTGGACAATTTCATCCCTTCTTTGTAAAAAGAGATGGCCTCTTCTAATGGAACATCTCCTTCTTCAAGTTTTTCTACAATGTTCTCCAGATCTTTCATTGCTTCTTCAAATGTAACTTCCTTTTTTTCACTCATTTCCTTTTCGCTCCTTCACTTTTTGTACTTCACATTCTAACCGGCCATCTTGAAGGTGAACTTGAATGGTATCTCCTTTTGCTGCCTGATCCACCTTTTTTATTATAGTGCCATCATCCTGGTATGCTAGGCTGTAACCCCTGTTCATGATTTTAAGAGGACTTAAAGCATCCATCTTAGAAAGTTTATGTTGAAATTCCCATTGTTTCTTTTGAAGTGTTTGTTGCATCTGCCTCGTTAGCAACTTCGTCTGTTGTTCAAGTGTAAGTTTATCTGCTTCCCATTGCTTTTTAGGATGGTTTCTAGCAAGCCTTCCCGCAAGTTGCTCCCACTTATCATGCTTGCGTTCCGCCAATCGTTTCATCGCCATTTCTAAATTATCCATGGTTCGGTCCAGGTCTTGTTGCTTTTGCGCATATAAGTTCTTCGGAAACCTGAATGCATATGATTTTTGTAAAGCTGTCAATCTGTCCTTGTAATGTTGCATTAACTTGTTGGAAGCTCTGTGTAATCGGAATTTACGGTCAGAAAGCCTCTCCATTAATTCGTTTATATGCGGAACAGCCAATTCTGCCGCTGCAGTCGGTGTAGGTGCACGCATGTCCGCTACGAAATCAGCTATGGTAAAGTCTGTTTCATGACCAACTGCTGAAATGATAGGTAGCTTTGACGCAAAAATTTCTCTAGCTACGACTTCTTCATTAAACGCCCATAATTCTTCAATCGAACCTCCACCACGGCCAACAATAAGTACATCAAGGTCAGGAAGTATGTTGGCGGTTTGTATAGCCTTAACGATAGATGGCGCGGCATTCACACCTTGTACTAAAGCAGGAATAACAAGTATTTTCGTTAATGGATATCTCCTTTTCAACGTGGTGATGATGTCTCTGACAGCAGCACCTGTTGGGGAGGTAATTACTCCTACAGCACGAGGATATTTAGGTAGGTTCTTTTTGTATTCAGGTGAAAACAGCCCTTCCTGTGAAAGCTTCTTTTTCAGCTCTTCATAAGCTAAAAACAGACTACCCACGCCATCAGGCTGCATTTCTTTTATGTACATCTGATAGGACCCATTTGCCTCATAGACCGTTATTTCACCACGAACAAGGACCTTCATCCCTTCTTGCGGTTTAAAGGCAAGGTTGCGGTTCTGCCCCGCAAACATGACTACTTGGAGTCGAGCGTTTTGGTCTTTTAGGGTGAAGTACATATGCCCTCTGCTATGTTGCTTGAAATTGGAAATCTCCCCTTTCAGCCAAACATCTTGCAAATGAGGGTCCACATCAAACTTTCTTTTAATGTATTTTGTTAAAGCAGTAACCGTTAAGTACCTGCGTTCACTCATAATCGTTAACTCCTTTTTGAAGCATGGTGATACGAAAAAAAGACGGAAGAACATTAAGTCCCATCCATCTTCTAAGATATCATATTACCTGGAAAACGTCTTGTTTTCACAGGCTTCATTTTGTGCTGATAGTAACGTATTGTGAAGCAACATCGTAATCGTCATCGGACCGACCCCTCCAGGAACAGGTGTGATATAGCTCGCTTTTTCTTTCACAGAATCAAAATCCACATCTCCACACAGTTTACCTGTCTCTAGTCTGTTAACCCCAACATCAATTACAATCGCCCCATCCTTCACGTATTGAGGACCAATTAGTTTAGCACGACCAACTGCAGCGATTAAAATATCGGCTTGTTTGGTAATGGAAGCTAAATCCTTTGTACGAGAATGACAGTAAGTAACAGTAGCATCCTCTTTTAGAAGCAATTGCCCTACTGGCTTCCCTACGATATTACTTCTTCCAATAACCACAACATGCTTACCAGAAATAGAAACGTCAAGTGACTTAATCATTTCCACAATTCCATATGGCGTACAAGGGAGGAATGATTTCTGGTCAATCATCATTCTACCGATATTTACTGGATGAAACCCGTCCACATCTTTATTAGGGGAAATATGTTCAATAACAGCCAGTTCATCTATATGATCAGGCAAAGGTAATTGCACCAGAATGCCATGCACAGAAGCATCACCGTTAAAATGAGTGATTCTTTGCAGCAATTCTTCTTGCGTAATGGAACTTGGGTATTTTTCTAAAATGCTATTAATCCCAGCTTCTTCACAAGCTTTCTGTTTGGCTCGAACATAGGATTGAGAAGCAGGGTCTTGCCCCACTAAAATGACAGCCAAGCTTGGTTGAATATTCTTTTCCGTATGTAGCTCAGAAACCTTTTCTTTAATAAAAGCTCTCTTTTCCTTTGCAAGATCTTTACCTGATACGATAACTGCTGACATGAATAGCTCCCCCTTTTATGCTACTACTTATGCATTATTTTCAATGGTAGTTTTTACTTTAGATAGGACTGCGTTGATAAATCCGCTCGATTTGTCATCTCCAAATGTTTTAGCAAGTTCAATCGCTTCATTCATGCTGACATTAACGGGAATTTCTTCGACAAACATCATTTCAAAAACAGTCATACGAAGAATGGTGCGGTCCACTGTTCCAAGTCGTTCAAGGGACCACTTCTCCAAATGGGATTTCAACGTGGAATCGATTTCTTCCTGATGCTCTTTCGTGCCTAACACGATACTGCTTAGGAAATCATCCGGTTTTTCCCCTTCTTCTAATACATTTATAATTGCTTCATCAGGCGCAATATCACTTAAATCCATTTGAAAAATGGCTTGAAGCGCCTTTTCTCTTGATTCACTACGTTTCATTGTTCGATCTCCTTATCGTGCCTTACTAGTATAAAAAGATAATAGCACATTTTTATAAAAAAACACATGTTTTTCATTCGTTTTCTAACTAAATTACATACAAACTGATTATGTTTTCTTTAAATGTTCGGAATTAACCGTTTTCACATTTGCTCTTGGGGGAGCTCAAAAGGTGTCATTCTTCTATTTAATGATGTCAGTTTCATCTTTACCGAGATACATCTCTACTATACTTTTCACTAAAGTCCTGTTAAAAGTAGCGACTAAAATTGTACCTAATTATGTGAGGGAACACAAGGGAAACTTGGCATAGTAACTTTCCCGAACAAAAAAATTGTAGACACCCATCTAATGAGAGTGCCTACAAAGTTGGTATTATTAAATTTCTTGCTCTACTTCCACTTCATTCTTTTGTGCTTCAAATTGTACGCCGACAACATGAATATTAACTTCTGTAATTTCCAAAGCAGTCATATTCAACAATGCTTGACGAATGTTGTCTTGTACTTTTTGTGCAACTGTAGGGATGGAAATACCAAACTGCATCACACAGAATACATCCACTTTAATGCCTTCTTCAGAAAGATCGACTTTTACGCCTTTACCGTGGTTCTTTTTCCCAAGTCTCTCGACCACACCAGCTGCAAAGTTACCGCGCATCGCCATAACACCTTCCACTTCAGAAGCAGCAATTCCGGCAATAACTTCGATGACTTCAGGTGCAATTTCAACCTTGCCAAGTGAGTTGTTGTTTTCCATTTCCAATAGGTTTCTTTCGGTCATAATTAACCCTCCTAATAATAGTTAAGAATTCATGACATCATATTTCTCAAGAAATTTCGTATTAAAATCCCCATCTTTGAACTTTTCGTGATCCATTAATTTTAGATGGAAAGGAATCGTAGTATGAACGCCTTCAATAATAAATTCGCTTAACGCACGTTTCATTCGTGAAACAGCTTCTTCACGAGTTGCTCCATATGTGATTAGCTTTGCCACCATAGAATCGTAAAATGGCGGTATGCTGTATCCAGGATAAACTGCGGAGTCTACCCGAACACCAAGGCCTCCTGGCGGTAGGTACATCTCAATCTTCCCTGGGGAAGGCATAAAGTTCTTTTCAGGATTTTCAGCATTGATACGGCACTCAATCGACCAGCCGTTGAAAACAACATCTTCTTGCTTGAGAGATAATGTTTCACCAGATGCAACCCGAATCATTTCCTTAATTAGATCCACCCCTGTCACCATTTCCGTAACAGGATGCTCTACTTGGATACGGGTGTTCATTTCCATGAAGTAGAATTTTCTATCTTGATAGTCATAAATAAATTCTATCGTACCTGCACCCATATAGTCCACTGCTTCAGCAGCTTTTACTGCCGCTTCACCCATTTGAGCACGAATTTCTTCATCAAGGACAGGTGAAGGTGTTTCTTCTACAAGCTTCTGAAGACGGCGCTGGATGGAACAATCACGCTCACCAAGGTGAATCGTATTGCCATGACCATCTGCCATTACTTGAATTTCTACGTGACGGAAGTCCTCGATGAATTTTTCCAAATACACACCTGGATTACCGAAAGCAGTAGCCGCTTCCTGTTGGGTGATAGAGATACCTTTTTTCAGTTCCTCTTCGTTTCTGGCTACACGGATACCTTTACCGCCACCGCCTGCCGTAGCTTTAATGATAACAGGATACCCAATATCGTTGGCAATAGATATACCGTCGTTAATATTCTCGATAATCCCTTGGGACCCGGGGACAATCGGTACACCAGCTTTACGCATTGTTTCACGCGCCACATCTTTCGTTCCCATCTTGCTGATTGCTTCTGGACTTGGTCCAATAAATGTAATGTTACATTCACGGCAAAGCTCAGCAAAATCAGCATTCTCTGCAAGGAATCCGTACCCAGGGTGAATAGCATCTGACGCCGTAAGTTTTGCCACGCTAATGATGTTGGTGAAATTAAGATAACTGTCTTTTGACGTTTTTGGTCCTACACAATATGCTTCATCTGCCAACTGTACATGAAGGGATTCTTTATCCGCTTCCGAATAAACAGCCACAGTCTCAATATTCATTTCTTTACATGCACGAATAATACGTACGGCAATTTCTCCTCTATTGGCAATCAATACTTTTTTTATCATGAGTGTCGCCCCCTCCTTATATTGTTTTTACAAGGAATAAAGGTTGACCATATTCTACTAATTGGCCATTATCAACCAAAACCTCGACAATTTCGCCTTTGACTTCTGCTTCAATCTCATTGAACAGTTTCATTGCTTCTACGATACAAACAACTGAGTTTTCACCGACTTTACTGCCTTCCTGTACATATGCCGCTTGATCAGGTGATGGAGAAGCATAGAAAGTCCCTACCATCGGTGATGTAATTTTATGTAGGTTCGGATCTTCTTGTTTTGGTGCCGCTGTTTCTTGTTTTGCTTCCGCTGCAGGTGTTTGAGCTTGCTGAGCTGGAGCTTGTGCCATTGGTGCTGCCTGAGGTGCTTGTTGCTGTACTGCTTGTGGTGCTGGCGCAGCTAATTGCGTGCTCACGACAGTTTGCTCCGCATGTTTCTTCATTTTAATTTTGGAACCTTCATTTTCATACGTGAATTCATCTATATTGGATTGGTCAATCAACTTAATAATTTCTCTAATTTCTTGAATCTTTAACATATTTCGTTCACTCCTCGGTCCTATTGATGATTAGTTGCTGCATTGGTGTTGCTTGCTGTTGCTTAGATGTTGCTATGTACATTTTTTACAAAATAGTTCATATTCATCATACGATACAAGCTTCCGAAATTCAACTAAAAATAGTAATAGATATTATTACCTAGTGCTAAGTTTGGTTGATTGGCGAATTTAGGGTGCTGGTAGCGGTGGTGATTTGATGAAAACGCTTTAGTTATTATTATAGGGGATTTTGGTTGTGGTGGATAGGGGGTTCTCGGCGATATAGCTTGGATGGGAGTGGTAGTTTGAAAGGTTGTCCGAAGTACTGCGTCTAATTGTCCGAACACATGTCCAATTCAGGACTGAAGTGTCCGAAGTTTGGAGTAATTTGTCCGAACAATTTTTAGGATCTAAATAATGCGTTTAATTCTTGGATTTTTCGTTGATTACCGACAAAAGTTAAGCAACATGCTGTCACCACCGTGTGATTTTTTGCTAAATGTCCGAAGTTTTCCGGAAGTTGTCCGAAGTTTCCTGAAAGTTGGCCGAAGTTTTGGCGTAGTTGGCCGAAGTTTCAGAAAAGTTGACCGAACCAATTTTTCAAATGACCGAACACCACGAATTCTTGTCCGAACCACTAGACTTATTTGTCCGAACGCCCTTCTAATTTAGGACTAAAATGTCCGAAGTCACGAATAACTTGTCCGAACCACTTTTTACACGCTCAAAGAGAGCTGTTTTCTAAAGTTTTTCAGATATTTCAA
The DNA here is from genome assembly GCF_001293645.1 of Bacillus sp. CHD6a. Lineage (GTDB taxonomy): Bacteria > Bacillota > Bacilli > Bacillales > Bacillaceae_I > Sutcliffiella_A. The sequence continues at coordinate 46,573 of NZ_LBMD01000021.1, forward strand.
AGTCATTTTCCTTAAAAATCAAGCATCAACCTTTGCCCACCTGTGTGATTTTCGCTAAATGTCCGAAGTTTTTCGGAAATTGACCGAAGATTCACTAAAGTTGACCGAAGTTTTCGCATAGTTGACCGAAGTTTCAGGAAAGTTGACCGAAGCAATTTTTCAATTGACCGAACCCCACAAATTATTGTCCGAACGCACACACCTAAGTGTCCGAACGCCCAAGTAATTTGTCCGAACCATTTTACACACCCCAACACCCCCTCATTTCTTAAGTTTTTCCCGTGAATACCAGACAACTTTGTACCAAAAGTTCAAAAGATTAATTTGCTAAAAGCTTTCTAATAAAACCCACCCCATACAAAAGATTCCCAGAAAATTTGACAAGTTTTGCAGGAAAAACATACCTCAATGTCAAAAACAATAACATCTCAAAGAAAAAGGAGCTGCATGCCTATGATCATATTGAAAGAACGTGAAATGTCTTTGAAAATTAAAGTATTAGAGGCTTTAAGTCGACGCCTGCCCCCTTCCAACCATATGTTGCTGAGGATAAAATCAGATCTTGGAAAAAACATAGCTGGTTTTAAAGGAGAAGAGTCGCTTCATTACTACTTGGACTTGTTACCCGAAGTAGAAGGGGAATTTTATGTCTTACAAGATATAAGGCTACCTTATAAAGGACATCACTTTCAAATTGACACACTTCTGATCTTCCCAACTTTTATCCTCATACTAGATGCGAAGTATATGAAAGGCACCCTCGAGTTTGATCCTGCTTTCCAACAACTCATTCAAAAATTCACCGAAAACGAAGTGGATAAAACTATTACTTACTCCGATCCCATTATCCAAGTGCAGACCCAACTCACTAAATTCAAAACATGGTTAAAAGACTATAAAATTCAGCCTGGCCCCATTGAAAGTTTAGTAGTCATTGCGAACTCAAGGGCAGAGATTAAATGTATTTCACACCCCAACCTCGTTAAGAACATGGTAGTTCGCAATACAGGGGTTGAATTAAAGGTGGCAGAGTTCATGAAAAAACACACAAAAGTAAAATTGGACGCTAAAGGGGTTCGTAAACTAAGCTCCCTCATAATAAAGAAGAACGAGCCCGTCACTTTTATAGATTTGGAAAAAGATTATGGAGTATCTCCAGATTGTATACTAAAAGGTGTACAGTGCCAAAAATGTCTCCATATAGGTTGCGAGAGAATATTTGGTTCTTGGTTGTGTCAAAAATGTAACAACACTTGCAAGGAGGCACATATCAAGCTACTTCAGGATTATAGGCTGTTGATCAGACCTACTATCACAGTTTCCGAGTTTCAGAAAATAACTGGAATTAAAAACGAACGAACTGCCAGACGTTTATTGCTTTCATCAGATCTATCGTACTCAGGTAACACCAGTCAAAGAGTCTATTTTTAATAAACCAAAACAAAAAAACCGAAGCCCCCTCACTTCCAGGGCTTCGGTATCTTGCCTATCTTATATTATTCGCCGCCTTCTTCCGTTACTGGTGGGAAGTCAAATGCGATATCTTCGTTACGTACATCTTTGAATTCTTGGCGTACCATGTGGTAGATGTCGTTTGCCATTTGTGGTGAGTGAGCGGCTGTTTTGACTGTTATTCGGATTTTGCCGTCTGTCACACGGACAAGCGCATCATCTACATCCTTATGGGAACGGATGGTGGACTCTAAGATTAGTTCTTTTTCAGAGATTTGTGCAAGTTCATTGTATTGGTCAACTGCTTTGGAGATTTCTTCTGCCGGTAGATCTGTACTTGCCATCATTTCTTTTAATTCAGCACGATGAGCGCTGCGAAGGTTTTCCAGTTCATAGCGCATTTCTGCCAGTGTCTCGTCAGAAGAGATATATTTTACTACAGCACTGCCATCTTCCTCAGTAGCTTCTTCGCCTTTAACGCCTTCCGCATTTTCAGTTCCTTCTTCTTCATCAGTACCAGCAGCTTCGCCTTCTTCACCACCGTGGTTTTCAGCGGATTCCGTGGCTGCTGGTTGTTCTGTTGCGTCATTTGCCAGTTGTTCACCGGCTTGTTGATCACCGATAAAGTAGTAAGCAGATAGGACAAAAACGAGACTTAACATCGTTAGTAACCATACGGTTTGTTTTTTTAATAACATGGATTATTCCCCCTCGGATTTTTTTGGAAGTACTGCTACTTTGTGCTGTGGTACGTCTAGCACTCTGGTGACAGCATCCAAAATCATTTGTTTTACATGTATATTTTCAGCGCCCTTTGCTACAATCAGAACTCCGCGTATGACCGGTTTTTTAGTTTCGGATACGACCGGAATTTCTTGTTCATTTTTCCTGATGACGAGGACTTGTTCTTCTTCTGAAGAATCAGTGACATCGCGTTTCCCACCTTGCTGGTCAGTTTCGACCGTTGTTTGCTGTGAGGTGGTTTTGTTTGTCTGAAAGACTTTCTTTTCGGAGGCATCGATATTTACAACGACAGATACGTCATTTACTCCGGTGATTGCCTCAAGTGCATCTTTCAGTTGATTTTCGAAGCTTGCCTCATAATCAGAGATTGTAGAAGGTGCGTTGGCATCGTCATTTTGTCCAAATACTGGTTCATCTTTCGGTTGTTCCTGCTTCATGGCTGGCAGAACCCCTCCGCCAGGAGAAGTTGCACTGTCTCCTCCAAAGAATAAATTTCCAAATAAGATGAAACCTACACCAAGGACGAGTATAACCGTCATGTATTGATATTTTGCTTTTTTATCTTTTGACTGATTGGTAAGCAGAGATTTTAGCCATGGAATGAATGCTTGGTTTTTCTTTTCCACCTTGTACTAATCCCCCCCTTCGACTGCTACTGAAATATTGGTTGGTTGTAGTTGCCAACGATCTGCTAGGAAATTTGCTATTTTACCTTCTTCTTTTGAGGAAGGTGCTGGTTCCTTTTGTCTGGAGGTGTCAATTTGAACAGGTTTTACAACTTGAATGGCTGTCTCGTCTTCCGATTGTTCCAGTAGAATCACAACGGATTCTATATTTTCTTCAATAGGTAATTCGGTAAGCTGGTCCTCATTTTTCACGACAACTTGCAAGTCTTTCACAGTTACACCATAGCTTTCTCTCAACTCCTCCTCCACATCTTCTTTCATTAGGACAGCCGCTTTATTTAAAATGTATGCAGCATGGGAGGCTTGTATTTCTTTTTTCTTCATTTCTATTAAATTTTCTGTGTTTTCTTTTGATGTGTAGGAAGAATGCGTGGTCATTTTTGCAAAAAGTTCATCCATATCTGTGGAAAGGAGCTTCAGGATGGGGGTGAGAATGACGACAATCAGTAGAAGTCCAATCACTAGTTTCGTATACTTTTGCATGGAAGAATTCGGAAGTAACATTTCTACTACCGTTGCTAAAAGAATAAATAGGATGATACTGGTGATCCATTCTGTTAAGTAACTCATTAACTCTCCCCCTTACCTGACCATCACGGTAATATTTCCTGCTGCTATGATGACCGTGATGCTTAAGAAGAACATAAAGGAGACAATAGCCAGGGCAGCAAAAATGTAGATGATGCTTTTGCTGATAATATCAAGACATTTTATGACGGTACCGCCACCAAGTGGTTGAAGAAGCGCCGCGGCAAGTTTATAAATAATCGCAATTGACAGGATTTTAACCGCCGGGAATGCTGCTAATAAAATCAAAGTGGCCACTCCAAGAATCCCGACTGTATTTTTTAACAACACTGAAGCAGTAATCACGGTATCTGTAGCGTCTGTAAACATTCTGCCGATTACAGGAATAAAGTTTCCGGTCACAAATTTGGCGGTACGTATGGCGATTCCATCTGTCACCGCTGCAGTTGCACCTTGGACAGAGATTACACCAAGAAATACGGTTAAATAGATTCCTAGAATTCCGATGCTTACATTTCGGAGTAACTGTGCAAGTTGGGTTACTTTGTAATGTTCACTTAGCGTACTGACAATGCTTAAGATGGCTGAAAGAAACAAGAGTGGAAGCACGACATATTGAATAAGCAGGCCGCTGGTATTCATTAAAAATAAAATGATAGGATGAAAAAATGCTGCCGATACCAATCCACCTGATGAAGCAATTAGCGCAATGAGGAGTGGCACTAAGGCGATGATGAACCCTGTCATGGCGGTTATTGCTTCTAGTGTGTATGAGATAACGATATGAAAACTGTTGAGGGCGATGATGATCAGAACCATGAAGACAACACTATAGGCGACTTTACTGACTGTTTTTTGCTCAAAGGCATTTTGAAGCGTTTGTAGGAACATGCTGAAGATGGTGAGTAAGATCAGACTGCCAAGCAGTTTTCCGTTCGCCAGGAGTTCATGGAATAAATATTTGAGGAAGCCTTTTGACCATTCTTCCAATGAAAAGGACTTGTCCCCTTTTACAAATTCCATGAACGAGCCTTTTTGGCTTTCTGGCAAAAATCCGCCGTACTCTTCCATCACTTCTTCCCAGTACACCTTAATTTCCTCCACATCAATTCCTTCTATTTGTTCTGTTACCAATTCTGACGGCGAAGAGGGTGAGGCTTGTACTATTTCAAATGGAATAAACAATAGGATCAACATGGCTGCAATGATTGCGAGAATGAGTTTCATTGATATGCTCCCCTCTGAAGGTTCATTTTAAGAAGGAATGAGATTAATGATGGTTTCGATGATGACGGTTAAAATAGGAATGGCCATTGCCAAAATTAATATCTTTCCGGCCAATTCGATTTTGGATGCGATGGCTCCTTGGCCGGCGTCCTTTGTGATTTGTGCACCAAATTCTGCGATATAGGCAATGCCCACAATCTTCAGAATGGTTTCAACATAGATTAAATTGACATTGGCATTAATCGCAATCCTCTCTAGCATTCTAATAACATCAAACACTTGCTCTACTAAAAATAAGAAAATCGCACAGCCGACAAATACGACTAGCATAAAGGCAAATGTCGGTTTTTGCTCTTTTACTACTAATGCAAGAAAGGTGGCGATTAAGCCAAGACCTACTATTTGGAGAATCTCGATAGGTCAACACCCCTTATCATTGGAACAGGAATACCGATTTTATCTTCTTGAATAGATCGTCGACGATGCTTGCTACCATAAAAAGAATGTAGATGAATCCGAGTAGGGTTACCCAGTGTGCGTATTCTTCTTTGCCGAGTTGTTTTAGTACGGTGTGCAGGAAGGCTACGACGATGCCGATGCCGGCGATTTTAAATATTACGTCTACTTCAATGCCCATGGACGCTCCTCCTATTTTTTACGGTTTGCTTTTGGGGATTTCTCTTAAGTTTAGTCGTTAATTTCCGCAGCAGCGGCTCGCTTTCCACTGGCGGTCCGGAAGCCTTCTCCGCTTTCGCCGAGGCCACTGAAAAATTCATTGATTTTAGAATTTATTTATTTAGCTATCGCTGTTGATTTCCGCAAAAGGCTTCGCTTTCCTAGGGGCGCTGCTGGAGCCTCCTCGGCTACGCCTGCGGGGTCTCCACCTAGCGCTATCTCCCTCAGGAGTCTTCGCCTTTTGCTTCAATCAACAGCTAGGAATAAATAAAAATTTTACGTTATCAGTTTTTCAGTGGCCTCGCTTTCGCCTGCGGGGACTCAACATAGTCGCTACTCCCCCGCTGGAGTCTCCGTCATTTGCTCCAATCCACGGCTAGAAAACCTCAAGTATATACAGTACTTTCTATTTCTCGTCCTGCTAAATCAATAAAATCACCAGCAGTAATCCTGATAGGACTCCGAGGCTTTTGACCATTCTTTCGTAGCGGTTTTGTTTGTCGCGGGCTTCTAGTTCTTCGCGTTCAAGGTGGGTTAGTGCCAGTTGGATGTGCTTTTGTTGGGTATAGCGATCGTGTTGGCCAAGTGTTTCGCCGAATTGTTTCATAATTTCGAGTTCGGCCGTTTTATATGCGGTGTTTTTCCAAACATCATCTAAGCTTTCTTGCCAGGCTTCTTTTACTGTAAGACTTGCTTTATCTAATTTATGGGCGAAGCTTTCAAAAAACCATGAAAGTGGTTTTTCCAATTGCTTGGAGATGTTTTTGGTCGCATCCGCAAGTGGAGTGTGACCATACATGATTTCAGCTTCAAGCGATTGCAAGGCCACCTTTAATTGTCTAAGTTGTCTTGGCCTTTCTGTCAGGTGCCTTGCTGCTTCAAAACCTGCCCAGGAAGTTGCCACGAGAATTAAAACTGCTCCAACTAATTTGATCATCTTCTCACACCCTCTTCCCGGAAGATCTCTTCCCCCACCTCATTAACTATTCTCTTAATGGAGCCTGGTCCATTGGATCTGGTCAGTTCCACGAACCGTTTAACTGCCTGGTATGATAAAATTTCCCTAAGACTAGGTCTGCTTTTTAATTCATCAAAAGAAAAAGCATGAACCGACATGAGAAGCCCCACTCCTGCATGGACGGCTTCCATCACTGCCTCGCTGTCTTCCATTCTTCCTATCTCATCCACGACGATGACATCAGGGCTCATGGAGCGAATCATCATCATCATTCCTTCTGCCTTTGGACAGCCATCGAGCACGTCAACCCTTTGTCCCAAGTCATGCTGAGGAATTCCATGTACACAACCAGCAATCTCAGAACGTTCGTCTACAATTCCCACTTTGCATGATGCCACTCGCTTTTCCTCACAGCCTGAGCTCATCATCCTTGCCAGGTCCCTTAATAATGTTGTCTTCCCGGTTTGTGGAGGTCCAATTACCATTGTGCTCAACCATCTACCTTTTTCGTAAAGAAATGGCAGTAGGGGTTCAGCAACTCCAATTTTTTGCTTAGCAATACGAATATTAAACGAGGAGACGTCGCGGATAGCCTTAACCTTTCCCTCTTCTGTAATCACTTTTCCAGCTAGTCCGACACGATGACCCCCATTAATAGTGATATATCCACGTTTGAGCTCCTCTTCCAGTGCATAGATGGAATGCTTGCTAATTTTGTTCAAAATGTGAATGGCGTCTGTTGGTGTCACTGTATACGATGGAAAAAAAGGTTTCCCTTCAATTATCAATTCCAAGGGTCGATTTACCCGGACTCTTATTTCTTCCATCCTGTTCAGTAAAGGTGGGGAAAGAGAATCAATTACACTGGTTATTTCATTGGGTAAAACGGTCTTAATACTTGCAAGCATACATATCCCCTTCTTGTCCTATTATTACTTACAATGTATGCGCGCCTGGACAATATATAACAACGGAATACATTTTCTCATTTATAGATCCCAAATAAGATAAACCCCAACCCAATTGCTATATATATCATTTTTGAAAAGGAGATCTCATCAGCCATGCTAATGAGACCTATCATCATGGTGGAAATAAATATGAGGGGCCCTACAACAGCTAACATCGAGTTCACCACAACTGCTTTTTTCACATCATTTAGACTGAGCATGATGATGGCAGCGGTAATTTCTAATAACCCAGAAAAGATTCGAATCCCTGCCATGGACAGAACAGACGGGTCGAAATGACTTAATAGTTTTTTCATGATCCTTTTGTCCTCCCTCTTGCAGCTGCAATTAGAGCATCTTGTACAACCTATGCTGAGGATGTAAAAAGAAGAAGTAAAACTAATTTGAAAGGAATCATGTAATTTAGGGAATGCTAGCGAAAGGATTCCATAGGAAAGGCGAGGATGTTATGAAGGGTATCGGTAAAGTTTTTTGGATTTCTGTTATCATAGCTGCTTTGTTTGTATTAATTGGGGTTATTTTCCCAGATCCCTTCAGTAAAGGAATGGATCAGGCAAACTCATTTATTCTAAATGTTTTTGGCTGGTTTTATCAACTGGCGGCTACTTTCTTTCTTTTGTTTGCCCTGTTTCTCATCTTTAGTAAATACGGCAAAATAAAGCTTGGAAAAGACAAAGATCTCCCAGATTACTCTACCTTGACTTGGTTTGCAATGTTGTTCAGTGCAGGAATGGGCATTGGACTAGTTTTCTATGGAGTAGCAGAACCAATCTCTCACTTCGCCACTCCTCCACTTGGGGAAGGCGGAACTGCTGCTTCTGCAAAATTAGGTCTTCGTTACACATTTTTACATTGGGGATTTCATGCGTGGGCTATCTATGCGACGATTGCTCTTTCTATCGCGTATTTCAAATTTAGAAAAGACGCTCCGGGGTTAATGAGTGCTACTTTATACCCTATATTAGGGGAGAAAACAAATGGAGCTTTTGGAAAAACAGTAGATATTGTTGCCGTTTTTGCTACGGTATTTGGGGTATGTGCATCACTTGGGTTAGGTGCACAACAAATAAACGGTGGACTGAATTATTTATTTGGCATCCCTAATAATTTCACCATTCAATTGACCATTATGGCGGTAGTTACCGTTCTATTTATTATTTCAGCAGGAACAGGTCTTTCTAAAGGGATTAAATACTTAAGTAACACCAATATGATTTTGGCTACACTTCTATTGTTTACTATGTTGTTTATCGGCCCTACCACTTTTTTGTTGAATTTATTTACCACAACTCTCGGGGAGTATATCCAAAATCTCCCGAGCATGGGACTTCGTCTTGCACCTTTCAATAAAGAAAATGCCGAGTGGATTGAAGGTTGGACCATTTTCTATTGGGCCTGGTGGATTTCCTGGTCTCCGTTTGTCGGAACCTTTATCGCGAGAGTGTCAAAAGGGAGGACAGTAAGGGAATTTGTCATTGCAGTGTTATTGGTTCCAACCCTTGTATGTGCATTTTGGTTCAGTGTCTTCGGAGGAACCGGCATACATATGGAGCTATTTGAAGGAGCAAAAGTATCTGCTCAAAGTTTTGAAGCTGGACTCTTTTACGTCTACAAACTACTGCCATTTGGTACCGTTTTATCGATCATTACCATTCTGCTGATTGCAACCTTCTTTATTACAAGCGCTGATTCTGCCACTTTCGTGTTGGGCATGCAGACAACCAATGGAGATATAAATCCTCCTTTCGTTGTAAAACTAACATGGGGTTTGATTCTTTCCGCCTCTGCTATAGTGTTGATGTATTCGGGTGGATTGGAAGGACTTCAAACTGCTATCATTGTGAGTGCTTTTCCTTTAACTTTTGTATTGTTGATGATGGCCTTCTCCATTTTTAAAGCATTTCGCTTGGAGATTAAGGGGAAGGTGCCTTTGAAGAAGACAAAAGAGAGTTGAGTTGGCAGTCTTAATTATACTACTTTGAGGAAAGGGTGTTTTACTATGAACTTTAAAAGTGAATTACAAGAAGCACAAGATATCATTCATAAAGCTCACCATCACTTAAAACAAGTTAGTTCAACTACAGCAGAATCTGAAGCTTGCTATTTCGCAATAGAAGAACTTGTAAAAGCTCAACAGAAGATCCAGCAAGTACAACAACAAATCAATGAATAAAACAAGAGTGCGCATCCAATGAAAATGCGCACTCTTTTCTATTAATATTTATCCCAGTTGACAACCTCATCAAGCGGGAGACGTGTTTTCTCAAATCCTGCTTTCGAACCTTTACCTAAAGAAATTAACATAATGGCCTCATAATTTTCTGGAACATTAAAGGCTTTTAAGAATTGCCCTTCATCGTAACCGCCCATTGGAACTGTATCATAACCTTTAGCCTTTGCTGCGAGCATTAATTGCATTGCGACTAGTCCACCATCTATATGAGCAATTTTCGCCAAGCGTTCTTTTGAAAAGCTTCCGTAACCATCAAGAATACTGTTCACATACATGTCTTTCACGTCTTCAGGCATTCTTCCCTTTTCAGCAATTGCACTATAGATACGGTCAGCGTTTTTGTAAGCATCTCGGTCACCTAGTACAGCGATAACAACGGAAGCATCCACAATTTGTTGCTGATTATTGGCAATTGGCAACAAACGCTCTTTTTCCTTTTGATCTTCAATAACTAGAAATCTCCATGGTTGAAGGTTACTAGATGACGGCGCTAATGTAGCTGTTTCAAGAATCTCTAGGATTTCACTTTTATCCAATTTAAATTCAGGATCATACTGTCTTACTGAACGGCGTTCCTTCGCAACTGTCAGAAAATCTGTATCTTCCAACTGCTTTGGAGCCTCTTTTGTTGTATCGATTTCTTTTACTTTATTTAAATATTCTTCTTTGCTCATCGTTTTATTAGACATGTTAATTCCCCTTTAACTGTATTTTCTACAAGAACAGTATATGTCGTTAACTGTTCTTTTGTCAACTACAGTTAATCCTAGCCAAAATAAAAAAGCGAAACAGCTATGTTTCACTTTTTCATTAAATCCGCTATGGTCTTTTGTTCTAAACCAGCTACGACCCAACTTTCCATTTCATCACGGAGAGCACAAAGGGATTCCCGAGTAGAGGGAGCAAAACATTCTTTACTTTCTACATTAAAAAATCCTTTAGGAAACGTCTCTGCTTTCATTGCATCATACACTTCGGACAATTTTATTTCACTTGGATCTTTGACAAGGAAATAGCCCCCATCCCGGCCTTCTTTTGCCTGAATCAAGTCAGTTTTAACCAGATGCCTTAATATTTTTCTTAAAAAGACAGATTTAGAATCAAGTTTTTCAGCCAATTTCCCGCTCGGGCATAGGCCATCATTATTAGCAAGCACGACAAGTGCCTGGATCGCTACACTAAACCATTTTGTACTCGTTACCTGTTCAGCCATTGTTTCACCTCTTCATCTACACTTCATTCTGAAACATCTCCTATAAAAAGTCAAAGTGTTTAGGAAGTTGTTGGTGATAGGAGACATGAAACCCTTGAGAATTGTTAAACGGTTTAATGTCTACATGAGTACATCCATTTTTACCTTACATAAAGATTTTGCATTTGGGCAAAATTTTAGTAACAATTCTAATTGGAGAACAACAGTGATGATTTTACTTTCTCTTTTCTTAATGTTAAGTGGGTTATTGATTATTAATACTATTTACGCTTATCAAGCTAAGCACATTGACTCTAATTTTCTCCATACCTTATGGTACTATATTAAACTTATACCTTTTTTTCTGTCTGCGAGTATGATGATTGGATACGGGGTGAAATTCCTTACAAAAGTCGTAGGTAATTTAACCTTTTCACTTATTGTATCTAAAGGTATGGAAATCCTAGTTTGTGTTGTAATTGGATACATATTTTTTAAAGAATTTCCTAATTGGCGCACGGGGATCGGAATTACAATTATATTAATTGGATTTTGGGTATTGAAAGGAAAGTAAGAAAGACTTGTAAAGCGACAATGGATTTTTAAAATAACCTAAAAATTAGCGCCGTTCTCTTCTTCGCCAATATAAAAGCGAGCGCTAATCCCTTTTTACAGGATCGGGTCCATTACTTTCATTAGAAAGAATCTGTAAACACCATAAATTCACATGTACTCAAGGATACCAAACGTTAGTCCTACAAATATCGCTCCTAAAATAAATGCGGCTAGATGTATTAAGATCTTGTAGGGTAATCTAATTGTTTTTAAGGAAAAATATAATTTAAAGATAAAATAATATAATACAAGATTTATAGGTGTCTCCATTAAAGCAGGAATAATCCTATTATCAAAGTGGATATAAACAAATTCTGTAAACAACATATCATTTGCAATTCCCAGGAATGTTAATAAGACCTGATAAACAAAAAACTTAATGCTGTTCATATTACATCCATCTCCCCCAATCTGAACTCCCAAAAAGTACTTTTTATAGGAATATTTTCTTTTCACAGTTCAAATTCTCATGTTCATTATGAAGTTTTATGTTAATCTTATTATGTAAATTCCATTAACTTGCACGATCAATTTCTTAAGATAGATATTCCTATAAACAGGTGTCCTGCATATCCAGCTATTAAATGAATGTATTTTTTGATTGTACCTTTGCTCAACGGTTTCCTACGCCTAGAAGAATTGTCTGCACTTTGCACAATACGGTGCTGTGTGTACTCTTTTAATCTTTGTCTGACATTTCGTGCACGTTATGTAGTTGCTGTTATCCCCATGTCCTAATCCCCGAAACCCACGGCCAAAAAAACTTCTCATCGAGCTTTCAAACTTACTAACTAAAAAAATCGGGATTGCGATAACAAAGCCTAATATTATCAGAGCTAAAAAGATCAATTTGGTTCCCTCCCTTTTGCCTATAATACGGACGAGTAGGTAATTGGGTTTCCTTTTTTTTGTAGTAAACAAAAAAAGGAGCGCTCATCCGTTTAACTGGATTGCACTCGACATCATAAAAATATTTTGAATACAAATATAACTAGGAGCAAGATAGGTAACAAAAGGTCACATTTCTGTTACGAAACACCCTAAATTAGGTATCGGTGTCACCAAAATTAAGATGAAATATCCGTTATCCATCGTAAATTGATTTTATCCATTGTAAAGACACTTATATCAATTGTAAAAAAGTTTTATCCATGTTTACATCCACTTTATCCATTATAGCTATATTTTAGACTTGTAATCCAACTTATTTCACACAACCAAACGCCAATACTACAGGTATCCGCTGTCTCCTAACAAACTCTTCTTCACTACTAAAATGTTCGCGCATCGGTGTACCTTCTCGTAAATCAACTACCGTAAAACCAGCTTGTCTTAGCGCCATGAAATACTGTTCAATCGTGCGATGATATTTAACCACCACTTGATTAATCCAAGGCTCTTTCCTTTCACCATCACGGAAGTAATCATCAACAATCCAATTACCACGTTTATCTCCAGCCTGCTTACTCGCAAAAGATGATGTGGTAAGCGGATGTTGAATGCTGAATACAAATTTGCCATCCTCTTTAAGGGTTTGATATATATTTTGAAACAGGCGGTTAATGTCTGACACATAGTGAATAGCAAAACGAGAGGTTACGAGATCATAAGAGTCACTTGGGTATTGATACGATTCCATCGTTTCTTTGTGTATAGTGGCGTCAAGTTTAAGTAAGTTAAAGCGCGCAGCTTCTACCATTTGTTCAGAACCTTCAACTCCAGTAAAGTGCCTTGCCCCTAATTGTAATAGTTCTTTCCCAAATGAGGCATCTCCACACCCTAAATCTAAGATGGCCTTATTTTGAATGTTTCCAATTAGTTCAGTCATAATTGGACCTTCAATAGCATTATTGGGACTGTCTTTTCTATTTCTTCTATTCATATAATTTGTAAAAAAATCCGTTTGATCGTAAACACTAGATCCCCTAAATTCCATTGAAACATCTCCCTATTGTTTGTTTGTATTTGGAACGCTCCAATAGTTATCATGAGTAAAGAGGTTATAACCTATGGCCATCTTTCCTCGCTTGAATATATCCGTAATACGCACAAGTCCCATTCTGAGTTAAGTCTTTCACTTCAAAACCGCACTTCTCATAGAAACGGAAATTATTAGCGGAGGTATGTCCAAACCAATCACCGTGAGGCAGTTTTTGAACACAAAGTTCTACGATTTTCTTTCCAATACCTTTCCCGCGATATTCTGATAAAACAATTAAATCCACTATGTTAGCAATCATTATTTGGTCTGAGATCACCCTAACCATTCCGATCATCTTGTTTTGATCCCATACCGTAAACGCCCACGTAGAGTTTTTAAACATAAGGGAAAACTTTTCTTTTTGCCAAGAGGGTGTATTCCTTGCCCACCCTGCATCTTGAAACAAATCTTCTACAAACTCAGCTGGAACCCCTTCTGTACCTTCCCTTATTACTAAACCATTATAATATTGGTACATACATTTCCTCCTCTAAAAAATCAATAATAATAGATTTATCAAGGCCCATATACAATCATAAAAATCATTAAGCACAGGTTAAATACTATTAATATCTTTCCAAAGAAATTCCTAAAAGCTAGAACAGAAAAAATCATAGAAATTACAAAAGAAGGAATTCCCACTTTGGAGGGGAAATATGTAAAATCTAAAATCCCTACCATGGGGACCAGAAAAATGAGGATGCATATTGAAGTAAAGACGAATGAGAAAAGACTTGCAAGAGTGAGATAACTAAATGTGACCATACTTCTTATGTGTTTTTTTTCAGAATTAATATTAAACATCTTCATCTCCTTTTTATGAATTTATTGGCTACAAAACTTAGTTCCAATTATTTCAAAAAAAGGCGAATAACTCAATCTTTTTATCAGAATTTTTATTTTTTTAAATGATTGTTTTGCCTCTAATTTGTCATTTTACAGAAATTGGTTCTAATGTGTCAGTCCTTCTTAATTTTGTCTTAAAACTTTACACCCCATTTACTTCGCTGTAAATGAACGGTCACCTTTCCTTGTTACAGTAAATGAGTAATTTATTTTCAAATAGGAGGGTGTAAACATCATGAAAAAAGGCATTAAAATGATAATAGGTGCCCTAGCATTAAGTTTATCAGTTATGGGTACTGGATTTGCAGCTGATGCATCTGAAAAAAATAAGGAAATCCTTAACGTTGCACACCGTGGAGCTTCAGGTCATGCGCCAGAACATACCATAAAATCATATAAAATGGGTGAAAAGATGCATGGAGACTATATAGAAATAGATCTTCAAATGACAAAAGACGGACAACTCATTGCCATGCATGATGAAACATTAGATAGAACGACAAATGGTACTGGCCATGTTAAAGATCATACGCTTAAAGAAATAAAAAAACTTGATGCAGGAAGCTGGTTCAATGAAGCATATCCTGAGAAAGCTAACCCAGCTTATGAAGGTCTAAAAGTGCCTACATTAGAAGAAGTTTTTAAAAAGTTTGGAAAAAATGCGAACTATTATATTGAAACAAAATCGCCTGAAGTCTATCCTGGAATGGAAGAAGCACTAGTAGAGTTAGTAAACAAATATGATATCAACAAAGATAAGCTGCTTGTTCAATCATTCAGTCCTGCAAGCTTAACAAAAATGAACCAAATCGATCCATCTGTAAAGTTAGTGCAGCTTATGTGGTACACATCACCGGCAGCAATTTCAGATGCTGAGCTAAAGGCTATTAAAGAATATGCCATTGGAATTGGTCCAAACAGCTCAATGATTGATCAAGAATACGTCCAAAAAACCGTGAAAAATGGACTTGAAATTCACCCATACACTGTTAACGAAAAAGATGAAATGAAGAAACTTATAGAGTGGGGAGTAACAGGAATATTTACAAACTTCCCAGACCGTTTACATGAAGTGAAAAAAGGAAAATAAAGAAAAGGTTAAATAAAGAACTGCACCACTATTGTTTTTAACAGCTAACAATTCGTGGTGCAGTTCCATCATTATTTATTTTCTAGTTAACGGAAATAAAACACAATCCTTAATTGTTTCACAATCCGTTAATACCATAAGCAACCTCTCAATCCCAAACCCCCAACCGGAAACCGGAGGCATCCCATATTCCATCGCTAATAGGTAGTCTTCATCCATCTCCATGGCTTCTACATCACCGCCACTTTTTAGAATGGCTTGTGCCTCTAATCGTTTTCTCTGTTCCACAGGGTCGACTAATTCTGAATAGGCATTGATGATTTCAGCACCATTTACTAAAAGTTGGAACCGATCTGTAATTGCTGGATTGTCATCATTTGCTCTGGCTAATGGTGATAAATCAATAGGATGGTTAACTAGAAATGTTGGTTCCATTAAATGTGGGCGACACACTTTTTTGTATAGAAGGTCAATAAAGTTCCCTCTACCTAATGTCTCGATTTCCTCGCCTTCTAGATAAATATTTCTTCGTTTTGTTTCTTCATATAAGCTTTTCACATCTGAATACAATTCAATATCAATGCCTGTATCTTTTAAAATTAACTCTCTAAATGAGACAACCTTCCACTCTAATGAAAAGTCAATGGATTGTCCTTGTATACGAATAACTGTTGAGTCAAATGTTTGTTTAAGGACATAGACAATCATTTCACGCATGAGCTTCATCGTATCCTTATAATTCCAATAGGCTGCATAACCTTCCACCATTGTAAATTCTTGAAGATGTTGAGGGCTGATCCCTTCATTTCTAAAGCATCTTGCAAATTCGAATACTTTTGTAAATCCCCCCACCATTAGCCTTTTCAAATAAGTCTCTGGAGCGATTCGCAAATTAAGTTCCGTATCTAGCGAGTTATGATATGTGTTAAACGGGCGTGCTAAAGCACCGGAAGAAGTATGTTGCAATACAGGTGTTTCCACTTCCAAAAAATCTTTTTCTTCTAAAAATCTACGAACAGCACGTACTAATTTTGTTCGGATTAACATTCGGTTTTGTGTTTCTTTTGTCATCATCAAATCTATATATCGCTGTCTATAACGTGTATCTGTATTAGTTACTCCGTGCCATTTATCCGGCAGTGTGTGTAACGCTTTCCCTAGTAGCGCATACTTTTCTATCCGAAGCGTTTTTTCATTTGTTTTCGTAGTATACATTTCTCCTTCTACACCAATGAAATCCCCTATATCAAAATAGTTCAGGAAATCACTCATAACCTGCTCCCCAACCTCGTCTCTTTTTAGAAGAAGTTGCAACTTACCTTGTATGTCTGCTATGGTGATGAAACTAAATTTACTAAACTGTCGAATCCCCATGATTCTTCCTGCAACCCGGACCCCAGATGTCCCGCCCTCAAGTAAAGATGCCTCATATAGCTCGTAATTTGTCTCGTACCTTTCAGGATAAACGGTAATCCCCTGCGACCTTAAAGCCTCTAATTTCTTCATTCTAAGAGCTCTTTGTTCTTGACTCATTTTTATTCAACTCCAATTTTTATTCATTTATTTTCCAGTTCCATACTATTCTTTAAAAACAAAAAAACTCCCACCCCCAAGATTATTCATCTTGAGGACGAGAGTTGTTAACTTCGTGGTACCACCCCAGTTTGTTGACATGTTGCCATATCAACCTCTTCGGGTACTTATGCTTTTAAAAAACAATTATACCCTATCTCTATAACGGGAGATCCCGTCGCAGTATCACTAAGGAAAAATCTTAGATCCGTGCAAAGGCTCCGAGGCTTTTTTCATTAAAATCATTATTGCTTCTTCTCACCTACCGAAGCTCTCTGGAAACAATGAATCTTAATTACTCTTCTCTTCACAGCCGTGCATTCCGTATGTTTTTTAGAATATTAGCACAAATAATTTGTTTAGGCAATGCAGTCTACAAAAAAAGTTAGTAATGCCAATAAGGCTGTTTCATCTCTATTACTTCACCTGTGCGTGGATGAACTAAAAAGAACCGCTCTTCTGCTTTGAAGTGGTAATCCCGATAATCAATGAAAAATCGCCACTCTTCTGTATGTATTGGCACCGTATTTCGATAACTCTCTTTTTCCTTGTATTCATCAATGGTAGAAACACCTTCGTTTTCGTAAACCAATTGCTTTGCTTGATCGAACGTATAGGTTGGCTTCCCAATGAAAAATAATATAATAGATAAGCAAAAAAATAATCCCACAGTCCGCTTTCCCCATTTAGCCTTTAATCTCTCTTTCGTGTAGATATAGGCAACTATCACTTGAGTAGACATTACTGGAATTATTATACCTAAATTGAACACTCCCTTGTAAAAGTGTGAGTTAAGCCAATCTATAATGACTAATTCTAATACAGTTGCAACAAGGGTATAGAGGAAAAACTTATTGGAAAAGTTCATTTATTTTTCTCCTTGATACAAGCAATCTGTAGATAAATTTAAAACAATTTTAACTAATCCATTCTCATTGTAATCGGTAGCTCCGCATGTAATCTAACCAGGGCTTTGACGCTTGTATACCCTTTACTTGGCTTGTCACTAAAACGGAAAGATAGATAATGAATAAATTTTTTGACTTTTTTCAACAAATAATTTCACCTTTAAATAAAATGTGATTTTCCCTTAAATTCCTTACTAACTGCGGAATTGCTTCATTAATATAATCCGCCATATCAGTAATCTTCACTAAATAATTTCCATCTTGATCGGGAGGAGGCACAGTTATTGAACTTTCATCTCCTTTATAAATTTCATTAAAAAGATAAATCTTCTCATTATATTCTTGCTGTATGTAATCCCTATGTTCTTTGCCCATTCCGATAATTACATCAAACTCATCTATAAGTCTCCGATTAAATGGAGTTCTACTGAATCCTTTAGTGCTAATGTTTAATTGTCTCATCCGATCAAAGTGAATAGAGGAAAACGAATCTAAATCACTATCAGCTTTAAATCCAGCTGAAGCAACGTTGATATTGGTTATATTATTTTGTATTAAAAAATGCTTCATACAAAATTCAGCTGTAACACTTCTTGTGAAGTTATCTGTACACAAGAACAAAACATTCACAACGGAATCTCCTCTCTACATCTTAATCAAAATCTTCCCTTCATAGTTGCGACTCTCTATTAGCTTATGTGCCTGTGCTGCATCCCCTAATTCAAACACTCGGGCAACTGGTAACGTAATTTTTCCCGAAGCAAAAAGTTCTAAAACTTTCTCTGCTACATCAGCTAACCTTGATGGATCATGTTTTCTAGTAGTACCCAAGCTAAACCCTTTGATATTTCTACAACTGCTATGAACATCACTTGTTTTAAAGTTTCCTGCTTTACCGCTGCTATTCCCAAACTGTACAAGCGTGCCATATAAAGCTAAACACTCTAAGCTTTTACTCGTAATCTCTCCAGCAACAGAATCAAAAATGACATTAGCACCTAAATTGTTGGTTAACTGTAAAACTTCTTCTGCAAATGATTCATAGGTACACACAACGTCTGCACCTAAATTTTTCACATAATCTTCTTTGTTAAGATTTCCAACTGTTCCGATAATTTTCTTTACACCAGCTAGTTTGGCGAGTTGTATTAACATGGAACCTACCCCACCTGCTGCGCTATGTATCACAATGGTATCTTGTTTTTTTACTTGGCCAATTTCATGGATTAGTATATACGACAAAATAGATACGGTCGGTACTGTTGCAGCTTGTTTGAAAGGAAGACTATCTGGAATTTTAAAAACCAGGTGTTCGTTTGCCACTACATACTCTGCATATGATCCAGCTTTCGGAAAAGCTATTACCCGATCCCCTTTTGAAAATGGTGAATCATCAGAAACCTCCTCAATTGTCCCAGCAACATCCAATCCAAGTGTTAAAGGAAAATCACCTTTCCCTTTATCCCCCATACGCTTCTTTATATCTGCATAATTTACACTCGTATATTCTGCTTTTATTAAGACTTCATTTGCGCGAATCTTTGGTAATTTTACCTCTGTATATAAGAGTACATCTGAATTACCGAATTCATTCTGAATGACCGCTTTCATTTTAATCTCCCTTTCAAATTCAATTTACGTATGTGGTTGAAGCCTTACCATTTCTGTAAAATAAACTGGATTGTAACCAACTTCTCCACTAATTGTTTTTTGGAATTTTAATAACCCCTTAAAATCTAAATCACTTACTATTTGACCAGTTTCCTCAAACAACTCTCTAATCGCACATTCCTTCGGAGTTTCATCGCCTTCTCTACGCCCTGCCGGTAATTCCCATTGTTTACGCCATATGTTGTAACACATAAGATATTTACCTTCACATTTAATAACAGCAAAGGAACCGGCTAAAGGAAGATAATCAACTATTTCTTCTTCAGAAATACTAATGAAATTTAGAAATTCTCTTCCATTATTCTTAGTTAATTTCAAATGGTTCCCTCCAGGTTATCCCAGTATAATCTCCATTTTTCTACTCTTCGTTGCCATACCAATTGACTCATAAAATTCAATCGCAGAAGGATTTTTTTCTGATACCCCCAACTCTATACTCTCAACATTCAAGCTTCTTCCAAAATCAAAAACATAATGCATTAGTCTTTTTCCGATCCCCTTCTTTCTCTGTGTTTTGGCAACACATAAACTGTTTATATATAGTATTTTTCTCGCATTCACAAATGAATTTTCAATTATATTTTCTTCCTTCATCACAACGAATCCAACAATTTCACTGCCTATAGTTGCCACAAAAAGATGCTGCCTGGCATCAGATATCTGGCTTTCAAAGAACTCTTGATCAACTGGAATCGAATTCTCTTTGTATAAATCCGGTCTTTCATAAACATGCAGTTCATGAACTTGCCTGAATAACGGCAATAGAGAATTGTAATCACTTTTGATAGCTTCTCGGATACAAATAGCCATAGTTATCGCACCTCTCCATAATGGATAATTCAAAACCACACTTTTGCATAGATTAAGCATAGTGTTCGAATTTTTGTTAACTTGTCTTTTTATGAACTGTAATTAAAGTGGGTGCAGGCGCAAATGGAAAGAACTTTAACATTTCTATAGAGAAATCATCCGTTGAATCTATTTCTGCTTCAATTGAAATAATCCCTTTTTCTTTAGCAAAATTTATTTGGTAAACTGTTAGCATTAAAATTAATGTAACATTCCCTTTGTCCCTTGTACCTCTCCAACCAAATCCCCATTTTTCTGGTACATTAGAATAATGCATGAAAGAGTAAGCAATTATTTCATTTTCCTCCAACACAATAAAACTCCCATTTTCAACTAAATCCTCATTAAAGATTAAGCCTTCCCATTTATCCATGTTAAGTTCCGCAACAGGATTTGCAGTATGAGCTTTTTCATAATTTTGTTTTACAAGTTTGATCAACTGATTCCTAAGTTTTGGTTGAACACTTATACTTTTTAAGTCATTTATGTATATATCCTTTTGATTAAAATCTGGAGATGGGTCTAAATTAATGTTGGAAATCTGAATTAATGGCATATAGGTCCTTCTTACTTCAATGAAATTACTTTGTTCATAAAACGTTTTTAACCTATACGATGTCTCCCAAATTGATGTTTGTAAAGGATACTTAATAGCTTCGTAGTTCATTAAAGATCTAATTAGCTCTGTCTCAATTTCATATCCTAAACGTGGTTCAGTTACCATTGCAAAATAGGTACAATAAGGATGAAAATTAGATTTCCAAGCCGTTATTAAACCCACTAACTTTTCATTTTTATAAGCTTCATACGAGCAGATAGTGTATTTAGTGTTTACTCCTCTCAAGAAATAGTGCTGGGTAAATTCGTCATCCCCCATCCACTTAGAAATTACGTCTTTTAGATTCTCGTTATCTAGCGAAATATTTGCTTTTATAACAAAATTATTTTCTATCATAACTTCTTCTCCATTTGTTCTCTCATCAGAGAATCCTCTATACTCTCATGCATGCTTATCTTTACTCTTTCTCGTGAACTTTTACAAATACTGTACCGAACAGGTTATCACCTACATACGCATCTAATTTCCACAACCCACTTTCAGGAAGAGACATCATAGAAGGTACGTGTTGGTCAGCACCATTGTTTGCCCCACCCAATGTATGCCTATCAAGTAAAGTAATAGACTCTTTATCTTCCTCGTGGGTAGCAATTACTTTAAACTTACCTTCCAGTTCCTCTTTTTCTCCCCATAAGTGCCACATATACTTTTGTTCTTTGTTTGGATAAAATCTAACACTGTCACTATCTTCATATATAAAACCGATTCTTTCCTGCTCTCCAATCATCGTATATCCACCAGATTCAAAAAGTGCACTTTCCTTCCAATCAATTTCAGTTTCTTTTGTACAACCTAGCAAAAAAGAGGTAAATATAATAATTAAACTAAGTAACATAAAATGTTCTCTTTTCATCTAATTACTCCTTTACTTTTTATTCACAGATCAATTCAACTTTTCAGCAATTTTTTTTAATTCCATTGCACGACTTACTATAAATCCTCTCATATACCTCTCTAAAAACAACTTGTCGGCAGCAACACCAATTAGCCCGAATGGTGACTGGTATTGGAATTGATCTATCATTATAGTCCCACCATCTGCTTCCAAAAATTGATGAGTGTGGGTAAAAGACTGGAATGCCCCCCTCACCATAACATCCACAAACTTATGAGGTGCTTCCATTAATGTCACTTTAGCTGTCAATCTTTGCTTAATTCCAAAGTGAGTTGCTTCCCAGGTAACCGTATCTCCTTTTACTAATAAGCCTTCGGTAACTCCGCCAACTGCTCTTTCCTTTGTTTTAGAGGTTGTCTGAGTATGAATTTCCACATTCCTTGCTAGATCAAAACATATCTCAACAGGTGCTTTGATAAACTGTCGATGCTCAATCAAAGGCATTAGATCTTCTCCTTTTAACTAGTACTCACTAAAACTTTAATTTCATTTTAGAAAAATACACTAATAACAAACATAAATAAAACCTATCCATAACTCACTCCAGCCAACTAATCGCCCTTCACTTCAACCACAAATAAATAATTTCCTGCAACTCTAGAATTCCAATTAGTAGCTATTTTATAGACATATACCCCGTCACTCTGAGGCGTAGTAAGATCAAAATGATTCAAAACTAGATTCTCTACCTGAAGATTTTCATCCTTCCAAAACGATAGATAAACCTTCTTTGGCATGTCTTCATAATTTATGTTGATGATTTCATTTGGCTTTACAGCCATCCACTTTAAATCTCTATAAATTTCAGGTGGATTGTTAGTGTCTATCTCTTCAATTGGTATACCAGAATAACCAATGTACTCTATATATTCACCATTAATGGTAATATCCGCACTTAGACTAATATTGGAATTACACCCAATCAGGTTGATTAAAAAAACAAGTATTAAAGAGTTACGAAGAAAAGAAGATATTCTCATTCACTTCCCTTATTTTGTTTAGAATCTACTTCCCAGTAGTTATGGCTGTTTCACTGATAATAGAACTAAGTTTTAAACGGCCAATCCACTTTTCAGATTCACTTAAATTTCTTGTAATTCCGTTTATTTCTTCGTGGTATTCTAAACCATCAACTGAAGCGTAACCTATTTCTAGTTTTGCAATTCTATGAACAATCATTGCCCATTCGGCATCCGTCATTTTTTCTTTCGAATGTTTATTTATATATTCCGCACAACTCCTGGAAAACAAACAGGATCCAGCTGTTATATCAACGTTCATTCCTAACTCAAGAGAACAAATTTTGTTTGTAATCTTTTCCGTTTCAATCCATTCCTCGGGGTGTGTTTCCATGGCTCTTTCGGTACGCCCTAAAATAAGAAAGTCGCTACTCGGAAAATTGGAGGTTAGTAGTTTCAGCTCATCAAGATGATTTGCTCCCCAAGTTAGAAGTCTGTCCAGGTCGCAATAATGAAAATAATCACTGTGACCCGAAAGTCCCACTCTGACCACTTCTCTTCTTGCTGCAGCTGCTCCTTTTTTCGGAATGACTTTTACATTACATTTGCTTTTCTGAATTTGTTCTAAAAGTGTATTCGAGGATTCATCACTTATCGTTATATAGAGCTCTGAATAGATGTCTTCCAGTTCTTTTTGTAATTCCTTAAACAACTTAATATTTTTCCCTAGGGGGTCGTGTGTAACTGTTAGCAGTGTTATATTTGGCAAACTATTCACCTCGAATTTTAGTAGTTATACGGCCCATTTATTTTATATAACGCTTTTCCTCCAGCCTCACATAGCCTCTGCAAAATAGTGTGTTCTTCGGTTTAAGCGCAATGAGAAATGAATTGATAATATCAGAGACAGATATCAATGTGTTGAACCAACATATAAATATTATGATTAATTTTAGATTCCCTGAAACATAGAAAGATAGTATGAAAGGCACAAGTGATAAAACAATAAGTGGCAAGCTCATAAAGACCCAAAATCTAGCTTTAGAGAGAATGGCATTTGTATCGATCCAAAAAAATAACCCGCTAAAAGTTAAGCTGATGTCCCCTTTTTTGTTTATCACTATGATGTGAAGATATTCGTGAAGGAAGAAGACTAGGATGCCTATTAAGATGAGAGCAAAAATAGGTATATGAGAGAATCTTGTACTGAAGAATGATGGTATGAAGAAAAGCACTAACTGAAGAAGGTATACAATCTTCATATAATGCTTTCGGAACCAGTTATTTTGTATAAAAGGAGTCCATTCTGTCGAATCCAATCTCACTTGAGGTAAATGCCGAAACCATAATATCATAGCCGTTTACCATCCTCGCCGCTCAATAAAAATTTAATTGAAGAGCTTTCTAATCTTGAATATTTTTTTCTTTATTCTGAATGTATATCTGCTGTAATGTTGAGTGAATATTATTCAAACTAATAAAAATAAACGATAACATAATAAATGTTACTATCTCACCCGTAAAAAAAGACACTACCCCAATAATAATAAAATAGAATCTATACCACCAATTCATTTAGTTGCTCCTTGTAAGTATGACTTCTTTATTACTTATTACTCTATTAACCTACCACTTTTATAAACCAACATGTGCCTGCTCCCATTAATTCTCTGCCTTTTTCAGGTCAGAAAACAGCATTCCATAAACCATGCTGTCTGTCCACTCACCCTTACTCCAGAAATCCTGGATGAAGTGAGCTTCCTTTCTCATCCCTATACGTTCACACAATTTTTGGGAGGATGTATTTCTTGCATCAAGTGTCGCTTGTATACGGTGCACTTCCTGTTCGTAAAATAATTTTCTTACTAACTGACTCACAGCTTCTGTTGCATACCCCTTTCCTGAAACTTCTGCAGAAAAACTGTACCCAATTTCAACCGTATCCTTCATCCCAGTAAACCATACCGATAAATCACCTATAACCTTGGTAGAATCCAACACTGCTAGACTTAAGCTGGTCTCTTTAGTTAAAGAACGGTTCTTTAATTTATTCTCAAATAATTTTTTCATGTTTTTCTTAGACCATTTATCATGAAGTAGATATTTACATATGTCTTCATTATTATAAATGTGAAAAACGTCATGTAAGTCGTCACTTTTAAACGGCCTGATTGATAGTCTTTCAGTGGTAAATTTCAAGAAATTCTCTCCTCTTAAAAAAACTATGTAACTTGCTTTACAGGGATTTATTATATGTTACTTCATATATTTCGTAATTAACTCATAGCATCTTTCTTCAGTAAGGTTTGCCAAGACAGACACGTATTCCAGGTGCTCTTGGGTACCGCCTTTATACTTTAAAGATGCTGCCAATGCAGTATCATCTCGATAGGTTATCCAGTTTCTTTGTTTTTCTCTTAACTCGTCCATCTCTTTTGCAGGAAGTTGCTCCTCTAAGACACCATAAATTTCATTTAAAAAGTTATCCCAGAGTTCCCATCGGTCATTTTCCACTTTTTTCAATGCGTATGTCGATGAATCTGTTGCTTTCCACTCTTCCGCTTCTTTTTTTGTATATTCTGATTGTTTGAGATACTTTTCTTTAACACTTGTAGAGGCTTCTTCTTCATGAATTGATGCATCAACTTTTTCATTTGTTTTGTTTGTATCTTCAAGATCTGCCTCAGTGCTTTCCCCATTTAGTTCCTTTTGGATTGTTACTTGTTGAGCAGTGTCTAACTCATCAATTGACATGAAGATCCTTGAATACATGTCTTTAAGATGCTTATCAGTTTTAATGTCATTGTGCAAACCAAATCCCCAATGTTTCCATGAGTTATCTTCATGTGAGATAAGAACACCAACCGCATAACTCACACCGGGTGTCCATTCTGATGTATTGTCGTACTCCAAATCTTTTTCCGTAAAAGGAACAAAATTATCCGTTCCAATAAAGTAAAATGGAATGGGCAATGCTGAATAAACATCTGCAAATTGGTCTTCAGACGCCTTTGAAAGATTATTCTCTCTAATAAAAACCGCATCATAAGAAGTCAGATTTTCAGGAGTCATTTCATCAAATGATATTTCTGTAAATGTCACTTGATCTTCATTTACTTCTGGTGTTTCTCCAACAACTGCTATGTCTAAAGCGTTTCCTTCAAACATGTTAAAGACTGAATCCTGACTACAAGCTGTTAGTGCAAATACGAATAACAGCCAAATTCCAGAAGTAGTTAATGCTTTTAATATTTTTCTCAAAATCATTAACCTCCCCGTATCCCATATTACATCGCTCCCATTAATGAGCTTTTTTATTTTCAACTAGATTGTTATTTCCAGCTTCTTTATCCTTGATTGGGAAAATAAATATACATCACCTAGAATGTCGATTTTGCCCTGCTTAACACGTACAGCACAATCTTTGTTTGATACGTATATATTCATCTCTTCCGATAAACGTGATAATTCGTTTTGAACCAGCTCCATATTATTTTCAAGATCAAAATGCGACAGGACGGAAAAGTCGTCAAGGCCTATTCCGTTATTAATAGAGCTTGTTTCAACGTTAAATCCAAGTTTCTCTGAGCATGACCATTTATTGGACATATTGATTGCACCAGCGCTTGCTCCCACCACAATAGCCCTGCTTTGTTTAATCAAATCCGACAACTCGTATTCCATCAAAAAACTGTTTAGTTTAAGGGGATCCCCACCCAACAAGAAAATGACTGAAGCATTTTGAATGAAGGTGTGGGCCTCTTCCTTTTGTAAGCAATAGTTAACTAAATGATATTCATCAAATATGATGCCTGCCCGGTCAAACCACGAGCGTTCAGTAGCCCCATCATCTTCCGAAGAAGAAGGATTCGAGCTAATCATAACCATCGATTGTCTATCAGTTATATCCTCCTGTAACACCCTGACCAAGCTCTCAGGAAAATAGTTGCTAAACCAACCTAGATAATAGTGAATTTTCATAACTTCCCCCGTTGCAAAGTAAATAGGTATTAATTTAATACCATCATCGATTTCTTACCAAAAAAACTAAATAAAAATTAGATAAACTCTACGTTAAACAGAAAACTACAATAACTTTGACATATAATACTCGTCATAAGCTCTATCGTTAATAATAAGTGAGTTTCTTTTGGTTCCTTCTACATCAAAGCCACTTTTTTGGTAGAGTGCTACACCCGCCTCGTTTGCAGTAACAACCGTTAATTCTAATCGTGAAATGTTATGTGTTTTAGCCCAACATGTAGCATGATCAAACAGGTTTGTACCTATGCCTTTTCCTCTGTATTCCTGCAAAATACCTATAACAAGATAAGCGGTGTGTTTTGTTCTTTTGGCGCTTCCACCTATAACAAATAAGTATCCAACTAATTTTCCGTTTTTTTCAGCTACAAATATGGTTGAATTTTTTTTCGTGTTAATTTGTTCTATCTGCTTCTGCTGTTGTTCAAGACTAGTTTTTCGTTCCCTGGGCTCCATAAGCAAAAAAGCGGCTGTACTCTCCACTTCCTTTATTAGGATTAATAAATTTTCTGCATCTTCCATTCTAATTTCTCTAATTATCATACCAATCTCCGTCTTTTCTGAGTCTACCAATCTCAATTCTGGAAAAATCTTAGCCCTATGCAACAGAATTACAATAGATTGCTAAATAAGCCAGATTATACTTCAGCTGCTCCCTTTAATTGAAAATCATTCAGTAATACTAACCTTACCCCTTAGTTATCAGTAGTTGTGCCGTTTTTTTCTTTTATCATTTCTAACTCAATTTGTTTCTCTTTCAAATCAATTTCTCTTAATTTTTCCTTATGTTTCAAACTATTCTTATGAGCATAATACATTAGTGAAATTGCAACAATTAACGGTAACCATAGCCATTCCAACCTTATTCCCCCTCTTGTTTATTACCTATCAATGTAGTTTTTTGACAGTTGTAAATATATTTAGTTTCTTTCCATTTCGCTTCACCATTGCTTAATACCAATTATTTCAAACCTTGTAGATTTACTCAAGATAATTTCCATAGGAAAAAAACTTACATTTTTTCACTAAGCATGCTTCAAACTCTGTAGAACGTTTAAATTAAACTAGGCAGATTGTAATTTTATGTAATTTATATTTTTTTTCTGTAATATATCAAGGTTGTATGTTCGTTTAGTTTTTTTATGACATTTGTTCTAACGTATCCCATCTTTTCATACAGGTGACAATTACGTGTTTCTTCTAAAATGGTAGCCAGTTCCCAACTGGTTGCTTCCATAAACTTTTCCTCCACAGAAACAATAGCTTTTTGTGCGATGCCTTTGCCTTGGAATTCAGGAAGAATAAACATCGGGCTTATCCAATGTGAGCTTTCTTTTCTAACGACACAAATAGCCCCAACAATAGTGTCATCTATTACTATTTTATAAAAATCACCATTAGGATTATTTATTCTTGTTAAAACTTTGTCAACGGTTTCATTAGCCGGGTTTGTATCAAAATCTCTATATTTTTCTAACATAGGCATAAAAGCCTTTACTTGCATTTCAAAAATGGAATGCGCATCATCAATTGTAGCTTTTTCTAAAATAAAGTTCATATGTTTCACCACCTAACTATAAAACTATCAAATAATTTATTATTATCTCAAATTTCCATTATTTTCACAATAAGTTATTTTAATTACATTCGTTGTACCGAATCCACTCTCTAATTTCTACAAGAAAAAACTTACCTTAAGAAAAGGTAAGTTTTTTCTTGTTTTAGATATTTAAAGTCACAACTGTTCGTCCTTTTACTTTTCCTTGTAGAATTTCAGATAATGTGTTGGGCAACTCTCTTAACGATACTTCATTCTCTATTATCCCTATATCATCTGGCTTAAGGTCCGTTGCCATTCGATTCCATAAAGCTTCCCTAATGTCTTGTGGACAATATACAGAATCTATTCCCAACAAATTGACCCCCCTAAGAATGAAAGGGAAAACGGTTGTTGGTACTTCTGTACCTCCAGTTAAACCACTTACTGCGACAGATCCTCCGTATTTCATGTTGCTTAAAATGGAAGCTAATGTCTTACCGCCGACAGGATCCACTGCACCTGCCCATAATTGCTTTCCTATCGGCCTAACTTTTTCTGGTGTTACATCTTGGCGAGATATTACTTCTTTTGCGCCTAATTTCATTAAAAAATCATATTCAGATTCTTTACCTGTACTTGCAACTACATGATAATGACGTTTAGCAAGCATTGAAACGGCCATACTCCCTACCCCGCCCGTTGCTCCAGTAACTAAAACAGGACCTTTTTCAGGTGTTAATCCGTTTTTCTCCAACTGATGAATGGATAAGGCTGCTGTAAATCCCGCAGTCCCAAAGGCCATAGCCTCTTTTAACGTTAAATTTTCTGGCAATGGCACTACCCAATCTCCAGGAACTCTCGCATATTCACTGTAACCACCATAATGAGAAACACCTAACTCATAACTCGTTACAATGACTTTATCACCTTCCTTATAACGATAGTCAGTTGAAGAAGTGACTATTCCTGCCAGATCAATTCCTGGAACAAAAGGATAGGACTGTACAATCTTTCCGTTTGGAATAGATGCTAAACCATCTTTATAATTTACGCTTGAGTAATGTACTTTTATCGTCACATCTCCGTTAGGTAAGTCATCAAAAGATAATGATTCTACATTCATAGAGAAATTTTCTTCCGTTTTATTCACTACAAGAGCATTAAAATTACTAGACAATGTAAGATTCCCCTTTCAATTGAAATGTTTTCTTAAATACTACATGTATCATAGTATATTTTATTCTGACCGGTCAACTTATTTTATCTGGTCAGTATAAAATGCTTAAGTATCATCAAAATATTTTATATAATGTATTTAGGTTAACAATGAGGAGACTTGATAAGATGTCAAAAAAAGCGGAACAAAGACGCAAACAAATATTAAAAGCTGCCTTTCAAGCTGCATCTGAGAAAGGTTACGAATCAGTTACACTGCAAGATATTGCTGATTATGCAAATGTTAGCAAAGGAGTAACAAACTATTATTTTGAAAATAAAGCTGATGTTTTTGCTCAATTACTTGAGTGGATTACGACAAGAATTTATGAAAAAGAAGCTAGATTTGTTGATGAAAAAGAAACAGCAATTGAAAAGTTAGAAGCTTATATAAATCAGGTCTTTATCAGTCCTGAAGAAAATAAAACTTTCTACCGAGTGTATTTAGACTTCTTAGCACAGATGAAAAATAATGATCGTTATAAAGCAATTAACCAACAATTTTACGAAAACTGTTGGTCTATTGGAAAGAATATTATTTTACAAGGGGTGGAAGAAAATGTGTTTAGGGTAGATAATATTGAACAAACTGCCATCAGTATCCGTTGCATGATTGATGGTAGCTTAATTCAGTGGTTAATGAGGGATGATGATAGCTTACATCATTACTACCGTACTATTTGTTATAATTCCATTCTTCAAATTCTACATTATAAAAGATAATCAGGAATTGTAATAGGAAAACAACTTTAAAGAGCGTTAACACATTACTAGTTAACGCCCTCAAACTTGCTTTTGCCACCTCAAATTCTGACACACTATAGAATTATTTCTGCTTATAATATGTAATTCCGAGCGCAAAGGCAAGCACAAGGCCTTTGACAATATCCATCGCATAATAGGGAACAGACATCATGACAAGGCCGTTTTGCAGAATACCGATTAATACTGCACCGATAAATGTCCCGAACGCATTCGGTTTGCCTGCTCCTAGTACGGCAAAACCTATGAACGCTGCTGCTACAGAATCCATTAAGTACGGGGTTCCGGCATTTATCTCTGCTGTCATGATCCTCGAAGCCAGCACCATTCCGCCGATCGCCGCTAATAACGCAGAAAATAAATATGCCGCTATTTTGTATTTATTTACGGCAATACCCGAAAGCTTCGCCGCTTCTGCATTTCCACCGATGATGTACATAAACCTTCCATGCTTCGTGTAGGTGAGGAAAATATGAACCACCACAACTATCAATAACATGATGACAATGATCCAAGGGACCTGACCAAATTTTTGAAATAATTGGCTGATGGTTCCCGTTGCAAATGTTCCGTCAGACATGACCATATTTTGCGAAATAGTAGAACCTTTTGTATAGGTCAAAGCGATTCCCTGAATGATGAACATAGTCGCAAGGGTCATTAGCATATCAGGAATTTTCAACTTTACTATCATAAAAGAATTGAAAGCACCTACTAACAGTGCTGCCGCTACAGCTGAAAAGACTGCAACTGCCGTATGTTGCGAAAACCAGACAAACATGGAGATTACAATGGCATTGGATAGGGAAGCAACAGAACCTACGGATAAGTCGAAGCCATTTACAGTAAGGGAGATAGTAATGCCAATTGCGATAATTGTAACGATCGATATGGACCTTAGGATGTTGATAACATTATTGGATTGAATGAATGCAGGGTTTGCAAAGGCAAACACGGCAATCAATACAAAAATGGTTATGATGGTCCCGTATTTATATAAGAATTGAAATAATTCAAAGCGGAAAACCGGCTTTGCATTCTCTTGAATTTCTATGTCAGTTTTCATTACTTTGTCCCCCAGTTGAAAAATATAAAAGCTCTTGCTCATCTGTTTCTGTGGTGGAGAGCTCTTTTGTAATCTTGCCATCGTAAAGGACATACACCCTGTTGGTCAACCCGACAATCTCTGAAAGCTCCGATGAGGCGTAAAGGATCGCCTTACCACGTTTTGCAAGGGCGGCAATCAGATCATAAATGTCCCGCTTAGCTCCGACGTCCACCCCTTTTGTCGGTTCATCAAAGATGTAGATATCCGCATCAGAGACAAGCCATTTGCCTATCGCGATTTTTTGCTGATTTCCTCCTGACAGAGTGTGTACACTTGCATCAGATGATGGCGTTTTAATCCCTAAGGCTTGGATGATTTCCTGTGATTTATTCTTTTGCATTTTTTCATCAAGGAAATGTAATACCTTTGTGAACGCTTGAAGGTTTGCGGATACCAAGTTTGTTTGCACAGATTCGTGGAGGATGAGACCTTCTTTTCTCCGCTCTTCCGGGACAAATGCCATCCCGTTTCGTACAGCCGTTTGAGGATTTTTTAACTTAACAGTTTTCCCTTTGATTCGGATGGTACCATTAGTCTTTGGCGCATCCCCAAATAGCGCCTTGCACAGTTCTGTCTTTCCCGCTCCAACAAGTCCAGCTATTCCCACTACTTCCCCTGCTTTTACATGTATGCTTACATGTTTTACTATTCGATAGTCACTGAGCCCTTCTACTTTTAGAATGGTCTCACCTATGGTCGAATCGTGTTCGGGAAACTGTTGCTCCAGTTTCTGACCGAGCATCCACTCTATAATCTTTTCTTGGGAGAGATTAGCCACCATGTCCTGTTTCACTACTTGACCATTTCTCATAATTGTTATTTCATCACAAACCTCGATGATTTCTGGAATCCGGTGGGAGATAAAAATGATCCCAACCCCTTCCCCTTTTAATCTATTGATGACAGAAAACAGTTTCTCTGTCTCTCTGTTGCTTAGAGGTGCTGTTGGTTCATCCATAATTAAAAACTTACAATCAGTTGAAATGGCTCTTGCCAGGAGGACCATTTGCTTTTCTGCCAACGTAAGCGAGTTTACTAGACGCTTGGTTGATATGTTACTATCCAATTTTTTCAGGTGCGTTTCTGCTTTTCTATGTATCTCTCTCCAATGTATCCATTGCTTGTTCCCAGCGTGCTGCACCGTCTCTTGAAGCATGATATTCTCCGCTACCGTTAAAGTTGGAATCAATGCCGCATCCACTTCCTGAAAGACAATTTGTACGCCTGCCTTTTGGGAGTCAGTTGGTTTAGAAATGGATAGTCCTATGCCCCCAAGTTTGATTTCTCCACTAAAATGAGTGTACGCTCCAGCCAGGACTTTCATTAACGTCGATTTTCCCGCTCCATTCGCACCGATTAAGGCATGCACACTACCGGGTTTTGCGGTAAATGTCACCCTGTCCAAAGCTTTCACACCAGGAAAATCTATGGATATTTCTTTCATTTCAAGTGTTGTGTTGGTCATTCTGCTCCCCCTTTGTTCAAGCATACAAACACTCTCTCCTGATGAAGAGAGTGCCTTTCATTATTTTTTGTAATGCTCTTTCAACGTACTCATCCACTCTTCTAAAAAAGCATCGGACTCTCCCCAGCCCTCCACGACAGAAGTAAGGTTGCCCATGTTTACCGCTTCCCCTGATTGTTGTAGCTCCTCTTGAGAAATTAATGACGCTTCAAGATCATATGTTTGCGGCGTTTCTTCGCCAGCAAGTTTTTTCGCGAGCAGGCGGAGGTTTACAGCACCGATTAATTTCGGATCCACTGCTGCTGTATATCTCCAAGGACTTCCTTTTGCACTGATTTCCTGCAAGTCTGCATTGGAAACATCAATTCCATAAATCTTGATTTCTTCTCTGCCGGCCTCTTTTAATGCACGAGCTGCTCCGACAGCGAATGCATCCCATGTGGCAAAAATGGCATCGATGCTTCCTTTAGGATGTTTGTTCAACATTGCTGCAACCGCGTTCTGTGTTTGAACCGAAGTATCTGCCGCTGCGACCCCAAAGCGTTCCACTTCAATTAGACCAGAATTTTTCTCTAACGTTTCTTGGTACACATTGTTGCGTCGAACCATCGGTGGGAAACCGTCCACCCATAGATACACCACATTCGCTTCCCCGTTGAAATCGTTGACGAGTTGATCAAGTGCCAACTTTGCCAATTCCTCATCATCTTGCGAAGTTAACGTAACACCATTAATGTTGGCCAGGTCTCCGTTAGAATCAAAAGTGACTACTTCTTTACCACTATCTATAAGCTGCTGAACACCTTCCACAGTGGCAGCGTCATCTCCATGTGAAATAATGACCCCGTCATAATCTTGGTTTACAGTTTGATTTATAGCATCGTGGAATTTTGCACTATCACCATTTGCAGTAAACACATCCACTGTAAATCCAAGTGATTCTCCTTCCTCTTTCGCGCCAGCTAAAAATTGCGCAGTATGATCATCCCCGCCAATTTTACGAATCACCTTTATTTTTGCACCTTCTCCATCAGCAAACGTCTCTGGTACATTCTCAATCGGGCCAGTCGGCTTACTGCTAGCGGAAGTATCACCACCTGCGTTGCAGCCTGTAAGTAATAAAGCCGCTGTTGTTAACGCCACAATTCCCTTTTTAATAATGTTTTTACTCATCATTTGTACTCCCCTTTTTTGTGTAATTATCTTTCTTTAAAACAACTAAAGTATCTAGAATCTAAAGCTGCTAATTGAAGCATGGAGCAAAATCCTGTGGGAGATAGGACTAGATGGAGACCCCTATGCTTACTGTAGGCTCCAACAGCACCCTTTGGTAAGCGGAAATCAACGGCGGTGTTTGTGCAGACCCCTACAAAAACAAAAAAACCTCTCCAAGAAAGAGAGGTTTGAGTACTAATTGATAACAAAAAGACTTGTCCCTCTCTTATCTTTCAAAACATCACTGTTTTGCAGGATTTAGCACCAATTCCAAACGGAACGGTTGCTGGGCGTCATAGGGCCAGTCCCTCTGCCACTCTTGATAAGAGATCGAAATATTTAGTTTATTAAAAGAATTAAGTATTACTTTACCGCCTTAAAGGAGAGGTGTCAATGACTTTTTTAACAAAATTTTTCAAAAAGAAAAAGCCTCACCATTAAGTGAGACTTATCCAAGATATATTTTACTTTGCTAGCACGTATACACGAGTTTCATAAGGCTTCAATGTCAATTCAGACACACTATTATGAGCAGCAACTTCATAGTTTTGAAGACGAAGGTCTGCAGAATCGACCTCAAGTTCTTCAAGCTCTACTGTTACTTCTTCTTCACTCAAGTTACACAACACAACCGCTACCTTGTTATCAAGTGTTCTTGTATAACCGTAAACTTGTGTGTCATCTTCAAGGATCAAATTGTATTCACCGTAAACAAATAATTCCTCTTCTTTACGGATCTTGATCATGTCTCTGTAGAAGCTTATTACTGAATTTGGGTCGTTCCATTGCTTTTCCACATTGATGGTTTTGTAGTTTTCATTTACACCCATCCATGGAGTACCAGTGGTGAACCCGCCGTTTGGCTCCTCATTCCATTGCATCGGAGTTCGGGAGTTGTCACGGCCTTTAGCCCAGATGATTTCCATTACTTCTTGAGCATACTTTTCCCCTTTAGCACTCTCAATATCGTAAAGGTTCTTCATACCAACATCATCGTAATCGTTAATGCTATCAAATTTAACATTTGTCATACCTAATTCTTGACCTTGATAGATGAACGGAGTTCCTTGCATTAAGAAATACAATGCACCAAGGGATTTCGCACTTTCTACTAGGTACTCTTTGTCATTACCCCATGTGGAAACAGAACGAGCCTGGTCATGGTTTTCAAGGAATAATGCATTCCAGCCGTTTCCTTCTAACCCTTTTTGCCATTTCGTTAATGTTTTCTTTAGTTGAAGAAGATCTACGCCGCCTTCTGTTCCTTTTTCCCAAAGACCAAGGTGCTCAAATTGAAAAATCATGTTGAACTTTCCGTTCTCTTCTCCAACCCATTCATCTGCTTGGTTCAGTTTTACACCATTTGCTTCCCCTACCGTCATGATGTCATAGCGCGCAAACGTTTGCTCTTTTAATTCCTCTAGATGCTTTTGAATTCCATCCACATTCATCATGTAGTCAAAAGATGGAACATAATCTAATCCTTTTGGATTTGGCAAGTCTGGGAATCCTGGTTCTTTCTTGATGTGAGATATAGCATCCACACGAAAACCGTCAATCCCTTTATCTAACCACCAGTTGATCATATCGTACAATGCAAAGCGAACATCTTTATTTTCCCAGTTTAAGTCAGGCTGTTCTGTTGCAAAGATATGCATATAATATTGGCCAGTCTTCTCATCCAACTTCCAAGCCGGACCATTGAAAATACTTTCCCAGTTGTTCGGCTCTTTGCCTTCTTTACCATCTTTCCAGATGTACCAATCGCGTTTTGGATTGTCTTTAGAAGATGCAGATTCAATAAACCACTCATGTTGATCAGAAGTATGATTAATTACTAAATCAATGATAAGCTTCATGTCGCGGTTATGCACTTCTTCTAATAACTCATCAAAATCCGCCATGTTCCCGAAGTCTTCCATGATATCTTGATAATCACTGATATCATACCCATTATCTACATTCGGAGATTTATACATCGGACAAATCCAAATAACATCTATACCCATATCTTTTAAATAATCTAGTTTAGAGATAACTCCTCTTAAATCACCAATACCGTCCCCATTGGAATCCATGAAACTTCTAGGATATACCTGATAGGCAACTGCTTCTTTCCACCATATCTTTTTCAATCTTGATACACTCCCTTATTAACTACACTTCACTATGATAACGGTTGCACGATTGCGTAACCGTTTGCACAAATCTATAAAAAAAATATCACTTGGAATAATTCCACTACTTTACTATACCATCTTTTTCACTAATTTCAACTTAAATTCTCATTTTGTTTTATTCATGAAATGATGGTAGCTGGTAACACTAAGGGGTAGGAATATTTTAGGAGGACTTTATCATGAAATACTTATTGATTTCCCTATTGGCGATAACTGTTGTTTTCACACCTTTAACTAGTTTTTCTGCAGCAACCGAACAACCTAAAGTTGCTTTTACAAGATACCATTCCTTATGGTTGTTTGATGGGACGAAGGAAGTCCCCTTGCAAGAAAACATTGATGTAGGAAAATTCAGTTGGTCAAATGACGGCAAATGGCTTGTTTATGAAGCAAAACAGGTCGATCTGCCATCAGATTCTGAGGAATATGATATCTGGTTATATAATACTGAAACCATGAGTTCGAGTAAACTAAAAATTGCCGGGCATGATCCACAGTGGAATCCCGTCGACCATACATTTGCTTTTCTGACAGGGTCCATTCTATGTGTGGTGGAACTCACTTCCGGAACACCTATTATTCATCAGCTTACAGGTGGTGTATCTAGTTTCAATTGGGATGCGGAAGGTGTCAACTTAATTGCATCTGCCAGCGCTGCTTTGTTTCCTGATGGCTGGAGTCACCCAAGACTTTACGAAGTTCATTGGGGTGTAGAGAAAGAAGCACATGAAATGGATGTAAAAGTAACACCGCTTCACACGGTTTCGTCGCCTCTAAAATACGAGGACACTTCTATTTTAGCAGTAGATGTAGAGGATTTTTCTTGGTCTCATGACGGGAAAAGCTTAGCCATGGTGGTTACGCCTACAGCCTCGTGGTCAGCTGACAGCAATATGCTGAGTGTGTATGTAAAAGAGAACAAACTTTTTATTCCGCTTGGAGAAATGTTACTTGATCCCAACTGGATAAAATGGGCGCCGACTAAACCTCTTCTTGCCTCCATTCAGGGCGGCGGCAGGATGACCAGTGGCGATGTGAAAAATAAAGTGCTGATGACAAGTACCATCATCCCTAATTATAAAAAAGCACATACCCCAAACGGGTTTGCGGATGTAGATTTTGACTGGGTGGACGATGAAAAGATTGTGGTGGCTCGAGGGCGTGAGACCAGTGAAAGCTCTGAGAAATTTGTTTCTTCTTTATATTTGGTAGGCTTGAAGGAAAAAGAAGAAGCAGTTAAGATTCTGGAAACGCCAGAAGGTTATTCTGATGGAGAACCTGTAGTGTTGCGAGAGGGTTCATCGTTGACTTGGATCCGAGAAGATGCAGATGGCAGGAGGCATGTTTGGATGAGTAAAGTTGATGGTTCTGACGGTAGGATGCTTGTGGAGAATGTGTTTGATGTGGTTTGGTTTGGGAAGTGATTGTGAGGAATTCTATTGGACGGTTTTAGAGGATATGATTGGTTTTAGGGCGTAGAGAGGGGCTCTCTTTGACTGTTTTCATGATTTTGTTCGCAT
>NZ_LBMD01000022.1 GCF_001293645.1 Bacillus sp. CHD6a
CCCCAGACTTCTTCATAATCTACAACCTTTTTAATAAAATAGTCATACCTAATTTTAGGTGGTTGTTTAATAACTGCATCAAATTCTCTTTTGTCCATTTTTCTCAGTCCTTGCCGGGCATATATGTCTACATTTCTAATATTCCTTATTCCATTAAACTGCCCTTTAACGGAATAACGCTTACATTGTATATTGTTTAATTTTAACATAAAATCCCACTAAACCTTTTAAAAAATTGTTATGCAATTTTACCAAACAAATCCCGTATATCTGACTGGAAAACCTTTGATATCACAAAAATTGCCTATCAAATTAGCTTACAATTTGATAGACAAATTATTATTTCTATATTAGCAATAGTTTAACGGAACCCGTTGCATTTTCCAGTGCTTTTTTCACGGGTATTTGTACTTAAGTAGATTTACAAGCTAGTGGCGTAGGAGTTAGGGGATTCTATCATAAGCTCGACGGTATTCATCTTTATATTGTTTGAAATACTTTAAGCGTATCTACATCACTCTTCAACGTGTTAATATCTGCTTTCATCTCATTGATTCCTTGCGTTTTAACATTTCATTTTCCACTTTAGCTCATCTTTTTTACCTTATTATTGCATGATTATAAATTAGCATGTACAAATCATTGTCATTTTACTGACAAAAAGACCTAAGTGTGACTTTTAGAATAATACAAGATTAAATGAACATAGTTTTTTATAAGGATTTATTTCGCTTAATTATTACACAAGCTTCAACCAAGGGGCTGAATGATTTGTACAAGAATCAACATAACCAATTAATCATACTTTTAGGTATTCTCCTATTGCTATTCATTGTTATTAATGTTGTCCGTCACGTCCGAGTATATGTTGTTTATAGTTCGGGTGTAGGTCCATTCTTTATAGGCGGACTAATAATTTTGGCCATAGTTGTCCTTTATGTCAGAAGGTAAAGAAATAGATCAAAAAAACAGGAAGGATATGAGCTCCCTCCTGTTTATGTTATAAATTTAAAAAGCCTCTAACTTCACATGCTCATCCACAATCAATGTCGGTTCCGTCGAGTTCTGGATATCCTCCACTGTGTAGCCGCTTGCAACTTCAACAAGTTTTAATCCTTGTTCTGTTACATCCATTACTGCACGGTCTGTAATAATTCTGTCCACCACACCTTTTCCTGTTAAAGGTAATGTACAATTTTTCAAGATTTTTGCTTCGCCTGCTTTATTGACGTGGTCCATAATGACAATGATTCGTTCTGCTCCATGTACAAGGTCCATCGCGCCGCCCATGCCTTTGATCATCTTGCCTGGGATCATCCAATTGGCAAGGTCGCCGGTTTCACTAACTTCCATGCCGCCTAAAATGGCTATGTTTACATGCCCGCCTCGAATCATTGCAAACGATTCTGCACTGTCAAAGTAGGCTGCTCCTGGGATGGCGGTTACGGTTTCTTTTCCAGCATTAATCAAATCTGCATCCACATTCTCTTTGGTTGGGTAAGGTCCTATACCCAAAAGGCCGTTTTCAGATTGCAGGACTACTTGTTTGTTATCGGATATGTAATTCGCCACAAGAGTGGGCATTCCGATTCCAAGATTCACATAATAGCCGTTCTCAATTTCTTTTTCTGCTCTTTTTGCTATTTTTTCACGGTTGTTTATTGTTGTCATCGTTTGTTCCCCTCCTTGCTAGTCTCTTGTGGTAACACGTTCAATTTTCTTTTCTTGCTGACCTACGATTAGTCGTTGAACATAGATGCTTGGGGTCTGAATTAGATTAGGATCCAATTCACCTATCTCTACAATTTCTTCCACTTCAGCAATCGTCACTTTTCCTGCTGCAGCTATCATTGGATTAAAGTTGCGAGCAGTTTTGTTGTAAATGAGATTCCCCATTTTATCAGCCTTGGTTGCTCTAACCAAACTGAAATCAGCACTGTATGCCTCTTCTAGCAAGTATTCTTTACCGTTGAATTCACGTACTTCCTTGCCTTCCGCAATTGGTGTTCCAACTCCCGCTGGTGTGTAGAATGCAGGTATTCCAGCACCGCCTGCCCTAATCTTCTCTGCAAGTGTACCTTGTGGTGTTAACTCTACTTCTAGCTCGCCAGACAATACTTGACGTTCAAATTCTTTGTTTTCGCCAACATACGAGCCAATCATTTTCTTGATTTGTTTGTTTTTCAATAGAAGTCCAAGACCCCATTCATCAACACCGCAGTTGTTGGAAATCACCGTTAAATCTTTTACCCCTGTTTCCATAAGAGCAAGAATTAAATTTTCCGGAATTCCGCATAATCCAAATCCGCCTACCATGATGGTAGCTCCATCATGAATGTCTTTTACCGCCTCTGTAAAGGATGTATATATTGGTTTCATCTAAAGTTGCACCTCTCTCTTTATATGTTTTCCACAATTGTAGCGACACCTTGCCCGCCGCCAATACATAATGTTGCAAGTCCTTTTTTCGCTTCACGACGTTTCATTTCATGGATAAGCGTTACTAAAATTCTAGTTCCACTCGCACCTATCGGGTGACCAAGTGCGATTGCCCCACCATTCACATTCAGCTTTTCAGGATCGAACTGCAATTCCCTGCCGACCGCAAGCGCCTGAGCGGCAAAAGCTTCGTTTGCTTCCACCAGGTCCATTTCTTCCATGGACTGTCCGCCTTTTTCCATTGCTTTTTTAACAGCTGTAACAGGTCCGATTCCCATGATACTTGGGTCTACTCCACTGCTTGCGTTGGCAACAATTTTCACAAGAGGTTTGATACCAAGCTCTTCTGCTTTTTCCTTACTCATTACCACAACTGCCGCAGCTCCGTCATTTATCCCTGATGCGTTACCAGCAGTTACGGAACCATCCTTTTTAAAAGCAGGTCGCAGCCCGCCAAGCTTTTCAGCTGTAGTTCCTTTTCTAGGAAATTCGTCTGTATCTATCGTTAGAATTTCTTTTTTCTTTTTTACTTCTACAGGAACAATCTCCTCTTTGAACTTACCGTTTTCGATTGCTTGGACAGCTTTTTGTTGACTGTTAGCAGCAAATTCATCTTGTTCTTCTCGAGTTAATTCATATTTCGTGCAGAGGTTTTCCGCTGTCACTCCCATATGGTAATCGTTGAATGCGCAAGTCAATCCATCCGCCACCATGGTGTCTACTAATTTCTGATCGCCCATTTTGAACCCATCTCGAGCACCTTTTAATAAGTAAGGAGCCTGAGACATATTTTCCATTCCACCTGCAACTACTATGTCTGCATCTCCAGCAAGGATGGCTTGTGTGGCAAGGTGTACTGCTTTCAAACCTGATCCGCAAACTTTATTTATTGTCATAGAGGACACTTCTTGAGGAAGGCCCGCTGCCATTGCCGCTTGTCTAGCAGGGTTCTGACCAAGTCCTGCCTGCAGCACATTTCCCATGATTACTTCATCAACACTATCTGGTGCAAGCCCGGCTTTTGCGAGCGCTTCTTTAATTACAATGGACCCTAATTGTGGAGCGGAAACATCTTTAAATGCCCCACCAAAACTTCCTATCGCTGTTCTGACAGCGCTTACAATGACTACTTCTTTATTCGACATAATTTCCTCTCCTCTCGACTGATTAATTTCTAGATTCATGTCGAAAATCCTTCTTTTTTTATAAAATTTCTATTATTCTTGCTTTTAGTCCCCATTATTCCATAAAATTAAAGGTGGGAGAAATTATTCGTGAAGGGGGAAACAACGATGAAATTGCCGTCTAAAGCTACCATTATCGAAGTCGGTCCACGTGATGGATTGCAAAATTTAAAAACATTTGTGCCAACAGATGCAAAAATTGATTTTATAAAAGAGTTGCAGAAAGCTGGAATTCCGGAGATGGAACTTACCTCTTTTGTCTCACCAAGGTGGGTGCCACAAATGTCAGATGCAGCTGAGATTATTGAAAGTTGTAATGACAGAGACTCTCGTATTTTTGTGTTAGTGCCTAATCAGAAGGGCATTGAAAGGTTACGAAGCACCTCTTGTAAAAATGCCGCTGTGTTCGTTGGAGTGAGCGATACATTTAATAAGAAAAATATTAATAAAACTACTGAGGAAAGCTTGGTGGAATTAGAACCTTTAGTAAAAGAATTAAAAGACCAAGGGTACTTTGTTCGTGCGTGTATTTCAACTTCATTTTATTGTCCATATGAAGGGAAAGTTGAGTTGAAGGATGTCGTTTCATTATGTAAGCGATTTGTTTCTTTTGGAGTGGATGAGTTAAGTGTTGCAGATACTATTGGGATGGCGAATCCAAAGGAATCCTTTCAATTATTCTCTGTTTTGAAAGAGGAACTAGCTGATGTCATGTTAACCGCCCATTTTCATAACACCCGTGGTATGGCTTTGGCAAATATTTTTGCTGCACTTCAAGCTGGCGTAGACAGATTTGACACTTCAGCTGGGGGTCTAGGTGGCTGTCCGTTTGCACCTGGTGCATCAGGAAATGTTGCAACAGAAGATGTTGTGTACATGCTAGAACAAATGGGCATTGATACAGGTATCAATTTAAAACGGGTTGTTAGATCATTGGAGAACCTTCTGCCTCATCTGGATAAACAATATGAAAGCCAATATTATAAACTTATACAAGCGAATGGAACGGCTGTCCCTCCAGGTGTATAATTCTTTGCTTCCTTACCCACATTAAGTAGGGAGAATAAGGAAGGGAGAGACCTCTATGTCCAAGCATAATAACCATAATGGTCCGAGCCAAAAGGGACAGCCTAACGCTCAGAGCGCAAAGCAAGTTGTTTCTGCTGAAGAAGTAGAACGCGCAAGCCATCCGACGAAGCGTCAGAATTCGGAGCAATAATTTTTGATAGAAACTGCATTTGTGCAGTTTCTTTCTTTTTTTGGATGAGAGGCACTGTGTTCTGCATTTTATGCTATTATTGTCCTCATTGAACTCCTATGAAGCCCGGCAACTCAATCATCAAAACATTGTCCTCATCCCACACCACTAGTTTCTAGGTGCAAATAACATGACGGAAACGCCGATCAAGCAAATACCTGCTCCAATCCAATCGAACAAATCCGGTGTCTTTCTATCTACTCCCCACCCCCAAAGTACGGAAAGTATGATAAACACACCACCATAAGCAGCATAAACCCTGCCAAATGAAGGAAAGTTTTGAAACGTTGCCAACACCCCATATAAAGCCAAGGCAATCCCTCCAGCCAATCCTAAATACGCAGGTTTTCCTTCCCTAAGCCACAGCCATATCAAATAGCCCCCACCAATTTCTGCTATTCCGGCCATGATAAACAGTACAAACGCATGGACCAATATAAACACTCCCTAAAAATCATCTCAAATCTACTAACCATACCTTCAAATGAGGTCTAAAACAATCTTTTTAAACATAATTTGTAAAAAGCGTTATAAGAGCAAGCTCCTATAACCCATTCTAAAATGAAACAGGTGAGTTCTCTATGTATTTCGTTTATTTCATGGAAAATAAGAATGTAGTATTAAGTCAGTATCGGAAAGAGCTGCCGAACGTGGATGAGGAATTGAAGATAAAGGGGCGCAAAGGGAAAGTCCTCAGTGTAAATCCTGTTGATGACCGACATATTAATATTCACGTTGCTTTAGAAAAAGTAGTTAAAAAAGAATTTGTGGACTTAACGAAAAAAAAGAAGAAATAGGATCATTCAGGATAGGTTCTTCATTGAAGAACCTCTTTTTCTATTCTATTCAACCAATGCACCAACTATATATGGCAAACTGTCTAATAGAAGCCCTCTATTTGACCAAACCACCTTCCAAACTTACAGAACTGTCTATTAAATAGCCCTAATCCCTAGCAAAATCATCTAATCTCCCTGTACCAACGAGGAATAATTTCCCTAAATTCATCATGATCCCTCAATACATCCATGGCATACCGGGACAATAAATCATACTGCTCTTCTCCCATTTTCTTTCCCCACACGAATGACGAAACTACATGCATCGCACTATAAAGGGCAAAAAGC
Source organism: Bacillus sp. CHD6a (assembly GCF_001293645.1). Taxonomy (GTDB): domain Bacteria; phylum Bacillota; class Bacilli; order Bacillales; family Bacillaceae_I; genus Sutcliffiella_A. The sequence continues at coordinate 6,009 of NZ_LBMD01000022.1, forward strand.
TGCCAAAACTCTTCACTGATTTCCTCTCCGCCGTTATATCCGTCAATGGCTCCAATGGAAAAAGGAACACTGACCTTTATTCCAAAAAAGCCGAGTTTTTGTAGGTCATGTATAGGGTCTCCCCAGTCCATTCTCTGAAAATCAATAAACCCTTTGAAATTATCCCCTTCTACAATGATATTGCAAGGGTGAAAATCATCATGCTGGAATCTGTTAGGACGACCATCCATCAAGTACTCATTTGATTTTATGTAGCTTATAAGTTTACTAATCATTATGGTGTCTAGATCTTCTAGTAGTTTTAATTCTTCTATGTATCTATCACTTTTTCTTTTTTTATGTATGTTCCATAGTTCGGTTCCTTCAGGAGCAGGATACTCATGCAGTTTTTTTAATTCTTTCCCCGCTTGAAACCCAACATGATACTGCTCTCTTTCTGTCAAACTACTAAACGCCTCTTCACCATCCTTACCTGGCAGATATGACAATGCCATGTAAGCTAACCCTAGGTCTTCCTGTGTACCAAACTCGATGGCTTCAGGCACAAAATCTGAAAGTGAGGATAACTTCGTAATTATGTCAAATTCTTTCCTTCTATGATTTGCATCTTCTAAAGGAAAAAGACGAATAAGGTACTTATCATCAATTACGAACTTCTGATCGTTGGAAAAACCTTTAGTAAGCTGTTTTATACTGCTTGCTTCTCTCATGAACGGAATTTCTTGCTCCATTATTCTAACCAATTAAACACATCCCCTTTGTTAACGTATAGACAGTATATTATCCCTCATAACTAATTTTAGGTCTATGACATTATTTATAATACTGCCACTAATATAAGAAAAACTTTTTTTTACATCACACTCCTTATGATATTGCCTTCTGCAATCTATCGGAGTAAAATGTTTCTTAAAAACCTTCCAAGGAAAGTGATCATAATGAAAAAACGCCTATACATAATTATAGCCACCTTATTTCTTTCCTTTCCTTATTTAGCCTATGGAGAAGTTGCACACTCTTTTCCTTTATCAAACGAAGCCATAACAGCTCATAGTGATATGCAATTTGAACCGGCAGTTCAGGCTCCTGGTACTAATGGCTGGCAGAAAAAGAAGAAGGACTTTACATTTCACTCATCACCTTCTAAATCCATAGAAATTCATTCCTATCCAACTAAACATTCCATCAGAAAGAATACCTTAGTAAATCCTCACCTATTCCTTACCCCATATTTTTTTCAGGGGAGTTATCTATCTTATTCAGTGATTTAAATACTAAATAAAACTAAATCACTGAAAAGAGGAAAGAAATTGAATCAGAAAACCGAGCTCAAAAAGTCTATGGAAACATACGTATTTTTAGTTTTTATGGCAGGTTTGTTTTTAACAACCATTATGGTTTCAGCTGCACTGACCGACCAAGATATTTTTGAATTGCTGCCTACATTTTCTTGGGACATGATAAATAGCTGGGATGAAATTTTTAATCGTTAAAAATAACGAAGTCGACTTGCTGAGGGATATCCTCCCTTTACAAGTCGACTTTTTTTATCTATGTTGATCAATTAAGATTGGATTGCCGTCTGGATCTTCAATGGTGAAACTAGCTGGTCCCTCACTGGATTCGTCTGCTTCTGTGAGAATTTTGATTCCTTTTTCCTTAAGACTCTTTTGAAGATCTCTGACATCCGTAAATGCATCCATGTTTTCTGCATTTTGATTCCAGCCTGGATTGAATGTCAAAATATTTTTCTCAAACATTCCTTGGAAAAGACCGATAGTACAATCTTCATTTTTCATAATCAACCAGTTTTGGCTGATTTCCCCTCCAAATACTTCAAAGCCTAGACACTCATAAAATTCTTTTGATTGATAGATGTCTTTAACCGTTAAACTGATTGAAAATGCTCCTAGTTTCATGATTCCTCCCTCTGGATAGGAATACCCTAGCCGAATAAAGTTGCTCTCCCTTATTATAGCAACAACACCGCTAGATAAAGTAGAGAATTTTCACTTTTTTATATTATAATGTTCCAAAGGGGAGATAAATGTGAACTTTACATATGAAAGATTACCAATTGATAGGTTAGAAACTTGTAAAGAAATATGTAATGAGCTAATGGTATACCAGAAATCATTGGCGTATATTACACCAGAGCGTTTTGATGACATGACGTATGAAACGCGATTGATTCCGTCTGTAGAAAAAGCTCAACACAATTATGTAGTGGTAGTAAAAGATAAGGATGAAGTGATTGGCTATGTTTATTCAAACATTTGTCCAAAAGAGGTCTATTCTTCTGATTTCGCCACTTTTTTTGATATGAATACCGTAGAGAAAACATATGTTGGATGCTTGTCTCAATTCTACATAAAGGACAAATATCGCCATTACGGAATTGGTTCAAAGCTGTTTTCCATGTCGATGGATTGGCTACAGAGTTTCAATGAAGTGGAAGATTATTTTATCTTTGTATCCAATGGAAATGAGCAGGCACTTGAGTTTTATAAACGAAAGGGCTTTTTTGTCAGTCATGAGATTTTAAATGGGTTTATTACAGTTTTAAGAAACAAAAAGGTGGCACGATGAATAGTATTTTCAAAGAGAACCTTGAGAAATATACAGACGCTATTGAATATGATCGAATACATGAAAACTATTTAGTAGATTTGCCACTACTTTTAGAATGGGTACCGGAGAGTGGTCCGATCATTGAATTGGCGTGTGGAACGGGAAGATTGACTATTCCAATGGCTGAACAGGGATATGAAATGATTGGTGTGGATATTCATGGCGGAATGTTGGAACGCGCTAAAACCAAAGCTATGAATAAGAGTGTTAACATTCAATGGTACTTACAGGATTGCACACAGCTATCTCTTAATCAACCCACTAAGCTAATGTATATGAGTGGCAACTCCTTTCAACATTTCTTGACCAATGAAGTACAAGATGCACTTTTTCAGTCTGTCCACCAACATCTAGAAGACAGAGGGATATTCATTTTTGATACAAGAAATCCGATTATGGATGAGTTAGCAAAGGTGGATGAGTATGAAGAACGGTTTAAGCATTCAAATGGTATGCAGGTAATCGAGTACCATAAAGAAACTTATCATCCTCTGACACAGATTCTTCACTGTGAAACGGAAAGAAGGTTTTTTAAGGACACAAATTTAGATCTTATTGAGAAAGATAAAATTTTATTACGTTATGTTTTCCCATTGGAGATGCGCCGACTTTTAAATGAAAATGGATTTAACGTCTTGCATGAATATGGAGACTGGAATAAAAGCTCATTAACCGCAAAAAGTCCACAAATGGTCTATGTTTGCCAAAAGAAAGGGAGTAGTTAAAATGCAACTACTCCCTTCCATTTATATCCCTCTGATCCACGTTAAATTCAATTAAATTATGGGATGGATCCATACAAAAGATTTGAGCAAAACCACTTTTGCTCTGAGGTTTTTGCACTATTTTAATGCCTTTACTTTGAAGAAATTCCACCGTTTGCTTATAATCCTCCACCCTGATGGCAAAATGTCCATCCCTACTATCGATATTTTTTTCTTGTCTTAACGTTTCTGCCTGTTTATTTTCAATCAAATGAAGTTGCGCATTGCCCACCTCATACCATGCTCCAGGAAAATCAAAGTCTGGTCGTTTTAGCTCAGAAAATCCAAGAAGTGTTCCATAAAAGACTTTTGCCTCTACAATGTCATTCACTGCGAGGCTGACATGATGTAGGTCCGATATTTTCATCTTGGTTACACACCCTTTCTAATAAGTTTAACTGCTAGTATATCATTTATTGCTTCTTTCCTAGTGAAAAACCCTCAAACAACCTACCACCATAAGGTTCCAATAGACTCTCCACAATATGTATTACCTTGCTTTTATCATTGTTACGATAAAATAAATCAAACGCTTGCGTGAATGCCTCTGCGAAGTTCTCATCAAATTCAGCAAGAGCACGAACTATCCATTTGGAGGAACCAATCCACCTATTATTGGTCCTCAAAGTAAATTCCGCTGCGAGGTCCGCAAGTGTCCCAGCAATAAAAATTGACTCCGATCGATTCGAAGATCCAATAAAATCATCAAGTACATCGGTAAGAAAATATTGTTTCAATTTCGTTGTTTCTGTGTCCCATTTTTCTGGCCCTTCATTCAAAAGTGTTCCCGCTTCTTGTTTTATTCCATCTAAAACACCCTTATCTTTGATAACGATCCCCTCTGAAATCATTCTTGGCAAACATGGTCTAGCCCTTTCACAATCGCTTTTAAAAAAGGCTTGATAGGACTTAAGATTATGGCAGAAGAGCTCAACCGGCCATCCAAACTCGACAAAAGATTCTCTGTATGAAGCGGGTACCTTTTGATCAAAGACCACCATATCCAAGTCTGACGTTGCGCTTTCCTGACCACGGACTACACTGCCAGCAAGTAAAGCTCCTTCACAATGAGGAAAATATTTATCTATAATTTTCTCTGCAGCTTGTATGGGAGATAATCGTTGAAATTGATTTACTTTCATCTATTAAGCACCTCTTTTTTCAAAAGCATATCATAAACAAATGATTTTTTTTAGAAAAATTTTCTTCCCTCTCACTCCTGCCATTTCCCTTCAGGCTAATCTTAATGATAAACTATGGTATATATATCCTTTTTGGAGGTTTTCCGGTGAAACAGCTAAAACGTATTATAATTGTTATGGGCATTTTACTTTCCTATATTCTATTTGTCGGCATTTTTTTTACGAATAAAGTAATGTACATTCGGAAAAAAACCAATGAAGAAATTTTACAGCGGGAAAAACTGCTCGGACATTTTAAAGAAGACCTTTATATGAAATTGCCAAAACGAGAGCTTACTATCCCCTCCCCCCTTGGCTACAATATTTACGGGGAAATGTTTGATGTACCAGGGTCTACACGTTATATGATTTTCAGTCATGGTGTGACGCAAAACACCCTAAATTCCATTAAGTACATGAATATTTTTCTAGCAAGAGGCTGGAATGTTGTTTTATATGATCACCGAAGACATGGGAAATCAGGTGGAAAGACAACAAGCTATGGATTTTATGAAAAGCACGATTTAAAAGCCGTCGTAGATTGGGTCCGCGAAATAGCGGGAAGTGAAGCTATTGTCGGGATACATGGGGAGTCAATGGGAGCTGCTACGTTATTGATGTATGCAGGAGCCATTGAGGATGGGGCTGACTTTTATATTGCTGACTGTCCATTTTCTGATCTAGAGGAACAGCTGACCTATCGATTAAAAGCGGATTTCAAGATTCCGAAGCAACTTGTAATGCCAATTGCCAATACTTTTTTACGGATAAGAGATAAGTACTCCATCCGAGAAGTCTCACCAATCAACGTTATAGAAAACATTGAAAATCCAGTCCTATTTATCCACAGTGAACCTGACGACTTTATTCCCATTATGATGACCCAGCAACTTTTCGAAAAAAAGAAAGGGAAAAAGCAACTGTACGTCGCCAGAAACGGGATGCATGCGATGAGTTACTCTGAAAACCGCGAGGAATATGAAAAAGCAATTGATGAATTTTTGGACGAAATTGGGTTTGGAAACGAAAAATAATCCGAAGGGAGCAATCATACCAATGGTTGTTCCTTTTTTATTCTAAAGAATAATTTCCTATTCTTAATACAAAGATAAAGTTACCGACATATTTGAAGGAGTGAAACATATGGACGAGCAAATCAAGGAATTGAATGCTTTTTTGGAAGGCGAGTTTATGGGCATTCATGCGTATGAACATTATATTAAAAATACCGAGGATGAAGAGATAAAGAAGGATTTGCAGACCATTCAGCAGAACCATAAGATGCATGCTATTTTTGTAGCAGAAAGAATTCAGAACTTGGGAGGCGAGGCGGTTGATGATGTTGGCCTAGTCGGAGCTTTTCAAGAAAGAGTTCAACAGGTAAAAGGTTACCCAAAGGATGCTATTGCCATTATTGAAGGTGCGATACATGGTGAGGAATTCGGATCAGAAATGATGTCCGAATTTGTAAAGGGTGATTTGGATCTGGAAAGCAGAAGTATTGTTCAGTCTATATTGAACGAGCATAAGCAGCATATTGAGTTATTGAAAAAACATTTAAACTAAGTAACGAACGACGACAGTGCGAATGTCACTGTCCTTTCTTTTGTAAATTTTTCTACCTTCCTCCGTATATTTACTACTATAATATAAGTAATAAATATACGGAGGAGTGTTGCATCATGCTTGAATATTTTAACGTTACTATTACCCCCTTTCAGTCTGAGCGAAGAATAAGCGTCCTCTTACCAAAAAATTATGAAACATCGGATAAGCGATATCCTGTTCTTTATATGCACGATGGACAAAATTTGTTTATTGATAGCGAAGCAAGCTTTGGAGTAAGCTGGGGAATTAAGGACTATTTAGAACAACAGTCAGACCTTGAACTTATCGTGGTAGGAATTGATTGCAATCATGAAGGTTATGAGCGGTTTAACGAATATGCACCTTGGGAAAATAAAGAGCTTGGCCAGAGGCTTTTCAATGATGAGAACCTTAAAGGTGGTAAAGGCAAGGAATATATTGATTATCTTACGTTTGAGTTAAAGCCTTTAATCGATGAAAAATATCGAACCCTTCCGGAAGAGACAGCGATGGGTGGCAGCTCCATGGGTGGGTTAATTTCCACTTATGCTGCATGTAAATACCCTCATATTTTTAAGAAGATTGCTTCCCTCTCTTCTGCCTATTGGATTAATCAACATGAAATGGAAGCATACATAAAAGAACGTGATTTAAGTAAAATCGAACAATTTTATTTGGATGTTGGCACAAAGGAAGATACCTCATTTATCAATCATCAAATTTACATCGACTCCAGTCAAAGTGTATATAATTTGTTGGCGGAGAAAGTCGAAAACGTGCGCTTTGATGTTGTAAAAGATGCAGTTCATAACGAAGCGGCTTGGCGGGAAAGGCTTCCAGTCATGTTTAAATTTTTATATAAGTAAGTTGTTGCTATAATACAAAAGGACTCACCAACTTTAACAGTGAGTCCTTTACATAATTACTACTTAGAAAGTTTCGTAAGTTACAACTTCATCAAGTGGGAATCGCAATGTACCGTGTGCTTCTGAGGCTGCTTTTCCAACAGATATCAACATGACAGGGACATAGCGCTCTGGGATGTTAAATTCTTTTCTAAATGCTACTTTATCGAATCCGCCCATTGGAACGCTATCGTATCCTTTTTCTTTTGCAGCTAGCATCAATTGCATAGAAGCAAGTGCACCGTTCATAACCGCTTCATCGCGCGCAAACTGATCATTTGTGTATGCTCCATGAATTTGATTGGTTAAGATTTCTTTTACTTCAGGAGTCATGAACCCTTTTTTTACTACTTCTCCATATACTTTTTCTGCATTTTGATTTGCTTCCAGGTCACCTAAAACTGCAATAGTTACAGAGCTATCTACTACCTGCTGTTGATTATAGGCAATTGGTAAAAGTTTTTCTTTCTTACTATCCGATTGAATTACAAGGAACTTCCAGTGCTGCAGATTCCATGAAGATGGAGCCGTAATCGTTGCCTCTAATATGTCTTGAAGATCCTTTTGCGGCATATCATATTGTGTATATTTACGTACTGAATGACGTTCTTTCATCGTTTGAATTGCTGATTTAGCTGTTGTGTTATTCATGAAGAACTCTCTCCTTCTTCTGATTGAATTTTATTTACTAATCATTTTTAACACACGAATATCTCAATGTCAAAATATATGGTTTCGAGACAATTGGAATTATAAGCAACAAATTGAAAGTTTTGGAATTATCCATTGTACATATCTTTCCCTATACAACAAAAAAACTCCATTCCAATATTAGAGAATGGAGTTCGTTCATTATTTTAAAACTGCAATAATATATAAACAACCATCAATTCCTGCCAAGGAACCATGTACCGTGTCCTTTGGTAAGTATATACGGTCTCCTTTTTGACAAGTAACTAGTTCACCACCCACCTCCATTGAAACACTACCATCCAGTATATGTAAGATCTCGTTGGTTGGATGGGTATGAGTAGGATGTGCTTTGAAAGGCTCATCTTTTTGAACTTCCACATATCCTGTTCCCTTGGTCGGTAACAGCTCCATCGTTACTTTTTCAAGGGTACCACCTACCCCTCGTTCTACCCGGAATTCTTTGAAATCAGAGGGAAAAGAATAAGCTAACTTTTCAATGTTCTTTTTCTCTTTCTCTAAAGACGCGTGAAATGGACATTTTGACGTTTCCACCTTATTATCATCCATTAAAAAGTATTGCCTCCATTCTCTTGTCTCTTTTTTTCCGTACCAATTAAGGGAAGGGTGAGCGGGCACACTATCATACACTTCCAAACGATCCCTCACCGTTTTTTGAAATAACTTTCCAATCTGGGTTTCTCCACTTATCCCATCAAACACCCATCTTGGCTGAAAAGTAATCATAAACGTTGCAGCTTTCCTACTTACCCTTTTTTCATGTACAGGAGTGTTACATACAACAAATATAGGCTCATCATGAAAGGAAAATTCCCATAAATGATGATCCGGGTCTGCAGGGATATTTTGCGGCCATTCCTTCTCATCCAACTGATGAAGATGTTGAAGTACATCCCAAAATTGTTTTTCATACTGTTCCAATGTTTTTTTCTCTTCTGGTTTAAAGAAAGCTACAAAAGAGGTATTCTTCCCAAGTCCCCTCGCTTCACCCAAATATATTTTCAATGCATCGGCCAATTTCTCCATTGCATTGGGACAAGTTGGACTTTCAATAAACGTAAAACGGAGTGAACCTTGTTTAAACCCTTCTACCCCAAAAACACATGGAAAGGGACGTTTCTCTGATAACATATCCTTCGAAAATTCAGAGAAGACGTGCCTACCCCATGGAGGAATATTCTGTAGTGAATACAATGCCTCCAAATCTAATTGCTGCATCCATTCTCCCCCTTAGTTAAACAAAATACTAATTATAAATACGAACAAATCTCTTCAACTATGCATGAAATTACTTTTCTTTTACATATAAATTTATGGACAAGTCTTATAGTTAGGAGTAATTTACATGAATATGATTTGGACCATTCTGCACTTTATGGTACTTGGAATTAGCTTGGCCGCTCCCGTTGGGCCAATAAATTTAGAGATGATTAAACGTGGAATTTCATTTGGATTTTACGCATCATGGCTTGTGGGATTAGGTGGTATGACAGCTGATATCCTTTTTTTATTAGTTATCTTAATCGGTATGGCTCCCTATCTCCAAATTGAATGGGTGGAATTATGTTTGTATGGGATAGGAGGAGGCTTATTGCTATACCTTGGTATCACTACTATCTATGGATCATTCAAAAAAAGAAAAATTCTAGAACTAGGACAACCTATGCAAAGAAACTCATTCATTGTCGGGTTTAGCATTGCTGCATTTAATCCCATTAACTTTGTATTTTGGTTTGGTATTTTCGGATCTTCCATCCATTCTCTCTCTGAGAAGAGCTGGATTTTCGCTTTGGTCGGGTGTCTATCCTTGTTATTCGGGATATTTTTATGGAACTTAAATATAGCCTTTACGGTTCATTTTGCCCGTGCGTTCATTAAGGAGAAAATCCTTAAAACGGTTAATCTTGGCGCCGGAATTGTTTTAACGGTTTCCGCGTTCCCATTTTTGTCCAAGTTCCTAAACCTCCTTTTATAGAATAGTTTCCTCCCTTTTGAAAAAGATAGTTGAGAGGGGGGATCTACTTGAAACATATGTTATCGACGTTCACTGAATTTATCTGGGGTTTCCCAATGATTATTCTGTTTGTACTTGCTGGACTATTTCTAACGGTAAAACTAGGCTTTCTCCCTTTTCGATACTTTCCTCACATTGTAAAAATGACACTAGGTCAAATAGGCAAAAAAACAGAAGGTTCAACGGGAGGAATTAGTCCGTTTGCTGCTTTTACTTCTGCATTGAGCGCCACTGCTGGTGCAACCAATATTGTCGGTGTTCCAGTTGCCATTGCCTTTGGAGGTCCAGGTGCTTTGTTTTGGATGTGGACCGTGGCTTTTATTGGGATGTCCACCATTTTTGCAGAGCTTGTATTAGGGATTACATACCGTGAAAAAAATAAAGAAGGAAAATGGGTTGGTGGTCCTTTCTACTACCTTTCCAAAGGACTACGTTGGGACAAACTTGGCTGGTTTTATGCCTTTGGCTTAATGATTGAAGTGGTTCCAAGTGTCATGGTTCAGTCCAATAGTGTGAGTGTCCAACTAGAAAATGAATACAATATCTCGTTGTTAGTGGTAGGAATTACTTTAGCCATCGCCACTGCCTTTATCGTGTTTGGTGGCATTGATCGAATCGGTAAAATTAGTTCAAGATTGCTTCCTATATTTGTTCTTACCTATGTTGCGTTGACACTAACTATTATTTGCATGAATATCGGCAAGCTTCCTGGAGTTCTTTCTTTAATAGTTCAGGATGCTTTTACTCCAACTTCTGCGGTGGGTGTTTTTGCAGGAGCAACTGTCGTTCAGACCATGAGGTGGGGGCTTGCCCGTGGACTTTACACTAGCGAAGCCGGTATGGGGACATCTGCAATCGCATACGCTTCTGCTGATACAGACCAACCAGTAAGACAATCATTCTGGGGGATGATTGCGGTAATTATCGATACCTTGGTCATTTGCACCCTCACCGGTCTTACCGTGTTGATAACAGATGTATGGAAGGAAGTAGGCGTGAAAAAAGCTGCGTCTATGGTGTCCTATGCAATGAAAACCACGTTGCCTGATTGGCTCAGCTCCCTCTCCATTTCCATATTTTTGGTATTCTTCGTCTTGGCTACCGTTGGCGTGATTATCTTTTACGGAGAAAGTCAGGCTGAATTATTGTTTGGTCGCAAAATGCGTTATGTTATGAGGTTCGTTTACCTTGTTGCTATAGTGGTCGGAGCAGTTGGAGGATTGAAGTTTGTCTGGGAACTGTTGGACTTGCTGCTGTTCTTCATTGTGGTACCGAATATTATTGGGATTGTGTTTTTGAGCGGTGTGGTGAAGAAAGCAAAGGATGCTTATATTGAAGAGTTCATCAAGTAAATTTTTTGGAAGAGGTGCTACCTTAATGTTAATGGGTTAGCACCTTTATTTAATAGTCACGTCTGCGTTTCTTGTTGTTTTTTAACCTACCTCTTCGTGTACGTACCGAACTGCTACAGCTAACCGGGAGACGGGCGGAGAGAATCATTCTATTAGCCCAAACTGCTTCAGTTAACCGGGATACGGGTGGAGAGAACCGCTCTATCAGCCCAAACTGCTTCAGTTAACCGGGATACGGGCGGAGAGAACCGTTCTATTAGCCCAAACTGCGACAATTAACCGGGAGACGGGCGGAGAGAACCACTCTATTAGCCCAAACTGCTTCAGTTAACAGGGAGACGGGCGGAGAGAACCACTCTATTAGCCCAAACTGC
>NZ_LBMD01000023.1 GCF_001293645.1 Bacillus sp. CHD6a
ACGGGCGGAGAGAACCGCTCTATTAGCCCAAACTGCGACAATTAACCGGGAGACGGGCGGAGAGAACCACTCTATTAGCCCAAACTGCTTTAGCTAACCGGGAGACGGGCGGAGAGAACCGCTCTATCAGCCCGAACTGCGACAATTAACTGATAAACGGTCGTACAAGAGGTAATAAAAGGAAGAAATTAACTTAAACAGCAATCATCCTAAGAAAAAGGTAAAATTCAATGAACCTAATATTACGAACAATACACCTTTTACAATTTACTGTCCAATACTCCCTATTTACAATCCAAACTACATCAAATACTGTCGGAAATTCAGAAATACAATCGAAGTAAGGTCACTTACTGTCCAAAAATCAGCAAATACATGCGAACCGACAAAAAGCGACATGTCCCCTTAGGCAGCTCCCGTTATAAGTCCTTTCCTCTTAAATCGATTTTCATAAAAACACAATTAGGATCCTCTACGTAATCAGCAAACGGCTTACAAAACTCAAATCCAAAACTTTTATATAATTTTTGTGCGGGATAAAAGGCATCCATTGATCCTGTTTCAAGATATAAATTCTGATACCCGCGTTCATTTGCCTTATCAATAATGGCTTGAAGAATCTGTCTTCCAATACCCTTTCTTAAGTGATTCGATGACGTACGCATAGATTTAACCTCACCGCTCATGGCATCCAATTCCTTCAAAGCTCCACATCCAATAACTTCTTCCCCTTCCCACACACTCCAAAAAGTAACATCCGGTTTTCTCAAGGCATCTAAGTCCAAATAATGGTTGCTTTCTGGTGGCGAGAGCAGATTTAAATTTCTCATATGCTCCTCAACGAAAGCAATGACAGTTGGGTGTGTAACATCATCAATTTTAATTTTCATTTTGTTTCTCCCCTTGTTTGTTTTCAACTTATCTCATTGAGTTGAATTTTTCTACTTCATTTTTAACTTTTTTTAATTGTACTACTATATAAATGTTAAAACACATAGAGGCAATAAGAAAAGTGTAAAGCATGATTTCCATCCCCATGCTACCGAAAAGAACGGAAAACAAAACTACTAATATTGCAAGAATAATTCCATTAAACATTATCAAGTCTCCTTTATTACCGTTAGCGTATTTTCGTCGTCTCCTTATATCAATTTTATTAACTTATTTTAGCATTAAATACCAATAACAACCTATATAAAAGGATTTTTTTACCTAATTTGCTATTATACATGATATAATTCTCTAAAACTTACATATGGGGTGAAACGATGATAGTAGAAAATCAGAAATCAGAAGTCAAAGTATTTCCTACTAATTTTTTGAAACAAAAAGAGACCTCTACAAAACTTGCCATCATATTACCAGGAGCAGGTTACACTTCTCAAGGACCATTGTTGCATTATTCCTCAGGACACTATTTCAATAAAGGGTATGATGTTCTTCAGGTCAATTATCGGTTTAGCGAAAAGGAACTTAACCCTTTTGATGCAAATGGATTTACTGCTAATGTTCTACTTACTTTAGAGGAAACCCTGAAACATAAAGACTATGACCAATGTGTAATGATAGGAAAATCAATTGGTACTATAGCATTGTCAAGCCTGATAGAACATCCAGCTTACAAACAAGCACATCTAATATGGCTCACTCCATTGCTACATAAAGATGAGGTATACCTAGCTATGTTACAGAATGAAAATAATGCCCTTTGTATCATTGGGGACAATGATTTCTGCTACCGGGAAGAGCGATTTGCAAACCTAAAGTCTAATCCAGCATTAAGAACACTTTTAATAAAAAACGGAGATCATAGTCTTGAGAATAAAGAGGATGTTTTGGGTTCCATCGATATGCTTAAAGAGGTAGTGAACAGCGTTATCCAATTTTCATAGTAAATCAATTACAGTACAAGATACCTCTTGTACTGTTTTTTAATGAAACACAGGTTAAGTATCATTGACAATATGTTAATAATACTTTACATTAAGTAAATAAAAGTTAACATAAAGGAGAACCATATGCTTTGTAATCGAGTGAAGGAGTTAAGGGCTCGTCATGGCTTTTCTCAATCTGAACTGGGTAGTTTAGTCGGGGTAACGAGGCAAACAATTGGTTTTATTGAAAAAGGGGAATTCTCACCGTCCATCGCTTTGTCGTTAAGGATTGCTAAGTATCTGAAGGTAACGGTGGATGAATTATTTTGGTTAGAAGGAGAGGATGAGGAATATGAAAAATGATTTACGGATTCAGCTGCCACTTTGGACAATCGCATTTTGCATTCTTTTGATGCCATTAACATTTAGCACTGTCCAGCTAATTGATCTAATGATACACAATTTTGATGCTTTTTTCGTGGTAAACGGATCAGAGACTTCTTTTAATTGGAATATAATGTCCATTCAATTATTCTTCGTGAGTACCTTGTTACTTATCTCTTTCTATATTGCATTTTATTATAGATATAGAAAACATAATCGGGAGAACCCTAGAGAAAGACTGTACTTTTTTATTTTTTACAAACCTGGTGAGATATTGGAAGATGATGAAATGCTTCAACAAGTATCAAAAAATGCCACGAAAAAGGTTTACATACTTTTTGCAAATGCACTTCCGTTACTTGCACTTTTGATGGTTATCCCCCTGCACCGTTCAGTATTTATAATGGCGATACTGCTTGTTATAGTCTTCCAGAACCTTCTTTTTTACAAAGAAATCAATCCATACTACTCTGGCAATTATAAATTTGGCAATAAAAATAAAAAGACAGATCTAGAATTCTCTAAAGTAAATAAAAGAGTGATTAAAGGGATTACATTTTTTAGTCTTATCATTATCGTTTTATCTTTTGGAAGGCTTGCTCAAATGCATTACCATTCGCAAAGCATTCCAACTCAGATGGAAGCTTGTATGGAAGAGGGAGGAACTGCTGTAATAGAAAAAACCAGCTTATGGAGCCTTATAAAGTTCACATGCAAATAGGCATTGCTACGCGCAATGCCTTATTTTCTCTCCAATATACTCTTTATTTGGTCTGTATACATCCTGCCCAAACTTTCTGAGGTGTAATGAAAATTCTCCATGCTTGATTCTTTAGTTATCCCCATCTCAATTAAACGGGCATCAAGTTTATTCAAAATAAAGCTTGGATGTTGATCTTCATCTTCATAACCGCCAGCTTCATCATTCAAATCTATTTTCTTTCCATCAGTGAGCTCGATCTTATAATAAAAATCCCCTTTATGGTGTGTGAAGGGAATGTAATACCTGGCACCACGGATACCAGCATCTATCTTGACCACATCATGAAAGTCATACTCCTTCCCTTGTGGATGTAGGAATGAATGGTCAATGATTTTCTGATCTGTTATTACTGTTACCGATGAGAAGATAATATAAAAACCAATAATATTAGTTATGATGAAGCTGATCCGCAACACTTTACGCTTTCTAGTAACCTTAGTTTTCTCCCTATGTTTTCTATAAAAAAAGTAAAGGAATATAAGGTATAAATAGAGAGCAATAATGATCATAAATCTGGAGGCAGGGTATTTAAATATCCATATTATATAATCCTCAGGTACAAAAGCCAAGTATTGAAGATAACCTATTAAGCTATAGAGGAAAAAACTTATAATTAGAACCACTACACAACCTAGTAAGTAAACGAAAGCTCGCCCTACTGTTTTCATGTTCATTTCTCCATTTCTAATAAACTGCCTATACTCAGGCCATAAAAAAATCTATAAGATTAGCAAAACCTTTAATCGCTCGCTGAAACTGAAAAGAACCTGCTACGATGATGCATGACATACCCATGCCACTGATTAACCCAGTAAAGGATCGAAGGAAATTGTTGCTCATTCTCAAGCCTCTTAGCTGTGAGTAACCATCCACAACCATCGGGATGTTCAGTAGTATACCGAATAGAACCAACTTGAAAAACGAAACTTCAGCCGCAAGCCATAGTAATGGAACCACAGCCAGGTAGCCTAGCAATATGGACATACATCTGTAGCACATAGGGAACTGCCTACCCCATATGACAAGTGAACGATCTTTTCTTTTATGACAGGGAAAAAAACGCAAAGTGATAACTGCATGAATATAATCATTCATCTTTCTTTACCCTTAATTAAATGGATTGCAGTCACAGTCTGTGCAATCCAACCCACTAGCTTTTCCTGAAGACCCTGGAAGTGGAATATCACAATAGTAACAATCACACCCTCCGTCACTTCGGTTTCGCTTTTTGCTTCTTTTCATATAGTAATGAATGCTCGCAAACAGTCCAATCACACTAATAACTAGAAAAATAATGCTTGCTATCAGCTCTGAAGTTGTACTGGCTGCGGCAATGCCATATATACTCCCTATTGAAGTTATACATAGTAATGCCCATAAAATAAAAATCATTTGCAACCCTCTTTTGTTGTAAGTTAATTTGTTGAATACGCCTATACTCCACTCCATAGTATTCTTTCAATATCCTAAAAACCCTGCTACTTTCTGTCGAATATGAATCTTTTTTCCTAGTAATATTATGACGATTCCAAGTCCTTCCGCTCATTTTGGTAAAACCTATTCTGAAAGCGTTCCCTTTTCCGATAGAATAGATGGGGAGATATCTCCTAATTTATTCAAAAGGAGTGTTGAAATGAGAAGGTTGGTGATTTTATTGTTAGTAGCATTGCTAGTTATACCAGTATCCGTGAATGCCGGATCGATAGGTGGCAAAGACAATCCTGATGGTGTGCCCGGTCAGTGGTACGTTGGTGATTCACCTAGTAACGTCGATCCAAACAAACCGGTTCTTGTATTTGTTCACGGAATTAACAGCTCTTCAAAGACTTGGTGGGAAAACAATAATATGTATCAAACAGCCTTGAATAACGGATATGAGACGGCGTTTATTGATGTTCATCCTGATAAAAACATGTGGGACAATGGGGCCATCGTCAATAGTCGAATCCGTGATATTTCCAATCATTTCAACCAAAAGAAGATCGTGATTGTTGCGCATAGCAAAGGCGGCATTGATGCACAAAACGCCCTTGTTCACTATGGAGCGCATCCTTATGTTTCTAATCTCATCACGCTATCCACCCCTCATTACGGTTCACAGCTTGCAGACCTCGCTTACAGTGGCTGGGCAAGCTGGCTTGCAAGTATTCTTGGAAGTAAAAATGATGCAACCTACTCACTTCAAACTGGTTATATGAATAGCTACCGTCCTCAAATGGATAATCATGCAAATAGAAACCGTAATAAAATCTATACTTTAGCAGGAACCAGCTGGGGCGGGTTCGGATCTGCTCTTTATTGGGGCGGATTATACTTAAGTTCTTATGGATCTAACGATGGTGCAGTTACCGTCAATAACTCCCGTTTAACCTATAGCACACAAGTCAGAGTAAGCAACTGGAATCATACCACAGTGCGTGAAGGTGGTACGTTCCAATACTTCCGTCCATACCTTACAACTACTCAAACTTCCGGTTTTGCACTTGCCGAGGCCGCTGCAACAGTCGAACCAATGGAACAGGAGCCAATCAACATAAGTGCACTTCATCGAGGCGGTCAGTTCCAGAATGAAGTGAAACAAACCTTTACAGTGGAGGAAAATGTACAAAAAATTGACCTAGATTGGCTGAGCGACAAGCAAACGAAAGATATGGAAGTTATTAGTCCGTCCGGAAAGGTATATACAAATTTTGCCCATTCCATCGATCAGGAAATTTTTAAAGGCGGACACCACCATACGTTCCAAATAACCTCACCTGAACAAGGACAGTGGACAGTAAAAGCGAAGAAGGATAAAGCTGCCTATTTATTGACCGTTGGCTTCCACACAGATCTTAATGAAGAGGTTGTATTGGAAGATGCCACATTTGAACTGAAAAATAAAGGGCAAAAAGTAAAAAATATGATTGTAGATGTGAAAATTAATAAAGATGGCAAGGTGAAAGCAGACTTCGGGATGAAGGTTGCCAATAAAGGTAAGGTAGACGTCGATTTTAAAGATGAAGGCGTCTACACCATTACGTTAGATGTAAAAGGAACCACCAAAAATGGCAATTCCTTTGAACGGACGATTGTAAAATCGGTTTATGTTGATAAGAACGGCAATAGGTATTGATATGAAGATAGTGCTCTTCCCCTTTTGGGAGGGCACTTTTCATTTCAGTCTAGTTGTACTTTTCTAAAATGATGGAAGGCCGCAGAACCTAATAGAAAGAACCCTACTACTAATAATGAAAGGATAAAGACCTTAGCACCAGAAGTCGGAGAACTCGAGATTACTCCTGCTCCAATGAGTAAGACTACACCCAAAACACTTACAAACAAATTTCGTTTTGTTGCTGACTTGAGCACATTAATTCCTAATGTGAAGACCATATAGATAAAGCTTACCATCATGATAACTGGAAAAATCGGCTTAAATTTAATAGAGTACACGAAATAGTCTAATTGAGATATAGTTTCTCGTTCCACCTCCCCCTCATGGATCCATGAAGTAAAAACTGCAGTGTGTTTCCATTCATACGAGTTATCTACCAACTCGCTCCCTTCATACCATGATGCAAAAGTGGCGATGAAGAAAAATAGAATAGCCAAGCCAAACGAAATTGTTCTTTTATAACTCACGACCTTCCCCCCTTTTTTAAATGTTCCTATACAAATAAACGAATCTGATAAGGAAAAAGTTCCAAACAAACTGTTTTAACATTTTTGTTATAGGGAACTACTACAACATTGAGGGAGGTTCACCTATGAAGAAAACTATTATCTATGCTTCCGCCTTAATTGTGGTTGCGCTTATCGGGGCGGGTTTTTATAGTGGCTATCAAGAAGAATCAAAAACAAATGTACTTGATCATTCACCAAAAACTATGGTCACACTGGGTGACTCTTTAACATATGGAGTCGGTGACAAGTCCGGTGAAGGATATGTGGATAATTTAGAGAAGCTAATCCAAGAAGAAAAAGAAGCAAACGTTAAAGTGAAAAACTATGGTATCCCTGGACAAGAATCAGATGGTGTTGTAAAGCAAGTGAAGCTTACTAACATTCAAAGGGATATTCGCAACGCTGATTATATCATTCTCTTTATTGGCACCAATGATTTAATTCAAAGCAATGGTGGTGACTTAAAAGGAATGAATGAAAAAAAAATCAAAAAAGGCGCTGTAGAATACGAGAAGAATGTTCAAGAAATTCTTAAGACAATTCGTCAAGAAAACAAAGATGTGCCGATATTATTTCTCGGGCTATACAATTCTTATCCAGATTCTGCTGCACATGAAAATATCATTGTTGAATGGAATGATAATAGCCAAAAGATGATCGATGATTATAAACAAATAAAATTTATTTCCACCAATGATCTCTTCAAGGAAAAGTCAAAGGAGTATTTCAGTGATTCCTTGCATCCTAATGAAAAGGGATATGATTTGATTACTAACAAGATTATTGATGAATATGACTTTTAACAGTGAAAACGCTCTGATTTGAGCGTTTTTCATGAAGAAGTTCTTATGAATGATTTAACTCAAAATGCTTTTCCTCTAATTTAATTAAGGAAATATTTCTAGCTAATTCTTGTATCTTTAATCCCAAACTCTCCACACCAAATATCTCCGTAAAGGTATGGCTTCCAACAAGTAGATTTACACCTAAAAAATTAGCATATTGAATGGTATATAAACTTGCCTCTCCAGTTATGTATGTATCGCACCCTTGTTCCAAGGCAAATTTAATTTGATCAGTTGAATGTCCTGCTCCAGTCAATACACCTACTTTCTTTATCTTGTTCTCATGGTTTTTCCACGCTCTTACAGGCTCGTCCAGTTCCGTTCTCATTATTTCTACAAGTTGTTCGAAACTTTTAGCTTCGTTAAACTCACCTATACCAGGTATACTAGAATGCTTGTACTCGGAAAAACGTATGATATTTTCAATACCAATTTTATTTATTAATGAAGTACACGTACCGAACTCAATGTAGTCTAGTGGACCATGTATCCAGAAATGACTGATGTTATAATCTTCTAACCTCTGAATACATTCATCTTTCAATCCATAGATAAAATCCCATGCATCATGGTGGGTTATGATTAAGTCTACCTTTGCGGCTTTTGCCTGTTCAATCACTTCAACTGAAAGGTTGGTTGAAAATCCAATCGTCTTAATTGAGTTATTGGAAGTATTGGTAAACCCGAAATCGTCTTCGAATTCTTCTAATAATTCTCTAGGAAAAAGCTCATTGATAATGGCGTTAAATTTTGTGATATCCATAATTCCCTCCCAGAAGTTCGCATACTTAATCTTTTACTTGTACCAATTATTTCAAATCAAAGTTATTAACTCAATACTTATTTCCCAATTAAGTCCAAACAAGTCAAATAGATTGCTTGTATAAATTACTCCCTATCCAATAACAAAACAGGCTTAATTCGTTATAGAATTAACCCTGCCATTGCTTATATATCTAACTCACGTAACATCTTTTTCCTCGAATAAAAGTAATACACCATCTGTATTAATAAGTAAACTCCTGAAATGCTGGCAAAATGAACAAGAAATTGTGGATTCTCCATGATTCCACTAACATCCTGTGCAAAGGAAATAACATAAACAAATGCCAAGCTACAACCTAATAGCGGTGCAAAGAAGAATAGCACACTCATTTCCATTGAAACAAGTTTCTTAATTTCTACTTTAGTTATCCCAATTTTAAATAGCTTTCTATACTTGACCTTCTCCTCTTCCGTGTTTGAGAAAATGTTAAGGTATAATAGGATGAAGGCCCCAAAGAAGAAAAGGATGCTGATGAAGGTGGTGACAAAGAACATAGTTCTCGACGAGCTTCTAATGTGATTATAATCTACCACTTTGGATATAGGCTTTAGTATCTGTTTTGTTTCTTCCACATCATAAACCTCTCGTACACTTTTCAAAGGCGGGGTTGATTTGTTGATTTCCTTCAACCTGTTTTCCAAGTCCTCTGAAATTGCTTCAGTTAGTTTCCAGTCGGCAAAGTTTAAAAGATTCATCTTAACTTTATCACCAATAAGATCCTTGCTTAACTGTTGAAACACCGTATCATTTATTACCAAAATAGAATAAGGTGTATATCGATGAAGGTTTAATTGCTTATCAATAATAGTTTTTTTAAGTGAATATTTAAACCGGTCCTCTCCATCTTTAATTTCAAGACCGTTATCATATATACTATCCCCGGAAGTAGCTTTTGGATCCATATTAATCCAATCAATAAACTGCTCCTTATTGAGCGTTTCATTGGTTCCCATAATCTTATTAAAATCAGAAACTTGCATAAAGGTATGGTTGTAATAAGCATCATCCATGTAGGGATCATCCTGATAGTAAATGTACATTTCCACCATGTCATGTTTTTTGACCGGGTTTTCAGGTTCATTCACTATTTCGTACAATTCTTCTTTGGAGAGTTTATTTTTTGTTTCCGTTTCCACATATGCTATATCATATGGATGATTATCCATCACCTGCTGCTCTCCCATGGAGCTGATAATTAATATGGTCGTGCTAAAAAAGATAGTAACCATGCTCATAATTGTCACAAGAAGCATGATGGCTGTTAGTTGTTTGAATTTATATTCCAAACTACTTAAAGTTAAGAGCTCACTGTAATAATAAGGTTTATGCTTCCTTGCTAACTTCATTAAGAAACTCATTCCTTGAGATAGTGCTACATAAAGACCCATTAGTATGCCTAAGGTACTCATGAGAAGGTAACCACCGGCACCTTGCGACATGGATGGCATGGAAAAAGTACAGTAAAGCAACACAGCACTTCCGCTCACCATGAGTATTCCCAGCAAACCGAATACAGGACTCCGATGCTTGATTGTGTCTGCCACTCGATCGCTTTTCATAGATTGGGATAATGTCCTTGTAAGTGTCAGATAGAGAGTGATAAGGACAGAAAAAAGAAATATACAAAGGTAGGCAAAGATTGAATAAAAAAACATTTCTACAGAAAGATTAAATGGGATCTCCCCTAACCCGGCTATGTTTATAAAAAGCAGGAATAGTAACCGAGAAAACACCATCCCAGATACAATTCCAGTAACAATGGAAGCAACGGCAATCAAAGCATTTTCCATTAACAGTAGTCTGGTTATATCCCACTTTGACATCCCTAGTGTCATCAGAAGGCCAAACTCTTTCTTTCGTCTCCTGGTAAAAATACGATGGGCATACGTGATGAAAAATACTGTAAATACTACAAGGCCAACACCTGGTATTATAAGTACATCGCCTATACTCTCGCTTTCCTTAACCTTCTCAATCGCTTGATTAAAATAAATCGTGGAATACATAAAAAAGAACAACACCGCAAAGCTGTTACACAGATAATAAAATAAGTATTTGCCCCTATTTCCCTTTGCCATTTTCCAAACCAATTGATTAAATGTCATGGCTCCTCCCTCCCAAGACGGCAAGATTGTCCATTATTTGGTTTAAAAATTCTTTTCTGTTCCCTTTTCTTACTATATAGGAATCTATTTTTCCGTCTTTAATAAAGACAACCTTGCGGCAATAGCTTGCAGCGAATACATCATGCGTTACCACCACTACTGTCGTATTTAGCTCAGCAACAATTTTTTCAAAGCACTCCATAATAACCGTGGAAGATTTGGAATCCAAATTACCGGTGGGTTCGTCTGCGAAAATAATGGTTGGATCATTCACTAATGCACGGCTGACTGCAGTCCTTTGCTGCTGCCCACCTGAAATAGTAAAGGGATATTTGTTTAGAATCTCTTTAATGCCAAACAGCTCAGACAATCCCTTAACCTTTTCCTCCATTTCCCCTACTGATTTCTTTTCCAACACCATCGGCACAAGCATGTTTTCCTTTACTGTCAGACTATCTAGCAAATTGAATTCTTGGAAAACAAAGCCGAGTTGTTTTCTTCTGAAAAGGGCTAACTCCCCCTCATTCATTTCACCAAGTTCTTTTCCTGCAATATGTACCTCTCCGGATGTAGGGGTGTCAATTCCACTCATCATATGAAGCAATGTTGTTTTCCCGCTTCCGGACGGCCCCATGATGGCGATGAATTCCCCTTTTTTTATAGTAAGATTGACGCCATCAACGGCAGTTGTTGCTCCTTCCGCACCGGCATCCCCATATATTTTAACTAATTTACTGGCTTCTAAAATTGTTTCCACTATAAAAAATCCTCCTCAAGTAAATTGGGATGTAAGCTAATACCATCTATATCTTAATTTTAATGAGTAGCCGATACATCTGCCTTAGAACAATATGAAAAATACCTTACACTTTTGTAAGGTATCGAATCGTTACGGTTGTTCCTTTTGACACTTCAGATTCTATTGTAAGTCGGTGGTTCAGCCGGTCTGCTATTCTTTTGCAAAGGTAAAGCCCTATACCCGATGAGTTCTGATATTCCCGTCCGTTTTCCCCTGTGAAAAATGCTTCAAACACCCTTTCCAAATCGTATGGAGGGATCCCAACCCCTTCATCTTTAATAGAAAGAAGGGTAACCTCTTCTTCTTGTTTTACATAAAATATTATCTTTTTACTTCCTTCTTCTCCACCAGAATATTTAATGGCATTGGAAATGATTTGATCAAGCATGGCTTCGTTCCATTTTTGATCGGTAATAATGAAAGCAGCTTCTTTCTTACTATCCAGAACTGGGAAAGCAGATTGATAGATAAACTCACTTTTTCGGTTATTGATCAACTTTCGCAATGATGAGAGAAGGTCAGTAGATTTTATGTCCAAATCATTCTCAAAGCTGTCCATTCGAATCATGGTCAATCCTTGTTCAATGGCTGAATGTAGTCGTTTATTTTCATGGTGTAACTTTTGGAAGACTTCTCGTTCCCCTTGTAACTTCTTCTCATTCTGTATAATTAAATCCATGACTGATACTGGAGTTTTGAGGTGGTGCATCCAGTGGGATAAGAAATACAACCTTTCTTTATTTTTTTCGTTCTGTTCATTTTTAACCCTGGAATGTTCATGAGATAGTTTCTTAATCCACTTATAAAATGCCCTTTGTTCTTCTGTGTATATATTGAATTCAGCTTGCTGATACTCTATCGCTCTATTTACCTGGTAATAGCAATATCCGTCAATGAGGAGGTAAACAAGCAGAAGAAAAAAACCTATGGATAAAGGATATAGTATCTCCGTATTGGCAGACTCACTCAGGTGAAAAAAACTGATGACAGAACCCATATTAAATAGATAGAACGAAATGAGTAGACCCCTATCTTTAAGAAACCTTTTTAGTATTCTCTTACTCATTTTTTTTGCCTATTTGGGACGACACATTCAGGATATAGCCCACGCCTCTTTTACTTGCAATGACATTGGGTAGTCCAATAGATGATAGTTTTTGTTTGATTCGCGTCATATTAACTGTCAACGTATTATCATCAACAAAAGTTAACGAGTCCCACACAGCTTCTATCAGTGTTTCTCTAGAAATATAGGTATTGCGCTGTTCTATTAATTTTTTCAACAATATGTATTCATTTTTACTCAACTCTTGTTTATTCCCTTCATAATGAACTGCAAGCGTTTGACTATCCAGTTTCAAGCCAGCTATAGTTAATTCACCTGTATCTGTTACTGCGTATTCTCCGTACACCCGTCTTATCGTCGCCTTTACTTTTGTATATAGTAATTCGAATGTAAATGGCTTAGTTATGTAGTCATCCGCTCCTAGTTCCATCGCCAAAATTTGGTCCATCTCGGTACTTCTTGCAGAAATGATGATAATAGGGACAGTCGATTCCTGACGGATGCTTCTGCATAAAAAATAGCCGTCATAATATGGTAGATTTATATCTAATAAAACCAGGTCAGGCTGAACTTCGGTGAAACTCTCCATAATATGCTGGAGGTCTATAGGCTTATGTATATTGTAGCCATACCTCTCCAGATGGCTTCCTATAAGCTCACTTAATTGCCTATCGTCTTCAATAAGCATGATCTTATGCATATTTCAAAATCCCCTTTTATTTTGATGTAACTGTTTTATGTATATTTTACCATATAGGTGCTTGAGGCTCTTATTTAACTTATGATAGTAAATCTACAAATCTTTTCCATTGGGAAACTAGATGTTTTTTTCTGCTATTATATCAGTCTTTTGTTCTGAATTTTCCCAATATTAATTCTTCCTTTATTGTGTTAAATTATTCTTGTGTTACCAATTGAGAGGAGATGAGCATTAGGATGAAGAAAAAGGGTCAATCGAAGAAAGTGTTTTTATCCGTTTTATCAGCTGCAACCATTCTATCAACTGTTGCACTAAGCAGTCCATCAACTGGGGGAGCAAGCAACTTTGAACTAGATTTCAAAGGAGTTAGCCAGATTACAGAGAAGCAAGCAGTTTCTAAAAACGGAAAGATTGGTGAAGCTTCTTTTCTAGCAGATACAGAAAATGTGAAAATTCCAAAAGGCTTGCAAAAGAAGTTAAAGGAAGTCCCAAAAGACAATAGCCTTTACATTGTGCAGTTTGATGGTCCTATTTTAGAAGAAACGAAAAAAGAACTGGAGTCTACTGGTGCAACTATTGTAGATTACATACCAGACTATGCATACATTGTGGAATACAAAGGGGATGTTGTAAAAGCGACTAACGGCATTGCTCATCTAGAGTCAGTAGAGCCGTACTTGCCTCTTTATAAGATTGACCCACTGTTGTTTACTAAAGGTGCCTCTGCTTTAGTAAAGGCTATCGCACTTGACGCTAAACAAAACAATAAAGAAATGAACTTCAAAGGTATTGGGGATGTTATCGAATATGCTACAAACAATAACGTACTCTATATTTCCCCAAGACCTGAATACACCGTGTTGAATGATGTCGCGAGAGGGATTGTTAAAGCGGATGTTGCCCAGAGCAGCTATGGTTTATATGGGCAAGGTCAAACAGTTGCCGTTGCAGATACAGGACTTGATACTGGCCGTAACGACAGCTCCATGCACGAAGCTTTCCGCGGTAAAATAACTGCATTATATGCCCTAGGAAGAACAAATAATTCCAACGATACTAATGGTCACGGTACTCACGTAGCGGGATCTGTTCTTGGAAATGGGACAAGCAATAAAGGAATGGCACCACAAGCGAACTTAGTATTTCAATCTATTATGGATAGCAGCGGCGGATTGGGAGGCCTTCCAGCTAACCTGAGTACATTGTTCAGCCAAGCGTACAGTGCTGGAGCAAGGATTCATACGAACTCATGGGGTGCTGCCGTAAACGGTGCTTACACGACCGATTCTAGAAACGTGGATGATTATGTTCGTAATAATGATATGGCGGTTCTTTTCGCAGCTGGGAATGAAGGGCCAGGCAGCAGTACTATTAATGCACCAGGTACCGCGAAAAACGCCATTACTGTCGGAGCAACAGAAAACTTGCGTCCAAGCTTTGGATCTTATGCGGACAATATCAATCATGTTGCACAGTTCTCCTCTCGTGGTCCAACTCGTGATGGTCGTATCAAGCCAGACGTAATGGCACCGGGAACATATATTTTATCAGCACGTTCTTCCCTTGCTCCGGATTCTTCTTTCTGGGCAAATCATGACAGCAAATATGCGTACATGGGCGGAACTTCCATGGCAACACCAATTGTTGCCGGAAACGTAGCACAATTACGAGAGCATTTTATCAAAAACAGAGGCATCACACCTAAGCCATCCCTATTGAAGGCAGCTTTGATTGCTGGTGCAACGGATGTGGGTCTTGGCTTCCCGAACAACAACCAAGGTTGGGGACGTGTAACATTAGATAAGTCTTTAAACACAACATTTGTGAACGAGACAACCTCTCTGTCCACAAGCCAAAAGGCAACTTATTCCTTTACAGCAACTGCAGGTAAGCCACTTAAAATTTCTCTAGTTTGGTCCGATGCTCCTGCAAGCACATCCGCTTCTATCACGCTGGTGAATGACCTTGACTTGGTAATCACTGCTCCAAATGGAACGCAGTATGTCGGAAACGACTTTACGGCTCCTTACAATAACAATTGGGACGGCCGTAATAACGTAGAGAATGTGTTTATTAATGCACCACAAAGTGGGACATATACGATTGAGATTCAGGCATATAATGTTCCTCAAGGTCCACAAGCGTTTTCATTGGCGATTGTAAACTAAATTTGATTTTTGGATAGACCACTGTGATCGAGAGTTTGAGGACTTTCGGTCGCGGTGGTTTTTTGGTTTCTTCAGGTTAGGTTGCGTTGACTGAATGATGTGGATGCTGTTTGAATTGGGTTGGATTGTTCCAATGTGCCATGAAAGTGTCCCCTATTACAGGCGTATAAGCTCAATCATGGTAAATGTCCGAAGTTTTTGTGAAGTTGACCGAATATTTCGCATTCTTGACCGAAGTTTCTCCAAAGTTGACCGAAGTTTTTGAATTTTTGTCCGAACCAAAAATCTAAATGTCCAAACTTCGCTTAAAAGTGACCGAACACCGCCAGTACATGTCCGAACCCACCACTATTTCATCGTTGAAATGTCCGAACAGCTCTGTTATTTGACCGAACCATTTTGAAACACATGAAAAAGCACGTTTTTGAACACTATTCGGTATCTTTTTTCCAATTTTTCTATCCAAATCACCATCAAATAATTTAAAAACACCCAGAAGCAGAACGACTCTCATTAATAGAGTCGCTACTCCCAGATACTATCATTCACTGAACCTATTCTTCGTTTGTTTCCCCAGTATTCGTTTCATTTTGTTCCATGTTCGTTTCGTTGTTGTTCATTTCTTCATTCTCTGCAGCGCATCCAGTGGCAAGAGCTAATAATAATACGGAAGATGATAAAGCCTGTAACATTTTTTTCATGATTGAACTTCCTCCTTGAGCTATGCTTGTTTTAGTGGACTACAAGGGTAATCATACAAGAAATCCGAACAAAAAGAAGCTATTTTACCAATAATTCACATCAATTAAACAATGTTTACGTACGCTTTACATCCCCTAAATATCAGTCGTCTGACTCCTCTAAGATAACCTCATCTATATGGCGTTTCTTCATTTTATTACGAAGCTTACGGTTTTCTTTTGATTCAAAGACGATATCCATATCATAGTCTTCCGTATATAAATCTTCCGCTTTAATGTAGAGGGAAAGTCGCTTATGGTTATATGTTTCCAGACGTCCTTTTACCATCACTTGCACATCTCCCTTTTCATTAGCAGCATTATAAACGATACCAAACTCATTGATTGAAGGAATCTTAACATTGTCCCCCTTCTTAAAAATAATATCTTGTTTTGCTTTTTCTCGTTCTGGATGTTTCATTTTTCTCACATACTTCTGATTCATCGCTAGTTGTCTGTCGAGCTCATGCCTTGGTTTATCCGATTTATCTGTGTAATCTTTTGTTTCTTTATAGGTAATTTCATGTGCCCGTTCGATTAACTTAGGATGCATGCCAAGGCGTAAAGCAATAGCAAAGGCTTGACTATCTCCACCTTTTCCGACAATAAGACGATAAGTCGGCTTAAGGGTATCCACATTGAATTCCATGGAGCCATTACAGAAGCCTTCCTGATCATTGGCAAATTCCTTAATTTCACTATAGTGGGTGGTGGCCAACATCGTTGTTCCTTTATTATATAGCTCTTCTAAAATAGAAGTTGCAAGTCCCATCCCTTCTGCCGGGTCTGTTCCTGAACCAAGTTCGTCTAACAGCACCAATGTCTGCGGTGTAGACTCAGCTAAAATTCCAATAATGTTTTTCACTCTAGATGAAAAAGTACTTAAAGACTGTTCAATACTTTGTCCGTCTCCTATATCAACCAAAACCTTATGGAAGATTGCTATTTCGCTGCCTTTTTCAGCAGGAATGTGCATGCCACATTGGGCCATCAGCGTTAGAAGTCCAACCGTTTTAATCGTGACTGTTTTTCCTCCGGTATTAGGACCTGTAATGACAAGCGCATCGTAATCTTCACCGATAACCAAATTTAAAGGCACTGCATTTTTTCCAAGTAACGGATGTCTAGCACCTTCCAATCGTATTACATGGTGTTCATTTATCTGCGGTGCTGTGCCATTTAATAATAAGCTGTGCTTTGCCTTGGCAAAAATCACATCATAGCTGACCATCAAATCCATCGCCAATTTGATTTCTTTTTCATGCTCCTGGACTAAACCAGTAAGAGTAAACAGTATTTGCTCCTCCTCTGCTTCCTCTTGAAACTTCAACATACTGATGGAGTCCTGAATAATGCTGATTTCTTCTGGCTCCATGTACACAGTGGATCCGGAAGCAGAAACATCCAGAACCGAACCCTTAATATTATTTTTGTATTCTTTTTTGACTGGAATGACATATCTACCGTTTCTGGTACTAACAAGGTTTTCCTGAAGATACTTACTGTACTTTGTCGATTTTACTAGCTGCTCGATACGATTCTTGATGCGCTCCTCCAAGGTAGATATCTGCTTTCTTACTTTTAGCAGTTCCTTGCTTGCGTAATCGTCCACCCTTCCATTTCTTATGCAACGGATTATTTCTTCCATTACATGTGAAAGCTCCGATACAGAGTAAATATAGCTGGTGATGACTGGTGCTACGTACTCCTTGTCTTTCATAAAACGTTTGAGCTTTTCAATGGTATCTAGAAAATCATGTAGTTCAATCAGCTGGTCTGGTCTGAATGCAATTCCCTTGTGAAGATTTTTCAGGATATAGTCAATGCCTTGCAGGCCGTGAATTGGTACGCTTGAACTAATGGCAAGTATCTTTATTCCTTCTGTCACTTCGTGTAACCATGCTTCAATCTGTCTTTTATTAATGGATGGTTCTAATGCCATGACAGCGTTTTTCCCTGGCTCTGATATTGCAAAAGATGCGACGTCTTTCTTTAAATCTGTAAATTGTAAAGCCTGCATTGTTTCGTTGTTCACTGTATTTTCCTCCTAGTAATTAGTAAGCAGTTTATTGAATGCAGTCACTAAAACCGTGCGAGGAAATGTTAAGAGCAGGGTGAAAAAAATTTAAGCATATAAAAAAACACAAAGAACAACACTCGTCCTTTGCGTTTTGAATGGTAGTTTTAAAATGTAAATGCACGATAAGTAGAAAAATACCTATACTCATGCTGTAACTATCATTTTATGGAGCAGGCGCAAACCCGTGTTCTTAACATTCCGCTATGAGAAAAAAAGCATAGTCAAACAGAGCTCGACATTATCGAACTTTTTCCTCATATCGCACGTATTTGATTACGTTTAGTTAAGAACTACCTTTTCCATAAAACAAACTCCTTCTGTTTGAAGATACTTACATTATAATGGATGCCGTTTTGAAAGTCACGCCTAATTTTGTATGTTATTTCGTTTATTAATGATCAATTTCTTTGTTTTCTCATTAACATAGGCGTAGAGGATATCCTTCACGTCGATTTGTCGGATTGTTAAATGGTCTAGCAGCCACTCTTTGGGTCTGTCCAGCAACTTTAGATTCTTATCTTGAATTTTCCCATCAATGATAACCGAAATTGGTAATCCCTCATCATCAATAGATATTTCAAGATGTTGTACCGTCACAGGGGTGTTTTCAGGCTTTGGAATGATGCTTATCTCCCCAATCGGTTCTAAAATGGCATAGTCAATGTCAGAGATTTTCGGATACCCTTTACTTCTTAGGATGGAAAGAAGCTGTGCGATGGACACCATGGTTTTTTCCATATTATCCTCTACTATTTGTCCGTGCTTAATAAGGATGGTCGGTTCTCCCAGAAAGAAACGATTGCCCCATTGCCAAAGGGTTAGTTTGGAAAATATTATGTGTATGGTAACGAGCACAGCAAGAGCACCGAGCGTAGGTAAGTATTCTGTACTGATTAGCGGTTCTGATGCCACAGTTCCCACAATAATAATGGCTACCAGGTCATAGGGGGTCATCTGTACAATAGTGGACTTCCCCATTAATCTCATGATGGCTATCGTAATTATGTATATCGTCAATATCTTCATTAGCAGAATCATGGTTAACTCCTCATATCTCTTTTAGATATATGATGTCCATAATTATGGATAATATCCTGTGATTCAGTTGGTTACAATCAGATGCCCGGTGGTTTGAGGTATATCCTGTAGCGCTTTTTTCAAGTATTCAGGGTATAATACTACATCTTCTAGCTCAGATATTGGTACCCACTCATAAACCAACCTTTCCCCTTCCATCCCATGAAATGGTCCTTTACTAAGTTCATGTTTATCCTCAGTTGAAACGAGATAGTAAAAGCCTATTTCATGCACTTTCTTTTCACGGTATTCAAAGAAGTTTTCAACGATCCAAACTACCCTTTCAATTTTTACGGATAAACCCAGTTCTTCTTTAAATTCTCGTTGCAGGCTGAGTGGAGATGCTTCATTCATCTCTACTCTTCCACCTGGAAGGGACCAGATTTTGTCTTCGCTTGCTCTGTGAAGGAGGATACGGCCGTCCTGTATCCAGATACCTGCCACTCTGTAGTTGAAAACTGCTTTTTCTGTATGGAAAACGACATCCATTTTATACATCCCACTTTCTCCTACAATATTTTTTTGAATACCACCCGATCCTGCCCAATCCCGTCGTAGTCCTTATGAATGGGAATACCGTTTATCACCTTGTCTCCATCCCTCATTGAAAATCCCATTCTTGTATGAAAATTAATAGAGATGTTATTGACAGGCGATGTTACACAACACACTTCTTTACACCCTTTTTCCTTAACTGCCTGAAAAAAATGTTCATAAAGTGTTTTTCCGATATTTTTCTTACGCGACTTGGGGTTTACCCCCACAAAATGTATGTATGCTTGTCCTGGATTTGATGGAGAAACGAAGCCTATCACAAATCCAATTGTCTCTTTGTTTTCTTCTATTATAAAACTCATGTTTTTAAAATGATGAATGAATAATCGTGGCAGCATGTCTACCATGTCCCTGCCGCCCCACCATGTATTAAGGTTCGTGGATATATGTAGAAAGTCTTCGTCTTTTATGTTTCTTAATTTCATTCGGTTGACCCTTCCACGCGTTTTTCTACCTCACCTTGAATGTAATCTCTTATATTCGTTAACTCTTCCTTCTGAGTAAAAGTATCTGTTAAATTGTTAAAGTAGTTTTCCATATTCGTATTATTCAACTGTATCCACCCGATTGAATGGGTAATACCTCAGCACCACTTTTCCCATCACATTTTCTTTTGGAATAGAGCCAATCTCACGGCTGTCCCTGCTGTCATTACGGTTATCCCCCATCACAAAAACATGGCCTTCCGGAACTGTCACTTCCTCAAACGGGTATAGCATTTCTTCTTGTATGTACTCTTCCTCAAGTGCTTCCCCGTTGCGATAAACGGTTCCTCCTCGATATTCCAACTTATCTCCCTCTACACCAATTACTCTTTTAATCCAGTAGTTCTTTCCTTGTGTTTCATTTAACAAAGCGTTTACCAATGGACTTTCTTTAAAATTATCCGTCAAGCTTCTTTGTCGCTCCACCCGACTGTCGATGACAACGATATCATTGTATGTTGGATCAATTCCAACCATGTACCCACTTTTAAAGATTAATACTTTATCACCATCATCCTTGTTGCTCCAGATATCCTCCCCATCCAATGTCGGTTCCATCGAGCTCCCTTTTACGGAAAACGGCTGCACAACCAATGCGCTGACAAGAAACGCGAAAAAGAGGCCGATTACGCAAGCCTTTCCCCAACTGAATAATTCTTTTTTAATTTTTTCGGTTTCCATATAAATCACCCTTGTTTTCTTTAGGATATCACTTTGCCTTGTTCTACGGTTTTATAGGGAAAAGGTTCCAATTTCCGATAATTACCTCACTTCTTTAGCAACTAATACACCTTTCAACTCTTCAAAACTACTAATTACCAAATCGGCTTGTGCAAGTTCTTCTTCTTTCGCAAAGTCAAACCTGCATCCTATTGCCATCAATCCATTTCCTTTTGCGGCCTTTATATCCGATAGTCGGTCCCCAACAACCGCACCGTGTTGAATGGAATATTTTCTCACTATCTCCTCTACAAGCTTTGTTTTGTCCAAAGACTCCATTTGGTCGATACTAAAAACCTCTGTTATCCACTGCGTCAAATTAAACTGTTCCACTATTGCACGAAGATAAGGCGTTTCACCATTGCTTGCTATATAAAGTTCAATATTTTGCTTCTTAAAGTACTCTAGTGTTTCTTGAACTTTTGGATACAGAGCCCCATTGCCATTCTTAATATTATTGATTAACTTTTCATGAAAAATCTGGTTTGCCGCGTTCCTTACTTCAAGTGAATGGGAAGGTAAAAGATTTTCCCATACTACAGGCAGTGGTACTCCCATAATACTTCTATATGTATCAATGGGAGTAGACTTTTCTTTCTCCCAAATATTCATTTCCACTAACAGCTCGAATGTATCATCCAAAGCCAACTCTAGTATTCTATCTGTTTGAAAAAGTGTTCCGTCCATATCAAAGATGATTGCTTGCATTGTTATGCACTCCTTTATCTTGTTGTTTATTTTTCTTGAAGAAGGGAGGGGTCAATTGACTCTGACTCTATAACTATAGCAAGCATCCCGTTCTCACTACCTGATTCATGCCATTCTCCCTCTTCCCACATGACTCCTTCTCCACTTTTTATAGAGATTTTTTCTCTGTCTGTTCCAGTTACCCAGCCTTCCCCTTGAACTACAATGAACAACTGCTGCACGGTTGCCTGATGATATCCCACCACTCCGCCAGCATCTATTTGTATAAATCCCACATTGTTTTCCTGCTTGCTTCTCCATACCTTTATGTAATGTGCCTCTTTGGAATCGAATTGTTTGATTGGAAAACCTACTTCTTTTTCAAATCGGAAAAATTTCATTGTATTCTCCTTTCACCTTATACATTTATAAGCAGCCTCATTTTGTATATCCTTTTCATATTTTTGGCTCCATTCTGAAAATTATAACTGTATATGGGAGGGGTGTAAATAATTGGTTCTATTTTTACCGAGAATATTGGAAATTTCTATCTATTATTTAGTCTTTATTTTCATCAACACCATTTACTGTCCAAAACTCCCTGTTTACTGTCGGTTTGGAGTAGAATACTGTCCAAATTCTAAAAATACGATCCAACGTGCACTATTTACTGTCCAAACTCAACACAATACAAGCCAAACGACATATATCGTCAATTTTCAGCACATATGATAATTCCAACACAAAAAAGCCGAAGAACTAAGTTCCCCGACTTTTTCAACCTCACTTTTATTATCCTAGCACATCCGTGATCCCGTCCATATTTTCCGAGATCCATTCCACTGCCACATCCAGATTCTCAAACTCTTGAACCTCAAATGTCACTTCATCCTGAAGAAGCCATACATCCTTGTCATCATGATTGATACCACCAATAGACCAGTGCAGCAAGCTGTAAGGATGATTATGATTTAAAAATGAAGCCCAAGTTTTCGATTGAGCAACATTTTTCAATGAGTTGATTTTACCCCCAGTGCTCATTTTGCTCCCTCCACTACCAATAAACTCATTCGTGGATTTAGAATCTGGCTCGGACATTTCAACATATAGCAGTTTGCACTTTCTACAAAATCGACTGTCATGTCCTCATCGAAAAACAGAAGCTTTGATTTTTCCATTAATAAAGGACCGATGTTTGTTTCCAGTTCTACATCGTCATCATCTTTTTCTGGTGTGATCCACAGTGCGGAAACTCCGCTAACGACACAACCGCATCCATCTGTATCATATTTTAGCTTCAACCATTTTCCTTCTTGGTTTTCAAGCTTTGCTTTGACTTTTTCTGCTGCTTTTTCTGTAAACGTTACTTTCACGTTTCATGCCTCCAACTGTTCATTATTAGCCTGATTGTACCATATATTGCTCATTAGTATAACTAGAAGGCATTTGGATAGGGCAGGTAGAGGATAAGTTCTTGTTGTCAAAATGGATAATTGTAGGTACGATACTAATATCTTTATCGGAAGGAGGAGATTACCAATGTCAAAAGTAACAATTAAAGTAATGGATAACGGAGGCTTCCGTGTAACAGGTGATGTAGAGTTAGTTGATGCAGAAGGAAACAAGTTTGAGGACAAGCCGGCATTCACTCTGTGCCGTTGCGGACTATCCAAAAAACTTCCTTATTGTGATGCTTCCCATAAAGGGAATTTTGAATCCTGTGTTCGGGCTGCCCAAGTATTGAACGACTGATTTGGCGCAGCCGTAACCAGTAAAGCTTGAAGGGGGGAACACTTCCCCTCTTCATTCCATTATGAAAAGTGGAGACGCTTAAGTTTTGGAAGATAAAGGGACAGGAAGATAGAACGACCGAGACTAAACACTACAAAAGCCAGCCAGATTCCCTGATTTTCATATACAGGGACGAATAACCAGATGAATAGCAAAAATACAAGTAATGCAAGAAAGATAGAATCTCTAATTGACTTCGCGTCTGTAGCCCCTGAAAATATCCCTTCAAGTTGCAAACCCCAAAAGCCGACAAATGGGAATATCACCATCCAAACCAAGTTCGCAATTGCCATACCCTTAACTGAAGTTATACTGGTAAACAACCCGACAACACCATGCCCAAACAACCACATGAAGACCGCCAATGTTACAGCAGTTCCCAGCCCCCAAACCGCAGACAAATTTACAGCTCTTCTAAATAGGTAGGGATCTTTTCCTCCTATAGCTCTGCCCGTCAAAATACTGGACGCATTTGCAAATCCACCAATTAAATAAGCCATTATATAATGAATTTGCAGCAAAATAGCATTGGCGGCAAGGGTTACTTCTCCCAACGCGGCACCAGTGGATGTAAAGATACCGGTCATGATTAACAAACATACTGTTCTTAAAAAAAGATTCCCATTTACTTTTACCATCTTCATCAGAGGTTCTGGATCTAGAATCATCCGCGCCTTTACATTGGTCAACCCTATCCTGTTATGTCTTGCGATGATGAATCCACCAAAGAGAACAGCACTTATTTCAGAGATAAGTGTCGGATAGGCTACTCCAGCAACTCCCAGCCCTAACACCAATACAAAAACAACGCTAAGGACTATATTCATTAAATTCATAACCAATTGAGTAGCAAGAGATAGCCGAACTTTGCCCATTCCGATTAACCAGCCGATAAACACATAACTCATAAGGATAAACGGGGCACCCCAAACCCGAATGGAGAAATAGGTCGAGGCAAAGGAAGATACCGCATCACTCCCTCCTATTACATTTAATGCGATATGTAGGATCGGCTTTTGAAAAATAATGAAAACCAGGCCGAAAATGATGGCGATAAACATAGGCCTAAGTAAAGTTAATATGGTTTCATTGATATTTTTCGAACCGTATGCCTGAGCAGTAAAGCCACTTGTACTTACTCTCAGAAAACCAAGAAGCCAGTACATCGTATTGAAGATGACTGCACCAATTGCCACTCCACCTATGGATGATGGTTCAGACAGCCTTCCAACAACCGCAGTATCGACCGCTCCGATTAAGGGTGTGGTAATTCCCGCAATAATTAGGGGAAGTGCAAGTCCAATATACTCCTTGTTACTAAAGGCTGCTTTCTCTTTTGATACTATTTTCATACTTTCCTTTCCTTTCTGTCCTTTAAAACGTAGCAGCCTTGATCAGCGCCTTCGTGTATGGGTGGCGATTATCTTGATAGAGATCTTTCAAAGGGAACTGGTCTACCACTTGTCCATCTTTTAAGACAATTATCTGGTTGCATAAGAAGGTGACGGCCCTTATGTCATGCGAAATGAAAAGTATCGTCATTTCTGTTTTTTCTTGAAGGTCTTTTAGTAACTCAAGGATTTGTTTTTGGATGGTAACATCAAGGCTTGCGGTAGGTTCATCACAAATTAAAAGCCCCGGTTCTAGACTTAGTGCCCTTGCAATACTGACACGTTGTTTTTGCCCTCCACTCAACTCCCCTGGATATCGCTCCAACAGATGCGCGTCTAGCCCCACCATTTCAAGGAGTGTCGCTGCTAATTCTTTGCGTGATGCCTCTTCTCTATTTAAAAAAGAAGGCTCAACTTCCTTAAAGTTATCCAGCGGTTCCATGATACTTTTCCAAATTGGAAGCTTGGGATTAAGCGTACTATTGGCATCCTGGAACACCATTTGAACTTGTCTGCGGTACTCCCTTAACGCATCTTTCTTTTTGGGCACAATTTGATTCCCATTAAATGTTATGTGGCCCTCCTTATATGGTTGGAGACCTAATAGTACCTTTGCAAGCGTACTCTTGCCACTACCGCTTTCTCCTACAATTCCTACACACTCTCCTTTGTTTACAGCGAGGGACACATTGTCTAGAGCTTTTACCTCTTTGGAATAACGGATGGAGAGATTTTCTATGATTAACTGACTCATATGAACAACACCTTTTCGCTTGTCCTCTTCGACTCGCTTCCCTCTCCTGGTAGAGCCAATAGACAACCGCTTAATTTTTTCGTATACGGGTGCTGATGGTGACAACGAATCTCTTCAGGAGTTCCACTTTCTACTATCTCACCCTGTTCCATCACATATATCCTGTCCGTCCGCTTATATGCTTGGGTAAGGTCATGTGTAATCATTAATACGGCACATCCCGTCTCTTTTCTCATTTTTTCCATATAATCCAATACCCTTTCACCGCTCATAACGTCTAGTGCAGTCGTCACCTCATCGCAAATCAACAACGATGGCTTCAACGCAAGAGCCATCGCTATTGCAGCCCTTTGCACCTGTCCTCCACTTAATTGAAAAGGGTAACTTTTATAAACTCTTTCCGCTTCAAGTCCCATTTCGCCAAGTACATCCAATGCCACAGTTTTGGCTTCTTTTTTTGATAAAGGATTATGTGCTTGTATGGTCTCAACTATTTGTTTTCCTATTCGGATAAAAGGTGTGAAACTTCCTCTATAATCCTGAAAAATGATGGCAATTTCTTTCCCCAACAGCTTACGGTATTCTTGATGCGACAGACCTAATAGATTTCTATTTTTATAGTTAATCTTCCCTGTTACATTCATCTGTCCTGGTAGCAGGTTCAGTATTGCTCTAGCCGTCATGCTTTTCCCACAACCACTTTCCCCTATCAATCCAACCATTTCTCCTTTAGCAATCTGGAGATTTAATCTGCTGATGATTGCCTTAGACTCTTTGTGTTTTTCCACAACTAAGTCTTCAATAGCAAGCAATGGTTCACTCATCGATTATCACTGCCCTTTCTAATGTCAAAGTGATCTTTTAAGCCATCTCCCAATAAATTGCATGTTAAAACGGTTACCATGATAGCAAGACCAGGATAAAGCATTAGGGAAGGTACTGCTTGAAAGTATCCTCGTCCTTCATTCAACATTGCCCCCCATTCTGGAATAGGTGGCTGTGCTCCAAGCCCTATGTAGGATAAGGCAGAAATCATGAGTATCACCTTACCTACGTCAATCGCTGACATTGCAATGATCTCTGACAATACTTGCGGAAAAAGGTGCATGCGAATGGTTTTCCATGTACTAGAATGAGAAATCTTAGACACGAGAATATACTCTTTTTCCTTTTCTGCCATAACCAAACTTCGCACCACTCTTGCATACATAATCCACCGGACTAAAATGATAGCGAGCACAATATTGGTCAGGTTCGGACCCAATATTCCGGCAATAGCTATCGCCAGGATAAAATCGGGAAATGCCAAAATACCATCTATCATTCTCATAAAAACGGCATCTACTTTTCCACCTATGTAACCGGAGAGGAGGCCGATTGGAACACCTATGACAATTGCAAGAACAATTGTTAGTAATCCAAGCCCGATGGTTAACTTGGCTCCATACAAAATTCTTGATAGAACATCTCTGCCCAATTGATCTGTCCCAAGCCAATGAATGGATGAAGCTTCTTTTAGCCTATTACCCATATCAATTTGGAAAGGATCGTAGGGAGCTATTGTACTCCCGAACAAAATAACACTAGCCAGTATGGTCGCAAGAATAGAACCGATCACTAGATTAGGATTGTCAAGAAGACTAGTACTTTTCCATTTTATCGTCATGCTTTTCATCAATTTATCTCCTTTCCGTGCCTAATCTGTGGATCTATAATTAAATAGAGCAAATCAACAACTAAATTGGTCATGACCACCAAGAGACCTACCACGATAATGTATCCTTGTATTAGTGGATAATCCCGTTGCATCACTGCTTGAACAATCATTTCTCCCATACCTGGCCAGGAGAATAGTATCTCAATTACCGTGATCCCTCCGAGAAGACTGCCGATACTTAACCCAAACATAGTGACTAGCGGAACAAGACTACCTCTTAATGCATGAACCAAAAGGCTTCTCCCCTTACCCAATCCCCGAGCATAAGCTGACTCGATATATGCACTTTGCAAGGTAGAGATGAGTCTTTCCCTCAATAATTTTATATATAAAGGCGCCATGGCAATCCCCAGGGTAATGGAAGGCAGAATAAAGTGGGCAAAAGTTCCCTTTCCCATAACAGGCAACAGGTTCCACTTTAATGAAAAGAAGTAGATGAGCAGTAAACCAAGCCAAAAGCTAGGGATAGATGCACCGAGTATGGCAAACCACCTGCTAATATAATCAGGCCACCTTCCTTCATATACCGCCCCTAGCACACCAAGTGGCACAGCAATTACAAATAGGGCGATCAAGCCTCCAATGGACAAAGCGAAAGTTGCGGGGAGTTTATCTAGAATAATATCCAATACTGGCCGTTTGGATAGTATAGATTCTCCTAAATCTAATTGCGCTACGCCCTTTAACCATTGAACATATTGGATGACAATCGGTTTATCAAATCCATATTCCTTCATGACCCTTTCCTTATCCTCTGTGGTGGATATAACATCATCCACTTTCAATAATGCCCTTACCGGGTCCCCCGGGGTTATTTTCATCAGGACAAATGTTGCGAAGGAAAGAATCATAATCATAATTATTAATTGAAGCAGCCTTGAGCCGATAATAGAAACAGCCTGTCGCACTTTTCCACCTACCTTTATGCATGAAGAAAAGTGAAAGCATCTAGGATACTTTCACTTCATCATTTTATTTTACATCCATCTTATTTGTTATAAGGTAATATTCCTCTGATCCTGGCTCCCAATCTTTGACTCTATCATTTACCCCTACGATAATGTGCGGGTGCAAGATGAAGGAATGAGGAACCTCCTTCTTAATGATACTCACAGCTTCTTTCTGCAGTTCTGTTCTCTTTTCTGGATCTGCTGTAGTGTTTAGTTGCTGAGTTAGTTTGTTTAATTCTGGAATATTAATTTGACCAGGGTTTAACGCTCCCTCTGGCAGATAAGCTACATTGAGGAAATAACTTCCATCCCCACGAGGAGCTGTCAGGTTAGAATATGTTACCATATCCCATTCATCCTGTTGCTCCCACAAATAACTATCAATGTTTTCAATGGTGACAATTTCTATATTAACCCCGACAGATGCAGCTTCCCCTTGAAG
This sequence comes from Bacillus sp. CHD6a, assembly GCF_001293645.1. GTDB lineage: Bacteria > Bacillota > Bacilli > Bacillales > Bacillaceae_I > Sutcliffiella_A. The sequence goes on from NZ_LBMD01000023.1 coordinate 28,586, forward strand.
GTATTGAGCAAGCAAAGGTAGCTCAGGTCTTCCTGGATACGTCGCTAGTTTCAGAGTAAGCAACTTTCCGTCTTTTTCCATCTTTCCGTCCGCGTTCTTTTGATAGCCTGCCTCTTTCAATAGCTCTTCTGCCTTCTCAGGGTCATAACTGCTTGGTTCCGTTTCAGCCGCAAATGCAAAGCTAGGATTAAATGGGCCAGCCGCCTCTGTTGCGTGACCATTCATAATTTCTTCTACTGCCACTGGACGGTTTACTAATAGGTCCAATGCTTTTCTCACATTTACATCCTGCAATGCAGGGTTTGCATTATTATAGAGTAGAAAATGGACACGAAGGCTTGGTACCGACTCCACCCTTAATTTATCGTTGCTTTCAATTGGTTCCAACGACTCGGGCGGAAGATGATAGGCAATATCTGCTTCACCAGATTGTAGCGCGAGCGCCCTAACGTTCCCATCTGAATTAAATTTGATTTTCACTTGCTCCAGTTTTGCTGCTCCATCCCAATAATCCTCATACCTCTCTAAGTTCACTTCCGTTTCTGAAATGAAACTTGCGACCTTAAATGGTCCAGTCGCTATCGGCTGCTCCCCAATGTTCTCAGCATCCGCTTTAATGATGGAGGTATTTGTATGTACTAACTCTGAAAGAAAGGCCGGATATTCCTCTGTGTTAACGAATGTTATCTCCTGACCCTCCGCTTCCATAGACTCAATTTTCAAACTAGAAGAAATGGCTTCATTTGTTTCCAGCACTCGTTCAAAGGAAGCTTTCACCGCTTCTCCATCTACTGGTGATCCATCATGGAAGGTGACATCCTCCCTAATTTTGAATGTCCAGGTTTTCTCATCTTTTTTCTCCCATGTTTCTGCCAACCAAGGTTGAATTTCCAGGTTCTTGTCAATTCTCACCAATGTTTCTGCCACTCCAGCACGGACTCCCATCCAATCCTGATGCGGATCCATTGTTTCGGAAGCAAAACTGAATAGCATCGTTACAGACTTTTCATCGGATTCTTTTGATGTTGTCTTTTCATTTGCATTACTGCAACCTGTCATGATAAATAAAACGATAAAAATGGAATATACCAATGACTTTTTTAAATTCATATTTTTTTCTCCTTTTACCTTTTCAGCCTTAGCAAGACTCGGTTTGATTTTAGTTTCAGGCATTTTCTTTCTGGAAACGCTGTGGATGAGGCAATAATTAATGCACCGCCAACCAGTGAGAGAACACTTAATATCTCTCCCCAACAAACAAATACTATTTCAAACATTGGAATGGTTTTACTCGCAGCTTTTACAAAAGCATTCTTGTTGCTAAGTGTTAAAATGCTGACGCATGGCAAACAGAATCCCTTTGTTCCATACTCCCCTCCAAAAAAAGGCCTTACAAAAAACAATAGAATAGAATGATTACGATTTGAAGACTGAACGGATACAACCTACTCTAAGATCTACCCCCCGCAAAGCGTAACAATTACTATTTGCAGACTTCACTATACACCTCCCGTTTTAAACCGTCAATAACAAATTTAATTTTTGCCTAATAAAAACCTTGAAAGAATGAACATTCTCACAAGGTTTTAATAGGATTTTAACTAAAACATCGTTTGGAGATCTCGGAGTGAATAAATAATATAATCATATTCTTCCACTTCTCCAAATCCATAACTAGCGTAAACAAAAGGAATACCCGCTACCCTTGATGCTTCTTTATCTCCGAGTGTATCCCCCACATAAACAGGACTCTTAAGTTGATTGCGCTCCATGATTAATTTTATATTTTCACCTTTTGAGAGTCCTGTTCTTCCTGGATTTTCATAATCAATAAAATATGTCTCCAATTGATGATATTTATAAAAAGCTTCTATGTATCCATCTTGGCAGTTACTCACAATAAAAAGTTTGTACTTTTGAGATAAGCTCTCTAACACTTCTTCTAATTGTTCGTAGAGCTGACCTCCTTTTTGCTCTAGAAGCACTCTCTCCGCTTCGCAACATTTGTTCGACAATTGAGCACGATACTTTTCTTCCATATCTGGAAAGAGAATCTTTTCTATTTCATGCATTTGCAAACCCATGGTTGCTTTGAAATCATCACCTGTTAACTCTTTTTCGATCTTATCATCATTTTTCAGAATCTCATTCCAAGCTACCAGGACCGTTTCCCGCGAATCCCATAACGTACCGTCTAAATCAAAAATAATGCTGTCCATTTGTTACCCTCCTTTTTTTCTTATTACTATTTTTCTATTGTATCGTATTTTTACATTTTTCTGCGAATAACAGTAACCTTCTTCCAATTTTATCGTCTGTATAGAAAAGGTGGTTATTAAATGAAACACATTTACATTATATGGTTGCCAATTTTATTCTTCATTTCTGCTTGCAGTTACGATGAAAATGTTAGTTCTCCAGTCATGCCTGGTGATTTTGAATTCAGCCTTATATACGGTACCTATGGCAAACAAAAAGTGGATACTTTTAATGATATGATAATTAAAGATCTTGTGATAGACGGCACCATAGAAGCTGAGATACCTTTAACAGTCGAAGAGAAAGAGCTCATTTATAATGAAATGTTAAAAATAAACATAATGGGGGATTTGGATATTGGTAGGGAGCTTCAGTGTGCAATAGAACCTCCTTCATTCACGTCTTGGCACATCCAAATGAACGGGGAGACGAAGGAGTTTTCATATACTAATTTTTGTGAGTATGATGGAGACGCTAAAAATCTGATGAACCTCGAGAACTACATACATAAATTAGTTGCATCCAAGGAGAAGTATCTGGAGCTACCTGATTTAAATGGCGGATATGAATAAAAATAAAACTTCCCTCCTTGTCTTCCGTATTAATTACTAGATAGATTGGAGTGATAGGTATGGAAGTTAAGATTACCAAAAGTGGGGAAGATCTAATCATTAAATGGCAGTTTAGTACTATTAATGTTCCTCTCTCTTCTATTATATTGGTCGAAAATGATCCCACATACAGCGGGACTGATAAACATGCTCTTCGTGTCGGGTTTCCATCAGGTCATACTGACAGAGTAGTGATACATACGAAATCGGATACCTACTTAATTTTCACAAGTAACGGTGGTTTAAGAGACAAAATTCGGTCTTATATTTCATCAAAAGCTTAGGGTCCTTGTCATCCTAAGCTTTTGAATTCCACTATACTTTAGGCGGAAAGAACCCCTCCGGACTTCGGATGACTTGTTCTTCAGGAAATACTGTTCGCATTACCTCGAAAACCTCCTGTTGCACATTTCCTTCCACCCACTTCGCCTTTTCTCCCGTTTCATATTTCTCATATACACCTAAACGAGCGGTTCGCTTGCCTCCACTTCCGTCCCCCGTAAAATCATCCACACATATCCTGTTTACTATCCCTATTAGTTTTAAAGGGAATTCTTCCGAAAATGGCAAGGCCGGTGCAATAGCCACTTGGACTGGTATACCTTCTTTATGCAATGTTTTTAATGCTTTAAGTCTTGCAGGTATTGGCGGAGCTGCCGGTGAGAACCTTTTACGTACCTCTTCTCGATCGGTTTCTATTGTAATGCTTACCATCACGCGGTCTCCCAATCTCTTTAGGAGGTCGATGTCTCTTGTCACCAATGGGCTTCTTGTTTGAACAAAAAGAAAGTCAGGTGGTTCTTCTGTCATTTTTTCTAAAAGGGTCCGGGTAACCTTTTCCTTTTGTTCCACCGGTTGATAAGGATCCGTACTAGATGACATAAAAATGCTGATGGGCTGCTCTTTTTTCCTTAAAAGCCGCATTTCTTTGGCGAGCTTTTCTTTCACATCCTTTTTCACATCCACCCATGTGCCCCATTCTTGTTTGCGGAACAAACCAACCGGGCTTTGTCTCACATAACAATAGGAACAACCGAAGGCACAACCGATATAGGGGTTAAGTGTGTGGGTATAGCCTTTCAGAAAGCCGCTCGCTTTGGTCAAAAGTTTTTGTGGGGTCTTCTCCGTTACTTCCACTCTCATCCTGTTTCTCCCTACTTCCATAATATCAATATTTTTCTCTTGTTGTTTCCATCATTTTCTTTATACTTAAAAGTATTACAATACAAAAGGGGTAGATACATATGGTACTAACAGTTTTAAAACCTATTTTTGCCGAGTCTGCAAGCAATCTAGTGAATACAATCAGTTCTTATTCTGGAACGGTTTTATTTAAAAAGGAGCATTGGGTAGTGGATGCAAAAAGCTTGCTTGGTGTTTTGGCGCTTGCCCTTCAGCCAGGACAGGAAGTGGAAGTTACTTCTGATGAAGGCGAAGAAGTATTTGAGGCGATTTTGGCTCTTGGGTATTTTGAAAAGAAATAATAATGGAGCATCCTTCCTCATTTAGTGGGAAGGATGTTTTTGTTTGGCTATTTTCTAAAAATAATGTTGTTTGCTATAAAATTTGACCGTTCCTTTTCGCAGCAGCCACTTGCTTTCCGCGCCTCCCTCACAACGCTTCAGGGGTCTCAAGTCTACCGCTAACCTTCCGCAGGAGTCGAGTGCCTTCCGCTCCAATTCACTTATCTGTATAAAGCTTCTTGAAAGCAACAAAATTTGTTAAAACAGCCTGTTTTATCAGGAAATATCCAAAATGTCATCTACACATAAACAGCCAGCTTCGCCGAATTTATCCACCACATGCAAGCGCCTCTGGTAGGCATCGAGATGGTGCACCGCTCCTACAAACAGATGGTATCTTCTTTTTTCATAATAGGTAATGGTTACTTCTTTACCCGTTTCCATCGCTTCGCAAAACAGCTCGTTCATTTCTTCGAGCCGCTGTTCATCAATTTCCGGCTTGGTTTGGTATAAATCTTCTTTGGTCCAATCACGCAGCATTTTGACATGCTCCGGCAGCATCATGGACGTCCATTTAATGGTTCCGCGATCTCGTATCATCCTTAAACATCCTTTCTTACGTTTCTAGCTATAGCAAATTCTCTACGCCTTATGCCCACCAACCAGCCTGCTTCGGTGCACCGCAGTTCCGGCATTTGTATAGGATACAGCCCGCAATAGCGCATTGGTTCCGTATTTTCCGCGGATGGTGTCCATTACATAGCCCAGTTCTCGTTTTTTCGGCTGTTCGAGTTCAAACAGGCTCAGTTGCATTTCGCTGTCCTCCACAATATTGGAGAGCGAAACGGCAATTTTCCGAACGGTTTTTGGTTCATAGTTTTCCTCAAATAGTTCGAGGCAGGTACGATATAAGTCCATGGTGATGTTGCTTGCTCGTTCCATCGTTCGGGAGCGGTAGAACCCTCCGCCAAGTTCATCGCGGCTGTAGCCGATTCCAAGACTGATAGTACGTCCGGCTTTTCGGTGATGCCGTGTTCTTCTGGCGACTTCCTCACAGATTTCCAAGATGACCTGTTTCACTTCTTTTGGGTCTGTATAGTCGCGCATTAAAATTTGGCTTTTTCCAAAGCTGATCTGTCCTTGAATAATGGGGGCGCCAAGCTCTGATAAATCAATCCCCCAGGCGTGATGGTACAACTGATTTCCCATCACACCGAATTTTTTCTCCAATAGCTCGAGGGGGTAATTCGCGAGCTGTCCAACATTGAAAATTCCCATTCGGTTTAATGTTTTTTGTACTCTGGATCCAATTCCCCACATTTCACTTAAGGGGGAAAGCGGCCAGAGTTTTGTTTTTACATCGTCATAGGTCCACTCAGCTATGCCCTTCTTTTTTGCTTCAAGATCCAAGCATAGTTTGGACATGAGCATATTTGGACCAATTCCGATGGCGCATGGGAGCTGAAATTCCCGCTCCATGTCCTCTTTGATTTTTTCAGCAATCGTGGTTGCATCTCCCCAAAGTGCCTCTACCCCGTCGACTTGCAAGAAGCTTTCATCGACACTATAGGTGTGGATGGCGTCCTTTGGGACATATCGATTGAAAAGTCGGGTGATTTCTGTGGAAATGCGCAGATAGGTTGCCATCTTGGGGTTTACAATGTGAATGCGTTTGTCATTCGGAATTTCAAACCGACGTGAGCCCGTCTTAATTCCAAATTCCTTTTTCAGCATGGGAGAAGCTGCAAGTACAACGCTCCCCTGCCGCTCCGTATCCCCAACTACCGCCAAATAGCAGGTGAGCGGGTCAAGACCCATCATTACTGCAGAGCAGCTGGCATAAAAGCTTTTCATATCTACACATAAAATCTTGTTGTTTGGCATCTTGCTGTAATCCATGTCCACGACCTTCACACCTCACTAAAACAGAAAGTATGTTCGCATTAGTAGTATATACCCAATAATAAGCGAATATACGTTCGGTTTCAATGGTAAATTCCACTACATATTTCGACAATGTCTTTTTCATATGCTTGTTAAGTGGGTAAAACCCTTATAATTAAAGAAAAGAGGTGATGACGTGGAGAGAAATTTAGTAAAAAAAATGATTCGAAATTGCTTTGTTCAGTATCAGCATAATGTTGAATCGGTTCCACTTAGTGAGGAGGAGTACGAAAAAATGGCAGAGGAAGTGAGCAAAGTAGTTGCCCAAGATCCCGCTTCAGATGTGTTTGATGTGGTCAATGATGTGGTGTATGAATATTTGAGCAAGTGGTAAGTACACCCGACAAAATAATTCATAAATCCGATGTAGTTACACAAGATAAAAGAAGAGTTCATCTAGAAAAGGAGCGACATCATGAAGAAAAAGCCTGTACTCGTATTATGGATAATGGTATTCATCTCCATTCTGACACTCCCTTTTCTTGGGTGGAAGCACTTTAAACGTTTTTTGCCCGGAACATTATTTATGTCTATATTAGTTGCATTAGAAAGCATTGTGGCCGAGAAGTATAAATGGTGGACAATTTATAAAAAAATCCCGCCATATTTTGTGAATGAGTTTGCATTTATAGTTGGACCGTTTTTTGCCGGCTCCCTGTGGATATTACGTCTAACATATGGACGATTTTACTTGTACTTATTATTGAATGCAGTCGTAGATGCCATATTTGTATATCCCATTTACGTATTATTTAAGAATATGGGGATATTTGAGTTGAAAAAAATGAACAACCATCAGCTATATGGACTATTTTTAATAAAAGCCTTATTGATGTATGGATTTCAGGTTCTGTGGGAGAAGTACGTCCGTAAGAGTTCAACCAAAGAACCTGAACAAGAAAGACCTTACACCATATCCCCTGCAGAGTGAGCACCCTTCTCACGGAGCCACTCCATTAGCCTCACATCTGTGTTATTGCGAACAGCTGCATCCAATGGAGTCAGCCCGTCATAACCAATCCAATTAAGATTTGCTCCTTGGCCGAGAAGGTACTGTGCCACCATAAACTGACCACCGTGGCAAGCCAACCAGAAGGCCTGAGTGGTTTCGAATGAAGAAGGTATATGTTTTTCTTCATAGTATGCTTTCACTTCATCCAGCATCCCCAGTCCCGCTGAATTCCAGAGCTTGGTCTGTGCCCCATTCTCTACCAACAGGCGGGCTGCATTCCACTGACCAAATGCTACTGCATCGTCTAATGGGGTGCCTTCCGCGATTACTGCTCCTGTAGCATTAATATCCGCTCCGGCATCGAGAAGTGTCTGAAGGACTTCTACGTCATTACTGCTCGCAGCCCAATGAAGGGGTGTTTCCGTGTGATGACCGGTAAATCTAGCATCCACCGCTGCTCCCGCTTCTACTAATGTGCGAACGATTGTTGATCCGTTCGGAAAGTGACCAGGCCAATCGGTGGCCACATGAAGCAATGTGCGGGACACTCCGAATGCGTCGGATTTTTCATCATGATATCCTCTTGCGATAATTCTTGCCGTCGAAAGGTCGGGATGATCATCAAGTAAACGTTTAAGCACTGAAACATCGCCGGATTTAATTGATTTAATGACCTCGATACCTAAATCCTCATCTTCTAAAATAAAATTCATATGTATATGCCTCCATTTCCTATGTAAGGTTACGTCCGAGACCACTTACTGTCGAAGCAGACTTATATACAGTCCATTTTGAGGTAAATACTATCGGAAACTTTCAGAATACAAGCCAAAGTCACCCATTTACTGTCCAAATTCCAGGTAATACATGCCAATCGACAAACTTCACCAAGCTTCGATAAAATAACTTCAATAAGGAGCCTCTCACTAAACAAAAAACGCCCTGCACAATTACACAAGACGTCTCATAAAGGATATTACTCCTCTTTCACTTCCACCTCAATATCTACTGGTTCGCTATCATCTAACAGGTTCTTCAGAGTTACCTTATATAATAGCTCACCTTGTTCGGTCACTTCCTCCACGTGCCATGGATAGCCAGCTTCCACTTCTTCCAACGCCTTGGCAACAGCCTTTTGTTCCAGATCATCCTGTTCTGCATCTACCACCACTTTTATGGCACCAGACTGAGACGGAAAGGATTCAGCTACAATTCCTGAGTTCCATACAGTCACTTTCATTCCCACTAAAAGATCGGCTGCTTCCAATGGTTCTCCTTCCGAGTTTTCCACTGTCGTGCTTTCTTCTAGGGTGTAAATTGTAGCAGAAATGCCTGAACCGCCACTACTAGGGTGCTGTCCTGTCACTAAAATGCGTGTTTGGTCATCCTTTGAAATAGAAATAATATACCCCGTTAAGTCCTCCACTGGCTGTTCCTCGTCATCCGCAGGTTCTTCATTAGGTGCTTTTGGACCTGTATTGGACCCTGAGCTGTTATTGTCATTTCCGCCAGCTGTTCCACAACCGAATAAAAGAAGGAAACATGCCAACAATGACATGAATTTAACTGTTTTCATCTTCTTCTCACCTCTTGCTCTATTGGACGAAAGATGAAATGAAAGGTTACAAAAACCGCTCTTTTCATAGCAGGACAGAATAGAGCCGCATGTTATTTTTTTAAAAAACTAAGCGGTAAAAAGTCCAATTGCCGACTTTTTACTGGGAGTAACAAAAATCTTTGTGAAAAGAGCCTAACTATTTTTGTCGGAAAGCCTTGCCGCCTAACTTTTCCACCACACCAGGAAACACCTGATACAGTTTGCTGGCCATGTTCATCCAGCCAGGCAGATTAATTTCCCGGGTACGAGTGAACATCGCATCTGCTATACGATTGGCAACATACTCAGGCTCAAGCATCCACTTATCCACTTTTTGCTTATAGCTACCGGATGAATCTGCAATATCAAAAAACTCTGTTCTAATTGGACCAGGGTTAACGGATGTTACAAAAATATTAGTATCGTATAGCTCCATTCGCATGCTATTAGTAAAACCGAGGACAGCATGCTTTGTTGCTGTATATACACTCGACTTTGGTGTGGCAATTTTCCCAGCTTGTGAAGCAATATTGATGATATGCCCTTGATTTTGCTCGAGCATGGACGGTAGGACCATCTTCGTACATGCAATCAATCCATACACATTCACCTCAAACATTCCACTCATGTCATCAAGCGAAAGATCGGCAATTTCATCAAATTTTCCGTATCCAGCATTGTTCACCAACACATCAACCGCAGGAATGTGGTTCAATAATTGCTTGAAAGTACGCTCTATATCTGACTGTTTACGAACATCAAGTGGATAAACAGGCGCCTCTATCTGACAATTCAACTTTATCTGGGCTGCCACCTGTTCCAGCTTATCTAAGGAACGTGCCATGAGGACAGGTGTCGCTCCTCGCTTGGCGACCTCAAGTGCAAGTGCTTTCCCAATTCCACCAGAAGCACCGGTTATAACAATGTATTTACCTTCAAGACTAGCCATCGTTTACTTCCCTCCTGCTGAATACATATATGGCTTGGATGATGCATTTTCTATAATCAAGCCTTTATCAAGAAGATAATCAATTTGACCAATCGTTTCAGAGAGTGTTAGTAGTAGTTGTTTTTCATAAACAGATTTAAAAAGATACTGACAGATTTCATAGGCAGTAGCAGGCTGATTTTGGAGATACTTTAAAACCTTATTTGCACGCTTATCCTGTTGTTTCAATCGTGTCTCTAATAACTCTGGGACATTTTCAACAATACCTCCATGTCCTGGTAGCACCCGCTGAATTGGCAAACGTCTCATCTTCTCAATAGAGTAAATATATTCAAGCATGGCTTTCTTCCGTTCCATTTCGTCCACATAAGGCGGCTCTACCAATGGATTAGGAGAGATGTCAGCTAAAATTAAATCTCCACCAATTAAGGTTCCACTCTTTTCATCAAATAGAACCAGATGACTACTCGCATGACCTGGAGTTTCGATGATCTGCCAATTTGCCAAGCCTTCTAGGCGATCTCCTTCTCCAACGAAAGAAGTGAGCCCTCTATGGCAAGCAAAACGTAACGGTTTATCAATGGCATCCAAGACCGGATAAAAACGTTGCTCGACACCCATGCGTTCAAACATCTCTTTATAATAAGTTTCATGAGTAGAAAAGTAACGATGATCCTGCGTCATCCAAGGATGCGCACGCTTGTGCCCAAATACCGGAATATTAGAAGGAAAATAGTCCAATAGCCCAACGTGATCTGGGTGATGATGCGTCACTATCACTTGGTCAATGTCTAAAACCTTCAATCCATGACTACTCAACTCACGCTGAAAGATTTCCCACGCTTCCATCGTTTTCACACCAGCATCCACCAGTGTCACTTTATCCGTAATGATAAGGTAGGTATGTACGTCCCCAACCGCAAACGGGGTCGGGATTGTAATTTGTTTAATCTCTTGCTTACAAGAAACGTCGTTCATCATAATCCCCTTTTAATTCGTTTTAGTATTATATATGTAAGAAATGTACAATAAAGTTATAACAAAATAATAGAACCAAAATAGTAATTGAATAACCATTCAATTATAGAATGCACTAAATAAGGAAAAAAAGAAAGGGTTATTCCTCAATAACTAATAAAATTTCCCAGTTCATTTTTTTGAAATAACGTCAAAGCCTATTTACGGTATTGGGAGAAGTTTTCCCTAAAAATTTTATATAATCATGACAAATATCCCCTTGACTTTCCCCCGCTTCCGATAGATAATGTATAAAATTACAAATGATAACGTGACGAATGGGACCAGTAAAAAGCTGCAAGATGACAAGAGAAGGAGGTTCACCGGCTGAAAGACCTCCTCATCCCCTGCACTTTTGAACCTACCCAGGAACAATCAGGTAAACCTGATCGTCCTCCCACGATACGGGAATCGAAGCTGGGTTCAACTAACCAATTAAGGTGGTACCGCGGATAAGACCTATCCGTCCTTTTATATAGGACAGATGGGTCTTTTTTCTATTATAAAAGGAGCGTGTTAACGATGAAGATAGCATTTATTGGTGCCGGATCTATGGCTGAGGCGATTATGGCCGGATTGCTGAAACAGGAAATCTGTACAAAAGAGGATATTACAGTAACGAACAAACAGGATCAACAACGTCTGGAAAACCTTGAAAATAAATATGGCGTAGCCACTTTGGAAAATAAAGAGACAGTAGTAAAAGATGCAGATGTGATTTTCTTGGCAATGAAGCCAAAGGACGCAAAAGATGGAATCCAGGCAATAAAATCCTATGTAACAAAAGAGCAGCTTATCGTTTCTGTGTTAGCTGGTATTTCAACTGAAGTGATCCAAGACCTTTTCGAACAAGAGCTGCGTGTCATTCGCTCCATGCCAAATACGTCAGCTGCGATTGGTCTATCTGCGACCGCGATTGCAAAAGGCTCTTATGCTACTGAGAACGACCTAGAACTAGTACAATCGTTGTTCTCAGCAATTGGTCTATGCACCATTGTGGAAGAAGACCAACTTCATGCTGTTACAGGCGTTTCCGGAAGCGGCCCTGCTTATATCTATTACATTGCAGAGGCGATGGAAAAAGCAGCGTTGGCTCAAGGTTTAGATATGGATGTTGCCAAAAAGCTCGTCAGCCAGACATTGATTGGAGCCGCTCATATGCTGCAAGAAACAGATAAAGATGCAGAAGTCTTAAGAAAAGAAGTGACGAGTCCAGGCGGAACGACACAGCGAGGGATTTCATTGCTGGATGAACGAAAAGTCTCCGAAGCATTTGAGAGCTGTATCGAAGGGGCGACAGAACGTTCTAGAGAAATGGGAGAAGAGTTGGCGGAGAAACTGAAGGAAAAGGCCTCAAATTGACCCTTAATCCCGAAAAAACAGCACTTAGAAGAGAGGTTGCTTCTAAGTGCTGATAAATTTAGTCTAAAACTTCGACTTCGAACATCATATGCTCAAATTCAGCGATACTCACAAAAACTTCGTCTACAATCAATTGCAACTTCTCAGTTGATAATTCACTTTTGCTATACTTCCTCATCTCGGCACTTAATCTCTTCTGCCATTCTTCTTTCATTACTTCATCATAGTAGCTGTAGAAAGAGAGGTACAAAGGAAGCCCTTTTGGCCGCTCTTCTCGTATCACATCAGCAAATTTCACAGCCATCCTCTGTAGCGCTTCAACCTCATATTCTTTAGATGTATACTGCAAGTTAAATCTTATCGATTCATGGTCTATTGTTTCGAAACGATACTCTTCCATTATGAACAAAGGGTCATTACTGAAGACGAACAACTCATCATCTGTTGTTAAGAGCCATTCATCCTTTTCTCCAACACGCTTGACCTCACCCTCACCTGTAATAACAAGGTCATTGTTCATTACACTAAATGAATAATAAGAAATATAAAGAGCAAAGATGGACATAATTGCAACCACACTAAGCCCTAAAGAAATCAATCGCTCCAACCACTTCGCCTCGACCTTTTTCGTTAGGATACCGTTAAGTGAACGGAATAAAAAAAGAACAATGAGAAAGGTTGCAAGATTTAATACTATCTGCACCCATCCAGGCAAAATAAAAGTCAATTTGTCAGCCTCCCATTTTATTCAAAACAAAATTCATACCACAATAATTAATACATTACCAAACCTATAATCTTTGCAAATACAGTGGACTACCTATTTTGTTTGATATCAGTTACATTTGGTACACGCCCTATATTTACACTGTCCTCTAAAATGGCTTGATAGACAATATTGTAATCACTAAAGTAGATTGGTATATCGGTAGGTTCAATAAAAATTCTTTCCATTGATTCGTACTCTGCCCTGAAGGTATGAAACTTCGTGATATCCATTCTATAAAAAACCTGATACCCTACTTTCGGATAAAGACTTTCCTCGTTCCAGTTCGGATTATCATGATGATCGACCACAATGGAACCAAGCAAGCGGCAATCTCCTTCCACATACCCCTCCTCCATTACTTCCCTTTGAAAACATATTTCTGGGGTTTCATTGAGTTCAATATGTCCACCAGGAAAATCCCATCCTCTATCTCTGAGGTAGACAAGCATCAGCTTATTCTGATAAAAGCAATAACCATGAGCGCTAGTTATCAGATTTCTTGGGGGAAGTTGAGATTGCTTTTCCCAGGTTAATTGAACGATTGAATCGCCCCAAGTTACTTGAATAGATGTCATGCGGATCAAACTCCCGTCAATTTATTTATATTTATTTTAACATAATTATCCAACCAAACTGTAAAATTGTGCTAAAATAAACCCAAATAAACGTCTAGAATACTCTTTCAAACTAGGAGTGATAAATATGTTTACTTGTGAAGAAAGAAACAATTATTTTGAGAAAACCATTAAAGAACTTGAATCTTGCAAACTGGTAGAAGGTGTTATTCAATTAGGCTCAGGGGTAAATGGATATAAAGATGAACATTCAGATATTGATTTAATGATTTCTACACAACTAATTAAAGATGCAGCAGAAACAAGAGATTTTGTTCTTACCACTCTTCGTTCCTATAATCCGATTTGCATTAAAGAAAAACAATTTAGTAAAGACATCTTTCTTGTTATTGCAATTCTGGAAAACAAACTCGAATTTAATGCCTCAATTGTTCCGAGGGAATTTCTCTCGGTTAAATCTCCTTTATGGAAAGTAATTGTAGATAAATCTGGTTTCGTTACTGAGACGATGAATAAAGAAAATGAACATTTTATAAGCAAACCTGTAAAGTATAATATCGATTTTGATATAGTATTTGAGTTTTTTTATTGTACTTTAGCTTTGAAGAAGGAATTAAAGAGGAAAAACTTAATCTATGCATCAAAAATGCTTGAGAAAATGAGAGACTACACCTTAATCGTACAAATATTAAATGAGGATAAAAAACTTCATCAGTTTAAAGCGTATGAAACGTTGGATCCTTCATTTACAAAATTATACCTATCAACATTTGCAGGAGAAATTACTGTTGATAGCTTAAAACGATCATCTGAAAGGGTGACAGCACTCTTTAAAACCACATTGAGCCAAAGTTCTACTTTCTCTGTAGATAAGAATTTAGAACAACTTTAATCAAATTGTAAGAACGCTTAAATTACCTAATGTCCTCAGTAGTCCGATTATTTTCACTAAACATCCAGAAACTTAGTTGTTCGTAGTGGAAGGCGTGCAAACTCCCGCGGGAGGAAGGGACAAGGTAGACCCCGGAAGGCGAGAGCCTAAGGAGGCTCTCGGGTCCACCCGCAGGAAAACGAAGCGCCTGGAACGGAAATTAACAGCTCATGCAATATCTAAATAAGTGATAAACACCTTTATAAATTCTTCACAAAATCAGCCAAGATCGGCGGAAACTCTTCAAAAGAAAACTTAACATTTAGCCTTTCCGTCCATTGATGAGGGTCCTTCCCTACTGGCCCTAAGTTGAACACCGGCATCTGCAATGCTTCCATCTCTGCAAATGGTAAGGAGTATGTCGCCCCGTATACCGGAATATTGAATGGTAGACGGTCTTTTGCCGAAAAGTCCCCTTTTCCTATGAAACTCAAATCACATAAACCTGAAAAATAGCGCTGCTCATTAAATTCAACATTCGCATCCACTTTCCACTTCTGAATGAATCTACGTGCAGAATCCAGTAGCTCCTGATTGTCCGTTGCCACCGCTGGATAGTATGGAGGTGCAAAGAACAATATGATCATTGGCCCTAAATCTTTACAGAGCGATGCTACTTCTTCTACAACTTTTATGGACTGCTCCCTTTCGTCTAAATGCAAATTGGATACTATCACCGAAGAAATTCTTATATCCATTTCCTGATCCCCATGGATGGCTTTTGCCTTTTCCAGAATTTCTTCATAGGTATATACCGCCACGTCTACAGGCATTTCGGTAAAAGAAGTAAACCGCTTAAACTGGTCAGCTTTTCCTTTGCAAAATTCATTGATATTCTTTGCCGCCTGTTTTGCAATTCGAAGGAAATCTGCCTCCCAATCCGTTAGTGTCTTTTCCATAAAAAGGACATTGTATAACGTCACCGCAGTGTGTGGAATCTGCACGGAATATTCCATTTTTAAATCCTTTTGTATCAAGCTAGTAGGAGGTGGTGTGACTTCCGCACCTACCTGCTCACACAGATCTGTATTCCACTCCATTAATTTTTGAATCTCTGAAACCATCAAGTTAGCATTAAGGCCTGCCAACGGTTCACCTACATGCGTTTCTTTTCCGTAGCAGAAAAAGCCCGGCAATAATTTCCCTATTGCGCCAGTATAAAGATAAAGGTTGTTGTCACCTGGGTATTTTTGAAACATTGGTTCCGAATTAACGCAAGCTTTATATTGTAAATTATGCTTAGATGCCAGATCACCCAAAGCAGGTAAAGCCTGAAGCATACCTTGAGAGTTCACCTCTTCATCTGGGACTGCCAATAAAAGCAGGTTTATATCCCAATTCTCGTCAATCGCTTTTTCTAGAAGAGACATTTGAAGAGCCAGTCCCGCTTTCATATCCATGACCCCTCTGCCAAACAACCAACCTCCTGATAAAAGATGCTCCTTTGCTTCAGCAGGAAGTGCATCCGCATTGTTCTCTAGTTCCCGAGTGAGCTCAACCGGTTGAAAGGCCAAGTCTTTTAAGAATCCATAATCCTCCACCCCAACTACATCAAAATGACTGACAAGCGCAATCGTTTCTTTCTTTTCCGATTGCTTCACTAAAGCGGTTACAAAAGAACGCCCATCCTCCATACGATGAAGCTCCAGATTACCAGGATTCTCTTGGAAATAATCTAGATGATTCAATTGATAATAAATAAAAGAAGCCAAGCGCTTCTCTTCCCCAGATAATGTCACACTTCCGTGCTGGACAAGGGATACGAGTAGATTTGTTAACTGCTCTTTCGTTTGCCAGTGCATCTCCCATCCTCCTCTAGTTAGTAATATTTTGCTCCTATCATACTACTAATTTTAGAAAATGAACACCTATCTTTTGGTGGGAACAAAAACGTTTGATATAATATTTTAGGAACTCGAAATATATAGGAGGAGTTACTTATGAATTCAGCATTATTTTCCCCATATACAGTAAAAGGCGTCACACTAAAAAATCGAATTGTCATGTCTCCGATGTGTATGTATTCCAGTCATAATGAGGACGGGCATGTTCAAGATTGGCATATGACTCACTATGTATCCCGTGCAGTCGGTCAAGTAGGGCTAATTATGGTAGAAGCAACAGCGGTCCAACCACAAGGACGCATTTCTCCACAAGACCTTGGAATTTGGAACGACGAACATATTCAAGGCTTTCAAGAATTAAATAGACAAATCAAGGTCCATGGCTCCAAAACTGCCATCCAGCTTGCTCATGCCGGCAGAAAAGCAATGGTAGACGGCGACATCTATGCACCAACTGCTTTGGCATTTAACGAAAAAATGAAAACCCCTGTGGAAATGTCTACAGAAGATATAAAAGAAACGATCGCTGCATTTGTGGAAGGCGCCAAACGTTCCAAGGAAGCAGGATTTGATATTATTGAACTTCACGGTGCTCATGGATATTTAATCAATGAATTCTTATCACCCCTTACGAACAAACGTAAAGACGAATACGGTGGAAGTACAGAAAATCGCTACCGCTTCCTTCGTGACATCATTGATGGCGTAAATGATGTATGGGATGGCCCATTATTTGTTCGTGTATCTGCGAATGACTATCACCCTGAAGGATTAACGGCAGAAGACTATGTCACATATGCACAATGGATGAAGGAGCAAGGAGTAGACCTGGTCGATGTCAGCTCAGGTGCAGTGGTGCCGGCAGCCATTGATGTGTACCCTGGCTACCAGGTTGGTTTTGCAGAAACGATCAAGTCCGGTGCAGACATTGATACTGGTGCTGTAGGACTGATCACTTCCGGGTTGCAGGCAGAAGAAATTTTACGAAACAATCGTTCAGACTTAATTTTTGTTGCAAGAGAACTACTGCGTGACCCTTACTGGCCAAGAACAGCGGCAAAAGAACTTGGTGTTGAGATTGATTCTCCAAAACAATATGACCGATCTTGGTAATAGAAACGGCCACTCTTCGTGAGTGGCCGCTTTCTTTTATTTTGATGACTCTAGCAGGTTTTTCTTTTCTTCTTTAATTGAAAGCAACTCTTCTTCCATTTGACTTCGTTGGCCTTTTAAGCTTCCAAGCAGCCTGGAAACTCTTCCGATTATTTGAGATGTCTGGTCATAGCTTTCTGTGATTTTCCCGTGGACCATCCAATCGACAATCAGCCCGTCAAAGAAGTAATCAGCAAAAGTGAGCATTCCGCCCACTTCAATCGTAGAGTCAAAATGATGCTTGATATCAAGTAACTCATCTTGGAACACTCTCAACTTATTTTGTGCCTGATGAATATGTTTTTTTGCTTCATCCAAACGGCTATGCTTCATTGCAGTAGAGACCATTCCGCCGCCGAACATATCAAATGTGGACCACCCTTTTGCAGAATCTAAGGAAGACAGCGCCCCCTCCAAAGCATGCAATGCCAATTGGCCGGCATCAATCGCTTCATTGTATTCATTTAAATTCGATTGCAGGTCTGCTTCTCTATCCGCTAATTCAAATAATTTCACACTCCATACAGAGTGAGAGTCGTGAATAAGCTTTTCCTTTTCGCGGATAATCTTTTCATATTTAATTGGAGCATTTGCAACTGTTGTAAGCAACGCTTGAAACTCACCTAGCTCCCGTTCTACATCCTGTATCGTTTCAACAGCTTCGGTATATTTTAGTTTGGCAGCTAAAGCTTCTTTCTGTTCTTGGTCAAGTTTCTCTAGCTTTTTGCCAATCATCGAATAGAAAACACTCGTCAGTGAAAAGCCTTCAAGACGTGCAACATCGCCTTCTTCTTTTTCTAAAAGCGACTCCAGCTGATCTTTTTTACGCTTTTCTTCTGTCAAATATGTATCCAGTCTTTCAATATGCTCTTCGTACTTTGCTTTCTTACGCAGGTTGTCTTTCACTTCTAATAACTCTTGGTTTAGATCTGTAAACAAGATAAATCCCCCTTTAATTAAACTCTCATAATCTATTTACGTACGAAAGCTCAATTAGTTTCAGGTTCTCAAATCATAATGCTTTTTTCAGTATTTCTATTTAACTTGCATCAAACTTGTCCATAGAAAATCCTCCCCAAAAATATCATTCACTTCCGGATCTTTTATCATTTCTCTGAATTCAATTATTTTAAAATCCTTAGATAAAATACGCTTCAGTCGCTCTTCCGAATACCCAATACCTCCGTTCATACTTCCTTGTTTATAAACATCCCAGTCCGCAGTTTTTGCAGCCGCTTTAGTATTAAAGCAAACCAGACCGAAGTGACCATCTTTTTTAAGAGCTTTTTTAATTGTTTCTACATAGCTCAATCTGCGATGTGGAGCAAGGTGATGGAACATGCCACTGTCATAAACAAAATCATAAGTGTTGAGTTCAAATTTGTAGTCAAAAAGGGAAGCATGGTGAAAGTTGATATCCACTTTTTCAGAAAAAGCCCTTTCTCTGGCCCAATTCAATGCACTTTCTGAGATATCAATAGCATCTACTATACAACCCATTTTTGCTAAATATATTGCATTCCTCCCCGGTCCACATCCTATCTCTAATACTCGCTTAGGTAACAGACCGTTCTCCAGATAAGAAACTAAATTTTCATCCGGACCATTCACTTTAAAGAATGGGATTTCCTTGTTTCTATCCTTATAAAAGTTATTCCAAAAAGCCTCCGGTTCTCGTAAAAGTCCGTCTAACATTTCGTAAAGATCTTCATTATTAATTATTTCTTGAGCCATCTTATCTCCCCCTCACCTTATATGTAATATTGTACCAATAACCAATCTATAAATTGTTACACCCCTTTTAAAGTTGGATGAAATAGATAAAATTGGAATCCGTTATTCCCTATTAAATCTCTATCTAACGCAATTCTAATCCCCCTATTTACATTCTAATTCCACTAATTGATGTATAAGGTATGGACGCACAAAATAATGTTCCACCCCATCTAAAATCATTCTAGCTAATGATGTAGTAGCCACTCGCTCTTCACTTTTGTAACATTCGTAATGAAAATGTAACAAATATACAAAAAGAGGACGATTACCTCAAAAGTAATCGTCCTACCCCATAATTATTTTATTTTATCGCAATTACATCAAAATCGTTTACCACTACCGTGTTAGAAAATATCTCTTTTGCCTCTTCCATTAATGTGAGAACATCCTCTTGCTGGTACCTCGCACTTATGTGCGTTAAGAGCAATTGTTTCGCTCCTGCATCCTTGGCAACCTGTGCCGCCTGTACAGTAGTGGAATGAAAATACTCCTTTGCAAGCAATTCGTCCTTTGCTGCAAAAGTTGCTTCATGAATTAGAACATCCGCAGCTTCCGCTAGCTCAACAGAAACAGGAGTGTACCTTGTATCCCCAAGTATAGTGATCACCTTCCCTTTTTTAGGAGGACCGATATAATCTTTTCCTTCTACTATTCTGCCGTCAGAAAGGGTGACGCTTTTTCCCTCTTTAAGGTCTTGGAGGTGTGGGCCAGATGGAATCTTACTTTGCTTAACTTTGTCCATTAATAATGCACCTGGTAAGTCTTTCTGAACAATCCGAAAGCCAAAAGAAGGAATTCCATGGACAAGTTTTTTCCCTTTTATGTTGAAATCCGCTTCTTCCAAAAGTAATCCCTCTTCTTCAAACTCTTCAAAAAATAATGGATACTTCACATGTGTCATACTCACTCTCAAAGAGGTTTCTATATACTCTTTTATCCCTACCGGCCCGTAAACCGTCAACGGTGTTTCCCCACCTTGAAAAGAACGGCTGCTTAACAATCCAGGCAAGCCGAATATATGATCTCCGTGTAAGTGTGTGATAAAAATCTTGGTGATCTTTCTTGGTTTTAATGATGTATGTAAAATTTGGTGCTGTGTTGCTTCCCCACAATCAAAGAGCCACACAGAACCCTCTTTATCATCTATATGTAATGCCAGCGAAGATACATTTCGGTGCTTTGCAGGAACACCAGAACCTGTACCTAAAAAAGTTAGTTTCATCTTCATCCGCTCCTCTTGTTTCATTATACTCAAAAATGAAAATTTCCATAATACTATCCATGAATATAGTACAATGATAATATCACGGAAAAAGGAGAATGGATGCTATGGATAACATTTCTACAATCGTATTTGACCTCGACGGTACGCTTTATGAGGACACACACCACTTTCAATATTATGCCGATCTTCTCAAAAACAAATTGCCTGCGGAAGTACAGCCTAAATTTGAAGAAGACTATAAAGCTATTGAAACAGGTACACATACGCTTAAAATGGGTAGAGTGTATGATGCTAATAAAGATTTAATTCTGGCACACAATGATGGGAATGTATCTAGAGGCTGGACTTGGGATGGAGTGGAAGTATCACAAACAGAACTCACTTCTTACTACCCTGACACTCTTCAATTTGACCTGTTTGATATGCTCAGTATCGGGGATCTTTGGTGGGTACCGGTTTCCATTGCTAAACACTACGGATTAAGCAGCGAGGAAGCATATTCGGCATTTCTTCAAACAAGAGAACATATGATGACAGATGATTTCGTGTTAGAACCATTAGCAGAGTTCGCTAGTGTTTTAGAGAAACTTCATAAAAAATACACGTTAATTCTTATGACAAATAGCCCACAGACAGACAGCGATGTCATATTGAAAAAACTCGGGTTCACTTCTTACTTCCATGATAAAATTTATGAGGCCAATAAACCGGTACATACAGTAGATCGTCTCTCTTACATATCTGAACAACACCATGTTCCTTACAACCAAATATTGAGCGTGGGTGATAACTATATAAATGAAATTCTTCCTGCCGCACTATTAGGTTGCAGTACGATTTGTATCGATCCTTTTGACCTCTTTAAAGAAAGTGAAGCAACCTATACTGTCTCAGGATTAACAGAGCTTTCTATGCTATTAGATCATTCTTTTTTGAAATAACACTTCTCGGTGTTATTTTTTTTTAATAAATCGCTTGCTTTTAGAACGTTTGTTCGATTATAATGAAAACAGAACAAATGTTCTAAAAACTTATGAGGTGATTCTAATGAAATTAATCCAACAATCTTTCTATGTTATTTTGAAACTTTTGGCTGTTTCCGGTTTTGCCATTCTTTTCTATGTGATGATGACAGACAAGACAAGCAACGCCCCTATGTTTATGCTGAGCTTAATGACTTCCCTTAGTTTAATTGCAATCCCTGGTATGAAGAATGTGATCAATAACTACGAAGAGACTCATCATGAATCCTGATTCTTCTGTATCCAAGGAAACTGCGCTCGAAATTGCAAAAAGATTGATTCATTATAATGTTACTAATGACTTGGATATCATCAGCTCCGTTGTAGATGTTTGTAAAGAAGATGTCGTTGACTACTTAAAAAAGCCAGCAAAAGTAAAAAAAGCCCTGCAATCAAACATCACAGGACCAGGTTAGTCAGTTATTATTCTTTTGTTCTTCTACTGGAATCTCAGGGATAATAACTGGTGCTACCCCTCCACCACCGCTTCCACTTTCATGATAATACATCGGTACTTTCCCTGGAATCACTAAATCTCCAATTTTAACAGAGTTATTTATCTCCATTGGCTGTTCTACCAACGGAATGATAATATTCATCTTCACACTCACATTCACATAGACCTCTATCACTGTATTATTTATTCCTGTTTCAATTACTTTTGTCTCCACATTCGAGATGACATCACCCAGTATCTCAAACCGTACAGGTATTTTGGGTCCGAGATTGGAAAAAAGGGTCGTTTTCGTTGCCATCCCCAACGGAACCTTATACACAATCCCATTCTGCTTTTTCGATTCTTCGTAATCTATGTTCAAATCATTTTTATAGGATTCCATTCCTTCCAGATTGCCTTCTTCTAAGAAGTCCAAATACCTTTGAACTCGTAATGTAGTTTCTGAAATGACTGTGTTGACCACTTTGTGATTCGTACTAAATGCCACATGATCTGTTCCTTCATTCAGTACGATGATTAACTCCTCCGGATTTAAACTGTTTGCAATCTTCTTCGATACGGCATCATTAATAGCTTGCGTTGCAATCTGACGAGCTTTCGTTTCCGCTATACTCCTTAAACTTGGTTCCAGGTTTTTATTGATGATAATCAAACTAAAAACCGTCAAAATATTAAACAATATAAATGTAATTAAAAACACGTACTTTATTGGCAGTGGCCCACTTTTCAATAGGGAAGTCCGACGCATTCTCCTCATAGTTGCAATCCTCCTCCCCTTATATATATAGGATAGTTGGACAGATTATTAATCATTTTTTTAGTATTAAAAAACCTGTAAACCAAATTGGTCTACAGATCAAAAATTGCTTATTCTAGAAAATCCTTTTGAAAACTAGTCGTTATTTTAGCCTTTGAGCCCGCATCCGCAGTATTCTTATTCTTAATACCCCTTTTAATAATTCCCTTCCCAAATTTATCTTCTAGATCCTGAAGGGTTTTATGCAACGGCTCTTTTTTGGCATCTTCTTGAAACGTAAAAAGGTCCAACTGTTTAAAGGAATCATCCTTTTCCACAAGTTCTTGAGCAGTTACACCTAATAAGCGTACAGGCTCCCCATCCCAATGCTTTCTAAGCAAAAACATAGCCGCTTCTTTGATATCATTTTCTCCTTCTACTGGGTTAGAAAGTTTTCGGCTCCTTGTCACCGTATGGTGAATACCATACCTTATCATAAGCTGAATGTTATGGCTGAGCACTGATTTCCGCTTCATTCTTGCACTGACAGAAGAAGCGAGCTTTTCAATGGTCTTTTCTAACATACGTTCATCGTCTATATCTTTTGGTAAAGTAGTGGAGTTTCCAATGCTTTTGAACTCAGAAACACTATCTGGATCAACTGGGCGGGCATCCTCACCATTTGCTCTCTTTTTTAGTCTCTCTCCATTAATACCAAGCAGATGTTTTAGTTGATAATCATTGCCTTTAGCCAATTCTCCCACTGTAGTAATATTGATTGTTTTTAATTTTTCTGCCGTCTTGGACCCGACACCATGCATTTCCCCCACATTCATAGGCCAAAGAATTTTCTCGATTTCTCTTTTCCTTAGAATAGTAATCCCCATCGGTTTTTTCATATCTGAAGCCATCTTGGCCAAAAATTTATTTGGGGCAATTCCTATGCTACAAGGCAATAATAGTTCTTTGTGTAACCTCGTTTGGATTTCTTCTGCTATTTGTAAGGGCGTTAAATGTCCAGAATAATCTGTGACATCTATGTAACCTTCATCAATAGAGACAGGTTCAACCAGATCTGTATACTCTCTTAACAAATCAAACATGGCTTGGGAACTTTTTCTGTACCTATCAAAGTTTGGTTTTCGCACAATAAGTTGAGGACATTTTTGTCTTGCCTCCCATAGAGGCATTGTTGTTTTTACACCAAATGCTCTTGCTTCATAGCTACATGTGACGATGATCCCTCTTCGTTCTTCTACATTTCCCGCAATTGCTACAGGCTTTCCCCTGAGCAATGGGTCATATGCCATTTCAACAGATGCGTAAAAGCTATTCATATCTACATGGAAGATTATCCGATGTCCCTTTGTTGTTTTTCCATTCATTCAAACCACCCTAAACTTCTCTGCCTATTTTAATTAACAACCAGCTTTGTCAGAAGTTCGCTTAATGCTTTTAGTTCATCAGTATCTAATGATACTTTTTCAAGAAACTTGTTTGGGATACACTCTACCTGTTTGTTTAAGCCCTTTCCTTTCGGGGTAAGAGTTATCACAACACTTCGTTCATCTTTTTTGGAGCGACTTCTTGTAATTAATTGATTGGTTTCCATACGCTTTAGCATTGGAGTTAAAGTACCAGAGTCCAGAATTAGCTTTTCACCTAACTCCTTAACAGATATGGCATCTTTTTCCCACAACACCAATAGTACCAGATACTGAGAATACGTTATTCCCAACTCATCTAAGTACGACCTATATAATTTCATCATTTTTTTTTCGGCAGAGTAAATTTTAAAGCAAAGTTGATTATCTAGTTTTAAGTTGCTTTCCATACATATATCTCCTTTAAATCTCAATACTACTATTGTACATCTCACTTTCCTTATACACAAATTCCTTTTACACAACTTATTAGTTGACTAAATAATTAATGCGCGATATGATAGTGGAGAATTAAATTTTGCACAATATAATTTTAAACAATTTAAAGGAGTGGATTTTACATGGATGCATTATATACGGCAAAAGTAACAGCTTTCGGAGGTAGAGCAGGAAAAATTAAAAGTGATGATGGGACTTTAGATCTTGCACTTGCAATGCCAAAATCATTAGGCGGAACAGAAAAAGAAGGTGCAACTAATCCAGAACAACTATTTGCAGCAGGCTATTCCGCTTGTTTTGACAGTGCACTAAACCTTGTTGCACGACAGGCGCGCCAAAAAATTGAATCAGAAGTAATTGCAGAGGTTTCTATTGGAAAAGATACGGATGGTGGCTTTAAATTGGCGGCCGTGTTAAATGTAAGTATTAATGGGGTTACACAAGAGGAAGCAGAGGAGCTTGTTAAACAAGCACATGATGTGTGCCCTTATTCTAAAGCTACAAGAGGAAATATTGAAGTAGAACTAGTAACAAAAGCTCAATAATACACAACAAGACCACCCGCTAAAAAAAGCAGGTGGTCTTATTTTATATAAATTTATTGATGATTAGAGCCTACATAGTAGAAGCATCTACGGCATCCTTAATATCGTCGACTTTTTCAAGGCTTCCTACTAATTTATTTGGATCAATAATTGCAATCAACCGCTTTTCAAGGTTCACCATCCCACTTATATACGGAGAGGAATGTAACGCTAACACATTTAAATCCTTGATAGCCTCGTTCTTCACATCCAGTATTTCCTTTGCATCTTCTACTAATAATCCTACAGAAATTTCCGATGTTTGCACTACAATTAAACGTGTTTTATCCTTCACTTCAATTGGGTCAGTAAATAATATATACTTCATGTCAAGAACTGGTATTAGTTGTCCCCTTACTTTCATAAGTCCTTTTAAATAAGCTTCCATTTCAGGTAAAGCTGTAACGGTATCAAGCTTTTCGATGGACACCACATATTCCACTGGTATTCCATACTCTTCTTCCTTCGCTTCAAAAATCACTAGTTTTTGGGATTCCATGACTTTTCTCCTATTCTCCCTTTTTCTCCATTATAAAACAAGGTATTAAAAAAAGCTCGGCAAATTCGCCAAGCTTTCCCATTTTATTTTGCTACTTCCTTCATAATACTTACAACCAATTCTGTGGTTTTAATTAATTCTTCAATTGGCATTCTTTCATTTGTTGTATGAATTTCTTCATATCCAACTGCAAGGTTGACTGTTGGAACGCCAAAGCCTGCGATAACATTTGCATCGCTGCCTCCGCCGCTACGTTGTAGTTCAGGCGTTCTTCCGATTTCAGTAACCGCACGCTTCGCCACTTCCACCACATGATCGCCATCAGCGAATTTGAAACCTGGGTACATAACGTCTACCGTTACTTCCGCTCGGCCACCCATGTCTGCTGCAACACTCTCAAATGCATCCTTCATTTTTGCCACTTGCGCTTCCATTTTTTCAGGAACTAAAGAACGTGCTTCTGCTAAAATATCCACACGGTCGCACACGATATTTGTTGGACCTCCACCTTCAAAACGGCCGATGTTCGCAGTCGTTTCTTCATCAATACGGCCTAATGGCATTTTGGCAATGGATTTTGCAGCAATTGTAATCGCAGAAACTCCTTTTTCAGGTGCAACTCCAGCATGAGCCGTTTTGCCATATATCGTTGCTTTTACTTTTGCTTGTGTTGGCGCTGCTACGATGATGTTCCCAACTGTACCATCGCTATCAAGGGCAAAACCGAATTTCGCTGTGACCAAAGCTGGATCTAGAGCTTTTGCTCCTACAAGACCGGATTCTTCACCGACTGTAATGATGAACTCAATTTTACCGTGTTCGATGTTATTTTCTTTTAGTACTTTTACAGCTTCAAGCATAGCAGCAAGACCTGCTTTATCATCTGCTCCAAGGATAGTCGTACCGTCTGTCACAATATAGCCGTCTTTAATGGATGGCTTAATTCCCTTACCAGGAACTACTGTGTCCATATGTGAGGTAAAATAAATGGTATCCACACCATCTTTTGTGCCTTCAAGTGTACAGATTAGGTTTCCTGCACCATGGCCAGTAACATTCATGGTATCATCTTCCACTACTTGGACACCAAGTGTAGAGAATTTCTCTTTTAACACCTTGCAAATCTCTGCTTCAAATTTTGTTTCTGAGTCCACTTGGACAAGCTCTAAAAATTCTTCGACAAGTCTGTCTCTGTTAATCATATGTATGTTCCTCCTACTACTTTTTAAATCCCATCCTATTATAACCTATTAAAACTATTTTTTCCTTGTTGAGCCATCATCATATAAAAAAGATAGTAGGTATTTCCATCCTACTATCTCGCCTTATGAAGTTATAGAGGGATGTTCCCGTGTTTTTTATATGGTCTTGTTTCCTTTTTATTGCGAAGCATTTCTAATGATTGAATCAATTTAATCCTTGTTTCTCTAGGATCGATTACATCATCTACCATCCCTTGACTGGCCGCTACATAAGGATTAGCAAACTTTTCACGGTATTCTTCAATTTTCTGGGCGCGTGTCTCTTCGGGATTGTCGCTTTCATTAATTTCACGTGCAAAGATGATGTTTGCTGCACCTTGAGGCCCCATTACTGCAATCTCTGCATTTGGCCAAGCAAATACAAGATCAGCGCCAATAGATTTACTGTTTAGGGCTACATATGCTCCACCGTATGCTTTACGTAAAATAACGGTCAGTTTTGGCACAGTCGCTTCTGAATAAGCATAAAGGATCTTAGCACCATGACGAATGATTCCTCCGTGTTCTTGTTTAACACCAGGGAAGAATCCTGTAACATCCTCAAACGTAATGAGCGGAATATTGAAGGAATCGCAGAATCGAATAAATCTGGATGCTTTATCAGAAGAATCAATATCAAGTCCGCCTGCCATCACTTTTGGCTGATTACAAACGAGTCCAACTACTTCACCCTTCAGTCTTGCCAGACCAACTACGATATTTTTGGCAAAATCCTTATGAACTTCCATAAACGACCCTTCATCCACTACCTGGTTAATGACAATTCGAACATCATAAGGTCTGATTGCATCAAACGGGATAGCGTCCGCTAAATCCGGACGGTAGTCATCACCTTGTTCACAAGAAATTCTTTCCGGCTTTTGTTCATTGTTTTGCGGAAGGTAACTTAGCAGATTCCGCACCTGTGCCAGTACTTCTTCCTCTGATGAACTAGAGAAGTGGGCATTTCCACTGATGGCATTATGTACTTTGGCACCGCCAAGGCCTTCTGAACTAATTTTTTCCCCTGTTACCGTTTCTATTACCTTTGGTCCGGTGATAAACATTTGACTCGTCTTTTCCACCATGAAGACGAAATCAGTAATAGCCGGAGAATAGACAGCCCCACCTGCACACGGTCCCATAATGACTGAAATCTGAGGTATTACTCCAGAATAGATCGAGTTTCTGTAAAAAATATGCCCATATCCATCTAACGAAAGAACCCCCTCTTGAATGCGGGCACCACCCGAATCATTCAAGCCGACAATCGGTGCACCATTTTTCGCTGCCATATCCATGACATTTGCAATTTTCTTGGCATGCATTTCTCCAAGTGCTCCGCCAAATACAGTGAAATCTTGTGAAAATAAATAGATTGGTTTTCCATTCACTTTTCCATAACCAGTGACAACGCCATCTCCAGGACCTTTTTTCCCCTGCAAGCCAAAGTCATTACAACGGTGTTCGATAAATGGATTTAACTCTACAAAAGTCCCTTCGTCTACGAGAAGTTCAATTCGCTCTCTTGCAGTTAATTTCCCTTTTTCATGTTGCTTGTCAATACGGTCGTCTCCACCGCCAAGTTCTACTTCACGACGTTTGTCATAAAGCTCGTTTATTTTTTCATAGATATCAATTGTCATGTTGTTTCGCCGCCTTTTCGCAGAATTCTACTAGTACGCCATTGCTTGCTTTTGGATGCATGAAGGCGATATTTGCTCCCCCTGCCCCAATTCGGGATTGCTTGTCAATCATCGGAATTCCCTTTTCCATCATTTCTTGAATTCTATCTTCTATAGATTCTACACTTAAGGCTACATGGTGAATTCCTTCCCCACGCTTTTCGATAAACTTTGCTACCGGACTCTCCGGAGAGGTTGGTTCCAATAACTCCAGCTTGCAGTTTCCTGCATCAATAAATGCCACTCTTACCCTTTGCTCCGCTACATGTTCCACGGCTTCAAAGGTCAATCCCAAAGTCTCTGTATAAAATGGAAGCGCTGTCTCAATGGAGCTTACAGCAATCCCAATATGATTTACATTTCTAATCATGCCAATCCCCCTCGTTGTATGTCCTCTTACTATGACTCTATAACAATTCGACTTTTTGTGCAAAATTCCTTCCTTTTTCGTCTAGAATCCTAACTTGAGAAAGAATTGAAATCCATGTAAAATAGGGATAGTAGAATAGGTAGGGAGTGAATGAACCCAAATGATGAACCGCAAATTCCAAAAGGTTGTCGTATATTTAATGATTGGCGTTATGCTTATTACGACACTATTAGCAGGAGCTTCCATGTTTTTTTAATAGATTGGCAGATAAAAAACGAGCCAGATATTCTGGCTCGTTTTTTATTAGCTGTAAAGCTTTAAGAAGAAGTCAATATTAAACAGAAAAACTACAAACACAACATTCATAAGCAATGTAATGATATATTCTTTAGATTCCTTAATAAATATAACTTGAATGATTGCCTGAAAGCAAAATAGAACAGTAAAGAAAATAATAAAGAGATAATTCATTTCTAGTACTTCTGTTTCAATAAAGGCCGGATACAATACAAATGCTAAAATGACACAAAGAATCCTTCCGAGCAAATCTATCTTCTTCCCTCTTGGATCAGTAAGCTTCGCACGTTTTATCCCCAGTAACTTTCTTACTACGACATCAATAAAAATCAGTGCAACTGCAATTGTTAACATTAACCATACAAAAGTCATACCAACACCCCTCTATTGTTAAACCCTGAAATATATTATCAATAATTATACGCTGAGTTTTACAGAAAGTTTCAAATGTATAAGAAAAAACCGAACGCCAAGTCCGGTTTAGTGATAAAATATCTATTTTAGTACACCCTTCTCTTTCCCAAGCTCATCAAAAGTTTTCTCTGTCTTCACGATCCAAATTTTCGTCCCCACAGGCACCCTGTCGAACAAAGCTTCCACATTTTTATTTTCCAACCGAATACACCCTTGTGTCACATATCCTCCTATGGAGTTTGGATTGTTCGTTCCATGCACTCCATACGTCCTGCCGTCGGTATCTTCTGCGTCAAATCCAATCCATCTTGTGCCAAGGGGATTCTTTGGGTCGCCGCCAGCGATGTCTTTTTTGCGATAGTATGGGTTAATTGCTTTTACGATGATGGTGAACTCCCCTTCAGGTGTAAGTTCTTTAGACTTTCCGGTGGCTACGGTATGGACCTCTTTCAATTGTTCTCCTTGAAAGTAGGCAAGTTGATTTGTTTGTTTATTAACAATAATATATGGATCGCCTGGAAGAGGATTTGGTCCAAGCGGCCAGAGTGGTGATGTCACCAATGCGAATATCAATGAAAAAATGAACACCTTTCATCCACCTTCCTTTAAGGTATAGTGTGGTTGAAAGATGTTCATTCCATTCGTTACTACTTCGTTTTCAATCCAATAAAATCACTTTTGAGAATTAAATATTGTTCAAATTCTTTTAAGAGATGACGAAGAGCCGCTCTGGTTTCAAACTCTTCGCGCGATTGTGGAAGTGGCATTTCTTGAAAGGCTTCGTGCATATCACGTAAGCGCTGTAAGAAAACGTAAGCCGTATTACCTGCGTGAATGGCATGCTCAAGGTCTTCGATGAAATCTGCTACCATATGCGCTTGTTCCACATTATGTTCTATCGTTGCTACTATAGGAAGCATCCGTTCCATGACATCCAGCTGCTTTTCCCTCATTTTAAAATAAAAATAATGATGGTTTTCCTCACGTCTGAAATGATTTTCCACATCACGAAAAGCCAAACTTTTCGCTGCTTTTAATATCTTATTCGTTTCTGGTATTTCTTGTCCACCCCATCCTCGATCACCGTGACGAAGAAAATGAGCTATCTCTGAAAACACCTTATGAAAGTTCTCCTCCACTTGTAACTGGTAGTTTTTCAATTCCTTATCAACACTTGGCATGTAAGTATTCATAATAAGAGCCACCCCTATACCGATGGAAATGATACTAAGTTCATTGATAACAAGTCCTAATGAATAAGCCTCCACTGAATACACATGAAGAAGTATGACAGAACTGGTAGCTATACCCTCTGTTATTTTTAGCATCACCGTAACAGGTATAAAAAATAACAAAAGAAGTGCTATCGAAACCGGATTGTAACCTAAAAGCTCAAAGAACACAAAGCCGAATAAAAGGCTTAAGGAACATGCGATAAAGCGAGCAGTTGCCACTTTCCATGACTTTCTTACTGTATTTTGGATACAAAGGATTGCAATAATTCCAGCTGATGCGTAAAAGTCCAGGTTAAATAACTGTGCAATACTTATTGCTATCCCAGTACCGAGGGCCGTCTTTGCTGTTCGATATCCGATTTTAAATTTTCTCATACACAAAACTCTCCCGACTTCCGTTTGTTCAATATATCACATAGTACTACTATACATGAAAATTGGAGGGAGTTGTTTACTATTTATCGGTATTATTGCAATAGCTCCTCAAATTCATTGACGAGCTCTTCAAACCGTTTTAACGATTCCTCGATCGGCTCTTTTTTACTCATATCCACTCCTGCCCGCTTCAAAATATCAATTGGGGGTAGGCTGCCTCCTGAAGAAAATAGCTCTTTCAAAATCTTATTCTGCGCATCCGTGCCTCCTTCTTCCAATTGCTCTGCAAGTGCTGCTGATGCAGCAAAACTTGTTGCATACTGGTACGTATAGAAACTTGAATGAAAAAAGTGAGGTACTCTGGCCCATTCCATGGCAATCTCCTTATCCACATCCATGTTCGTTCCATAATACTTTTTATTAAGGTCATAATAAACTGTTTTAATGGCTTCAGCGTGTAATGGTTCTTCATTTTGCCCCATTTCATGGATAATCTTTTCAAACTCCGCAAATTGCGTCTGACGGAAAAGCGTTACCCGAAAATCCTCTAAATATTGATAGAGAGCATGGATTTTTTCTTCCTTCGTTTTTGCTTCATCCATTAATTGCTTATGAAGGAGATGCTCCTGCAAGGTAGAGGAAACCTCGGCTGTAAACGTCACATATCTTGCATCCTGATACGGTTGACTTTCATTAGAAAAATAAGAATGCATCGCATGCCCCATCTCATGAGCCAGCGTCAATACGTCGCTTGAAAGTCCTTGATAATTCAATAATACAAATGGATGGGAGTCATACGAACCAATTTGATAAGCCCCTGTTGCTTTACCAGGTGTGTTATAAACATCCACCCAATTGGAAGAAAGTCCCTTTGATAGCGTTTTAACATACGCCTCTCCTATTGGCGATAATCCCTTTATGACTATTTCCTTTGCCTCCTCATATGGAATCTTATCCTCTTTTGTATAAGGAGAAGGTGCCGACAAATCGTACATATGCAAAGAGTCCTCGATGCCAACATATTTCTCTTTCAATTTAAGGTATCTGTGGAATATGGGAAGACCTTCTTCAACAGTGTCAATCAATTGTGTGTAAACCTTCGGATCAATATCGTTCCCCTCTAAATGAGCTACTAATGAGGAGGGATAGTTCCTCGTTGTAGCAAAAAAGTTGTTCGCCTTTACAACATTGGCGAGCATGGAAGCAAAGGTATCCTGGTAATTTCCAAGTGTCTGGTAATACGTTTGGAAGGCAGCTTTCCTCACTTCTCTGTCTTTGCTCGACATATAGACAGAGTATAAAGGTGCCGACATTTCATACACTTTATCCTTTACCGTAAAGCTCGGCAAGACAAGGTCTTTAGACATCATCGTAAAAAGCTCGCTAGGTGCATTTACAATTGGCATCGTCTTTATTAGCATCTTTTCCATATCCGGAGGCAGGGAATGGATTTTTTCATCATAGGTATCTTGTAAGTGATTGTAATATGGTGTTAGTTTCGGACTTTTCATGAGCTTTTCCCAATCGTCTTTTTCTATTTCCTGTAATTTATTTGAAAACCATGCCGTCCGCTCCACCACGTATATCATCATGTTTTGACCTTCATTAGATAAGGCCTGGGCGGAAGTATTGCTGATATCCACATCCAGATTGATACGGGAGTAGACAAAGATTTTTTCCATCAAACGAAACAGCTCAAAATAATCCTCTAGTAAAATTAAAATTTGCTTGTCGTTGTCCAGTTTTTCTTCTTTTTTGGCAAAACGGTCTGCCAATTTTTTAGCTTTATATACATCCTGTTTCCATTGCGTTTCATTCTTATATAGAGTTTGAAGGTTCCATTTATATTCGGCTGGAATATCAGCGCGCGATTTATAGGTTGGGCTATCGGCGTAGGTTAGAATCGGGCTGAAACATAGAATGACGGTTATTAATAGTGATGTCATAATTCGTGTGGTTTTCATTTTCAGTGTGGTCCTCCCTTAGTTTTCTGCTAAGGGTTAGTGTTTGTTTTCCAGCTTTTTCTATACATTTTGTTTAGGATGAGGAGTGCTGGTAATGGTAGGTGAGCTGTTTAATAGGAAAGGGAGTGAGCTTGGGTGGGTGAAGACAATTTCTGGGTGAATTTTGTTATGAAAGTGTCTTCATAAACTGAATGAAGACATTCTTGTGGTGACTTTCGTGATGGAAGTGTCTTCATCATGGTGGATAGAGATGAAGCAATTTGCAAATCCCCCTACCATTTCAATGCATTCACCAATGAAATTAACTGGGCTGCGTCTTCCCTTTCCCACTGCCTGATCTCTTCTTTCAATGCAGAAAGAGTACCATAACCTTTTACAAAACTGTTTAACCTCGCTACCAAAGTTGCATTTGTAAAAGCCTCTTCAGTAAGGAAGTGCTCTCTTAGTTTTTGGGTAGCATTAGAATATCTTTTCAGGTAATATTTCTGGTGTCTTTCTTCTGCAAGTGCAAAATGGTCAAGTGGTGAAATTTCTGTACCTATTATTTGTGAGTTTTTAGTTTGGATCTCTGTCTTAATTTTTTCTATAGCATCTTTTTGGTCGATGTCCTGGTATAGAAATATCGATAAGTATTGTCTCCCCTTATAGTTTCCTCTATTAGAATTGTGGGAGTTCCAAAAGTGACGGACTAATTCATTAAAGGTTATTTGCGTAGGATCATAATCAATTTGTAAGCACTCGGTATGATCTCCCATTTGTTTGTAGGTAGGTGCAGGAGTTGTACCACCTGCATAGCCTACTCTTGTGTGGATGACTCCTTTTAAATACCCGAACCGGGCATCAGTACCCCAGAATCAGCCCATGCCGAGTGTGACCGTTTGAAGGTTGTGATTGTTGTTGATCATCGTTTGTGCTCCTTTCTTTGGGAAGAGATTTTATTTGTTAGTGTTAAGTTAGCATGAATAATTATGTATGGGAAGCTGTTGTTTGAGGACAATGTTTCTACTTATTCCGTTAACATTGTCCTCATTCACGTCCTATGAGGACAATGTTTCTCTTTTCTCGTTAACATTGTCCTCATTCACGTCCTATGAGGACAGTGTTTCTACTTTTCCCGCTAACATTGTCCTCATTCACGCCCTATGAGGACAATGTTTCTCTTTTTTGGCTAATATTGTCTTCATTCACGTTCTATGAGGACAATGTTTCTACTTTTCCCGCTAACATTGTCCTCATTCACGTCCTATGAGGACAGTGTTTCTACTTTTTCCGTTAACATTGTCCTCATTCATGCCATATGAGGACAGTGTTTTTACTTTTTCCAGTCAAGTCCATATTAATGTGTAAAAATAGTTACAACGTGATCTAAGAATAATTGTGTTAGGGTTTGTTTTTTTAGGTTTTGATCTTAAGGGCTTAGGATGTATATCATTATCCCCTAGGGGGTAAAAAATTTCCTTTTTATGGATCA
>NZ_LBMD01000024.1 GCF_001293645.1 Bacillus sp. CHD6a
GGGATTACGTGATTAACGGTAAAAGAGAATCCCTCTAAAAGCCCGAACAGCAGAAATTACTCGGTTAACGGTAGAAGAGAAGCCTTCTCTAAGCCCGAACGGCAGGAACTACGTGGAAAACGGTAGAAGAGAAGCCTTATTTAAACCCGAACGGGAGGGTTTACTTGGATAACGGTAGTATAGACACTCTCAATAAACCCTGCTTCTTTTAGCCATCAAGTCAAAATCCATCCATCCAAACAATCCACATACTCCTAAACACCCCCACCAGCAAACTCTTCCCTTTCTCCTTTGATTCAAGCACAGATTTTCCATAGGTTACATAAGATGTGGAAGTAAGAAAAACTTGAGCCAGATTTACAAACTTTCACGAAGTAGAAGAAGGTGAACGATATATGCTGACCGGTTTGCACATAGCTGTCATTGGCGGTGATGCAAGGCAGCTGGAAGTGATACGTAAGCTTATTGAGCTAGACGCGAAGCTTTCGCTTGTAGGATTTGACCAATTAGATCACGGCTTTACAGGTGCTTCAAAAGAGCAGATGAATGAAGTGGATTTTTCGACTGTCAATGCCATTATCCTTCCTGTACCCGGCACAAATTTAGAGGGGCAGGTTGATACAATTTTCTCAAATGAAAAAATTGTGCTAACAGAGGAATTAGTGAAGAATACACCAGAGCACTGCACCATTTATTCAGGAATCACCAATCCGTATTTGAATCAACTGGTTGCAAGTACAAATAGAAAGTTGGTTCAATTGTTTGATCGTGATGATGTTGCCATCTATAATGCAATTCCGACTGTGGAAGGTACCATCATGATGGTGATTCAACATACAGATATTACAATCCATAACTCCAATGTAGCGGTACTGGGGTTAGGGAGAGTAGGAATGAGTGTAGCACGATCTTTTGCCGCACTAGGTGCCAATGTTCGTGTAGGCGCAAGAAAATCAGAACATATTGCACGGATATTTGAGATGGGCGTCACTCCTTTTTATCTAAACGATTTGGCTGAGAATGTCACAGATGTCGATGTCTGTATTAATACTATTCCACACCTAATCGTTACATCGGATGTAATCTCTAAAATGCCTGCTCATACTCTCATTATTGATTTGGCATCCAAACCAGGAGGGACTGATTTCCGGTATGCCGAGAAAAGAGGAATTAAAGCATTATTAGCTCCAGGACTTCCAGGGATTGTTGCTCCGAAAACTGCGGGGCAGATCGTGGCGAATGTTTTGTCACAATTACTTAAAGAAGAAATGGAAGGGAGAAAGGGGAATTAACCATGCAATTAAAAGGAAAACGGCTAGGTTTTGGTTTAACGGGGTCTCATTGTACGTATGATGCGGTTATTCCGGAAATACAAAAACTACTAGATGCTGGTGCTGAAGTAAGGCCAGTAGTTACTTCGACCGTTCAACATACAAATACAAGATTCGGTCAAGGGGAAGATTGGATTAAACTGATTGAAGACATGACAGGATTTAAAGTGATAGATTCCATTGTAAAAGCAGAACCGCTTGGTCCTAAGATTCCATTGGATTGTATGATCATTGCCCCTTTAACCGGAAACTCAATGAGTAAATTGGCTAATGCCCTTACAGATTCACCTGTACTAATGGCTGCCAAGGCAACACTGAGAAATCATAACCCAGTAGTCTTAGGGATATCAACCAATGATGCCCTCGGATTAAATGGATTAAATTTGATGAGATTAATGGCTACTAAAAATATATACTTTATTCCTTATGGGCAAGATGCACCGGACAAAAAACCAAATTCCATGGTTGCAAGAATGGGTATGTTAATGCCAACAGTAGAGCATGCATTAGAGCATAAACAAATACAACCCGTCATCGTAGAAAGGTACAAAGACGATTTATAATAAAATTTGTTCAGAAGAGAAGAAAAGTAAGAATTTCTTCTCTTCTTTATTTCAGTAATATGATAAAATTAAAAACTATATATGAATATATATTCTGAAAGCTCAGTGAAATAGTAATAGAGCTATTTTAATAATGGAGAGGTGCTTAATAGATGAGTGGTTTACATGTAGCAGTTGTAGGCGCAACAGGAGCAGTAGGACAGCAAATGCTTCATACATTAGAAGAGAGAAATTTCCCGGTCAAGAAGCTTACGCTATTATCTTCGGAGCGCTCTGCAGGTAAAAAAGTATTATTTAAAGGGGAAGAAGTGACAATTGAAGTTGCGACACCTGATAAATTTGAGGGTGTTCATATAGCATTGTTCAGTGCAGGAGGAAGTGTTTCCAAGGAGCTTGCGCCTGAAGCGGCAAAGCGTGGAGCAATAGTGGTTGATAACACTAGTTTCTTCCGTATGGATCCAAATGTGCCTTTAGTAGTTCCAGAAGTAAATGAACAAGACATCAAATCCCATAACGGAATCATTGCCAACCCAAACTGTTCTACTATTCAAATGGTGGTTGCACTAGAACCGATTAGGAAGTCATATGGCCTGACTAAAGTTATTGTCAGCACTTATCAAGCAGTATCAGGAGCAGGTGCGGCGGCAATCGAAGAACTTGAATCCCAATCACAAGCCATTCTAAACAACGAAACATTTACACCAAGCATTCTTCCCGTTAAAGGGGATAAGAAACACTATCAAATTGCTTTCAATGCCATCCCGCAAATTGATAAGTTCGAAGAGAATGGTTTTACATTTGAAGAATTAAAAATGATAAACGAAACGAAAAAAATTATGCACGACCAGAACCTACAGGTTGCAGCTACTTGTGTACGTCTTCCAGTTGTAACAGGACATTCCGAGTCTGTATATATTGAAGTAGAAGACGAAAATGTGACTGTTCAAGATTTAAAGGCGTTGCTTGAAAAAGCTCCTGGCGTTGTACTGCAAGACAATCCTGCCGAACAGGTTTACCCGATGCCTGCTGATTGTGTAGGATCGAACGACGTGTTTGTTGGACGAATCAGGAAGGACTTAGATAACAAAAAAGGCTTCCATTTATGGATTGTATCTGACAACTTGTTAAAAGGTGCAGCTTGGAATTCCGTACAAATTGCAGAGAGCTTAGTGAAACTCGGCGTAATCAACCAATAACATGATAAAGAAAAGGTCTTTCAAAGACCTTTTCTTTTCGGAAGAAAGTCTCGTTTACCCCATCGCCATTCTTGAACAGTAAGCGCCTTCTGAGAAGGTACTATTTTCATCACATCTTTCGTATGTATTAAGGATGTTTCTAAACCGCGATGAGGTGTCAATATATGAAAATAATAGTTCAAAAGTTTGGTGGAACGTCAGTCAGGGATGAAGCCAGTAGACATGCTGCAGTCAAACATATTAAAAAGGCAGTGAACGATGGATACAAAGTGGTTGTCGTCGTATCTGCTATGGGAAGAAAAGGGGAGCCATACGCAACAGACACCCTTCTAAACCTTGTGGAACCAGGTAAGAACAACGTCTCAAAACGTGAAATAGATATGTTATTATCTTGTGGAGAAATCATCTCTTCCATCGTATTCAGTAGCCTGTTGCAAAAGGAAGGAATTTCTGCAACTGCGTTAAACGGTCCACAGGCGGGGTTTCGAACCAATAACGACCACACAAATGCCCGGATTATTGAGATGAAATGTGAGAGACTTCAAGAAATGCTAGACTTGCACCAAGTAGTAGTTGTGGCAGGATTCCAAGGGGAAACGAAAAACGGAGATATTTCGACCATTGGGCGTGGAGGAAGTGATACATCAGCAGCCGCATTAGGTGCAGCCCTTCATGCAGAATGGATCGATATTTTTACAGATGTAGAAGGGGTTATGACAGCAGATCCACGCATTGTAAAAGATGCTTCTCCATTGCCAGTTGTCACCTATAACGAAATATGTAACATGGCATATCAAGGGGCTAAAGTGATTCATCCGCGCGCAGTGGAAATTGCTATGCAAGCAAAGATTCCCATTCGAATAAGGTCTACTTATTCCAATTCAACTGGGACCTTAGTAACATCCCTAGATAAGATAGGAAAAGGTGCAGATGTAAAAGACCGCTTGATTACGGGAATAGCCCATGTACCTAATGTTACACAAATAAAGGTCTTTGCAAAAGAAGGCAATTATGGCATCCAAACCGAAGTCTTTCGGGCAATGGCCAATGAACAAATTAGCGTCGACTTTTTCAATATCTCCCCAACTAGTGTGGTCTACACCGTTACAGATGAGATGAGTGAAAAAGCGATACATGTACTGCAAAAATTGGGATATGAACCAAAAGTAAACCGTCATTGTGCTAAAGTGGCAACTGTTGGAGCGGGAATGACAGGAGTACCAGGGGTAACGTCTAAAATAGTGACAGCACTCTCAGAACTCGGCATACAAATTCTTCAATCTGCAGATAGCCATACCACAATCTGGGTACTTGTAAAACAAGAAGATATGATTAAAGCGGTGAATGCTTTACACAAGGCTTTCAATTTAGCAAGAAAACAAATAACGATCTTACATCCAACCGCAGAAGAAGGAGAGAAAACAGTTCATGATTAACTTTGGTAAAGTTTCTACAGCTATGGTAACTCCATTTGATAATAAAGGAAACATAGATTTTGAGAAAACAACACAATTGATCAACTATCTTATAAAAAACGGTACGGATTCCGTTGTTGTTGCCGGAACAACAGGAGAATCTCCTACACTATCAACAGAAGAAAAGCTTGCCCTTTTCGCTCATGTTGTAAAGGTGGTCGACGGTAGAATCCCTGTAATTGCAGGGACGGGAAGTAATAATACCAGAGCATCCATTGACCTTACCAAAAAAGCGGAGGCAGCAGGTGTTGATGCCATCATGCTAGTAGCGCCATACTACAATAAGCCAAGTCAAGAAGGACTTTATCAACATTTTAGTACCATCGCATCTGAAACTTCACTGCCTGTGATGTTATACAATATACCAGGAAGGTCCGTTGTTAACATGTCGGTTGAAACGATTGTTCGACTTTCTGAGATTGATAATATCGTTGCTGTTAAAGAAGCAAGCGGAAACTTGGATGCCATGACGGAAATCATTGCAGCTACACCAGATGAGTTTGTCCTTTACAGTGGTGATGACGGTTTAACCTTGCCGGTGCTTTCAATCGGAGGAAATGGTGTAGTTTCTGTAGCTTCACATGTGTTGGGAAATGAAATGCAAGAGATGATTCGTTCTTTTGAGGCAGGAGAATTTGCGAGTGCTGCGAAACAGCATCAAACATTGCTGCCTGTCATGAAGGGGTTATTCAGTGCACCAAGCCCTTCCCCAGTAAAAACAGCCCTTCAATTAAAAGGAATGGATGTCGGCGGTGTTAGACTTCCATTGGTGCCATTAACAGAACAGGAAAGAAATACGTTAACCAAACTTATAGAAACTATCTAATATGCAAAAAAACCA
The DNA here is from genome assembly GCF_001293645.1 of Bacillus sp. CHD6a. Taxonomy (GTDB): domain Bacteria; phylum Bacillota; class Bacilli; order Bacillales; family Bacillaceae_I; genus Sutcliffiella_A. Next base: position 5,407 of record NZ_LBMD01000024.1, read on the forward strand.
AGGCTTAATAGGAAGCTTTGGTTTTTTTTTGAGAAAAATTTTGATAACTGTTGATTTCCGTTCCAGGCGCTTCGCTTGCCTGCTGGCGGTCCGTGAGCCTCCTCACTCCGTTGCGGGGTCTCACCTGTCCCTTCCTCCCGCGGGCGTCTACGCGCCTTCCACTACAATCAACTTGGCTACTGCATTTACCTAAGGGTTTATGAAGACTATGTACCTGAGTAAACTCAAAAAGCAGTAGCGTTTCGTCATAGCAATCTATAGCTGTTGATTGGAGCAAAAGGCGGAGACTCCTCGAAAATGCTACGCATTTTCTTCGTGCGATGAATCGCTGCCGAAGCCTTCCTTGTCCTGAGGGAGATAGTGCTAGGTGGAGACCCCGCAGGCGTAGCCGAGGAGGCTCCAGCAGCGCCCCTAGGAAAGCGAAGCCATTTGCGGAAATCAACAGCGGTGCATAACTAGCAACTAAGATTAAAACCGGGCGGTTCGCCAGGTTTTCCTTAAATAAACCCATTAAATTCCAGTTGTTATAATATTTCTTGTATTCCAATTCTTTCATACGTTATAATTATTTCAAATGACATGGAGCGGATATTGATTTGGCACTAGGTAGCTGAAAATTTAATAGATCTCTTGATGCAAAGCGTGCATTATCGTCATAATTCGGTTTACAGATATATAGGAGGTAAAAAAGTGAATACACCACAGACAGAGAAACTTAAAGTGTTTGCCCTCGGGGGGATCGGGGAAATCGGTAAAAATATGTACGTTTTAGAAATAGAAGATTCCATTTATATTATGGATACTGGTGTTATGATCCCAGAAGATGGGATGCTCGGTATTGATATGGTCATACCAGATACGACATATCTTGAAGATAATAAGGACAAGATTCAAGGGATTTTCCTTACACATGGGCATGAAGAACATATAGGAGGACTTGCATATATCCTTAGAAAATTTAAAACTCCTGTGTATGGTACAAAGTTTACACTGGCACTTGCAAAAGAACTTGTGAACGGGCTTGGATTAAAAGGACAGGTGGAGTTTAAAGAGGTAGATGACAGCACTGTCTTAGAATTGCCACATACAACAGTAACCTTTTTTAGAACGAACCATAGCATTCCGGATTCAGTAGGCATTTGCTTTGATACCCCACAAGGGGCAATCGTTCATACAGGTGACTTTAAATTTGATCAATCCCAGTTATCCCAGAATGCTGATCTGGGCAAAATTGCGGAAATCGGGAATAAAGGTGTATTGTGTGTTCTTTCTGATAGCACAAATGCAGAGAAACCTGGGTATACAATTTCTGAATCCGTTGTCAGACAAGAGATTGCGGATGTAACCTATAATGCTAAGGGTCGTGTGTTTGCTGCGTGCCTGTCTACAAATGTCGGTCGAATTCAACAGATTGTTCAAGCTGCAGTGGACAGCAACAGAAAGCTTGTCGTCGTTTCACATCCAACAGATCGCAACTTCACGATTGCAACAGAACTGGAATATTTACACATTCCAGATAACTTGCTTGTACCAGTTAATGAACTTGGCAACCTAAAAGATGACAATGTAGTTGTGCTTACAATTGGGACGCATTCTCAACTTATGTCATCCCTTTTAAAAATGGCCAAAGGTACTCATAAACATGCTCAAATCAAACAACAGGACATTGTGATGATTGCAGCTTCCCCGTCACCTGGGACAGAATTAACCGTAGCTAAAGTGATAGACAAGCTCTACAGGGCCGGAGCAGTTGTCATTTACGGTCAAAAGAAAATTCATTCTTCCGGGCACGGTTGTCAGGAAGAACTTAAGTTAATGTTAAACTTACTTAAACCAAAATATGTTCTTCCTATCCAAGGAGAATTCAAAATGCAAAGAGCGCTCTCCAAAGTGGCAGAAAGCGTCGGAATCGAAAAAGACAACATCTTCTTATTGAATAAAGGAGAAGTAGTTGAGTTTAAAAAGGGTACTGGAAAATATGCTGGGAAAGTATATGCCGGAAATGTCCTAATTGACGGTCTTGGAGTTGGGGATATCGGTAATATCGTATTAAGAGATCGCAGGTTATTGTCTCAAGACGGCATTATGGTTGTGGTTGTGTCCATCAGTAAAAGCCAAAAAAGAATTATTGCCGGTCCAGAAATTCTTTCAAGAGGTTTTGTATATGTGCGTGAGTCAGAAGAACTTCTAGACAGAGCAAATGCTATCGTGACAGAAATTCTCGACAATGCCGTAAAAGAACAGATTCTTGAGTGGTCAAGCTTGAAGTTGAAAATTAGAGAATCCCTTAATCAGCACTTATATGAAAAGACTAGACGTCGACCAATGATTCTCCCTATTATTATGGAAGTCTGATACCGTTTCTTACCCGCAATGTGGCAGTTCCTGTCATGTTGCGGGTTTTGTTTTTGTTTTAGTTGCGAATGAAAAAAAGCATCGCGTCAATACTATACTGGAGAAAACTTATTTTATAAGGGACGGAAGGAGATTGTCGCATGTCTGATTTTACATACCAGTCATCGGAACAACCACAAGGAGAGCCTAACAAACCTGATGCAGGAAAGGATTCCTTAGTAAATAAAATTCAGCAGCTTGGTCAAACGAATGTTGCGCAAATGCCATCTGACTCCAAAATACATTGCCTGACCATTGTGGGTCAAATTGAGGGACACGTCCAATTACCTCCTCAAAATAAAACAACCAAATACGAACATGTTATACCTCAAATCGTTGCAATCGAGCAAAATCCAAATATTGAAGGACTGCTAGTAATATTAAATACGGTTGGTGGAGATGTCGAAGCTGGATTGGCTATTTCTGAAATGCTAGCTTCCTTGTCAAAACCAACAGTCTCACTCGTACTTGGTGGCGGGCATTCTATTGGGGTGCCTATTGCGGTATCTTGTGACTATTCTTTTATTGCTGAAACTGCCACCATGACTATTCACCCTGTGCGATTGACAGGTTTGGTCATTGGTGTTCCTCAAACCTTTGAATACCTGGATAAAATGCAAGATAGAGTCATCAACTTTGTAACAAAAAATTCGGGTATTCCTGAAGAGAAATTCAAGGAATTGATGCTTTCAAAAGGAAATTTGACTCGTGATATTGGGACCAATGTGGTTGGTGCGGACGCTGTCGAGTATGGATTGATTGATCAAGTAGGGGGAGTAGGAGAAGCCATCCGAAAGCTAAACGAGATGGTAGAGGAAAAAAATCCAGGTAAAACAGAAGAAGGGAAGATGCTGCAATGATTCTCTATACAACCATGCCTCAGGAATTAATCTTTCCTGTGGAAAATGGAGAATATGAAAAACAACGTGTGATTGATGTTAACGGCGTATCTTTGGTTGTTCAACAAACAGATATGAACGCCTATCAAATCGTCCGAAATTTGAGCACAGACCCTGCACACTATCTTAGTAACGAGTATTCCCCAGGTCAAACCATTAATTTTCTTTAACAATGTTTCAAGAGTTAGGGCTTATGTTATAATACAAGCATCAGAGGAAAAAGCAGCCAGTTTTTGTTGGCTGCTTTCGTCTTCTCATTATGGTTAGATAGGTGAGAATTATGTCAAAACGAAAAAAAAGACAAAGAAAAACCAAAAACCGGGATGAATGGAAACGCACAGTCACCTTTGAAGTAATGGGGCTGCTATTGTTGGCCATTACATGTATAGCGATTGCCAAACTTGGTATGGTAGGACAAACCTTTGTTCTATTATTTCGTTTTTTTAGTGGAGAATGGTATATGCTCATGCTTCTTGGGTTATTGCTCTTATCTGGATATATCATCTGGAAAAGAGAATTACCTACCTTCTTCTCAAGGCAATTGGTTGGTGTGTATGTTATTATGATGTCTGTTTTGTTGCTGAGCCATGTTACCTTGTTCAGGATGCTTTCACGCGGAGGCTCATTTGCTGATCCATCCGTTATCGGCAATACATGGGAGCTTTTTTGGCTGGAAGTAAACGGAGAAACAAGTACATCAGACCTCGGTGGGGGAATGATGGGTGCCATATTATTTGCTCTGTTCCATCTCCTGTTTGATGCAAGAGGTGCACAGTGGATCGCAATGATATTCATTGTAATTGGAATTATTTTAGTTACAGGTAAATCCCTCAATGACACTGTGATCAAAGTCGCTGCAGGCTTATTTGGATTTGCAAAGAACCAATGGCTAGCATTCATGGAAGATATGAAAGGCTGGAAAGAGGACAGTAACAAACGTAAAAAAGAAAAACAAGCAGAAGAGAAAAAACAGAAAGAAGAGAAAAAAGAAAAAACAGAAGAAGTCCTGGTTGTCGAGGATACCTCAACAGAAGAACTTATCTCTCCTCCTATCATCTCTTCTTTTAATGACCGAGAAACAGAACTAAATCAGGTGGAGGCGGAGCCTGTAGCTTCTACTAATAGAAGTGATGACAAAGATTCGGGCCAAGAAGAAGCCAGAGAACTAATTGCAAGCCCAATGGCGTTTACAGAAGTCGAAAATAAGGAATATGTTCTTCCGTCCCTTGATCTTCTAAACAAGCCAATAGCGAATCATCAAACTACAGAACATGAAAACATCTACCAAAACGCTAGAAAATTAGAGAAGACATTTGCTAGTTTCGGTGTTAAAGCAAAAGTGACAAAGGTTCATCTTGGTCCAGCCGTGACAAAGTATGAGGTATATCCAGATGTGGGTGTTAAGGTAAGTAAAATTGTAAACTTAAGCGACGATTTGGCGCTTGCCTTGGCCGCCAAAGATATACGAATAGAAGCCCCGATACCTGGTAAATCAGCTATTGGAATAGAAGTGCCTAATAATGAAGTCGCAATGGTTTCCTTAAGAGAAGTATTAGATACTAAACAGGCCGAAAAGCCAGATGCAAAATTATTGATTGGCTTAGGTCGAGATATTTCTGGAGATTCTGTTGTGGCAGAGCTGAATAAAATGCCCCATCTACTTGTTGCAGGTGCAACAGGGAGCGGAAAAAGTGTTTGCATAAACGGAATCATCACTAGTATTTTAGTACGTGCTAAGCCTCATGAAGTGAAAATGATGATGATTGACCCGAAAATGGTAGAGTTGAACATGTATAACGGGGTGCCTCATCTTTTAGCACCGGTTGTAACAGATCCTAAAAAGGCTTCCCAAGCACTGAAAAAAGTAGTAAACGAAATGGAACGTCGTTATGAACTGTTTTCCCACACCGGTACTAGGAATATCGAGGGTTATAATGATTACATAAAGAGGCACAACCAAGATGAAGAGGCGAAACAGCCATCCTTGCCTTACATTGTGGTAATCGTTGATGAGCTTGCAGACCTAATGATGGTAGCATCCTCTGATGTGGAAGACTGCATAACAAGGCTTGCTCAAATGGCCCGTGCAGCTGGAATACATCTAATCATTGCCACCCAACGACCATCTGTAGATGTTATCACTGGAGTGATTAAAGCAAATATTCCATCCCGGATTGCCTTTAGTGTTTCTTCTCAAACAGATTCTAGAACGATATTGGATATGGGGGGAGCGGAAAAACTTCTTGGTAGAGGGGACATGCTGTTTCTACCGGTCGGTGCTTCCAAACCTATAAGGGTACAGGGCGCATTTCTTTCCGATGAGGAAGTCGAACGAATTGTGGACTTTGTAATCGATCAGCAGAAAGCACAATATCAAGAAGAAATGATTCCTCAAGATATTAATGAAGAAGTGGAAGATGTAAATGATGACCTATATGATGATGCAGTTCAGCTTGTCTTAGAGATGCAGACTGCCTCTGTATCCATGCTTCAGCGTCGTTTCCGTATTGGCTATACAAGAGCAGCAAGGCTTATTGACGCCATGGAAGTAAGGGGAGTAGTCGGTCCGTATGAAGGCAGCAAACCGCGTACAGTATTAGTATCAGGAAATCAAAGTGAAGATGTAGGTTCATAAAATGTAAAGGTAAAGGCGGCTAAGAATAGCCGTCTTTTATTTTTCATAAAGAACGATAAGCTTATAAATCGCTTACTTTTTCGACAAAATCCTGTAATTTCTATTTATTTTACCCCTAAAAAGTGTTATATTATTTTGGATTAATAGGAAAACATGTAAAGTGTTTTGTAAACGGTTAATGGGGGATCAGTTATGACGATTCGGTCAGACAGCAGACATTTGTATTTACTAGTTGTAGACAAATTAAAGCAAGATATTGAGAACAAGGTGTATAAAGAAAAAGAGAAATTACCTTCTGAGTTCGAATTGTCTCGACGACTAGGAGTTAGCAGAGCAACATTGCGAGAAGCATTGCGGGTATTGGAAGAAGAAAATATTGTTGTAAGAAGGCACGGAGTTGGAACATTTGTTAATTCAAAGCCGCTATTCTCGTCAGGTATTGAACAGCTAAATTCTGTAACGGAAATGATTTCACAAGCTGGAATGAAACCAGGGACAGTCTTCTTGACTTCCACCATTGAGACACCAAGCGAGGAAGAATTAATTAAATTCAATGATAAAGAAATTCGCGAAGTTCTTCATTTTGAACGTGTACGAACAGCAAATGATCTTCCGGTTGTTTATTGTATTGATAAAATTCCTACTACGATTGTGGAAGACTATCAATCTTATAAAAACGAATCACTCTTAAAACTTCTGGAAAAAGAAGCAGGAAGATATATATCTTATGCCGTAACACATATTGAACCATTAGGCTATCATGATAAAATTTCACCTATCCTCGAATGTGAACCTGAAACGGCATTACTTGTACTAAAGCAAATGCATTACGATCAAAATGATGAACCAATTCTTTATTCACTTAATTACTTTAGAGCAGATAAATTTAGTTTCCATGTACTAAGAAAGCGTCCATAGAAGTTGTAAAAACACCACATAATCGTGGTGTTTTTATTTTGTGCATCTCTAGGTTGTCTGACTTGTAAATCTTTCTAATTTAACGTTATATTGGGTTTAGGACTATTTTTTGAACGTTATAGAAAGAATAGTACTGTCTATATTTTTATACGATTAATTAACAGGATGAAATCTGTTGTGCCCCCATCAAAGTAAAGGAGGAGATTTCTTGAAATTAGTTGATGAAAGAACGTACACCCTTAATGGAATTAACGTTCACACTATCCCGACCAATAAATTCAAGACGAATACTATTGTATTAAAAGTAAAGGCTCCGTTATCAGAAGAAGATGTGACAGTTCGAGCATTAATGCCGTATGTTCTTCAAAACGCAACAGAGTCCCATCCCCAACCTTCCCAATTCAGGGCATATCTTGATGAATTATATGGAGCTAGCCTTGCAGTGGATCTAAGCAAAAAAGGGGAAGATCACATCATTTCTATGAGGTTGGAGATTGCAAACGAGAAGTTTCTAAAAGATTCCACACCGCTCCTTGAAAAAGGGATTGAACTGTTGAGTGAAGTACTATTGAAGCCCGTAACCGAAGGAAATGGCTTTAAGACATCGACAGTGGATAAAGAAAAAAGGGCGTTAAAACAAAGAATTCAATCTGTATACGATGATAAAATGCGTTATGCAAGCCAACGTCTGATTGAAGAGATGTGTGCAGAAGAACCTTACCGCCTGAGTGCAAATGGTGAGAAGGAAAAAGTAGATGCCATAACATCAGAATCCCTGTATAACTATTATCAAAACATGCTAAAAACAAATGATATTCATCTTTACTTGGTTGGTGATATAAAAGAGGAAGTAGTAGATGAATATGTAAAAAGATACTTTGTATTGCCTGATCAGGATAACAAAGTAACGTCTTCTATTACACAACCTAATAAAGATAATAAAGAACCGAACGAAGTAATAGAACGCCAGGATATTAAGCAAGGGAAATTAAATATTGGGTACAGAACGAATGTGACTTTCAAAGATGACCTTTATTATGCTCTGCAAGTCTTTAACGGAATCTTTGGCGGATTCTCCCACTCCAAACTCTTTATCAATGTAAGGGAAAAGGAAAGTTTAGCGTACTATGCTGCGTCAAGGGTGGAAAGTCATAAAGGATTGTTGCTCGTCATGTCAGGTATTGACTTTTCCAATTACGAAAAAGCGGTAACAATCATTAACAAACAAATTGAAGCGATGAGGCATGGAGAATATACCGATGGGGAAATTTCTCAGACCAAAGCGGTCATAAAAAATCAAATTCTAGAAACCATTGATACTGCAAGAGGATTGATTGAAATCCTCTACAACAATGAGGTTTCAGAAGTTGACAAACCAATTGAGGCATTCCTTGAAGGGGTAGAAAATGTTACAAAAGAGCAGATTCAGGAAGTTGCCAAGTTGGTGGAACTCGATACAACCTATTTTTTAACTGGGAAGGAGGCGTAAGAGATGGAAAAAATCGAATTTAAACAACTAGAAGAGAACTTATATCATGAAACGCTTGAGAATGGATTACAAGTGTACCTTCTGCCGAAATCTGGGTTTCATAAGACATATGCAACATTCACGACAAAATACGGATCAATCGATAATAAATTTGTACCACTTGGTCAGGATGATTTTGTAACGGTACCAGATGGAATTGCTCATTTTCTCGAGCATAAGCTTTTTGAAAAAGAGCAGGGGGACGTTTTCCAAGATTTCAGTAAACAAGGTGCCTCTGCCAATGCCTTTACATCTTTTACAAGAACGGCCTATCTCTTCTCCAGTACATCAAATGTTGAACAAAACTTGGAAACGTTGATGGATTTTGTGCAAGCACCGTATTTTACGGAAAAAACAGTTGAGAAAGAGAAAGGAATTATCGGTCAAGAGATCACGATGTATGAGGATAATGCCGATTGGCGTGCCTATTTCGGATTGATTGAAAGCATGTTCCATACTCATCCAGTTAAAATAGATATCGCAGGGACTATTGATTCTATTTCCAACATAACAAAGGATTTGTTATACACATGTTATGAAACCTTTTACCATCCGAGCAACATGCTCCTATTCGTTGTAGGACCGATGGATACAACAGAGATGATGCAATTCATCAAAGATAATCAAGGAAAGAAAACATTTAAAGAGAAAGAAGAAATAAAACGTCAATTTGATGATGAACCTACATCGGTGAACGAAAAGAAGAAAGTCTTAAAAATGAATGTCCATACGTCAAAATGTATGGTGGGTATCAAGGAGTCGAATCCAACCAAACAAGGAACGGAGCTTCTCAAGCATGAATTAACAGTGAACATATTACTTGACCTTTTATTCGGAAAAAGCTCTGATCACTACCAAAAGCTTTATGATGACGGCCTGATTGATGAGACTTTTGCTTATGACTATACGGGAGAAAAGGGATTTGGCTTTGCAATGCTAGGCGGAGATACTTCAGAACCTGACAAGTTAGCAGAAAGAGTTCAAAATATATTGCTGCAGTTTGACCCAAATTCCATTCAAGAACAGGAACTGGAAAGAGTTAAAAAGAAAAAAATCGGATCCTTCTTGCGTGCTCTTAACTCACCTGAGTTTATCGCAAACCAATTTACGCGTTATGCATTTAACAATATGGACCTTTTTGAGGTCACACCTCAACTTGAGAAAATTACGCTTGAAGACCTACAAGCTGTAGCTAAGGATTTTATCAAAGAAGAAGCATTTACAACGTGCCAAGTTGTGCCAAAATAAAGATGCCACGAAGTCCGGTTCGCGACTACACGAACCGGCTTCTTTTTATAAGAGGGAGATTGACATGACCAAAACAGCACTTTTAATAGGAGCGAGTGGAGATATTGGCAGAGAAATTGCCAGAACCATTTTGAAAGAAGGCTACATAACCTATCTTCATTATCATCAAGATAAACAATCGGTACTTCATTTACAAGAAGAATTTGGCGAGGAAAAAGCCATTCCCATTCAAGCAGACTTAACGTGTGATGAAGGCGTGCATAAGCTCAAAAATAGCACCTATTCATCTGTTGATGCAATTATCTATAATGCAGGTACAACCTTTTATGGTTTGATGACAGACATCGATGAACAAACAAAGCAACAGATGATTCAACTTAACATAACATCATTATATTCAACCGTCCAAGCGTTTCTACCGGAAATGGTGAGAAAGAGATGGGGCAATATTGTGGTGGTTTCTTCGATCTGGGGAGAAATAGGGGCTTCATGTGAAGTGCTTTATTCTATGACTAAAGGAGCACAGCTCTCTTTTGTAAAAGCGTTGGCTAAAGAAGTAGCATTGAATGGAATTAGAGTCAACGCGTTAGCACCCGGCGCGGTGTCTACAAAAATGCTGAATAATTTATCAGAGGAAGAAAAACAGGAAATAAGTGATGATATACCTATGGGCAGATTAGCTCAACCTTCTGAAATTGCCGATTCCGTAAGCTTTTTACTTTCTGAGAAGTCTTCTTATATTACAGGACAAACGCTGGGAGTAAACGGAGGATGGAATTAACAGACCATGCATAAATCAGGAAGGAGCATCGCATACTAACTCTTGAACAAATGTGGAAGGAGGAGTTAATATGTCAGTACTTGATAACTGGGAACAATGGAAAGGTTTTTTAGGTGACCGTCTAAATCATGCAGAGCATGATGGGATGGACAATGGAGCTATTTCTCAACTTGCTTATGAAATCGGTGACTATCTTGCAAAAGAAGTAGAAGCAAAAAACCCGCAAGAGAAAGTTTTAGCTGATCTTTGGAAAGTGGCAAGCCCAGAAGAGCAACATGCAATTGCCAATATGATGGTTAAATTGGTTCAAAACGACGGAACGCATTAAGAGAGGCCTCTACCTCTCTTTTTTTTGTTGCCAAATTCATAAGGAATCACTTTCTTATTAAAGAAATATTGGATATGATAGAAGTAACATATATAAGAACGATTTGTTAGAGAGGGTGAAGGGGTTTGATGGAGAAAAAAGAGTGGTATTTAGAATATGAAATTCATATCAATAGGCCAGGACTACTTGGAGACATTGCTTCCCTTTTAGGAATGCTATCCATCAATATTGTGACAATTAACGGGGTGGATGATGCAAGAAGGGGAATGTTATTGCTAAGCGACTCAAATGAGCAAATAGTCCGGCTTGAATCTATCCTTAATACAATGGATAATATAACTGTTACAAAGCTGCGTGAGCCCAAATTGCGCGATCGGTTAGCTGTGCGACATGGAAGATACATACAGCGAGATGCAGATGATAAAAAGACGTTCCGCTTTGTACGGGATGAACTAGGATTATTGGTTGATTTCCTTGCAGAACTTTTTAAACAGGATGGTCATAAGTTAATTGGAATCAGAGGGATGCCTCGTGTAGGGAAAACCGAGTCCATTGTAGCTTCAAGTGTCTGTGCTAACAAAAGATGGTTATTTGTATCCAGCACATTGTTAAAGCAGACCATTCGAAGTCAATTAATAGAAGATGAATATAATGTGGACAACCTATTTATTATAGATGGTATAGTGTCAACCAAAAGGGCAAATGAAAAACATTGGCAGCTGATTCGTGAAATAATGCGGATATCTGCTGTAAAAGTGGTTGAACATCCTGATATTTTCGTGCAAAATACAGAATATAAAATAGATGATTTCGATTATATTATTGAGCTTAGAAATAATGAAGACGAAGAAATCACCTACGATGTAGTGCAACCAAATAATATGTTTGATGAGAATCCTTTTGGGGGTTTTGATTTCTAAAAATGTTGGAAGGTGTAATTGTTGACAGAACTAGGTAATAGACTGAAACAAGCAAGAGAAGAAAAAGGCTTGTCATTAGAAGATTTACAAACCGTTACAAAAATACAAAAAAGATATTTAATCGGAATAGAAGAAGGCAATTATTCCATTATGCCTGGTCAATTCTATGCCCGTGCATTTATCAGACAATACTCTGAGGCTGTGGGACTTGATCCTGAACTAATCTTTGAAGAATACAAAAACGATATCCCTGCAAATGACAAAGATGAAATTCCTCAGTTGTCTAGAGTGAAAACTCGAAAACAGGTGCCATCTTCAAAAAATACAAAGGTTTTCAATTTTATCCCTAAAGTGTTAATGTTCTTGGCCTTTGTTGCTGTAGTGGCCATCATCTATGTACTTGTACAGAACTGGGGAGTTGGAGGGGCATCTGACACTCAGGAGGAAAACAAAAACGTAGTCATTGACCCTGCGACATCAGAAAATGTAGACGTGGCTGAAGAAGAACAAGAACAAGAAGATGAAAAAGAAAAGCCTGAAGAGACGGAAAAAGAAGAACCTGTAGAAGAAGAAAAAACGACAACGGGTACGTTATCCGAAGTAAGTTCAAACAGCCCCAATGCGATATTAGAGTTAAAGGATACAGATAAATTCGAAGTGGAGATCTCAGCAGAGGGCCGAAACACGTGGGTGGGAGTAAGTAATGAGTCAGGAGAGTACTTCCTTAACAAAGAGCTTAAAGATGGAGAATCGGAAACAATCGATTTATCAGCCCAAAAAGAAATCTTATTTAATGTGGGTTGGGTACCGGCAACGAAAATGAAGATCAACGGCGAACCATTTAACTTTCCTTTTCCAGTAAATGACGTAACAACACAGAGAGTCACTATTAAATTTGTATCAAATGGTCAACAATAAAGTCATCTGGATGATGGCTTTTTTTGTACAGACCTTTTGAATAAAGCTTATAACAAAGCCAACAATCAAGCTATCAACCTTAATCAAACATTAGACAAAACTGTGTATTTTATGTATAGTGGAAAAGCAATATTGAATGCTGGAGGAATGAACGTGAATTTACCTAACAAAATTACTGTGTCAAGAATCTTTATGATCCCTATCTTTATGATTCTAATGCTTGCTCCATTAAATTGGGGAGATCTTGCCATTGGAGATGAATCCATTCCATACACACATCTTCTTGCTGCACTTATATTTATCATTGCGTCCATCACCGACTGGGTAGATGGTTATTATGCAAGAAAACTAAATCTTGTAACCAACCTTGGAAAGTTTCTTGATCCACTTGCAGATAAGCTTTTGGTGTCCGCAGCATTAATTGCACTTGTCGAGTTACAATTGGCTCCAGCGTGGATTGTTATTGTCATTATCAGCAGAGAATTCGCTGTTACCGGTCTACGATTAGTACTTGCCGGAGAAGGAGAAGTAGTAGCAGCGAACATGCTAGGCAAAATCAAAACTTGGGCTCAAATAATTGCAGTATCCGCACTTTTATTACATAACTTGCCATTTGAATTAATCGGGTTCCCATTTGCCACCATTGCTTTATGGATAGCTATGATTTTTACCATATACTCTGGCTGGGATTACTTCTATAAAAACAGACAAGCATTTGTTAATTCTAAATAGTCAAAAGAAAACGATTATCTACTATAATTTATAGCTGATGATTGGAGCAAATGGCTTAGACTCCTGCGGGGGAGTAGCGACATTGTTGAGACCCCACAACGAAGTGAGGACTCTCAAGGTCGGCCCCCGGAAAGCGAAGCCATTTGCGGAAATCACCAGCGGCGTTACCCAGACCCAACCATATCACTGTAATAAGGGGAGAGTGCCGTGATTAGAAATGCAGAAATTATTGCCGTAGGCTCTGAGTTACTCTTGGGACAAATTTGTAATACAAATGCCCAATTCCTTTCAAAGCAACTTGCAGAATTGGGAATCAACGTCTTTTATCACACGGTAGTCGGAGACAATCCATCTAGATTAGAAGAAGTGATAACAACAGCTAAACAACGCTCCAACCTTCTACTATTCACTGGAGGACTCGGGCCAACAAAAGATGACCTGACAAAAGAAACCATTGCAAGGGTGCTTAATAAACAATTGGTAATGGATGAACAAGCCCTCACCAACATTAAGGATTATTTCAATAAATCACACAGAGTGATGAGTGAAAACAACAAAAAGCAGGCGCTAGTATTAGAAGGCTCCTCTATCTTGGCAAATGACTTTGGGATGGCCCCTGGAATGGCATTGTCAGAAGGTTCTCATACATACATGCTCTTACCTGGTCCACCTAAAGAACTTAAGCCTATGTTTTCTGTATATGGCAGAGAATACTTATTAGACAAACTTGGAGTGAGAGAGCAAATTGTCTCCAAAGTTCTTCGTTTCTTTGGCATTGGGGAATCACAACTGGAAACAGATATAGAAGATATCATTGACCGACAAACAAATCCGACCATTGCACCGCTTGCAGGTGATAATGAAGTTACACTCAGATTAACGGCTAAACACCAATCCATTGACGAAGCAAATCGGTTAATTGATCAATGCGAAAAAGAAATTCTGGAAAGAGTCGGTGATTTCTTTTTTGGGTATGACGAAGATACCATCTATTCGGTCCTTTTTGAAAAGATACAAGAGTCTCACTACACTATTAGCAGTGCCGAGAGTCTAACAGGCGGTTTATTCTCTGAAAAAATGACAAGTTTCTCTGGTGCTTCCAAAGTCATGGAAGGTGCTATTGTTAGCTATACTAATAGCGTAAAGGAAAACGTACTTGGGGTAAAAAGACAAACACTTGAAGAAGATGGAGCAGTAAGCGAACTGACAGCCAAAGAAATGGCAATCGGCGTGAAAAAATTGCTGCAAACAGATATAGGCATCAGTTTTACAGGAGTTGCAGGTCCTGAAACGATGGATAATCAACCAGTTGGAACAGTGTTTATCGGAATAGCTCTCCCAAACGGAGAAGCTACCGTTCACAAAATACACTTAGCCGGAACGCGAGATGGCATAAGACAAAGATCGGCAAAATACGGTTGTCACTATCTATTAAAAGAATTGTTCAAGTAGTTGAAGGGGACTTCAGCTGCTTTTTCTTTTGGGGAATGGATGGGGGCTCGACTTTTTGGGGGTTAGTGGGAACGGAAGGGATTTGCGGTAAAAACTTATGAAAAGGAAGCAATTTGAGCGCGCATAATATGGTTCGGACAAAAGTATCAGGACTTTGGACATTTTAGTACAAATTTGGATATGGGTTCGGACAATTAAAGGTGGCTGTACGGACAAGAATTCACAGTGTTTGGTCATTTGAAAAATTTGTTCGGTCAATTTTTGAAAAACTTAGGTCAACTTTGCAAAAACTTAGGTCAACGTCATATCTTCGGTCAAGAATACAAAAACTTCGGACATTTCAAATCTGGCCCTCTTTGTTAGTCCTCTCCCTATCTCTAAACCCAGACAAAAATTCAAGACAAAAAACTAATTTTGTATTTTCTACTAAAATCCCATCAGAAAATCACTTTTTCCCTTAGAACAAACCTAATAGTTTACCCCAAAAACTAGCCATAAAAAAAACCGAATGGATGTTCGTTTTTTAGTTGCCAAACGAATAGAAAAAGGGTATAGTAAGAGTAGTTGATAGATACTATTCATTTAGTTTGATAGATAAGAGGAGGAAATTGTGTGAGTGATCGTAAAGCTGCTTTAGATATGGCGTTAAAACAGATAGAAAAGCAATTCGGAAAAGGTTCCATTATGAAATTAGGGGAGCAAACAGAACGTAAGATCTCTACTATTCCTAGTGGATCGTTGGCATTGGATGTTGCACTAGGTGCTGGCGGATATCCAAGAGGTAGAGTCGTAGAAATATATGGACCGGAATCTTCCGGTAAAACAACGGTTGCCCTTCATGCTATTGCTGAAGTTCAGCAACAAGGCGGACAAGCTGCGTTTATCGATGCGGAGCACGCGCTGGATCCAGTATATGCGCAAAAACTTGGCGTAAACATAGATGAGCTTCTTCTTTCTCAACCAGATACTGGTGAGCAAGCATTAGAAATTGCGGAAGCTCTTGTAAGAAGTGGTGCAGTAGACATTATCGTTGTCGATTCTGTAGCGGCCCTAGTACCTAAAGCGGAAATTGAAGGGGAAATGGGGGACTCCCATGTCGGTCTTCAAGCCCGTCTAATGTCTCAAGCGCTTCGTAAGCTTTCAGGTGCCATCAATAAATCAAAAACCATTGCCATTTTCATCAATCAAATTCGTGAAAAAGTAGGAGTAATGTTTGGTAATCCTGAGACGACTCCTGGTGGCCGTGCTCTAAAATTCTACTCTTCTGTACGTCTAGAAGTGCGTCGTGCAGAGCAGTTGAAACAAGGTCATGATATAGTCGGGAATAAAACAAAGATTAAAGTTGTAAAGAATAAAATTGCTCCTCCTTTCAAAGTAGCCGAAGTAGATATCATGTACGGTGAAGGTATCTCAAGAGAAGGAGAAGTAATTGATATGGGCTCTGATTTGGATATCGTCCAAAAGAGTGGATCATGGTATTCCTACAATGAAGAAAGACTTGGCCAAGGACGCGAAAATGCCAAGCAATTCCTAAAAGAAAACAAGGATGTTCTAAAAGAAATTCATCAGCAAATTCGTGACCACCATGGATTGGATAAAGAAGTAACCGCTCCAGCGGAAGAAGAAATGGATCAAGAAGAATTAGATTTTTAATACTCACCAACTAAGGCCCTGTACATGATTGCAGGGCCTTTCAATTTTTAATGCTAATGAGGTTTCCCTGTAACGAAAATCATAGATTAAAGGGATCTAAAACAGGACTAAATCCACCCAAATTCCTACAAATTTCATTAAAAACAGGATTAGTTTACCAAAAAGGTCATATCCTTACCGGGACAGGCTTGACAATAATTTTTCACAGATTTACAATTAGTATGTATAATTTACATTTTGTTAGAATTTTAGAGCTATAAAAAAGCAAAAGCCCTTGAGCTGTATGTTGACAAACATTGTTACAATGTACATGCCGACAATGAAATCTAGCAAGAAAAAAGTTCATAGCAAGAGGAGGTGTAATGATGGATTTTATGCCAATTATTATCTCCGCTTTGCTTGCCCTAATCGTCGGTGTAGTTGTTGGCTTTTATGTTCGTAAATCCATTGCAGAACAGAAGATTGCTGGCGCAAGAAGTGTCGCGGATCAAATTGTGGAAGATTCCAGACGCGAAGCTGAATCGCTAAAGAAAGAAGCACTTTTGGAAGCGAAGGACGAAATTCACAAACTTCGAACTGAAGCTGAACGTGATATTCGAGATCGTAGAAGCGAACTGCAAAAACAAGAAAATCGTTTAATGCAAAAAGAAGAGAATCTGGATCGAAAAGATGAATCGCTTGATAAGCGAGAAGTAGCATTAGAAAGGCGTGAAGATTCTTTAAACGATAGACAACAGCATATTGAAGAATTAGAAAGCAAAGTGGATGATATAGTGCGTAAACAGCAAGAAGAGTTAGAACGCATTTCAGCATTAAAACGCGAAGAAGCCAAACATATCATTTTGGATCGTGTTGAGAACGAATTATCCCACGACATTGCTCTTATGGTTAAAGAAAGCGAAAACAGAGCAAAAGAAGATGCGGATAAAAAGGCAAGAGAGATTCTCTCTTTAGCCGTTCAACGTTGCGCCGCCGACCATGTGGCTGAGACAACAGTATCCGTCGTTAACTTACCAAATGATGAAATGAAAGGCCGAATCATTGGTCGTGAAGGACGTAATATTCGTACTCTTGAAACACTTACAGGTATTGATCTTATTATTGATGATACCCCTGAGGCAGTTATTTTATCAGGTTTTGATCCAATCAGACGTGAAACTGCACGCATTGCTTTAGATAAGCTTGTCCAAGATGGACGTATTCACCCTGCGCGTATTGAGGAAATGGTAGAAAAATCAAGACGTGAAGTAGACGAATACATTCGTGAAATGGGAGAGCAGACAACATTTGAAGTTGGTGTACATGGATTGCACCCTGATTTAATCAAGATTTTGGGTCGCCTGAAATTCCGTACAAGCTACGGTCAAAATGTTCTTAAACATTCCATGGAAGTAGCATTCCTATCAGGCCTAATGGCTGCTGAGCTAGGTGAGGATGAAACACTTGCCCGCCGCGCTGGATTGCTACATGATATCGGAAAAGCTGTCGACCATGAAGTGGAAGGAAGCCATGTGGAAATCGGAGTGGAATTGGCAACGAAGTATAAAGAACATCCAGTTGTCATTAACAGTATCGCATCCCACCATGGTGATACAGAGCCAACTTCTATCATTGCAGTCTTGGTTGCTGCAGCAGATGCATTATCTGCGGCGAGACCAGGAGCGCGTAGTGAGACGTTGGAAAACTATATCCGCAGACTTGAAAAGTTGGAAGAAATCTCCGAAAGCTATGAAGGTGTCGAAAAGTCCTTTGCGATACAAGCGGGACGTGAAGTTCGCATCATGGTGAAACCAGATACCATTGACGATCTTGAGGCTCATCGATTAGCACGAGATATCCGAAAACGCATTGAAGAAGAACTGGATTATCCAGGACATATTAAAGTAACGGTTATTCGTGAAACAAGAGCCGTAGAGTATGCAAAATAAAGTGGTGCTTGCACCGCTTTATTTTTTTTTCTTCTTATGATTTGAATAAAATAATACACATGATGAAACGGAATATTCTCTGTAGATTGGATTGCAAGGTGTGAGACTCAACGAAAATGCTAGCACATTTTCTTCGTGCGAAGAAACGCTGCCTAAGCCTTTCTTTTCCTGAGGGAGATAGCGGTAGATTGAGACCCCTAAGCGCAGGAGGCTCAAGCACCGCCCAAAGGAAACACCTGGAACGCAATCTACAGAAGTAAGGTAGTAATTCCATAAATGAATTGATAATTCGTCGTACATTTGCATACAGCGCCTACATATGTAAAACTTAAATGAGAAATTGATTGTTAGAAGGGATTAGTGATTGTGAGGATTTTATTTATTGGAGATGTAGTGGGATCACCAGGTAGAAAAATGGTAAACGAATATCTGCCAAAATTAAAAAGTAAATATAGACCGGCTGTAACCATCGTTAACGGAGAAAATGCAGCCGGTGGAAAAGGAATAACCGAAAAAATCTACCAAGGTTTCTTAAAAGCCGGTGCAAATCTTGTCACACTTGGAAACCATACTTGGGACAATAGAGAGATATTTGAATTTATCGAAGGTGCTAAGCATATGATTAGACCTGCAAATTTTCCAAGTTCTAATCCAGGGAAAGGGATTGCCTATGTTCCTTTTGAAGGAAAAGAACTTGCGGTCATAAATTTACAAGGGCGTACTTTCTTGCCGCCAATAGACTGTCCTTTTAATAAAGTTGATGAGCTTGTTGAGGAAGCAAAGAAAAGAACACCATTTATCTTTGTAGACTTTCATGCTGAGGCAACTAGTGAGAAGCAAGCAATTGGCTGGTATCTCGATGGAAGAGTGACAGGTGTGGTAGGAACACATACTCATGTGCAAACGAATGATTATAGAATTCTACCAGAAGGAACGGCATATATAACGGATGTAGGGATGACTGGTCCTTATGATGGCATTCTAGGCGTGGAGAAAGAAGCTGTCCTCAAGCGTTTCACAACTGCTCTGCCGGTAAGGTTTGAAGTGACCGAAGGAAGGGCTCAGTTAAACGGGGTTCTAATAGATGTAGATATGAAGACCGGGAAGGCGAAGAAGATTCAGCCACTGATGATTAATGAGGATCATCCTTTCTTTGACTAAAAGAGAAGATAGAATATTTCGACGATTGCAATATAAGTTGAGGCATATACAGAGCTCTTCCTGAATATAGTAGGAATGAAATTATTAACAATTCATTCATCTATGGGTCTTTCACCATATACTGTAAATGTTAAGGAGGAGCTAGAAATGGAAATATTAAAGGTTTCAGCTAAGTCAAACCCAAATTCTGTAGCAGGGGCTTTAGCAGGGGTTTTAAGAGAACGTGGGGGTGCCGAAATCCAAGCCATAGGGGCTGGGGCACTTAATCAGGCAGTAAAAGCCGTTGCAATAGCGCGAGGATTCGTTGCACCAAGTGGAGTGGATTTAATCTGTATCCCAGCGTTTACAGATATTCTGATTGACGGAGAGGAAAGAACGGCTATCAAATTGATAGTGGAGCCGAGATAAAATAATCGTTTACTAAACCTGTTTGCTTGTAATTGCAAACAGGTTTGTTTTATTCTAATTCAATGGTGCAGATTACATGCTGATTCACAATACTGGAGGGGCTGTTCTTGAGGATTTTTGATGCGCACTGCGATGTGCTTTGGAGAATGTGGGAAAATAGAGAGATTTCTTTTAAAGATAGTGAAGTGTTGCATGTAACGTGGGACGGATTAAAGAAGTCGGCTGCTAAAGTACAATGTTTTGCTGTGTATGTTCCGGAAAAAGTAAGGCAGGAATCAGCTTTTGATGTAGCCTTGGAAATGATTGATCTATTTTATGAAGAGATCATAAACAAATTCCCAAATATGAAACTTGTTACCACCAAAAAGGATATCGACGAGTTGACAGAAGGGCAAATAGGAGCCATTTTGTCATTAGAAGGCTGTGACGCAATAGGAACGGATATGGAAAAACTGAGAACATTGTATCGATTAGGAATCTCGTCTGTCGGGTTAACTTGGAATCATGCTAATGCAGTTGCAGATGGGATCTTAGAAGAAAGAGGTGCTGGGCTAAGTTCATTCGGAAAACAGGTTGTGAAACTGAACAACGACCATTTTATTTGGACAGATGTTTCCCACCTTTCTGTTAAAGGCTTTTGGGATGTAATGGACTTAGCTGAGTACGTAATTGCTTCACATTCCAATTGCAAAGAGATTTGTCCTAACCAACGGAACTTATCGGACGAACAAATACAAGCGCTTATCCAAAAGGATGCAGCAATAGGGGTTACCTTTGTTCCTTCATTCTTAACAAGCGATCCACAGGCGAGTATTCCTGATATTCTCCGTCATGTGGAACATTTTTGTACACTAGGAGCAGTAAATCATATAGGATTTGGTTCAGACTTTGACGGAATTGATCAGACTGTAAAGAGCTTAGGGAGAATGGAAGATTATTATCATTTAATAAATAGTTTATTAAAATACTATTCTGAAACAGAAGTAAAAGGCTTTTTATTTGATAATTTCTTTAAAAGGTTCCCTAAATAAGAGGGGCATTAAGCGGTTTTCAGCCCATAAACTGTACGGTTAAAATATCCAAATTTTTCGAAAGAAATTAAATCTAAGGCTTGTATTTTTAAATAATTAGGTCTACAATGAAAGCGTTTAGTACATATTCAGCGGTTTTTTCTTATTTTTATTTAATAGGTAGCTTCTAGTTATATAATGGGAATAATGCTACAATAAATATTGTACAAAATTCTGAAAACGAACGTAGTTAAAGGGGTGTAAGGCACATGATCAATCAACTTTCATGGAAAGTTGGAGGGCAACAAGGGGAAGGTATCGAAAGTACTGGTGAGATTTTCTCCATTGCATTAAATCGTTTAGGCTATTACTTATATGGTTATCGCCATTTTTCTTCTCGTATCAAAGGTGGACATACGAACAACAAAATTCGTGTGAGCACAACTCAGGTCCGTTCCATTTCCGACGACCTTGATATATTAGTAGCGTTTGACCAAGAAACAATCGACGTAAACTATCATGAGCTTCGTGAAGGTGGAGTGGTAATTGCGGATGCAAAGTTTAAACCTAGTATACCAGAGGATGGGGTAGCTACATTGTATGCTGTACCATTTACGGAAATTGCTACGGAACTTGGAACTTCATTGATGAAGAACATGGTTGCAGTCGGAGCTTCAAGTGCCATCCTTGATCTAGATGCGGAAGCATTCCGTGAGGTTGTGCAAGAAATATTCGGTCGTAAAGGTGAATCCATCGTTGAGAAAAACATGGATGCAATCCGAGCAGGTGTTCAGTTTATTAAAGATCAAGCTGAAAGTGTAGAAACAATGCAGCTTGCAAAAGCAGATGGTAACAAGCGTCTGTTCATGATCGGAAATGATGCGATTGCATTGGGTGCTGTAGCTGCTGGTTCCCGTTTTATGCCGGCATACCCAATTACTCCAGCATCTGAAATTATGGAATACTTAATTAAAAAACTTCCAAAATTCGGTGGAACCGTTATTCAAACGGAAGATGAGATTGCTGCATGTACGATGGCAATTGGTGCTAACTATGCAGGTGTGCGTACTTTGACTGCATCAGCAGGACCAGGCCTTTCCTTAATGATGGAAGCAATCGGACTTTCCGGTATGACAGAAACACCACTAGTAGTCGTAGACACGCAACGTGGCGGACCAAGTACAGGGTTACCGACAAAAATTGAACAGTCAGACCTAATGGCAATGATCTATGGTACACATGGAGAAATCCCTAAAGTAGTCATGGCTCCGAGTACAGTACAAGAAGCTTTCTACGATACAATTGAAGCATTTAACATTGCAGAAGAGTATCAAGTACCGGTAATTCTGTTGACAGATCTACAATTGTCCCTTGGAAAGCAGTCTGTTGAAGCATTAGATTACAAAAACATTGAGATCAGACGAGGAAAGCTTGATATTAACCAGGAGATTCCTGCATCTGACGATAAAGCATATTTCAAACGTTATGAAGTAACCGAAGATGGCGTTTCCCCACGGGTCCTTCCTGGTATGAAAAACGGCATTCATCACGTTACAGGTGTAGAACACGAAGAAACGGGTAAACCTTCTGAGGTTGCTGCGAATCGACAAGCACAAATGGACAAGCGTCTTCGTAAGTTAAATAATCTTAAATTCAATACGCCAGTTCATGTTAGTGCAAAACATGAAGAAGCAGATGTACTGCTTGTTGGTTTTAACTCGACGCGCGGGACGATCGAAGAGGCGATGGAAAGATTGGAGAAGGATGGAGTGAAAGCTAACCACGCACAAATCCGCCTTATCCACCCATTCCCAACAGAAGAAATTGCACCACTTGTCAAAGCGGCTAAAAAAGTTATTGTTGTGGAGTACAATGCTACAGGACAACTTGCTAACATCCTTAAAATGAATGTAGGCGAGCATGAAAAAATCCGTAGTCTCTTGAAGTACGATGGGGATCCATTCTTACCGAAAGAAATCCACACAAAATGCAAGGAGTTGTTATAAATGGCAACGTTTAAAGATTTTAGAAATAATGTAAAACCTAACTGGTGCCCTGGTTGTGGAGATTTCTCGGTACAAGCTGCCATTCAACGTGCTGCCGCGAATGTTGGACTAGAACCGGAAAACCTAGCAGTAGTTTCTGGTATCGGGTGTTCCGGACGTATTTCTGGATATATCAACTCTTACGGTTTTCATGGTATTCATGGACGTTCTCTACCTATCGCACAAGGTGTGAAAATGGCGAATAAGGATCTTACAGTTATCGCTTCAGGTGGAGATGGAGATGGTTTTGCCATTGGTTTAGGACATACAATCCATGCTATCCGTCGAAATATTGATGTTACATACATCGTAATGGATAACCAGATTTATGGACTAACAAAAGGCCAAACCTCACCGCGTAGTGAAGTAGGATTTAAAACGAAATCCACTCCACAAGGTTCCATTGAATCCTCACTATCTGTCATGGAAATGGCGCTAACAGCAGGTGCGACATTTGTAGCACAAAGTTTCTCAACAGATTTAAAAGATTTGACTTCCTTGATCGAACAAGGAATTAACCATAAAGGATTCTCTTTAATTAACGTGTTCAGCCCGTGTGTTACATATAATAAAGTAAACACATATGACTGGTTTAAAGAAAACTTGACAAAGTTGGCTGATATTGAAGCTTATGATCCTCATAATAAAGTGTCTGCAATGCAGACCTTAATGGAGCATAATGGACTGGTAACAGGATTAATCTATCAGAATAAAGATCAACAATCCTATCAGGATATGGTTCCAAACTATAGTGCTGAGCCTCTGGCAAAAGCAGATCTTCAGTTAGATGAAGACCAATTTAATGATTTAGTGAAAGAATTTATGTAACACACAAACGAAGTCCTGGATTTAATGCCGGGACTTTTTTTTATTAAAATTGTAAACGCTTTCTTCGGAATCAAAAAAAGTCATTATTTTTTATCTGACATAATCAGTTGTCCTTCTCCAGTGGACAAATCGGTTTACACAAATCCTTATAGATGATACACTCTTACTAGTATTTAAGAATGTTAGTTTTATTTTTATAAGGGAGTGTTCTCTGTGAATGGAAAAATGAAGGCAATTGTGAAGCATCATCGAGGATATGGTGCAGAACTTCAAATGATAGATATACCAAAAATTAAAGATGATGAAGTTTTAATAAAAGTAAAAGCAACATCCATTTGTGGTACGGATGTTCATATTTATACATGGGATGAGTGGTCACAAAGCAGGGTAAACCCACCGTATGCTTTCGGTCATGAATTTGCTGGAGAAATTGTGGAAGTAGGTAGCAAGGTTACTAATGTTCAATTAGGCGACCAAGTTTCCGCTGAGACACACATCGTTTGTTACAAATGTCCACAATGTCTAAAAGGGGACTACCACATCTGTAAAGATACAAAAATTATTGGAGTTGACACACAAGGCTGTTTTGCTGAATATGTCGCTCTTCCTGCGGTAAATGTTTGGAAAAATCCTAACGATATGCCTTATGATGTTGCTTCTGTCCAAGAGCCAATGGGAAATGCGGTTCATACAGTACTTGCAGGCGATGTTACTGGAAAATCCGTAGCAGTAATTGGTTGCGGTCCTATCGGGATCATGGCTGTTGGTGTTGCAAAGGCGGCAGGTGCTTCCCAAGTTATTGCCATTGACTTGAATGAATATCGTTTAGATCTTGCAACGAAAATGGGTGCTACCACAGTTATCAATGCGAAAGAAACTAACCCGGTAGAAGAAGTGATGAAGTTGACAGAAGGACATGGTGTGGAAGTGGTTTGTGAAATGTCAGGCCACCCTATTGCTATGAATCAAGGATTTAAAATGATTACAAATGGAGGAAGAGTATCTATTTTGAGCTTACCTGTCCGTCCTGTAGAGCTTGATATCACGAACGATATTGTTTTCAAGGGTGTTACGGTTCAAGGTATTACAGGTAGAAAAATGTATTCTACATGGCAGCAAGTATCAAGTCTTCTAAAGTCAGGTCAGGTAGATGTGAAACCGATGATTACTCACCACTTTCCACTTGAAGAGTTCGAAAAAGGCTTTGATTTAATGATTTCTGGTCAATGTGGTAAAGTTGTACTACATCCATAATAGTAAACAGGAGGGGTTAACATGAAAGGTTTTGAATACTTACAAGAAGAATTAGATCAAATGAAAGAACAAGGTACATTCCGTAAATTAGTACCGTTAGAGTCCGATCAAGGATCCAAAGTTGTGATCAACGGCAAAGAAGTGATTCAGCTATCTTCCAATAACTATCTAGGATTGACTACCCATCCTCGTTTAGTGAAGGCTGCCTTAGAAGCTACAGAAAAATATGGTGCCGGGACAGGTTCAGTCCGTACCATTGCCGGAACCTTCACCATGCATGAGAAATTAGAAGAAAAACTAGCAAAATTTAAACATACAGAAGCAAGTCTTGTTTTCCAATCCGGATTTACAACAAACCAAGGAGTCCTTTCTGCTATTCTATCTCCTGAAGATGTTGTAATCTCTGATGCGTTAAACCATGCCTCCATTATCGATGGAATTCGTTTAACAAAGGCTGCTCGAAAAGTGTACAAGCATGTTGACATGGAAGATCTAGAACGTGCATTAAAAGAATCCAGCGACTATCGCAAGCGTCTAATCGTAACGGATGGCGTGTTCTCCATGGATGGAAATATTGCTCCGCTTGATAAAATTGTCGAGCTAGCTGAAAAGTATGATGCACTTGTAATGGTAGATGATGCGCATGCTTCAGGTGTACTAGGTGAAAACGGACGTGGTACCGTCAACCACTTTGGATTGGATGGCCGTGTGCATATTCAAGTTGGTACCTTAAGTAAAGCGGTCGGTGTTCTTGGAGGTTATGTAGCGAGCTCTCGTTCCTTAATTGACTATCTAATTCATAAAGGCCGTCCGTTCCTCTTCAGTACTTCACATCCACCAGCAGTAACTGCTGCATGCGATGAAGCAATCCAAGTTTTACTTGAAGAGCCTGAACTTATTGAAAAGTTATGGGACAATGCGAAATTCTTTAAAGATGGACTTATGAAACTAGGCTTTGATACTGGAGAAAGCCAAACACCAGTTACACCTGTTATCGTAGGGGACGAAGCTCTTTCACATAAATTCTCTGATAAGTTGTTAGAATACGGAGTTTTTGCCCAAGGTATCGCATTCCCAACAGTTGCAAAAGGACTGGCACGTGTAAGAACAATTGTAACTGCACAACACACAAAAGAAGAACTTCAAGAAGCTCTAGACATTTTCGAAAAAGCTGGAAAAGAACTAGGGATTATATCGTAATAACCATAGAGAGACACCTCATCAGTGTCTCTCTTGTTATGTGTTTAATATGTAGGACCTTTAATTTATCGTAAATATGTAGATTTATGTAAACTTCTCCATATTTATTGTTTAAGAAGCCATAAAATTATATACTATGTTAATGTGTAGAGTTTTATGCGCTCTACTTTTCTGGAAAGGAGTTATCACAATGAATGAGAAACAAAGAGTGGAAGCAGGACAAGTAGTCACTGGAAATTCTTCGGACAAAAAATCCGAAAAGGATTTCAGCAAATACTTTGAATCTGTTTATGTACCACCTTCCCTAAAAGATGCGAAAAAACGTGGAAAAGAAGAAGTTGCCTACCAAGACTTTTCTATTTCTGAAGAATTTAAAAACCTTGGGGTCGGCAAGAAATTTTATATTCGTACGTATGGTTGTCAGATGAATGAACATGACACAGAAGTAATGGCGGGGATCTTCCTTGCATTAGGATACGAACCAACCTATACTGTGAACGATGCGGATGTTATTCTTTTAAATACCTGTGCCATCCGGGAAAATGCAGAGAACAAAGTTTTTGGTGAACTAGGACACTTAAAAACTTTGAAAAAATCCAGACCAGGCTTGTTGATTGGTGTATGCGGCTGTATGTCCCAGGAAGAATCAGTAGTAAATAAAATATTGAAAACATATCAGCAAGTTGACATGATCTTCGGTACCCATAATATTCACCGACTTCCTAACATTTTAAAAGACGCGTATATGTCCAAAGAAATGGTGGTAGAAGTTTGGTCCAAAGAAGGGGACGTTATTGAAAACCTTCCAAAGAACCGCAAAGGTGAAATCAAAGCTTGGGTAAATATCATGTACGGCTGTGACAAATTCTGTACGTACTGTATTGTGCCTTATACAAGAGGAAAAGAACGCAGCAGACGTCCAGAGGATATTATTCAAGAAGTGCGTCACTTGGCAGCACAAGGTTATAAAGAAGTTACGTTGCTTGGGCAGAATGTAAATGCGTATGGGAAAGATTTTGAGGATATGAAGTATGGGCTAGGCGACTTAATGGATGAAATCCGTAAAATTGACATTCCTCGAATCCGTTTCACCACCAGTCATCCAAGAGACTTTGATGATCGTTTAGTGGAAGTGCTTGGTAAAGGAGGCAATCTTCTCGACCATATTCACTTACCAGTTCAATCAGGTAGTTCTGAAGTGTTGAAATTGATGGCGCGTAAATATGATAGAGAACGTTACCTTGAGTTAGTAGGCAAAATCAAAAAGGCAATGCCAAATGCTTCATTAACAACGGATATCATTGTAGGGTTCCCTAACGAAACTGAAGAACAGTTTGAAGAAACAATGTCCTTGTATCGTGAAGTGGAATTTGATACAGCTTATACTTTCATCTATTCTCCACGTGAGGGTACTCCTGCTGCAAAAATGGTGGATAACGTACCTCTTGAAGTGAAGAAAAAACGTCTTCAACGTCTAAACGCACTTGTGAATGAGATTTCTGCGAAGAAATTAAAAGAGTACGAAGGTAAAGTTGTAGAAGTGTTAGTGGAAGGGGAAAGTAAGAAAAATCCGGATGTCCTTGCAGGATACACAGATAAAAGTAAACTAGTTAACTTTAAAGCACCAAAATCTGTCATCGGTAAAATTATCAAAGTAAAAGTGGTCAAAGCGAAAACTTGGACATTGGATGGAGAATTGGTGGAAGAAGTAGCAGAAGAAGTACTGGAGGTATAATAATGGCAAAATATACGAGAGCAGATATAGTAGAAAGAGCAAAAGAATTGGCACAGATGATCGCTGACACGGAAGAAGTAGAATTCTTCAAGCGTGCAGAAGAACAAATCAATGAGAACCAAAAGATCAAAGAAATGGTTGCAAGTGTGAAGAGCTTGCAAAAGCAAGCTGTAAACTTCCAGCATTACGGAAAAACAGAAGCATTAAAGAAAACAGAAGCGAAGTTAGATGCAATTTTAGCAGAAATGGATGAGATTCCAATTGTACAAGAGTTCAAAACTTCTCAAACAAACGTGAACGACCTTTTACAATTAGTATCTTCTTATATCTCTAAAACTGTTACAGACGAAATCATTGTTGCAACAGGTGGAGATGTCCTTCGTGGAGAAACCGGCTCCTACGTAAAAAACACCACATACGGTGGAGGAAGCTGCTCATAATTATTTTTAGAAAAGCATGGAAGCTTAATTCCATGCTTTTTTTAATATAAAAATTTTATGATACCGTTGATTTCCGTTTCAGGCGATTCGCTTGCCTGCGGGCGGTCCGTGAGCCTCCTCGGCTTGCAGCCTGTGGGGTCTGTCTCACACCTGTCCCTTCCTCCCTGCTCCGTCTGCGCGCCTTCCACTCCAATCAACTAAGTGACTTCATTTCATGTTAGTGTATTTAATAACATCTGCCGTGGTTTACTTAATTTTCAGCTGTTGATTGGAGCAAAAGGCGAAGACTCCTGAGGGAGATAGCGCTAGGTGGAGACCCCGCAGGCGTAGCCGAAGGAGGCTCACGTCAGCCCCTAGGAAATCGAAGCCATTTGCGGAAATCAACAGCGGTGGTAGACCGCCTAAAAATCTTTAAATTTTAATGGGTACTTTGGTTTTGTAAGATTTTTTATCGTCTGCTGCACCTTGTGATTTTTTCAAAAAATAGGCACATATCCAGATAAGCTTGCATACAATGAACTATACGTTAATGTGTTAGAAATCATTTAGTTATGCAGCAAATTCAATCTAATCACAATTGTCATTTAACCCGCATAGGATGAAATGAAGATTGTAATGAGGAGGGTGTATGCTCGAATGTCTGAATACAGAGAAATTATCACAAGAGCAGTAACCGGCAAAGGTAGAAAGTTTACGCAGTCTAAACATACGATTAGTCCCTCGCATCGTCCTACAAGCATTTTAGGATGCTGGGTCATTAACCATACGTATGATGCGAAAAAAGTGGACGATACCGTGGAAGTAAAAGGGAAATATGATATTAACGTCTGGTATTCACACAGTGATAATACAAAGACGGAAGTAGTGACGGAAACGGTTTCCTACAAAGATGTTGTGAAGCTGAGGTATAAAGATGAAAACAGCCTCGGTGATGATCATGAAGTATTAGCGCGGGTCCTACAACAGCCTAATTGCTTAGAAGCGAGCATCGCGGATAAGGAAGCAAAAGTGGAAGTACAAGTGGAAAGAGAGTTCTTGACTGAAATTATTGGAGAAACCAAAATTACAGTAGAAGTACATCCAGACACATTGGCGGATGATAATGACTGGGATGTTGAAGAAGATGAGTTCGAGGACTTAAATCCAGACTTTATCGTCGACGGTTACGAAGAATAGAGGAAACCGGGGAGCAAATTGCTTCCTGGTTTTTTCGTTTTTTAGAAAATAGACAATATAAGCTGGATTTTTTGGTGATTTTGAATGAAAATGCCCTTGTTTTAGTTGTGAATTTTTGGTTCGGTCACATTTTTTCTACCTTTGGACAAAATACCTTGGAATTTTAATAGGTTCGGACAAAATAATAGGGAGTTCGGTCATTTCAAATTAAGGTTCGGTCAAATATTGAAAATCTTCGGTCAACTTTCCGAAATCTTCGGTCAAAATCGTAAAATCTTCGGTCAATTTTCAAAAAACTTCGGACATTTAGACTCACTAAACTTTTAATGATAACCAAAATCATAACCATCACTTGAATTTTTATACCACCCCATTATACCACACCCAATTTACCACTGATGATTTCCACGTATTCCTCAACCCCCTGATACACCAAAATATGATATAATAAAGCAGCAAAAAACAATAGTTGGGGGATTACGATGGCTTCTTATACGCCGATGATACAGCAATACCTGAGAGTAAAGGCAGATTATCAAGATGCCTTTTTATTTTTTCGCCTTGGCGATTTTTATGAAATGTTTTTTGAAGATGCGACAAAAGCATCTCAAGTGCTTGAAATTACATTAACTAGCCGTGACGGTGGAGGAAAAGAACGAATTCCTATGTGTGGGGTACCTTACCATTCGGCTCCAAATTATATAGATCAACTAATTGAAAAAGGGTATAAAGTAGCAATTTGTGAACAAGTCGAAGACCCGAAGCAGACTAAAGGGGTTGTGAAAAGAGAAGTAGTTCAACTCATCACTCCTGGTACTGTCATGGAAACAAAAGGTCTATCAGACAAACAAAACAATTTTTTGACTACCATTACCAACTTTGAAGACGGGACTTTTGGACTTGCGTATGCAGACCTTTCGACAGGAGAATTACATACGACTGTCATAACCGGACCTGTGCAGCAACTTGTGAATGAAGTATATTCCATTGGAGCAAAGGAAATCGTGGTTTCTGAAAATTTCCCACTAGACCTGGTTCAAATGATAAAAGAAAGAATGATTACCACATGTTCTTATGAGGAAG
Organism: Bacillus sp. CHD6a; assembly: GCF_001293645.1. Lineage (GTDB taxonomy): Bacteria > Bacillota > Bacilli > Bacillales > Bacillaceae_I > Sutcliffiella_A. The sequence goes on from NZ_LBMD01000024.1 coordinate 36,081, forward strand.
CAACGGATATCCCAATGGAATTTAACCAAATTGTTAAAAATTTGGAACAAGAGAAGTTACAAATGTCTGTTGGACGACTACTCCATTATTTAAAAAGAACACAAAAACGAAGTCTTGATCATCTTCAACCTGCAAGGTTTTTTGAATTAGATCAATCGATGAAAATAGACCTTTTTTCAAAACGCAACCTTGAGTTGACAGAAACCATTCGTTCAAAAGGGAAAAAAGGTTCCTTGCTCTGGTTGTTAGATCAAACCGTGACAGCAATGGGTGGACGCTTGTTAAAGCAATGGGTGGACAGGCCGTTAATCAATTCTAAACAGATCGAACAACGTCATGATCTAGTAGAAACGCTTATTAATGAGTATTTTACAAGACAAGAAATAAGAGAGTTATTAAAAGAAGTGTATGATCTAGAGAGGCTTGCCGGAAGGGTGGCATTTGGAAATGTAAATGCAAGAGACCTTGTGCAACTACGTAAGTCTCTATCTCAGATCCCTTTTCTTAAGTCAATGGTGGAAAAGCTTCCAATAGATAATACTGTCATACTCGACAACATGGATGAGTGTGAAGAATTGACGGCACTTCTTCATGATAGCTTACTAGAACAGCCTTCTATGTCGGTTAAAGAGGGAAACATGATGAAAGATGGTTTCCATGAAGAACTGGATAAATACAGAGATGCAAGAAGAAACGGCAAGACTTGGATAGCTGAATTAGAAAAAAGAGAACGAGATTTAACGGGCATACGGTCTCTTAAAATAGGTTATAATCGTATTTTTGGATATTATATTGAAATAACAAAAGCGAACATCTCCTCTCTTCCTGAGGGCAGGTATGAGAGAAAGCAGACACTTGCTAATGCAGAACGTTATATCACAGAAGAATTAAAAGAAAAAGAGACACTAATCTTAGAAGCAGAAGAAAAAATTGTTGCACTAGAATATGAGCTTTTCCTAAAGTTAAGAGAAGAAGTGAAAGCATATATTCCAAGACTGCAAAAACTAGCAAAAGCAGTCAGTGAAATCGATGTTCTACAATGCTTCGCAACCATCAGTGAGGACCGGTACTACACAAGACCTTCCTTTAACGATGAAAGAAAGGTGTATATCACAGAAGGTCGTCATCCGGTAGTGGAAAAAGTGATGGATGCAAATGAGTATGTACCAAATGACACGTGGATGGATAAGGAAAATGAGATGCTGCTTATCACAGGACCTAACATGTCTGGTAAAAGTACGTATATGCGTCAAGTGGCCCTGACAGCCATTCTTGCTCAGATTGGTTGTTTTGTCCCGGCAAAAGAGGCGTCCCTTCCCATTTTCGATCAGATATTTACAAGAATTGGAGCTGCGGACGACTTAATCTCTGGTCAAAGTACTTTTATGGTCGAGATGCTGGAAGCACGTAACGCCATTGTCTATGCAACACAGAACAGCTTGATTCTTTTTGATGAAATCGGCCGTGGAACATCCACTTATGATGGTATGGCACTTGCCCAGGCATTAATAGAGTATATCCATGATAAAATTGGAGCAAAAACCTTGTTCTCTACCCATTATCATGAATTGACTTCCTTAGACAAAGAGCTTAACAAGCTTAAGAATATTCATGTCAGCGTCGTCGAGCAAAATGGGAAAGTGGTGTTTCTTCATAAAATGAAAGAAGGGCCAGCAGATAAAAGCTATGGAATTCATGTGGCAGAATTAGCGGAACTTCCGGAAGAATTAATAACAAGAGCCCAAACCATTTTAGAAAAATTAGAAAGTCAGCCAAAGAGCGAACATGTCGAAGTGGCTGCAACAAAAGAAGGTCAGAAAGTAGAACAAGATCCACTTACACAACTGTCTTTCTTTGCAGAAACAGAAGATAAAAAGCAGATGGACAAACTGTCTAAAAGTGAAAAAACAGCTCTTGAGAAGCTCAAAAAATTAGAGTTGCTTGAAACGACACCGCTTGAAGCGTTAAATAAACTGCACGAAATTCAAAAGTTATTAAAAGTGAAATCATAAAAAGGAAGGAGGCAATAGAATGGGAAAGATTGTCCAGTTAGATGAGAGTTTAGCAAATAAAATAGCTGCTGGCGAAGTAGTTGAACGACCTGCTTCAGTTGTAAAGGAGTTGGTGGAGAACGCGATTGACGCAAATTCTACCATCATTGAAATTGAACTCGAAGAAGCTGGTCTTTCAAAGATTCGTGTGCTGGACAATGGAGATGGAATAGAGCAGGAGGATTGTCTCACGGCATTTCAACGCCATGCAACAAGTAAAATAAAGAATGAAAATGATTTGTTCCGTATCCGGACCCTTGGTTTTAGGGGAGAGGCACTACCGAGTATTGCCTCCGTTTCTCTCTTTGACATCACCACAAGTACAGGAGAAGGTGCAGGGACTCATTTGAGTTTCAAAGGTGGAGTGTTGGAAACCCAGGAACTGTCGAGCAGTCGAAAAGGGACCGATATTGTGGTGCAACACTTATTTTTTAATACTCCTGCACGATTAAAGTATATGAAAACGATCCACACGGAATTAGGCAATATATCTGATATGGTGAATCGGCTTGCATTAGCACATCCTTCTATTTCCTTCCGTCTTAGCCATAATGGCAAAAGGATGCTTGCTACAAACGGAAATGGTGATAGTCTGCACGTTTTAGCTGCCATCTATGGAATGAATATCGCGAAGAAAATGGTACCTATTCACTTTACTTCCTTGGATTTTGAAGTAAAAGGGTATATTGCGTTGCCGGAAGTGACAAGAGCATCCAAAAATTATATCTCAACGATTATTAATGGGCGCTATGTGAAGAACTATACAGTGGTAAGAGCAATTCAAGAAGGTTATCATACACTCCTGCCAATTGGGAGATATCCGATTGTCTACTTAGAAGTACTAATGGATCCACTTTTAGTAGACGTAAATGTGCACCCTGCCAAATTAGAAGTAAGACTGAGTAAAGAGGACGAACTGTACAGACTGGTTGCAGATGGGATAAAAGATGCATTCCAGAAGAAACAACTTATTCCTTCCAACAGCCCAAGAAAGCAGCCAAGTTACACGGAGGAACCAAAACCTACTCAACAAACCTTTACACTTGATGAAAGTTTTCCGCTTGAACGTCCCGAACCAAAACAGGAACCAACTTTTATCAAGCAAAAAGAAGAAAGTAGAACGTTTCAGGTTGCTGAACCTTCTGTAACATGGGGACAAACCGACAATTACGAAGATAGCCAAGAAAATCAGGATGAAACGTATTTGAATGTTTCAATTGACGAGGAAGAGAGAATTGAAAAGCAGCACCAATCTCTCCCTGAGAAAAAAAGGGAATCTCGTATTCCTACCCTTTATCCTATAGGACAGATGCATGGTACCTATATCGTAGCGCAGAATGAAAATGGGTTATATCTAATCGACCAGCATGCAGCACAAGAGCGAATCAACTACGAATATTATTATCAAAAACTTGGCCGGGAAGAAAGAAATTTACAAGAGCTTCTTGTTCCTTTGACCATTGAATGTTCTTTAGACGAATATTTGTTTCTTGAAGATCATACCGAAGCTTTCGCAGAAGTAGGCATTATGCTGGAACCTTTTGGTCACCAAACTTACATCGTAAGGGCTCATCCAGTTTGGTTTCCAAAAGGAGAAGAAAGAGAAACAATAGATGAAATGATTAATTTATGTTTAGAAAAGAAGAAGATTAACATCTCGGACTTAAGAGAAGAAGCGGCAATCATGATGAGCTGCAAGGCAGCCATAAAGGCCAATCATCATCTTAGACAAGATGAGATAACGGCACTTTTAAATACGTTGAGGGAAGCTGAAAATCCGTTTACATGCCCTCATGGAAGACCAATTCTCATTCATTTTTCATCTTATGAATTGGAAAAAATGTTTAAACGGGTCATGTAAAAATAAGAATTTTTTATCAATGAGATTGGACTCTGGTAAAAATGGGTATAATGATATCTTGTGATAAAGAATAATTGAGAGAGTGAGTGAGCGGTGGGAGAGAAACAAAGAGTTATTGTAATCATAGGTCCTACAGCTGTAGGGAAAACAAAAACAAGTGTAGAACTGGCAAAAAGGATCAATGGTGAAATTATCAGCGGAGACTCCATGCAAATCTACAAGACAATGGATATTGGAACTGCCAAAATAAAAAAAGAAGAGATGCAGGAAATCCCTCACTATCTCATTGATATTAAAGAACCTCAAGAAGCGTATTCTGTCGCAGAATTCCAACAAGATGTTCGGAATAAGATTGACGAAATAACTTCAAGAGGTCGAATCCCAATCATTGTCGGTGGAACGGGTCTATATATTCAATCTGTCCTATATGACTACCAATTTTCAGAAAGTGGGAAAGATGAGGAAACTCGTCTTCGTTTTGAAAAAAGAAGTCAAGAGATTGGGGTGGAAAAGTTACATCAAGAGCTTGCTGAAATTGATCCGAAAAGTGCAGCAAATATTCATCCTAATAATGTGAGAAGAGTAATCCGTGCGCTGGAAATATTCCATACTACTGGGAAGACCATGTCCGAGTACCAGGATACCCAACAACCTGAACCTTTGTACGACATTGCCTTGATTGGTCTAACCATGGATAGAGAAGTGTTGTATGAAAGAATCAATCTACGAGTGGACCTGATGATGGAGGAGGGTTTGCTAAGTGAAGTGCAGACTCTTTATGACAAGGGGATTCGCAATTGCCAGTCCATTCAAGCAATCGGCTATAAAGAGCTGTACGCATACCTGGATGGAAAAGTAACGTTAGAACAGGCTGTGGATGACTTAAAGCAGAACTCAAGAAGATATGCTAAAAGACAGCTCACTTGGTTTCGCAATAAAATGGATGTCACTTGGTTTGACATGACAAATGCAGATTTTGAGCAAAAGTTATCACAAATTTTCACGGTTATAGCAGGAAAGCTTCGACTTGAGGCGAATAAGTAAGGAAGATAGAGATAAGAGGAGGAAGAAAAGATGAAGCAATCAATAAATATCCAAGATCAAGTTCTTAACCAATTAAGAAAAGATGGAACAAGTGTAACGGTATTCTTGCTGAATGGGTTTCAACTTCGCGGATTAATTAAAGGGTTTGATAATTTCACTGTGCTTTTGGAAACAGAAGGAAAGCAGCAGTTGATTTATAAACATGCCATCTCTACCTTTTCTCCATCAAAGAACGTGCAAATTGAAACAGAAGCGTAAAACCAGCTAAATGCTGGTTTTTTATTTTGAATAAAAGAAACATATAGCTCACTAATTATCATATATTTAGTTAGTAAATGGAGAAATTCTCTCCATTTGTTTTATTGAGGAAATAATACGCTCGAAAAGGGGTAATTATTTCTCGGGAAAGCGCATAATATGACAAGTTTGTCAATAGTTTGATGAAAATATATGAAAATTGTTGAAAGAAATCGAAAAAGAGTAAATCTACTGAGAAAATGGTAAAGGATCTTATGAATTGCATCAGGATATGTCGGATTTTGGCGTGGAAATGAGGTGGACATTCTTGGATCAACCTATAAAAAATCAAAATGGGAAAATAAATATTGTCTTAAATGGGCAAAAAAAGCCGCTGAGAGTCACCCATGTACAAACACTTGAGGAGCCGCTTACTCCTACCAACCATGCAATTTTGCAGGAAATAGAACGGGAAATGGGGGAATTAGTAGGGTTACAGGAAATGAAAAAAGTGGTCAAGGAAATCTATGCATGGATATATGTGAACAAAAAGCGGGAAGAAGTAGGATTGAAAACAGAGAGGCAAGTGCTTCATATGATGTTCAAAGGTAATCCTGGTACGGGTAAGACGACTGTTGCGAGGTTGATTGGAAAGTTGTTTTGTGACATGAATGTACTCTCAAAAGGGCACCTGATTGAGGCGGAGAGGGCAGATCTTGTCGGGGAATACATTGGTCATACAGCCCAAAAGACAAGGGACCTTGTGAAAAAAGCGTTAGGTGGCATCTTGTTTGTAGATGAAGCCTATTCGCTTGCGAGGGGTGGAGAAAAAGATTTCGGAAAGGAAGCAATTGATACCCTTGTAAAGCACATGGAAGACAAACAACATGAATTTATCTTAATACTTGCAGGCTATCAGCGTGAGATGGAAGAGTTTTTACGGACAAATCCCGGTCTAATTTCCCGCTTTCCAATAATTGTTGATTTTCCCGATTATTCCGTAGAAGAATTAATGGAGATTTGTCATCGAATGCTTAAAGAACGAGAGTATATCATGAGCAAAGAGGCAGAGTGGAAAATGCGCGAGCATCTTAATCAGATGAAAAGTGTATTGTTGCCTTCTGCTTTCAGCAATGGACGCTATATACGAAATGTCTTGGAAAAATCTATTAGGACGCAAGCTATGCGTCTTCTCTTGTACGATAGCTTTCATAAGAACGAATTAATGACGATTGAAGCAAAGGATCTTTTGTTAAAATAAGTAAAAATAGCAGCCAAGCGGCTGCTATTTTCATGTTATCCAATACTTTTATTCACTTGTTCCAAATCGTCGTTTATAGCATCAGCTGTTAATTGTCCCGATAAAGTCACCATTGGTACTCCGCCTCCTGGGTGAGTAGACCCGCCAGTGAAGTATAGGTTATCAAGCAGCTTACTTCTGCAAGGTATCTTAAAGCCGCCATTCTTTTTGCGATCTGTCACTACCCCGTAAATTGACCCTCCATTTGCTCCATAGAGGTTCATTAAATCGTTAGGAGTAAAGCTGTATTCGAACTCAATAGATGAGGTTAAGCCATCTAACCCCATTCTTTCTAGTTTAGTAAGTACTTTTTCGCGATAAATATCCTTATATTCATCCCATGTCTCGCCTTCTTTTAATGGAGGAACGTGGGTAAGCACAAATAGGTTTTCTTTCCCTTGTGGTGCTTGGCTTGGATCCGATTTAGACGAAACCCCAATATAGATAGTAGGATCAAGTGCAGGTTTGCCTTCATTGAAGATTGTGTGGAACTCGAGTTCAGGGTCTTCTGAGAAGAAGAAATTATGATGGGCCAATTCGTCATATTTTCTGTTCACCCCTAGTAGTAAAACCAGGCCGGAAACGGTTGGGGAAAACTTTTCTAAATCTGCAACAGCTTTATTGGCCATGGGAACATCTTTTAACAAGGTTTTATAGGTCGGAATAGCCTCAAGGTTGGAAACAATGAGATCAGCAAGAATTTCTTCCCCGTTTTCTAAGGTTATGCCGGTGGCTTTTTTTCCATCTGTTGTAATTTTACGAACCGAAGTATTTAAACTGTACGGTACACCCATCTCATCCAATAGGCTCTTCATCGCTTCTGCAATCTTGTACATGCCACCTTTTACATAATAAATGCCTAATCCTAGCTGAACATGTGTTAATTGTGACAAGACAGCAGGAGCATGGTATGGAGAAGAACCTATATACATAATCATGAAGTTAAAAAGCTGTTGAAGGTGTTTATCTTCAAAATACTTTTTTGTGATCTGATCCATCGATTTCATAGGGTCCATTCCAATGAGTTCTTTCAGATTATGCAAAGCACGAAGTTCACCTAAACCTGAAAGGCTCTTCTTGTAAAAACTCTTCATGCTGTATTCATACATTTTGCTGCAATAATTCAAAAACTCAAAAAATCCGTTTGCGTCTTTGGATGAGTATTCTCTAATTTGCTCCAACATTTTAGGGAGATCGCTTGTTACATCTATTTTTGTACCGTCTTCAAAGAAGGTTCTCCATTGAGGCTCCACTCTTTCAATGGTAATATAATCATGTAAATTTCTTTTTGCGCTTGCAAACAATTGTTCCAGCACCCAAGGCATCGTCAGGATGGAGGGACCGGTATCAAAAGTAAATCCCTTACCGGAACGTATGTTTAACTTACCTCCAAGACGCTCTCCTTTTTCAATAACATGTACATCGTAACCGTCGGCGGATAGTCGGATAGCGGCTGATAGACCTCCAAGACCGCCACCAATTACTACTACTTTTTTCCTCATTCTTATTCCTCCTTATGAAAACTAATAAGTTTGACTAGACTGACTAGTAGTTAGAAGTAAAATTTAAGTGTATATAACTTTTCATTTTACCCTTTTTTTCTATTTTCAAACAAAAATAGATGTATTTGGAGGAGTTTATCATGACAGCTTTACTATTAATTATGACATTATTACTAGGGAGAGTACTGTTTTTTCATATTCCGAGCTTATTGTTTACACGTGAGAAAGCTCCTTTACTGAATAAGGTATCTATTATAATCCCTGCTAGAAATGAAGAAGGAAATCTTCCCGAATTACTAGGGTCTTTGCAGAGATATCTCGGAAAGGTAAAAGACATTATCGTGGTGGATGACCATTCTACCGACCAAACGGTTAAACTGGCGCGGTCTTATGGCGCACGTGTTGTGAAATTAGAGGACCTTCCTGCTGGATGGTTTGGGAAATCCTTTGGGTGTTGGAACGGGGCTTTACGTGCAACGGGAGAAATATTGCTATTTATAGATGCCGATACGATTATCTCTGAAAATGGCATAGAGAACATGCTTTCCGCCTACAAGGGAAAAGGCGAAGTGCTTTCGATTCATCCTTACCACCACATTAAAGAAAAATACGAAAGCTTATCGTCTTTTTTCCACTTGGTGGTTATGGGATCTCTTGGTGCCTTTCATATCTTGCAAAAATCGCTGCCGGTAAGGGGGGCGTTCGGTCCGTGTCTGCTGATTCATCGCGAAGATTATTTTAAGTACGGTGGTCATCAGGCGATTCAGGGGGAATTAATGGAGAACATGGCATTTGGTTTTCTGGTGCAAAAGCATGGGGGAAAAGTTACATGCTACAGCGGATTAGGAGCAATCGAAATGAGGATGTACCCAGAAGGTTTTGTTTCCATGTGTAACGGCTGGAGCAAAAGCTTTGCGACAGGGGCATCAAAAACAAGTATTTGGTATTTAATGTTGGTTTGCGTATGGCTTGGAGGTTTGATGACATTTCTCACAAGCTATCAAACCCTTCCTTTAGAACTATATGTGACTGGATATATGCTAATCGCATTGCATCTAAAGAGAACGCTTGCCATTGTCGGAAACTTTGGATGGGGAACTGCATTATTATTTCCCATTCATTTAGTATTCTTTTTTATCTTGTTTGGCTACTCTTGTGTGCAAACCTTTTTCAAAAGGAATGTTACTTGGAAAGGACGGAAAATTGACCTGTAGAATTGGCGAAAAAAAACAGGAGGCCGTTTCACCTCCTGTAAACATTCATGTAAAATGCACCGGAAATTTAAGCAGCACGCTGTAAACTTCGGTTAGGCAACCTCCATTTGTACGTGTAGGATAAAACACGTAAAGAAACGATCCCTACAAATAGGATATAAAGTTGCACAGGGGAGCTTGCTATTCCAAAACCGATGATTAAGCCGGCAAGTATAGCCCAAGCGGCATATATTTCCGCTCTTAATACCAGCGGCCTTCTACCTGCCAGCAGATCACGAATGATACCGCCGCCGCTACCCGTCAATACTGCTGCAACCACGACTGCGCTGATGGGATGATCCATGCCTGTAGCAAACAATGCCCCTTGAATGGCAAAGGCGGCTAGGCCGATTGCATCAAAGAAATTGCCCCACTTCCTCCAATGTTTTAATAAATTGTTTGGAAACAGGAAGACTGTAGTCATCGCGACCAGAGCAACTTGAAACAGCATTCCTTGCTCCCAAAGTGCCGAGACAGGAACACCGATGAGAAGGTTTCGCACGGCTCCGCCCCCAAATGCTGTCACGATTCCTAATATATAAACGCCGAGTATATCATACTCTTCTTCCATCGCTACAATCGCTCCGCTTATTGCAAATGCGATAGTCCCGATGATGCTGAAAACTTCCCAAGTCATGCGATCACTCCACTAAAAATATACAATATCTATAAAGCCTTCCTGATTTTATATAGAAAACCGCCAGAATGCAATAGTTTTAAAGGATTTAATAGAGAAAAAAAGCATATTTTGATATGATTAAGGAACTTGTTTAATCATCATTTATCATATTTTAGAAAAAGGGGTTACGCATTTGAACGAAACGCAAAAGAAAGACAAGGAAAGGGTTATATTAGTAGGCTGTCAACTGCCAAAAGATGATGATCAAACTTTCTTTTATTCCATGGAAGAATTATCATCCTTGACCAAAACAGCAAACGGAGAAGTTCTAGTTTCTTTAACACAAAAAAGAGACCGGGTTCATCCTGCTACATACATAGGAAAAGGGAAACTAGAGGAGCTAGTCCAACTGGAAGAAGAGCTGGAACCTGAAATCATTATCTTTAATGGAGAACTGGCACCAAGTCAAAACAGAAACCTTTCTAAAATGTTAAATGCCAGAATCATTGACCGAACTCAGTTAATCTTGGATATTTTTGCTCAGCGTGCTAAATCAAAAGAAGGTAAACTCCAAGTAGAGTTAGCTCAGCTTCAATACCTTTTACCCCGCCTTGGTGGAAAGGGTGTAGAACTGTCTCGTCTTGGAGGCGGTATAGGAACAAGAGGCCCGGGTGAAACGAAATTAGAATCTGATCGCAGACATATTAATAGAAGAATTGTGGATATCAAAACACAGCTAACATCAATTGTCAGTCACCGTGAAAGATATCGTGAGCGCAGAAAAAGAAATCAAGCATTTCAACTCTCCTTGGTCGGTTATACGAATGCGGGCAAATCAACCATCTTTAACCGCCTGACCGAAGCAGGTACCTTTGAGGAAAACCTATTGTTTGCAACGCTAGATCCGACAACAAGAAAGGTCATGATGCCATCTGGTTTCAACGCTCTTCTGACTGACACTGTTGGATTTATCCAGGACCTACCGACCTCACTTGTAGCAGCATTTCGTTCGACACTGGAAGAAGTGACAGAAGCGGATTTGATTTTACATGTGGTCGATAGTTCAAGTCCTGATCACGTCAACCATGAAAAAACGGTAGACAAATTACTGAAAGAACTTGGAGTGGAAGGTGTTCCGGTTTTAACTGTTTATAATAAGAAAGATCAAACCACAGAAGGATTTACTCCTGCTTATAACGAAGAAATCTTGCATATAAGTGCTTTAGACGCTCAAGACATCGCCTTATTGACGCAAAAGATAGAATCCCTCATCAAAAATCAGATGGACACCTATCAGATCATTGTGCCGTCTTCAGAAGGAAAACTAATTGCACAATTAAAACAAGAAACGGTCCTTACTAAAATGGAGTTCACAGAAGACACAGAAAGCTATGACTTACAAGGATACTATTTTGATAACTCAAAATTGGCTTCTGTTATTCAGCAAAGAATGAAGAAATAGAGGAGATTTATTATGTTCCATTTATTACAACATGGGGAAGTCATTGAACCAATCGTACGTAAAATAGAAGAGAAGCTTCAAGAAGGATTCCAGCAAGTGGATGCTGGCGTGGAAACGAACCAATTCCGCGTACTAAAAAGCTTTCAGGAGAACCGTGTCAGCGATTCTCATTTCATTCCATCCACTGGATATGGGTATGATGACATTGGACGAGATACATTAGAAAAGATTTACGCAGAGGTGTTCGGTGGGGAGGCTGGCCTAGTACGTCCGCAGATCATCTCAGGCACACATGCTATCTCCATCGCCCTGTTTGGGGTGTTGCGCCCTGGTGATGAACTTCTTTATATTACTGGAAAGCCATATGATACGTTGGAAGAAATCGTAGGAATCCGCGGAAGTGGCGTGGGCTCATTAAAAGAGTACAACATCGGCTATAAAACCATCGATCTCAAAAATAACCGCGGTATTGACTGGGAGGCTGTCAGCAATGCAATAACGCCTTCCACCAAAATGATTGGTATTCAGCGTTCAAAAGGTTATGCAACAAGACCGTCTTTTACAATAGAAGAAATGAAAGAAATGATTCGTTTTGTAAAGGAAATCAAACCGGATGTGGTTGTGTTTGTTGACAATTGTTACGGCGAATTCGTAGAGCTTGAGGAGCCGTGTCATGTTGGAGCAGATTTGATGGCCGGTTCTCTTATTAAAAACCCTGGTGGAGGCATTGCCAAAACAGGTGGGTATATCGTTGGGAAAAAAGAGTTGGTGGAAGCTTGTTCTTACCGAATGACTTCCCCTGGAATCGGGGCGGAAGCTGGTGCCAGCCTTTACAGCTTACAAGAAATGTATCAAGGTTTCTTCCTTGCTCCCCATGTAGTGGGACAGGCGTTAAAAGGAGCCATGTTCACCGCCGCATTCTTAGAAGAGCTAGGAATGAATACTACCCCAAGTTGGGATGCACACCGTACCGACTTGATTCAATCGGTGCAATTCGATGACAAGGAAAAAATGATTGCCTTTTGTCAGGCTATCCAGTATGCATCACCTGTTAATTCTCATGTTACACCATATGCAAACTATATGCCTGGGTATGAGGATGACGTGATCATGGCTGCTGGCACCTTTATTCAGGGAGCAAGCATCGAGCTGACGGCTGATGGTCCAATAAGAGCGCCGTATGTTGCATATGTTCAAGGAGGCTTAACGTACTCCCATGTTAAGATTGCTGTTTGTAGTGCGGTGGATCATCTGATTGGTAAGGGGTTAATGGAATAATTGGAGTTATTTTGAGCCTAGGGGAGTCCTGGGCTTTATTTGTTTTATGGGGGTTTGATGGTATGGAGATATGCTTGGGAGGGCGTTTAGGAGGGCTGTCTGTTCCTGTTTGGAGTAGGGGAGAGTGCGATTGGTCGTAGAGAGGCGGTTTCTGAGATGTATGACGCCCGGTGCAGGGGAAAAAGCAGAGGAGCCGTCGTCATAGGAGGTGTATGACGACCGGTGAAGGGGAAAAAGCAGAAGAGCCGTCGTCATAGGAGGTGTATGACGACCGGTGAAGGGGAAAAAGCAGAGGAGTCGTCGTCATAGGGGATTAATTCTTAGATCTCGTTGTAATTATTTTTACACATTAATATGGACTTGACTGTTTCTGCTACCGTTTGGAGTATGAGAGAGCGTGTTCGGTAGTAGAGAGTCGTTCTCTGCTCCCGTTTGGAGTATGAGAGAGCGCGTTCGGTAGTAGAGAGGGGGTGTCTGCTCCCGTTTGGAGTATGGAAGAGTGCGTTTGGTCGTTGAGAGTCATTCTCTGTTCCCGTTTGAAGTGTTGGAGAGCGCGTTCGGTAGAAGAGATTCGTTCTCTGTTCCCGTTTGAAGTGTGGGAGAGCGCGTTCGGTCGAAGAGAGTCGTTCTCTGTTCCCGATTGGAGTATGGGAGAGTGTGTTTGGTCGTAGAGAGGGCCTCTCTGTTCCCGTTTGGATTATGGGAGAGTGCGTTCGGTCGTAGAGAAGCGTTCTCTGCTCCCGTTTGGAGTATGAGAGAGCGCGTTCGGTCGTAGAGAGGGCCTCTCTGCTCCCGTTTGGAGTATGAGAGAGTGCATTCGGTAGTAGAGAGTCATTCTCTGCTCCCATTTGGAGTGTGGAAGAAAACATTCGGTCGTAGCGAGGGTCTCTCTGTTCCCATTTAGACTTTAGTAGAGGGTGTTGAGATGATTATCATAAGCGGGATGAAAACAGTCTTGAAAGAGATTTTGAGTTGAGAGTGCCTTCATAAGTGGTATGAAGACAATTCCAAGGGGATAGTCAAGTTGAGAGTGTCTTCAAAACTGACATGATGACAATTTCAAAGGAGATGCCAAGTTGAAAGTGTCATCATATCTAATTGATAACTTTTACCCGGCGATCTAAAAACCACAAAAATGCATGTTTCTAAGCGGACAGAACAGGTTATAAGATAAAGGGGACAAAAACCAGCATACATACCTGTCGTAACCTACATTTCTTCACATTATTCCTCCGAATTACTCTATTTTATAAAAATAATGTTAGAAAACCTAACATGTTGTTGACAGATTATCTAACATCGCATAAACTAAGAGTAACTTCATAGGAAATGATGAAAGGAGGATTTGTAGTGAGTGACAATATTAGACGTTCAATGCCATTATTTCCAATAGGAATTGTCATGCAGCTAACAGAATTGTCAGCTCGACAAATCCGATATTATGAAGAAAATGGGCTTGTATTCCCGGCTCGTTCTGAAGGCAACCGCCGACTTTTTTCTTTTAATGATGTCGATACTCTATTAGAGATAAAGAACCTCATTGAGCAAAAAGTGAACATAGCTGGCATCAAACAGCTGATGACAGTCAAACAACAGCACAATGAAGTCCCTTCAGAAGAAGTGGCAAAAGTTGCTGCTAAGCCAGAACTGTCAGATGACCAACTGCGCAAACTACTTCGTGCAGAAATGATGCAAGCGGGAAGATATAATCGAACTAGTCTCCGTCAAGGTGACATGTCCCGATTCTTCCATTAATTTTTCTGAGTTTTTTGGTAAGTTTTTAGTAAAACTAAAATAGTAAAATTTTTGAGGAGGAACTTTATTATGGCTAAGTACACACACGAGGACATCAAACGTATCGTCCAGGAGGAAAATGTAAAATACATCCGTCTTCAATTTACGGATATTCTTGGAACAATTAAAAACGTAGAAATTCCTGTAAGTCAATTGGAGAAAGCATTGGACAACAAAATGATGTTTGATGGATCTTCCATTGAAGGTTTCGTTCGTATTGAAGAATCTGATATGAACTTATACCCTGATCTTGACACATTCGTAGTATTCCCATGGACTTCTGAAAAAGGGAAAGTTGCACGTTTTATCTGTGACATCTACAATCCAGACGGAACTCCATTTGAAGGGGACCCTCGTGCAAACTTAAAACGTATGTTAAAGGAAATGGAAGACCTAGGATTTTCCGATTTCAACCTTGGACCAGAGCCAGAGTTCTTCCTATTTAAATTAGATGAAAAAGGCGAGCCTACATTAGAGCTTAACGATAAAGGTGGATATTTTGATCTTGCTCCAACAGACCTCGGTGAAAACTGCCGCCGTGATATCGTTCTTGAGCTTGAAGAAATGGGATTTGAGATTGAAGCTTCTCACCATGAAGTAGCTCCTGGACAACATGAAATTGATTTTAAATATGCAAGCGCAATTCAAGCTTGTGATGACATCCAAACATTTAAACTTGTTGTAAAAACAATCGCTCGTAAGCACGGATTGCATGCAACATTCATGCCAAAACCACTTTTCGGAGTGAACGGTTCTGGTATGCACTGTAACCTTTCCTTGTTTAAAGATGGCGAGAATGCGTTTTATGATGCAAACGGTGACTTAGAATTAAGCGATACGGCAAGACACTTTATTGCAGGTATCATCAAGCATGCTACTTCTTTCACTGCAGTAACAAACCCTACTGTGAACTCTTATAAGCGTCTTGTACCTGGATACGAAGCACCTTGTTATGTTGCATGGTCCGCTCGTAACCGTAGTCCATTAATCCGTATTCCAGCTTCTCGTGGTATCTCTACTCGTGTAGAAGTTCGGAGTGTAGACCCTGCAGCAAACCCATACCTAGCTATGGCAGTATTGTTGAAAGCTGGTCTTGATGGCATTAAGAATAAATTAGAAGCTCCAAAACCAATCGACCGCAACATCTATGTGATGAACAAAGAAGAGCGCGTTGCTGCTGGTATTGCTGACCTTCCGGCAACACTTGCTGCTGCTCTTGAAGAGTTAAAATCAAATGAAGTGATCCAATCTGCTTTAGGTGAGCATTTACTTGAGCACTTCATTGAAGCAAAAGAAATCGAGTGGGATATGTTCCGCACGCAGGTTCACCCATGGGAGAGAGATCAGTATTTAACTCAGTACTAAAAAGAAAAACCCCTTGATACCATTGGTATTGAGGGGTTATTAAATTCATTGGATTAGTTAGCTGAAAACGTAGTTTTAACTCCCTATCTATGTGAATAAGTTTAACCTTACTCTCTGGAAATGTACTTTTGAACGCCATATACACAATATCAGTTAAGTGACAACCTTTAAGGTCGCCACTTAAATTGAAATTTATTTTGCCGCTTTGAATTAGGGGACTATTAACACCAGTTACAACCGCCGTAATTTCCTCCGTAGTTTCCACCACTGTATGAACCGCCAACAAACGAAGCACCAACGATAACTAGAAGAATAAACAAAACAACTACAAGCGCAAACCCTCCGCCTTTGTTGTCATCTTTATGCCCTTCATAACTCATACTTTACACCACCTTTTCTTCAGGTACCATATCATATGTAAATGGTTCTTTATTTGGTTGGGACAATGGTTTATCAGAATAAAAAGGGCTACTCTCACAAAGTTATATGAAGAAACTATATACGTGTTGGCCATTGCTTGTCACATTAAACCAACTACTTTGGGCGACTTGTACGTAGAGAGGTGTTTTGATGACGCACCGTTGTTGGAACAGTTGCAAAATGAATTGAGTGTCTTTTAAAGCTTATAGTCTAATGCCATTTAAAAGTCATGAAAAAAGTTATATCAATTATTTATGAATGTTGAATCCTTTTGTATCAACGTTAATGAGTGTTGGGTGATTTAATTTAATGAGCTGAAATATGTTCCGCACGCAGGTTCACCCATGGGAAAGAGATCAATATTTAACTCAGTACTAATAGATAAGGAACCTTCGCGCTGCTGTGTGCGAAGGTTTTTTTTTTGCGTTTTGTGAATGTTGTCCAGTCATAATATCCCCTTAAAACAAATAAACTTTACTAGTAAGTGTACAAGGGAGTGGCTAAATGGCTAAAGTGAATCATCCTACAGTAACAGCTGAAATGATAGAAAAGTATTATGAGTGCAATAAGCAAAGAAAAGAATTAGAGAAACAGATGGAAGAATTAAAAGAGCGATTTCATCTTTATTTTGACAAAAGCTTTGGAGAAGATGAGAAGGCAGAGGTAGTCATGGGTGGGTACAAACTGCAAAGACAGGTTAGGAAATCAGAGAAGTATACCGATGAAACGGTTCAAAAGCTTGAAGCCCTTAGTATGAACGAATTGATTAAAACAATCAAAAAACCCGATGATGCAAAAATTAAAGCAGCCATTCAATTAAATTTACTGAAAGAAGAAGAACTTAAAGATTTTTTGGTAACTAATTCATCATTAGCAATAACAGTAAAACCGCTTTTGCCAAAATAGATGGAGAGGGAGTCTTCGATATGTCAGCTGAAAATCAAATTAGACCTGTTACTAAGGGAGCTTGGTTTCGTATCGTTTTTCTTGCCTTTGCACTAATTAATCAATTGCTAGTAGTATATGATAAATCACCTCTTCCTTTTACAGAAGAACAGCTGGAACAACTTTTTAGTTTGGTTTGGACATCTGTGGCTGCGCTTTACGCTTGGTGGAAGGATAACGACTGGTCAGAAAAAGCAAGAAGTAGGACAAAATAAAGGATAAGTGAGACCGAGGTGACAGTTGCCTTGGTTTTTCTGATTTTCAAATAATAAATGTTGACAAGGAGTGTGGAGATAATGAAAATTTTACTTTTTGCTGATCCAGGAATAGATGATTCTTTAGCCATAATCTACGCACTACTAAATCCAAAGATTGAGCTAATGGGAATTGTAACCGGCTATGGTAATGTCTCCGTCTATGATGCCACAAGAAATGCAGCCTACCTACTTTATCTGGCAGGGGAGACAGATATTCCGGTAATAAGGGGAGCATCCCAACCAGTAAGTGGAAAACATACAAATTTTTATCCAGAAATACATGGACCTTCAGGTTTAGGACCAATTATGCCTCCACCAGATTTTCAAGCAAAAATTAGTCCCTTCGAAACAATATTTGAAATTATTGAAGAAAACATAAACGACATCGTTATAGTGGATGTCGGCAGGCAAACTTCCCTTGCATTAGCCTTTAATTTAAGACCTGAATTAATGGAGGAGGTGAAAGAGATATATCTTATGGGAGGTGCTTTTATGGTACCTGGAAATGTAACAGATGCAGCTGAAGCGAACTTCTGGGGGGATCCCATTGCTACAAACGTTATCTTGAACAAGGCTAAAAAAGTATATATAACACCTCTCAATGTGACGAATAGAGCCATAGTGACTAGGGATCTTGCAACTTTCATATTTATTCAGACAAATAGCCCTTATAAAATTTTCATTCCTGCATTAACTGATTATTATTCAACATTTTATGATCAAGTGATGCCAGATGTAGAGGGTTCCCCATTACATGATGTATTCACTCTCTATTATTTAGTGAATCGAGATAAGGCATACACCATACAAAGAGACGTAAGGGTTGAAATAGTCGACGGGAGCAAAGGTTTGAGTATGGCAGATATGAGAATGGCATATAATCAACCTGAGTCGGAGCATTATATTGTAATGGATTTTGACTATAATGATTTTATTGAGGACTTTATTAGGGTGAATGTTGGTGGTTGAAAATAAAAGAAAAAAGCCGATAGACGGCTTTTTTAGTGGATATTGCGATAAACACCAATCACTTTACCAAGAATACTTACATTGCGCACAATAATTGGTTCTAATGTTGAGTTTTCTGGCTGTAATCGAATATAATCTTTTTCTTTGAAGAATCGTTTAACAGTAGCCTCATCCTCTTCTGTCATGGCAACGACGATGTCTCCGTTGTTCGCCGACTGCTGTTGACGAACGATAACATAGTCTCCGTCAAGAATGCCGGCTTCAATCATACTGTCCCCCATTACCTCTAGCATGAACACTTGCTCGTCTGGTGCAACGTAGCGATCAGGAAGCGGAAAGTAATCCTCCACATTTTCGATGGCTGTTATGGGCTGCCCTGCAGTAACTTTACCAATAATCGGCACATTGACTGCAGAAATCTTAGGAATGAGTTCATCTTCCATAATTTCAATGGCTCTTGGTTTTGTAGGGTCTCGGCGAATGAGTCCTTTGCTTTCAAGTCGCGCAAGGTGACCGTGAACTGTGGAACTGGAAGCTAGACCAACTGCTTCTCCAATTTCTCTGACGGATGGTGGATATCCTTTTGCTTGGACTTCTTTTTTTATGTAATCCAATATGTCCTGTTGTCTTTTTGATAGTTTCATATTCCGCACCTCTATCATTTATATTAGTGGTAGTATAGCATGTTTTGGCATAAAATACAAACATAAGTTCGAATTATTGACAAGAATATACGTTCGCTTGATAATATTAGTTTAATAGAATGGTGGAGGATATCATACATGAAGGGAATCATTTATTGTCGAGTGAGTACAAAAAAAGACACACAGGAAACTTCTCTGACTCGTCAAAAAGAAGAATTAGTTTCATTAGCAGCAAATAGAGGAATTGACATTATCGAGATAGTAGAAGAACAGGCGAGCGGCTACGATTTGGATCGGGAAGGTGTTTTTCAAATCATTGAACTTATTTCAAGTCAGCATATCGATGTCCTTCTAATACAAGATGAAACAAGGCTTGGCAGGGGGAATGCCAAGATCGCTTTTTTACATTGGCTAAAGAAACATGCCATTAAGATCTATTCGATAACGGATGATGGAGAGTTGAAATTATCCGATTCAGATTCGATGGTCATGGATATAGTAGCAATTGTTGAGGAATACCAAAGAAAACTACATAACTTGAAAATAAAAAGGGGCATGCAACGAGCTGTTCAAAGAGGATATAACCCTACAAAAAACCTCAAGAATCTACATATGAGCCCTGGACGCGAAAAAATTGAGGTCCCCATAGAAGAGATTGTTAGGCTTCGTAAAAATAAGCTCACGTTTCATGAAATCGCTGCCACATTAAGAGGACTTGGTTATGACGTGTCCAAAGCAACTGTAAACAGGCGGTACCGGGAGTATATGGAAGAGAACGATACCGGTTTGCTTGTAAAAAAAGAACCTCTCTAGTAAGATAAAAGCATATCTTCCCAAGGATGAAAGAAGGAGTTCTCTATGTTATCAAAAGAAAAAATTGCAAGAATCAATGCACTTTCCAAAAAGGCCAAGAGTGAAGGGCTTACAAAAGAAGAAGCAGCGGAACAACAGAAGCTTCGTCAGGAATATATTAAGACTTTCCGTGCTTCCATGGAAAATACACTACAAGGCGTAACAATCATGGATCCGGAAGGAAATGATGTCACTCCGGAAAAATTAAAGGACTCAAAAAAGAATTTAAAGCATTAATTGCTTTTTTTTAGAACACTGGAACATACTATTTATGATAAAATATAATTTTTCCAAGAAAAAATAAGTTAAAGAGAAAGGATGGAAAAGATGACACAACATATAGATCAACTTTCCATTAACACAATTCGTACACTATCAATCGATGCAATTGAAAAAGCTAATTCTGGCCATCCAGGGATGCCAATGGGTGCAGCACCTATGGGTTATTCTTTATGGACAAGATTCATGAACCACAACCCAAAGAATCCGAACTGGTTCAATAGAGACCGCTTTGTTCTATCTGCTGGTCATGGTTCCATGTTGCTTTATAGCCTATTACATTTAGGCGGCTACGATGTTTCTATGAATGACTTAAAAGAATTCCGTCAATGGGGAAGTAAAACTCCTGGACATCCTGAATTCGGTCATACTCCTGGCGTAGATGCAACAACTGGTCCACTTGGACAAGGTATTGCGATGGGTGTCGGAATGGCAATGGCAGAACGCCACTTGGCAGCTACATACAATAAAGAAGGAATGGAATTGGTAAACCACTATACATATAGCATTTGTGGAGATGGAGACCTGATGGAAGGCGTTTCTGGAGAAGCTGCTTCCCTTGCTTCACACTTAAAATTAGGGCGTTTCATCGTACTTTACGATTCCAATGATATTTCACTTGATGGTGATTTAGATCGTTCCTTCTCTGAAAGCATTGAAACTCGTTTCAAAGGATACGGTTGGCAATATATCCGCGTGGAAGATGGAAACAACCTGGAGGAAATTGCAGCTGCAGTTGAAGAAGCACAAAGTGATGTATCCCGTCCAACTATGATTGAAGTGAAAACTACCATCGGTTATGGTTCACCAAACCGTGCAGGTAAATCAGATGTGCATGGTGCTCCATTAGGTGCAGATGAATTAAAGTTAACGAAAGAAGCTTATAAATGGACATTTGAGAACGACTTCCATGTTCCGGAAGAAGTATACACGCACTTCCGTGAAACGGTTGCAGATAAAGGGGCAAAAGTGGAAGCGGAATGGAATGAGCTTTTTGATGCTTATAAAACTAAATACCCTGAGCTTGGAAAACAGCTTGAAGCAGCGATGAAAGGTGAACTTCCTGAAGGATGGGATTCTGAGATTCCTGTTTATGAAGAAGGAAAAAGCTTGGCTTCCCGCGCTTCTTCCGGTGAAGTGCTGAATGCTATTGCGAAACAAGTACCTTACTTCTTTGGTGGATCTGCTGACTTGGCTGGATCTAACAAAACGAATATCAAAAACGAAGCGGACTTCACAGCCGAAGACTATAGTGGTCGTAATATCTGGTTTGGGGTACGTGAGTTTGCAATGGGTGCAGCAATGAACGGTATGGCGCTTCATGGCGGATTAAGAGTATATGGTGGTACGTTCTTTGTATTCTCTGATTACTTACGTCCAGCTATCCGTCTTGCAGCTCTTCAGCAACTGCCTGTCACATATGTGTTTACACATGACTCGATTGCAGTTGGAGAAGATGGACCTACACATGAGCCAATCGAACAACTTCCATCTTTACGTGCGATGCCAAACCTTTCTGTGATCCGTCCTGCAGATGGTAACGAAACGGCTGCAGCATGGAAAGTGGCTTTAGAATCAGAAAAGACACCAACAGCACTTGTGTTAACTCGTCAAAACCTACCTACTATTAAAGGAACAGATGAGACGGCACTTGAAGGTGTACGTAAAGGGGCTTACGTCATCTCCAAAGCTGGAAAAGAAACGGCAGATGCGCTTATCCTTGCAACAGGTTCTGAAGTAGGTCTTGCTGTGGATGCGCAAAAAGCGTTACAACAAGAAGGCATCCACGTTTCTGTTGTAAGTATGCCTTCTTGGGATCGTTTCGAACAACAATCCCAAGAATACAAAAACTCAGTATTACCAAAAGACGTGAAGAAACGTCTTGGAATTGAAATGGCTACTCCACTAGGGTGGGAGCGTTATACTGGAGATGAAGGAGATATCCTTGCTATCAACGGATTCGGCGCATCAGCACCAGGAGAGCGCATCATGAAAGAATACGGATTTACGACGGAAAATGTTGTGGCACGTGTTAAAGCTTTATTAGATAAATAATTGAATTTGAAGAGTGAGCATTACCTATTCAAAAGGTAATGCTCATTTTTTTATGCATTCGACAAAACTAGCTAAAAATAGCCCCTTGCCAACTACACTATAAGACAAAACTCTTCTCTATCATTCTCTATAATAAAAGAAAAGAAGTGATAGGAGGGTTTCATTTGCGCGAATATATGATATATCTGATAGAGGAAGAAGTAGCAAAACATTACTCAGGTAATGAGTTAAAGCTTTTCCAGCTTTTTCAGCAATACGAACAAGAGGAACCGCTTCGTTCCATCATTAAACAGCAAGTGGATTATGTTACGGTCCCAGTCCCTACCTTCCCACTTCAACAATCATTAGAACAATCCCTTAAAAATAAGGAAGGCTACAAGCGAGTAGCCTATCAACATAAAATTCAAAAAGAAGATTCTACAGCAAAGCTATCTATTTTTGAAAAGTACTTAAAGCTTTCATCGACCGGATCATTCGAAGCGGAGGCTTTCTTTTTTGAAATTATCCGCAAACAGGCGCCATACTTCCTAGCAATAGATGTAAACTCCAATCGCTATGGTTGGCTGCAACCGATTAAACAGAGAAAATTTGTTTAATAGCAGGAGAAATGTATCGGAAAATGTTGTATAATAGGTTCTAGTTTAGTACACTACATTGGTAGACCTAGTTTTGAGGAGGAAATTTTTGATGGCAACATGGATTTGGATTCTTATTGTAGTTCTAGCATTGATTGCTGGGGTTGCACTAGGATTTTTCATCGCTCGTAAGTACATGATGACTTACCTAAAGAAAAATCCACCAATTAATGAGCAAATGCTTCGCGTGATGATGATGCAAATGGGAATGAAACCATCCCAAAAGAAAATTAATCAGATGATGTCTGCGATGAATAAGCAAATGAAATAAATGAAAAAGCACTCACTATGGGTGCTTTTTCTTTTTGAAAACGCTCTGTTAAAGCATACTGTTGATATTTGCAGCAACCTAGCTGTTGATTGGAGCAAAAGGCGCAGACTCCTGAGGGAGATAGCGTTTAGGGGAGAACCCGCAGGCGCATTTTCCGAGGAGGCTCCCCAAACGCCCCTAGGAAAGCGAAGCCTAGTGCGTAAATCAACAGCGGTGTTCTAAAGAACTTTTTGAGAAAAAACGCTACAAAAAGTATCTTCCTAAAAATTTGAATATTTGCTAAACTGTTATAGTTGAACGTAGATAAAAAATCGGGGGATAGAGCATGAGTATATTCAAAGACCTTTGGTGGTTTTTTAAACAGGAACGAAAGTCATACATACCTGGGGTGCTGCTTCTTGCCTTTGTAGCGTTCTTAGAATTGATTCCGCCAAGAATTGTAGGAATGACGGTCGATCACATTGTGGAAGGAACTCTAACAAGGGAGAGAATTCTCCAACTGATGCTGGTTCTTCTCGGTACGGCGGTCATTGTATACATTTTGCGTTATCTCTGGCGCATATTGATTTTCGGGCCGGCAATAAGACTAGCAAGATTACTTCGCAATAATTTGTATGAGCACTTTACGAAGATGTCGGCAAGCTTTTATCAACGCAGACGTGTTGGGGATTTGATGGCACACTCGACCAATGACCTACAAGCCATTCAACAAACAGCGGGTGCAGGAGTTTTAACGCTCGTCGACTCCTTAATGACTGGCGGCTTTGTATTAATTGCCATGGCAGCAACAATCAGTTGGAAATTGACGTTGATCTGTCTAATCCCACTGCCAATCATGGCCATCGCGACAAACTACTACGGTACATTGCTTCATAAAACGTTCCATAAAGCACAGGCCGCCTTTTCATCCTTAAATGATAAAGTGCAAGAAAGTGTAAATGGAATTAAAGTGGTCAAAACCTTCGGACAAGAGAAAGAGGAAATAGAAGAATTTGAAAAACAGGCAGATGATGTGGTCAAAAAGAATATTACCGTAGCAAAAATAGATTCACTTTTTGATCCTACAATCGGACTGATTATTGGAATCTCCTTTTTTCTTGCCATCGCTTTTGGCTCAAGGTATGTGATGACAGGTGAACTGACCATTGGTGAGTTGATTGCATTTACCACTTACTTAGGCTTATTAATTTGGCCTATGCTTGCGTTTGGATGGCTTTTCAACATCGTCGAACGGGGCAGGGCTTCTTATGATCGCGTATCCGCGCTTATGAAAGAGGATGTAGATATTAAAGATGAGCCAAACGCTAGTGAAACAATACCTACAGGTAATGTCGAATACAATGTGCATACCTTTACATACCCAACAGAAGAAGAAGCGCTGTTAAAAGATATTCATCTTCAGTTGAAACAAGGACAGACGCTTGGGGTAGTAGGGAAAACAGGTAGCGGGAAGACCACATTACTAAAAATGCTGATTAGAGAATTTGATGGCATACAAGGAAATATTCTGATTGGTGGTGCACCAATTCGAAATTATTCATTAGAAGCACTCCGAAAAGCAATTGGTTATGTACCTCAGGACCATTTCCTTTTCTCTGCAACCATTGCTGATAATATTGCTTTTGCAGTACCGGATGCTACATTTGATGAGATTATTCAAGCGGCAAAACTAGCAAACATCCATGAAGATATTATTCAGTTCACCGACGGCTATCAAACGATGGTTGGAGAGCGTGGGGTATCCTTATCCGGTGGGCAGAAGCAAAGGTTATCTATTGCAAGAGCATTGCTTATGGACCCAGAAATTTTAATCCTTGATGATTCTCTGTCTGCGGTAGATGCCAAGACAGAAGAGAGCATCCTTCATGCTTTAAAAGAAAATCGTAAAGGGAAGACAACGATCATAACCTCCCATCGCTTAAGTGCCATTCAGCATGCGCAAATCATTATCGTTTTAGAGAATGGAAACATCGTGCAGCAAGGTACACATAGTCAATTAATGGATGAGGAAGGCTGGTATAAAGAAATGTATCACCGTCAGGCATTAGAGTCCCTTGTGGAGCATGGGGGTTAGAAGATGAACAATCAGACAATTACAGCAAAAGAACAAAGACAGGTACTAAAGAGATTATTGGGATATGCCAAACCGCATACCAAACAGTTTATATTTGCATTTACCTTGCTCGTGCTTGCGACTGTAGGGGAAATTGTAGGGCCGTTGATTATTAAAGTGTTCATTGATGATTACTTAACCCCTCAAGTGATGGAAACAGGACCAATTGTAACCTTGGCCTCCCTATACATCGGGATCCTGTTTGCAAAAGTAATCATTACTTACTTCCAGCTCCTTAAGTTTCAGGAGATTTCGTTAAAAATTATTCAGGAGTTAAGAATTGATATTTTTGCGAAAGTGCAACGGCTTGGCTTGAAATTTTTTGATAAAACGCCAGGAGGCAGTATCGTATCAAGAGTCACAAATGATACAGAGGCCATAAAAGATATGTTTGTAAGTGTTATTTCGACATTCGTCCAAAACGGGGTATTCTTGATAGGTATCTTTATTGCAATGTTTCTCTTAAATGTTCAACTCGCGATTTTTTGTATGCTTATTATCCCGATAATTTTTGCGATTATGGCGACTTATCGCCATTTCAGCTCCCGATTTTATGCCGACATGAGGGAAAGGTTAAGCCAGTTGAATGCGAAACTGAATGAATCCTTACAAGGGATGTCAATCATTCAAGTTTTTCGACAAGAGAAACGCCTTCGTAAAGAATTCGCAGAAATAAATGAGGCGCACTACCAAGCTGGAGTGAAAAATATTAAGCTTGACGGGCTTTTGTTGCGTCCAGCCATTGATTTTGTTTATGTACTGTCTCTCATATTAGTTTTGAGCTATTTTGGGATATCTTCCATTGGCAATGTTATTGAGATTGGTGTCCTTTATGCGTTTGTTAATTACCTCGGGAGATTTTTTGAGCCCGTTAATCAAATGATGATGAGACTTTCTATGTATCAGCAAGCTATTGTCTCCGCCTCAAGGGTCTTCTCTTTGCTTGATGAAAAAGAACTAGCGCCAACTGCGGAAAAATCACTAAGCTCACCAACCATAACATCTGGGGAAATAGAATTTAAAAACGTAACCTTCTCCTATGATGGAAAACGAAATGTATTAAAAGACATATCTTTTACAGCGAAGCCTGGGGAAACAGTTGCCTTGGTAGGCCACACCGGGAGTGGTAAAAGTTCCATCATTAATCTTTTAATGAGATTCTATCAAATTGAAAAAGGGGAAGTGCTTATTGACGGCTTTCCACTGAAGTATTTTGAAGATCAGCAGCTTCGCAAAAATATGGGGCTTGTTCTACAAGATCCATTTCTTTTCTATGGAACAATCAATCATAATATTCGCTTGCATGATCCATCCATTACAGACCAAGAGATACAAACAGCGGCTGAATTCGTTCAGGCAGACTCATTTATCAAAAAACTGCCTGACCAATATGAGCAGTTGGTAGTGGAAAGAGGGGCGACTTTCTCTAGCGGACAAAGGCAGCTTGTGGCATTTGCACGAACTATCGCAACCAAACCAAAGATCCTGGTTCTAGACGAGGCAACAGCCAACATCGACACCGAAACAGAGGAGGCAATCCAAACAGCCCTCGAAAAAATGAGAAAAGGACGTACAACCATCGCAATTGCCCACCGTCTTTCCACCATTCAAGATGCAGACCAAATACTGGTCCTGCATCAGGGAGAAATTGTAGAAAGAGGCACACATCAAGAGTTATTGAATATAGAAGGCTTATATTACAAAATGTATCTTCTACAAAATGGGAAGCCAGATAAGGTGGAAGATGCACTAGCTCACCCTTAAATAACAGAGTAAATAGCAGACTAGTTTCTTCATAGGAATTAGTCTGCTTTCTTTCGGTATGACCTAAAATTTTTATATGGTTTGGAAGTGTGGGTTATTCAACAAACGGGCCATTATATGGAAGACTTGAATTCGAGATAAATGCGATATTTATTCAGATAAGTGGCAACTAATCAAACATGTCAGAGTATTAATGCATAATAGAAGAATACTGCGCTACAATTGGATATTTATGTTAAAATATAATTACTTTGTGAAACGTTGTACTTAAAATAACGAGGCAGGTTAGTGGTATTAAATTTTTTTAAGAGGTGAAATATGAAGATTTTAAAGTTTGGAAAAGAGCTTGCTCAAGAAATTAGTAATTTTAATTCTATATCTTCCTTTTATTCAAAGTTAATGAAAACCGAGTCACCTACTAATATCGGTTTTATTTTCATAGAGAAAGGAGGTATAGTTGGCTACCATAAAGCACCGGTACCTCAGCTCTTCTTAGTGATAGCAGGTGAAGGATGGGTAGAAGGAGAAGATAAACAAAGGAAAATAGTTACAAGTGGCGAGGGAGTATTTTGGAACAAAGGTGAAGGTCATGTTAGTGGAAGTGAAACAGGATTAACTGCTTTAGTTCTTCAATCAGAGGAATTAATAAACCCATTAAAATAAGATATCTTTTAGAATTAATTACGTGCTTTAGTTGAACAAGAACTATCATTTATAGGGACCTTTTGCTGCATAGTACAACAATACCGGAATAGATAAAGAAACTTCAACAAAAGGCGCAATCCTGTAAAGGATTAGTGCTTTTTTTCACTCTAGGGCAGCAATCCTGTAGCAAAGTTATTATTCTTTATTCGAAAAGAAGGAGGATTAATCTGAAATTACTTAAATTACTAAAGTTTTTAACAAAATGACGAATAATTTATAGTGGTTGTTTTTTAATAAAACCCAAATTTTGAAACCAAAGGTCATCTTTTACCGTCTATCAGGAGAAGTATTTAAAAGGGGTGAACTTATGCAAGAAAACAGGACTGGAAGACATTGTTTTACAACACTATAAATCATTAGATTAATCTTGTCTCGTTAAACTAAATGAAAAAAACTTAAGGCCGGAGTCCAAACTTTGATCTTACACAACTGTTCTTAATTTTGTAGATAAAGCTACAGTGCAGAAAATGAAGGATATTAAAGGAAGAGGGAGCCTTCATAAATATGAGAGCAATAGAAAAAACGTAGGGACTCCAAAGTGGACGTTCCTATATTTTGTTATTGAAACAACAATATTACCTAAGTAAGCCTCTTTAAAAATAATATGGCTTTTTTGAAACGAATAGCTATTTGATTCGTCATGTAAGAAAGGAGGGGTGAAGGTGGTAGGAAATATCGATATTGAGCACTTATATACCTTATATCATAAAGACATTTATCAATTTTCTTTGTATTTTACAAACTCGACTCAAGATGCAGAAGATATAACACATGATACATTTATGAAAGCTTTAAAAAGTATGAACACACTACATGATCATTCCCGGGCAAAATACTGGCTGCTTTCAATTGCTAGACATACTGCAATTGACCACATTCGTAAAAAGAAATTTAGTAGGCTATTGCCAGAGTTTTTTGAAACACTTAAATCTAAAGAAGCATCATTGGACGAACAAGTGATTTTGAAAGAAAAATGGGAAGAGATTCAGCAAGTTCTTCTTAAGGTCAAACCACATTATCGGAGTCTTGTGATCTTAAGAGGGATAAACGAGTTCAACATAAAGGAAACAGCATCGATTTTAGGCTGTACGGAATTAAAAGTCAGGGTTGACTTTCACCGAGCTATAAAACAATTAAAAAAGCATTTATCTAAAGAGGAAGGGGCGGTGTTAAATTATGAACAAGAAAGAAGATTCAATTCAGGAGATTAAAAAGATTTTAGCACCAATAAAGGAAAGACCAAAAATTGAGCCCCGTCCTAAATTTGTCCAAGATTTACAAACAAAAATAGCCACACGGAAAAACCAAAAGCAAATGATTTTTTTGAAAATGCCAATAATGGCAATTGGAATGGTAGTACTTTTAACGATAGTACTTTCCCTTTCTTTTGTTTCCAAACTGCAACCTGAAAATTCGGGGGAGATTTTAGAGAATCCGTTCCCAATATTGGAACATTCGCAGGTAAATCTAATTATGGAAGTTGGATATGGTGATCAAGAAAATCAAGTTGGCATAGATCCTAAGGGCCCGGAAAGCAATAATGTATCTAGCTTTGCAGTCTACGATGGAACCTTCTATATCTTAGATAATTTTAATAATAAGGTATTAATTATTGATGCTCAAGGAAATTATAGAACCATTCCCATTGATGAAGCGAAGCATCTAGTTGATATTTTAGTAACAAATGATAAGGAAATTTATGTCCTTGACTCTGGACAAAAGCTTGTATACCAATTTTCAAACAACGGTGAATTAATAAATACTTTCGAAATATCTGTTGAAATTCCAACGGGATTAGTTTATATGAAAGAGTATGGTGTAACGGTAAATCAATTGCAAGGGCGCGTTGAACTAGTAGAAACAGGCGAAAGAATTCCTGCTGAAGACTTGCCATATAGGGAAATAAGAGTGAGTGAAGTTGAAGGGGAAATCTGGATCAATGATAATGGGGAAAACATTGAAATTGAAGTGGATTTTGAACATTTCTATGGAGGACTTACTTTTCAGTCTATTACTGAAAATCAAGTTGTTTTTACAAAAACTGAACGAGAGGCTGAATTCACTACGATAGAACCAGAAACTCATGTTTATATTGTAAATAAACATGGTTCTACTCTTGGAGCTGTAAGAATTCCTTCGGAGAATATGGAAATATCTGCGAGTCATTTAGTTAAAACAGATGGTAATAAAATTTATCTCCTCTCTCCCGAAGCTAGTCATTTAGCAATATACGAACTAATACCAGGAAAATCATTTGAGAAATTATTAGATGACCGAATAAAAGAACAACAACCGGAAAGAGAGAAAATCGGATTTGATTATAAAACTTATGGGGAACCGCACCCTGAACTAGAGCAGGACATTGCACAGTTATTTACGAATAAAACAATATTTGCTTCATACTCTAACGAACCATTATTAAACGGGGTTTCAATTGATAAAGATGGAACCTTAATTGTTGACTTTAAGGATTTTAATGAACCAGCCCCATCTACAGCTGAAAAGAAAGAAATTTTCGAAGCACTTTCCGAGACTGTCTTTAAATATTTTGAAGTAAAAAAAGCCTATTTTCAATTTGATGGAAGTTTTAGTGACTGGTGCTATTGGTTAGAAACCATGGAAGAACCGATGATAAGACCAACAGACTAAGAAAATATAATTTGATGAAGTGCATTAAAAAGATAGTTAATACTTTTTATTAACATTTTGAATTAGTAATGGAAATGAAAAATAAACAGAGGGTTGATACGCCTTTAGAACAGGATGTATTCTGGATATTGATTTGTGATTTTCAATAATGACTGGGGTTGCAATTTTTACTACTTTGTTCTTTTTGATTAGAAATAAAGCAACATACTTGTATATGGAATGACCTTATCGTATTTGGTTCGTAAACAATTACCTTAGATAATCGTGAGTTATAATTGTTGATTGTATACAAGCTTTCTTGAAATCCAATTTTCTGCAATCTAAGAGCGATTGCAACAAAGTGGTTCACTTCTTAATTAAGAAGTGGGCAGCATTCCTGTAATTTAACCATTGGATTTCCGTTAACAAAAAATCACATAGGGTGGAGGTTTTTTATGTTTATATTAATAACGGCAGCATTTCTTTTAGTAACTTTTAGATTGGTGACATACTTTTCTGTAAAGCATCCTCTAACTATTACGTTAATAATTGGTTTAGTAATTTCAAGCATATCTTCTATAAGCTTGTGGTTGAATTACAAAGCGAGCACGGGTGAACAGGATGGGATTTCTATTTCCAATCTAATTAGCTATTGGATAATCACCGATAGCGTTCGATGGACTCAGGAATTATTTATGGATTATTTTATTTATGCAATGGTTGTTACGATATTTACGGCTTTACTGATTGCTTTCACATTTTACTTCAATAAACAGACAAGAATAGTTTCTTAATCAACTCTTCAATAAACTAGGAGCTATAGTTGAAGAAATGTATATTATCTCGAAATCGAGTCTTCGACAATCGGGCGCCATTCTTGAAGAAGAATAGGTGCTCATTTTTGTTTTAAGACAATTAAATTGAAAAAGGATTATTTAGGTAACGATGTAGGTTGAAGAAGAAACAAATATGATAAAA
The DNA here is from genome assembly GCF_001293645.1 of Bacillus sp. CHD6a. Lineage (GTDB taxonomy): Bacteria > Bacillota > Bacilli > Bacillales > Bacillaceae_I > Sutcliffiella_A. The sequence goes on from NZ_LBMD01000024.1 coordinate 67,362, forward strand.
TATGAATTCAGTGACTTCTAGGTGGGAGAGGAAATTATGATAATTACGCAACAATGGAATCAAGAAGATAGTGAATACATTCGAAAAAAAGTAATAGAACATAATCTTTCTAAACTACCTGACGATGTAAAACATCCTGTTAAGAATATTAGCTTTATTATAAAGGATGAAGAAGGGAAAATTTTAGGAGGAATAACAGGAACAATTTTTTGGTACACCTTACATATTGACTTCTTATGGGTTGATGAATCACTGAGGGGCAAAGGGTACGGGAAAGAGTTATTACTAAAGATAGAGGATTTTGCAAGAGAAAATAATTGCAGACTAATTCAGCTTGATACATTTAGCTTCCAAGCACCAGATTTTTATCAAAAGTATGGTTATAAAGTAGTTGGGGTAATAGAAGAACATCCAACTAAAGAAAATCAGCAGTATTATCTTTCAAAGAGAATGATATAGTAAGTATCTTAATCAACGAAAGGGCGCGTTTTTGGAACATAAAATGCGTTTTTCTTAATGAATTAAGGCCATATAGTTGAAGATCAGCAGGGAATCTTTATCAAATTGAAGATATGTTTGGTGTTATACAAGAAACAAGGTTGAATGATTTTTCCAAATTCACTACTCTAATTAAACTAAGTTACCTTATTCAAAGTAAAAAGGAAATAAATTGACTTTGTTGAAGTATTTAGAAGTAAAGAGAACTTCGAGGAGCTGAAGTATGGATTTTGTATTAACAGAAGAAATGGTATTGAATGATCTAATTATTACTTGTAATCGTTATTTTGGATTGAAGGTATTAAATGCTACACCTATAAAACGTGGTTGGTTAAATTTAAAGTGGAAAATAACAACGGATTTTGGTGTTTTTCTAATCAAACAATTCAATAAAGAAAGATACAAACTGTATAATCATGAAGAACTATTACTAGCCTTCTCTCAACAAATGCGATTACACAATAGAGGTCTTCCATGCCCTAAGCTCTATTCTTATGAGGGTCAGTTTCTTATTGAATCGGAAAAGGGCGAACTTTTTATGTTAATGGATTACTGTAGTGGAACTGTGATACCCCCAGGAGAATTAAATGTTCATCAAATGTATGATTTAGGACGAGTAACGGGGTATATGCATCAAGTATTAAATGACGGTACACTTAGGGTTAAGAGACACCCAGAATTTATTCCCCCAAGTCGTGAGGAGCGTTTAACTCATTGGGAATCTGTTTGGAATCGTGCAAATAATACTGACAAATCACATCTGTTACCGATATTAGAAACACAATTTAAAGTAACAGAAACTATTAATTTAGAAGATTTTAATCTGAGTGCATCTGGTTGGGCTCATCGTGATCTCTGGGTAGACAATTTATTGTTTGAAGAGAAAAATATAAGTGCTGTCTTAGATTTTGATAGAATGAAATATGACTACCCACAGCTTGATTGTGCAAGAGCTGTTATATCTGGGGCCTTGTATGAAAATCACTTTGATGTTTCTCTTGTTCATGCTTTTATAGAAGGATATAGTGAGCAAAGTCTACTTAAGAAAGGGTTCATAATCAGCTCATTAAAAATGTTATGGTTTATGGAAAGTACATGGTGGATAAATTCAAGCATGGATCAACATAGTGGACCTCCAGACCGTTTTGCAAAAGAAATGCTATGGCTGTCTGAAAATCAAAAAGAATTAGAGTCCATGTTAGGGAATATTTAATTTAATCAATAATATTAAATTAGATTCTATTATCTGATTGAATCAATGCAGCCATTATTCAACATAAGGGCGCAGTTCCTAAGTAAATAAACCTCCATTTCTCATTAATAAAATTGAGAGATTGAGGTTTTTAATATGTTTATCTTTAAGAAAATTTTTCCCTGCTGGTAACTGATTGTTTCAATAAAGGAGTTTTATAGGGTTTTATCGAAAGTACAGATATAAACATGAAAATATTTGAAATTTAAGGGGATTTAAATGATTAAAGAAAACATTATTAAAGAAAAGTATAGTTTAGTGGATTGGTCTCTCACTTTAAAGAACATTTCAAATGATCTATGGTTCAAACCTTTTCGAGAGGGTTCCTGGGGCACTGCAGATGTCATTGCTCATTTTATTTCGTGGGATAAATTTTTGATAGAGAAAAGAATTTATTTCTTACTAAGAGAAAAGGATTTCCCTAAAACAAATGTAACTGGTGAATCAATAAATCAAGAGGCTTCTAAATATGCAAGATCAGGTATTTCTAAAGAAGACCTTATAAGTGAGTTTATCTATGTTAGGAAAAACCTAGTAACTCAATTGGGGAATGTTAAACCAGAAAAATTTGATCAGCCTTGTCCTGGCAAAAAACATATTACCCTTTGTGAGTATTTTGTTGGGATGATTGACCATGATTTAAAACATAAAGAACAAATTGAAACGCATATAAAGAAATATTCTTAAAAAACGATATTAGGTAGTCGGAAGTAAACTACCTAATTATAGCTCAGGAGTTATTCCGTTAAAGGGCGCAACTATCTAATATTGCGTCCTTTTTGTCTTGAAAAATGATTGCCAGATCTGAGGATATTTGAAATAATTGGTATTAAGTTAAAGGGCAGTTTAATGGAATAAGGAATATTAGAAATGTAGACATATATGCCCGGCAAGGACTGAGAAAAATGGACAAAAGAGAATTTGATGCAGTTATTAAACAACCACCTAAAATTAGGTATGACTATTTTATTAAAAAGGTTGTAGATTATGAAGAAGTCTGAGG
>NZ_LBMD01000025.1 GCF_001293645.1 Bacillus sp. CHD6a
ATCATTTTCATCAGCTCGTCGCTCAGAAGCGACTTTATTAATATAACATGTTTCATTGTTATAAGTCAACATGTTTTTTAATTTCTTTTTCTCGTTGTCGCGTTTAAGCTTTTCACTTGCGGCGACGAATAATAATATACCATGTAACGACAAACATCGTCAATACATGTTTTAAACTTTTTTAAAATAATTTTCAAAAGGAAAAGAAAAGCTAAAGCTCCTAAGGAAATCCACCCTCATTAGGAGCCTTAAACGGAACATCATTTGTTATTATTTATCTGGCACGACCTGATAAAGTCGATGGAAGACACCGTTACCTTTAGTTTGTTTTTTCTCCACTTGCAGGAAGCCTTTTTCTACTAAGTATTCAACTAGTACGCTTAGATCTACAGAATACTTCTGGAGTTTAGGATGATGCAACATATCATTATAGGACCAAGGTTCTTTTTTCTCCATTAACACTTCTATTAGATGTTTAGCTCCTGTTCTTGTTCTGGAATAGATCATGAACTCATTTGCAAGGAAAAGAAGTTCGAGTCTTTTATCAATTGGTTCTTCCCCTTGAATGAGTTCTTCATATAATTTGTAGATTTCTGGTTCTATTTTCTTCACCTGGTTCCAGACGGTGATTTCTGGATGGAAACCGTGATCGATAACTGCCAACCTTGCCAAGTGGTGAAGAGAATGAACGATATGGTTATAAGCATCGATGTAATGTTTGGAATCAAAGAAATCTTTACCTTCTAGGTATCTTCTTATTAGTTTAGCAAATTCTAAACCAATTTTTAGTTTACGGTCTTCAAGAGGGAAATCAAGGAGTTTACCTCTTAAGGCATAGATAAACTCGTTTCGGTCAAAGAGCACTTTCCCATTGATGATCCAATCAATGACTCTGCGATTCGTTCCAAGCGTTATCCATTCATCTAATTGCTGTTCGCTTGCGATGTAAAGTGCGGCTTTCTTTTGGAGCAATTCATAGTGTTTTACATATAAGGATTCATCTAATTCTTTTACAACCATAAAGAGAATTACATCAAATTTATCTGTATTTGGGCTAACGGGGTTTTTCTTTTCTATCATTAATATTCCTTGCGTGTTTGATTGACTTGCGCGTTCTTGATAGATAGGACGAAGTAAATCTTCCATCTTAAGACCTCCATCTTTAAAGGGTTCCCCCTATTATTCGACACTTTCTTTTAAAAACCTTTTTATCAATATTAATCCAGAACATTCGGTCTTTTTGCAATTTCAACATGTGTGTGACTGTAACTCCATTTTAAGACAAAATGTGCTATTATATTGTTTTAGGAGGTAGTGTTTATGGCTCGTAAATATTCAAGTAAAATTAATAAAATAAGAACCTTTGCACTAAGTCTTGTCTTTATCGGTTTCTTCGTTATGTATATAGGAATATTCTTTCAAGGAAACATGTTAGTCATGACTTTGTTTATGTTATTGGGGCTTTTATGCATCGTTGGTTCCACAGTTGTTTATTTCTGGATCGGCATGTTATCGACTAAAGCTGTTCAGGTAGTTTGCCCGAACTGCGGGAGGCATACTAAAGTTCTTGGCCGTGTTGATATGTGTATGTATTGTAACGAACCGTTAACGATGGATCCTTCCCTTGAAGGGAAAGAATTTAATGAAGATTACAACTCAAAAAAGAAAGCTGATAGGAGCTAAGTCCTATCAGCTTTTTTTATTGGATGTTTCCCCCGATACAAAAGGTCAATGAGCGCCTTTGTCACACTCTGGGCAGACACCGTAAATTTCCATGCGATGGCGAGAAATTTTAAATCCAGTAACATGGGCAGCCAACGCTTCTACTTCATCAAGACCAGGATAATGGAAGTCGACAATTTTGCCGCACTCGTCACAGATCACATGGTAATGGTCGGTAGTCACGTAGTCAAAACGACTGGAGTTGTCTCCGTAGGTCAATTCTTTCACAAGACCCACTTCTCGGAAAACTCTCAGGTTGTTGTAAACGGTCGCGACACTCATGTTTGGAAACTTTCCTTCAAGTGCTTTGTATATATCGTCAGCTGTCGGATGAGACATAGATTGAATAAGATACTCTAAAATCGCATGACGCTGTGGAGTTATGCGAACTCCAGTTTGTTTTAGCGTTTCAAGCGCTTCTTTTAATTGTTCGTTTGCCACAGTCATGCACCTCGCTTTTCATAAAGATTATTACTTTATAATATTTATAATTAGTGTACATTGAAATTGATATTTTTGTCAATGTTATTACTTATATCTATATGAAGTTATCCAGATTTTAAACCTCTGGCTTTAAAATTGGTTCTTCCTTCTTTAACTGACTGTTCACATAGCGTGCAACGACAAATAAATAGTCAGAAAGACGGTTTAAATAAGCAAGTACATTTGGAGAAAGCTCATCACTCAAGCTTACTGCAGATCTTTCCGCTCTTCTTACAATCGTTCGTGCACTATGCAAAGCCGCTCCAGCTTTCGAGCCCCCTGGTAGTACGAAATTCGTCAACGGAGGAAGAGTTCCATCAAGTTCGTCCATTTCGTCCTCGAGACTTTTCACATGCTTTTCTGTCAGCTTCCATTTCACTTCTTTTCCTGCTGGTGTGGCAAGTTCTGCCCCCACGTGAAAAAGGATTGTCTGGATGTTGGAGAATGACTTGATCAATGTTTCTTTACGAATGAAGTCTTCGTCGTTAAGATACGCAACCGCAAGTCCAATCATGGAATTGGCTTCATCACATGTTCCATATGCTTCTACACGCACATGATTTTTATCCACTCTTTGTCCGTACACTAAAGAAGTTTGTCCTTTATCGCCTGTTTTTGTATAAATTTTCATAACTTCATCCCCTACTCTACATTTTTTAGCTACTACTTTCCTTATAGCAAAAAAACACCTGCAAGTCCATTATAGACAAGCAGGTGTTTCCTATTTATTAACCTACATAATCAATTGGAGCGTTCGGTCCGATTGGTAAACCTGTCAGGATCCAAACAATAAGCATGATCACCCATACAATAGAGAAGAACACTGAGTATGGAATCATCGTAGAGATTAATGTACCAATCCCCACCTTTTTGTCATACTTTTGGGCAAACGCTATGACGATTGCAAAATAAGGCATCAATGGTGAGATGACGTTAGTAGTGGAATCTGCAACACGGTATGCCAATTGCGTAAGCTCTGGGGAATACCCTAGACCCATCATCATGGGAACAAATACCGGGGCCATGATTGCCCATTTAGCAGAAGCACTTCCGATAAATAGATTAATAAAGCCAGCTACAATCATAAATACAAGAATTAAAAGAATGCTCATAAAACGATTATCGCTATCAAAACCGATTCCTTGGATGAGTTCTGCTCCATTAACAGCAAGAACAAGTCCAAGGTTTGTTTCATTAAAGTAAGCAACAAACTGACCAGCAACAAATGCAAGTACGATATATGCACCCATCGTTGCCATTGTGTCTGACATCTGGTTGGCTACGTCTTTATCATTTTTTATTGATTTTGTAATCATTCCATATACAAGCCCCGGAATGAAGAACATGATCAGAATTACTGGTACAAGCGTATGGAAAAATGGCGCTTCTAGGAATGAGCCATCTCCACGTAGTGGTCCCCAAGAAGGTACTACTAGCAATGCCATAACTGCAATCGTTGCAATAAATGCAAATAACGCAGCCCATAATCCTTTTTTCTCTTCAGGTTTTAAGTAATCAACGTCCCCTTTATAAGCACCTTTGTACTCACCAAGGCGAGGTTCAACGATTTTATCCGTTACAAACGTTCCAACAATAGTTAGAACAAATACTGAAGCAAACATGAAGTAGAAGTTCATCATGTAGTTCATTCCTGCAGCATATTCTGGGTCAACTGTTGCTGCCGCTTCTTGTGTTAAAGATCCTAATAAGGGATCAAGAGATGTTAATAGCAAGTTTGCACTGAACCCAGCAGATACTCCAGCAAACGCTGCTGCAAGTCCGGCCAGCGGATGCCTACCAAGTCCTGCGAAAAGCACTGCACCAAGCGGTGTTAAGACAACATATCCAGCATCTGCTGCCATAGATGACATAATTCCTCCAAATACTAGAGAAGCTGTCATAAGCTGTTTTGGGACAGATGTTACCAAACCGCGAAGACCGGCGCTGATAAGTCCAGATCTTTCCGCAATACCGATACCAATCATTGTTACAAGCACTGTTCCAAGCGGAGCAAAGCCTGTAAAGTTTGTTACGGCACTTTCAAAGATGTAAGCAATTCCTTCTGAGCTCATTAAATTCTTAACAGTAAGAACTTCTCCTTCATTTAAAGGATCGTCTACTTGTACACCCATGCTGGAAAAAATTCCAGAAGCGATAATTACCAATAACGCGAATATCGCGAATAACGTAACCGGATGTGGCAACTTATTACCAACGCGCTCAATGCTATCAAGAGCACGCATAACAAAGCCGCGTTTCTTTTGCGTTGCTTCCATTTTAAAATCCCCTTTCTCAATCTATTAAATTTTCAAAAAATAAGAAGAAAAAAATCCTTTACCAGTATAATAAAAAACACTCTCGGATGGAAGTGTTCAAGGAATATACATAAAATAACCAATTTTTCAAATAATAATAATACTATGTATCCTTTATTCAGCTAACGTACTTGTCCGCTATGTCTCCTTATTTACTTTACCCATAATAGAGACATTCATATCATAAAAAAGGAGTGCAAGCTCTATGCTCACACTCTAATCACGTCAACTTTTTGAGGAGGTATGCCCTACACTATAAAATACTCTGGAAGGGACCTTTTGTAGTTAGACGTTTGCCTCAATTATTTTAAAAAAGGCTTTTCCTCTTAAAGGTTTTCTTTAATAAAACGTAAAGCCTCTTCCACGTGACCCTTCACTTTTACTTTTCTCCACTCTTTTACTAGTTCGCCTTCTTTATTGATGATGAATGTGGAGCGTTCAATACCCATATATTCTTTTCCGAAATTTTTCTTCAGTTTCCACACTTCGTAACGTTCTGCTACTTCATGATCTTCGTCCACTAAAAGCATAAACGGCAACCCGTGCTTTTCAATAAACTTTTCATGCCTTGATTGAGGGTCTGGACTTATTCCAAGAATAACTGTATCCAGATTAGAGAAGTCTTCATGCATATCCCGGAAATCGCAAGCCTGCGTGGTGCATCCAGGGGTCATATCTTTTGGATAGAAATATAGTACGACATTTTTGCCTTGAAAACTTGAAAGGGACACTGTTTCGCCTGTATTAGACAGTAAAGAAAAATCAGGTGCCTTTTTGCCAACATCTATTGTCATCTTAAAACTCCTCCTTAAACGATTTCTGTATCTTTAAGCCTATCGAAAGCACGAAGAATTATCAAGAAAAGCACTACCATACATATACTTTCACAATTGACCTAAACTAATGATAATTGAAACGAATGGAGGAAGGTATATGAAGAAAGTAGAATTACACGAAGGAGCAGTTACTGAGCATAAGAAAAAAATCAGCGTTAACCAGAAGTCCATCGAGACTCCTTTGAACGCTGACGCCAACTGTGCGGAACCGATATCTGAGTTATCAAATCGCTTTCTAAACGAGGGCAATTAGTAATAACTACCTCTCACGCCCGTCCATATGCAGGACCACCCTTACTACAAAGGCTGCAGGCATAACGAAACCTATCAATGCTTCTATCATGGCAATAGCCCTGCCAATACCTATTGGAGTAATATCACCATATCCAACTGTCAAAATGGTAATGGCACTAAAGTAGACAGAACGAAAGAAAATAGAAAAGTAGCTTCCGTTGATCAGCTCGCCTCTTTCCAACAGAACAGGGTGTCCTTCAATATGAAGAACGGTATATAACAGGCCAAATGAAAGCAGAAGTGTAGAGTATATCAACAGTAACAGAAGGAGTGTCTCTTTTGAAACATAAGGTATGCTTCTGCTTTCTGAAGAGAATACATGTGAAAAGCTTATGAAAATAGCGATGAATATGAAGATGACGATAAATAAATAAAGCATCCTACTCCTCCAATGCGTGGACATGCCATTAGTACAATATACGCGTCAGAAGAGCAGGTATGCTTTTTGTTTTTATTAAGCTTGATCGTACCTATTTACGAGTGGATTGGAGCGGAAGGCACTCGACTCCGGCGGGAGATAGCGGTAGCTTGAGACCCCGCAGCAAAGCTAGGAGGCTCAAGCACCCCCGCAAAGCAAGTGCCTACAACGCAAAGGAACGGTTAAACTTGTAAGCTTTAATTCCCCGCACCTCTATATTTGGTGACTCCAACATTCCAGACGAATACGGCCAGAATAAAGAAAGCCAGTCCGATAAATGGAGTCATAAACGCGTATCCATACCACTCGGACCTGCCAAGGAAATATGCAGACGGATAAACACCTACAAACGCAAAAGGAAGAATCCAAGTCAAAACAAAACGGATGACACTGTTGTAAATATCAACTGGGTATCTACCGTAATTCCCGATATTATACATCATTGGCATTATCGATGTTCTTGCATCTGACCAGAAACCGATACTTGCAAGCAAGACGAATATACCTGCATACACTAGCGCTCCTCCAAGAACAAAAATAATTAATAGTAGATAATCGTACCAGGCAAAAGTGAGATCCAGGAGATTTCCTGCATAGACCATGATGGCAGCACCTGTTACCACACCAAATAAGGATTCCAGTTCCATTCGCTCGAGCACAACTTGAAACAGACTGTGAATTGGCCTAGTCAGGATCCGGTCCATCTCTCCTTTTACGATATACCTTTCATTAAAATCCCAAATATTAAAGAACGAAGAAAACAGCGCAAACGGCACCAAAAAGAACCCATAAATGAATATAATTTCTTCCCTGCTCCAACCGCTCAAAAGCTGAGTATGGCCAAAGACAACCAAGATAAACACCAGGTTCACGGCCTGAAACAACAAGTCGGAGAGGATTTCCACGACCAAGTCAGCGCGGTATTGGAACCGTGTTTTCATATACTGGCCAATGTATTGAAAAAACATCGAAACATAAAACATTCCTCATCCTCCTTGCACGACTAATTGTTTTTTTGCCAAATTCCACAGCAACTGTATCGGAATAATCAAAATGAACACCCAGACTGCCTGCATGAACAGGGCTTGAAATACAGCATTTCCTGTAATACCCTCTGTAAAAATCATACTTGGGATATAACTGATTGCCTGAAACGGCAGGAAACTCATGACGTCTTGTGCCCATAACGGGTAAAAGCTGATAGGTAAAAGCAATCCAGAAAATAAATCAATGACGACACGCTTCGCACGAATCAACCCGTCATTATTAAATAGAAAGAACGTCATGATACCTGTAAGCAAGTTGATCTGTGTATTCACAATAAAACTGAAGATGATGGAGATCCCGAAAAGACCCCACGTGGCAAAGTTTGCAGAGAACTCCAGCGGAAAGACCAATGCCACGATGAACATTCCTGGCACAGAGAAAAACACTAGGCGGAAAATCCCTTCTCCCAGCCCTTGCATCGTTTTCATTCCTAGATAGTTATACGGCCTGATTAATTCTACAGCAACTTTTCCTTCTTTTATCTCTTGGGCAATTTCTCGATCAATATTATTGAAATAAAACGCACGAGCCATCCATGATACGGCTACATAGGTTGTCATTTGGATGGTAGAAATACCTTGGATATCTTCTTTTCCGCTATATATTGCCTGCCAAAGGAAGTAGTAGGCTCCTATATTAATGCTATAAATCAGAATTCCAGAATAATAGTTCGTTCGATACGCGAGCATCATCAAAAAGCGGATGCGTATCATTTCGATATATTTATCCATGTGTCAACACCGGTTGCTTTTTGGATAACCCATCCCCGGTAGCACCCATTCCCTTATCATAGATATTGCGAATAATTTCCTCTGTGGAAATCTCTTGGATGGTGAGGTCTGTGATGGCAAATTGACCCACAACCCTTCCAATGAGTTCGGAAATTTCCTCTTCTTCTTTAGACACCACCGCGCTCCAAATTGTTTCTTTCCCCTCATTTTTCCAATGAACGTCGAGATCAGGAGTCAACGGCATCAGTTGTTCTTCTGTCACATTCTGAGCAAACTGGAATCGAATTTGCTTTCCTTCTCCCCAGTTGTTACGTAGCTTTTGTAGGGAACCATCATAGATGATTTTCCCTTCGTCTAACATAACGACTCTTTCGCAGAGTGCTTCGATGTCTGCCATGTCATGGGTGGTTAATAGAATAGTTGTTTTATATTTTTCGTTTATTTCTTTTAAAAACTGACGGATCTTAAGCTTTACAAGAACATCCAATCCTATTGTAGGTTCATCCAGGAAAAGCAATGGCGGATTGTGAATGAGTGCTGCTGCCAGTTCACATCGCATGCGCTGCCCTAGTGACAACTTTCTTACCGGCTTATCAAGGAGGTGACCTATATCAAGCGTCTTAATGACATGGTCCATATGCTCGTTATAATCCTCGTCTGAAACTTTATATACTTTTTTCAGAAGACGGAAAGACTCTTGTACCGCGATGTCCCACCAAAGCTGGGAACGTTGGCCGAATACCACTCCAATGGAGCGGACAAACTCTTCCCTTTCTTTATGCGGGTTCATGCCATTTACACGCACTGTCCCGGATGTCGGGGTGAGAATGCCGGTCAGCATTTTAATGGTGGTGGACTTTCCTGCACCATTTTCCCCGATATATCCTACCATCTCCCCTTGCTTAATGGTAAAAGACACATCGTTGACGGCTGGCACTATTTTATAATTTCTCGTAAAAAGGTCGCGGAACGCTCCCTTCAAACCAGAACGACTAGAATATGCTTTAAACTCTTTGCGGAGTGAATCTACTTCTATGACGTTATGCATCTAAGTTACTTCCTTTCTATTAATGTGCTTGTTTGAAAAAAAGCTCATAGAGACTAGTGTATTACAAGTAAGGGGGAACACTCAAACGGGAAGCTTTGGGAATTGCTTGATTGCTTATTTGGGGTGTAATAAAAATTTGATTGAGTTGTAACTAGGAAGATAGTAATTTTACGATAACAAGATCAACTGCTCCCTTCTTCTTTTGGCATCGTTCCCGCTCTATGGTAAAAGAGAGGGGGTTTCAATGATGCCCGGAAAGAGTGAAAAAGCAGTGGAGCCGGCTTCATTGGAGGTGTATGACGACCGGTGAAGGAGAAAAAACAGAAGAGCCGGCGTCATTGGAGGTGTATGACGACCGGTGAAGGGCAAAATGCTGTGGAGCCGGCTTCATTGGAGGTGTATGACGACCGGTGAAGGGCAAAAAACTGTGGAGCCGGCGTCATTGGAGATGTATGACGACCGGTGAACGGCAAAAAGCTGAGGAGCCGGCGTCATTGGAGGTGTATGACGACCGGTGAACGGCAAAAAATAGTGGAGCCGGCGTCATTGGAGATGTATGACGACCGGTGAACGGCAAAAAGCTGAGGAGCCGGCGTCATTGGAGGTGTATGACGACCGGTGAACGGCAAAAAGCTGAGGAGCCGGCGTCATTGGAGGTGTATGACGACCGGTGAACGGCAAAAAGCAGTGGAGCCGGCGTCATTGGATGACCGAATCGACTACTTCCTTCTTCTTTTGGCAACGTTCCCACTCTGCGATGTCAAAACCAACCGCTTTCTTCCTTTTCTGACATTGTTTCCGCTCTTCCCTGACTCCACCAGCCATTCTCCGTTACATCCCCACCACATTCATGATAAAATAACATATCATTTGATTTACCTTAATCAAGAGGAGGACTCGATCCATCATGAACTTTTCTAAATCACAACAAATACACGAAGAAGCCTTGCAACATATCGTTGGCGGTGTAAATAGCCCGTCACGTTCTTATAAAGCCGTTGGTGGCGGCGCACCAGTAGTAATGGAACGTGCGGAAGGAGCTTACTTTTGGGATGTCGACGGAAATAAATACATCGACTACCTGGCAGCATACGGCCCAATTATCACCGGTCATGCCCATCCTCACATAACCGAAGCCATTACAAAAGCAGCACAAACCGGAATTCTATACGGAACACCTACTCCCCATGAGGTGAAATTCGCAAAAATGCTGAAAGAAGCGATGCCTGGAATGGACAAGGTACGTTTCGTCAACTCCGGGACAGAAGCGGTAATGACAACAATTCGTGTGGCACGTGCTTACACCGGTCGCGACAAAATCATCAAGTTTGCTGGCTGCTATCACGGTCACTCTGACCTTGTTCTTGTTGCAGCAGGATCTGGTCCGGCAACACTTGGCACACCAGATTCCGCTGGAGTACCTAAGAGTATTGCCAATGAAGTAATCACGGTTCCTTTTAATGATATCGAACCGTTCCGTGAAGCGATGGAAAAATGGGGTGACCAGATTGCAGGTGTCCTTGTGGAGCCAATCGTTGGTAACTTCGGCATCGTTGAACCAAAACCCGGCTTCCTCCAAGCTGTGAACGATATCAGTCATGAAGCTGGCGCATTGGTAATTTACGATGAGGTAATAACAGCATTCCGCTTTATGTACGGAGGAGCACAAGATATGCTTGGTATCACACCAGATCTCACAGCGCTTGGGAAGATCATAGGTGGCGGTCTACCAATCGGAGCGTATGGGGGCCGTGCTGAGATTATGGAAAAGGTAGCGCCACTAGGCCCTGCTTATCAGGCAGGAACCATGGCAGGTAATCCCGCGTCCATCTTATCAGGAATTGCTTGCTTGGAAGTACTTCAAAAAGAAGGAGTCTATGATCACCTCGATTATATCGGCGGATTGCTAGAAGAAGGTATTCTCGAACGAGCAGAAAAGTACGGTATTACCATTACCATTAACCGCCTTAAAGGAGCACTGACCATCTACTTTACAGATGAAAAAGTAGTTAACTATGAACAGGCGGAAAATACCGACGGTGAACAGTTTGCAAAATTCTTCAAACTCATGCTGAATCAAGGAATTAATCTAGCCCCTTCCAAATACGAAGCATGGTTTGTAACAACCGAGCATACCGAAGAAGATGTAAGAGTAACACTAGATGCAGTAGAGCATGCATTCAAAGAATTAGCAACTGCATAAATATGCAAAACAGCGTGTACATTAACACGCTGTCTTTTTCTACATCAAACCTTGAAAACGCTTACAAATAAGCACTTTTATTACCCTCCCACTTGTATGACCTCTTCATTTTTTTGCATAAAAAATTGATTTTTATTGTTTGAAATGTTAGTATATAATTTAAAGTCTGAAAATTCCCTTTTTTGTTTTTCCTCACTTTTTACCTATTTATAAGAAAACCGCCGAGCTTACCTCACGCAGAACGAATAGGCACTACTAACTGCATAGGTTTTTCTTATCAAACTATCAAACCACAGGAGGTGAATGGCTAGTTAGGGTCCCCACGTTTATCCCTAGTTAACAGCCAATCCATATGAAAAACTGGAGTCCAAGTTCATTTAAAGATTTTCACAACGCAGAACATGATGCATGTGGTATTGTATCCGCTATTGAAAAGAAAAAAATCCCAACAAAGAAAAATATTGATGATTGTATAGATGCTCTTGTCAAAATGAACCACCGTGCAGGTTTTATTAATGGTGAAGGAGACGGTGTCGGTATTCATATCGATATCCCACGAGTACTATGGAAAGAAAAACTTGAGAAAGCCAACCAAGACACTTCGCTTGTAGAGCGCGAAGATTTCGTAGTCGGTCACTTCTTCATTAATCACCACGTAAATGTAGACCAAGTAAAAAGCGAGATTACGAGCATTCTAGAAAAAGAATCTCTTAAACTAGTTTTTTCTTCTGATACTGTTACATCTTCTGAAGCATTAGGACCGATTGCGATCATCCAAGACCCAGTGTTTTGGCAGATTGCCTTGGTTTCTGAAAAAGAAGAGTGCACGCAAGCGCAATTATTTCAAGCTGCCATTGAGATCGAAAAAAATGATGACGTCCATGTTGCATCCTTATCCAACTATCATGCTGTCTATAAAGTGATGGGTGCCGGAGATATCTTGCCAAAATTCTATCATGACCTTGCAAGCCCGCTTGTAGCGTCCACGATGACACTTGGTCATAACCGCTATTCTACTAATACACTTTCAAACTTTTTTCGTGTGCAACCATTTAGCGTCCTAGGACATAACGGTGAGATCAATACAATTGCTAAGCTTCGTGACGAGGCAACAATGATTGGCGTACCGCTAACAAATGGAGGAAGTGATTCTCAGGACTTAAACAGAACAATTGATACATTGATTTCTCGAGATGGCTTCACCCTATTTGAGGCACTTGATATTGTATTCCCTCCAATAATCAATGAAATCAAAAGCTATCCTGCTCATTTACAAGATCTATACACATACGTACGTGAAACATGGGGGCATTTCTCCCAAGGACCTGCCGGCATCATCTCTCGTAATAAAGACGAAGCTGTATTCAGTCTAGATGCTCTCGGACTTCGTCCACTTTGGATGTTAGAAACGGAAACATCGTTTTATTTTTCATCTGAGCCAGGTATTATTCCTACAACAGAATACATGTCAGAGCCAAAGCCATTCTCCCCAGGTGAAAAAGTTGGGATGAAGTGGGTTGGCGATACAATTAAAGTATTCGACTACCATGCTTATCAAGAAGAAGTTTATCAACGTATGAACAAGAAGTTTGCAGTGGAAGGCTTCGCTGAGCGTCTTCAGGCTCCGAAACTTGAACACTACGTTTCTACTGCCCCACTTGCAAAAGTGCATAACGGACATTATGCAGCTTTTGGTTGGGACCGTGAGCATATTCAGTTGATTGAACAGATGGCAGAAAAAGGGGCAGAACCGATCCGTTCCCTTGGTCATGACGTGCCGCTTGCTGCTATGAATCCTGGCCGCAACAATATTGCTGATTTTATAAAAGAAAGCGTTGCAGTCGTAACAAATCCGGCCATTGACCGTGACCGTGAGACAGAACATTTTTCTACCAGAACGGTTCTAGGTGCTCGTCCTGCTCTACAAAAAGAAGACGATGTACCAAACGGCTACACAATGGAGCTTCTTACTCCCCTATTGATAGAAGGCCAGGTAGGCATGGATTGCGCCTCAGAGTTAGGGCAGCCTTCTTACGACCAAGTGGTAAACAAGTTCCAAACACAAGGCTTAACGTATTACGTAAATGCTACCTGTAGTTCGGATGAAGATATTACCTCTGCTTTAGACCGTTTAAAAGCGGAGGCAGTGGCTGCAGTAAAAGACGGCAAAACATTATTGATTATTGATGATGCCCAAGCACATAAGGATGGACAGCTTTGGTTGGATCCGCATCTTGTGACGGCAGCGATTAATGAAGAGTTAGTTCAACATCAATATCGCCGCAAATGCGCATTAATGCTGCGTTCCGGTGCCATTCGCTCCCTGCATGATGTCATGGTTGCTATTGGACTTGGTGCAAATGCTATCAGTCCGTACCTACTATTCGGTACAGTGAGTGATGAGACAACTAAGCCTGTTGTGAACCTTTTCGGGGCATTGACAAAAGGTATGGAAAAAGTTATTTCCACAATTGGTATCCATGAATTAAGAGGATACGGTCGCTTATTCTCAGCAATCGGCCTGCATCAAGAAGTGGAGAATGCGCTTTGCATCGTCAATTTCTTAGGTTCCGACAAACTGGGCTTTAATTTTACAAAATTAAAAGAGGATGCTGCAGAGCGTGCAGTGGACTTTGAAGATGAAAAAGCTCGTCCAGGCAAATCGTTCCACCTCTTCCCTCGTATCTGGAAAGCAATCGGGGACGTGGCAAAGAACGGAACATACGATGACTATCGTGAAAAACTCGATGAACAAGAAACGAAAAATCCGATTACCATCCGTCATTTAACTGACTTGAGGGTGGCCGGCAAACAACCTGCAAAAGAAAAAGTGAATATTGGGGTAGGCGCGCACGATTTACCATTCGTCATTGCATCCATGTCTTTTGGTTCTCAAAACGAAATAGCATTTAGAGCATATGCCGAAGCAGCAGATAAACTGAACATGGTCAGCCTGAATGGTGAGGGTGGCGAAATCAAAGATATGCTTGGAAAATATCCAAAAACCCGCGGACAGCAAGTGGCATCCGGACGTTTTGGAGTAAACGCTGAGCTACTTAACAGCTCCAATCTATTAGAAATCAAGATTGGTCAAGGAGCAAAGCCTGGTGAAGGCGGACACTTACCAGGTTCAAAAGTAACAGCTAAAATCGCCGAAGCACGTAACGCAACGATTGGATCGGATTTAATCTCTCCATCCAATAACCATGACATTTACTCTATCGAAGACTTGGCTCAGATGATTGCCGAGCTGAAAACAGCCAACGATCAGGCGAAAGTTGCCGTGAAAGTACCGGTTGTTCCTAATATCGGTACAATTGCAGTCGGAATCGCAAAAGCTGGCGCCGACATCATTACCATCAGTGGTTTTGACGGCGGTACAGGGGCTGCAAGAATCCATGCCCTTCAATATGTAGGTTTACCAGTTGAAATCGGTGTAAAAGCTGCGCATAACGCGTTAATTGAATCCGGACTCCGAAACAAAGTGGAAATCTGGGCGGACGGCGGTATCAAGAGTGCACTAGACTGCATGAAGGTTATGCTATTAGGCGCCAACCGTATTGGTTTTGGAACTCTCTCCATGATCGCCATCGGTTGTACAACATGCCGTGGCTGTCACTTGGATACTTGTCACGTTGGAATTGCAACGCAAATCGAATCCGAAGCACAAGCAAAAGATCACGGTCTTCGTCGTTTTGTTCCCAGACAATCAGATCTTGCCGTACAAGGCTTAATGAACCTGTTTAGCGCTTTTGGTGACGAGCTAAAAGCACTTACTGCTTCCTTAGGTTTTGATAACCTACAAGAAATTGTTGGCCGCTCTGATCTTCTTGAGCAAACGCGCGGCTTGGAATCGCTGGACCTTTCCAACTTGCTTCATACATTAGATGTACCGCAGCTTGCACAAAAAGAAGTAGCGGCAAGTATGGAAAAAGAAAAACTTCTTGTAGCAGCTGGTGCGGAATATCTCGATTACCAAGAAAGCGACTTGCATGAATCTCGTCAATTTGATGCAGTAACAGCAGAACAACGCGTCCTTGGCAGCCGCGTTTCCTGCCACCGTGTACGCGGTCGCTTGGACGGCTCTTATCTGGAACTTCCTGAAGTAGAACTACGCTACAACAAAGGCTCCATCCCAGGTAACGGACTTGGTGCATACAACTCCACCGGTATCAACATCAAGGTTGAGGGTGGCGCACAAGATGGCATAGGTAAAACGGCATTCGGTGGTAGCATCTTCGTCTTCAAATATAAAGGAAAAGACGGCAAGTTCTACAACGGTTCCGTTGGAAAAGGTTTTGGTTACGGCGCACAAAAAGGAGCGCTTGTTGTGCAAGGAAACGCCGACGCCCGTGCAGGTATCCGTCTTTCCGGAGCAGACATGATCATCGGCGGGAAAGTTACCACTCCTATCCCAGCTATTGAACATGGAAACCTTGGCGTCAATGCCAATATTAAAGGCTTTGCATTTGAGTACATGACAAACGGCCGCGGCCTTGTCCTTGGTGACCCTGGTCCATGGATCTGCGCAGGTATGACAGGTGGTACTGTTTACCTTCGTCACCAGCCGGAAATGGGCTTAACAAAAGAAGCACTTCAACGCCGTATCGCAAAAGGTGCTAAAGTGAATATCGAACCACTGAATGCATCTGGCCTGAAGGATGTTGTAGAGTTACTATCCATCTATCATCAATCATTGCTAGATCAGCACCAACTCGAAGAAGCCGCAGAAATCAAGCAAATGATAGATAACCCGGCAGACTTCTTCCTGCAAGTAAACCCTGTCAAAGAACAGGCAGACCCAGCAGTATCTACAGAATGATGTATCTCTTTACTACAACCCGCATAATTTTGCGGGTTTTTTTTAGAAAAAGATTAGTGAATTAAAGCATCCTTGTTGATTGAAGTGGAAGCCAAGACGCCCGGGGGAGGAATGGACTGGCGAGACCCCTCAATCAAAGAGGCCACTGAAAAAGTCTTGATTTTAGTATTTCACTAAACACCGCTGTTGATTTCCGCAAATGGCTTCGCTTTCCTAGGGGCGCTAGGTGGAGCCTCCTCGGCTTCGCCTGCGGGGTCTCCACCTAGCGCTAGCTCCCTCAGGAGTCTTCGCCTTTTGCTCCAATCAACAGCTAGGAATCACTAAATACTTTACTTTATCAGTTATTCAGTGGCCTCCAGGCAAACGAGGAGGCTCACGGACCGCCCGCAGCCAAGCGAAGCGCATGGAACGGAAATCAACAAAGTAAGAGAGAATAATAAAATTTGATAGTCCCGCAATCTTCCATTTGCGGGCTTTTTTCTACCATATTTTTGCTTGCGCTACTTAAGGAAACCGTGTATAGTACAATATCGAATAACATGAATACCACACTTCCGACATATACTATTAAGTGTTTAACTTTCGAGATAATAGGCTATTTACATCGGAAAGACAAGAAAGGACTTATATTAAAATGAAACTTGGTGCACGAATAGTCAAGACCGGTATTGCGATTACCCTTGCTTTGTTTGTGGCACAGTGGCTTAACGTCCCCACGCCCTTCTTTGCAGGAATCGCCGCAATCTTTGCTATCCAACCATCCATCTATAAATCGTATCAATCTATTATTGAACATGTTCAAGCCAACCTGATCGGGGCAATTTTAGCCATCATCTTTTCTTTACTATTCGGACATGATCCTTTTATCATTGGTTTGACCGCCATTTTTGTCATTGGGATTAACTTAAAACTAAAAATTGAAAATACCATACCACTAGCTCTAGTGACCGTTATCGCGATTATGGAAAGCCCTGGGGAAAACTTTTTTGAATTTGCATTAATACGTTTCTCCACTGTCATGATTGGTATCCTTTGCGCATTTCTAGTCAACCTGATTTTCCTACCACCCAAATATGAAACAAGGCTTTATTACAAGGTAAAGTTAACGACAGAAGACATCATAAAATGGATTCGCATCAATATGCGTCATGGTACGGAACATCATCTATTAAAAACAGATATTGAAATGCTGCATCAACGAGTGCTGAAACTTGAACAACTTTTCATGCTGTATAAGGAAGAACGGACATATTTCCCAACATTGAAAAATTCAAGCTCAAAAGCGCGCAAACTTGTCATCTTCAGGCAGCTGATTGTTACAAGTAACCGTGCTTTGTATACATTAAAAATGCTACACCGGTTAGAAAACGAACTGCATCATATGCCCGTACAATACCAGCATTACATTAAAGCAGAATTGGATCATTTGGTTAACCTGCACGAACAGATCTTATTAAAATTCGTCGGGAAAATTAAACAGCACAACACCTCAGAAATGTACGAAGAAGAACGTTTTAACAAACAGCAATTCATTGATGAATTTATGGCTCATAAAGATAACTGGTGCGAATATGAAGGCGATGTCGAAGTCTGGTACCACCTGTTCCCTCTCGTTTCTAAGATTATTGATTATAGCGACCAATTAGAGCACTTGGACAAATTAATCGATAGTTTCCAGAAGTACCATGTGGATGATAATGAGTTTAAAATTGGAGCACATGAAGAAGAATAGGACACTTTCCTGCTTTTATTAAAGGCAGGGAGGTGTTTTTTTATGGGGAGAATTGCTTACATGTAGAAGGTGGCATGGGAAATGTCGAAGGTCTCCTCTAAACGGTAGAAGCATAATTATGCCCTAGAAAATCCAGAACCCTACGGCTCCCTAAATATAAAAAAACCAACCCTAGCACAGAAACCCCGCTAAAGGTTGGCTCACAATAATTAACTTATTTCTTGAATCGTAAACAAATTATAATAGTGACCTTTTTTCCTCATTAATTCTTCATGGGGACCGACTTCTACAATCTCACCATGCTCAAGCAGCACGATGCGGCTTGCATGTGTAATCGTTGATAGACGGTGAGCGACGACAAAAGTTGTCCGGTTGGCCGCCAAACGCTCAAGCGACTCTTGAATCAAATGTTCACTCTCCAGATCAAGTGCAGATGTTGCTTCATCCATTACAAGGATTGGCGGATTCTTCAAGAATACACGGGCGATGGCTACACGCTGCTTCTGGCCACCAGATAGCTTCACACCACGCTCTCCCACTTTCGTTTCGTACCCCTCAGGCAAGCTTGAGATAAATTCATGGGCGTTGGCCGCTTTGGCCGCTTCGATAATCTCATCCATTGTAGCATCGGGTTTACCAAGAGCAATATTTTCGCGAACCGTATCACTGAATAAAATGCTGTCCTGCAACACAATGCCAATTTGTTTCCGTAACGACTGCACGGTGACATCACGAATATCCAATCCATCAAGCTTGATTTTACCTTCTGTGACATCGTAGAATCGCGGCAACAAGCTTACTAATGTCGACTTTCCGCCACCGCTCATCCCAACTAGGGCAATGGTTTCTCCCTCTTGTACTTGCAATGATAAATCCTTCAAAACGTACTCTTCATTTTCTTCATATTTGAAAGAAACATTTTCAAAGCTTACCTCACCACGTGCGGTTTTACATTCCACGGCATTTGGCTTATTCGTAATGTCATATTTCTCATCCACAAATTCAAATACTCGGTCCATGGATGCAATAGATTGCGTTAGCGTAGTAGAAGAATTAATCAATCGGCGCAACGGATTGTAAAGGCGGTCAATATAGGCGATAAACATAACCATTTCCCCTACTGTCAGCCCTTGATTGATAACCTGATAGCCTGCGTACCCAATTACTAAAAGTGGCGCAATATCTGTAATTGTATTTACTACTGCAAAAGTCTTCGCGTTCCAACTTGTATGATCCAAGGCTTTTTGCAAAAAGTTTGTGTTCTGCTTTTTAAATTGCTCCTGTTCGTAGCCCTCAATCGCCATACTTTGGATTACAGGCATTCCTTGGACCCGTTCATGCAAGTGCCCTTGAACTTCTGCAAGCGCCTGTGATCGCACTCTTGTCAAATGACGCAGACGACTGTAGAAATACTTAATCGAGAACCCATAAAACGGGAACAATATAATGGATACAAGCGTCAACGTAATGTCGACTTGAAACATAATTATGATGACTATCAAAATTGTCGCTAAGTCTAGCCAAAAGTTCATCAAACCTGTGATAACAAAATTCTTCGTCTGTTCCACGTCATGAATAACCCTTGAAATAACTTCCCCTGCCCGGTTATTCGCATAAAAACGCAAGCTCAGCCTTTGAATATGATCGAACAACTTATCCCTTAAATCATATAGGACCTTGCTGCCTGTCCATTGTGCAAAATATTGTCTATAGTATTCAATTGGCGGTCTTAACACCAAAAAAGTAACAAAAATAGCGCCCATGATTAAAAGCAGCTCGTTTGTTTTCTCCTCTGCTGAGCGTCCATCTACAAGCAATATATCATCGACTACGTATTTCAATAATAAAGGAATTAATAATGGCAACCCAAATTTCAGCATTCCTATAAGTATGGTACCGACAATTTGCCACCTATACGGTTTTACAAATTGCATGTACCGTTTTATACTATCCAATTGACTTCCTCCCAAATGATGACTGCTATCTTTCTTTTTAGCTTCCTCTTTTCAATTTGAAACATGTATTTATTTTTTTATAACGCCCCTATTGAAACTCGCCATAAAACAAAAAAGGCCTGGCATATCAAGTTACCAGTTGCCTTTTGTATGATACTAGCCTCGGTATGTAAGATAGCGCTCGTACCACAAATCAATAAAGTCCGGAGCAAACGGACCTTTACGCTGCCTGATCCAGGAAATCAACGTTTGGACGTTTCTCTTAAGAATTTTATCAATTACCTCAGGGTAGTTCATCTCTTTTCGATGTTTTTCATACTCATCTTCATCAAGCATAATAAACGTCATGTCAGGGAACACCTTTATATCCAAGTCATAATCTATGTATTTCAACGCTTCATCATCCGCAATAAATGGTGAACTGATGTTGCAATAATAGTACACCCCATCTTCTCTAATCATGCCGATGATATTGAACCAATGCTTTCCATGAAAATAACAAATTGCTGGCTCTCTTGTGACCCAGGTTCTTCCGTCCGACTCTGTCACAATGGTTTTGTCGTTTCCA
Source organism: Bacillus sp. CHD6a (assembly GCF_001293645.1). Taxonomy (GTDB): domain Bacteria; phylum Bacillota; class Bacilli; order Bacillales; family Bacillaceae_I; genus Sutcliffiella_A. The sequence continues at coordinate 20,175 of NZ_LBMD01000025.1, forward strand.
CCAATAACAAGGTTTTGCGTCCCCTTAAGCACAGTTGTTTCATCCCACACTCTGTGAATGTGGCCGTTGTGCTTATAGCTATGTATTTGTATTGTTTCACCTTCTTTGGGACAACCCATTCCTCTTCCCCTTCTTTCTATTTTATGCCCGCACTTCTCAGCTAAAAGCAATCCATTTTCTACTATTATAACGGTTATAGTAAGATTTTAAAACAAAAGAGCCATCTTTATGAAAAGAAGATAGCTCCAAAGTTAACATTTAATCCAATCATATTCCCTTAGAAAGACTCCTGCAAGTGAAAAGATTTAATTGCCTCTTCTGTTTGCGTTTCAAAAATGGACTGAATTTCTGCTAATTCCTCTTTCATCTTCGCAATGTCTTCTTTTAGTTTTCTTAGCTTTGCAGCTTCTTCCTTTAATTGTTCCAGCTGTTCTATCACCTTTTCATTCTCCTCAATCTCTCCCTGAAGTAACAACAATCTGTCCATCGTCTTCAACTGCTCCGCCACCGCCACATCAAACCTATCCACCACAATATCATCCTCCTTACCAAATACCATACCCTCTACTCATAACATTCTGCCCCCATCTCCCAATCCCTTTGACTACATATGTTGAGCTAAGGGAAGTTTTGTCGAGGAAAAAATTTTGAAAAAGGGGTCAGACCCCTACAGGAAAATGCCCCATAACGTCGACGGTTATCTACCACTGAAGACTTTGTCTGATTTTGACGAACGAAAAGGGGACAGACCCCAGCAGGAAATTCTGTTTCCACAACGAAGAAACACTCCCTATCGGTTTGATAAGGAGTGTTTCTTTTTATTGCTTAATTAGTATTGTTGGTTTTGTTGGTTCTTTTTCGCTTCAGCTTGAGCGTTTTGTTGTTTCACGTGTTGCGCGCTAGTTTCGCTCGCATACTCAGCACCATATTGTTGTTGTTGGTTTTGTTGAGCATTTTGTTGTTTCACGTGTTGAATGCTTGTACCAGAAGCTGTTTTAGCTTGGTTTTGTTGGTTGTTGTTTGCCATTGTTTATCACCTCCACGAAATTTAAGATAACCATTTCGAAAGGAAACTATGACAAAAAAATTAAAAAATATTTTCTGTATATTTTAGACGAGTAAAGACCTACCGCCATCCACGATAATCGTCTGTCCTCGAATCATGCTCGCCTTATCAGATAATAAGAACAACACCGTATTTACTAGATCATCAGGTTCTACCATACGTCCAGCAGGTGTATTATTCTTTGCATCTTCAAGCAGTTCGTCTCTATTTGGGAAGTGTTTCAACGCATCGGTATCCACTGCCCCACCTGACACTGCATTCACCACAATATTCTTATCTGCAAGTTCAACTGCAAGGTAACGAGTCAGTGCTTCAATGGCAGCCTTGGAAACGCCAACTGTTGTGTAATTTTTTAAATAACGGATGGAGCCAAGGGAGCTGATGCTGACAATCTTACCTCCGCCAACCTTCTCCATTCTTTTTGCAGCCTCCTGCGCTAAAAACAACAACGCCTTGGAATTGATATTCATGGTCCAGTCCCAATGAGACTCCTCAAGTTCCATCACATGGCGCAACACTCCTGATGCAGCGTTACTTACCAATAGATCAAGACGACCAAACTCTTCATCAATTTTCACAAACATTTCTTTAATCTTTTCCGGTTGTCCGACATTGGCCTTTACAGTCAGTGCTTTTACACCTAGCGCTTCGATCTCGGCTGCTGTCTCTTGTGCAGCTGACTTACTGCGGTTATAGTTGATGACAATGTTATACCCGTCTTTAGCCAACTCCAATGCAATTTTCTTTCCGATACCTCGGCTGCTTCCCGTTACTAATGCCACTTTGTTTGTCATCTTCTCTACTCCTTTATGTATGGAAACTATATATAATATCTTTCAGTATAAGCGTTATTGATTCATCAAACAATAACAGCATAATCATTGCCATAAAGGAGGCAGGAACTATGTACGTTGGACGGGATATGACCGAACTATCGATGCATTCCAAAAAAGAATGGAAAGACAGCGAACTGGCTTACTTTCACCATTCCTTGCAACAAATGGTCCCTTATTTAAATGCAGAGGGTCAGAGCATTCACATGGAGATTGTGAAAGAAATTGAAGCGCGTGGCGGATTACAACGGCACGAAGCAGATTGGACACACGGAACTAGAATAAGCTATGACTGAACATGCAAAAAGGATCAACCGAAAAAGGTTGATCCTCCAATTTTTTCACTGGATAGTTTTTAGATATTCTTTCCACATGTTCTGATGCGAAACAGGAAAAGCATACTCCTGCATTTCTTCTGCAGTCACACTAACAAGATCACTTCCCTCAGGAAGATCTCCTTCCCAGTTCCCAACGTAAACATTTACATCCCATACTAAATGAGAAAAGATATGTTTAATATCGCAAACGTAATCCCCAGGAGTTACATTCATTTCATATTCCGTTTTCATCAATTGCTGTAACTGTTGCTTTGAAGTTCCAAGTTCATCTACTTTTACGAAATTAGGAAATTCCCACATGTTTGCCAACAATCCTTCGCTTGGCCTCTTATGAATTAAAAATCGTCCGTCATTGTCTATGAAAATTCCCGCAACAAGCGCTACCTGCTTTGTTGATTTCTTTTTTGTTTTAACCGGAAGCTCCCGTTGAACTCCCTCTGCAAAAGCACGGCAATGTTCACGGACCGGACATAACAAGCAAGAAGGTGAAGTTGGTGTGCAGACCATTGCACCAAGTTCCATTAACCCTTGATTGAAAAAAGATGGATTGTCTTTTGAAATGAGATCGCGAATGACTTCTTCAAATACTTTACGTGTTTTAGGCTTGGCAATATCATCTCTTATCAACAGTATTCGAGATAAGACTCTCATTACATTACCGTCCACTGCAGGTTCAGGGACACCATAAGCAATACTAAGAATGGCTCCCGTTGTGTACGGGCCCACTCCTTTTAAGGTGGAGATTTCCTTCGGCGTATTCGGGACAATGCCGCCATAGCTTTCATGGACCTCCCTAACCGCGCTTTGCAAATTTCTTGCACGAGAGTAGTAACCAAGACCTTCCCAAGCCTTTAACACCTTGTCCTCCTCTGCTTCAGCCAAGCTTTGGATGTTTGGGAATTGTTTAATAAAGGAATTAAAATAAGGGATAACTGTGTCCACTTTTGTCTGTTGGAGCATGATCTCTGACACCCATACTTTGTAAGGGTCTTGATCCTTACGCCATGGCAAATCTCGTTGCTCCCGCTCAAACCAAGTAATTAAATCGTCTTGAAAACCATATATATCAAAGTCATCTAGTCGTTCGTGATGGGTACTTTCTTTTTTCAAAATAAACCTCCATGTTAGTTCGAAATTTTCAAGCCTATATATTCAACCGTGCCGGCTTCTGTATCAATATACTGGGACAGTTCATGGAAAACATTGCTCTGCTGAGAACCGCGCAATGCTTTCATAGCAAAATAATGCGATTCAGTTGGAAGTAAAAAAGATTCACGATAATAAGCGGCTCCTTTTTCAGAACCAGCTTTGGTCCAATGATACTCATTTGCTCCCATTTGGTTCATCGCTTGCAGAACACGCTGCATCGTTTCTTCATATTGATTTGTCACTGTTTCCTTTATAGGATATTGAATGAAAATATGCAACTGTTTTGTTATCATGTTTGAAAACACCCCTTTTGCATCAGACTAAATAAAAATTAGATGGAGCAAATTTTTTCTAACCAGCCGGAAAGGAGGCCTACCATTGGATACTGGAACACATGTTGTAATGGGTATTGCAATTGGATCCATGGCTACCATTGATCCTTTTGTAGCAAGTAGCCCTGAAACAGCAACAGCCATCATGATGGGAGCAGTAATTGGTTCACAGGCTCCGGACACGGATACCATTTTGAAATTCCGTAATAATGCGACATATATAAGGAATCACCGTGGTATCACTCATTCCATACCTGCAGTGTGCCTCTGGCCGCTTCTTATAGCACCGGGCATCTATTTGTTTATACCAGAAGCTAATTTTCTTTACTTATGGATTTGGACATTTATAGCGGTAATCCTTCATGTTTTTGTCGACATTTTCAACGCTTATGGGACACAGGCGCTCCGTCCTTTTACAAAAAGGTGGGTGGCACTTGGAATTATTAATACCTTTGATCCTGTTATATTCGGCTTTCATATCGCAGGACTTGTACTTTGGGGAGTGGGATTCCACCCAGGCTACACATTTCTCTCGATATATGGCATATTAATCGCCTATTATGTGCTGCGATATCGAATGCAGCAAAAAGTGCTGCAACAGGTAAGGGAGATCATTCCAAGTGTGAAACAAACCCTCATTTCACCGACACTATATTGGAACCAGTGGCATCTTGCCATTACTACTAAGGATAATTTTTACGTCGCAAGGGCAGTCAAGTATCAAATCTTCATTCACGATACATTTGAAAAAGTACCGCTGCCCGAAAATGCCATCATTGAAGCGGCAAAATTCGACGACAATGTTTCCGCATTTCTCTCCTTCTCTCCCGTATACCGGTGGGAGATGGAAGAATACGATGACCATTATGAGGTTCGGTTTATTGATCTTAGGTACCGCAGCAAAGATTATTATCCTTTTGTGGCCATTGTACAGCTGGATCATGATTTGAATATTATCAGCTCGTATACAGGATGGATTTTCAGCGAAGAAAAATTACGAACGAAACTAGAGATTATTCCAAATATAGACTAAACCGCTCGCCCAAACGAAGGGCGAGCGGTCTTTTAATGTGTTAAATGATCATCTGAATTCAAGAGATGCTTATATTTGGGGTTATTGGAGAAAAACTCGTGAAGACGATCTCCATGACGGTCAATGATCTGCATAACCATTCTCTCTGTCATGTCCTTTCCCTTGTATTCATATCCTGCTTTTGCATAGGAGCTCTCAAAATCCTCCCATAAATGTTCCACCCAGGTTCTCGCCTTATCATATGTTAAGGCAGAATTCTTTTCCATCAAGCGATCTGCCAACCGTTCAAAATATTGCTCCATAAAAAAACACTCCGTTCTGTTTTGGTTTAATTTCTCTATGCTTATCATTACATATAATCACATCTAAAATCCAATATTAAAGATAGATGTTGGGCTACTAAGCCAACATCCACTTACCGAGGAGGCGAGTCGCATGAGGAACAAAGCGAGAAACTTTCCAAACCCTAACGACAACAAGTTTGAAGGGGAAGGTCGTGCAAAGTCTGAATATGCTTCAAAGCGTGCTAATGGAACGATTAACACGCATCCACAAGAGCGCATGCGTGCTTCTGGGGCCAGAGAAGAAGATACATTCTAAACTTTGTGTGTAAGGTTTTTTCGTATTTATAGCGATATCTACCGCTATTTATTTCGAAGCGACCCTAACTAATAGGAGGTTGTTATCATGGCAAAACAAAATCACAAGCCATCACGCAGTAATCCTTTTACGTTAAATGACCATCCGTTTCCGCAGCCTAATGCCCATTCTAAGCACTCGTTCCGTCAAGTTAACGGTGAGACGCAACAAGCTCAGAATATCCAGATCTTAGAAGTACAAACAAGAAAAAGATCTTAAAGCTTGCAAAAAAGCAAAGAGGCCTAAGCTTCTTTGCTTTTTTCGTTGATGAGCATGGATATTGGCAATCCTTCTTCTTCCTTGCTTGTTGTATAGCCGTGCATTCTATGTCCCCATGCAAAGACACCGTTCATGTATGTAATTTTAAAATGAACGCCCGGATCGCCTTCTATTTCATACACATCTCCTGGTGTAAAGTCATTAGGATCTAGCATATAAGCTTTCGCCATCGTAATCTTTCGTTCCAATACTGCAAATTCATTTACAATACCAAGTTGTTCCGCTTTTCGTGCCTTTTCTTTTAACATGGCGATTTCCTGATGCAACTCATGAGGTGTCATCTGACTATAGCGTTTTTCCTGTTCCACTTGCTTTCCCCCTAAAAAATCTATATAAAGTAAGAATAGCACGATTCCGACATTACAAAAAGCGATAATGAGAAGGTGATATGCATGCAAACAATACTGGTCACAGGTGCCGGTACAGGTCTTGGAAAAGAATTAGCACTGTCATATGCGAAAACTGGCCACACAATTATCTTGACTGGTAGAAGGTTAGGCCCCTTGGAAGCTGTAAAAGAAGAAATCTTATCTATGGGAGCAAAGGCCTTCGCCTACCAAATGGATATCAGCAGTTTAGATAATGTTAAACAGACGGTAAGGAAGATTACCTCCAAACATACTGTAGACTACTTACTAAACAATGCTGGTGCAGGATGCTTCGGTTCGTTAACTAATTTAGATGATGGAGAGATTGTAACAGCCATTCAGACGAACGTACTTGGGACCATTTTTTTGACGAAAGAATTAGTTCCTCATTTGTTAAAACAGGAGAATAGCAAAATCATGAACATTATCTCCACTGCCGGTCAAAAAGGAAAAGTGAATGAGAGCGTCTATGTTGCAAGTAAATTTGCAGTCCGAGGCTTTACCGAGAGCCTGCAAAAAGAATTAGAAGGAAAGATCCATGTCATCGCAACCTATATGGGCGGAATGGATACGCCCTTTTGGGATGAAACTAATCATATAAAGGACAAGTCCAGGTTGAAATCTCCTAGAGAAGTCGCTGAGATGATTGTTGCTCAGGATGACCAGTTGGAGATACAGATATGATTAAAAAGCAGCCGCTAGGAGCCAAGTCTCTCCCATGCGGCTGCTTTTATATTTGAGAAACATAAGTAACTTCTGCCTCTAAAGTTAATTGTATTACCATTTTGAATAGCCCTTCTACCATTGATTAAAGTTAATTACCCTCATTTTCCTCCAACCACCGGTCTATAAGATCCATTCCAAACCCCTTTCTATACAGTGCCCCCTTCATCTTCATCTTATATTCGTACCCCTCAAGCCCTGCATACTTTCGGTGGTATTTTTCCGCTTGTTTTACAATTGCCTCCCACTCTTCTGATGTATCTTCCTCAAGTTCCGCCTCTTCCACTGCTGTTTGGATGACGGAAAAAGCATATCCCTTTCTCACTAATGCTTGCTCAACTTTTTGAATCATGATTTTAAAAGAGTCTTTTTTATATTTTGGTGCATATTTCAACACAAGCTTTATCGCATGCTCAAGCTCTGTCTCCTGGCTATACTCCGATTCAAGCACCTCAACAATAATATCCTTTCTCACACCCTTTTCAAGCAATTCCTGTTCCATCACGCCTCGGCCCTTTAAAGTAGTGTTCACCTGCGTCCTTACGTATGCATTGGCAAATTCCCTGTCATTTAAATAGCCCTGCTCCTTTAGTTTCACGATAATCTCTTTACTTATAAATGGTTCATATTCTTTTTCTTTTAGGTAATCCTCTATTTCTTTTTCCGTTCTCATTCGAAAAGAAAGATAGTGGACCGCAGCATTATATGCTTTATTGATTTGATCGCTGTAGAGGATTTCTTCTATATCCAACTCATCTAGTTCCTTGCCTTTTACTAGCTGGAATTTCAATAGCGTCGCTTCGTACACAGCAAACGCGTACTCCTCATCCAAGAAAATATTGAATCTTTCCTTGTTTTTTTGCTGTACCGATATTTTGGTTATTTTACGCATTTCTGTTCTCACTCCGTTTCTTAGCACATTGCGCCGTATTAAATAAAGGATAATTAGGGAAAAGAACTAATATAGTATGTAAGATATTCTCTATGGAGGGTGATATAGATGAAAATTGCCATTGCTGGCGGTACGGGGCTTGTTGGTCAAGCTCTGACAGACCATTTAATTGATAAAGGGCATTCCATTTTTATTCTAACGCGAAACACATCGAATAAAAAGGAAAAAGCAAATGTCACCTATGTTGAGTGGCTAAAAGAATCTTCCACTCCAGAAACAAGTTTAGATGGAATGGATGCTTTTGTGAATCTAGCAGGCGAGTCAATCAACAGTGGCCGCTGGACAGAAGAACAGAAAAAGAAAATTATCGAGAGCCGCATCTCTTCCACGAAAGAAATAAATAGAATTATCGGCTTAATGGAAAATAAACCGGAAGTGTTGGTGAACGCAAGTGCTGTTGGCTTTTACGGGACTTCAGAAACGAAAACATTCACCGAGGAGGATACAACTCCTGGATCTGATTTTCTTGCTTCTACCGTTTATGCTTGGGAAAAAGAAGCGGTGCAAGTAAAGAAAGAAGGGGTCCGTACCGTCTTTGCACGTTTCGGGATTATTTTGGATAACGAAGAAGGTGCACTACCTAGAATGATGCTTCCATATAAAATGTTTGTTGGTGGAAAAATCGGCTCAGGTGAACAGTGGATGTCTTGGGTGCATATTAAAGACGTAGTTGGCGCTATTTCTTTTAGCTTGGAAAATATTGCGGTAGAAGGACCACTGAATGTAGTCGCACCACATCCGAAACAAATGAAAGACTTCGGAAAAACGCTTGGAAAAGTAATGGGCCGTCCACACTGGTTTCCAACACCAAGTATCGCTTTGAAGGTGGCGCTTGGAGAAATGAGTGTGCTCGTTTTGGAGGGCCAAAAGGTATTACCAGTAAAATTAGAAGATAAGGGCTATAATTTTTTATTTTCCCATCTTGATGACGCTCTGTCCGACATATTACAATCAAAGTAATGACAGAAAATTAGGAGTCTTCTATGGGAATAGTAATGTTTCGAAACGCAACGGTGTATCCTGTCACATCAGCCCCCCTTTATCATGCGGATGTGATAACTGAAAATAGAAAAATAAAAGCGATTGGCAAAGGATTAGCCGTTCCCGAAAACGGGAAAGTGATAGAATGTAATGAAAAATATCTATTTCCTGGGTTTATTGATGTCCATACCCATCTTGGCTTATATGATGAAGGAACTGGTTGGGCAGGCAATGATGCCAATGAGACTGTCGAACCTTTAACCCCCCATATCCGCGCACTAGACGGGGTTCACCCTTTTGACCCAGGATTCCAGGATGCTATTCAGTATGGAATTACGACTGTCCACGTTATGCCCGGAAGTGCGAATGTAATTGGAGGAACCACGTCAGTCATAAAAACACATGGTGTGAACATTTCTAAAATGATTATTCAAGAAACTGCTGGGTTGAAGGTAGCTTTTGGTGAAAATCCTAAACGAATCCACAGCCAGGGAAATAAGGATTCCATTACCCGAATGGGCATTATGGGGATGCTTCGCGAAGCCTTTTATCAGGCAAAATATTACGACAACCCGGAAAACCTTCGGGTAAAACCAATTATCATGGCTCTTGAGCAAAAAATTCCAGTTCGCATCCACGCTCACAGGGCAGATGATATCATGTCAGGCGTCCGTTTCGCAGAAGAATTCAATTTGCGCTTTACAATCGAGCATTGTACAGAAGGACATCTGATTGCAAATGAATTGAGAGGCAGAAACATGAAAGTCTGCGTTGGTCCAACGATGACGAGGAGATCAAAAATTGAATTGAAAAACAAGAGCTGGAAAACTTATCAGGCATTATCAGAAGCAGGCGTGGAGGTTTCCATCACAACTGACCATCCTTATACCCCTGTCCAATACTTAAATATGTGTGCGGCTTTGGCGGTGAGGGAAGGGTTAGATGAACAAAAAGCATTAGAGGGAATAACCATCACTGCGGCTAAAAACCTTAATGTTGCAGACCGTGTCGGGAGTATAGAAACTGGCAAAGATGCGGACTTGGTACTATGGTCTCATCACCCATTTCAATTTCTCGCAAAGCCTGTCATGACAATGGTTGAAGGTGAAATAATTTACCAAAAAAATTAACAAAAAAGTTGTTTCTTTTTTAAATAAAATCGAGTATGATACGTAGGTAAACAAAATTAAATCAACTAACAATTGTGTTTAAATGTTAGGGAAGGCAAATGGTGCGCCACCAGTTAAACTGGTTCTAGTGGGTTCGATTCCCACCCCGAAATTTTTTGTAATTTAAAAAATTTCGAGGGTGGGCCAGTCTTCACGTGAACGTGACAGTTCTGCCCTCAATTGGAGGGTTAGACATGCTCAAAAAACGTGATTTCCAAGAATCTCAAACTCTTTATGAGTTAATGGTGCACCCTGAAGTCTTCCCTTTTGTGCGTCATAAAGCGTATTCCTACGATGAGTTTCTTTTCCTTACAAAACAAACCATCGAAGCGGAAGAACGCGGAGAATTGATTTCACGTACCATTCTTGATGAGTGGGGCACTCCAATTGGAACAATCAATCTCTTCGATGTGCAAGATGGAGCAGGTTTCCTCGGCACTTGGCTCGGCAAACCATACCATGGCAAAGGCTACAACCAACCTGCCAAGGATCAATTTTTCGAGGAACTGTTTTACGAACTCGACATTAAATCCATTTTCATGCGTATCCGCAAAGTAAATGTTCGTTCCACAAAAGCAGCGGAAAAATTACCTTATGTCGTTTTAGCAAATGAAACGCGCAAAAGCCTGCTGGATGAAATCAACGGCGGAGAAGATATCTACAATCTTTATGAAATCTCCCGCGACCAATATACTCTATACAAACTCCGCACCGGACACGAAGTGCTGCACGAAGAGCATCAGTTGAAGGAAGCATAATAAATTTACGCCTGCCCAATGTTTTGGGTGAGGCGTTTTTTAGTATATTTTCCCACATTCTAGTTAAAACTGATGGTATGCAATTATGAAGGAGGGGTTCTTGATGAATGATAAAAAACGTCGTGAAAAGGCAAAGACAACATTAAGCAAAACACAGGAAGTTACCTACTCTCGTGAGTTTAAAATGGCGGATCGTGTTGGGGGATATACGGAGAGACGCCGGTAGTCCTAATGAAAAAATATGACTTACAGTAAACGTGCCTTCATCCATCTTCTTGGAACTTGATGAAGGCACGTTTTTTATGTTTTACCGAATCGGGCAATTTGAGAAATCCCGAGATCCCCTCTCTTTAATAGAACTTCAAACTCCCATCTTCCTCTCCAACATCTCCCTCACATCACCGTCCTCTTCTCAGGTTAACCTATTTATGAAGACATAAAGGAACAACAAGCGTATGTACCTTCTGTCTATCACATATTCTTAGGAGGGTTTCGAATGGGACGTTCACGCGGACATCAATCAGGTGGCAAGAACAAATCATCACTTCCACAAGTACCTAAGAACATGAAAATAGCTGCACAAGATACAGAATTCGGGAAAGAGCAACATGCGGACAATGAGATTCTAGAAGCACAAGCTCGCGCATCAGCAGCTGGAATTAAACGAAACAGTAAAAAAGATACCTTTAGATAGTTCCACATTTTTGCCGGGTATGATCAAAAAGGTCATGCCCAGTTTTCTATTTATACTAATATAAATTAATCGCTAAATTGCGAATAATTTTATGTGGATAAATTTTCAGAATGTTGTTGATAATGTGGATAAGTGTGTGTATATCCCGTCTATCAAGGAAATTGACTGTGCACAACTGCAAATAAACATGACTTTAGAACCACAAAACATAAAGAATTACATTACCCAATACCTATTTCGAAATAATTCTAATCTTTTCCAACCTCCTAACATTTGTTTGATATCAACTACTCCAACGATTAAAATAAAGATACTATTATAAAGCGAGGTGTGGCCCACAATGAGTAACTATATGATTGGACTGGAGATCGGCACCTCTACAACCAAATCTGTCATTTTCAATAGAGATGGAGAGGTGGTTTCCGAGTCAGAACATGCCTATTCTACCTACCGTCCAAAACCTAGTTATTCGGAACAAAATCCCATGGAGATAGAGAGTGCTGCACGACTGGCCGTCTCCACTTCTATTCGTAAATTAAAAATCGCTCCACACGATATTATTGGTCTAAGTATTTCGGCTCCTATGCATAGTTTGATCTGTATTGATGATAATAACGAACCCATCTCTCCCATGATAACTTGGGCTGACGGCAGAAGCTATCCACAAGCTGCCATTATAAAGGAGTCTTACGGCCAAGACCTATATGAGCAAACTGGAACGCCGATTCATCCCATGTCACCTTTTGTGAAGCTTGTTTGGATGAAAGAGAATCAATATACACCGTATTATGAGGCAACTCGCTTTGTTTCTATAAAAGAATATATTTTATATAAATGGTGCAGGACGTGGCAAGTAGATTATTCTATTGCCTCTGCGACCGGACTATTCAACATTCATACACTCCGTTGGGATGAAGAAGCGCTTGCCATTGCGGGAGTAAATGAATCTCAGCTCTCAAAAGTGGTTCCATGTACCACACAAGTCGGCCCACTTACAGAAAATATCGCAAAAGAAATGTCACTACATACATTTACCCCCATTATTATTGGGGCAAGTGGCGGTGTGCTAGCCAATATTGGGGTTGGAGCTACAGAAGAAGGAGAAACGGCATTAACGATTGGTGGCAGTGGGGCTATTCGAAGATTCACCACCCAGAAAACGATTGACGCAGAACAACGTACCTTTCAATATGCGTTTACGAAAGAAAGTCGTATCGTCGGCGGTGCAACCAACAATGGTACGATTCTCATGCAGTGGCTAGCAAGACAATTCTCTTCCTTAACAAAAAAGGAAACGGTAGAAGTGTCTGATCTTGAAACACTTGCTGCAACTTCAAGCGCAGGAGCTAACGGGCTATTTTTCCTGCCATATCTGAATGGAGAACGTGCGCCAAAATGGAACGCTAAAGCAAAGGGGGGGTGGATGGGCCTTACCCTTTCGCACACAAGTGCAGACATGATTCGCAGCGTGATGGAAAGTGTAATCTTCAACATGTATGAGATTCATGAAAAACTTCACGAACACACACATCCTATAAAAAAACTGGTGGTCAGTGGTAGCTATGCTCAATCACCTCTATGGGTTCAGATGACAGCAGATATTTTTCGCAAAACGGTCATCTTACCGGAAAGTACCCATGCTACTGCGTGGGGTGCTGCCTGGTTTGGTATGTTTGCCCTAGGAGAAGTGAAGTCCCTTGAAGCGATTAAATCATCAATTCCAATTAAGCATGAGGTATTGCCTACTGTTCGTAATGTGGCCATGTACGAAGAATATTACCATCTCTACCGTGAGCTATATAATAAAAATAAACCGTTATTTGCAGAAATCGACCGTTTGCAATATTGACGATTTCAAGAATAATCGGGCAAATACGTCTGTTCCTTTTAAAGCTAAAAACTTTTGACGATTCTTTAATCGCCGCTGTTGATTTAGCCACTGAAAAAGACATTGATTTTGAAATTTTATAAAACACCGCTGTTGATTTCCGCAAATGGCTTCGCTTTCCTAGGGGCTGACGTGAGCCTCCTCGGCTACGCCTGCGGGGTCTCCACCTAGCGCTATCTCCCTCAGGAGTCTACGCCATTTCCTCCAATCACCAGCTAGGAAGCATAATAAACTTTACGTTATCAGTTTTTCAGTGGCTTCGGCGCAAGCAGAGAAGGCTCATGGACCGCCCGCAGGCAAGCGAAGCGCCTGGAACGGAAATCAACCGCATCATTTAATTTTATATCATTTAAGAGAAAGAGCTAGCAGTCCTGTTGACTGCTAGCTCTTTTTTCACCTTACCCTTTAACTTGTTCTCTTTTCCTAATACTAATCCCAGTAAACCCATAAAACAGACTTAATAACGGACTGACTAAGCAAAACAGGGCAAACGGTAAGTAATCCAGCACAGGTACTTCAAGCACACCTGCCATGAACACACCACTTACTCCGTATGGAATTAATGGATTAATAACAGTTCCCGCGTCTTCTAACACTCTTGCCAAGTTTTTAGGCGCAATTCCCTGTTTTTCGTATTCCTTTTCAAAGGCTTGGCCGGTTAGTATGATGGACATATACTGCTCTCCAACGGTTACATTTACTCCAATTGCTGTTGCTACCGTCGCGAAAATCAGCTTTCCAGTGGATGATACAAAGGATTGAATCATCACTAGTAATCGTTCCATCACTCGCAGCTGTTGAATTAATCCACCCATACTCAAGGTTAGTATCACTAGGGATACCGACCACATCATGCTTTGGATCCCGCCCTTTGTCAAAATGCTGTCGATCGCTTCGTCCCCAGTTGCCCCGGTATACCCATTTTGCATAACATCCATAAGTTGGGCTACTTGAACGCCAGGTTGAAGGACGAATGCCATCACGGCACCAACGATAATGCCAACCATCATGACAAAGATTGCAGGTACACGTTTAAGTGCCACTCCAAACATGACCACTGCCGGGATTAATGCCCAAATGCTGACCATGCCCTGATCTTTAAGAACCTTAGGCAATTCTGCAAAATCCCCTATCTGCCCTCCACCGTTAACAGTAGAGAAAAGTCCAAATACCACCAAGCAAATAATGGCTGCAGGAATGGTTGTCCATAACATGTGTCGGATATGCTCAAATAAGTCAACCTTGCAGACTGCAGATGCAATATTGGTTGTATCTGAAAGAGGCGACATTTTATCTCCTAAAAGAGCCCCAGATATTATAGCACCTGCCACTATAGCCGGATTGAGTCCCATGCCTGTCCCAAGCGCGATAAAGGCAACTCCTACCGTTGCAGCAGTAGTAAAAGAACTACCAATGCTAATCCCAATTATTGCGGTTATAATAAACACACTTGGAAGGAAGAATTGAGCGGAAATGAGCTGTCCTCCATAGTAGATGAACGTTGGTATTGTACCAGCAAGCATCCACACCCCAATTAAAATACCAATGAGAATAAATAATAAAATCGGTGTAAGACCTTCTTTTAAACCATTTTTTAATCCCGTTTCAATAAAGTCCCATGAATGTCCTTTAATGAAGGAAAATAATATCAAGACCATAATACTTGCAAAAATCGGTATGTGAGGCTCTGCTTTAAAAATAAATAATGATAAAGAAATGATTGCGATGATGCTGATAATTAAACTAAGAGCTGCAAAGCCGCTAATGTTTATTTTTTCTTTTTGTATATGCTGCTCCAATGATATTCCCTCCAAAAAATAAGTTTGCCTACCTGTTAATTTGCACCAAAAAAGCTTCCTCATCCCAAAAGTAAGGGACGAAGAAGCTCCGCGGTACCACCCTAATTGGCAACATGTTAATTGCCCACTCATCTGCTGTGATAGCCTTTAAAAATATGTATCGTACTTCATCTTCCATCACGCCTAGATTCTCACCATCCATCCAGTCTCTTTTTGCTGCAATAAGGAAAACTACTTTTATACATAGCTATCAACCTATTTATATACTAAACTCAACTCGGCTAATTTTCGCTAACACACTTAAACGCTTAAACGCTTTTAGGTGTTAAAGTGTTGTTTTTAAGATAATATATAATTTAACGCTTGTCAACAAAAAAAATCCTCCTGCGTTTTGCTGAGGCCACTGAAAAAGTCTTGCTTTTAGTATTTTTATAAACATCGCTGTTGATTTCCGCAAATGGCTTCGCTTTCCTAGGGGCTGACGTGAGCCTCCTCTGCTACGCCTGCGGGGTCTCCACCTAGCGCTAGCTCCCTCAGGACAAGGAAGGCTTCGGCAGCGATTCATCGCACGAAGAAAATGCGTAGCATTTTCGAGGAGTCTTCGCCTTTTGCTCCAAACAACAGCTAGGAATCAATAAAAACTTTATTTTATCAGATTTTCAGTGGCCTCGTTTTGCTTAGGAGGATTTATCGGTTTTATGTGTTAGGTAAATGAATAACAAAGTTAGTTTTTTCATCATCAGATTTACAAAATATTCTACCATTGTGCTTTTCAATCAATTTTTTGCAGATATACAGTCCTATTCCTGTGCCTAAATCCTTCGTAGTAAAGAAGGGTTCAAATATAGCGTGAATGGTGTTTTCTTCTATTTTCGGTCCGTTATTGGATATGGATAGCTCGGTAAATGCCCCATTCTCTACACAAACCACTTGAATGGCACGAGAGCCACCCTTTTCCTGCTGTAGTGCATCAATTGAATTAATGATCAGATTCAAAAAAACCTGCCTTAATTCGTCTTTATTGGCAATTATGTTTACGGAAGGATCAATGTCCAATTGAATAACGACATCTCCGTCTAGTAAGCTAGGATATAAAAATTCTACCAATTCTTGTAAAAGGAAGGATAAGTTCACTTCTTCTCGCTTACTCTCAATCAATTCTTTTCTAGAGACATGTAAAAATTGAGATATGCGGTAATTAAGTTGATCCAATTCATGACGCATTATTTCCAAATACGGATGGTCAGGAAGTTCTTGCTCCAAGAGTCTTGTGAACCCAATTACCGAGGTTAAAGGGTTTCTAAATTCATGGACAAAACTTGAGCTCATTTGCCCAAGAATAGTAAGACGTTCTTTGTGGGTTTGATTAATATATACCTCTTTTTCTTCTAACTGTTTTTCTTTGATCTCCGTGTATTTCCTAACAGCCAGGTAAGAAAACTTGTCAAACAGGGCATTGATTTGGTCAATAAATGGTTTCAGTTCCTTTAATGGAATACCGGAATCCCAAACCCACTTAACAACTTCACTTCTTCCGGTATTGACATTGTATACGAACTCGCTAATGTTTACATTGGCTTGGACACGTTCAAGCGCTGTCTTATTTGCCAGCTGAGTAATTTCTTCTTCAGTTAATGGATTTTTTATCGCTTTTTTTATGAGTTGGTACATTTGCCAGCCGTTGCGTATTGCTTCTTCCTTATATATATCATCTTCCGAGATGACACTATTATTTCTCCAATTACTGATAAATTGATCATGATTTTCTTCTAAGAACAAAATGAGTCTCTGAGCAGCGTCCATACTTGCCAGCCACCTTCTACTATATTTTCGGACAATCTATGTCTATCATACCAGAAAATTTCAGCAGAAGAAAAAATATTCTGACTATCCATGTCATTAGTTGGATACTTCTTATTTTTTCATCATCGAGAAAGGACATTTACCTTCCATAGGCTTTACATCGTCTCCAATAAAGTATTGTTTCCATTCCCGATGGTCTGGGTCTCCGTAGTGACTAATATTAGGATGGGTTGAGAGCCGGTCCCATTTCTCCACACGCTCTCTTACCTTCTCACGGGACATGATTCCACCCTTTGATGTCCCTTCCAGTCCTTCAAATATCCTTCTTGGCTGGAACCCTAGAATAAGACTGTTCCCTAAATCTCTTGTCTTTCTCTGCTTGTAGGCAGGAGCATTTCCAAAGACGAAATACGGCTCTTCTGCAAAAGAAAACGCCCACAGGTGATGATCTGGATCTGTAGGATAATCTTTAGGCCAAGGCTGATTATCTTTCATATGTAAGAACTGCAAAATCTCCCAAAAATATTCCCGATAGTAAGGGATCGTTTTTTCTTCTTTCTCTGGCTCGACAAAAAGAAAGAGACCATGCCGTACAAGTGGTTTTTCAGGATTAAACAGGGAGTTAAATTCCTTTAAAGTATCCGGCAAATGACTCCAATTATCATGACTAATATAAGAATAGCGAAGTTCCCCTTTTTTTTCTGCACTCATTCCAAAATAACAAGGAAATGTTTTATTTGTTACAACTTCGCGGAAATTCTTATATTCTTGCACAACCCATTTGGGTACAATTTTCTCATTCATCATTTCTTCTTTTGTAAGCAACTTACCTTTTGTGGAGCGAACTGCTGCTTCCATTTCATCACCTCTAGAATTAGTAGTTTATGAACCTTTTAACTAGCAAACTACCCTTAAACATTCCAGGCAAAACATGGACAAATAGATGCGGAAAAAGGTTTTATCTATCTAGGAAGAGGGTATTAAGTTATGGGGTGTTTACTATTCTAGAAAGATAGAGGAGAAAAAGAATATGGGCATACTAATTGTCGATGATAACCAAGTAAATTTGTTCGTTATCGAAAATATCTTAAAAAGGGCGGGGTACAAAGAATACTTATCCTTCACATCCGCTAATGAAATGTTTAGATATTTACATAATAATAATTCCGCATCACCTCAAATGCCCGTCGATATCATCTTAATGGATATCATGATGCCTGAAATAGACGGAATTGAAGCGTGTAGAACACTTCAAAACAATCCACACCTGAAAGATATCCCTGTCATTTTTGTCACCGCATTAGAAGATTCTAATAAGGTAGCAGAAGCGCTGGATGCAGGTGGTTTGGACTATGTCATGAAGCCCATCAATAAAACAGAACTTTTGGCACGTATTCGGGTAGTTCTTCGACTTAAAGAGGAGAAGGATAAGAATAAAAAGCAGGCGGAAAAGATCAAAAATCAGTTGGACCTTTCTCAACAAGTACAGAATAGTCTTTTAAGCGAACCAATCATTGAGGACAAATTCACTGTGAAAGCATCCTACATTCCCGCTTATAAACTCGCAGGCGACATGTATTATTGGTATAAGGTAGACGACTCGAGGTATGCAGTCATACTGTTGGACATGATGGGGCACGGTATTTCTGCCTCCTTAGTATGCATGTTCATCTCCTCTGTATTGCGAGACTCCATCAGAGGCCGCTCCGACCCTGAATTCGTTATTAGTGAGTTAAATCGGTGGATGCATGCCCTCAATTTACGGAATCAGCAAATTCCATATTATTTTACAGCTATTTATCTTGTCATCGATACAAATGAAAAATCAATGGAATATGTGAATGCTGGTCATCCGGCTGGTTTTGCGTTCATTGATGAAGAGGAAGTAGTAGAGCTTTCTAATCGTACATGTGCTTTAGGTTTCTTCGAGAACGTAGATGTTACGACGACGAAGGTCCCTTATAAGGATTCGGTTCAAATTATGCTTTATACAGACGGGGTTGTCGAAACATTGGAGAAAGTGGGTATGAATCAATACCCTCAGTTTATTAAATCCGCATCAAAACTCTGGGATTTAACAAACATCCCTGAACCTATTAACCTGGTCTTACCAGCTGACATGCAACAACAAGCCTCCGACGACATGTGCGTCGTCATGATACAAGCGAGATAAATGCATAAAAAGGAGAGCTGATTAACTATAGCTCTCCTTTTTTGCGATAAATCTTATCATACACATCAAACTCTTCAAAACCAGGATGGGCATCAAGACGAAGTGCCTCTTTGCTTCCGAGCCCAAGAAACCCCTGAGATCCTAGACTTTCCTGAAACAATTGAATTACATTAAATTGAAGCTCCAAATCAAAATAAATCAATACATTACGGCAAACAATGATATGAAACTCATTGAACGAACGGTCTGTCACAAGGTTATGCTGAGCAAACACAATTCTGTTCAACAGGTTTTCCTTTATATAGGCAAACTGGTGATCAGATTGATAATATTCCGAAAAGGCCGTTTTACCACCTGCTTGCATATAATTCTTCGTATATGTTTTCATTTTGGAAAGGGGAATGACGCCTTTTTGTGCCTTCTCTAAGATCTGTTCATTCATGTCTGTTGCATAGATTTTCGACTTATGGCCGACCCCCTCTTCTTCTAAAAGAATGGCCATAGAATAGGCTTCCTCTCCGGAAGAACAGCCTGCGTGCCATACACGAATTTCCGGTAACTCTCTTAAAAGAGGAATCACCTTTTCACGGAAGGACAAGAAAAAAGAAGGATCACGGAACATCTCTGTTACATTAATAGAAAAATCATCTAATATCTTTTTCAGAAATACTTCTTGATGTATTACTTTTTCTGTTAGTTCCGTGATATTTTTTAACCCTTCTAACCTTAATCTATTTTCCACTCTTCTCTTAATCGAAGACTTCATATATTTTCGAAAATCGAAACCCGAAAGCCGATAAACTGCGGTTAAGAATAATTCTAATTCTAAATCTTGCTTGTCCACTTGTAATCCTGCCTCCAAAAAAAAATCTTAAAAAAGGAACGGTTACTCATCCAACGAACCGTAACCGTCCCTTTTGTCTATAGCCTAATTTTTTGCTAACCAAACTCTCATTGCAGACAATAGTTGTTCAAGTTTAAGTGGTTTGCTGATATAATCAGAAGCTCCCACTTCCAGACATTTTTCACGGTCACCTTTCATCGCTTTCGCAGTAAGGGCAATGATTGGGACGTCTTTATGTTTTTCTAGATTACGAATTGTTTTAATGGCTTTATATCCATCCATGACCGGCATCATAATATCCATTAAAATAATATCAACATGTTCGGTTTCATGGAGGATGTCGAGGCACTGTAATCCGTTCTCTGCTGTTAAGATATTCATATCCTCTTTGTTCAATGCATTATTCAGGGCATAGACGTTTCGATGGTCATCATCTACCACAACAACCGTCTTTCCTTTTAGGATATTAGAGATATCATTTTCTTCAACTATTGTTTGCGATTTATTACGTACGTCTTCATTCCTCGCCATGTCTAGAACCATGTTTTCCTCTTCCAACAAATCTGTTTCAGATGTGGCTGCTACTTCCTGCCACGCTGCCTCTACTTCTTTTATCTGAGGCATGCCTTTTGGTAGACTAGGAATCAATAGTGTGAAGACACTTCCCTCGCCCTCTTCGCTTTCTACAAACACACTGCCCCCCAAAAGATTAGAAAACTCTTTCGAGATGGAAAGGCCAAGTCCTGTGCCACCATACTTTCTCATCGTCGCTCCATCCCCTTGATGGAACGCTTCAAAAATAAGGGACTGCTTGTCCTTGGAAATGCCTATTCCGGTATCTTCCACAGATATTTTTAACCAAGTATCCGATATTACATTTGCGTTTGCTTTTAGAAGGTCCCTTTTTAGTGCCTTCTCGATTTTCACCGAGACTTTCCCTTGTTCTGTAAACTTAAACGCATTCGATAATAGATTTTTTACTATCTGTTGAAGACGTTGTTCATCTGTGAAAAATACATCTGGTAACTGATTTCCGCGAACAATCTCGTAATCCAGCTTTTTATGCTTGGCAATATGGGTGAATTGAAGCTCCAGGCGGTTGATGAACTCTTCCACATTCATTTCCCCAAACATCACTTCCAGCTTTTTCACCTCGACCTTGGAAAGATCAAGAATATCATTAATTAGATTCAACAAATCCTGACCGGAAGAGTTGATGACACGGGAGAACTCTCTTTGTTCATCTGTTAATTGATCTTCCGGATCTTCCGCCAGCATTTCTGATAGTAATAGAATACTATTCAGCGGTGTTCTCAGCTCGTGGGACATATTTGCCAAAAACTCCGATTTATATTTTGAGCTAAGTTGAAGCTGTTTCGCTTTTTCTTCAAGCTCCGTTTTTGCATGTTGAAGATCCGCAGATTTCTGTTCCGCATCGCGGGACCTTTCTTCAAGCTGCTCATTAATCATGCGCAACTCTTCTGATTGGGTCTGAAGCTCTTCTGACTGAGCTTGCAATTCCTCAGACTGAGATTGCAGCTCCTCTGTTTGCGCTTGTGATTCAAGTAACAGACGCTCTACTTCCATTCTTCCTAGAATGTTGGTGATGGCAATTCCGAGCGTTTCCAACACTTTGTTTAAGAGCTGGCGATGCGTCTTTGTGAATTCTGTTAATGTCGCCATTTCAATCACGGCAATCACTTCATCTTTTACGATGACAGGAGCAATGATGATACTCTTCGGTTTAATATGCCCAATTCCTGTCGTAATGACGGAATAGGCTTCAGGGACATCCTCCAGTAGGATTACCTTTTTGTCCCAGGCGCACTGTCCTACCAACCCCTCACGCAACTTATATGCTTCTCCACCAACTTCTTCTGCACCGTCAGCATAGGTCGCAATTTTTCGATAGGAGGATTCTTTTCCTTCCCCATCCAACAGATAAAAAGCACCAAGCTTTGCATCCGTAAGAGGTGTTAAGGTTGCAATGAACTTTTGTGCAAGTGAGTCTGTAGAAACATTACGGTGATAGAGGTTAATAATATCTGCAGAATTTTTTTGCACCCAGTTTTGTCTACCAATTTCTTCTGTAAACTGTTTTTCTTTCTTATGATAAGTTTCAATGGATGAAGCCATCGTGTTAAATGCTACCGATATTTCTCCAATTTCATCCTTTATGCCTGTGCTTAATCGAGGCAAAACAGATAGGTCATTATAGTTAATATCTTTAATTCCATTCTTGACTTCATCTAGACGTCTGTTTGTGCTTCGAATTACCCAAAGTGTGGTCAGGACAATTACCATTAATGATAGGATGACGGCCGTAACCATAATAATGATTAGAGTTTGATAGGTTTCATTTGCGTTTGACAAAGTATCTTGCATAAACGATTCCTGCATATCTTTAAAATCAGATATGTCTTGCAGAAGTGCTGTTCTCGTATCAAGTTGAGAAACATAGATGTCTTGCAACTCTCCATTAGAAGCACCATTGTTAATTTCGGAAACAATTTGTTGTTCCATAACCCAGTACGAATCGTAACGTTCTTGAATACTACGTATTAACGCCTTTGTTTCTCTCCGCTCTAGAACAGCTTCCAATTCTATGATGTTGGTTCTGGCAGCTTCTCTATTTTCTGCTATGTTTTCTAGATTATCTGTTATATCTTCTGCGGCATCCCTATTAATAATAAACAATAGCTGCCTGTCTGTTTCATAGAATAACTGTCTAATATCAGTCGCTTTGTTGACTTTGTAATACCTGTCCTCTACTATTTCGAGCATGTTTGTCTTCATGGAATTGCTCATTAATAGAATGACAGACAATAGCAAAACAAGCGAAACCACCGTAACCCCCAGCCCGACGAATTGTTTTCTCTTAAAGCTCACCGCAACTCCCACTTTCATTGATTTATGATGCCAAAACGCACGCAATTATTGAGATTAATTATACCAGTTAGAGGAAATAGTGGTCGAGTTTGGATGCTCGGAGTTAGAAGATTTTTGTTCAAGTAAAAAACAGAAAAATGCCTGGTTCTCTTCTTATTAGAAGAACCCGGCATTTTTCATATTTCCTTAGATGAAATTGGAAGAAATAATTTAATTCCTCTTTTATTAAAGGGCAATAGTTTCATATCAGCTATCAAGTGGCTGATATAGGAAATGGTGCATGTTAAGAATACTCCGTTAATAGAAAGTGAGTGTTCTAGCTTTAAAGCTATGTAAGCGAAAAATGCTACACCAAGTAGGGAGTGGGTATAACTTCGGTGGGACACCAAGGAAGCCACTATGATATAGACGCCAAAAAGCATCACCCACATTTGTTGCAGGGAAACACCTCCTATAATAACCCCTGCACCAGTGATGGTAAGCATATGTTTCTGTTTGATGAAGGAAGAAATAAGAATCATAAGCGCTCCAATTCCTATTCCCCTCAACTTTTCCTCTAGGGTTCCTTCATATAAACTGTATAGGATCATCATTGTTCCTATGATTTGAGCAATTAATCTCGTCACTTTGTGGGATAACGTTATTCTTCCGCGGAGTTTCCCGTCAATATCAAGGTCTGGCACAAGGCCTGATATGGTCCCAATGCTGACTAAGATAAGAGTGGTAGTTGGGGTTGTGTTTAACGTGTTTGCTACTGCGAAACCTGTAGCTGCCCCTATGGCTGCATGTGCAGTTCCATTCATGTTTTATTTCACCTCTGTCTGACGTTCTGAGTTGGTGATGTGTCAGAATTCCCTTTAAATCTTCGATTATGAAACATCACATTTTAGCTATTTTACAAGAAAACATTTGTTCTGTTTAGGTGCAAAAGTCCTGATTGTTAGTGACTGGGAACCAGGGGATGCGGGTATGTTGGGAAAATGTATTTTTGGAGTGGATAGTGCGAATCGCCCGATTGTACCTGTAAATCGCCCGATTCCTCGCTATTTTCGCCCGATTCCCGGGTCACATACCCCCAATAGCTTTCTAATCATCGACTCCTGTTGTACTAAACTCTAATATAAAATGCCCCTCCCACTTGAAAGTGAGGCCACTGAAAAACTGATAACGTAAAGTTTTTATTGATTCCTAGCTGTTGATTGGAGCAAAAGGCGAAGACTCCTGAGGGAGATAGCGCTAGGTGGAGACCCCGCAGGCGTAGCCGAGGAGGCTGTCGTCAGCCCCTAGGAAAGCGAAGCCATTTGCGGAAATCAACAGCGGTGTTTAATAAAATTTCAAAATCAAGGTCTTTTTCAGTGGCTTCCTTGAAGTGCAGGGGAGTCTCCAACTCAATCCATTTTCTTCAAAAAGTGCTCCACAAGCTCGCTATGATCACAAAGTTCCTTCTTTCCTTTCTCACTGATCACATAGGTCCCCCGCTTTACGCGCTCAAACCAGCGGTAATAGTTCTTCGTTAATATGGAGGAGGTTTTTTCGCCCGTTCCTAAATCCCGCAAAGCCTTTGGCGACAGAGGACCTAACTTTTCAAGAAAACATGCAATTTGAACGCAGTTCTCTTTATAAGCAGTTCTTATCTTTACTCGGTTGCTACCTCCGAGATTGACATCAGATGAACGCCCGTCCATCTCTTTGACCAATGCATCACGCTTTCGCTTATGTTGACGCATGCTTTTAGCTCGGTCAAACGGAACTGGATCAAACATAACCTCCACACGCTTCCCTCGCCCACTGAATGACACTACAATTAAGCCCAGTTCAAGCCGCTTAATCAAATGACACAAATCAGTCCAACGTTTTGAACGCCTGCTAAAAGATGGCTTTGGAATCGCAATATATACGAGGTCCGTAAGCTTTTGCCGCTTCGTCGCCTGTATGAGCAGCTGAACATTTAAAGTCAGCTTTAGCTCTACTACAACCACCGCTTCGCCTTTCACCATCGCAATATCGCAGTCGTTCACTTCCCCGTAAACCTCATAGCCTTCTTTGACAAAATGCTTTTGAATTGGTTTATACAAATCTACTTCATATATTTTTTTCTTTTCCGTCATGCTTACACACCAACCTCCCCTAAATGGAAAGAATCTCTCGGATATCCTCCTCCGTTAATGACTTTGATATTCTTTCATCAGGGTCTATTATTTCCTCTATTAAATGTCTCTTTTTATCTTGCAATTCGTTCATTTTTTCTTCAATCGTTCCCCTTGTTACAAGCTTTATCACCTGAACCTTTTGCGTTTGGCCCATACGGTGGGCACGGTCAGCCGCCTGCTCTTCCACTGCGGGATTCCACCAAAGATCATATAAGATAACAGTGTCAGCACCAGTCAGGTTAAGACCAGTCCCACCTGCCTTTAGCGAAATTAAGAAAAAGTCTCTTTCCCCAGAATTGAACCTTTCACAACGTTCTACTCTTTCTTCTGATGGAGTTTGGCCGTCCAGATAAAAGTAGGGAATTCCTTGAAATGCAAGCTCTCTTCCTATCAGCTCCAGCATTTTTGTAAATTGGGAGAAAATAAGCACCCTTCTGCCTGAACCCTGAGATTCTTCAATTAATTGTAAGAGCATGTCAAACTTCGCAGACCTTCCCTTATATCCGTTAACAAAAAGCGTGGGATGGCAACATATTTGGCGGAGCCTTGTTAACCCAGCCAGTATTCTAATTTTATTTTTCCTCAAAGTGTCTTTGTTCAAATGTTTCAATGTGTCATGTCGAAGCTTTGCAAGATAAGCTGCATAAAGCTTCTTTTGCTCTGGTAAAAGCTCTACTGATTCCAAGCTTTCAAGTTTCTCCGGCAATTCCGCCAGTACATCCTCTTTCACACGCCGAAGCATAAAGGGCCGGATTCTACGTGAGATGGTTTTTCTAGTCAAATTGCTGTATTCCTTCAATCCCATAAACAACTCAGGAAAGACAACATGAAAAATAGACCACAGCTCTTCGAGAGAATTTTCAACAGGAGTCCCTGTTAAAGCAAATTTATTATCGGCTTTCACTCGTTTCACTGCACGAAACGTTTGAGTAACTGGATTTTTAAAGGCCTGTGCTTCATCAAAAAACACCGTATGGAAAAGGTTAGCAGCATATAGGTTAATATCACGACGCAACAAAGGATAGGAAGTGATGACGACATCCACTTCTTTTATCTGAGAAAAAGCCTGTTCACGTTCCTTTCGAGTTCCATCCATAATGAGAGCCTTGAACTCTGGGGCAAATTTACCAATTTCACTAAGCCAGTTATAGGTTAGTGAGGAAGGAGTAACAATCAATACTGGACACCTGTTATGGCGGATATCAGGTAGCTCAGAGAGGATAAATGTGATACTCTGCAAGGTTTTCCCAAGTCCCATATCATCAGCCAAGATTCCACCAAAACCATAGTGAGCAAGTGTTTTCATCCATCTGTAGCCTTGTATTTGGTAATCTCTTATGAGGTTAGCCACTTGATTTGGAACTTGAAAATGGTCACCACTTGGATTTCTTACGTCCTCCAGAAATTGGCGGAAACTCTCTTCTAAGGAAAACACACCCTCATCTGTTACGGAATCCATCATCTTGAAGCCTTTAATTATGGGGACATTTAAACCCTGTTCTAAATCCTCATTTTGCACTGGATTGGCTTGTAAAAAACGTTGAATCTCCTCAAATTCCCTCGTCTCCAAAGAAAGTATTGAGCCACTCTTCAAACGATAATATTTTCTTTTTTCCTCTAATGCATGTAAAAGCTCCCTGATTTGCGATTCTGGTATGCCGTCCATTTCAAATTTAAATTCTAGCCAATTTGTGCGCTCTTTTTTTACTCTAATTCGTATTTGCGGCTTAGCAGGCTCTCTAAAAATACGATTTCTAATAGCAGTTGTTGCATACACTTGTACAAAACGTTGCAACTTAGGCAACATATGATAGAGAAATTGGTACTCCAGCTCTTCGTTGTGAAGAAAGTATCCTTCTTCTGTACTACCAAATTCACTGTCCTCCATTAGATCAAGGATTAATTGCTCCTTATCATAATCGCGGATAATCATGGTGTTCATCCGGTGTTCTCTTGGATCTAATGGATTAATCATCACCTGTTCGTATTGAAACTCTAAACTTGCTAAAAGCCGATTTTTCACTCTGTCCAAATAAAGTATTGCTACTAATGGGGTTTTTGCAAAACGCTTGGCGACCGCTTCATCAAGTTCCACTTTTCCGAGTTTTCGTAAGCCCGGCACTACCTTCTCCATAAACACCTGAACCTGATTTGGAGCAATAGGGATGGAATTTGTCCTAGATGCATCCAACATTCTTTTCAACTCAGCAAGTCGATGACAGTCATCCGTCTCCAAGGATATAAAGTATCCATCCTTAAAAACAATATTATATGCTCTGAAAACCACTACACTATTTAGCCCATCAACCTTTAGTAGAACCCCATTTGCGTTATCTTCTGTAAAAGAAAAATGAAGGGAAAGAGGGTCTTTTACTAACTTAAAGCCTTCGTATGCTTGCTTATTAAGAAGTGTTTTCACATCTACCTGCTGTAAAAGCGGTGCAATTTTTCTAAAGGAGGATGGTGGAAGAATTAGTGCTTGTGGCGATTTTTCCATTTGCTCCATAAATGTTTTTTCATCATCTAAAATGTCTATTAAATGGTGAATTACAGCATCCGCTTCTTTTTTGAAGCATTGAATCTTTGGGTCAAAGAAGTCACTTTGCTTTCCATTCTTAATAAAATGTAATAGTTTACGCGGATCTTGGACAACGCTCTGCTGCAACGAAAGCTCTATTCCAAGAAAATTTTCTTCATCTTTTAATACTGGTTTTATAAAGAAATCTACGTCTACCACTTCTCTTTTTTCGAAATGCATCTGACTGCCACTTGAAGGTTTCTTATCTGCTTGGAATAGGCGGAACACTTCTCCTGACAAGTCTTGCTGTGACAAGTGACTTTCATGAATCGTTAAAAGTACAGCTGCAATATGCTGACATTCTATTTTTACGGAAGCTAGCTTTGGACAACTACAGCTTGTATGAAAATCTCCGGTTCCATCCGTCCTTATGACAACCCGGAAATCCTCGGAGGCCATAACAACAGCAACACACCGATCATTCGTCCACTCTTCTATCTTTACTTTATCCGCTCTACGAAATGCCTCCCCGCTTTTTAAGGAAACAGAACCACATCGTTCTTGTATGAGTTTTTTATCTACATGTATGTTCATGTGGTGTTCTCCTTTCAGGGTGGATTTCCACTTTATTATGTAGATTGTAACATACAATAAGAAGCACAGCCCCATAGTCTCGCAAGCTGTGTCTCCGGTTTTCTATATTCTTCTTACACTCTTAATTTCATTTCATCAACTGCTTCGTTCAATCTTCCAAGATCATAAATTCCTTTCATCAGAAAGAATTTGATTACAAGGTCAGAAATATCGTTTTCCGACAAGGATAACCCTGCAGCACCAAGCAGGTCTTCTGTTTCTTTTTCATCAAGTCCCAAGGCAAAAGCCAATGCCACCATCGTTGCTTTTTTGGGACGATAATCCGGATTGGTTCGTATTTTAGAAAAGTGTTTCCGGTCCAAACCGGCCTTTTTATATATCTCCGCATCTGTTCCGCCATGGCGGTCCATGTAATGAAACAGGACCTGTTGAAGAGTGGGCTTCTTATTATTTTTAATAAACTCTTCTATCTCAAAGATATCACTTTTTTCATGTAAAATAGGAGATTCATTGTAGCAGATGTAATCTTCTTTCCCACGTACATCATAAATTCGATGCTGCCAAATAAATTCTTCGAGTTCCTCCAAAAACTTTTTATCTACCATTCTCCTACCTCCAAATGTCGCTTAAAAGGCGACCATTTTATGGATATTATTAGTTATTATTATAGCATGAAGGAGGAGGATGAAAATGAATAAAAACTTAACAGAAATTATTTTTCTATTGGACAGAAGCGGATCAATGGGAGGTCTTGAAAAAGATACAATCGGAGGGTTTAACGCATTCTTGGAAAGACAATGTAGACATGAAGGAGACACGCTTGTAACCACCGTCCTTTTCGACGATGTAGTGGAAACTTTGTGGAATGGTGTGGATGCGAAGGATGTTAAATTAACCAGAGAAGATTATTACGTTAGGGGCACTACCTCCCTTTTGGACGCAATCGGCAGAACTATACTAGATGTCGGAAACCGGTTGTCTCGAACGGATGATGTTAAACGGCCTGGTAATGTAATCTTTGTCATCACCACGGACGGTATGGAAAATTCAAGCATAGAGTTCACGTATCCGAGAGTAAAAGAATTAATCCGTCACCAAGAAGAAAAATACAGTTGGCAATTCATCTTTATGGGAGCCAATATTGATGTAGCAAAGGAAGCGGAAAGCTTAGGTATACAGGAGGATCAAGCATTTAATTTTGAAGCTACCCACAAAGGTGTCGAGATGATGTATGAAAATGTCTGTGACATTGTTTCTGAAAAAAGGATACAATTGAAAAATTAAATAATATGTAGGACAGAAAAAGTGAACAAAAAGAACCCGTCGTTGTAGATATAATACGGGTTCTCCCACTCTTTTTCACCTATTTAGTAGCTGTGGAAAGCAACTCTTCCATCCCTACCCAAAGCTCTGTTTTTTCTATCTGTGCTGCCATCTGCAATAAGAGATCCTCCCTCCCCCTCCCTGCCATAAACTGGACACCTATTGAAAGACCCTTCATTGTCACATGAACTGGTAACGACATAGCCGGTTGCCCAGTCAAATTTGAAAGCTGCGTAAAAGGAACTCTTTTTAAACTTTCTTGTACAAGTTGTTCCACGATGCCCATTTTCTTAAGGATTGTAGCAGATCCTAATTTCCCCGTCACTTGCAGCGCAATACTCTCAAGAGGCTTAAGTTTGTGATCCCCAATTTTTGAAGGAGGGAAGGCAGTAGCTGGTGTTATATATAAATCGTAGGTGTCGTGAAATTCTTCCATTGCATATGCTGCAACGTCCCATTCCCTCATATGGAGGACAAATTCTTGCGCAGACATGGATTTTCCAATTAGGGCAAGCAGCCAAGTTGCAGGCTCCACATCATTCAAAGTAGCTTTCCTTCCAAGTATCTCGTCAAGGGTAGAAATCATGGCGCTAACTTCTCCAAAGTAGAGAGAAAGATAACTTGTGGCAACTTTCTTCCCATCTACCGGTGCATCCTTCTCTTCAAGAATATGCCCTTCTGACTCTAGATGTTTTAACGTTTTTGTGACTGCCTCAACACAGTCCGGATGAACTTCTGTACCAATGGGGGATTTAGTAGAGTACGCAATACGGAGCTTTTTCTCAATCGGCTGTTGAATGATATCTAAGTAGCTTCCTTCATAATCAGGGATAGAAAATGCCGCTCCCTTTTCAGCTCCCATTAACTCATCTAAGGCTGCTGCGCTGTCTCTTACGGTCCTTGTCAACACGTGTTCAACTGCCGCTCCTTGCCAAAACCGACCAAGCTGCGGACCTACCGGAGTTCTTCCTCTTGTAGGTTTCAACCCAAACAGTCCACAGTATGCAGCTGGAATACGAATAGAGCCCCCTCCATCATTTGCACCTGCAATTGGTACCATTCCTGAGGCCACCGCCGCTGCCGAACCGCCACTTGAACCCCCAGGGGTATGAGTTAGTTTCCATGGATTTCTTGCAGGACCGTATACAACAGGTTCTGTTATTGCCATTAAACCAAACTCTGGGACATTTGTTTGTCCTAAAAACAGAAAGCCGCTTCTCCTGAGCCGACTTACATATTCTGAATCCCTTTTGGCCCTATATTTGTAGAGAGCTTTAGAGCCAAGTGTTTTCGGTTCCCCTTTTATTTCCTGCCCTATATCTTTTAATAGAATTGGAACCCCTGCAAACTGCCCTGTAGAAGCCAGTTCCGCTGCAGTCCTTGCCTGTTCGTACATCGTATGGATAACCGCATTCAGTTGGGGATTTTGCGTTTCAATTTCACTGACCGCCATTTCTAACAGTTCAACAGGCTTCACTTCTTTGTTTTTTACCAACTCTGCCAATCCAAGACCGTCATACTTTTTATATTCATCCCTCTTCAACGTTATCACCTCTCTATACTCTATTCCTTAAGGTAGGAGAATAAACCTCTCTCTAGTAACCAATTAGTATTCCATTATGATGATGTAGGTTTCTCTATCAGCACCAAAGCCCACCTTTTAACATAGGCTACCATACAGAAACTTATCTTTTACATCTCTGGCTTGATTGCCTTGGAGGGGAGTTTGGTACAGATGGAATTGACGGCAGCGCATTGGATGTATTTAGTTGGAACACTAGTTATTATCGTTACTATGTTGTTCAGGAAAAATATAGTGGTTCCGGCCATCCTGGTGACTTTTTTTGTAGGGTGGATTTTCAAGGGGTCATTCATATTTGGGCTTCAAACCATATTTAACGCCAGCCTGGTTGCGGCAGGAGAGCTTTTTAATATCTTCCTGATTATCGCCATCATGACGGCACTTTTACATTCCCTTAAATCATTAGGGACGGATGAACAAATGATTACTCCTTTTCAGCGGGTCATGAAAAACGGGCATGTCTCGTTTTGGGTAATTGTGTTTGTTACCTACGCGATTTCCCTGTTTTTCTGGCCGACTCCAGCGGTACCGCTTGTGGGTGCACTCTTAATTCCTGTTGCCATTAGAGCCGGGCTACCACCCATTGGGGCCGCTATCGCCATTTCCCTTGCCGGTCAAGGGATGGCGCTATCTTCGGATTACATTATTCAAATTGCACCGTCCTTAACAGCCACCGCTGCTGCAGTTGACATCGGTACGGTAGCCGATCGCGGATTGATCTTATCTCTTGTTACAGGAGTTGTTGCTATCACACTTGCTTATATTTCAATTCGCAAGCTTATTGTACGGCCGTCTAATGAGCATCTAATTAAATGGAACAATATAGATAACCAGGGCGGTGATACGAATGATATGACAAAAAGCGGATCTGTGACAAAAAGCAAATACAGCACACTGTTTGCTATCTTAGTTCCAGGAACGTTTCTAGCTATCATCATCTATATGGTTCTGGCCAAATTTTCCGATGTCATTCCTTCTCTAGAGGGTGGGGCAGGCGCGTCTCTTATCGGAGGAGCTTCGCTTATTCTATTAATTGGAGCGTCATTCTTCCTTAACGCGCGTACCACCTTTCAAACTGTCAGTGACAATATGGTCAAAGGATTCTTGTTTGCCTTTAAGGCGATGGGGCCGGTTATTCCAATTGCTGGATTCTTCTTTATTGGTAGCGGGGAACTTGCTTCTAGAATTCTTGGCACTCCTGTTGAAGAGACACCCTCCTTCCTGTTTGACCTCATACTTGCCGGTCAGTCTTACATCCCTGAAAGTTCATTTATAGCAGGATTTGGAATACTCTTAATTGGAATGATAACAGGGTTAGATGGTTCTGGCTTCTCAGGACTCCCTCTTGTTGGAGCGCTTTCCGGAGCCCTTAGTGAAAGTGTTGGAGTGGAAGCTGCCACACTTGCAGCAATAGGACAGATGGGTTCTGTGTGGGTTGGAGGGGGAACATTGATTGCCTGGTCTTCCCTTGTAGCTGTTGCCGGATTTTCAAAGGTTCCTGTCATGGAGCTTGTTCGCCGGAGCTTTATACCCGTAATTATCGGGTTGATTGTAGCAACGTTAGTAGGACTCTGGTTATACTAATATACCTAAAAGCCTTCATTCTTTTATGGATGAAGGCTTTTAACTGTTAAGATTGGGTATGTGTATTTACATAAGGAAAAAAATAGTTGAAACTTTCGTTCTACCTGTTCGTATCTTTAAATATACGATAATTAAGTAATTACTCATTTCGGAGGTTTAGGCTATATGATAAAAAAGGTAATGAGCTATTTAAATTTAGGTTCTCCTCATGTAGATTTAGTTTTGAATAATATGGAGCTAAATCCAGGTGAAAAAGTGACTGGCGCTTTTCACGTGGAAGGCGGTTGGGTTAGGCAGCACATAAAAAGATTAGAATGTGATCTAGTAAAAGAATTTCAAGGGGATACGGTCGAAACAGTGGATGCTGTAACGACCATTCTCATGTCCAAGAGCATGGATGCAAATGATAAGGTAGAGTATCCATTTTGCTATCAGCTTCCGAATGCATTAGAGCCTTCTACCAATCATATAAGCTATCGTTTCCACACACGATTGATTTTTCAAGATGATGTGAAGAGCATGGATCATGATGAGATTATTGTTCTTGGGCGAGAAATAATCAAGGCCTGACTCCTATTGGAGGCAGGCCTTTGTTTTTTCAATTTATTCTTCCTGTATTTATTTTCATTTTTACTTGGATGAAAGGAATGAAAAAGCAAAGAAAAGGGGTCTGACCCTCACCACTCTAAAGTGATAAAGTCAACCCCTGCTCCTACTAATTTTATTCTACTGTTGGCAGTGTTAGTTTGTATTTAGCAAAGCCATTTTGGGAGGCTCCTGCGTATTGGATGGTGCCGTTTTCTGGTAAGGTGTCGACTGCGTTAGGTGAGGAGTCGAATGTTACGTTGACAGATTTAGTAACTGGCGCAAACGTCCAGTTTCCGTCAGCTGATGGATCAATTTCACCTTGCTCTAGAATATAGTCAATGATTGCCTGACGGTTTTCATCCGGGTACAACTCCATATCCATTTTGTTGCGTACTCCTGGGAAGTTACCGCTCGCACGATAGTTATTGGTTACAACAATAAACTCCTGATTCAAGTCCATTGGTTCTCCGTTATATGCCAGGTTCTTAATACGGTTTGCCCCTTCGTTCATGACAACCCCGTCTTTGTTGTATTTTGCCGGCTCTGTTATATCAATTTCATAAGTGACGCCGTCAATGACATCATAGTTATAGGTTGGGAAGTCTGTGTTAATCAAAGCTTGTTCACTACTATTATTGGGATCGACCTGCTTGAATTGTCCAGCTGACATCTCAAGCCATTCTTTTACATCAGCACCTGTCACCTTCACTGTAGCTACTGTGTTTGGATATAAATACAAGTCTGCTACATTTTTAATGGCTATTTCTCCCTGAGGGATGAATGTATAATAGTCTGCTCCGTTTCTCCCTCCAGCTTTGAAAGGTGCTCCCGCAGAAAGAATAGGCGTATTTTCATCTACCGTTCCTTTTAATTGTTTTTCTATATACCATCTTTGTGCATTAGTGACGATTTGGACGGAAGGATCATCCTGCACCAAAGCAAAGTAACTCTGAATGTCGGCTTTTGTTGTGCCAACTGCAGTTCGAACGTAGTTTACTGTCCCCTCATGCGCTTCTTTTACCGCATGTAAAATAGCTGGATCTGGCTCCACGTCCTTTACATTCCTTAATTTTGTTGTAGAATCTGTCACTTTCCAATCACCTTTCACTTTAGAGAGTGTAAGGTCCATAATCCCTAAATTGTTCCCCCAGTTACCAGGCATCACAACCGGAACACCATTAATGGTTCCCTTTTCTGCGTCCACACCAGGAAGGTCTTTAAAGTCTCCAGGGAATGTAAGATGATTGTGTCCTGTAATAATGGCATCGATACCATCTATTTTGGTCAAATCATATGTAGCATTCTCTTCCATCTCTGCATACTCCACATCACCCATCCCAGAGTGTGCCAAAACGATAATGATGTCAGCACCGGCTTTTTCCATTTTAGGAATAATTGCTTCCACTGATTGAACAATATCCTTTGTGACAACTTTCCCTTCAAGATGCGCTTTGTCCCATTGCAAGATTTGTGGCGTGACAACCCCAGTTACACCAACACGGAGTACTTTGTTTTTCCCCTTCTTATTCTTGAACTTTTTCTTTATTATTTTAAAGGGCTTCACATAATACTTACTGTTGTCAGCACCATCATCATAAAATACGTTTGAACTGACATATGGGAATGGAGCACCCTCTAATACCGTATCAAGGAAATCCAAGCCATAGTTAAACTCATGATTGCCAAGTGTGGCAGCATCATAATCTAGTAATCCCATTGCTTGGAATACAGGATGAACCTCTCCAGGTTGTAATACATCTACCTTCGCTTTGTAGTCTCCTAGAGGATTTCCTTGAATAAGATCTCCGTTGTCAAAAAGCATCGTGTTTGGTACTTCTTCACGGGCCTGTTTAATCAATGTAGCTGTTTTTGCAAGACCAAAATCTTTAACTTCCATGTCCTTATAGTAATCATAGTTATAAAGGTGAGTATGGATATCTGTTGTTCCCATTACTCTTAGTTCCACTTCATGTTGCCTTGATTTTGTTCCTTTATTTGACGCAGCCTCCGCCGAGTGGAACATGGGTGATGTTGCTAGTAAAGATACAGCCATCGTGACAGCCAACACTTTTTTTCCTAGTTGTTGGAAAACTTGATTCAAGCAAAACAGCTCCTTTTAAAAAGTAAATGGTCATACCCTTTCATTATAGAGAGTATTATTCGTTTAGAAATAATCTGAAAGGACTGAATTTGACAAAATACAACAGGAATCTTTCAATAATACGGGTATAAATACTTATATTGTAAAATGACCCTGATAAAGAAGCGGGGTTCCTACGAATTTCTTTACATATAAAGTAAGTGGAGTAGGTTTGAAACCTCCATCCTTGAGGATTGGAACCATTTTAAAAGCTATTGTGACTTTTTCAGCCGTTTTTGTAACTATTTTTACTGTTATTGTGACTTTTCAAAGGGTTATTATAACTTTTTCTTTTTCAGCCCCATATAGCTCTCGCATCCACACAAAAAAACCGCCCAGCGCATTCACACGCCAAACGGTTCTATTCAAACTATGAAACTTTTATCGAATCTCTACGCGACCTTTTTCCCCAACTCGTACACTACCATCCTTAATCTCCACTGCTTCTCCAGCAGCCAAGTTTGTGAAGATGATAGGCGTGATGATGGATGTCGCTTCTTCTGACACAATGCGAAGGTCAACGTTCAGTAACGCTTGTCCTTGCTCAACTGTGTCGCCTTGTTCTACTAAACTTTCAAAACCTTTTCCTTTTAGGTTAACTGTGTCAATTCCGACATGCACAAGCACTTCGCGGCCATCAGCCGTTTCAATTCCGATTGCATGTTTGGTCGGGAACAAGTTTACGATCTTCCCTGCAACAGGTGATACCACTTTACCGTCCGTTGGTTCGATGGCAAAACCGTCACCCATCATTTTTTGAGAGAAAATCTTATCAGGAACTTCAGAAATAGGCAGTAGTTTACCTGTCATCGGCATTACTACCTCAAACTTTTCGGAAGTTTTTACTGCAACAGTATCCACAGTCTTATCTTCAGAAGTTGCTGCCACTTCTTGCTTCACTGGCGTTTTCCCACTTAAAATATCTTGGATTTGTCCTTTAATTGTCTCAGAACGAGGTCCGAAAATTGCTTGGATGTTGCGGTCGATCTGCATAACACCTGCAGCACCTAACTTTTTCAGTCGCTCTTTATCAACTTGCTCCACATCTTTTACACTTACACGAAGACGAGTGATACACGCGTCCAGGTTTGTAAGATTTTCTCTTCCGCCAAGTGCCTCTAGTACACCGAATGGCAGTTCATCAACGGAAGCGGAACCAGCCGTTGCTTCCTCTGTTTTTTCCTCACGACCTGGAGTCATTAAATTAAACTTCTTGATTGCAAAACGGAATCCAAAGTAATAGATAACCGAGAATACTAGACCAACAGGAATCACCAACCACCATGCCGTCGCATTTGGAAGGATACCAAATAGAATATAGTCAATGACACCACCAGAGAACGTCATACCGATTTTTACATCTAGAATATGCATGATCATGAAGGATAAACCAGCGAACACTGCATGGATTGCAAACAATACTGGTGCTACGAATAAGAAACTGAACTCAAGTGGTTCTGTGATACCTGTTAAGAAAGATGTTAATGCCGCTGAACCCATGATACCTGCAACAAATTTCTTGTTTTCTGGACGTGCACAGTGATAGATTGCTAGTGCAGCTGCCGGAAGACCGAACATCATGAATGGGAATTTACCAGTCATGAACGTACCTGCAGTAAGCTCGGCACCGTCTTTCACCTGCTCCATGAAAATGCGTTGGTCCCCACGAACCAATTCTCCTGCCGCGTTTGTATAAGAACCAAACTCGAACCAGAATGGAGAATAGAAAATATGATGCAAACCAAATGGAATCAGTCCACGTTCAATGACACCGAAAATAAATGCTGCCAACGTACGGTTTGATTCTGTCATAAAGTAAGAGAAGGTATTTAGTCCTTCTTGCGCAAATGGCCATACGAAGTTCATGACCACCCCTAGTACAAGTGCGGAAGCTGCCGTTACAATCGGAACGAAACGCTTACCAGCAAAAAATCCTAAGTAAGATGGCAATTCAATATTGTAAAATTTATTGTACATATAGGCACCGAGCACCCCGGCTATGATACCCCCGAATACCCCGGTTTGAAGGGTTGGGATTCCTAACACATTAGCAAGTGCAGGGTCTGATCCTACCTGTTCAGCGGTCACTCCACTGATTACACTCATCGTAACGTTCATAATTAAGTAACCAATCATGGCTGCAAGTCCGGCAACACCGTCTCCTCCAGCTAGTCCAATGGCTACCCCGATAGCAAAGAGTAGTGGCAGGTTAGAGAATACGATACTTCCTGCCTGTTCCATAATTTGTGCCAGTAGCACGAGGGAGTCTGCCTCTAGAAAGCCGAGACGACTTGTTAGGTTTGGGTTTTGCATGGCATTACCGAATGCAAGCAGGATTCCTGCTGCTGGTAGCAATGCGACAGGAAGCATGAGGGCTTTCCCGATACGTTGCAGTAAACCGAATGATTTCTTGAACATATGTGTTCCTCCTTGGTATTTTTATATGCTTGGCAGAATTCCTTTTAAGTTTGCCGTTGATTTCCGATCCAGGCGCTTCGCTTTCCTGCGGACGGTCCGGAAGCCTCATGGGGCTCTTCCCTATCCCTTCCTCCCGCGAGAGTCTACGCGCATTTCACTGCCATCAACTAAACTGGTAAACATTAATAAAAAGACAACAAAAAGGCATGAGCCAAAAGAAAAGGTATACGAAGGAAAAGTAGATAGACTTCTACCATGTTTCTTCGTTTACGCTTTCTTCCGCTCATGCCTGCACAACCAGTAACACGTGAAAAAAGTGTTTAGGATATTTATTGTTTTGCAAGCCTTTGCAAATGTAGGGTCAGGTAAACTGCCTCCGCATCTGGGACTGGCTTGTGTAAGTTCTGCTGCATAATCTTAATCAATTTCCATGCTAGATTGTAGCACACAGGGTATTCAGCTTGCAACACTTTTGCGAGAACTTCCTGATTTTCTGGACGGTTCTCGTCTTTATGGACCCTTTCAATCGACGCATGAAAATGACGGATCAGCCTCAAATAGTTCACATCAGTCCGGTCAACAGAGATTTTCAGGGATTCCTCTATGACATCCACCATGGTGCTAATCAGCTGGGTATGCTTGTTGACCTCGGACAGTTCTCGGTTGGTCAACGCGCTGTGGATGTGTAAGGTAATGAATCCTACCTCCCCAACTGGTACCGAAATCCCAAGTTTTTCGTTCAACCACTCTACAATTTCAAGTGCTACTGTGTATTCTTTAGGGTAGGCGAGTTCCGTCTCCGTCAAGAATGGATTTTTTATATCCAGCC
The DNA here is from genome assembly GCF_001293645.1 of Bacillus sp. CHD6a. GTDB lineage: Bacteria > Bacillota > Bacilli > Bacillales > Bacillaceae_I > Sutcliffiella_A. The sequence continues at coordinate 58,611 of NZ_LBMD01000025.1, forward strand.
CCTGTTGAATTCTTTTCACTGCAAAATAAAGATGGTCCGTTAATCCAACATGGATATGTTCATTCAACCGAACCTCAAAACGTTTTTCAATTCGCTCTATACATTCATTCATCAAACCGATAAATGACTCGTCAACATAATTAAGTAACTGCTTGTATTGTTGCTGCTCTTCCTGGTCGCGAAGCACAAAGAACTTCTCCGCACTCTCAACGGAAATATCTTCTCCTGTTCGTTTCCCAAAGCCAATTCCCTTCCCGGTAAGGATCACTTCATTGTACTCGGGGTGGGCAGCAATCAACACATTGTTATTCAAGACTTTCTTCACACGCATGGCCATTCCTCCGGTGTATCTAAAACTGCAATATATATTAAAGTACGCTACGGGGGAGGCAGAGTCAAGCGAGCAAGTTTTCCAAATGGTTTCTTCCAAAATAACACTGATCTAAACTCCAGTTTTTAACGTTATGAAAATAGGAATGCCTTATTTCTTCTTTTAATCAGACAAATAAAGATATAATAAAGATAATCACATAAAAAAGGAGAAAACCTATGCAGAATAAGGACTCTCTTCTTTATGAGCGAATTAAGAAAAAAGATAAAACCGCTCTAGAAGAACTGTACGACAGGTACGAAAAGATTTTGTATTCTTTTTTAATAAAAATTACGAATGACCATGACATAGCGGAAGAAGCAATGCAGGATGTATTTATTAAAATATGGCAAGGAACAGGGATCTACGACGAGTCAAAAGGCAAGTTCCGATCATGGCTGTTCACCATTGCCCGTAATAAAGCCTTGGATATTATTCGCAAGCAGCAACGAACACAAAGCACCACGTTAGAAGATGTAGAACCATTCTTACGTTCTAATGACTCTACTGAAAAGGAGTCAGAGTGGAAGGAAGAGCAAATAGTCATCAGAGAAGCGGTCTCCACCTTATCAGATGATCAAAGGAAAATGGTGCATTATATGTATTTCAAAGGCTACACCCAGCAAAAAATAGCGGATTTGACTGGCATACCTCTTGGAACAGTAAAGGGAAGAATCCGGCTTGCACTGAAAAAACTGAAACCGTTGCTTGCAGATAGGAGGGGGAGTATATGAGTCAGAAATGTGAGTTAGTGTTGGACTATTTTAATGGTCACCTAACACAAACAGAGAGAGAAGAATTCGAACAGCACTTAGCCACCTGTCCCGAATGTCAAGAGGAATTAATGGAACTTCATGATCTGTTAGGAGATGTTGCCCTTGTGTCTGAACAGGCCTCACCCCCACCAGAAATGAAGAAGAGAATTTTAGAAAATGTATTTGCTGAAGACGTGAAACCAGAAAAATCTACCGTCACACCTATTGCTTCTAAAAGGGAAGTTGAGACATCCGTTAGTAAAAATACAGCTTCAGGGAAACCTTGGCTAACCACATTACTTGCCGCATCTTTATTGCTTTCATTGGTTGGAAACGGGTACTTGATGATGCAAAAAGATGAAGGAGTTGAGTCGGTAGCAGAAGAGCTGAAACAACCTGATACCGTAGTTACTTTGCAGCCATCAGATGCTGCAGGCAGCGGGTATGCAGCACTTTTCCAACAGGAACAGGCACTATCTGTCATGATTCAAACCCAGGACTTACCAGAGCTCAATGGAAATGAAGTGTATCAGGTATGGCTATTGAAGGACGGTGCACCCATACCTGCTGGCGACTTTACTATTGATGATCAAGGTAAAGGGTATGTGTTCCATAACATACAGACTGCTTTGGAAGATTGGGATACCATTGCGATTACATTGGAACCTCAGAGTGGGAATGAATTGCCTGAAGGGGAGATACATCTTTCTGCGGGGTTGTAAAAAAGAAAGCTCGGAGCACATCTACAAATTGCCCCGAGCTTTTCCTTTTTTTATTCGTCGCTTTCCTCACCTTGTCTACTGTTCTGGAAAGGAAGAGTCTCCCAAAAGCTAGTATCAACAGTATTAATAGAACCATCAGCAATGGCTTGAACCGCTGAATCAAGCGTATTTACCGTCTGCTTGATCAAGTATCCATTACTCTTTTGTCCAAGAATCGCTGTTGGATTCGTGTGGTCGGACATTCCTCTCATTTCAAACAATAATGTCGCGATATCATATCTCGTAGCTATACCATTTCGACCAATATTGTCTGTATTTCCACCGGAATATTTGCCAAGATGCCCCCAACCTTTTGACTCAATCTCATGAAACACCACTGCACCCAACTGTTTGGACTGCTCCACTACAGCCGGTTCAACATTAGGGCTTGTCGGGTGTAAAATAGACCCGGAAACAAGCTTCCCATCACGTTCACTTTGTGTCCCTTGATGATGTAAATCAATCAAGTAATCAATGTCATACTTCTCCAACACATTTGTATGAAGTGCCCGTGCTTCAGGCTGCATCGCATCTACTGCTTTGTCATGCTCACGATTTAAATCAAAGTTATTAGCATTCGCTCGCGTCAAATGACGGTCACCGGCTGCAATGTAATTATCTGTAGAAAAGTTCACATCACCCATCGCGCCGTCTGCATTCAGCATCGGTATAACAAGGACATTGACATGATCTAGTACCGCTTGATTTTTCCCGGTTCCAAGATGTTTGATGAATTCCATCGCACCCTCTGTTGTCAACTGCTCATTTCCATGCTGCTGTGTTAAAAACAGAATGGTTGGATTGTCCTCGTTTTTAATGTATTTGGCCAAGTAAATATCTCGGCCTTTCACTGTTTCACCAATAACCTCAAGCTCCATCGCCTGCTATCTTGCTTCTTGTTTTAGTAAGTATTCTACCAACTCATCATATGTAGTAAGGATGGAGGTTTGGATAGACTCATTGCCGTTATAGTTAGGACCATTTCCGACTGCACTTGTTGGAAGCGTTCCTGTTGTTAACGTCCCGATTGTCATAACTCCTGTTAAAGATAAAGCTAGTACCGTTTTACTGATCTTCTTCATAATTTCCTCCTCATTTCAGATATTTAGTGACCCTACATAAATAGAATAAAGTTTATAGAATTATCTGTAAATAAGGACAAACTCCTTTCTTTCAATAGCTGCAGACAATTAACAAACGGAAATATATGGGTAAAAGTACTTATACAACGCGTTTTGTTTGTTCTAGATACATATCATTCACTAATAAACACTTCGCCTGTCAATAATTTAAACAAGATTGATGAGTGTTGATTTCCCAGTTTTATAAACATAGCTTCCCCTTCACGAATAAGTTCAAGCTCGTCGCCTAAAGGCGTAATCCAAACGGCAAAAATAGAACCATTCAACGTAAATCGGTATTCAGGCGGAGTCGCCATTTGCACCTTTACATCCTCAGCCCATTGTTTATCTTCAAAAAATGATTCCAATTTTTCAATTTCCTCTTGTGTTTCCAATACATTTATCGTTATGTAGCCAGCTTCTGTTCGTTTCTCCACATTTACTGGCTTTTGGTCATTTCCTTTTGTTGTATCTTCATTGGTTTCCCCATTCAAAGCGTACGTTTCTTCCGCTAAGTTTTCGTCACCACTTATATTACTAGAGCAGCCTACAAAAATTGCTAAAATAAATAAAAAAAGAACAATCAAATACCTTTTCATTCCACCACCTCCACTGCATAAGACGTTTAAGTATGTCAAAGGTTGCAAAATGATGATTCCTCTTTTATTCACGGAAAGACTTGTAAACAAAAAACTCTTGGTCTAACTGCTTCCCAAACGTTTTAATAACTCGCATTTCTATTACAACAACATCTCAAAATCCCTTTGCTTTTCAAATGCTTCCCTATCCAAGCGCTTCAGGATTTCCACCCAAAAGTCTTCTTTTATCCCAGTTACGCTTAATACTTCCCTTTCTTCCGTCGTCTCCATAGAAGTTTCTGTGATGACAAAACCCCGTGCATGTTTTCCTAAGGTATTAAGACAACGTTCATTGAATGCGACTAGAAACTCTACCTTTTCAAGAAACTCATTGTCCAGTTTGACTTTCGCTTGACCCGTCCCTTGAGCTTCGGCTATCTTACGTTTAAAGACTGCTTCCGTAACAAAGGCCCCCTCTACAATGGTGTATCCATTATTTTCGTAGCGACCCAAGTTCATAGCTAAGCGATTATAGTCTTCGTAATAGTTTAAAAGAATATAAATGTCTTCACGAATCAAATCTACTTGTGTTTCTGTCAATGTTCTTGTTTGGAGAATTTGCTGAAGAACTTCTTGTTTCCTTTGAAAGCTTCCTATGAGCTTAGAAGTATCGTTCATTAATGACTCAGAATGATAATGTGCATAACCTTGGGTTTCTTTTAGCAAGGTAAAAGTAAAAAGGGATAACACTAAGCCAATTGCTATCGACCCTACTATAAGTAACTTTCTCTGTTTGAACAAGTTCATTACCCCCATTTATTAACTTCCGCCAATAAATTCCCCAACATGCTCACTCATCTCTTTCGCATTTGTCCAGTGTAAATAATGATGGCCCTCGAGTGGCACTATCTTATTTTTCACGACATTCTCTAATTGCGTTTCATAAAAGGTCATCGTAGACCTACCAGCAGGATTTACTTTTTCGTCCTTAGGTGTAAAAATCATTACCGGGATATCGGCCGGAAAAGCCAGGTTTATCGTTTTGGCGATATTATTACTAATTTCATTTGCTTCCATCATGATATTCTTGTTGTAGCCATTCCAGACAGTCAGAGTTTTCGTTAGCTCCAAATTATCATCTGTGTATGTCCCCTCATCTGCCAAAGGTAAAAAATCCTCTTCATTTGCCGCTACCACAATTCGGGCAATCCCACTCGGAGTTACAGCCCTGAAGAAACCTGGCATAGTAGGAACAGGTACATTAAAATAATCAACCGCAGCCGGAAGTGTTGGATCAATTCCAACAATGGCCTCCACTTCTTCGGGATATGTATTTACATAATACAAGCTGTAAATTCCCCCAATAGAATGCGGCATCAATATATATGGGCCTTTGATTTCCGCTTCCTGCAACGCGGCCCTAACTTCTTCCACAACATTTTCTACCGTTCTATCTTTTTCAGTCTTCTCGCTCCATCCATAACCAAACGGCTCCACCACTACGACTCTATTACTCTTACTCAACTCATTCATCAGCGGCTCAAAATCCAGCACTGGCGCTGACGTCCCCAATCCAGGAAGTAGAAGGATAGTTTTAGGTCCTTCGCCTTCCACATGAACATGCATCTTACTGCCATCCACTTCTACCAGTTGCCCAGTAGCTTCGTACTTGTTCTTTTCGAAAAAAACCATAAATTGATGAAAGGCAATCCACAGAACTACCAAACTTACCAATGATAAGGATATATATTTAATTGTTTTACGGAAACTAAATCTCTTATTAGTGTTCATTTTTCCCTCTACTCTCTTTTGTAAAATTTCATTCAATACCTATACGTAATGAACACTGATTTAGTTCCACAATATTTTCCAATCACTCCATCTGATGATTCATTAATTTACTGTTAACTCTTCCTTATTTTCACCAATTATCTCCACATAGTAGGTACTTTCTAAATCTGAAATCATGGTCGTAACAGGAGAACTCAACGTTACTTTCTCCGTTTGATGCTTGCCAGTAAATACCGTGATCACAAAGCTAACCTCTTTGTCTGGAAGAAAATCGACATGATTAAAGTCGAACGTAAACGTATCCCCCTTCTTTATCTTTGAATTATCAGCATACACACCGCCTCCGCTGTCCCCTCTGTGTGTTCCATCTTGTGAATAGCTGAACTCATACCCGTAAATATCAATATCGGTGTTATTGATAAGAGCCAATTGAAAAGTCCCTTCAGCTGGAATAACGGTACTCTTGTATTGATTACATCCTGACAAAATTAACAACATAATTGTGGTGATCAATGAAACTTTTTTCAATTTCTCACCCCCTTTACGCTCATTATTTTTACATTAATTAACAGTATAATACCAAATAATTTATTGATAATCAATAAATTATTTATGAATTAAAATAAAAATAGAACTTATCTCTTATTGAGACAAGTTCTATAAATTTTATTACTCTAGTATTCTCTACTCCCAAATTCTAATCCGTCTATAATCTCTACCGCCTTTAAAACAGTCCATTCTTCTATCGGCACATCAGGATTATTCTTGACATACTCCTGCATTATCTGATAGCCCATTCTATAGTTGGACCAACTAGGAAGCTCTTTCGAAATGCTACCATTGAACAACACACTGTATTTCTCCTCACTAACAGAGTATTTGTTCTCATCTATGTAGCTCCAGACTCTATCTCTTTCATCATTACTTAACGGCTCTATCCAATGAACGTCGTAATCGGGATAGAGAATTTTGGTGAAAGTTTCTGCTTTCCCTTCCATAACAACTCTTTCTAAAAGATGAGCTGTGCGCGTGTTGTAATTGTCAGATATTTCCATGTACACTAAGTGATGATATTCATGGGCAATAAGTTCTTTAATGCTTTTCTCTGTCATATTATATGGATCCAGCATGAGAATCATTGCATCTTTCTCCGCAAATCCTGTAACCCCATGAAACTCTTCCATATTCACGTCAGAATTAACTGGAGCCAGATATATCTGATAATTCCCACCTGGAAGTAGTGAGGTTGAAGCTGTCAAAGCTTCTTTAATAATTTCCAATATTTCTTTATGACGTTCATCCAATTGCAGAACATAGTCTTTTAATTTGTTGATATTATGAGGCGGCTCCAAGTATATGTTATTTTGGTAACCATAATCATATCCCAATACTGCATTACTCAAAGGGTTTCCAACAACCTTCTGGAAATGGTCACTCCTAGCGTCAGCTGAACTATAGTCTTCTTTTATATACTCAACATAGTTTCCATACCACGGATGAATTTCAAATTCTTGTCCATTGACTGTATAAGTAGCAACATCATCATTTCTGAGGATTAATTCTTCTTCCTTCACCACTGTCACTTTTTGTGTTCCAATTTCACATCCTGCAAGAACAAAAAGACCTATTAAAAGAAAAACTCTCATTAGCTCCCCCTTATTTCTCCCACATTCCAAATTCTCTTTATAAAAGAGTTAAAGTCCCAGCATCATCAATTCCTCGTCAAAATAGGTGTCATCGATCTTCAACCCATTTCTATCTACTCCATATGTCACAAACCCCAGAGATGTATATAGTCGTTTCGCAGGTTCATTACCAGCTGTCACTGCGAGATAGATTTGTTCAATCTTCTCTAACTCTTTTGCCTTCCTTATTGCTACATTCATTAGTGCTTTTCCTACACCTAATTTTCGTTGATCAGGCTTGACATACATTGCTACTATGGTAGCTCTATGCTTAATTTTCTTTTTCGTTTCACATACTAAAGTCACCGTACCGACCAAAATATTTCCTTCAAAAGCTCCAAAGGTGTAAGTATGGTCATTGTTAAATCTACCTCTATATTTTTCAACAGAATACTCTACTTCATCTTCATAGCTGGAGCTGAATGCTTCAGGTTTATTTTTCAGTGCTTCAAGCCTAATGGTTCTATAGTTTTCCGCATCAGTCGGTGTCAGTTGTCTTATTTTCATAGTGTAGCTCTCCTTTAAACAACATTTGATATGGTTTAATTAGATGAAATTTCTTTCTCCAATTTCTCTATAATAGTGTCTAGCTTTTGTTCAATAGTTTTTAATCTTTGATTCTTGTAAGATGCATTAACCAGCAGCCTTCTGATGAACAGTGTGAAAGAAAGACTACCTAGTATAAAAAGTCCAAAAACTACAAGTTGAAAAATTACATCGCCCATTCTTATTCACTCCATCTAATACCATAAAGAGATAACGGGTGTAGAGACGCCCTCTCTCTTACCGTTTTCCTATTTAAAATCACTTTTGGGGCGCAGAGGCGCCATCTCTCTTACCGCTTTCCTTTTTACAACCACTTTTCGGGCGGAGAGACGCCCTCTCTCTTACCGTTTTCCTTTTTACAACCACTTTTCAGGCGGTGAGATGCTTTCTCTCTTACCGTTTCTCCTTCCATTACCACTTTTCGGGCGGAGAGACGCCCTCTCTCTTACCGTTTTCCTTTTCAAAACCACTTTTCGGGCGGAGAGACGCCCTCTCTCTTACCGTTTTCCTTTTTACAACCACTTTTCGGGCGTAGAGAAGCCCTCTCTCTTACCGTTTTCCTTTTCAATACAACCTTTCGGGCGGAGAGACGCCCTCTCTCTTACCGTTTTCCTTTTCAAAACCATTTTCGGGCGGAGAGACGCCCTCTCTCTTACCGTTTCACCTTTCATTACAGCTTTTCGGGCGTAGAGACGCTCTCTCTCTTACCGTTTTCCTTTTCATTACAACTTTTAGG
>NZ_LBMD01000026.1 GCF_001293645.1 Bacillus sp. CHD6a
ATCATTTTCATCAGTTCGTCGCTCAGAAGCGACTTTTCTAATGTATCATATCGACCAAGTTGATGTCAACATGTTTTTTATTTTTTTGTCTTGCAAGCTTTTATGTATCTCGCAGCGACGAATAATAATATACCACGGATTTTCTTTTTCCGTCAACTACTTTTATAAAGTTTTTTTATTTTGTTTTCAATAAAGATTCTACCCTATGAATTCATGTTCTTTCTTAAAAGTAAAAAAGCCGCAATTTGCGGCTGTTCTCGTTTGGCTTTAATAGGATTCTCTTTCCCTGAAAACTGCTTTTGTTCGAATATATTTCATACACTCTGTAGGCGGCGCGATACGGGTGAACATTTTGTAGAGAATCTGATAGCGTTCTTCCATGGCATGCTTTACCACTCTATCGATGCGATGATCTTCAAAATCATGTAAAAGTTCTTCTAGTTCTCTTTTTAATAAGTATTCCATTTCTTTTACTTCTTTATTGTTTAACAGCATCCCTAACATTTCTTCACCTCTAAAAATTACTTTATAGTGTATTTTTTCCACCAAACTGGTTTTTATGAAACATTTTCCTAAATATTTTTTGCATAAGATTTGTCCTACTGAATATTTATGAGAATAGATACTGTGGACAAGGGGGCTAAGCATGACTAATTTCTATGTAATTAACGGAAGAAAGCTTAAGCAATTATCCATCATCATTTTGGCGGCATTCTTCACTGCAGGGATTTTATATATAGAGAACTTTTCGAACCAGCCGGTGTTTTCGACTAAGGATGGACCGCGGGCTATCTATAAGGGGGAAGGCAGTAATAAGGAAGTTGCGTTGTCCTTTGATATTAGCTGGGGCGATGAAAAGGCACTTCCCATCTTGGATTTATTGAAACAAAACGGCGTAACCGGTGTGACATTCTTCTTATCCGCTTCTTGGGCAGAGAGGCACCCCGATATTGTAAAAAGGATCGTGGAGGATGGACATGAGATTGGCAGCATGGGGTATGCGTATGAAAATTATCGGGACCTTGAAGACTTAAAAGTTAAGAGGGATATTCTAAAATCCTTAGATGTATTCGAGAAACTAGAGGTCAAGAAAGTTAACTTACTACGCCCACCTAAAGGTGCATTTGATAAGCGGGTACTAGAGATTGCGAATTCCCTTGGTTTTACCGTGGTGCATTGGAGTGTGGATTCACATGACCTGATTAACCCTGGGAAAGAAATAATTGTGGATAATGTCACTAAGAATTTGAGCAATGGGGATATCATCCTTCTTCATGCATCTGATTCTGCCAAACAAACAGAGGACGCCTTACCGGAGATTATTCAGTTCATTAAAGATAAAGGCTACGAAATCAGCAGCGTAACCGAATTGATCAATAACACGAAAGCGAAAAGCAAGGAAGTACAATAAACCTAAAAATGGCGTCTCTCTGTAACAGAGAAACGCCATTTTTTATTTTGTTGCAGATGCTTTATTCAACCTGTGTAACAACAGAAGCTGATAGGAGTTACATGCTAATAAAGGAAAGAGCATAAATAGCAGCCATCCTGGTTCATTTTCTCTAAGGGCAGGAAACCATTCAATTGTTGTTACCACAACCATAAAGAACAACGCAGGAATAAATGCGTGTTTATTGGTCTGCGTCTTTTTCACATAGGCAACTAACAAGCCGTATACTAAGAGAACTATCGGAAAGGCGAAATAAGGAAGTAAAGAAGCTCCTTCATTTGCAAAAGATATGTAACGGAAATACACAAGATCAAATAATACGAAAATAATGAGCACCACTTGTACGGCACTCCATAGGGATTTGAAAATACCCAAGCCGAACCGGTGGATCGTCAAGTAGGCAAAGAAGCCCATCTGACTAATGATACTAAATATTAACCCTACTCCAATATACCAAGCAATGATAGATAGAAATTGAAGGTATTCTCCATTTGCAAATTGTGCTGTATGTTGATCCCAACGGACTATGAACGCAACAATAACGGTAGTTACTGCTCCGACTAGTAGCGTGGAAAGAAATAATCGAACCCAATTACGACTGTTCACTTTCTTTTCCTCCATTTAACACAGATTAAAGACACTAGTTCCCATTTTACCAATGTAACCAGTAAAAATCCATTATCCTCTGCATGCAAATTTGTATATTTGATTAACTTTGTCACATATTAATCGTATGAAATACATGTTGGAAGGAGTTTTTTTGATGAAAAGCTACCTTTTGCCGCCTCTCCTTCTTTCCCTCCTTCTTACTGGTTGCGCTGAGAGTGAAAAAGGCGGTCAAATGGATTACGACGAAACCAAAAAAATGGTTGTAGATATATTAAAAACAGACGATGGAAAAAAAGCGATTGAAGAAATCATGGCTGACGATAAGATGAAGGCTAACTTTGTTTTGGATCAGGAAGTCGTCACAAAATCGATTGAACAGACATTAGACAGTGAAAAAGGCGTGGAATTCTGGAAAAAGGCCTTTGAGGACCCTAAATTTGCAGAAACTTTTGCAAAGAGTATGCAAAAAGAACATGAGAAACTTATTAAAGATTTAATGAAAGATCCTGAGTATCAGGCTATGATGGTTCAAATTTTGCAGGACCCTGAGATGGAAAAGCAAATGATCACGGTAATGAGTGGACAGGAATACAAAAAGCATCTGCAAAAAGTAATCACCGAGACTTTCGAGAGTCCATTGTTTAAGGCCAAACTACAAGACCTATTGTTAAAAGCCGCTACTGAAATGCAAGGTGGAGAAGGACAAGGGGGCGGTGGACAAGGTGGAGAAGGTGGCGGCTCAGAAGGTGGACAGGAATCCGGCGGTGGTTCAGAAGGTGAATAAAAAACAAGCAGACCCACATAACGGGGTCTGCTTTATTATTTACGTTAATTCCACCACTCTTGAAGCGATGCTTAAATAAATTTTTCCTAAATCGTGGTCTTCTTGGTAAATGGATGGAGCAAAATCATCGTCATTCCAGTCCGGCTGTTGTAGTGGAAGTTGTCCGAGCAGTGGAGCCTGCAACTCTTCTGCCAGCTTGTCTCCTCCACCTTTTCCAAATACATATTCTTTTTCACCTGTCTTCTTGCTTTCAAAGTAAGCCATGTTTTCAATGACACCAATTACTTCATGATCCGTTTTAATCGCCATTGCCCCTGCTCTCGCTGCAACAAATGCTGCTGTCGGATGAGGAGTTGTGACGATTAATTCTTTACAGGACGGAAGCATGGAGTGCACATCAAGTGCCACATCCCCTGTTCCAGGAGGCAAGTCTAGCAACAGGTAGTCTAAGTCTCCCCACTCTACTTCGTTAAAGAAGCTGTTCAACATTTTGCCAAGCATCGGGCCTCTCCAGATAACTGGGGAGTTGTCCTCTACAAAGAATCCCATCGAGATTACTTGCACACCAAAACGTTCCACTGGAATGATTTTTTCGCCGCGCACTACCGGACGTTTCGTAATTCCCATCATATCAGGCACACTAAATCCATAAATATCTGCATCAATTAAGCCGACTTTTTTTCCAAGACGCGCTAATGAAACTGCCAGGTTGACAGATACAGTGGACTTTCCAACGCCGCCTTTTCCGGAAGCTATGGCTAGGAAGGTAGTTTTGTTACTGGATAGAAGTGTTTCTTCTTCTTTAGGAGCTTCTACCCCAAAACGGGCGACAACCTCTTGTGGAAGTTCCATAAAACGCAGGCCAACTGTTGCCGCTCCTGCTTCTTTTAACAGATTAACGATGGTGCCTTGCAATTGCATCTGCTCTGCTGTTCCGGTTTTGGCAAGCGCCACCTTTACACTTACATGGTTTTTTTCTTCCTTGATAGAAATTTCTTGTATCGCGTTTGTTTCTTCAAAAGTTTTATGTAAAAACGGATCATGTAGATCTTTTAGTATCTGTACTACTTTAGCTTCTGTTAACATAGTGACCCCACCCTTATGTGATAATAGTCTATTTTCAGAATTGAATTCGTTTACAATTTTAGTATAACATATTGGCAGCTTGAATTTATTGTTATGTGCCTATAAAAAATCCCCCTTTTTATTACTGAGGGGGGTCGGGTAGCTCTTGTTCATTTGTATAATGACGCATCACTCCATTATAAATGGATGCAGCTAAGGATTTTTGGTATTCTTCTGTATTCAATAATGCCCGCTCGGAGGGATTGGACAAGAATCCAACTTCTACTAGAGCACCAGGTATTTCAGCGTTTTTTAAGATAAAAAGCGTGTTCATCGATTTAGCATAACGGTCGGTATTTTCAAGATTGACCCTGAACTCTTCTTGAATGAACTTTGCTAAACGTTCATTTTCCTTATGCTTCGTTCCATGATAGAAGGTTTGGGCCCCTCTCCATCTTGGTGACGGGATGGCATTTAAGTGAATGCTGAGAAAAAGATCTGCATCTGATTCGTTGATCATCTCAATCCGCTTCCGCAAATCCTCTACTTTTCTGCGGCTATAGCCTTTAGTCGAAGGATCTGCAAGATCAACATCCTCTTCCCTAGTCATGAGTACCAATGCCCCTTGCTCCTGAAGGTAATCCTTCACATAACGCGACACTTCAAGGGCCACGTCTTTTTCTAAGACATCGCCCCCGACCGCCCCTCCATCAGGCCCGCCGTGTCCAGGATCAAGGATGATAATTTTCCCGCTCAACGGGAGACTCCACTGCTCCCAGGTATCTTTTGAAAATAGTTGATATTGAAAAACGGCGGTCACCGTTAAGATTACCGTAAGGAAAGCCCAGAATTTCCACCTTTGCATATGTACCCCTCCCGCATGTCCACTCTATACACTATATGGGACAAGGGGGAAGTTTATGATAATTAGTGCAATCTCATGCGGTACCTTTTTTCACCTTTATGGAAGCCTTCACGCCACCAATAATCAACAAAGGCATCACAAGTCATATAAAAGGATTCATGAACCATATCATTATCACCGATTGAACCCCAATACAAGAAATAGTCGTACAAGGTATCAATTAAATATTTCTCCTCCACATGGCAGCGTGTTTTCACCTGCTCTGCGTTTTCACCATAATACCCAAATTTGCTATATGAAGCACCAAGAAGATAAGCTTCTATCGCTACATCAAGACAGCCCTCTTCAATGGCAGTAACCTGCTTTTTATTTTTTAAGTATGGCGAGAAAAAATCCTTCACCTTTGTCCGCAAAACCTCGAGTGATATTTCACGCAGCATTTTGCGCTCATATTTCATCTGCTTTTCCCGGCGTTTTTCCTTGAAGGTTGTTACTACAGTCATCTCTTTCACACCCTTTCCCAATTAGTTTCCTAATGGGCGAGGGCTTTCATGCGTGAAAAGAATGAGTACGTTTTTCCAAGTATGGAATTGGAGTGGATAAGCTTTAATTAAGATTGGCCTTTCCTTTCTCTAATGATTTTCCGAGATATTGCTCAAATTGGGTTTTCTAAGGAATATTGGGAGCTGTCGGTTTAATGCATTATCTTTTAAAAGAAGGTTTTCATCTTTTATAAAGACCTTTTCACTTGAAATTTCACCAGCTTAGGTCTTGATTGCACCTCTAATGACCTCTACGGTAGAATGACTACCGCGCACAAGTCTTTATCCCCCACCTAAAGACCTCTCCGACAGTATCTTCTCGCGCGCACAAGTCTTTACACCACTCCTAATGACCTCTCCGACAGAATCTTCTCGACGCACAAGTCTTTATCCCCCTCCTAATGACCTCTCCGACAGTATCACCACTGCGCAACAGGTTTTTACAACACCACCTGAATCATAAAGTTCCGCAAAAACATCAAAAAACCCCCAACCACAAAGGGTCGGGGGTTTCCAAAATGGAATCCGAAGATTAACGTTTTGAGAACTGAGGTGCACGACGAGCGCCCTTAAGTCCGTATTTTTTACGCTCTTTCATACGCGCGTCACGAGTCAGAAGACCTGCACGCTTTAAAGAAGCACGGAACTCAGGATCAGCTTGTAATAATGCACGAGCGATTCCGTGACGGATCGCACCAGCTTGACCAGTGTATCCTCCACCGTCAACGTTTACTAATACATCGTAGTTACCTTCTGTTTCAGTAACTGCCAATGGTTGTTTAACAACGTTACGTAGAGCTTCGAATGGGATGTAGTTTTCGATATCACGATCGTTGATCACGATTTGTCCGTTACCAGGAACTAGACGTACACGTGCAACGGAGCTTTTACGACGACCTGTGCCGTAGTATTGTACTTGTGCCAAAGTTATACCCTCCTTATTAATTAACCGCGAAGTTCGTAAACTTCAGGTTGTTGTGCTTGGTGTGGATGCTCGCTTCCAGCATACACATTCAATTTTTTAGCTTGCTGACGTCCAAGACTTCCTTTTGGAAGCATGCCTTTGATTGCTAGTTCTAACATCTTTGTAGGATAGTTAGTACGCATTTCTAAAGCCGTTCTTTGTTTAAGTCCACCTGGGTGCATTGTGTGACGGTAGTAGATCTTACCGTTCAACTTGTTACCAGTTAAGTGGATTTTTTCTGCATTGATGATGATTACATGATCTCCAGTGTCTACGTTTGGAGTAAAAGTTGGTTTATGTTTACCACGTAAAATGGATGCAACTTCACTTGCAAGACGACCTAAAGTTTGACCTTCAGCGTCAACCACGTACCATTTACGATTTACTTCGCTAGCTTTCGCCATAAACGTTGTACGCATTAAATTTCCCTCCTAAAAAAAATAAACCTTTTATTTTTCATTTCTTCATATATTTTATTCAACACGATGAAACTCTTCCGGGGCTTGATCGTGGGGTTAAAATACATACCATGTGATATCTTATATCTTTTTTACGATATTGTCAAGAAAATGTTACACCAGGATTAGTTGTCATCATAAACCACGTCCCAAAGGTATAAACCGTGTGCTGGTGCCGTTTTTCCTGCCGCTCCCCGATTCTTTGCTTCCAGGATCGAAAAAATATCTTCTGGTAATTTTTTACCTTGTCCTATTTCCAGTAAGGTACCTACGATGATACGGACCATGTTATATAAAAAACCGTTGCCGACAATGCGGAACTCAAGCTCTTCCCCATTTAACTCTACATCAAGTGAGTAAATAAACCTTACTTTATCCTCCACTTCCGTTTTTGCAGAACAGAAGCTGGTAAAGTCGTGTTCTCCGATAAAATGTCCACATGCTTCCTTTACAGCTTTCAAGTCCAAAGGAAAAGGATAGTGGAACACCTGGTCTCTATCAAATACATTAAAGTCTTTTGCAAGGCTCACCTTGTACCGGTACTCCTTTTTTACCACGTCAAAACGAGCATGGAAGGCCCCTGAGACAGACTCCACCCTTTTTACCCAAATATCCTTAGGTAAATGGGCATTCAGCGCCTTCTGCCAAGCTGGCTCAGGAATTGTTAAAGGCGAGTCATAGTGTAGTACTTGACCTACCGCATGAACACCTGCGTCGGTACGGCCAGATGCGGAAACCTTTATCTCTTTCCCCTTATGGATGCGGGACAAGGCCTTCTGGACCTCCAGCTGAACCGTACGCTTCTCCTTTTGAATCTGATAGCCTTCAAACTGTGCACCGTCATAGGTAAGGGTACATTTCAATCTATTCATCATATCTAACTCCATTATGTTCGGATAAGAACTAAGATAAACGTAAGAACAGCCAAGGTCACCAACAACAAGGTGTCTTTCCACTGCCATTCTAGCAGACGAAATTTCGTTCTTCCTTCGCCGCCTCTATACCCTCTTGCTTCCATCGCCGTAGCAAGCTCCTCTGCGCGTTTAAACGCACTAATGAACAATGGGACAAGCAAAGGAACCAACGCCTTTACACGCTCTTTCAGAGGTCCTACAGTGAAGTCTGCACCTCTCGCACTCTGCGCCTTCATGATCTTGTCCGTTTCCTGCATCAAGGTTGGGATGAATCGCAAGGATATTGACATCATCAGGGCTAGTTCATGAACAGGAACTCCTACTTTTTTAAACGGACCAAATAACGTCTCCATGCCGTCCGTCACCTCAATTGGTGTAGTGGTCAAGGTAAGAATGGTGGTGATCGTAATCAAGAATAAAAAACGCAAGGATATAAAGATAGCTTGTATGATGCCTTCTTCGTACACTTCAATAAATCCTACTTCAAAAAGCAGGTTGCCCTCTTTTGTTAAAAAAACATGAAAAAGCATGGTAAAGATAATGATCCAGAGAATCGGCTTCAGTCCTTTTAATATAAAGGAAACCGGTATTCTAGTAAGCAATACGATGGTCAAGGTAAAGGCAGCAAGCATGGCATAGCCCCAGACATTATTGGCTAGAAACACAACCATGACGAAAATAAAGACAAGCAGCAGTTTTGCTCTCGGGTCCATCCGGTGAATAAGAGAGGTACCCGGCACATAACGTCCAATTATTAAATTATTCATCACCCTCACCCCCCTTTTGTAATCGGGAGGCAATTGCTTCTGCCACTTCTTCTACTGTCAAACACACTTCACTGAATTCTATATTAGAACGAGATTCAAACTCTTTCATGAACATAACCGTCTCGGGAACGTCCAAGCCAAGTTTCTTAATCTCCTCTGCCTGGCTGAATATTTCCCTTGGTGTACCTTTTAGCCCAACCGTCCCTTTATTCATAACCACAATCGAGTCTGCATACTTTGCCGCATCCTCCATGCTGTGTGTGACTAGGATGGTGGTAAGGTTCTGTTCTTTATGCAGTTTATAAAACAGGTCCATAATCTCTTTACGTCCTCGTGGATCGAGACCAGCTGTCGGCTCGTCCAGTACGAGAACTTCCGGTTGCATCGCAAGCACCCCGGCAATGGCAACACGGCGCATCTGCCCCCCACTTAAATCAAAAGGAGAAGACTCTAGATATCTATCTGGCAGACCGACAAGCTTAAGTGCCTCTCTGGCCCGTCTTTTTGCTTCCTCTTCAGGAACACCGAAATTAAGCGGACCAAAACAAACATCCTTCTCCACGGTTTCATCAAACAACTGGTGCTCCGGGAATTGAAAAACAATGCCTACCTTTTTACGCAGGGCTTTAATATTCTTTTCCTTTTTATTCGCATGCAAAGTTATATCTCCAACCTGAATGCTTCCACTTGTAGGTCTTAACAGTCCATTAAGATGTTGCAGCAATGTAGACTTCCCGGAACCTGTATGTCCAATAACGGCGGTATAGGAATTCTCAGGAATTATCATATCTACATCATAAAGCGCAACCCTTTCAAAGGGAGTATTCAGCTGATACCGATGCTCTAAATCTTTGATTGTAATTTGCATAACTCATTCATCAGCCTTTCCCTATTGGTCGGATCTGTATCAAACTCCACACCCAACTGTTGCAGTTTATTCGCCAAGATGATAGGAAAAGGCAAGTCAAGGCCTATCTCCACAAGCTTATCTCCCATTCGGAAAACTTCCTCGGGGGTTCCTTCGCCATACACTTCTCCTGCGTTTAATACAATGATTCTGTCAGCTCTTGCTGCCTCTTCCAGATCATGAGTAATGGATATCACCGTTACTCCCACCTGTTGTCTAAGCTCTTCAATGGTGTCAATTACTTCTTTCCGTCCGATAGGGTCGAGCATGCTTGTAGCTTCATCCAAAATGATGATGGAAGGTCGCAGTGCAATCAAGCCTGCAATGGCCACCCGCTGCTTTTGGCCTCCAGAGAGCTGATGTGGCTCTTGGGTTAAAAAAGATTCCATCCCTACTTTTTCAATCCCCTCTGCCACGCGGGAAATCATTTCTTCACGGGTGACGCCAATATTTTCTAAACCAAACGCAACATCGTCCTCTACCGTCGAGCCTACAAATTGATTATCGGGGTTCTGAAAGACCATTCCTACCTGCCTTCTAATATCCCAAATCGTATCCTCTTCTAACTTTGTTCCCTGCACTGTAACAGAACCTTCTGTCGGAAGCTGCAAGCCATTTAGGATTCTAGCCAATGTAGATTTTCCTGAGCCATTATGTCCAACGATGGCGGTCCATTCTCCTTGTTCTACTGTCAGGTTAATATTCTTTAATGTACTCTCTTCTTGGTTCGCGTAGCGGAAGGACAAATCCTTCACTTCTAAGATGGCCATCGAAAATACAACTCCTCTCTTCTCCGCTTAACTGACTCTCTCTATTATAGCCTTTCAACTCAAAAGAACTCTACTAACACCGCTGTTGATTTCCGCAAATGGCTTCGCTTTCCTAGGGGCGCTGCTGGAGCCTCCTCGGCAAGCCTGCGGGGTCTCCACCTAGCGCTACCTCCCTCAGGAGTCTACGCCTTTTGCTCCAATCAACAGCTATAAATTTTATAGAATATTGGTTGAAAGATTCCACTTCATCTCGAAACTTTAGGAAAAATACTTAAACTTGAATATAGTGAAACCAGTAACCCCCTGTTGCTTGGAGTGCAAGGTGTGAGACTCCTGCGGGGGAGAAAAGGTTGGTTGAGACCCCGCAACGAAGTGAGGAGGCTCAAGCACCTTCCCGCGGAAAGCGAACACCTGGAACGCAAAGCAACAAGGGCGTTAAACCAAATCCATAAATCAAGACAAAAAAATAAAGGGCTTAGATCAGTCATTACAACTGTCCGCCCTTATTTATGACTGACTATAGTAAGTTCAAAGAATCGTTTCCTCCTCTTTAAACCACTATCATCTAATATATATTATACAAGTTCAATGATAACCATTGGAGCTCCGTCTCCACGACGAGGTCCAAGTTTCATGATACGAGTGTATCCACCTTGACGCTCTTCATAACGTGGAGCGATATCAGCGAATAACTTTTGAACTGCGTCTTGACCAGTTTCTGCGTTCGCTACTTCGTGACGAACGTAAGAAGCTGCTTGACGACGAGCGTGTAAGTCACCACGCTTACCAAGAGTAATCATTTTTTCTACTAAAGAACGTAATTCTTTCGCACGTGCTTCAGTAGTTTCAATGCGCTCGCTGATGATCAAGTCAGTAGTCAAGTCACGTAACATTGCTTTACGCTGTGCGCTAGTACGACCTAATTTTCTGTATCCCATGTTGATGTTCCCTCCTTCTGTAGAAAGTCATGAAACGTTCAAACACATAAAGATGCCTAGTTTTCCAAGTAAAAACTAGTCATCTTTACGCAGGCCAAGACCAAGCTCTTCTAATTTGTGCTTGACTTCTTCTAAAGATTTACGGCCTAAGTTACGAACTTTCATCATATCTTCTTCTGTCTTATTTGCAAGTTCCTGAACAGTATTGATGCCAGCACGCTTCAGGCAGTTGTAAGAACGAACAGATAGATCTAATTCTTCGATAGTCATCTCAAGAACTTTTTCTTTCTGATCTTCTTCTTTTTCTACCATGATTTCAGCGTTTTGCGCTTCATCTGTTAGACCTACAAATATATTTAAGTGTTCAGTTAAAATCTTCGCCCCAAGTGCTACTGCTTCTTGTGGACCGTTACTACCATCTGTCCATACATCTAATGTAAGCTTGTCATAGTTGGAGACTTGGCCTACACGTGTATTTTCAACATAATAAGAAACGCGAGAAACTGGTGTGAAAATGGAATCAATCGGAATAACACCGATCGGTTGGTCTTCACGTTTGTTTCCGTCTGCTGGTACATATCCACGACCGCGTTTTGCAGTGAAACGGATACGCAGGTGAGCGTCCTTCGCTAACGTTGCGATATGAAGGTCAGGGTTAAGGATTTCAACATCGCTGTCATGTGTAATGTCAGCAGCTGTTACAACACCTTCACCTTGCACATCAATCTCTAACGTCTTCTCATCATCTGAATAGATTTTTAATGCTAGCTTCTTAACGTTCAAAATAACTGTTGTAACATCTTCAACGACGCCTTCAATTGTTGAGAACTCATGCAGTACACCATCTATTTGGATAGATGTTACAGCGGCACCAGGAAGTGAGGATAAAAGAATACGACGTAAGGAGTTACCCAAAGTTGTTCCATATCCACGCTCAAGTGGCTCGACGACGAATTTACCATAGTTGGCGTCATCGCTGATTTCAACCGTTTCGATTTTTGGTTTTTCGATTTCTAACATTCATAACCCTCCTTCAAAACGTCGAAACCCCGGAAAGACATATAATGTCTTACCGAAATTCCCCATAGGTATGTCCCGATTGTGCACAACAACAACATTTAATTATCTCTGTATATTTTTAAACTGTATCATCAGCCATTATTGACATGTATACAAAATCTATACAGACAAATTAAACACGGCGACGTTTTGGTGGACGGCAACCGTTATGAGGTACTGGGGTTACGTCTCTGATCGCAGTTACTTCAAGACCAGCTGCTTGTAGAGCACGAATTGCTGCTTCACGACCAGCTCCAGGGCCTTTAACTGTAACTTCAAGAGTTTTTAAACCGTGCTCCATGCAAGCTTTAGCTGCTGTTTCAGCTGCCATTTGTGCTGCGAATGGAGTAGATTTACGAGAACCTCTGAAGCCAAGAGCACCTGCACTAGACCACCCAATTGCATTTCCGTGAGAGTCAGTAATCGTTACGATTGTGTTATTGAATGTAGAACGGATATGCGCGATACCAGTTTCAATATTCTTTTTCACACGGCGTTTACGTGTATTAGTTTTGCGTGCCATATTTAACTTACCTCCTTACTTACTTAAAATTATTTCTTTTTGTTTGCTACAGTACGACGAGGTCCTTTACGTGTACGAGCATTGTTTTTAGTGTTTTGACCGCGAACCGGTAAACCACGACGGTGACGAAGACCACGGTAGCAACCGATCTCGATTAGACGTTTAATGTTTAGAGATACTTCACGACGAAGGTCTCCCTCAACTTTAATTTTGTCTACGATGTCACGAATCTTTCCTAATTCTTCTTCCGTTAAGTCGCGTACGCGAGTTTCTTCAGAAACACCAGCTTCAGCTAATACTTTCTCAGCTGTAGAGCGACCAATACCGAAAATGTATGTTAATGAAATTACAACGCGCTTGTCGCGAGGAACATCAACACCAGCAATACGTGCCATATATGCGCACCTCCCTCAAGTTATCCTTGTTTTTGTTTGTGTTTCGGGTTTTCACAAATAACCATGACTTTACCTTTTCTACGAATAACTTTACATTTTTCGCAGATTGGCTTAACAGATGGTCTCACTTTCATCTTATATTACCTCCCTGATAGTACGGAGTGCTAAAATAGGTTTATTTAAAACGATACGTAATTCTACCGCGTGTTAAATCGTATGGAGAAAGCTCCACCGTTACTTTATCTCCTGGTAGGATTCGAATAAAGTGCATACGTATTTTCCCAGATACATGAGCCAACACAGTATGACCATTTTCCAATTCTACTTTAAACATAGCATTTGGTAAAGTCTCAACGACCGTACCTTCTACTTCAATTACATCGTCTTTCGCCATTAATTAAGTTCTCCCTTCTTCAAATCAGTAACAAGCTCATTGACATACTTGGTTAGTGCAAAACGCAGCTTCCCATTTGTCACACGGCCTGTTTCCTTCATACTGTTCTGAACTTCTGGAGACACGTAATCAAAAAATTCAAGATGATGAATGTTCTTTTTCTTTGGGCGGTCAAACTTCCGCTTGTCTCCATCCGCTAGGACGACAAAACGCTCATCAAGAATTTTAATAATTACGGCATACTGTCCGGCATCTCTGCCTTGAGTAATCGAAACAATTTGGCCTACTTGCAAAGTCGAATCAGATTCGATCAAGCAATATCACCTCTTAGGCTTTTGTTAAGATCTCGTAGCCTGTTTCTGTAATAGCGACCGTATGTTCAAAATGAGCACACATTTTACCGTCAACAGTAACAACAGTCCAGTCATCTGCTAGCGTTTTTACGTAGCGGGTGCCTGCATTGACCATTGGTTCAATTGCAAGAACCATACCAGGTTTTAACCGTGGACCTTTATTAGGAGGTCCATAATGAGGAATTTGTGGGTCTTCAT
Organism: Bacillus sp. CHD6a; assembly: GCF_001293645.1. Classification (GTDB taxonomy): domain Bacteria; phylum Bacillota; class Bacilli; order Bacillales; family Bacillaceae_I; genus Sutcliffiella_A. The sequence continues at coordinate 13,956 of NZ_LBMD01000026.1, forward strand.
GTAAGTCTTGACCAATTCCATGCCCTACATACTCTCTCACAATTGAAAAATCGTGTGCTTCTGCATACGTTTGAATCGCATGCGATACATCAGAGAGACGAGCGCCCGGTTTTACTTCCTTGATGCCTTCATACAATGATTGTTCCGTGACTTCAAGTAATCGCTTTGTTTCATCGGATATGTTACCAACAGCATACGTCCAAGCGGAGTCACCGTGGTATCCATTATACTTAGCACCAATATCTATGCTAATGATATCTCCGTCTTTCAAGACACGATCGCCGGGAATACCATGAACAAGTTCTTCATTAACAGAAGCGCAGATGCTTCCGCGAAAACCATTATACCCCTTAAACGAAGGAATTGCATTATGTTTGCGGATGAATTTCTCAGCAATATCATCCAATTGCTTCGTTGTTACACCAGGTACAATGTGCTTTTTTAATTCTTGGTGTGTCAGAGCGACAATTCTACCTGCTTCTCTCATGATCTCAAGTTCACGAGGAGTTTTACAGATAATCATTACGCACGACCTCCAAGAAGTTCTTCTATATCAGCGAATACTTTATCGATCGCTTGTTGGCCATTAATGTTGCGAAGATAGCCTTTGGACTCATAAAAGTCTAGCAATGGCTTAGATTGTTTCACGTTAACTTCAAGACGGTTACCAACTGTCTCTTCGTTGTCATCAGCACGTTGATAAAGCTCTCCTCCACATTTGTCACAAACGCCATCCTTTGCAGGTGGGTTGAAAACCAAGTGGTAAGTAGCTCCGCAATCTTTACAGATACGACGCCCTGTTAAACGTTCCATAAGAATGCTTTGGTCCACATTGACGTTGATGACAAAGTCAATTTTACGACCTAGTTCTTCTAACATCTGCTCAAGAGCATCTGCTTGGGGAACCGTTCTTGGGAAACCGTCTAATAGAAAGCCGTCTTTGCAATCTTCTTTTTCTAATCTTTCACGAACGATACCGATCGTCACTTCATCCGGAACAAGCTGACCTTGATCCATGAAAGACTTGGCTTTCATGCCTAGTTCAGTTTCTTCCTTCATAGCAGCACGAAACATATCTCCAGTAGAGATATGAGGGATATTGTACTTTTCGACAATTCGTTCTGCTTGAGTACCTTTACCGGCACCCGGAAGTCCCATTAGAACTAAATTCATCTTTTTGCCCCCTCAGTATCTTGTGAAGTATATTGGGATAATGTTATCCCAATTACTTCATTACTTGATAAACCCTTTATAATGACGCTTCACTAACTGGCTTTCTAGTTGCTTCATCGTCTCAAGTGCTACACCTACGACGATTAGTAGACTAGTACCGCCAATCTGCACTGCTGCAGGAAGACCGGCAAAGCTCATAAAGATTATAGGTAGGATAGAAATAGCTGCTAAGAATAATGCACCAACAAATGTAAGTCGGTAAATAATCTTTGTCAAATATTCCTGTGTATTTAAACCAGGACGAATTCCTGGAATATATCCGCCTTGTTTCTTTAAGTTTTCTGCCATTTGTTCAGGATTAGACTGAACAAATGTGTAAAAGTAAGTGAAGGCAATTATAAGAGCTACATATACGACCATACCGATTGGATTCGTATAGTCAAATGTACTAATAATCCATCTTGTCACAGCATTCTCGTTAAAGAATGAAGCGATTGTCGGTGGTGTAATGATAAAGGATACTGCAAAGATAACCGGAATTACCCCTGCTGCATTCACCTTTAAAGGTAAGTGTGTAGTGTGTCCTCCACCAGTAGGAGCGCGACCTGCAGTCTTCTTCGCATACTGAATCGGAATTTTACGTAACGCTTGCTGAATGAAGATTACACCTACGATTACAGCCAAGATTGCAAGGATGATGAGTGCAACAATAACAAGATTTAAGAACAACTGATCACCAGCATCCTGGATTAAAGATGCGTAAATCTGATTTGCGCCGGTCGGAATTGCAGATACGATACCAGCGAAGATAAGAATGGATATTCCGTTTCCTACGCCATGTGCCGTGATTTGCTCACCAAGCCACATCAAGAATGCAGTTCCTGCTGTTAACACTAATGCTATAAGCAGATAAGTAGTGAAAGTCGGATTCATAATCAATTGACCATTGGCCATTGTATTGAAACCGATCGACATACCAATTGCCTGGATAAAACCAAGTACAATGGTGAAATACCTAGTGAATTGAGCTAATTTGCGACGTCCAGCTTCTCCTTGTTTTGACCACTCCGTAAATTTCGGAACAACATCCATTTGCAATAATTGCACGATGATGGACGCTGTGATGTATGGCATTACACCCATGGCAAGAATAGAGAAGTTCTGAAGAGCTCCACCACCAAAAGTATTCAGGATACCAAATACACTAAGTTCATCCTGGAATTTCAAAATGTCAGAGTTCACCCCTGGTACTGGGATAAACGTACCGATACGGAAAATGACTAACATTAATAGGGTGAAGACAATTTTCTTTCTTATATCACCCACGCGCATAAAATTGGAGAATGTCTGGAACATTAAATCACCTCAACTGAACCGCCAGCTGCTTCGATAGCTTCCTTAGCTGCTGAGGAGAATTTATGAGCACGAACTGTAAGCTTTTTCTCGATTGAACCATTACCCAATACTTTTAGACCAGCGTTTAATTTGCTAACTAAACCTGTTTCAACAAGTAATTCAGGAGTAACTTCAGTTCCTTCGTCAAAGCGGTTTAAAGCGTCAAGGTTGATGATTGCGTACTCTTTGCGATTGATGTTCGTGAATCCGCGCTTAGGTAAGCGTTGGAATAGAGGTGTTTGACCACCTTCGAATCCAGGACGAACGCCACCGCCAGAGCGTGCATTTTGACCTTTATGACCTTTACCAGAAGTTTTTCCGTTACCAGAACCAGTTCCGCGACCTACACGGTTGCGCTCTTTACGAGATCCTTCGTTAGGTTTTAACTCATGAAGTTTCATTGTGGCACCTCCTTATTTAAAAAACCGTTTCTATTTATTGCTCTTTCACAGTAACAAGGTGAGATACCTTGTTAATCATTCCACGGATAGCTGCGTTATCCTCATGGACAACTGTTTGGTGCATCTTTTTCAAACCAAGAGTTTGAACAGTCGCACGTTGATCTTGTGGACGACCGATTACACTGCGAGTGAGGGTGATTGCTAATTTGTTCGCCATTTTGTTTCCCTCCTTATCCTAACAGTTCTTCTACCGTTTTACCACGCAATTTAGCAACGTCCTCTGCACGTTTCAATTGCTTTAATCCGTTAAGTGTTGCACGGATCATGTTGATTGGTGTGTTAGATCCTAAAGATTTAGAAAGGATGTCTTGAACACCCGCTAACTCAAGTACCGCACGAACTGGTCCTCCAGCGATAACCCCAGTACCTTCAGAAGCAGGTTTCAATAGGATTTCACCAGAACCGAACTCACCAAGTACTTGGTGAGGAATTGTTGTACCAACGATAGGTACAGCAACCAAGTTCTTTTTCGCATCTTCAATTGCTTTACGGATTGCTTCAGGTACCTCTTGAGCTTTACCAGTACCAAAACCAACATTACCGTTTTTATCTCCTACTACTACAAGAGCAGCAAAGCGGAAACGACGTCCACCTTTTACTACTTTCGCAACGCGGTTAACCGTAACAACGCGTTCTTCAAGTTCTAATTTGTTTGGATCAATACGACGCATCAGTGTCCCTCCTTTGTCGATTAAAATTCTAGACCAGCCTCACGTGCAGCATCTGCTAATGCTTTCACACGGCCGTGATATAAGTATCCACCGCGGTCGAATACTACTGATTTGATTCCTTTTTCAATTGCGCGCTTTGCAACAAGTTCTCCAACTGCTTTAGCGGACTCAACGTTGCTACCGTTTGCTGTTACATCTTTGTCAAGTGTAGAAGCACTTGCGATTGTTACAGCGTTAGTATCGTCGATCACTTGAGCGTAAATGTGTTGGTTGGAACGGAACACATTTAAACGTGGACGAGTTGCAGTTCCTGATAACTTAGCACGAACACGAGTGTGTCTTTTCTTACGAGTAGAATTCTTATCAGGTTTTGTAATCATCGTGCAGTCACTCCTTTCTATCTGCTTATGCCGTATTACTTAGCAGTTTTACCTTCTTTACGACGTACTTGTTCACCTTCATAACGAATACCTTTACCTTTGTAAGGCTCTGGTGGGCGAACGTCACGAATGTTAGCTGCTAAAGCACCTACGCGCTCTTTATCAATACCTTTAATAACGATCTTTGTGTTTGCCGGTACTTCCACTTCGATCCCCTGTTCAGGAGTGATCTCAACTGGATGAGAGTAACCAACGTTAAGAACTAGTTTGTTACCTTGCTTAGATGCACGGTAACCTACCCCGATAAGTTCCAATCCTCTTTCGAAACCAGTTGTAACACCTTGAACCATGTTGTTTAAAAGTGCACGAGTTGTTCCGTGGATTGTACGGTGTTCTTTGCTTTCAGAAGGACGTACTACTGTTAATACGTTCTCTTCAACTGTAATAGCCATATCTTGGCTGAATGTACGAGTTAATTCACCTTTAGGACCTTTTACGGTAACTGTGTTGTTGTCGTTTGTAATTGTAACCCCAGTTGGGATTTCAATAGGTTTTTTACCTACACGTGACATAGTTACACCTCCGTTCATTTAAAGAAATTTATTACCAAACGTATGCTAATACTTCTCCACCAGCTTGTTTTTGACGAGCTTCTTTATCAGTGATAACACCTTGAGAAGTAGAGATGATCGCAATACCTAAACCGTTTAATACACGAGGTACTTCATTTGCTTTTGCATAAACACGAAGACCAGGCTTACTGATACGCTTAAGACCAGTAATAACACGCTCGTTGTTTGCACCGTATTTCAAGAAAATACGAATGATACCTTGTTTGTTGTCTTCGATAAATTCTACGTCACGTACGAAACCTTCACGCTTTAAGATTTCAGCAACTTCTTTTTTGATTTTAGAAGCAGGAAGTTCAAGCTTCTCGTGACGTACCATGTTCGCATTGCGGATGCGAGTAAGCATATCTGCAATAGGATCTGTCATAACCATTTAATTTACCTCCTTCCCAATTATCGGGTTTTACCAACTTGCTTTTTTAACGCCAGGAATTTGGCCTTTATAAGCTAATTCACGGAAACAAATACGGCAAAGCTTAAACTTACGGATTACAGAGTGGGGACGTCCACAACGTTCACAACGAGTGTAAGCCTGCACGTTATATTTTGGTGTGCGCTTTTGTTTCGCAATCATTGATTTTTTAGCCACATTTTCGCCTCCCTCTACCACACGCTGGTATTATTTTTGGAATGGCATTCCGAATGATGTTAAAAGCTCACGAGCTTCTTCATCAGTGTTAGCAGTAGTAACGATAACGATATCCATACCACGAACCTTGCTAACTTTATCGTAATCAATTTCAGGGAAGATAAGTTGTTCTTTCACTCCAAGAGTGTAGTTTCCACGACCGTCGAAAGACTTTTTAGAGATTCCACGGAAGTCACGAACACGTGGTAGGGAAACAGATACTAACTTATCTAGGAATTCGTACATACGCTCACCGCGTAATGTAACTTTCGCACCGATAGGCATTCCTTCACGAAGACGGAAACCAGCGATAGATTTTTTAGCTCTTGTTACAACAGGTTTTTGACCAGTGATTGAAGATAACTCTTCAACAGCTGCGTCTAAAGCCTTGGAGTTTGCTACTGCATCACCAACACCCATGTTGATAACGATTTTCTCAAGCTTTGGAGCTTGCATCACAGATTTATAGTTAAACTTGCCCATTAGAGCAGGAATAATTTCGCTTTGATACTTTTCTTTTAGGCGGTTCATCAAAAGTACCTCCTTTCTTAAACGTTCTATTTATCTAATTGTTCACCTGATTTTGTTGCAACACGTACTTTTTTACCGTCTACTACCTTGTATCCTACACGAGTCGGTTCACCGGACTTAGGATCTAAAGGCATAACGTTTGATACATGAATAGGTGCCTCACGGTTGATGATTCCACCTTGAGGATTTTCTTGAGATGGTTTAGCGTGCTTTTTGATCACGTTGATTCCTTCTACAAGAACACGGTCTTTCTTAGGATAAGATTCAAGGATAACTCCTTGTTTCCCTTTATCCTTACCAGAGATAACTACAACTTTATCACCTTTTTTGACATGCATCCTTTCGCACCTCCTTGACAAACATCTTTTCGATTTATTACAGAACTTCTGGAGCTAAAGATACAATCTTCATGTAGTTGTTATCACGTAGTTCACGTGCAACTGGGCCGAAGATACGAGTTCCACGAGGGCTCTTATCATCCTTGATGATTACGCATGCGTTCTCATCGAAACGGATGTATGAACCGTCATTACGACGAACTCCGCGCTTTGTACGTACTACAACAGCTTTCACTACGTCACCTTTTTTAACAACGCCTCCTGGTGTTGCTTGTTTCACTGTACAAACAATTACATCACCAATGTTAGCGTAGCGACGACCAGATCCACCTAGTACTTTAATAGCAAGCACTTCGCGAGCACCTGAGTTATCAGCAACTTTCAAACGAGATTCTTGTTGAATCATGCATGGTACCTCCCTTCGGAATTAAATATCCGAACTTATATATTAGATAATTACAGCTTTCTCTACAACCTCTAGCAAACGGAAACGCTTCGTAGAAGATAATGGACGAGTCTCCATGATTTTTACGATGTCGCCAGTTTTTGCTGTGCTATTCTCATCATGCGCTTTGTACTTTTTAGAGTACTTAACACGTTTGCCGTAGAGTGGGTGAGTTTTGTAAGTTTCAACTAGTACAGTGATTGTTTTATCCATTTTATCGGAAACAACACGACCAGTGTAAACTTTACGTTGGTTACGTTCACTCATTTTCGCGAACCTCCTCTTGATTATTTGTTAGAAGCGATCTCTCTCTCGCGAACTACTGTTTTCATACGAGCGATTGACTTACGTACTTCGCGAATACGAGCAGTGTTTTCTAATTGACCAGTCGCTAATTGAAAGCGTAGGTTAAATAACTCTTCTTTTAAAGATTTCACTTTTTGTTCAATCTCGGCAGTGGTTAAGTCGCGTAGTTCATTAGCTTTCATTAGATTCACCACCAATTTCTTCACGTTTTACGAACTTACATTTAACTGGCAACTTGTGCATAGCTAAACGTAGAGCTTCACGAGCTACTTCTTCCGATACACCTGAAATTTCAAACATAACCTTTCCAGGTTTAACAACTGCTACCCATCCTTCTGGAGCACCTTTACCGGAACCCATTCGGACCTCTAGAGGTTTTGCAGTGTATGGTTTTGAAGGGAAAATTTTAATCCAAACTTTACCGCCACGTTTCATATAACGAGTCATCGCACGACGCGCAGCTTCGATTTGACGGTTTGTGATCCAAGAAGCTTCAAGAGATTGTAATCCGAACTCTCCGAAATGTACTTCTGTACCGCCTTTCGCTTTACCACGCATTTTTCCACGATGTTCGCGGCGATATTTTACGCGTTTTGGTAATAACATAATTATTTTCCTCCTTCCTCAGTTTTCTTCTTCGTAGGAAGGACCTCTCCACGGTAGATCCATACTTTCACACCTAATTTACCGTAAGTTGTATCAGCTTCTGCTGTACCATAGTCAATATCAGCGCGAAGAGTATGAAGTGGAACTGTACCCTCACTATAATGTTCAGAACGAGCGATATCTGCTCCGCCTAAGCGACCAGAAACCATCGTTTTAATACCTTTCGCACCAGCGCGCATTGCACGTTGAAGTGATTGCTTTTGAGCACGACGGAAAGATACGCGGTTTTCTAATTGACGAGCGATGTTTTCAGCTACTAATTTAGCATCAAGATCTGCTCTCTTAACCTCTAAAATGTTGATGTGTACACGTTTACCAGTTAATTGGTTAAGTGCTTTACGTAATGCTTCAACTTCCGTACCACCTTTACCAATAACCATACCTGGCTTAGCAGTGTGAACAGTAACGTTCAGACGGTTTGCAGCACGTTCGATTTCTACTTTAGAAACAGATGCGTCATTTAGACGTTTTGCGATGTATTCGCGAACTTTGATGTCTTCATGTAGCAGGTTAGCATAATCTTTGCCTGCGTACCATTTGGACTCCCAGTCACGAATGACTCCTACACGAAGACCGATCGGATTTACCTTTTGACCCACTGGTTATCCCTCCTTCTTTTCTGATACCACGATTGTAATGTGGCTAGTACGTTTGTTAATTTGGCTCGCACGACCCATTGCACGAGGGCGGAAACGTTTTAAAGTTGGACCTTCGTTAACGTATGCCTCAGTTACAACTAATGAGTTTGCGTCCATTTCAAAATTGTGCTCTGCATTTGCAATAGCGGACTTTAGAACCTTTTCGATTACTGGTGAAGCAGCTTTTGGAGTTAATGCCAAAATAGCTACCGCTTCGCCTACTTGCTTGCCTCGAATTAAATCCATAACTAGACGAGCTTTACGAGGAGCAATACGAACTGTTCTTGCAACAGCTTTAGCTTGCATGTAAAAGCCTCCTCTCTAATTAGCGTTTTGTTTTCTTATCATCATTTCCGTGACCTTTGTAAGCACGAGATGGAGCGAATTCTCCAAGCTTGTGACCTACCATGTCTTCTGTCACATATACAGGTACGTGTTTACGGCCATCATATACAGCGATTGTATGTCCGATAAATTGTGGGAAAATAGTAGAACGACGAGACCAAGTTTTAACAACTTGTTTACCCTCAGTTTCATTTAACTTTTCAATCTTGTTCATTAAATGATCATCTACAAAAGGCCCTTTTTTCAAGCTGCGACCCATGTGGAAACCTCCCTTCGTGATTGCTCTACGGCTCCGTTGAACCGTAGTACAACCCCGTTATTTTTTACGACGACGAACGATAAATTTGTCAGACTTGTTCTTTTTCTTACGAGTTTTGAATCCAAGAGTCGGTTTGCCCCAAGGAGTCATAGGTGACTTACGTCCGATTGGAGAACGTCCTTCACCACCACCGTGTGGGTGATCGTTAGGGTTCATTACAGAACCACGTACAGTTGGGCGAATACCCATCCAACGAGAACGTCCTGCTTTACCAATGTTGATAAGTTCGTGTTGTTCGTTACCAACTTGACCTACAGTAGCGCGGCAAGTGGATAGGATCATACGAGTCTCACCAGAAGTTAAACGTACAAGTACGTATTTACCTTCTTTACCAAGTACTTGAGCAGAAGTTCCTGCAGAGCGAACTAATTGTCCACCTTTACCTGGTTTTAACTCGATGTTGTGGATTACAGTACCTACTGGAATGTTGATTAGTGGTAATGCATTCCCTACTTTGATGTCTGCTTCAGGACCAGCCATTACAGTCATTCCTACTTCTAAGTTCTTAGGAGCTAGGATGTAACGCTTTTCCCCATCTGCATAGTTGATTAACGCGATATTAGCGGAACGGTTAGGATCGTACTCGATTGTAGCAACGCGTCCTGGTATACCATCTTTATCACGTTTAAAGTCGATGACGCGGTATTGACGTTTGTGTCCACCACCTTGGTGACGTACAGTCAATTTACCTTGGTTATTACGACCACCTTTTCTGTGTAACGGTGCAAGCAAGCTTTTTTCTGGTTTGTCTGTAGTGATCTCAGCAAAATCAGAAACTGTCATGCCACGACGTCCATTAGAGGTTGGTTTGTATTTTTTAATCGCCATCATGTTCCCTCCTTTTCGATGATGTTTTTATTTTTGTATTAAACCTCGAAGAATTCGATTTCTTTGCTATCAGCTTTTAAAGTTACGATAGCTTTTCTACGACGGTTAGTTAATCCGCTATGACGACCTACACGACGGAATTTACCTTTGTAGTTCATGATGTTTACTTTTTCAACATCTACGCCAAAGATCGCTTCAACAGCATCTTTAACTTCAGTTTTATTAGCTCTAACATCTACTTCAAAAGTATATTTCTTTTCAGTCATTAAATCTGTAGAACGCTCAGTAATCACGGGGCGCTTAAGAACATCACGATGATCTCTCATTATGCAAGCACCTCCTCTAATTTTTGAACAGCGTCTTTCGTAAAGATTACTTTATCGTGGTTTACAACGTCTAATACGTTCACACCAGTTACTGTAACAACTGTTACTCCAGGGATGTTACGAGCAGATAAAGCAACGTTTTCGTCAGCGTCAGCTGTTACGATCAACGCTTTACGATTGATTTCTAAACCTTTTAATACAGAAGTCATTTCTTTTGTTTTTGGTGCATCAAAAGCTAATCCTTCTAATACTAATAGTTCGTTTTCTAATACCTTAGATGATAGTGCAGACTTGATAGCTAAGCGACGAACTTTTTTAGGAAGTTTGTAGCTGTAGCTTCTTGGTGTAGGACCGAATACGATACCACCACCACGCCATTGTGGAGAGCGGATAGATCCTTGACGAGCACGACCAGTACCCTTTTGACGCCATGGTTTGCGTCCACCACCTGCTACTTCAGAACGTCCTTTTACTTTTGCAGTACCTTGACGTTGAGATGCTCTTTGCATTACGATCGCATCGAACAATACGCTGTTATTTGGCTCAATACCGAATACAGCATCTGCTAATTCAACTTCACCAACGTTTGCGCCAGTTTGGTTGTATAATGCTACTTTAGGCATTTGTAGTTCCTCCTTTCCTAAACAATTAGTTTGCTTTTATAGCACTTTTAATTGTGATTAAAGATTTTTTTGGACCAGGTACGTTACCTTTTACAAGTAATAGGTTACGTTCTGCGTCTACTTTCACGATCTCAAGGTTCTGGATAGTGATGCGCTCTCCACCCATACGTCCAGGTAATAGTTTACCTTTGAATACACGGTTTGGAGCAACAGGTCCCATAGAACCAGGACGACGGTGATAACGGGAACCGTGACTCATAGGGCCGCGAGATTGTCCGTGGCGCTTGATAGAGCCTTGGAAACCTTTACCCTTTGAAATTCCTGTTACATCTACTACATCGCCTTCTGCGAAAATATCAACTTTGACTTCTTGACCAACTTCTAAGCTAGCTCCACTGATTTCACGAATGAAGCGCTTAGGTGCTGTGTTCGCTTTAGCAACATGGCCTTTTAATGGCTTGTTCGCTAATTTATCGCGCTTGTCAGCAAAACCAATCTGAACCGCTTCGTATCCGTCTGTTTCAACAGTTTTAACTTGAAGTACAACGTTTGGTGTAGCTTCAATTACTGTTACAGGGATAAGATCGCCGTTTTCAGCAAAAACTTGAGTCATACCAACTTTTCTTCCTAAGATTCCTTTGGTCATCAGTCACACCTCCTAGATTAATTAAGTAATTTATTGATTAAAGCTTGATTTCGATATCTACACCAGATGGTAGGTCTAAACGCATTAAGCTGTCAACCGTTTGTGGTGTTGGATTAATGATGTCGATTAAGCGCTTATGAGTGCGCATTTCGAATTGCTCACGAGAATCTTTATATTTGTGTACCGCACGTAAGATTGTGTATACAGATCTTTCCGTTGGTAACGGAATAGGACCAGAAACAGTTGCACCTGAACGTTTTGCAGTTTCAACGATCTTCTCAGAAGATTGATCTAGAATTCTGTGATCATAAGCTTTTAAACGAATGCGAATCTTTTCTTTTGCCATTATTTTTCCCTCCTTTTTTCGCCTATATTATTGATAGACATTCTCCGTGAAAATTAACCTGTCACACTCGCCATGGCAAAGCGGCCGGGTGTGCCAGCAACCTTTCACATCATCGCAGTCAAAGACCAACATTACCTATTATACATGGTGTTAATAGACAATGCAACTATATTTCAAATAAATCTCTGAGCACTTTTCATATTATAACGAGAAGTGAGGTTTATTGCAACAAGTGGGCAAGAGATTTATTCGTTTCAGTTTTTTCCAGTGGAAGATGGTTGTTATTTATATAGAAGAAAGAGGTTATTTTGAGTATTATCATTGATGTTGTATGGGGCGTGATTCGGTGTGATCGACGATTGGACCGGAGGGTACTGGCGGATGTAGTTGGATAATCATTATTAGTGGCCGATGAGGGCTGCTAATGTCAATTGTCCGAAGTTTTCGTAAAGATGGCCGAAGTTTCTTTGAAATTGACCGAAGAAATCCGATAGTTGACCGAAGTTTTTCAGAATTTGACCGAATCAAAAATTAAATTGACCGAACCTCTAGTAAGAGTTGTCTGAACAGATTTATAGATTGACCGAACCTCCCCTTTAAGTTAGTAGTATTTGTCCGAAGGAAAGCGAAAAGTGACCGAACGATTTTTGCAGCACATAAAACGAGGTGTTATTTATAAATATCTAACTATTATTAAAAGTTTTTTGTTTTATGACTACTTTTCATTCGGTATATAACATTACCAGTATTCCAAACAGCACCTCACCCTCCCACGCTCTCTTAAAAACAAAACCAAAAAAACCGGCACCCCTCAATTGGGATGCCGGTCTATAAAAGATCTATGATAGATCCAAAGATTACTCTTGGATAGTCGCTACAACGCCAGCGCCTACTGTACGTCCACCTTCACGAATAGAGAACTTAGTTCCTTCTTCGATAGCGATTGGAGAGATAAGTTCAACAGTCATCTCAACGTTGTCGCCAGGCATAACCATTTCGATGCCTTCAGGTAGGTTACAAATACCAGTTACGTCAGTTGTACGGAAGTAGAACTGAGGACGGTAGTTTGTGAAGAATGGAGTGTGACGTCCACCCTCTTCTTTAGATAATACGTAAACTTCAGCTTTGAACTTTGTGTGTGGAGTGATTGTACCAGGCTTAGCTAATACTTGTCCACGTTGGATGTCGTCACGAGCAACTCCACGAAGAAGTGCACCGATGTTGTCTCCAGCTTCAGCATAGTCAAGAAGCTTACGGAACATTTCTACTCCAGTTACAGTAGTAGATTTAGGCTCTTCAGTTAAACCGATGATTTCGATAGTGTCACCAACTTTAACTTGTCCACGCTCAACACGTCCAGTAGCAACTGTTCCACGACCAGTGATAGAGAATACGTCCTCAACTGGCATCATGAATGGCTTTTCAGTGTCACGAGCTGGTGTTGGGATGTAGTCATCAACTGCAGCCATAAGCTCAACGATTCTTTCTTCCCACTCAGCGTCTCCTTCAAGAGCTTTAAGAGCAGAACCTTTGATTACAGGAACATCGTCTCCAGGGAAATCGTACTCAGAAAGAAGGTCACGAACTTCCATTTCAACTAGTTCTAATAATTCTTCGTCGTCTACCATGTCGCATTTGTTTAAGAATACTACTAGGTAAGGTACACCTACTTGACGAGAAAGAAGGATGTGCTCACGAGTTTGTGGCATTGGGCCGTCAGCAGCAGATACTACTAGGATTCCGCCGTCCATTTGCGCAGCACCAGTGATCATGTTTTTAACATAGTCAGCATGTCCTGGGCAGTCAACGTGTGCATAGTGACGGTTGTCAGTTTCGTACTCAACGTGAGCTGTAGAAATTGTGATTCCACGCTCTCTTTCTTCTGGAGCAGCATCGATCATGTCGTATGCCATTGCAGCACCTTTACCGCTCTTCTTAGCAAGAACAGTAGTGATTGCAGCTGTTAAAGTTGTTTTACCGTGGTCAACGTGACCGATTGTACCGATATTTGCATGAGTCTTGGATCTATCGAATTTCTCTTTACCCATTGTTATATCCTCCTTAGAATTTCATTAGTTTTTATTTTATATGTTATTAACAAGTGATTTCCACTTATTAACCTACATACTATTTATAAAACAAGATTAGGTGAAAATCAATTATTCACCTTTATTTTTTTTGATGATTTCTTCAGAAATCGATTTTGGTACTTCTTCATAGTGATCGAAATGCATTGTGAACACTCCACGTCCTTGTGTGTTAGAACGTAGGGATGTTGCATAACCAAACATTTCAGATAGTGGAACCATCGCACGAACTACTTGAGCGTTACCGCGAGCTTCCATACCTTCTACACGACCACGACGGGAAGTGATACCACCCATGATGTCTCCCATGTACTCTTCAGGTGTCACTACTTCAACTTTCATGACTGGCTCAAGGATTACAGGGTTACATTTGGATACTGCATTTTTAAGAGCTAAAGATGCAGCTACTTTAAACGCCATCTCAGAGGAGTCAACGTCATGGTAAGAACCATCAACCAATGCTGCTTTAACATCGATTAGAGGGTAACCAGCTAGTACACCGTTTTTCATAGAATCTTCAAGACCAGCTTGAACTGCAGGTACGTATTCACGAGGTACTACCCCACCTACGATTTTGTTTTCAAATTCGAAGCCTTTTCCTTCTTCGTTTGGTTCGAATTCGATCCAAACGTGTCCGAATTGTCCACGTCCACCAGATTGACGAGCAAATTTACCTTCAACCTTAGCAGATCCGCGGAACGTTTCACGGTAAGCAACCTGAGGTGCACCAACGTTTGCTTCTACTTTGAATTCACGCTTCATACGATCAACTAGGATATCAAGGTGAAGCTCACCCATACCTGCGATGATTGTTTGACCAGTTTCCTGATCTGTATGTGCACGGAAAGTAGGATCTTCTTCTTGTAGCTTTTGAAGAGCAGTTGTCATTTTGTCTTGGTCAGCCTTAGATTTAGGTTCAACAGACAATTGGATAACCGGCTCTGGGAATTCCATGGACTCCAAGATAACTTGGTTTTTGTCGTCACATAGCGTGTCACCAGTAGTTGTGTCTTTAAGACCAACTGCAGCAGCGATATCTCCAGAATAAACAACAGGAATCTCTTCACGGCTGTTTGCGTGCATTTGCAGGATACGTCCTACACGCTCACGCTTACCTTTTGTAGAGTTGATTACGTAAGATCCGGAGTTTAATGTACCAGAGTACACACGGAAGAACGTTAATTTACCTACATAAGGATCCGTCATAACTTTGAATGCAAGAGCGGCAAACGGGTTGTCGTCTCCAGATTCACGAGTTACTTCTTCTTCAGTGTCAGGAACGATACCTTTGATTGCAGGTACGTCTGTTGGCGCTGGAAGGTAATCGATAACAGCGTCAAGCATTAACTGTACACCTTTGTTTTTGAAAGCAGAACCACAGATTACTGGGTAGAAGTTAACGTCACAAGTACCTTTACGGATAGTCGCTTTCAACTCTTCAGTAGTAAGCTCTTCTCCTTCAAGGTATTTCATCATTAACTCTTCATCCAATTCTGCTACTGCTTCCACTAAGCGTTGACGATATTCGTCAGCTTTGTCTTTGTACTCAGCTGGAATATCTTTCGCTTCAGAACGAGTACCTAAATCATCTTCGTAGAAGAATGCTTTCATCTCTACTAAGTCGATGATTCCTTCAAACTCATCTTCAGCTCCGATAGGAAGTTGAATTGGATGAGCATTAGCTTGAAGGCGATCATGGATAGTTCCTACAGAATATAAGAAGTCTGCACCGATCTTGTCCATTTTGTTAACAAACACGATACGTGGAACACCATAAGTTGTAGCTTGGCGCCAAACTGTTTCAGTTTGAGGCTCAACTCCAGATTGCGCATCAAGAACTGCTACCGCACCATCAAGTACACGTAGGGAACGTTCTACTTCAACAGTGAAGTCTACGTGACCAGGTGTATCGATAATGTTTACGCGGTGACCTTTCCATTGAGCTGTTGTCGCAGCAGATGTGATCGTGATTCCACGCTCTTGCTCCTGCTCCATCCAGTCCATTTGAGAAGCACCTTCGTGAGTTTCACCAATTTTGTGAATACGTCCTGTGTAGAACAAAACACGCTCAGTTGTTGTTGTTTTACCAGCATCGATGTGAGCCATGATACCGATATTACGTGTTTTATCTAAGGAGAACTCTCTTGCCATAGTGTATTTCTCCTTCCTAAGTAACTAGATTTAATTTATACCGAAAGCTGTTAAGTACTTGTCTTAACAGCTCCAGATAATATGTGATCTTACCAGCGGTAGTGAGCAAACGCTTTGTTTGCTTCTGCCATTTTGTGCATATCTTCACGTTTCTTAACGGAAGCACCAGTGTTGTTAGCAGCATCAAGGATTTCATTAGCTAAACGCTCTTCCATCGTTTTCTCTCCACGAAGACGAGAGTAGTTAACTAAATAACGAAGTCCAAGAGTTGTACGACGATCTGGGCGCACCTCTACAGGTACTTGGTAGTTTGCTCCACCTACACGACGTGCTCTAACTTCAAGAACAGGCATGATGTTTTTCATAGCTTGTTCGAACACTTCCATAGGTTCTTGTCCGGAACGCTCACCAACTAGTTTGAATGCGTTATAGATGATAGCTTGAGATTTTCCTCTCTTACCATCGATCATTAATTTATTTACAAGACGAGTTACTAATTTAGAGTTGTATAACGGATCTGGTAATACGTCTCTTTTTGCAACAGGGCCTTTACGTGGCATATTATTTTCCTCCTTTCGGGTAACTTAATGTTAAGCAGTTTGAAGTTTATTACTTCTTAGGTGCTTTTGGTCTCTTAGTACCATATTTAGAACGACCTTGCATACGGTTGTTAACTCCCGCAGTATCAAGTGCTCCACGAACGATGTGGTAACGTACCCCTGGTAAGTCTTTTACACGACCGCCGCGAATTAATACTACGCTGTGCTCTTGTAGGTTGTGACCGATACCTGGGATATAAGCAGTTACCTCAATTTGGTTAGTTAAACGAACACGAGCATATTTACGTAATGCGGAGTTCGGTTTCTTCGGAGTCATTGTACCAACACGAGTACATACACCACGTTTTTGAGGTGAAGACACATCAGTCTGCGCCTTCTTGAAACTGTTATAACCTTTGTTCAAAGCTGGAGATTTTGACTTTACAACTTTACTTGTACGTCCTTTGCGGACTAACTGGTTAATAGTAGGCATTAATATTTCCTCCTTCCTAGTGTTTTAAGACCACATATCCAGGTGGTTCATTTTTAGGTAAAAAACAAAGTCTTTGCGAATCTACACTCACAAAAACAGTTTTTAATGAATGATCGCAACAGCGGAGGCACCCACTTCAATCCCGCAAGCTTTTCCGAGTTTTTTCATCGAATCTACTTTTAAGACTGGTATGTTGTGCTCATTAGCAGTTTGGACAACTTTCTGTGTGACAATCACATCAGCATCCTCTGCAATGACAACCTCTTTTACTGTTCCGGATTTCAGCGCCTTCACTGTTTGTTTGGTACCAACAATGAAGGTGTTTGCCTGCATCACTTTTTCATAAGACATTAACATATCCTCCAAAGCAACAGGTTATATAAGCACCTTTGCTATATTACCATCTCTATTTTTGAATGTCAACACTTTATCGAATAACATTGAAAAGATTGTCGGGGGCTGCCCGACAATCTTCCTTTTATTCTACTGTTACAGGTTCTTCCTGGCCCACTTCTTTCGTTAGATCGAATTTGCGGTAACGGTTCATACCTGTACCAGCTGGAACTAGTTTACCGATGATAACATTCTCTTTAAGACCTAGTAATTCGTCTCGTTTTCCTTTAATTGCAGCGTCTGTCAGGACTCTAGTCGTTTCCTGGAAGGAAGCTGCAGATAGGAAGGAATCTGTTTCAAGAGAAGCTTTCGTGATTCCTAGTAATACCGGACGTCCAGTTGCAGGTGTTCTACCTTCAAGAAGTACACGTTCGTTTGCATCAGTGAATTGGTGAACATCAAGCAGTGTTCCTGGTAGTACATCTGTATCACCAGCATCAATAACACGTACTTTACGTAGCATCTGGCGAACCATAACCTCTACGTGCTTGTCACCGATTTCTACCCCTTGCATACGGTATACTTTTTGAACTTCAAGCAATAGATACTCCTGTACAGATACCATATCTTTCACTTTCAGTAGTTCTTTCGGATCGATGGAACCTTCTGTTAGTTCCTGACCACGAGATACTTCTGAATTTACGCCGACTTTAAGGCGGCCAGTGTACGGTACTGTGTAGTTTCTCGTTTCCACTTCACCTTGGACAGTGATTTCTTGCTGGCGATCGCGACCTTCGTTGATGGAAGTAACTACACCATCAATTTCAGAGATGACCGCTTGACCTTTAGGATTACGCGCTTCGAAGATCTCTTGGATACGCGGTAAACCTTGAGTGATATCGTCTCCTGCAACCCCACCTGTATGGAATGTACGCATCGTCAACTGAGTTCCCGGCTCACCGATAGATTGGGCAGCGATGATACCTACTGCTTCTCCCACTTCTACTTCTAAGCCAGTCGCAAGGTTGCGGCCGTAACATTTTTTACATACACCATGACGAGTGTCACATGTGAATACAGAGCGGATCCAAACATCTTCCACACCTGCTTCTACAATGGTTGTTGCAAGGTCTTCTGTTATTAGATCGTTCGATGCAACAAGAACTTCCCCAGTTTCAGGATGCTTGACAGCTTTTCTTGCATATCGGCCGACTAAACGCTCTTCTAGCTTTTCTACTACTTCTGTACCATCTTTCAGAGCAGTAATGTGTAGACCGCGGTCTGTTCCACAATCCATCTCACGAACAATAACATCCTGCGCCACGTCTACCAGACGACGAGTCAAGTAACCGGAATCGGCAGTTTTCAGGGCTGTATCGGCAAGACCTTTACGCGCACCGTGAGTAGAGATAAAGTATTCCAATACCGTAAGACCTTCACGGAAACTGGATTTGATCGGTAATTCAATGATACGTCCAGACGGATTGGCCATTAGTCCACGCATACCAGCTAACTGTGTAAAGTTAGATGCGTTACCACGGGCACCGGAATCACTCATCATGAAGATATGGTTTAGGCGTGGCAAGGACTCCATTAGTAACCCTTGGATCTTATCCTTCGCAGCACTCCAAATGGAGATAACGCGGTCATAACGTTCTTCCTCTGTGATTAAACCACGGCGGAACTGCTTAAGAACCGTATCTACTTTTGTTTGTGCTTCCACCAAGATTTCATCTTTCTCTTTAAGAACTACGATATCTGCTACACCAACCGTGATACCAGCTTTAGTAGAGTAACGGAATCCAAGGTTCTTCATACGGTCAAGCATTTCAGATGTTTGCGTGATCTTGAAGCGTTTAAACACTTCTGCAATGATGTTACCAAGGATTTTTTTCTTAAATGGATCGATTAATTCTTGTGCTTGGATTGCTTCTTTTACATTCGCACCTTTTTCTACAAAGTATTTATCAGGAGTGTTCACTTCTAAGTTGACCTTTGTAGGTTCGTTAATGTATGGGAATGACGGCGGCAGAATTTCGTTGAAGATCAACTTTCCTACTGTCGTAATTAGAAGCTTTTGTTTTTGCTCTTCGGTAAATGTTTCGTTATTTAAGGAACCTGCGTATACTGCTACACGAGTGTGTAGATGTACATAGCCGTTTGAATAAGCGATAAGCGCTTCATTCGTATCCTTGAATACCATTCCTTCACCTACAGCATTTTCACGCTCTAGCGTTAAGTAGTAGTTACCAAGCACCATATCCTGGGAAGGTGTTACTACTGGTTTTCCATCCTTAGGGTTAAGGATGTTTTGTGCAGCAAGCATCAAGATGCGTGCTTCAGCCTGTGCTTCAGCAGAAAGAGGTACGTGAACAGCCATTTGGTCACCGTCAAAGTCCGCGTTGTATGCAGTACATACAAGTGGGTGAAGACGGATAGCACGGCCTTCTACAAGTGTAGGTTCAAATGCTTGAATACCTAGTCTGTGTAGAGTTGGTGCGCGGTTTAGTAATACTGGATGTTCCTTGATAACGGATTCCAATACGTCCCAAACCTCTGGTTGTACGCGTTCAATCTTACGCTTCGCACTCTTAATGTTATGTGCAAGCCCGCGTTCTACAAGTTCTTTCATGACGAAAGGCTTGAATAGCTCAAGGGCCATTTCTTTTGGTAATCCACATTGGTACATTTTCAGGTTAGGTCCTACTACGATAACGGAACGACCAGAGTAGTCAACACGTTTTCCTAGTAAGTTCTGACGGAAACGACCTTGCTTCCCTTTCAGCATGTGAGAAAGAGATTTCAATGGACGGTTACCAGGTCCTGTTACCGGACGGCCACGGCGACCATTGTCGATAAGTGCGTCAACTGCTTCTTGTAACATACGTTTTTCGTTCTGTACGATGATGCTTGGAGCACCAAGGTCAAGAAGACGTTTTAAACGGTTGTTACGGTTGATTACACGGCGATACAAGTCATTCAAGTCGGAAGTCGCGAAACGACCACCATCCAATTGAACCATTGGACGTAATTCAGGAGGGATGACAGGAAGTACATCAAGGATCATCCAAGATGGTTCGTTGCCGGATCCTCTGAAGGATTCCAATACTTCCAGACGCTTAATTGCTCTAGTACGGCGTTGGCCTTGAGCAGTTTTCAGCTCTTCTTTCAGTGTATCTACTTCTTTTTCTAAGTCGATATCAAAAAGAAGTTTCTTGATTGCCTCTGCACCCATGGCTGCTTGGAATGTTTGACCATACTTTTCACGGTATGCACGGAATTCCTTTTCAGAAAGCAGTTGCTTCTTCTCCAAAGGAGTATCGCCTGTTTCTGTTACCACGTAAGATGCAAAGTAAATGACTTCCTCTAGCGCACGTGGGGACATGTCAAGAACAAGACCCATGCGACTCGGGATTCCTTTGAAGTACCAGATGTGGGATACAGGAGCAGCAAGCTCGATGTGACCCATGCGTTCACGACGTACTTTTGCTCTTGTTACTTCTACACCACAGCGGTCACAGACAACACCCTTATAACGGACGCGCTTGTATTTACCACAGTGACATTCCCAGTCCTTTGTAGGACCGAAAATTCTTTCGCAGAATAACCCATCTTTTTCTGGCTTTAATGTACGATAGTTAATTGTCTCAGGCTTCTTGACTTCCCCGAAAGACCAGGATCTGATCTTGTCGGGTGAAGCAAGGCCTATTTTCATATATTCAAAATTATTAACATCTAGCAAGGGGCCTACCTCCCTTATAATCTACAGGTTCTACCCAAATGCTTATCTTTAAAGTACTGTTGGCCATCAGTCTTTAGCGACAGTTTCTTTTACTTCTTCTACTTGATCTGAATCAAGGGAAATACCTTCGGAAGCTTGTTCTTCATCTTCCTCAAGATCTCTCATTTCTATCTCTTCTTCATCGCCTGACAGGATTTTTACATCCATACCTAAACTTTGAAGTTCTTTGATCAATACTTTGAAGGATTCAGGTACACCAGGTTCAGGTACATTTTCACCTTTTACGATCGCCTCGTACGTTTTCACACGTCCTACTACGTCATCGGATTTAACTGTAAGAATTTCTTGTAGTGTATATGCGGCACCATAAGCCTCAAGTGCCCATACCTCCATCTCACCGAAACGTTGTCCACCAAATTGAGCTTTACCGCCAAGTGGTTGTTGTGTAACAAGTGAGTAAGGTCCAGTAGAACGTGCGTGAAGCTTATCATCAACCATGTGCGCAAGTTTGATCATATACATGATCCCTACGGATACACGGCTATCGAACGGCTCACCTGTTCTTCCGTCATACAATACTGTTTTCGCATCTCTTGCCATGCCAGCCTCTTCAAGTGTGCTCCAAACGTCTTCTTCACGCGCGCCATCAAATACGGCGGAAGCAACGTGGATACCCAGTGTTCTTGCTGCCATTCCTAGGTGAAGCTCCAATACCTGCCCGATGTTCATACGAGAAGGTACCCCTAGTGGGTTTAACATGATGTCAATTGGTGTTCCATCTGGCAAGTAAGGCATATCTTCTTCCGGTAAGATACGAGAGATTACCCCTTTGTTACCATGTCGTCCGGCCATTTTATCACCTTCAGAGATTTTACGTTTCTGAACGATGTATGCACGAACCAATTGGTTAACGCCTGGTGGCAATTCGTCTCCGTCTTCACGGTTGAATACTTTTACATCAAGTACGATACCGCCACCACCATGTGGAACTCTTAGTGATGTATCACGTACTTCTCTAGCTTTCTCACCGAAAATTGCGTGTAATAGACGTTCTTCTGCAGTAAGTTCTGTAACCCCTTTAGGTGTTACTTTTCCTACTAATAGGTCTCCGTCTTTTACTTCCGCACCCACTCGGATGATTCCGCGGTCGTCAAGGTTTTTAAGTGCCTCTTCCCCAACGTTCGGGATATCACGGGTGATTTCTTCTGGTCCAAGCTTTGTGTCACGTGCTTCTGACTCATATTCTTCAATATGAATAGAAGTGTACACATCATCTTTTACCAGACGCTCACTCATGATGATAGCATCCTCATAGTTATAACCGTCCCATGTCATGAAACCGACCATTACATTACGGCCAAGTGCCAATTCACCTTTTTCCATGGATGGACCGTCTGCAAGGATTTCTCCTTTTGTTACAACGTCACCAACGGAAACGATTGGACGTTGGTTATAGCAAGTTCCTTGGTTAGAACGAATGAATTTAAGCATTCTGTACTTATCAAGGTTACCTTTTACTTGTTGTCCGTCGACTTCTTCCATACGACGCACCCAAACTTCGCGGGCTTCTACACGTTCTACAACACCAGGGTGTTTACAGATAACGGCAGCACCGGAGTCTTTTGCGGAAACGTGCTCCATCCCTGTACCAACAATCGGGGATTCCGGTTGCAATAGAGGTACAGCTTGACGTTGCATGTTCGCTCCCATTAGGGCACGGTTGGAGTCATCGTTTTCTAAGAAAGGAATACAAGCTGTCGCAGCAGATACAACCTGCTTAGGAGAAACGTCCATGTAGTCGATTCTCTCACTTACAACAACCGTATTTTCCCCACGGAAACGGGATACAACATTTTGGTCCAAGAAAGTGCCATCTTCACCAAGACGGGCATTTGCTTGGGCTACTACATAGTTATCTTCTTCGTCTGCAGTCAAGTAATCAATTTGGTCTGTTACGCGGCCCGTTTCAGGGTCAACTCTTCTGTATGGCGTTTCGATAAAACCGAATTTATTCACTTTCGCAAAAGAAGAAAGGGAGTTAATCAAACCGATGTTTGGTCCCTCAGGAGTCTCGATCGGACACATACGGCCATAGTGAGAGTAGTGAACGTCACGTACTTCAAAGCCGGCACGCTCACGCGTCAAACCACCAGGTCCAAGCGCAGACAATCTACGTTTATGTGTTAATTCAGCTAATGGATTCGTTTGATCCATGAACTGAGATAACTGGGAGCTTCCGAAGAACTCTTTTATAGATGCAATAACAGGTCTGATGTTGATCAATTGTTGCGGAGTAATGGTGTTCGTGTCTTGAATGGACATTCTCTCACGAACGACACGCTCCATTCTTGATAGACCGATACGGAACTGGTTTTGAAGAAGTTCTCCAACAGAACGTAAACGACGGTTACCAAGGTGATCAATATCATCTGTATCGCCTACACCATGTAAAAGGTCAAAGAAGTAACTGATAGAAGCAATGATATCCGCAGGAGCGATATGCTTTACTTTTTCTTCAATAAAACCGTTGCCTAAAACGACGATTTCTTTTTCACCTTCTGCATCATTTGGTGCATATATCTTAATAGATTGCATAGGCACTTCATCTTCTACTACTCCACCATGCGGATGGAAAGAAGTCAGGCCGATGCCATCTTCAATGTTAGGTAGAATGCGGTCTAAAGTTCTACGATCTAACAGTGTACCTTTTTCTACAATGATTTCCCCAGTTTCCGGGTCTACAAGTGTTTCAGCGATACGTTGATTGAAAAGTCTGTTCTTGATATGAAGCTTTTTATTAATCTTGTATCTTCCAACACTTGCCAAATCATAGCGTTTAGGATCGAAAAATCTAGACTCTAATAAACTTTTCGCGTTTTCAACCGTTGGTGGTTCACCAGGGCGTAGACGCTCATATATTTCTAGTAATGCCTTTTCTGTGCTTTCTGTGTTATCCTTATCTAAAGTATTGCGAAGGTACTCGTTTTCGCCAAGAAGATCAATGATTTCCTGGTCGGAACCGAATCCAAGAGCACGCAAAAGAACCGTTACTGGTAGTTTACGAGTACGATCTATACGAACATATACAACATCTTTAGCGTCAGTCTCGTATTCTAACCATGCACCACGGTTTGGAATAACAGTAGCTGAAAAGCCTTTTTTACCATTTTTATCTACTTTTCCGCTGTAATACACACTTGGAGAACGCACTAACTGAGATACAATAACACGTTCTGCACCATTAATAACGAACGTACCAGTATCCGTCATCAACGGGAAATCACCCATAAATACATCCTGGTCTTTTACTTCACCAGTTTCTTTGTTAATGAGACGAACCTTCACACGTAAAGGAGCTGAGTATGTAACATCTCTTTCCTTTGATTCTTCAACAGAATATTTAGGTTCCCCTAAGCTATAGTCGATGAATTCTAAAGATAGATTTCCTGTGAAGTCTTCAATTGGAGAAATGTCATGAAACATTTCTCTTAACCCCTCATCAAGGAACCATTGATAAGAAGATGTTTGAATCTCTATTAGATTTGGTAAATCTAATACTTCACTAATGCGAGCATAACTTCTGCGTTGGCGGTGTCGTCCGTATTGAACTAGTTGACCTGTCAACTGATTCACCCCTCGTATCAAGCGTTATTAATAGTAGTTTAAAAAATATAAACCACTCAAAGCCAAACATAAAAAAACATTCAACATGGAAACAGTACTACTTAAACGAATCCATGTTAAAAATAAAAAATGGTTTCAATACAGAAAACCACGTTTTTACAATCGCTCTATTGATTTTACTATCTTTTCCAAGCATACTAATTTTATACATACAAAATACATAAAATTATCAGTGCTCAGAAAAATACATATTGGCATTAAACAATGCTACCATAACAAAAAAACCAAGTCAACCCTTTTTTGATTTGATGATCCAGTAGCCTTTTTTCTTTGTTACAACTTCTACTTCCTCAAACAATGATTCTAATTTTTCCATTGCAGAAGGAGCTCCCTGTTTCTTTTGGATTACAATCCACAGTTCACCTTTTGAGGCCAAATGCGTCCATGCTTTTTCTAAAATTTCATGAACTACTTTTTTCCCGGCGCGAATCGGAGGATTAGAAAGTATTGCTGCATAGTCGGTGGATGTGACATTTTCATAGATATCACTAGTGAAAACCGTGATGTTTTCCACTTTGTTAACAGAACCGTTTTCTTTCGCAAGCTCTACAGCCCGTTCATTGACATCAATCATGTCCACGTGACGATGTGGATAAAATTTAGCAAGAGACAATCCAATCGGACCATATCCACAGCCAACATCCAGAATGCGACCTTCTACTTCCGGTTCTTCAAAAGCCTCAATTAGCACTCTCGACCCAAAGTCCACTTCTTTTTTTGAAAAAACACCGCTATCCGTTATGAAAGAAAAGTTGTTACCTTTCAAATCAAATTTCCATTGTTGACGGTCGCTTTCCACAGAAGGCTTGTTTGTATAATAATGATTCGTCATATTTAGTCTCCTTATCTGAAAAGCTATCAGTAAACTTTTCACCAAATCAACTTCATATATTAGCACCCTTGAAAAAGACAGTAACCAAACGATCCTTACATCAAGTGTGGCACCGTTTAAAAAAAGCTCGCTAACACGTAGCGAGCTTTCCTTTTTAAGAGCCTGTAATTACTTAACTTCTACAGAAGCTCCAACTTCTTCAAGTTTAGCTTTGATTTCTTCAGCTTCTTCTTTAGCAATACCTTCTTTAAGAGCTTTAGGAGCGTTGTCTACAACTTCTTTAGCTTCTTTAAGACCAAGGCCAGTGATTTCACGTACTACTTTGATAACCTTGATTTTTTGTCCGCCAGCGTTAGCTAGGATTACGTCGAATTCAGTTTGCTCAGCAGCAGCTTCAGCAGCTCCGCCACCAGCTACAGCTACAGGAGCAGCAGCAGTTACACCAAATTCTTCTTCGATTGCTTTTACTAGGTCGTTTAATTCTAAAACAGTCATATTTTTAACCGCTTCAATGATTTGTTCGTGTGTCATTGTTAATTTCCTCCTTAGATATTATAAGTTTTTTGTTTTTCTTACTTAACTTGCTAGATTGAAATTAAGCGCCTTGCTCTTCTTTTTGTTCTGCAACTGCTTTCGTAACAAGAGCCAAGTTGCGGATTGGAGCTTGAAGGACGCTAAGCAACATGGAAAGAAGACCTTCGCGGGATGGAAGTTCAGCAAGAGCTTTCACTTCTTCAACCGTTGCAACATTTCCTTCGATTACACCAGCTTTGATTTCTAATGCTTCGTGCTTTTTCGCGAAGTCATTAAGGATCTTAGCAGGAGCTACTACATCTTCAGTAGAGAATGCGATAGCGTTAGGTCCTGTTAATGCGTCGTTAAGTCCGTTGATGTCTGCTGCTTCAGCCGCACGGCGAGTTAAAGAGTTTTTGTAAACCTTGAACTCAACACCTGCTTCACGAAGTTGTTTACGAAGTTCAGTTACTTCCGAAACGTTAAGTCCACGGTAGTCAACTACGATAGTAGATACAGAACCTTTAAACTTGTCAGCGATTTCTCCAACAGCTTGTTTTTTTACTTCAACTGCTTTGCTCATCGTTACACCTCCTAAAAAGTTGGTTACCACTTATACCGACCGGTGTACATAAAGAATGCCTCCACGCAGGTGGAGGCAGAAGTTTTATCGTTAAAAGCGCAATGCTTTATATCGTAAAAATTCACACCTCGGTAGGAAATTAAGCCAATTGGCACCTACTGTCTACGGTACAAACAATATCATTTTATAAACACAACGATTATTATAACCGTCTAGTTATCTTGTGTCAATATGTTAGTTTTTGGTAGCTACGAAAGTAGAAGCGTCAACTTTTACTCCAGGGCCCATTGTAGAAGTAACAGCAACGTTCTTCATGAATGTACCTTTTGCAGCAGCCGGTTTAGCTTTTAGTAAAGTCTCATAGATAGTTGTGAAGTTTTCAACAAGCTTCGTATCTTCGAAAGAGATTTTACCTACTGGTACGTGGATGTTACCGGATTTATCAAGACGGTATTCAACTTTACCTGCTTTGATCTCGTTAACAGCTTTTGTTACATCAAATGTAACTGTACCAGTTTTAGGGTTTGGCATTAAGCCTTTAGGTCCCAATACGCGACCTAGTTTACCAACTTCACCCATCATGTCTGGTGTAGCAACGATTACGTCGAAATCGAACCAACCTTGGTTGATTTTCGCGATCATGTCAGCATCCCCAACATAGTCAGCTCCAGCAGCTTCTGCTTCTTTCGCTTTTTCGCCTTTAGCGAAAACTAGGACTTTTTGAGTTTTACCAGTTCCATGAGGAAGCACTACTGCTCCACGGATCTGTTGGTCATTTTTACGAGGGTCAACTCCAAGACGGAATGCAACTTCCACAGTAGCGTCGAACTTCGCAGTGTTTGTTTTCTTAACTAATTCGATAGCTTCGTTAACAGAGTAAGCCGTTTGACGGTCTACAAGTTTCGCAGCTTCGATGTACTTTTTACCTCTTTTAGCCATTTTAAACGTCCTCCTTATGTGGTTTTAGCGGAATAACCTCCCACGAATAAAGGTTGCGAATTGGCCTTAAACCAAAATCCGCAACCCTGAACAGCAGTTAAATCAAAAGCAATGGGATTAGTCTTCGATGACGATACCCATGCTACGAGCAGTACCTTCAACCATGCGCATTGCAGCTTCTACGCTTGCAGCGTTTAGATCTGGCATTTTCGTCTCCGCAATTTCGCGTACTTTATCACGCTTAACTGTTGCAACTTTATTACGGTTTGGTTCACCAGAACCAGACTCAATACCAGCTGCTTTTTTAAGTAAAACTGCAGCAGGTGGAGTTTTCGTAATAAATGTAAATGAACGGTCTTCAAAAACCGTGATTTCAACAGGGATAATCAATCCAGCTTGATCTGCTGTACGAGCGTTAAACTCTTTACAGAAACCCATGATGTTAACACCTGCTTGACCTAGTGCTGGTCCAACTGGTGGTGCTGGGTTAGCTTTCGCTGCCGGAATTTGTAGCTTTACCATTTTAATTACTTTTTTAGCCACGAGACACACCTCCTTAAGTCCGTGATGTGGTATCTGGGATTTCTCCCTCCCACTCAACTCATTCTTTATATATTTAATAAAGAATATTTTTTTATTAATAGTCTCTATTTCAGAGACATACTGACCTTTGAAATAATATCATTTTTACGAAACTATTTCAAGTTTTTTTACATTATAATTTTTCAATCTGTGTAAAGTCAAGCTCCACAGGGGTTTCACGGCCGAACATATTTACTAAAACTTTCACTTTATGCTTGTCTTTATCCAGCTCTACGATGTGACCTGTGAAGTTTGCAAATGGTCCTTCTGTTACTTTTACGGATTCTTTCAGATCGAAGTCTACTTCTACTTGCTTTTCCATCATACCCATTCTCTTCAGGATAAATGCAATTTCATCATCCAAAAGAGGTGTTGGCTTGGAGCCGGATCCGCTTGACCCTACGAAACCTGTTACGCCAGGGGTGTTACGTACAACATACCAAGAGTCGTCTGTCATAACGATTTCTACTAGAACGTAACCTGGGAAAACTTTTTTCTTGGTTACTTTCTTTTTGCCGTTTTTAATGTCTGTTTCTTCTTCTTCAGGAACTACGACACGGAAGATCTTGTCTTGCATCCCCATTGATTCTACTCGTTTTTCTAAGTTCGCTTTTACTTTATTCTCGTATCCGGAATAAGTATGAACAACGTACCAGTTTTTCTCCATTGTTTAGGACTTGTGTCCGTCCCTCCCTTTTCTAGCATTTTATTTTTGAGACTATAAATATTAGTATTCCGTTGGACTCCCTGTTGATTTCCGTTATGGGTGTTCGCTTATCCTTTGGGCGGTGCTTGAGCCTCCTCACAACGCTTCAGGGGTCTCAAGCTACCGCTACCTCCCTCAGGACAAGGAACGCTTAGGCAGCGATTCATCGCACGAAGAAAATGCGCTAGCATTTTCGAGGAGTCTCACACCCTTCACTACAATCAACAGGGGAAGTTAGGCTAATCGCCAAGAATACCACCTTATAAAAATCAGTGAAACTATTAAAACACCGTGGTGTTTTTTTCCAAATGAAAAAACCCGTTGAACGGGCTTTTTGTCAGAAAGTATTATTTACATTATACCATGATATAACATTACTTATTCAAGAGCAAAAGGAATACGGAAAAAATTTTGTTTGCTCTAAAATGATTAGTTAATCAAAGCACGGATCAACTCAGAAATACCTAAGTCAATAACCCAGAAAAACACTGCTACAAACAATACTGTTGTTACTACTGTAATTGTGTAGCGCGTTAGTTCCTGGCGTTTTGGCCAGCTTACTTTTTTCATTTCGCGAGCTACATCACGAAAAAAATTAGTCAAACGTCCCATCCATGTAACCTCCAACCCCAGATAGTGATCTATTTTGTCTCCCGATGAACGGTGTGAGCATTACAAACTTTACAAAACTTCTTTATCTCTAATCGCTCTGCGCTTTGTGATTTTCCTTTCACTGTTGAATAGTTGCGGGAAGAGCATGTAGCGCAAGCAAGTGCTACCTTACTTTGCATGTGTTACACCACCAAAACATAGATGTCCCTAAAAATGTAACATAGGTGTAATAATTAGTCAATGTGATTTGAAGGCGCCACCATTCCGTACGTTAACTTGGAAGATGTTACGGTTTATAGCGTAATCTCTCTCAATTCCAAGTACCTTTCTAACTTGCGTTTTACCCTTTGTAATGCGTTATCGATGGATTTTACATGCCGGTTTAAATCTTCTGAAATTTCCTGATAGGAACGTCCGTCCAGGTAAAGGGCAAGCACCTTTCTCTCAAGGTCGCTCAGCAACTCTCCCATCTTAACTTCTATATCATCAAATTCCTCTTGATTTATGATTAATTCTTCAGGGTCCATGACCTTAGCACCCGAAATAACATCCATTAATGTGCGGTCCGATTCTTCGTCATAGATAGGCTTGTCCAAAGATACGTACGAATTCAATGGAATATGCTTCTGTCTTGTAGCAGTTTTAATCGCAGTAATGATTTGTCTGGTAATGCATAGTTCGGCAAACGCCTTGAAAGAAGTCAACTTGTCCTCTTTAAAGTCCCGGATTGCCTTGTATAGACCTATCATCCCTTCTTGCACAATATCCTCGCGATCTGCACCAATAAGAAAATAGGATCTAGCCTTCGCGCGAACGAAGTTCTTATACTTGTTGATTAAATAATCCAGCGCTTCACTATCACCTAAATGCACAAGTTCTACCATCTGTTCGTCTTCCATAAGCTCTAATATCCTGTTAGCATTTCTTGGATCGCTCACTATCACACCTATCCCTCCGACTGAATCAGTAGATAGAAATATTATACAGTAGGCATAAATTGACCGTCAACCACTCATCGCTGTCCTCGGCGCCATTTTTCGAAAATTGCTGAAATTTCATGGTCCAATTCTATGCGTTTTGAAGGTTTTTCGTTGGTAAATTTTGTTACACGTTTTTTTATTCTTTCCTCAATAGCGTTTGACTCATTTAACAGTTCACGAGCAGATTTCCGCAATGCACCTTGACCGAAAATGGCCCATTGTTCTGTAAAGTCGGAAGTTGCCACATGGATTTGTGTGCGAATGTCACTTAAGCTGATAGCGAGTTTTTCAATTCTTTCATCGGCAGTCTCGTTTTCGCGAGTATAAATGACTTCCACGCGATGATTTTTGTATTTCGTCTCTATTCCCTGTGACATATGCGCGTCAAAAACAATAATTACCTTGTAGCCTGTATATGCCTGGTACTCTGCCATTCTAGAAATAAGGATATCACGGGCCATTGCGAGATCTTGATCTTTCAAGACCCTAAGCTCCGGCCACGCACCGATAATGTTATATCCATCTACCAGTAGAATATCCATTGTCCCTTACTCTCCTGCCGACAATCTTTTGCGGAAAACCTCATACATTAATAAACTTGCTGCTACAGATGCATTTAGGGACGTAACTTTTCCTACCATCGGTAAAGATACAAGAAAATCGCATTTTTCTTTTAAAAGTCTGGCCATTCCTTTTCCTTCACTGCCGATGATAAGCCCAAGTGGCAAAGACCCATCCATTTTTGTATAATCAACCGTTCCTTTCGCATCCGTTCCAAAAATCCAAAGTCCTCGCTCTTTCAGCTCGTCCACTGTGCGGGCAAGATTGGTTACTCGCACAACCGGAATATGCTCAATGGCACCTGTGGAGGCTTTTGCCACAGTGGCAGTCAATCCCACCGCTCTCCGTTTTGGAATGATGATGCCATGTGCCCCTACAGCATCTGCTGTACGCATGATGGAACCTAGGTTATGGGGATCTTCAATTTCATCAAGAATCAAAAAGAATGGATCTTCGTTTCGTTGTTCTGCCGCCTTATACAGATCATCAAGCTCCGCATAATCATAGGCAGCTACGGAAGCGACGACTCCTTGATGATTTCCCTCTACCATCTGATCAATTTTCTTACGAGGAACAAATTGCACGAGAACATTTGCTTCTTTCGCCATTGCAATGACCTGTTGGATAGAGCCTTTTTGACCACCTTCTGCAATCCATAGCTTGTTAATTTCACGATTAGATTTAAGTGCCTCTAGTACTGGGTTTCTTCCCATAATGAATTCTTTTGTCATCTCTATTCACCTCTCTTGCTGTCTACCAGTTCTATGCAGGTAAACACGATTTCTTCCATGCGGTCTATTTTATCACTTAAATAATGATAGCCAATCAGCGCTTCAAATGCGGTAGAGTAACGGTATGTCTGCACGTCTGTGTTCTTTGGTACCGAACCGGATTTTGCATTCCTTCCTCTTCTGATCACACCTTGTTCTTCTTCGGTAAAAAATTCACGCTCCATCAGTTGGTGAAGCAGATGTGCCTGCGATTTCGCAGACACATAGTTTGTTGCAGCCCTGTGCAACTGGTTTGGGCGAATCTTTCCGGATTTCAAAAGGTGATGGCGGATGTATCCTTCATACACCGCATCCCCCATATAGGCAAGCGCTAGACTATTTAATTGCTTAGCATCTACTTGTATTTTGCTCATTCAGATATTAGCCTCTTTTCCAACGCGTGCCTTGTGCAGTATCTTCGAGAATGATATTTTTCGATTTCAATTCGTCACGAATCTCATCCGCTCTTGCAAAATCACGGTTTTTCCTTGCATCGATTCGCTGTTGGATCAAGCTTTCAATTTCCTCATCTAATAGTTCTTCCTCAGCAGTAAGGGACACACCGATAACAGAAAATAGTTCTTCAAAATTGGCCATAAATGCCTGCAACACTTTTTCAGAAGTATTTTTCCCGTTTAAGTAAAGGTTAGCTTGTTTTGCCATATCAAACAAAACAGAAATGGCATTGGCAGTATTAAAATCATCATCCATTACACGAATGAATTCATTTTTAAATTCTTCTACTTTTTCTAGCCATTCCGTATCATCCGTTGCAAGATTAGCCGTATTGTCCAAACGATGCTTTAAGTTAGCGTAAGCTGTCCGAATACGGTCCAAGCCGTTTTTGGTGCTTTGCAGCAGCTCCTCGTTATAGTTGATTGGATGACGATAATGGACAGAAAGCATAAAGAAACGCAATAGTTGCGGGTCATGCTTTTTGATAATGTCATGAACCAACACGAAATTCCCAAGGGATTTGGACATTTTTTCGTTGTCTATATTAATATACCCATTGTGCATCCAATAGTTAGCAAAGGTCTTTCCTGTCAACGCCTCGGATTGAGCAATTTCATTTTCATGATGCGGGAAGGACAAGTCTTGTCCACCGGCATGGATATCTATAGTGTCTCCTAGGTATTTACGAGCCATTGCCGAGCACTCAATATGCCAACCAGGTCTACCTTGGCCCCATGGACTCTCCCAATAAATTTCTCCCTCTTTTGCCGCTTTCCATAGGACAAAATCAAGTGCATCTTGTTTCTTATCTCCCACTTCAATACGATTTCCAAGCTGAAGGTCCTCTATCGGTTGGTGTGAAAGCTTTCCATACTCTTTAAACTCGCGGGTTCTGTAATAAACATCTCCACCAGACTCATAGGCATACCCTTTTTCAATCAATGCTTCAATAAACTCAATAATAATGTCCATGCTTTCCGTTACTCTTGGATGAACAGTTGCTTGTTTGCAACCCAGAGCAGAGACATCTTCGTGGTAGGCTTCTATAAAACGCTCTGCAATGGTAGGCACATCTTCTCCTAATTCGTTTGCAGCCTTAATCAGCTTATCATCCACATCCGTAAAATTAGAAACGTAGTTCACTTCATACCCGCGGTATTCTAGGTATCTTCTGACGGTATCAAATACGATTGGCGGTCTTGCATTCCCGATATGAATGTAGTTGTATACGGTCGGTCCGCACACATACATTTTTACCTTGCCCTCTTCAAGCGGGACGAACTTTTCCTTTTGACGTGTTAATGTATTATAAAGATGAATGGTCATCTATTTTCTTCCTCTCTTTTAAAAGTAGCAGCTCATTTTGCAAGCGGGCAATTTGATTTTCCAATTCTACAAACCTATCCCCTGTCGGATCTGGCATTTCGTGGTGATTTAAATCTCTTTTCACCTTTACTCCATCTTGTATAACGATCTTCCCTGGTATCCCGACAACTGTAGAATTGGCAGGCACGTCTTTTAATACGACCGACCCCGCTCCAACTTTGGAGTTTTCACCGATTGTGATGGATCCCAACACTTTGGCGCCTGTCGCAATAAGTGCGTTGTCCTGTATAGTAGGGTGTCGTTTTCCTTTTTCTTTCCCTGTACCGCCGAGGGTTACTCCTTGGAAGACAGTTACATTATTCCCAATTTCACAGGTTTCTCCTATGACAACTCCCATTCCGTGGTCAATAAAAAATCTGTGGCCGATCTTGGCACCTGGGTGAATTTCAATTCCAGTGAAGAAGCGGCTCACTTGGGAGATAGCTCTTGCGATAAAAAACATTTTTCGCTTAAAGAATGCATGTGCAATCCGGTGTGCCCAAACGGCATGAAGGCCGGAGTATGTTAGGATTACTTCAAAGTAATTTCTTGCAGCAGGGTCTTGTTCAAATACCACTTCTATGTCTTCCTTTAGTGTGCGAAACATGGAGTACCTCCTTTCTTCTGTTCATAAGTGTTTATCAAAAATAAAAACGCCTCCGTGTCATTGACACAGAGACGCTTATGGCGCGG
The DNA here is from genome assembly GCF_001293645.1 of Bacillus sp. CHD6a. Classification (GTDB taxonomy): domain Bacteria; phylum Bacillota; class Bacilli; order Bacillales; family Bacillaceae_I; genus Sutcliffiella_A. Next base: position 48,271 of record NZ_LBMD01000026.1, read on the forward strand.
TTCCACTCTGTTTGGATATGGTTTCTACTAAAAGGGCCCATATCCCCACTTAAGCCTCGTAACGGGAGGTTGCCGCTGTCACTTACTAAGCTTTAGGGCCTTTTAGTAACAGACTCCGAGGTGCATTTCAAAAAAGTCATCACATGAATCGCTTGCAGCCATGGCGATTCTCTCTGGAAAGGATGTACCTTTTCTACTCTCCTCTTCAACATTCAAGTATGGTTATCTCGTTTAAAAATATGTTAGTTCTATCATATTATGTTTTACGTAAAATGTTAACCAATTAGCTTCGACAACCTCGCTAAAACTGTATCTTTTCCTAATAGATGAATCGTTTGCGGCAGGTCACGACCATGTGTTTGGCCCGTTGTTGCCACACGGATTGGCATGAACAGCTTTTTCCCTTTATGACCGGTTGCTTTTTGTACAGCTTTCGTTGCAGCTTTGATGTTGTCCACAGAGAAGTCCTCCATCTCTTCCAATTCCTTATGGAAGGCAACCATTACTTCTGGTACTTGTTCTTCAGCCAGGACAGCTTTTGCTTCTTCATCGTATTCGATATGCGTTTGGAAGAACATCTCCGTCAATTCCACAATTTCCGCTCCAAAACTCATCTGCTCTTGGTAAAGTCCAATAAGTTCCTTCGCCCAATCCTTCTGATCCTCTGTCATTGTTTCTTCCAGACGGCCTGCTTTTACTAGGTGCGGCAAGGAAAGCTCAACAAGGCGATTCAGGTCCATTGTTTTGATGTATTGGTTATTCATCCACATTAATTTGTTTGTATCAAAGACCGCTGGTGATTTGGATAAACGAGCAGTGTCAAAAATCTCAATAAATTGATCCTTTGAGTAGACTTCCTCTTCACCGACTGGAGACCAGCCAAGCAAGGCAATAAAGTTGAACAAAGCCTCAGGCAGATAGCCAAGCTCCTCATATTGCTCAATAAACTGGATGATGGACTCATCACGTTTACTTAATTTTTTACGGCTTTCGTTCACGATTAACGTCATATGACCAAATACAGGAACATCCCAGCCTAATGCTTCAAAAATCATGATTTGTTTTGGCGTGTTCGAGATATGATCGTCACCACGAAGGACGTGTGAAATCTGCATCAGGTGATCATCGACCGCCACCGCGAAATTGTAAGTAGGTGTTCCATCCTTTTTCACAATAACAAAGTCACCAATGCCATCCGACTCAAAAGATACGTCACCTTTTACCATGTCTTGGAACTTAATTTCTTTTCCTTTTGGCACGCGGAAGCGAATGCTTGGTTCTCTTCCTTCTTCTTCAAATGCTTTTTGCTCTTCAAGGCTTAAGTTGCTGTGCTTGCCAGAGTAGCTAGGGTTCTCTCCACGGGCAATCTGCTCTTCGCGCTCGGCTTCTAGTTCCTCTTCCGTGCAATAACATTTATAGGCAAGCCCTTTTTCTAAAAGCTCGTTATAAAATTTAGTATAGATTTCATTACGTTCTGATTGGCGGTATGGGCCATATTCGCCGCCTACATCGACACTTTCATCCCAATCCATTCCAAGCCACTTCAAATATTTCAGCTGGCTTTCTTCTCCGCCTGCGATATTACGTTTTTTGTCTGTATCTTCAATACGGATGATGAACTTCCCATTTTGGCTGCGGGCAAACAGGTAGTTGAATAGTGCGGTTCTGGCGTTTCCTATATGTAAGTGCCCTGTTGGACTTGGGGCATATCGTACACGAACTGTCATGTTTTGTTACCTCCATTTTCCGTCGGCTTTCGGGCCCGGACGGTTTTTAAAACTAAGCATTATTTTAACATAAAAATGCTGGAGTACGTAGCTATTTCTTTCTATGGACTTCCTACTACGCCGCTGATGATTTCCACAAATGGCTTCGCTTTCTGGGGGCGACCTTGAGCCTCCTCACAACGCTTGGGGGTCTCAACAATGTCGCTACTTTCCCGCTGGAGTCTACGCCATTTGCTCCAATCATCAGCTATAGATTACGTTTTCCAAAATCTATTTCTTTATTAGAAGGACGGCTGCTTGAGCGGCGATTCCTTCTTCTCTGCCTGTGAAGCCGAGTTTTTCAGTGGTGGTGGCTTTTACATTGACCTGTTCCACGTCCGCTTCTAGTAGTTCTGCAATTCGTTTGCGCATCGGTTCGATATGTGGAGCCATTTTTGGTTTTTGTGCAATAATGGTACAGTCCACATTTCCAAGTGTATAGCCTTTTTCTTTTACTATTGCCCATACCTGTTCCATTAAAACAGCGGAATCAGCATTTTTGAATGCCGGGTCTGTGTCTGGGAAGTGTTTTCCGATATCTCCTTCTCCAATTGCGCCTAAGCATGCATCTGAGATTGTATGTAATAATACGTCGGCATCGGAATGTCCTAGCAGCCCTTTTTCGTAAGGGATGGTTATGCCCCCGATTATAAGTGGTCTGCCTTCTGCAAACTGATGTACGTCAAAACCTTGTCCAATTCGAAACATAGTGCACCTCTCCATTTAAAAAAGTATAGTCCGTTTAACTCCTTTAGATTTCCGTTTCAGGTGTTTTCTTTCCGAGGGTCGGTGCTTGAGCCTCCTCACAACGCTTCAGGGGTCTCAACCTACCGCTACCTCCCTTCGGAGTCTCACACCTTGCACTCCAACCTCAAGGGGTTTACGGTTTAATATTAATTATTTTTGTAAAAAAGCTTTTGCAAGGATTAGATCTTCTGGTGTGGTCAGTTTGAAGTTTTCGTATTCGCCTTGTACTATGTGTACTGGTACTTGGATACGTTCTACGAGACTTGCTTCATCGGTTCCTAAATAGTTTTCTGTTTTTGCTTTTTCGTGCGCGGCTTTCAGGATTGGATACCGGAAAGCTTGAGGCGTTTGGATGGACCATAAGCTGGAGCGTTCCACCGTTTCTTCCACTATTCCCGCCACGCTAACACGTTTTATCGTATCTTTAACAGGCACCCCTACAATAGCAGCTCCCTCTTTGGACGCTTTTTCTACCAGATTGTGAATGACGTCGCGAGAAATAAAAGGCCTTGCTCCATCATGAACAAGAACAATTTCTGCTGTTTGAAGCGATGTAAGCCCATTATACACGCTATCCTGCCGCTCTTCTCCACCAAGGACCATTTCTTTTATTTTAGGTACCGGGTATTGGGTAAGAAGTTCTTTGAATATATCTTTTTCTTTTTCATTGATGACTAGTTTAATTTCTTTACACCATGGGTCCGCTTCAAAGACGGAGAGGGTATGTATGATGACAGGTTTCCCCTCAAGCTCGATGAACTGCTTGTTTTTCCCTGCTTTCATCCGCTTTCCTTGTCCTGCTGCTAGTACGATTACTTGGTAGTTCATTGTTTTACTCTCCCGTGGGTGTTGTTTTTTTCACAAAATAACTTATACCCTCCAAGCATAGCTTAAGAGGGTAAGGGTTACTACTATTTACTTATAACGCTGCCCGTTCTAGTTGTTTGGGCTTGGCAAAGATCATTCGTCCGGCAGATGTCTGGAGGACGCTTGTGACCAAGACCTGTATGTGCTTGCCGATGTAATCACGGCCTTCTTCCACTACAATCATCGTACCGTCATCTAAGTATGCGACACCCTGATTATGTTCTTTTCCGTCTTTAATGACTTGTACAGTCAGCTCTTCGCCAGGAAGAACGACAGGCTTTACTGCATTGGCAAGATCGTTGATATTTAACACTTCGACATTTTGGAGCTCACATACTTTGTTTAAGTTAAAATCATTTGTAACGACTACACCAGAGGTCAACTTTGCTAGCTTCACAAGCTTAGAATCCACTTCCTGGATATCTTCAAAATTGCCTTCATATATCTCTACTTTTATAGCTAATTCTTTTTGGATCCTGTTTAGTATATCTAATCCACGTCGACCACGATTTCGTTTTAATACATCGGATGAATCGGCAATATGCTGAAGTTCTTCTAGAACAAATCGTGGAATGACGATCGTTCCTTCTAGAAAACCGGTTTGGCAAATATCCGCCACCCTGCCATCAATTATAACGCTCGTATCCAGGATTTTCAGCTTCTTTGAGGATAAATCTAACTCATCATCTTCTACTGATTTTTTCTTTCCAAACTTTGAAGAAATGGAAAATAAACTTACCAATTCATCTCGCTTCTTAAAGCCTACTTGAAAACCAAGGTATCCTAATAAAATGGTAATGAAAATAGGGAAAATGGCGCTGACAAAAGGGATTCTCTCCAAAGGAATAACTGCCAGATACGCAACAATCAGTCCAAAAATAAGTCCTAGACTACCAAATAACACATCGGTAACAGGCGCTTTCACTAAAGATTCCTCTATCCATTTAATGAATCCTACAACATAATCCACTAACCAAAAAGTAAGGATAAAAAATATAATTGCTCCTAAAATAGCAACAGTATAAGGCTTCGTAAGAAAAGGGATATCCCCTAAATCCAAGAGTGAAAACAGCTCGGGAATGAAAAAGATCCCCAATGTTCCTCCAAGAATTAAAAAGAATAATTGAACCATACGCCTTAACATTGCCTCACCTCCCTTTAATCATTATAAACAGTTTCCATTAAATAAAACGTCGAAAAAACTTTTAATTTACTTTTGTAAGGTTTTTGTCACATAACTGATATTACAGTTTACATTTGACGGTCTATTAATAGTTGATCCTGTATTCGTTTTAATCCCTCTTTGATTTTTCTGGCCCGCACCTCACCAATCCCGTCCACTTCATCCAGTTCCTCCACGGTTGCATGAAGAATATGCTTTAAATTCCAGAACTTGCAGACAAGGTTTTCAATGACAAGAGGCGGTAGTCTCGGGATCTTATGTAATACTCTATATCCTCTAGGCAGAACAATTTCGTCCGGATTCATAAACCCAGAATACCCTAGCATCTTCAGGATAACAGCATCGTCCAATAGTTCTGTATTTGCCAACTCCTGCAATCTTCTTAATATTAGAAATGCATCCATCTCTTTATCCAGACAATAATCTTTTATAAGTAGAATCGCTTCTTCTTCAATATGAGCCAGCAGTTCTGTCATTTGTAACCGAATAAGTCTGCCTTCCGTTCCAAGCTCATTTATATAGCTTAATATTTCATTTTTTATGCGGAGTACCATTTCTATGCGGTGGATCACCTGTAAGAGTTCTGATAATGATACTTGCTCTTCAAATTCTAAGGCACCTAAATTGGTAATACCTTGATCAAGCACTGTTTTATATTTTTCTAACGTTTGAATCGCTTGGTTTGCTTTCGTAAAAATAACCCCGATATCACGCAATGCATAACGAAAATCGCCTTTATACAATGTAATGACATTGCGGCGCTGAGATATCGCTACCACAAGACAGCCTGTCTGCTTAGCCACGCGCTCTGCTGTTCGGTGTCTCATACCTGTTTCGGTTGAAATAATGGTGGAGTTAGGTGTCAATTGCGCATTGGCATAAAGGATTTTCGTCCCTTTTTCATTCAGGATAATGGCACCATCCATCTTGGCCAATTCATAGACATAAGCAGGGCTGAATGAACAATTGATAGAAAATCCGCCGTCTACCATGTCTTTTACTTTATCGTTGAATCCCACGACCACAAGTCCGCCGGTTTGGGATCTTAAAATATTGTTGATTCCTTCCCGAATAGGTGTTCCGGGTGCGATAAACTGTAACGTATCTGCCATGATTTTTTCTTTCTGCCGTTGTTCTTCCATCTCTATCCCCCTAGAGTATATTGAAGAGCCTGTTCAATGGTGTTCACGCCAATCACATTAATCTCTTTTGGGATGGTCCATCCTCCCAAATTTTTCGCAGGTATAATCACTCGTTTGAAACCTAGCTTTGCTGCTTCTTGCACACGTTGTTCAATACGGGATACCCGTCTGATTTCTCCTGTCAGCCCCACTTCCCCTATTACCACATCTGTTGGTTCAGATGTTTGGTTACGGAAGCTGGAGGCAATGCTGACCGCTACTGCAAGGTCAATGGCTGGTTCATCGAGTTTAACCCCTCCTGCAACTTTCAAGTAGGCATCCTGGTTCTGAAGCAACAGTCCGACTCTTTTTTCAAGTACTGCCATGATGAGTGATACTCTGTTATGGTCAATACCTGTTGCCATTCTTCTAGGATTTCCATAACCTGTTGGAGAGATCAAAGCCTGGATTTCCACCAATACGGGCCTTGTACCTTCCATTGATGCTACAACTGTGGAACCTGCCGCTCCTTTTGACCGTTCTTCTAAAAAGATTTCTGACGGATTCTTTACTTCCGTCAATCCCTCTTCCTTCATTTCAAAAATACCAATCTCGTTCGTGGAGCCGAATCTATTTTTCACCGAACGTAAGATACGATATGTGTGGTGTCTTTCTCCTTCAAAATACAACACTGTGTCTACCATATGCTCTAAAAGGCGCGGTCCTGCAATAGATCCTTCTTTTGTTACATGACCTACGATAAAGACAGCAATATTCTTCGTCTTAGCAATTCGCATCAACTCAGCCGTACATTCTCTAACCTGGGACACACTCCCCGGAGCGGAAGTAACTGCAGGATGATAAACAGTTTGTATGGAATCGACAACAAGCAAAGTCGGTTGTACATCTTCTACTGCTTTTGCAACAAGCTCAAAATCCGTTTCTGATAAGACAAACAATTCTTCTGCCTGTACGCCTAAACGATCTGCCCGCAGCTTTGTTTGCTGAACAGATTCTTCCCCTGATATGTATAAGACACGGTGTTTTTTTAATGCCAATTGACTGCACACCTGCAGCAATAAAGTTGACTTTCCAATGCCAGGGTCACCCCCGATCAGAACAAGTGATCCTTGGACCAATCCGCCGCCAAGCACTCTATTGCACTCTTCCATATCTGTATAAATCCTTGACTGCTTTATATTTTCCACTTTTGTGATGGATTCTGCTTTTCTTGCCAGTGTAGATGAGGACGTCGTAAAACCTCCACGTCGTGGTGTCCTGGACTCTTCCAGTTCCTCCACCATTGTATTCCAAGCATTGCACCCGGGACATTTCCCCATCCACTTAGGAGACTCATACCCGCATTCCTTACACATAAACTTTGTCTTACGCTTTGCCATCCAAAAATCCTCTCTATATTAACAATAATCTTTATGAAAAGAGTATAATAAAAATACCATTGTTTTCCTTCTTTTATGATACCTTATTTCCCGTAACTTACGCTAATCTTAACCATTGGAAAATACAAGAAAGGAGGAAAGCCCTTATATCAAGAGCTAACCTCCACTTCTATTCAGTCATGCAAACGACCATCCACTTTATTTTACTTTTTCCACATCACGGACAACAAATTCTCCATCTACCACATCTAATGAGATTTTCTTGCCTTTCTCGATATTTCCTTTTAACAACTCTTCCGATAGTTTATCTTCCACGTGTTTTTGGATAGCACGGCGCAATGGTCTTGCACCATATTCTGGATCATAGCCTTCTTCGGAAATTTTTTCTTTTGCAGCGTCTGTCAGCTCCAAATCGATATCCTGTTCTTTCAGGCGTTTCGTCAACTGCTCAGATAGCAACGTTACGATTTCTTTCAAATGTGTCTTCTCTAAGGAGTGGAACACAATCATTTCATCCACACGGTTTAGGAACTCCGGACGGAACGCTTTTTTCAGCTCATCCATCACTTTCCCTTTCATGTCTTTATAGTTCTGGTTCTCATCCTGTACATTGAAACCTACATATTTGTTGCGTTTTAAGGCATCTGCACCAACATTCGATGTCATAATGACAAGCGTGTTACGGAAGTCTACTGTTCGACCCTTTGAATCTGTCAAACGGCCATCCTCTAACACTTGTAATAGAATATTGAACACATCAGGATGCGCCTTCTCAATTTCATCTAACAGGATAACAGAATAAGGTTTGCGACGAACCTTCTCCGTTAATTGTCCGCCTTCATCATACCCCACATATCCTGGAGGGGAACCAACAAGACGGGAAGTTGAATGCTTCTCCATGTACTCGGACATATCAATACGAATCATCGCATCTTCGTCACCAAAGATAGATTCAGCTAGGGCTCTTGCAAGTTCCGTTTTACCTACCCCAGTTGGCCCGAGGAAGATGAAGGAACCTATTGGACGCTTCGGATCTTTTAAGCCGGCACGTGCTCGACGAACAGCTTTCGATACTGCTTTAACTGCTTCATCCTGCCCAATGACACGGGAGTGCAATAAAGATTCCATGTTTAACAGTTTATCTGTTTCTGTTTGTGCAAGTTTTGATACCGGAATTCCCGTCCAGCTCGATACCACCATTGCAATATCTTCCACTGTCACCTCAGAATTCTCTTGTCCTTGCTTTTCTTTCCACGTTTTCTTAGTTTCTTCTAATTGTTCACGAAGACGTTGCTCTGTATCTCTTAAAGAAGCCGCCTTCTCAAATTCCTGGCTTTGAACGGCCGCATCCTTTTCGTTACGAACAGTTTCTAATTTTACCTCTAACTCTTTTAAGTTTGGAGGTGTAGTAAAAGAACGAAGTCGCACTTTTGATCCTGCTTCGTCTATCAAGTCTATCGCTTTATCGGGCAGGAAGCGGTCCGAAATGTAACGGTCGGAAAGCTTAACCGCCTGCTCAATCGCTTCATCCGTGATGGATACGCGATGGTGCGCTTCATAGCGATCACGAAGTCCTGTCAATATCTGAATGGATTCTTCTGTAGTTGGCTCATCCACCTGAATTGGTTGGAAGCGGCGTTCAAGTGCTGCATCTTTTTCAATATATTTACGGTACTCATCTAGAGTGGTGGCACCGATGCATTGCAACTCTCCGCGGGCCAAAGATGGCTTTAAGATATTGGATGCGTCAATAGCGCCCTCTGCACCTCCTGCACCAATCAAGGTGTGAAGCTCATCAATGAAAAGAATGATGTTACCAGCTTGACGGATTTCATCCATTACTTTCTTTAGGCGGTCTTCAAACTCCCCGCGATATTTCGTACCAGCAACCACCGTCCCCATATCCAGTGTCATAACGCGCTTATCACGAAGGATTTCCGGAACTTCGTTGCTCACAATTTGCTGCGCGAGTCCTTCCGCAATGGCCGTTTTCCCCACTCCAGGTTCCCCAATTAATACAGGGTTGTTTTTTGTTCTTCGGCTAAGCACCTCAATGACACGCTGAATTTCCTTGCTTCGTCCGATAACAGGATCTAGACTGCCTTCACGTGCTACCGCCGTCAAATCCCTTGCCAAGCTATCCAAAGTAGGGGTATTCACATTCGCCGACGCACCACCTTGATGTCCTCCGGAAGACTCGTTACTTCCAAGTAATTGCAACACTTGCTGGCGCGCCTTATTCAAACTCACCCCCAAGTTATTTAACACGCGTGCCGCCACACCTTCTCCTTCTCGAATCAGGCCAAGCAATACATGCTCTGTTCCCACATAGGAATGACCCAGTTTACGGGCTTCATCCATGGAAAGCTCAATTACCTTCTTCGCTCTAGGTGTGTAGTGGGGGATGGACTGTCCACTGTCCTGCCCTCTGCCAATGAGGTTTTCCACTTCTTTTTGAATCTTTTCAGGTCCCAGTCCAAGGGCTATCAGCGCCTTCGCGGCAATCCCTTCCCCTTCTCTGACTAGTCCAAGCAGGATATGCTCTGTTCCAATATTATTATGGCTTAGGCGCAGTGCCTCTTCTTGTGCCAATGCCAATACTTTTTGCGCTCTTTCTGTAAATCGACCAAACATCATATCCAATCGCCTCCCGAATATTTTATCTATTTAATCGCATTCTTTCCCGAATCAACCCAGCCCTGCGAACATCTCTTTCATTTGGCTTCAATGGTCCTCCTGCATATTGTTGCAAGAAGCCAGGTTGAGTTAAAATCATTAATTCATTCAATATGGACCTGGAAATGTCGGTGATATAGCCAAGATCTATACCTAGCCGCACATTCGACAAACACTTTGCCGCCTCTTTCGTCTCCATTACCCGGCTATGTGCCAGCAACCCGTATGAGCGAAATACCCTATCTTCTAATTGTATGTTTGAAGTTTTGACTAATGCTTCCCTGGCAGAGCGCTCTTGTGAAATAAGTTGATGCACAACACCTAAAAGGTCCTGGACAATATCTTCTTCTGATTTACCAAGTGTCATTTGGTTAGATATTTGAAAGATGTTCCCTAAAGCTTCGCTACCTTCACCATAAATTCCTCTAACAACTAATCCCAATTGATTAATTGCCGGAACAATTCTGTTCATCTGTTGCGTCAACACCAATGCGGGTAAGTGCATCATGACGGAAGCGCGCAGCCCCGTCCCCACATTTGTCGGGCAACTCGTTAAGTATCCTCGTTTTTCATCAAACGCATAATCAATCTTTTTTTCTATCCAATCATCCAAAGAATTAGCCACTTGCAACGCTTCATTTAATTGCAGGCCGGGAAACAAGCATTGTATCCTGATATGATCCTCCTCGTTTATCATAATGCTCACTTCTTCATTCGGTGATAACAAACATGCTCCAAATGCCGAATCCTCCGCCAGTTGTGGACTGATTAAGTGCTTTTCTACCAGCACTCGCTTCTCTAAGGCATTCATTTCCTCCATAAGAAGAAACTCAAGTTCCCCAAGGTCCTGGAACTCCTTTTCCCCAAAATGCTGCCTCATGATATCCACTATCTGTTGAGCTTCCTCATTGCTAAATACTGTCGGAAACTGCATCTTTTCTAGATTCCTAGCAAGTCGGACCCTACTACTAAGGACGATATCTGAATCCGGACCCTCCTGCTTCATCCAAGAGCTGACTGCATTATTCAAAAAGTGCTCAAGAGACATCTACTGCTCCCCCTCTCTTTTTTCACTCAATTGTCTTTCCAATTCTCTGATTCTATCTCTAGTATTCGCCGCACTCTCGAATTCTTCCTGTAAAATAAGCTCTTGTAATTCTTCTCTTAGCGAATCAATTTCTTTTCTTACGTGCATACTTCCCCCGATTCGTTTCGGTATTTTCCCTGCATGCACCGTATTCCCACTATGCAATCTCTTTAAGATAGGCTGCATTTTGTCGGAAAAAGTATGGTAACATTCCGAACAACCAAACCGGCTGATTTTCGTAAACTGTGGAAATGTCATCCTACACCGCTCACACTGTAAGATCTTTTGCGGCTCAAGATCTTCCTGTTGTGGATTGGGAATAGCATGTTCCGTATTTAACAATCCAGCAATCAGGTTATTAATCGAAAAACCTGAACCACCTGTAAACAATGACATACTTCCTTTTTCTTGAGCACATTGTTCACAAATATGAATCTCTGATTTTTCCCCATTAATTATCTTCGTAAAATGCAAAGCAGCCGGACGCTCATTACATTCTTGACATACCATTTTCATTCCCCCTACCGATACTTCAATGTAGTCAGCATGGCCGTTAACATCCTTGCCCGCAACTCATCTCTTTCAGGCAGGCCCAAATATAAAACAGAACGGTCCATGACACTAACCATTATCTTCGCCTCCCTAGCGGAAATTATCTTCTCTTCCACCAACCGAAAGATCACATCCTCCGCACTGGCTTGGGAAACTCTCACATCTATTAGCTCTATAAGCTGGTCGATTAATTGCAAATGGTCATGCGGCTTGATTTTGATAATCCTAATATACCCGCCGCCCCCCCGCTTGCTCTCCACCAAATATCCCCGTTCAATCGTAAATCTAGTATTAATCACATAATTAATCTGAGAGGGTACACATTCAAACTTATCCGCTATCTCACTTCGTTTAATCTCGGCAGAATTCTCTCTGCTCCCCTCTAACACCTGTTTCAAATAATGCTCAATGACATCAGATATGTTCCTCATGCTATCCTCCTATCTGACCTTGACTATCTTTGACTATATGTAAAATATATAAGACCTTTAGAAAAAATTCAATAGATAACCTTTCGCTAAAAACTGTCATTCTGGCTCGTTTGAGGTGTCTTTGCGTCAATATATGTAGGGGAATAGATGTAGGGAGAGGTTTTTACGGAGAGGCCTCTCTCAAACAGAATTCCACTTTTGTGAGGTGTTTAAACGTCAATTGGTCAAAATTGTTCAAGATGTAGGTTTTTTTAAGATTTTGAAACTGATGAGAACTATTGGGGGTATTTGAATCTGGGAAGAGGTAAAGACGTCTTGGTTAGGAGGTGGGCTGGTTGTGAAGGGTTTTATAACAGTTGGTAAGACCTCTCGATTAGGTATTGCTGCTTTTGAAAGGCTTTATAACAGTGGGTAAGACCTCTCGGGGAGGAATTGCTGGTTTTGATAGGGCTTTATAACAGTGGGTAAGACCTCTTGGGGAGGGATTGCTGCTTTTGAAGGGCTTTATACCAGTGGGTAAGACCTCTCGGGGGGATTACTGGTTGTGAAGGGCTTTATAACAGTGATTAAGACCTCTTTGGGGAGGGATTGCTGTTTTTGAAGGGCTTGATTACAGTGGTTAAGACCTCTCGATTAGGGATTGCTGCTTTTGAAGGGCTTGATTACAGTGATTAAGACCTCTATTACAAAATTCTCTCCTCCTACATGTCCTTAAATCCTCCATGAAGACACTCTGCATGAAAATATCTCCTCCAAAGTGTCTTCATCCCCACGATGAAAACACTCTCACCAACTTCCCCCCTCCCAAATTGTCTTCATCCACAAAA
>NZ_LBMD01000027.1 GCF_001293645.1 Bacillus sp. CHD6a
GAAATCCTTCCCCCAAAGCGAAAACGGTAAGAGAGAATCCGTCTCTCCTCCCGAAAACCCCCCGCCAAAGCGAAAACGGTAAGAGAGAACCCGTCTCTCCTCCCGAAATCCTCCCGCCAAAGCAAAAACAGTAAGAGAGCACCCCCATCTTTCCCACGCAAAAGCCCAAAACAGTTACGGAGGCCCCAAGATGTAATCTCACAGTAACCCCTTCACCACAACACACTAGTTCTCTCGGATTATTTTGAAGGAAATTGTTGAAAAAGGTAAAAAAACAACGATTTTCCAGTATAATAGAGATAGCATATAAGAGAAGGGATTTTGAAATGAAATGATGAAAAAAATGATTGGTGGTCTGGTGGCTGCAGTCGGAATTTTCGTATTTGGTGGAACACTTGTTCAAGCAGAAGCTGAAGGAGAAGAAGTAAGACAAGCTGCACAACATGCAACTAAAAATGTTGAAATGCAGACTCGAGAGTTGCCAATTTCAATTGCTAGATTTGCTTTTGATTCAGGTTATACATTCACTTATCCTGATGCTGTTAGAGGAATCTATGTAACTGGTCACTCTGCAGGTGGGGAAAGATTTCCACGTTTACTCGATCTTCTCAACAAGACAGATCTAAACGCAATGGTTATTGATATTAAAGATGATCATGGGTACCTTACTTACATACCGGAGGAAGAAGATTCCCCATTCAAGGACATTGCACAGCCTTATATTAAGGACCCGAAAAAAATGATGAAAACCTTGGAGGAAAATGAAGTATATCCAATTGGTAGAATCGTAGTTTTCAAGGATACGGTGTTAGCGAAGAAGCGACCAGACTTATCTTTTCAGGAAAACGGCAAAGTATGGGTGAACGGTCGTGAAGAGGCGTTTGTTAGTCCTTTCCTAAAAGAAGTGTGGGATTACAATATTGATATTGCGATTGAAGCGGCAAAAATGGGGTTTCAGGAAATACAGTTTGACTATGTCAGATTTCCTGAAGGCTTTGAAAAGAGAGATACAACCCTTGAATATACCTATGGCGAGTACAAAGACTTAGATTTAGATAATGTGCAAAAGCGGGTTGAAGCGGTGACAGATTTCGTAGCCTATGCACGTGAGAGATTAGAACCTTACAATGTTCAAGTGTCCGTGGATATCTTTGGTTATACGGCAACATTGCCGGAAGCACCTGGAATCGGTCAGAATTTCAGTCGGATTTCAGAACATGTGGATGTAATCTCGTCGATGATTTATCCAAGTCACTGGACAGCGTATTTTGGAATTGCAAAACCAGATACAGAACCTTATAAGCTAATTGCTGCGTATTCCAAGCTTGAAAATGACAAGCTGGATAAACTGGAAAACAGACCTGTATCAAGACCATGGATTCAGGACTTTACCGCAACTTGGCTTGGGGCAGGGAATTATATTCCATATGGCCCAAAAGAAGTGGAAGATCAAATCAAGGCATTAAACGAAAATGGAATTAAAGAGTATTTGATTTGGAATGCAGGTAACAGCTATACAGAAGGTCTTGATTTTACCCCGTTAAATGACTAAGAAAAAAAGCTGCCAATTATCTGGCAGCTTTTTTTGCTATTTCTTTTTCCCTCCACCAATACTTTTCCACCCGGCTTGCATGCTGGCTGACTTATCAAAGCTTTCAGTGCCTTTTTTACCGCCAAAAAGCTTTTCTCCGATACCATTTGTAACCACACCCATAACAGCGGTTATACCAATCACCAATAAAGCAACGATGGTAAAATCCATGAAATACTCAAACAACACCAAACATCCCCTTTGTCTTATGTAATCGTATACAAAAAACAACCTTACTCTTATTGTATGGTATGTTTAAGAGAAAAGGAAGAGGGTATATTAACACTGAAATCTGTTCAAGTTTGTTATACTTAATATGTACATAGAGAAATAACGAAAGGGGAGTCTTTTTACAGAATGAATTGGTATGAAAAATTAAATCAGTATTTTCCAGTAGAAGAAATGAAATCGAGGGAGCATATGGAGCTCCTTTTAAAAGAGAGAGGGGACATCTATCATAAAGATGAAGGAGAGCACCATGTACTAATGTATGTGGAACTTGATAACTTTCTCTTTATTGACTACTTGTTTGTATCAAAAGATGCCAGAGGAATGGGTCTTGGTCATAAGCTTTTAGATAAAATGAAGGAAAAAGGCAAGCCGATTATTTTAGAAGTGGAGCCTGTTGATTACGAAGATACAGATACAGAGAAAAGACTTCGTTTTTATAAAAGAGAAGGCTTTGAACATGCTTCATCTATCGGCTATAGACGTCGCTCTCTTGCCACAAATGAAGTGAATGCGATGGAAATCCTCTATTGGTCACCTTCGGATGCAAGTGAAGAAGCCATCTATGAGGGGATGAAAGCTACATACGAGCAAATTCATACGTATAAAGATAAAGAATTGTACGGTCAATCTTATGATAAAGTTGACAACGTACTTACTTATGATGAAGATGATGATAATGAAGATATCTTATCAAAATTATAATGAATAATAAAATCCCCCGGAAATAATAAGCTGCATGCTTTATTACCGGGGGATTCTTCTATCACTCTAGACTTTTTTCATAAGCATTTTTCATCAAGCTGACAATCTCTGTGTATCCCTTATCATTAGGATGTATATCATCTTCCGAGATGTGCGTCCACTCCAACTCATTTCCCTCAAAGGCTTCATATGGGTCAATTACAAGTGTTTTAGGCTCATCTCCAAACTCTTCGATAAAGCCATTAAACAATGGGGCATACTTCGTTCCGAGGTCTGTCCACTCATGGTTTTTTGGATAGGGATTATAGAGTCCTAAAAGAATGATAGTTGCATCAGGATTCAATTCACGCAACAACTTATAGGTCTCTTGATATGTCCTTTTCAAAATGTCCATACGAATATTTAGTGCTGACTCTTCTTCGCTCTCTGGGACGGAGCGAATAGTTTGTAAGAAGTCATTGCCTCCGATGGAAACAGAAATAACTCCAGCTGTCTTTAAGCGATTTTGCAAAGCCTCATCTGCGGTCAGTAATGCCAACAAGCCAGTGGAGGAAAGACCTGGAATACCATAATTCTCTACTGTAACATTGTTTTCTTGTCGTAAATACTTCGTGAATTGAGGAACAAAACCGTGAATGCGTAAATAATTTTCTTCGGAGGATCCAAGGCCTGCTGTTAACGAATCTCCAATGGCGATGTAAGTAATCTCACCTGGAGATTCAGCAGTTGCAGGAGGATAGATAACAAAACTTGAAACAACTAGTATTACAACGAAAACCCATTTTTTCAGCAAGTTAATCATCCTCCCGTAAATTTATTAAACATCTAGTTTCTCTAACTTTTTCTGTTTTCTTTTTTCCTTAAATTCATCAAACAAATAGTAAACAACCGGTATTAAAATCAGCGTAATGATGGTTGCAAAACTTAGTCCGAACACGATTACAATGGCCATTGGCTGCTGAATTTCCATTCCTTCTCCAAAGCCTAAGGTTAATGGAATCAAGCCGAGAATGGTCGTCAGTGCTGTCATAAAGATAGGTCGTAAACGAGTTGGTCCTGCTATCAGAATAGCTTCCCAGGTTGATTTGCCTTCCCGTTTCATCATGTTGACATAGTCGACAAAAACAATAGCGTTATTTACGACTATCCCGGTCAGAATTAACATTCCAACAAGGGAACCAACACCGAGCGGTTGTCCCGTAACCAATAGGCCAATGATGATTCCAATAATCGTCAGCGGTACGCTAAACATAATAATAAATGGGTAGAAATAAGACTCAAACTGTCCAGCCATGACCATGTAGACTAGTACAACAGCAAGTGCCAGGGCTCCACCGAGCTTGAAAAAGGCATCATTCATCTGTTCATCTTGCCCACCGATTGTAATTTTATATTGATTATTAGGAATGTAGATGTTTTCTTTTAGTGTTTGTTCCACATCATCAATAACGCTTCCAAGATCACGGTTCACAATATCCGCATTAACGGTTATTTCACGATTTCTGTCTGTACGGTTAATTTGGCTTGGACCTTGTCCTCTCTCAACCGTAGCGACTGCTTGAAGAGGTATGTTTTCACCTGTTGGTGTATTGATCAATAATTTCTCCAAGTCTTGAATGGAAGCGGTATACGTATCCTCAATGGTTAAACGTATATCAAGTTCAGCCCCGTCACGAGCCATTCGGGATGCGACTAGTCCTTTTGTTGCATTAGAAACGGCAGAAGCAATCTGTGCACTGCCAATCCCAAACTGGCTTGCCTTGACTCTATCGATATCTACCACAATTTCCGGGTTGCCTTCCGTATAGTTTGAGGAAGGTTCACGAATTCCATCAATCTCTGAAAGAAGTTCTACTGTCTCATCTGCCATTGATTTCAGTGTAGTCAAGTCAGGACCTGTGATACTTAAGGATACAGGATTTTGAGAAAACCCTGAATCTCCTGAAGAAAGGGAAATCTCAGCGCCTGGAATATTCTCAAGTTTTTCCCTGATTTCGTCCCCGACGAGCTTGTCAGAGCGGCTCCGTTCCGTAACTGGTGTCAAAAGGATGCTGTAATTTGCCCGATTGGTCTGCGTACCAGCTGAAACAGAAAAGTTGTCTGTCCCACCGACTGTAACAAATGCCAAGTCAATTTCATTAACATCTGCTAATCGTGCATCGATATCCTCCATCACGTCATATGTAGCGTCAAGTGAGCTTCCGTCAGGTAAACGTACAGTCATGGAAATGAAACTTTGATCCTGCTGAGGCAAAAATTCTTTCCCGATAAAAGGTATTCCAATTAAAGAAATCAAAAATAGAATGACTATAGAGGTTACGGTCTTTTTCGGATTTCTTAACACCTTTTCCAAAATAGAGCGGTACCAACTAGTGAATCCCATAAATCTCTCTTCAAAGCGAGACGTGTTTGTATTTACTTTTAATAGAAGAGATGAAAATAACGGAACAATAATTAATGCCGTAAACAAAGAGGCAAGCAATGAGAACGATACAACGAGTGCTAAAGGTTTAAATAATTGTGCTGCCAAACCGTCCACAAATACGATAGGTAAGAAAACAATGACGGTCGTTAATGTGGAAGCAATGATGGCAGGGCCGACTTCGCTAGTTCCTTCGATTGCAGCATCTTTCATGGAATATCCTTTTTGTCTTAAACGATATATATTTTCCAAAATGACAATCGCGTTATCGACCATCATTCCAATTCCCAATGCAAGTCCGCCTAATGTCAGCAGGTTCAACGTTTGGCCGCTAAAGTACATAAAGATAAAGGTTGCCACAATAGACACAGGAATAGAAAATAAAATGATTAACGTACTGCGTACATTTCGTAAAAAGAAGAACAGTACAAGTGCAGCCAGCAAACTACCAGCAATCATGTTGGTGGTCACAGCTCTTATAGATTGTTCAATAAATTGACTTTGGTCGAATATCGGTTTTATTTCTACGCCTTCTGGCAAGTTCTTTCTAATTTCTTCTAGCTTTTTCTCAATATCATTTGCCACAGTCACTGTGTTGCTGCCGGATTGTTTTAGAATAGACATCCCGACAGCTGGTTCTCCATTTAAATAACTGAGTTGCGTTGTCGGTTGAAGAGTTTCTTTCACTTCACCGAGCTGGTCTAACTGTATGACTCCTTTTGGAGTAGGGATGGGGAGCGTCTGTATGTCATAAATGGACGCATATTCCCCAGTAATCCTTATTGGCAGGTTTTGATTTTGATCTGTTAAAGAGCCGCCTGGAAGGTTTAAATTTTCGGCTGCAATAATCTGCTGTAATTGATCAATAGAGACATCAAAGGAAGAAAGGGCATTAGGATCCAATGTTATTCTTACTTCGTTTTCAGCTCCGCCCTCCACTGAAATGGACGCGATTCCCTCGACACTACTCAATTGAGGTTCAATATCTTGTTCGGCCAACTGCTTTGCCTTGGTCATTTCTCCAGAAGGATCTGTTATGGCTAGTTGAACGATTGGAAGATCACTTGGGTTAAAGCGAAGAACCCTCGGTAGATTAGCACCTGAAGGAAGAAAATCTCGAACCGAATCAATACGCTCTCTCATATCTAAGGAGGCAAAATCCATATTCGTTCCCCAGGTAAAAGACACGAGGACGAGCGAGCCCCCTGTTCGCGAAATGGAGGAGACAGACTCTACATTCGGCAAGGTGCTCATTGCATCCTCAAGCGGAGAAGATATCAAATTCTCTATCTCTTCAGGACCTGCTCCCTCATAAGTTGTCGTTACCGCTACAATTGGAAAAGTTAATTCAGGAAACAAGTCCACCGGCATTCCGCGCATACTGACGGCACCTAGTATTAACATAAGTATAATCACCATTGACATAGCAATGGGACGTAATACAGAAAGCTTCGCAATTTTCATCTAATAGGTTCACTCACTTTGTTCTGTTATTTCTGCACCGTCTTTTAATCTTTCTTTTCCGTTAACGGCTACTTTCTGGCCTTTAGTAACTCCTTTTAGAATCTGGATAAATTCATTGTCACGGAAGCCGGTTTCAACGTCCTGTCTCACCGCTTTATTCTCTTCAATGACATAAACATAAGGATTTTCTTCTTCATATAGTATAGCGTCCATTGGTAAAACTGTTTGAGATTCCAGGTTATCAACAGCGACATAGGCAGTTGCTCTCATACCGCCTTTAATAACTAATTCTGAATTGCTAACTGGAATAGTGACAGAAAACATATTTGTCTGCTGGTTGACTGTAGGGGAGACAGTTTCAATTTTGGATTCATATGAATCTGATAATCCTTCAAAGGAAATAGTAGCATCTTGCCCAGCTTTAAGTTTACTTACTTGATAACTGTTCACTTGAAAAGTTGCTGCGATGTTATCTAACTGAATAATTGTTCCGATTGGAACATTGGGTGTCGCAATTCCATCATTTACAACATTCAATTCAGAAACAATACCGTCAATCGGACTAGTAATTGAAGTAGCATCAGCCATTTGCTGTGCTTGCTTCAGCCCCTGTCTAGCCTGATTTAATTGAGCTTCCATTTCCATGGTATTGAAGGTAGGCATCTGTTGGACTTGGCTGGCAGCAGTAGCAAGCTGGGCCTGTTTAACCATGACATCTACCGTGCTTTGCACCAAATCAAGCGAAGTGACAGCCCCTGTGTCAACGCCATCCAAAAGCGCTTGAGATTTTTCTAAGCTTTGGTTTAATTCTGCCTGCAACTTGGGTATATCAGAAAGAGAGGCCTGACTTTCAGCTGCCTCTTGCATTTCTTTCATTTTTGAGAGGGCATTTTCAAGCTCTGTCACTGCACTCTGAGCTTGAACAACCTGCTCGGTTGCAGCTTCAGAATCCAAAGAAACAATTAAATCGCCCTTTTTCACTATATCACCAATTTTTACATGAACAGTCTCAACGGTTAGGGGGGAGGTAGTTAGGAGTGGTACTTGTGTTTCAGGTACGGCCAGTCCGACCAATTCAATCGTATTGCTGATATTTTTCTCTGTAACTTCAGCCATTGTTATTGGGATCTTATTGGACTCTGTATTCTGACTTGTAATCTCTTTTTGACTGCAAGCGGTTGAAATTAAGAGTACGAACATGGCAGGAAGCAGCCAATATTTTTTCAACATATATCACCTCATACTTATCTTGTCTAATTATAAAACTAACATGTATTACAAACCCTTACAAATCCTAACTATCGAAGGGCTATGGAAACAATATAATTGTTACTACTTTGTGAACGCATAAAAAATATTGAGAACTAATTTCAATAATATGAAACCTTCTAGGACATCCAAACGTCTGAATAGATGTAACTTACATTTAAGTGAAAAGTTCTTTTAAATATCCCCTTTAGATTAGAGTGCAAGGTGTGAGACTCCTGAGGGAGATAGCGGTAGCTTGAGACCCCGCAGGCGTAGCCGAGGAGGCTCAAGCACCGCCCCTAGGAAAGCGAACACCTGGAACGGAAATCTAAAGGGAGTTAAAGCAGTAAATTTGAACATGTTGTGACAACTTGTCCGACTTTCAAAATACTATACCTTTTTAGTCGGAAATCGTGTATAATAACCAATAGAGATTACTTCTTTAGAGTAATTTCAAATTGAGAGCGATTCACAATTAGAAACGTTCAGCATGTTCTTTCAAATAATACTAGATAAAAAGGAGAGGAAAGTTCATGGTAACCCTATATACATCTCCAAGTTGTACTTCTTGTCGTAAAGCAAAACATTGGTTAGAAGAACATAACATTCCATATACAGAAAGAAATATTTTCTCTGAGTCTTTATCTATTGATGAGATCAAAGAAATTTTACGAATGACGGAAGACGGAACAGATGAAATCATCTCAACCAGATCAAAAATCTTCCAAAAACTGAATATAAATGTAGAAGCAATGCCGCTTCAAGAATTATATTCTGTAATTAAAGAACACCCTGGTCTGTTAAGAAGACCAATCATTATAGACGAAAAACGACTACAAGTAGGGTACAACGAAGATGAGATTCGCCGTTTCTTACCAAGAAAAGTAAGAACCTTCCAATTAAGAGAAGCACAAAGATTAGTTAACGGCTAATAATACCAAAAAACTTCTACATGCATTATGTCATGTAGAAGTTTTTTTATCTTTATCGTTCCCTATAGTGAAATGTGAGACCCCCAGCCAAGTGAGGGAGGCTCAAGCACCATCCTCTGGATAAGCGAACACCTGAACCGGAAATCAATAAGTATTAAGGTAGCAATTTCACTCAGCGTATTTTAATAAACTGTCTTTTATAAATCCCAGTAAAAACCAACATACAAAGGATAAGAAAATAAGGAAAAAACGCCTGCCACTCACCAGCGGGGATCATACCAGCAACCTTAGGTTCAAAAATAATCATCTTTCCTGCCGTATAACACAATATGCTTGCTCCAAAATAGATAATTATAGGATATTTCTCCATTGCCACTAATATAATCTTACTCCCCCATATAATTATTGGTATAGAAAAAACCAGACCAATGATCACCAAATAAAAATTACCATGTGCAGCACCTGCAACAGCCATAACATTATCTATTCCCATAACGATATCGGCAATTACTATGGTTTTAATAGCAGCGCCAAGGGAGTGCCTTCCCTTAACAATCGTTTCATTTCCTTGATCAAGAATTAATTGTGCTGCTATATAAACCAGTAACACTCCACCTACAAATTGAAGGAAGGGAATAGCTAAGAGATAGACGGCACATATGGTGAGTAAAATTCTACAAACAATGGCTAGAATGGTACCAATGATGATTGCTTTGTTGCGGTGACGCTCTGGAAGATTGCGACATGCCAGCGCTATTACAATAGCATTATCTCCGCCGAGTACAATATCAATGCCTATGATGATTAGTATGGAAGTTATCAGTTCCAGCTCCACGTTATCGCCCCTTCTTGTCCCAGTCCTATATAAATATAGTGGTCATGAAGAGAGAATATGCCATAAAAGTTGGGTGAGATCCAGGCCTTGGGGTTTTTCAATTGGTAAGGGTAGGCATTTTAACGATTTTTGAAAATGTGAGCATTTTTGTTTCCATTCTTCCTTTTTTTATCATAAAATAAAAGTACAAGTATCACTCTTGATAGTACAATGTTCTTTTTATATGCTGCGGTCATGGTCTAGCTCTAAGGCTAGGTACTTGAGGTCACTACTTGTCTCTTAACGGGATGTATCACATCTAGGTTTTGCTTAAATGGACCGGAACCAACCGCATTTGCTGATCTTTGCATAGAATTTAGGTTTACTCGCTATGCTAAATGGATAAATTGTAACAATAAAGGTATAAGAAATTTGTGGAGGGTCCCTTCCAAGGAAAGACGGAGGAAAATGAGGAGCGGACAATAAGAGACTGGCATTTCTCAGATGAGAATTGTTTACAAGAGAGCACGCTTATCATTTACCTAATAAGAAGGGAGTTGTTAAGAATGGAAATCGAACGTATTAATGATCATACGGTAAAGTTTTACATTTCATATGGTGATATAGAGGAACGTGGATTTGACCGCGAAGAAATCTGGTATAACCGCGAGCGTAGTGAAGAATTATTCTGGGAAATGATGGATGAAGCCCATGATGAAGAAGATTTCATGGTGGAAGGACCGCTGTGGATACAAGTTCAAGCCCTTGATAAGGGATTGGAAGTCATTGTGACCCGAGCTCAGTTATCTAAAGATGGAAAGAACTTCGAGGTTCCTGTGTCAGAGGACAAGCGAATTGACATCCCAGTTGATGAGCGCATAGAAGCCTTGCTTGACCAGCACTTTAATTCTTCAACGAAAACAGATGAAGCAAAAGACGACAAGCAGGAAGAGGAAAAAGACCTTCTGCAATTTATGGTCCGGTTTAGAGATCTTGAGTATATTATTTCAGCCAGTCACCGACTGCAGCACTTAGAAAACTTAAGCAACCATCTGTACTTCTACGAAAAAAGCTACTACTTATATGTTGATTTTTCAAGTGAGCATTATACAGATGAAGAAATCGACAATGTACTAAGTGTGTTACTAGAATACGGGGAAGAATCAGCCATCTCCATTCACCGTCTTCAAGAATATGGTTCGGAAGTTGCCAAGGACGATGCAATGAAGGAAATGACGAAACATTTTCCTCTAAAATAATGGAAGGCCGATTTCACAAGTTGAAATCGGTTTTTTCAAATTCAAATGACGAGAAGTAACAGAAAGATTTGGCGTGTGCGCTCTAGAATAGAGGAGAAGTGAGTCAGTTGAAAAATACCATTCGTGTTATCGTATTTATTCTAGTAATCGGTGCCGTTTTATTTGCGACCCAAGGCCTTTGGGAAGGCTGGTTACTAGGATCTATTTCTATATTTTTTACTATTTCTGTGGTCTTCATCGCCTTTTTAATTTCACTTGAAAATAGACAACCAACCAGAACGCTCACTTGGCTGGTTGTCTTAGGGAGTTTTCCAGTTCTCGGATTTTTCTTCTATTTGTTATTTGGGCGAAATGTCAGGAAGAGGAGGCTTTTTCAAAGGAAAGCCCTTCTAGACAAGGAGGTATTAGAAGAAGTAGAAGGAACAAGGGAGTATACTGAACAGGATATGCGACTTCTGGATGAGAGTAAGAAAGGCATTTTTCAACTATCACAAAATATTGGAAGGAGTCCTATCTCCTTCGATACAGAAACAGTAGTTTTAACTAACGGAAATCAGACCTTCACCAGAATTTTAGAAGAAATTAGCAAAGCTAAACATCATATCCATTTTGAATATTACATTGTTAGAGATGATGAAATAGGTACACAAATTAAAGATTTGTTAATTGAAAAGGCGAAGAGCGGGGTACAGGTACGATTTTTGTTTGATGCAGTAGGCAGCTTTCAATTAGGCGGTAAATACATAAAGGAGCTACGTGCCGCAGGAGTAGAAATAGTATCTTTCTCACCCGTAAGGATTCCTGTATTTAACAATAAAATCAACTTTCGTAACCACCGGAAAATCATTGTCGTCGATGGGGATGTAGGTTTCGTTGGTGGCCTGAATATCGGGGATGAGTATCTCGGTCGTGATGAATATTTTGGTTTTTGGAGGGATACACATCTATATGTAAGAGGAGAAGCTGTCAGGACACTTCAATTAATATTTCTTCAGGACTGGTATTATGCAACTGATGAATCTCTACTTACCCCGAGCTATCTGACTCCGGCTATGGCACACGGGGAAGGGAAGAAATATGGTGGAGTTCAAATGATTGCTGGGGGCCCCGATCAGGAGTGGGAAGTCATCAAAAGTTTATACTTTTCCATGATTACTTCCGCTCGCAGCTCCATATGGATTGCCTCTCCATACTTTGTACCTGATGATGATATTTTCACAGCACTGAAGGTTGCGGCGCTAAGTGGTTTGGATGTCCGGTTATTGGTGCCAAAACGGCCAGATAAGCGAATAGTTTACTATGCTTCAAGATCATATTTTCCAGAAATGATGGAAGCAGGAGTGAAGATATATCAGTATGAAAAAGGCTTTTTGCATAGTAAAGTGGTAGTGGTCGATGAACAGGTTGCATCGATTGGAACAGCCAATATGGACATGCGAAGTTTCCATCTCAATTTTGAAGTGAATGCTTTTTTATACAATACAGATAGTGTGAAGACGCTTGTTGAAGATTACGAGCAAGATTTACATGATGCGAAACCAATAGCAAAAGAGGTTTTTGCCAACCGTCCTTTTTATCAAAAGGTGTTTGAATCGTTGGCAAGACTGGCCTCTCCACTTCTATAAATCCGGAAAAATTTTTCCGGCTTTTTTTTATGAATTACAAAACAGTTGATTTCCGTTCCAGGTGCTTCGCTTGCCTGCGGGCGGTCCGTGAGCCTCCTCACTCCGTTGGAGACCACTGAAAAAGTCTTGATTTTAGTATTTTTATAAACACCGCTGTTGATTTCCGCAAATGGCTTCGCTTTCCTAGGGGCGCTGCTGGAGCCTCCTCGGCTACGCCTGCGGGGTCTCCACCTAGCGCTATCTCCCTCAGGAGTCTTCGCCTTTTGCTACAATCAACAGCGGAGGTTAACCAATAAACTAAAGTTATTGAGTTGAAAAAGTACGGGTATAAAATTTATTTCAAAATTTTCAAAGGAATTTGTCTAAGTATGGCGAATGGTATAGTGGTGTAAAAATATCTACCGAAAGGTGTGTTGGAATGTTTGTTGCAAAAAGAAAGGATGGATCTTTCTTTTCTTTATTAGATTGGAAGAATCGAGAGGATATTGAGCGCCTAACAAAAGGAGAGTTGTTTTTCTGTCCAGCGTGTCACCAAACTCTCCAACTAAAACATGGACAGGTAAGAAAAGTACACTTTGCCCACATGAATGACTCCTGCAACGCCTCCTCAGAAGCAGAAACTCTTTACCATCTTGAAGGTAAGGCCAAGCTATATGAAAGCCTTCTCCACTCCCATAATACAACAACACTTGAACATTATATCCCGAGCACCAATCAAAGAGCAGATGTTTATCTCGAAACAGAAAATCGAAAGTATGCATTCGAATTTCAATGCTCTACCATTCCTAAATCAGAGTTCATCTTGAGGACAAAACTATATGAGAGTGCGCTCATCAAGCCAATATGGATACTTGGAAAAGAGAAGCTAGGGAACATTCAACCACAAATGAAGTTTTCACCCTTTCAATGGCAATTTCTTCAAAGGCACAATGCGCACAGTCCACCCTATATCCTAGCATTTTGCCCCAATTCGACACTCTACTATTATCTCTACCCGTCATTCTCTTTTAATACTTCTACCACCTATATTTCGTGTGTGACAAGCAAGTGTTGGAGAGAGCATCCTATCATGCAGAATATTCACAGTGCATCATGGAAAGAACATTATCTCCACTATAAAAAGAAATGGAGGTACGTCTATTCCCTTTATAAACCCTATAATCTCTTAAGAAAATATTGCTATGCTAAAATGAACATCCCTCTTTCGTTGTTTCCCGCTGAAATCGGCCTCCCTGTTCCTTCTTTTTACAGATTGCATACGCCTGCTATTGAATGGCAGGCATGGATCTACTTTGATTCAATTTTCCATACACCATTACATTCTATCGTGCATGTCCCTACTGTATTGCGAAATTTTAAGCGCCGCATTAAAGGCTCCCAGATTACTGTACGAGAATTGCCCCTTGTAACGGTCGGGTCAGATGAGGATGCAGTGCTAGAATACTTGGATGCTCTCGTCTCCATTGGGGCTTTGAAGAGGGAAACACCTGTTGTTTATCGGAAAATTAAAAAGGAGCTTTCTTTTACGTCCATGGAAGATGTGTGTAAACAAGATCGTATCGTATTAGAATACTTGTTGCATCTAAAACAATCTTAATAATAAAACAAAAAAGGGAATAATAAGGTCGTGTCGAATAGTTAAAAGGATGCATTTTTTATTTTTAAAGGGGGTTTAATGATGGCGGAACAAACTGCTGTTAAGAAATTACAAGAACGTAAAGACATCTCTGTGGAGGATACATGGAGATTGGAGGATATTTTCTCAAGTGATGAAGCATGGGAAAAAGAATTTCAAGAAGTAAAGGGAATGATCGGCAAAATAAAGGATTATGAAGGGAAACTATCCCAGTCTGCTGATGCATTGTTTGAAGCATTACAGTACCAGGATTCTATCTCCAGTCGATTAGGCAAGCTTTATACATATGCACATATGCGTTACGATCAGGATACTACCAACTCCTTCTACCAAGGATTGAATGACCGTGCCACAAATCTTTATACACAAGTGGCGAGCGCGCTTTCCTTTGTGGTGCCTGAAATCTTGACTATGAAAGAAGAAGACATTGCCAAGTTCCTTCAAGAGAATAAAGAACTTGCATTATATGAACACTCTTTAGACGAAATCAATCGCCAGCGTCCGCATGTGTTGTCCGCGAAAGAGGAAGCATTGTTGGCAGAAGCTTCTGAAGTGTTGTCCGCATCCTCAAACACATTCGGAATGTTAAACAATGCAGACATTACTTTCCCATCTGTAAAAGATGAAAACGGGGAAGAAATAGAAATCACGCACGGCCGTTACATTCGCTTCTTAGAAAGCGAAGACCAAGAAGTAAGAAAAAATGCATTTAAAGCAGTATATGAAACATACGGAAACTATCGCAACACATTCTCGAGCACATTAGGTGGAGCGGTGAAAAAAGACAACTTCCAAGCGAAGGTCCGCAACTATGATTCTGCCCGTCAATCTGCTTTAAGCAATAACAATATCCCAGAGACAGTGTATGATAATCTAGTCAACACAATCAATAAGAACTTGCACCTATTACACCGCTATGTAGATCTTCGTAAAAAAGTTCTTGGAGTAGAAGAGTTGCATATGTATGATCTTTATACTCCGTTAATTAAAGAAGCTAATATGAAGGTTTCATACGAGGAAGCGAAGGACTATTTACTTAAAGGACTTGCTCCGCTGGGTCAGGAGTATCTCGATATTGTAAAAGAAGGATTCGACAACAGATGGGTGGATGTTCAAGAAAACAAAGGGAAGCGCTCGGGTGCCTATTCATCCGGGACATATGGCACTAACCCATACATTTTAATGAACTGGCAGGATAATGTGAATAACCTGTTCACGCTTGCACATGAGTTCGGCCATTCTGTACACAGTTACTATACAAGAAAAACTCAGCCATATCCGTATGGTAATTACTCTATTTTCGTCGCAGAAGTAGCATCTACCTGCAACGAAGCACTTTTAAATGACTATCTCTTAAAAACAGTGGATGATGACAAAAAACGTCTATACTTGTTGAACCACTATTTAGAAGGTTTCCGTGGTACAGTGTTCCGTCAAACAATGTTTGCTGAATTCGAGCACAAGATTCATGAGCTTGCACAAAACGGGGAAGCATTGACGGCGGACCTGTTAACAGAAACTTATTATGAATTGAACAAGAAATACTTTGGCGAGAACATCACGATTGATGAAGAAATCGGCTTAGAGTGGGCAAGGATTCCTCACTTCTATTACAACTACTATGTATACCAATATGCAACAGGTTACAGTGCAGCTACAGCATTAAGCAAGCAGATCCTAGAAGAAGGACAGCCTGCTGTAGACCGTTATCTTGAATTCTTGAAAGCAGGAAGCTCGGATTATCCAATCGAAGTGTTGAAAAAGGCTGGAGTGGATATGACTCAATCCAATCCGATTGAAGAAGCTTGCAAGGTTTTTGAAGAGAAGTTAAAAGAGATGGAAGAATTGCTTTCCTAATAATGCAAATGAAGACCACCTTATCACGAGGTGGTTTTTCTTTATGGGAACGGTCTTATTTGAATCCTTTAAACCTGCGCTGATTGTTTAATAGCGCGATCAAAAGAAATAAAGAAAAGAATAATAAAGGCGAGGTCAAATAGATGGGGTAAAGCTTCATAAGTCCAAGAACATTAATGAAAAGGCTAAACAAAATAAATACGATGCAAACGATAAAAGGTATTTTTGACATAGATACTGCTCCCTCCAACTAGACTTGTACCTCTATTAGTTATATGTACGAAAAAGAAGGAGATTCCATTACAAAAATAATTCGATTGTGACAAAGTTGTGAAATAGAGGTCTAACCTCTTGTCAAAAGTCTGAGGCATCTGATATATTATAACTGTGAAACGATTCACAAACAAACATATACCCCTTTGTTTGACCGTGAAAAATTTCTCCCATCCCCTTTGTTGTCTTTAATGACAATAGATTAGCCCTGGTCCCGTTGACCAGGGCTTTTCCTATATTTACAGGGGGAACTATGTTTTTAATAAGGACCAGGGGGTGAGAGGTCATTATTGAGTGTCTAAAGACGTCCAAGATGTGAAACAGACTAGACAGAGATCTTTACTATCATACATACTATTGGATAGGAAACCATTAACCGATTAATTTTGTAAAGTTTCTCATAGTAATATGCTTCACCAGAAAGGTTGGATGTTATGGATAAATTTAGTTGCCCAATATGTAACAAGGACAATAACTGTAAAGTTGATGAGGTTAATGAAACATGTTGGTGTATGTCTCTAACTATAGATCATAAAGTGCTAGATAAAGTACCAAAGGAACTTTTAGGAAAACAATGTATTTGTGAAAAATGTTTTAAAAATTCTGGAAAATAAGCAAGTAAGGTATTTGCTAGAATAGCTCAGCGAAAAGCAGCAAAGGTTTAAAATCTCTATAATCAAAAAACAACTTCTTCGGCCTTACTAGCCAAAGAAGTTGATACAAAACCTATATATCCTGGTAAATCGCAAGGCAAACATCAGTAGGTTGCCTCTCTCCTATACACGTTCTCTCCCTTGTGAATCTAACTCAATTTGCAATATATCTCCAAAACGTCCCATACTTCACGGGAACCTTCTCCACTCGCTGTGCCAGTTGAAGCTTCTTTAACTCATGCTCCACTTCTACGATCGGCAGGTTATAAACTACCGATATTTCCTTTGTTGCTACAAAGGAAAACTGCGATAAGAAATCCTCTAATGGTGGCAGCATCTTCGGAAATGGCTGTTCCCCTAGCATGTCTTGCAGAATGTGCACATACACTTCATAGGAATGATAGCCTGAAACCTTAATACCTTCCTCTTCAATATCTTCGTTAAAGAACACTAGAGTAGGTATCTCAGAAACGTCCATCTCATTAGTGATTTTAAAGTCACAATTTAAAGCCTTTGACGCACAGTCCCCGTTCATATCCTTTTGGAACTCTTCCATGTCGAGTCCGACAGACTCTGCACATTCCATTAGAACAGTGAGTTCAGAGATATTCTGTTTCTCTAGGAACAATACTTCTTGTAGCTTACGCAAGTATTTAATCCCTGCCTTACGTCCTTGAAGCTCGGCAGCCTTTATTGCAATCGATGCAACATATGGCGATTCAATCGGATTCTCAAGCCACAAGGACCCATCACAGGACATGCCGGAGCGGGTAGCAGTGCGTTCCCAAACTTGGGCCATTGATGCAGCATAGTGTTTTTTGGCAAGATTAAGGGATGTCAATTGGCCAGTGACAATATGCTTGATCGTAAAATACTGACCATACTGCACATATAATTTCTTCAACATCGGTTCTAATGCCCAACATTCTGGGCAGAGCGGATCGATGAAGAAGTAAATCTCTATTGGTTTATTTGTAGTATGCTGTATGTTTTGTAAATAAAATAATTTCTTATCATTACAGGTCACATGAATCTTCCTTTTCTTCAGGTTTGTCTGGGGTATTGATCATATGTTGGGCTGTTAGTACTAAACGCTGAAAAAATTCTTTTCGATATGAACCCTCAAGTCCCACTTCATCCATTGCCTCTTCCATACATGCAAGCCATGCTTTCGCACGCGTTGGTGTTATTTCAAAAGGCATATGACGTGCACGAAGCATTGGGTGTCCGTGCTCGCTCGTATAAAGAGGTGGTCCTCCTAAGTACTGGGTAAGAAATTGCTTTTGCTTCCTTGCTGTTTCCGTCAGATCATTCGGGAAAATAGGAGCTAAACTGGGATGGCGACCTACACGATCGTAAAATGCGTCTACAAGTTCTTCAATAACTTGCTCACCGCCAACAGCTTCAAAAGGTGATTGTATGTTATCCATCATTTTTAACTCCCTTATATCAAAAGTAACGATTGTATGTATATTTTAGCAATGTGGTTATTATATCTCAAACAATTCGATTCCACCCTTGCAAAATATAGGGAAAAAAGGAATTGGATTGGGAGAAAATTTTTGCAAACAGTTGATTTTCTTTACAGGCGCTTTGCTTGCCTGCGGGTGCTCCGTGAGCTTCCTCACTCCGTTGGTGGCCACTGAAAAAGTATTGATTTTAGTATTTTATTAATACCGCTGTTTATTTCCAAATATTTCTAGGGGCTGACGTGAGTTTCCTCGGCTACGCCGAAGCCACTGAAAAAAACCTTAATTTTGAAATATTATTAAACACCGCTGTTGATTTCCGCAAAAGGCTTCGCTTTCCTAGAGGCTGACGTGAGCTTTCTCGGCTACGCCGAAGCAACAGAAAAAGACTTTAATTTTGAAATTTTACTAAACATCGCTGTTGATTTCCGCAAAAGGCTTCGCTTTCCTAGGGGCACTGCTGGAGCCTCCTCGGCTACGCCTGTGGGGTCTCCACCTAGCGCTAGCTCCCTCAGGAGTCTTCGCCTTTTGCTCCAATCACCAGCTAGGAATTGATAAAAACTTTACGATATCAGTTTTTCAGTGGCTTCGCTATGCTTGCGGGATCTCCATCTAGCGCTAGCTCCCTCAGGAGTCTTCGCCTTTTGCTCCAATCACCAGCTAGGAATTAATAAAAACTTTACGATATCAGTTTTTCAGTGGCTTCGCTATGCTTGCGGGGTCTCCACCTAGCACTAGTTCCCTCAGGAGTCTTCGCCTTTTGCTCCAATCGCCAGCTAGGAATTAATAAAAAATTTTACGTTATCAGTTTTTCAGTGGCTTCCTCATTTGCAGGGTCTCACCTGTTCTTTCCTCCCGCGGGCGTCTGCGTGCCTTCACTTCAATCAACGGGTTATCCTCTTCCTTAGCTAAAATAAAAAACACCACACATGAAATGCTTATTTGCATGCGTGGTGTTTTAAAATTATTTAAGTGTGATAATTCCCTGTAACTTTACGGACGTAGTTCATGGTTTCTTTGAAAGGGGGGACTCCGTTGTATTTGTCGACGTTGCCTGGACCAGCATTGTAGGCGGCAAGTGCAAGGGTTAGGTTTCCGTCGTACTTATCGAGCATCTGTCGGATATATTTAGTGCCCCCCATTATGTTTTGGCGAGGGTCGAGTGCATTTGTAACACCAAGTCCTTTTGCGGTTAAAGGCATGAGTTGCATTAAGCCGGTTGCTCCTGCATGGCTTATGGCAGTGGGATTAAAATTTGATTCTTGTTGGATGATTGCTTTGATAAGTTTTGGATCGACCCCATATTTTACAGACGCTTCCTCAATAATCTCTTCAAAATCCGTTTGTCTAGCTACACTCATTTTCTCCTTGGCAGAGCCAGTCATCTTAACAATCTCCGCTTCCAAAAAGCTTGCATTCATAGAAAGCAATGCTGTATTTAAAGGATGGGAAAAAGAAGAGCCCTGTCCTGGTAGCGTGGTATTCCCTGTATTAGTTGTCATCATCCTCGACAACACAGTAGAAAATGGAAGGGTGGAATCAGATTGTGTGGATTGCTTGTTTTCTTGTAATCCTTGTAGGGCTTGAAGTTGCATCATAGACCTGAATTGTTCTACGTTCATATTTGACCCTCTTCTCCTTTAAATGCACATGCTTTAGCTTCGTAAAATCTCACAATTTTATTTTTCGTTTCACGGAGAGGGATTCCATAAGCCGCAAGAAGTTCATGGAATAATTTTTCGCCTTCTTTGTAATCTTTCACTTCATATTCCAGCTCAAAATCGCTAGTATCCATATAAGTGCTTTCATCCAATACTAATAACCCATCTTTATAAGGTAGCTCGGCGCGATTTGTTTTCAATGAACCAAAATAGATTATTTCAGATGGGGAGATAGAAAGATCCTCCCTTAAAATAGTGGAGATAACTCCGTTGACCAAGCCGTTTTTTTCACTTTTCATCGTTTGAAATTCATTTTCCGACACAACCTGATGGGTTTCTAAAAGTCCTTCTTTAGCGGGTTGTTTTAAGGTGAGCGTAAATGTGTCTCCTTTTTTTCGAATGCGGAGAGCACAACCTTTTTCCTTTAGGACAAACGCAGGCGTGTCAAAATAATGGTTCTCCTGTGTGAAAAAGTCAGCTGATTTCACCTTGAATGCCGAACAGAGAGATGTAAATTCATCAAAGGTCAATAAGTTTTTAAATTCAATTTCAATTTCCTGGTTAGTCATAGTTTTACCTCTCCTATTTAATATACTTCTATTATTACTTGCTTTTTGAGGGAAGGCAATGTTTAAGTGACATTCTTATAGGAATCAAGAAACACAATTTTTTGGAAAAAAGTTAGGTTTCCATTTCGTTGAAGGAAGGGAATTATGATAATATATGAGTAGGATTTAGGTTGGAAGGAGATTATTATGCAAAAAAGAATTGAAATCAAGAAAACATCATGGAACGAACAACAACTTTTGCTAGAGGCGGATTCTGTTTCTTTTCCGCTAGATCAGGTGTCTGCGAGCAATCAAATGCTGGTGGATTCAGACAATCTCGCATTTATTTATAAGCTGGAGACAGCAACGGAATTTATTTACGTAAGCATCAAAGATGATTTTTGGGTTGATGTGAAAAAGGCATTACAAGATAAGAAAGCGATAGTCCTTGTCGTGGATAAGACAGCATTACTGCTGACAAACATAGAAGAAGAACTAGGGTACTTAATAGAGAATATAAAAGATAACGCCAATTATGGGGAAGAGATGGAGAGAAGAGTAAACGAGATTTTTTAAGGGGTTTGGCCAATTATGATACAACACTGGGATATGTTTTTAGCGCCTTATAAACAGGCAATAGATGAAATGAAAGTAAAACTAAAAGGGATGCGCGGGCAATTTAAAATGCAATCAGAGCATTCGCCAATTGAATTTGTCACAGGAAGGGTCAAGCCGATTGCAAGTATCTTGGATAAAGCGACACGCAAAGGCATATCGCTTGAGAAGCTGGAAGATGAAATGCAGGACATAGCTGGTGTCCGTATGATGTGTCAGTTTGTCGATGATATACATAGAGTGGTGGAAATTCTGCGGATTCGCAACGATTTTGAAATCGTAGAAGAACGAGACTACATATCTTCTCGAAAAAATAGCGGCTATCGCTCCTATCATGTTGTAGTGCGTTATCCTGTACAAACAATTGAAGGAGAAAAGAAAATCCTTGTTGAAATTCAGATCAGAACACTTGCCATGAATTTCTGGGCAACGATTGAGCACTCTCTGAACTACAAATATAGTGGCCAATTTCCTCAAGATATAAAGGAAAGACTGGTTCGTGCAGCGGAGGCGGCGTATTTGCTTGATGCAGAAATGTCGCAAATCCGAGGAGAAATCCAAGAAGCACAAGCCATCTTTTCTCGTAAAAAAGAGCTAGATTCGAACTAACAAAAGGGGTGGGAGTATGAAATTTGCCATAACCTCCAAAGGGGACTCGGTATCAAATACTTTGATGCACAAAATGAGAACCTACTTGCAGGATTTTGATTTGATTTACGATGAAGATCAGCCCGATTTAGTTGTTTCTGTCGGTGGTGACGGGACGCTTCTATACGCCTTTCATCGCTACCGCAGCCGCTTGGATAAGACTGCTTTCATCGGGGTCCATACAGGTCACCTAGGCTTTTATGCCGACTGGGTACCTGAAGAGATTGAAAAACTGGTCATCGCAATAGCCAAAACGCCTTATCAAATTGTGGAATATCCATTGTTAGAAGTAATAATCCGCTACAATGATGGGGGAAGAGAAGCACGTTACCTTGCATTGAACGAATGTACGGTTAAAAGTGTGGAAGGAACATTGGTTATGGATGTGGAGATTAAGGGACAGTTATTTGAAACATTCCGTGGTGATGGACTGTGCATCTCCACTCCGTCAGGCAGTACCGCTTATAATAAAGCGTTAGGCGGGGCAATCTTGCATCCATCCCTTCCTGCCATTCAGCTGGCAGAGATGGCGTCCATAAACAACAGAGTGTTCCGTACCATCGGTTCACCACTTGTTTTACCCCAGCATCATACCTGTTTATTAAAGCCGGTCAATGATGTCGACTATCAAATCACCATTGACCACTTGACGCTGCTGCATAAGGATGTTAAATCTATTCAAAGCCGTGTAGCAAAAGAAAAGATTCGCTTTGCACGCTTCCGTCCTTTCCCTTTCTGGAAACGAGTCAGCGATTCATTTATTACGGATAAATAAGAGGACTGGTTTTGTATGGAACAATTTTCTCTCTGTTTTCAAATTGGTCAGCAAGATGAAGGCAAGCTTTTAAGGGATTTCTTGAAAGAGAAACAGATTTCCAAAGGGGCATTGATCGATATAAAATTCAACGGTGGGGCGCTGCATGTCAATGGCAGCGCCGTTACTGTGCGATACGTTCTACATGAAGGCGATATGGTTGAAGTATTTTTTCCAAAAGAAGAGCCGAGTGAAGATTTGGTGGCTGAGGACATTCCTTTGGATATCGTTTATGAGGATGAGTATGTGCTTGTGGTGAACAAGCCAGCTGGGATGGCATCCATACCGTCACGGGAGCATCGCTTCGGCACCCTTGCCAATGGTGTGCTAGGGTACTATAAATCGATTGGCATTTTCGCAACCATCCATATTGTTACTAGGCTGGACCTTGATACATCAGGGTTGATGCTTATTGCCAAGCACCGTCATGCCCATCATCTATTTTCCATGCAACAACGGGACTTTGGCGTCAAGCGGCGGTATGAGGCATTGGTTCATGGAGAGATGAATGCTGAAGAGCTAAGCACTTATGGGATGGTAGATGCTCCAATAGGTCGCAAGGATACCAGTATCATTGAGCGAGAGGTTCGGGATGATGGACAACGTGCGGTTACTCATTATAAGGTACTTCGTAATGGAGCGGGTTGGAGTCATATGACATTGCGCTTAGAGACGGGTAGAACTCACCAAATAAGAGTACATATGGCGCATCTTGGACATCCATTACTTGGCGACAGTTTATATGGAGGTTCTGAGTTTGCTGGAATGTCACGCCAGGCGTTGCATAGCTGTGAGCTAAGCTTCTTTCATCCGGTGGAAGAGCGGATGATGACCTTTCAATGCGAGTTGCCAGATGATATGAAAAGAGTGTTGGGGGAAAGCTGACGATCTGAGGGAATGTCGGCTTTCTTTTTTTCTGGGCTAGGCTTGCTGGCTGCGGTTTTCGCGCTAAGGGGGGAAGGGCGAGGGGGGAGTGGTGGAAAATGGGAATTGCCCGTATACGTTTGAATTTCGCCCGTAAACTCGGAAAAATCGCCCGTATTTTCTGATTTTCGCCCGTAAACTAACATTATCGACCGATTGAGTGAAACGTTGATCTTTGACGCGAGGCCGCCGAAGCTGACCTATTGCCTGGCCCGCCCATCGCCTGGGCCCCGTCGCCGCTGCGGAATTTCCCGCTTCTCCCGCCACCGTAGTCTGACCCTAGTCCACACCACTCGCCGATCCACGGTCTTCTCAGTCCCACAACTCCCGAAATTTCTCCTTCACAAACGGCATCCCCGAATCTACAGAAACGGTCTCCATCTCAGGGTAGCGCAGGGCGGATAACTTCCCACCAAAAACGGCACCTGTATCAATATTTGCAGTGTTATGGACGATTCTCACTTCACGAACTGGCGTGTGACCATAGACAATCCATGCATCTCCATCATATTCTTGTGCCCAATCTCGGCGCACTGGCATCCCGTTCTCGTGAAATTCTCCGGTAATATCTCCGTAAAGAACAAAGGTTTTCACTTTTTTACCCTGCTTGCCTATGTAGTCCTTTTTGATGCCTGCATGAGCGACAATTAGTTTACCATCATCCAACACCTGATAGAGCGGCGAATCCTCGTACAGTTTAATAAACATCTGTCGAAAGCGTTCCTGCTCAGCGCCATCTAGCGCCTCAAACTCAGCCACGGTTGTTTCCAATCCATGCGTATGCTGAACTTTGTTTCCTAAAAGAAAACGGTACAGTTTATTGCAGTGATTTCCGGGAACATAATATCCAAGTCCCGCTTCGACCAAAGCGTAAACGATCTTCGCCACGCCAATAGAGTCAGAGCCTCTGTCTGTAAGATCCCCCACAAAGGCAAGTTTTCTTTTATCAGGATGTTTATATAAACCATCAATCTTTTCATAGCCCAATTTCTTAAGCAAGGCCTTAAATTCGTCTATACACCCATGTATATCACCGATTACATCAATTTTCATAAAGCCGGAACACTCCTTTTTTGGACATATCTTTTTCCGTTCCCCATACAAATGAGTGAGAAAAAAGGAAAAAGTTCATACTACTGTTAATATCTTCATTCTACCATTAATGTAAATTTTTCATTAAAAATTTATCAGATTACTGTTTTAGCGTAATAAAAACATGATATAATTTTTGCTTATTACATATAAAATGATCGGGGAAGATAGCATGTTTGAATTACCAATAAAGGAACCTGTATTAGTTTTTACAATTGCCATGATCATCTTTTTCATTTTTCCCTATTTCATGAAATTGTTGCGGATTCCGGGGTTAATTGGACCGATTTTGGCGGGAGTCATCATTGGACCAAACGGATTGGCAGTGTTAGAGAGAAGCTCGACCATTGAGTTGTTAGGTACGGTCGGTTTGCTTTTCATCATGTTCATTGCCGGACTTGAGATGGACCTGGATGGTTTTAAAAAGTACCGAAATCGAAGCATAGTATATGGTATGCTTTCGTTTTGGATCCCATTAGCTGTTGGTACGGTGATAAGTTTGCTGCTCGGATATAGTATGGCAGCAGCTATTTTGATTGGTTCCATACTTGGTTCCCATACTCTCTTAGGCTACCCGATTGCCAGCCGTCTAGGGATTGGGAAAAGTAAAGCAATAACCACAGCTGTTGGTGGAAGTATTTTGACCGATACATTTGCCCTGTTAGTGCTTGCAGTCATTACAGGGGCAGCTTCAGGAGAACTTGATATTTATTTTGGTATAAAATTGACCTTCTCGTTGATCGTCTTTGTCGCGATTATATTTTTGGGGACACCCT
Source organism: Bacillus sp. CHD6a (assembly GCF_001293645.1). Taxonomy (GTDB): domain Bacteria; phylum Bacillota; class Bacilli; order Bacillales; family Bacillaceae_I; genus Sutcliffiella_A. Next base: position 25,255 of record NZ_LBMD01000027.1, read on the forward strand.
ATCTTTCTAGGTGGTTCTTCAGAAATATTGCGACGGAAGGAACAGGTGAGTTCATCTATGTCATGGTCATGCTATTCACAGCAGGATCCCTGGCACTTATTGCAGGTCTGCAGCCGATTATCGGGGCATTTTTAGTGGGGCTTGCCCTAAACCGTTTTATTTTCGATCAAGGACCGTTGATGAACAGAATTCGATTTACGGCCAACAGCATTTTCATTCCGTTCTTCCTGTTATCTGTCGGGATGCTGATGGATTTGAGTGTACTTGTCGGCAATGCGAAGGCATGGATTTTAACAATTGCCATTGTGCTCGGGCTTTTGGTAAGTAAGTATATTGCCGCAGTGCTAACCAGTAAATTTTACAACTACACCAAAGATGAAAAAATGGTGATTTTCGGACTAACCACTCCACAGGCTGCCGCAACACTTGCTGCTACCCTTGTTGGATTTAATGTAGGACTGTTGGATCAAGCAACGGTTAACGGCGTTATCATCATGATTTTAATTACGTGTATTGTTGGACCGTATTTAGTTGAAAAATATGGCCGAAAACTCGCACTGGAAGAAGAAATGATGCCAGTTCAAAAAGGCGATGCACTAGAGCGTATATTGATTCCAATTGCTAATCCAAATACGATGGAATCCTTGATGGACCTTGCTTTTGTCATCAGACAATCCAATTCTGTTGAGCATCCATTGTATGCACTAAGTGTTGTACAGCGTGACATGTGGGGAGCAGATGGAGATGTGGCAAAAGCAGAAAAAATGCTTGGCCAAGCGGTTTCCTATTCGAGTGGAGCGGATGTTCCTATCCGTGTGACGACAAGGGTAGACCGCAATATCGCGATTGGAATTAACAGAGCCATCGCAGAAGAACGTATTACCACCCTTGTTGCAGGCTGGAACGGAGAACGTACAGCACCTCAGAAAATTTTTGGCGGTGTCATCGATCAGGTCCTGGACCAGACGAACGTATCGGTATTGATTTCTAAGCTAGGCCATCCACTGAATACCACTAAACGGATAGTGCTGATTCTTCCAAGAGGGATTGACCATAAACCGGGGTACTGGGATGCACTAGCAACCATAAAATTAATCGCCAGCAATCTTGGGGCAACCATTCAATGCTATGTGATCAAAGGATTCCCAGATGTTTATAAAGCGCATATGCGTGAAATCAAACCAAATCCACCGACTATTGTCGAATGGGTGGAAGGTTGGACGGCACTCTATGACAACAAGCTGCCGACCCTGCAGCCAGATGACCTGGTGGTTGTAATAAGCGCAAGAAGAGGGACGACCGGCTGGCATCCACAACTTGAGAAGATTCCAGGAAAACTTGCAAAAATAAACCCGGAAAGCTTTATCATCTTCTATCCACGTGAGGAAAAAGAAGACCTGCGTGGAACACGCGGAACAGAAATACCAAAAGAAGTACTGCTTGGCAGGGATTATGATTGATTGGTTATAATTTGATAGGAAGCAGTGCAGGGAGGAGGATACCTGCACTGTTTTTTTTATTGTGATGACCTGAGGTTAGTTGTAAATGGGTTCATTTTAAGAAAGAGTGGTTCTCTCCGCCGAAACCCAAGCTGTGGAAGCAAAAACGGTAAGAGAGGGGGGGGCTCTCCGCCGAAACCCCAGATGCGAAAGCAAAAACGGTAAGAGATGGGGGTTCTCTTCGCCCAAAAACCAGCTGCGAAAGCAAAAACGGTAAGAGAGAGGGTGTCTCTTCGCCCAAAAACCAGCTGCGAAAGCAAAAACGGTAAGAGAGAGGGTGTCTCTCCACCCAAAAACCAGCTGCAAAAGCAAAAACGGTAAGAGAGAGCCCGTCTCTCCCCCCAAACTCCAACTCCAAAAGCAAAAACGGTAAGAGAGAGGGTGTCTCTGCGCCAAAACCCAAGCTGCAAAAGCAAAAACGGTAAGAGAGAGCCCGTCTCTGCGCCCAAACTCCAGCTGCAAAAGCAAAAACGGTAAGAGAGGGGGGTTCTCTCCGCCCAAACCCCATCTCGAAAATCAAAAACGGTAAGAGAGAGCCCCCCCTCTCCGCCCAAACCCCAACTCCAAAAGCAAAAACGGTAAGAGAGAGCCCGTCTCTCCCCCCCAAACCCCAACTCCAAAAACAAAAACCGTAATAGCCCCCCCATATATCCCCAGTTACTACCAGCTACTCCAACTTCCCAAAAGATTAAGTTCGCATTTCGACAACTATATGCTATAATTGTGACTAGGTACTAATAACTTATATAAATAGGAGGATATAAAACAATGAACTTATCCTTAGATGGTCGTACATATGTAGTAATGGGAGTAGCAAACAAAAGAAGTATCGCATGGGGTATCGCACGTTCCCTGCATGACGCTGGTGCACGCCTTGTGTTCACATACGCAGGTGAGCGCTTAGAAAAGAGCGTAAGAGAGCTTGCGGATTCTTTAGAAAGAAATGACTCCATCGTTCTTCCATGTGATGTAACAAAAGACGAGGAAGTGCGCACTTGCTTCCAGCAGATTAAAGAAGAAATTGGCACGATACACGGTGTAGCGCACTGTATCGCGTTCGCTAACAAGGAAGAGCTACAGGGCGATTACATGAACACGACAAGAGATGGATTCATGCTCGCACACAATATCAGCTCCTATTCTTTAACAGCAGTAGCTAAAGAAGCAAAGGAAATTATGACAGAAGGCGGCAGCATTGTAACACTAACCTACCTTGGCGGCGAAAAAGTAGTTCCTAACTACAACGTGATGGGTGTTGCAAAAGCAAGTCTTGATGCAAGCGTGAAATACCTTGCGAACGACCTTGGAAAAGTGGGGATACGTGTGAACTCCATTTCTGCAGGACCGATCCGTACGCTTTCAGCAAAAGGTGTAAGTGACTTTAACTCTATTTTGAAAGAAATTGAAGAAACCGCTCCATTACGTCGAGTGACGACACAGGAAGAGGTAGGAGATACTGCATTGTTCTTGTTCAGTAACCTGTCTCGTGGAATTACTGGGGAAAACATTCACGTTGATTCTGGATATCATATCTTTTAATAAGGCTCATTCCGCAACATGTAAAATTTCCATAAAAAATCCGTGCTTGATCTTTAAATCAAGCACGGATTTTTCTGTTATAGGAGTTAGGCGATAACTGGGAGCATTGGCATTTCCATTTAAAAGTACTTTACAATAATGCTTCCGACTTCAAATTGATTTTTGTCACAAATCAATGGACGATACCTCCATTGATAGGACCACTAAAGACCTCTACCTTTTTATCTATAAACCGGCAGCTCCCGTAAACAATACTCTCATCCACGTCCCACACCTTTATAGTTCAGTCCAAATCCCAATACATCTTCCCTATTTATACAGTTTCTGCCGTCGAGGATAAGATTACCCTTAATATGTGCTTTAACATGCTTCCAGTCTAGTTGACATATCTCCGGCCAATCTGTGGCAATGATGACCGCCTCTGAATCAATATAGGATGATTGCAGTGATGTATGCTGAGTGGCTATATGACGTAAATCAGCAGGTAAAAACGCTTTCGGATCATACGTATGAACATCGGCTCCCAGGGAATGCAGCTGTTGAATAAGTGCTATGGCAGGGGAATGCCTTATATCATCTGTATTTGGTTTAAACGATATTCCGAGGACGGTCACTTTTTTATCCTGGATAGAAGGAAGATCTTTTTGCAATTTTTTTATATACCATTCCAATTGAGTGGAATTTACTTCCTGCACCGCATCCAAAATGGGGGTGCTGACTAATTTGGCAGCAGCAATAGATTGCAATGATTGTAGATCCTTTGGAAAACAAGACCCACCGTATCCTATTCCAGCCTGAAGAAAATGCGGACCTATCCTTTGATCTGCTCCTAAGCCTTTTGCGACATCCAAGACATCTGTTCCATAAAAGTCGCAAATTCGAGCAATTTCATTTATAAATGATATTTTAGTGGCAAGAAAGGCGTTTGATGCATACTTAATCATTTCTGCTCCATTCCAGCTTGTGACGATAAATGGGGCGCTTAAAGGTTGATAAATTTCCCTTATAATCACTTCCGACCGTTTATCATTTTCTGATATCCCTATGACCGTTCTATCTGGATGGAACATATCATGAATGGCAGAACCCTCCCGCAGAAATTCAGGGTTGGAAACAATATTATACATGGAAGGGGATACTCCTTTTGACAGCAGATACTGGTGCATTTTTTGATTTGTCCCAGGTGGCACAGTACTTTTGATAATGATGGTTTTATAATTTTGTATTTGTTGTGCAATGGTTGTGAAAACAGATTGAAGAAAACTTAAATCAGTGCTTCCGTCTGTTAAACCAGGAGTTCCGACTGTCACAAAGATGACGGTACACCTCTGAATAGAATCGGGTAGGTTTGTTGAAAAAGTTATTTTATCGCTATTTTTACAGATTAATTCTTTTAATTGCGGCTCGTAAATAGGAACATTTCCTTCTTGAAGCTTCTGTATTTTATCTGAGTTAATATCCACACAATGAATAAGATGTCCGAATTCCGCCAGCACGGCAGAGGTGGTGAGCCCTACATAACCGGCTCCTATGATGCAGATGTTCAAGAATTACACTCCCTTTAGGTCTAACCAATATAGAATAGACCAGGCAATTTCATTTAATATACTATTACTGGACAAAGGGGGATTGTGACAAAAACACTGCCTAAAAAGAATTAAAGAAATGGAGTTTATCGCCCTTTTTCTATAAGACAACATTCTGGTTTATATATAATGAATACGATAAAAAAAAGAAAGGAAAAGAGGGGTTTAGTGTGGTGAAAAAAGCGATTATACCAGCAGCAGGCTATGGGACTAGGGGGTTACCCATCACTAAGGTACTACCCAAAGAGATGTTCCCGATAGATTTAAAGCCTGCTATTCATTATGTGGTAGAGGAAGCTATCAAATCCGGCATTGAACAAATATTAATGATTGTTTCAAAAAAGAAAAACATGATTGTTGATTACTTTGATGAATCCTTAGAGCTTGAGGCCTTTCTGGAAAGGGAAAACAAACATCATCTGATCGAAATTGTACCAGTACCTTCAGTCCCTATTCATTATATCCGCCAACCATATGCAAAAGGCCTGGGAGATGCCATAAGACTCGGTAAGTCATTTATTGGGGATGAGCCATTTGCTGTTCTTTTGCCCGATGATATTATGATTTCAGAAAAGGAACCTGCTTTAAAACAGCTTATAAACCAATACAATAAATTCGGAAAATCAGTCATCGGAATAAAAGAAGTGGAAGAGTCCAAATTGAAACATTACGGTGTTATAAGTGGTGAGCCAAAAAGAAATGGGTTGTTTAAATTAAATAATATAGTAGAAAAGCCTAGTGAAAATGCTCCATCTAATTATGCTGTAATCGGCAGATATATTTTCACCCCTGAGATTCTATCCATATTGAATAAAAAACAAGCACCAGCTGGTGGAGAGCTGCAGCTTACTGATGCAATTAAAGATCTGTTATCTCAAGAAGAATGCTATGGAAAAGTTGTTAACAGTGAACGATTTGATATTGGGATTAATGAAGAGTATATAAATTTGATTAATGAAATCGAGCGAATTAATAAAAGGAGGAAATAAAGGTGTCAGGACATTTTCTGACATTTTTCCTCATTTATGATAGAAATGGCTGTATCCAAGCGTAGCTCATTTTACATAGATAATAGTAATAGATTTGTGTTTTTTTATTCTCTTTAACTATTCTATTAAAAATATTCCGCAAATCTGTCATTCACCCATACCACCCTCACAACTCTAGCATATCCTATAGCAAAAGGAGGGAATCACCAGATGAAATTGATAGTTTTAGACCCTGGTCATGGTGGACAGGACCCTGGGGCTGTGTTTCAGACGCTCCAAGAAAAAAGTTTGAATTTAGATATAGCCAAGCGTGTGAGGGCATATTTGGAAAAAGAATATGAAGTGAAGGTGATGATGACAAGAGAGGGGGACACTACGGTTAGTCTTGAGGCTAGATCGAATCTCGCGAACTCTGTTAAAGCGGATTATTTCTGTTCTATTCACCATAATGCAGGTGGGGGGACAGGCTTTGAAAGCTATCGATTTAATGGTAGTAACTCTTTATCTAGTAGAACAAAGACTTTTCAGGAAATTGTTCATAGAGAAGTCATTAATGTGGTTACAGGTAAATACAATAGGAGAGATAGAGGAATCAAAGCGGCGAACTTTCATGTGTTAAGAGAAACGGCGATGCCATCTGTTCTGTTGGAAATTCTGTTTCTTGATAGCACCGAAGACAGGGCACTCATTCAACATGAAACCTTTAAAGAGGATGTGTCCGCTGCAATCGGGGAAGGTCTTGCCAAAGCTTTGGCCCTGCCAAGGAAGGTGACTACGAACTTGTATAAAGTATTTGCCGGTTCATTTAAGGATAGGAAAAACGCAGAAGCCAGACTGAAATTTCTTCAGGAAAAGGGAATTACAGCATTCATTGCGACTACGACGTTAAACGGTGCACCGTATTTTCGTGTGCAAGCGGGTGCATTTAAAGACAGGGAAAACGCAGAAAACCTTGTGACACAAATTAAAGGGTTAGGGGTAGAAGCATTCTTCTTAGTCGAAAGTACTATGCCGCCAGCACCCACACCTCCAGCAGACCCAACACCACCAACTCCGCCAAAACCACCAAACATTCCTATGCCGAAGGGACGATCCATTGAAGGCAAATCTGTTTTAAAAGCTGAAGAGTTAAATGCCTTCGTCAAATCCATTAATGGGAATGCGCCTTTACTTGGTGAATATTATATAGAGCTTGGTGAAGCTTATAACGTCAGGGGTGATGTCGCCTTTGCACAGGCCATCCACGAAACAAACTACTTCCGTTTTACTGGAGGCGTCAAGCCAAGTCAAAATAACTATGCAGGCATCGGTGCGACAGGCGGAGAGGTGAGAGGCGCCACTTTTGCTACACCAGAAGAAGGGGTTCTTGCTCATATTCAGCATCTTTACGCGTATGCAAATCGTAAGCCGCTGCCATCAACCTATCCAAAAGTAGATCCCCGATTTGACTTTGTTACAAGAGGAGTTGCCCCTGGATGGATTGATTTAAATGGTCGCTGGGCGGTACCGGGAACACAGTACGCACAACTAATTTTGAAAATATATGAAAAAATGTTGGAAGAAACGATTACGGTAAAACAGGTAGAGTTGGAGAAGATGAGGGATGTTTTGGTGGAAGTAAGGAAAGATAGATAAAAGTAATCTTTAGGAGTTAAGTTTCATTCGACAAAAAAACTTAGGGGATGTTTTCAAAAATGTCATCAAACAACCTATAAGCAGCATAATATAGTGAAAATCCTAATGTGTTAGGGAGGGGTTTAGATGACATTAGAGGTTTGTAAAGCAGAATTGAATGTGAATTTCAAACAAGGATTTACCATTTCGCCTGAATTAAGTATTGAGGAAGCATTAAAGGCAGTTTTGCAAGGTTTGAAAAATGGAGACGCACAAGAGGTAAATATAGCTGTTGAATACAGGCAGAAAGAAACAATTGAATAAGTGTTTATGGGATTTCGTTAGCAGTCTAATTAGGTTACCTTAACTAACTGGACTGCTTTTTATATGGAGAGCAACAAGAATAGTCTGTTGTCCCAAAAGACAACAGACTATTTAATTTTAATATCTTAGGATTGATGTAGATTTTCTATTTCTTTTTTAAGAGAAGTAAGCGATCTATCACTTAATTGTTCCATTTCTTTTATTTTGTGAGCGATTTGTAACATTCTCTTATCGCCATTTTTTAGTACATACTCAAGTTTGGCTTGTAAAACGGCTTCTTCCTCTTGGTAATCACAAAAGAAATCCCCTAAATCAAAGGCCTGGAGGAGGCTTTTTACTTTGCTTAATCTACTTAGACAAAATGTTGGGACATTATTTCTAATGCCTACTAAAGAAGGATGAAGTTTAAAGGAAACTAAATAATCCAAGTTTTGTATATGACTATATGTTACGTCCAAGTATTGATAATTCTTGATGACAATATCAGCGTTAGGATTAAGTTGCAAAATTGCTTCCTTTAACTTTACACAAGTGTTGAGATCGGAGAATCTGTTTCGGACGTCCACTACAGCTATTAGAGAAAGGGTGTATTCGTTAGGGGATAATGTAGAGAGAATTTTAGCTATTTTTTCTAAAGGGAATTCATCATAGGAGAAGCTGCAGACACCGATAGTTTTTTTATTTGGATTTTTAATAATGGGATAATTTGGTTGTTTGTAACTAAAAGCAATATCTGGAACTTTTTTGATATTGGCATTCAGTTGTATATGTTCCGCAAGCCTTACAGAGTTTGAGTCTCTTACATATAATCCTTTTGCATGTGTTATAACTTCTCGATACTTTTCAACTTCCTCTTTTGGCCATGTTTCAGGAGGATAAAAGTCAACAATTCCTACGCCGTAAACCCAGGTTGGAAGTTTTATTAAACCTTTTGGAAAGTAACTGTCGTTATAAGAGTAAGGAATGATTAGGTCTCCTCCTCCTACGATGACAGAGTCAGAAGAGAAATAATCGATATGGTTAACAATTGGATATACAGTATGTTCATGAAAGACTTGTTTGAATGTTTCAAGAAATAGTTCATCACCAAAATTTCCTTGGCCATAATAACCAGCAATACCTATTTTCATTTCCTCACCTCATCTGTTCTTTTAAATATGGAAAGCCGAGGGTTATTTAGTCTTATATGACCATTATTTTTACTTTTTAATTGAAAGCTAGGAATAACTCCTAATTTCTTAACTAACTCCGTAATGTCTACCGAATATGTGTTGTTAATGGATTCTTGCAAGTCGTAGTTTTTAAAGGAATGGAGGTCAAGTTTAGTCGAATATGTTAGCTTGTCGAGATTTATATCATTAAGGGTATAATTAATTTCTACATGAAAAGATTGAGTTGATTCTATATCAAAGTCCAAGTAAATATGGTCACTTCTTAAATCTATCTTTTCTTTTGGAGCTTTCAAAAAACATTGGTACTCGCCCTGTGGCTTTTTCCCGATGAATGGAGGGTCATGTTTAAGATTAGTGTTGGGGTAATAGGAATTGGTAGTGCAGTGTGCTAATGTAAACGTATCATGATGATAGGAAATAGAAGTTAATAGTTGATGGGTTTCACCGCGCTTTCTAATGGCTGGAAAATAATTTACCAATGATTGTTGAATGGTTTTATACCGTTCTTCCCAACTAAATTGTTTAGCATATTGTGATAAATAAGTCGGGTTTCGCTTATACACAAGTGCTTTGGCAATATCCGAAAGAAATTGATGATGTGTTTCTGCAACATCTACATAAGGTACCATTTTCTTCACTTCAGGGAGATTAGTAGATACAACAGGTTTTCCTGCAGCTAAATATTCATAAACCTTAATGGGGTTTGTACTTTCCGTAATTCTATTTAGTTTAAATGGGATAATACAAATATCAAAGTAAGCAAGGATAGCTGGAAGATTACTATAATCTCTATATCCAAGATAATAAACATTAGTTTTATCTACTATGTCAGAAGTTAACATAGGACCTATAATAATAATTTGACCATTTGGATAGGTGTCGGCTAATTTGGAAATGATTTCTTTATCTACCCATGGGGCCCACGCACCGATATAGCCAATTTTCGGTCCTTTGGAAGAAGGGACACCTTCCAACATGTCGGCATGAATAGATTGGGATTTATTGAAAAATTCCCAATCACACCCATTAGGAACGAGCGTAACAGGCGTTTCTGGTGCAATCTTCTTCATTTTCTCCTTCAAGTTCAGGGCGGTACAAACAATGGTATCTACTTCATGGATCCATCGTTTTTCATCATCATCCCAATCTGGGAAGTCATCTACACAATCGTAAACAAGAAAGTCTGCATGACATGCTTTAGCAAATGGTATTTTTTTGCTCCACGATGTCCAATATAGTTTCTCTTCCTCTAACTTAGGTACTATTTTATCTAAAAAAAATTGGGCATGGTTAATGGTAAATAAGTTATGTTCTACTTCACTCCAAACTTTACCAGGTTGGTTTTCCTTATTAAAATAAAGGACAGTGTGTTGGTCTTTAGCAAACTGACTCATTATATGTTGAGGACGTTGCCTCATATAAGACCAGTCGATTGTAGGTGGATAAATAATAATAGTCATAGTTCACCTCTGATAGTTAATTTAAATAACTCTGTCTACTTTTTTGATTGATTTAGGTTATTAATGAGAGAGATTGCTTGATTTACACGATGGCTCCAAGTATTGGAGAGTGCATAATTTTTTCGTTTGAAGCTGTCACCTGGATCTTTTAATCGCGAATGTACTTTTGAAATAAATTCTGAATAACTTCTTCCAACATCAACCAAATCTTTAACCAATAAACATTCAGGTAACGCTGTGGATACGACTGGTTTGCCTGTAGCCAAATATTCATACATCTTTACTGGATTTGTGGCTAACGTAACGGAAGTTAGCTTAAAAGGGATAATACAAATCGCCATCTGTTTCAAATGGGATGCTAGTTCATGGTGGGGAAGGTGCCCTAAGAACGTTACATTTGGCATATGATCTAAAGAGAACTTTTTACCAAATTCCACTCCTATTATCTTGATTTCACAATCTTTAAATTCACGTGCAAGCCTTATGATTAAATGATCATCTACCCAGGGAGCCCATGCCCCGATATAACCTATTATTTTTTTAGGTGGCAAATTATGCCGTGATGGAATATGGAGACCCATAGACTCGTCATAGGCATTACGAATCAAGTCGATTTTTTTATGAGGGTATTCTTTTTTTAGACGCAAGTATAGTCTTTCTGCTGTACACGATACTGCATCGGCAATCTCGATCATTTCTTTCTCGTATTTGATCCAATCAGCAAATTCATCCACACAATCATAGATGATCCAATCAGCTTTATATACTTTTAATTCCTTTGCTAACAATGCCCATGAGCACCAAACACCCACTTTGCAACCTTTCTCTTTTCTGACATTCGGTAATGTATCATTTAACCAGTTGTCATGATGATGAACTAAATAAAGGTTTGGAGCAATTTCTTCTATTTCCCGATCTTGTTGAGTCTTATTACAGTAGAATACCGTGTATCCTTGTTTTGCAAAATTCTGCATTAACTGTTGAGGTCTTTGCTTCATAAAACCCCAATCAATGGTTGGAGGATAAATAAGGATGTTCACTGATATTCGCCCCCTTCCCGTATGGAACAGTTTTCGAACATATATTGATTAGGACTATATTCAAACGAACACTTACCGCTTCAAGGATGGCGTCATCTCCAGCATTTCCTGCTCCATAAAATCCATAGGTGAATAATTTCATGTTGATCCTCCTAGCATGATGTCGATAATGTTTGCACTGATACCAGCCGTTCCATAAGGGTGATTCCAATTAGGGGAAGTGGTTGATACCCTTTCCACTGAATGAATTATCTTGAAAGTATCAAAACCTGCTAGTGTATTCGATCCACATTCCACTGTCTCAGGGCGTTCGGTGTTTTCCCGTAAGGTGATACAAGGTGTCCCTAATATGCAGGATTCTTCTTGCAATCCTCCGCTATCGGTTAACACGATTTTGGCATGTTGTTGTAGGTGTATGGTTTCATGGAAATTTGGTGGGGGATCTAGTACGAGAATGTTTGGATGATGGATTAAAGGGTCTAGCATATTATTGTTTATGAGTATTTTCTTTGTTCGAGGGTGAAGCGCCCACACCACTTTTTCGGATGTGTGAGCGGCAAGATGCTTTATGGCTTCCATGATTCCGGTTAAGCGCTTCCTGTTATCCGTGTTTTCTTGGCGGTGGCACGTGACAAACAGATAGCCCTTTGATTGTAAGGAATATTTACCGAGAATGCTTGGTGGTACTCCCTCTGATATATAGGTAACGGCGTCGACAATGGACTGGCCAACAAGATGGATTCCTTTGTTTATGCCTTCCTTTTTCAAATTATGAACGGCTCCTTCGGTAGGGCAGAAAAGGTAATCAGAGAGGTGATCAACAAGAACTCGATTTGTTTCTTCTGGCATGGTTCTGTCATAGCTTCTTAACCCAGCTTCTACATGAGCAATCTTGGCATCCGTTTTACAGGCAGCAAGGCTTGCAGCTAGTGTCGTATTGGTATCCCCATGCACGACAACGATATCAATTTTTTCTTTTATAATAATTTCTTCCATCTTTACCATAATCTTGGCCGTTGTTTCACCATGTGTACCAGAACCTACACTAAGATGATAATCTGGCTTAGGGAGTGCAAATAGATCTAGGACCATTCCATCCATAAAGTAGTCGTAGTGCTGGCCGGAATGTATAAAGAGATGAGTGGAATTTCGTTTTTTAAGTTCCTTGATCAAGACGGCCATTTTTATTAATTCAGGCCTGGTGCCGACAATGATAGCTATTCTCATAACGATTTAGTCCTCTCCATTGATTTAGTTAGGGATGTTATCTATTAATGAAAGGATGCTATTGCATCGGTGTTCCCACGTGTTGGAAAGTGCAATATGTCTACGAAGGGTTTCATCGCCTGGTGTTTTTAAGTAGTTTTTTACTTTTGCAATGAACTCTAAGTGACTTGAAGCGATGGAGATAACTTCTTCATACTTTCTACACTCAGGAAGGTTGGTAGAAACAACGGGCTTTCCGGTGGCAAGATATTCATACATTTTGACGGGATTGGTTGCAAGAGTAATAGAATTTACCTTAAATGGAATAAGGCATACAGAAAAAGTAGAAAGATGCAAAGCCAACTGGTCGTGAGGGAGATGCCCCAAATAAGTTATGTTAGGAATATCGTGCAAACGGAATTTTTTATCAAATTCAATACCAATAAGGATAATTTGGATTGTAGGGAGGGCATATGCAAGCTTACGTATCAACGCCTCATCTACCCATGGTGCCCAGGCTCCTATATAACCAATAATGTTATTTTCTTTTGTCCCTTTGGAACTTTTTAGATGCAGTCCCATACTGTCGTCATAGGCATTGGGAATAAGAGTAATTGTTTTCTGGGGATACATTTTAACTAACCGATCTTTTATCCGATCCGCCGTGCAGGTGATAGCATCAGCTTTATTAATCATCGCTTTTTCGTACTGCAACGCTATCGCAAAGTCATCTACACAGTCGTAGATCACCCAATCTGCCTGATAAACATCCAATATATCAGCTAGCATAGGCCAGGAACACCATACTCCAACACGGCTTTTCCCTGTTTGTCTAAAGAGGGGAAGGATTTCTGTTACCCATTGTTGGTGATGATGAACGAGATAAAGGTTAGGAGAGAGAAGTTCCATGTCTTGCTCTTTTTGCGTCTTGTTACAATAAAAAACACAATATCCTTTTTGGGCGAATTTGGTCATCAATTGTTGTGGGCGCTGCTTCATGAATGTCCAGTCAATGGTAGGTGGAAAAATAATAATGTCCAACACGATCCCTCTTTTCCAGCTTCTACAAGTTCACTTGTGAACATAGTCTATATAATGTATGTACTAGAGAGAAGGGGGTGTAGGCATTTGCATAGAGAAAACATACATTTTAAGTATATTGAGGAAAAAAATAACAGTACAACTTTTAGTATCGTTATCTGCACGTATAATAATGCGGAATACATACGCAAAGCAATAGAAAGTGTGATGAACCAAGAAGTGTCTAATTGGGAATTGATCATCATCAATGATGGATCCACCGACCACACGTTAGAAATACTCGCCCCATTTAGAAACAATCCCACTGTTCAGATCATTTCCCTAGAGCAAAATAGGGGGAAGGCGTATTGTTTGAATATCGCGTTGCATGCAGCAAGAGGTACATGGCTAGTCGAGCTTGATTCTGATGATTGGTTAGAGAAAAATGCTCTACTTGTTCTGGATGAAGTCGTAGAGACCGGGGTAGCGGCGTACTATGGAAACTATGCGGAGTGGAGGGAATATCTCCGCGATAAGAAGCTCTCCTTTTCTAAAGTGATCAAAGGGCTGCCTAACTTCACCGCGTCCTACTATTTAGAAAATGCCTACCCGCTTGCTCCACGAATTTATCAGATAGATTTCTTACGAAAAATAGGTGGTTGGCACACGAAGGATATTTACCAAAGTAGGTTGTTTGAAGATGTATATATTTTGTGTGCAATAAGTAAACAAGGAAAGGTAGGGCATATTGATAAACTTTTATATCATAGAAGATTAAGAAGAGGAAGTGTTTCAGCGCAACAAAGAGAGGTTTTTGAAAAGTGGAGAGACTGGGTAAGAATGGAATTATCCATCTAACTAAAGTTTTTATTACACTTAGGAGACGATAATAAGTTTTATCGTCTCCATTGAATTTTATTAATTTACTCCGTTTTCGACCCGCACGCCTTCCACATTGTCAAGGAATATAGTGACAAATTCAGAAGGTGTTACATACGACCCGTTTCGCACTTCGACTACGATGGAATTTCCGTTTACGGAGTCTAGCCGTCCAACTGGAGTTTGGTTAGAAAGATAGACTTCCACTGTTTCATCGATATATTTTGATAATGATTCTGCAAAATTCATGTTCGTTCCTCCATTCAACCTTTATACTGTTTCGACACTTCTATATGGAGTAATGACAACGTCACCCTCAGCAGTAAGAATTTCCCCTACATCGGTACCTGCTACACTAATTCTTCCCCTCACTGTTCCGAAAGTAGTCCCAATTGTCACAACCCTGCCCTCGTTTGCTTCAAAAAACGCTCTCACTTCAGCTGGTGTGAGGTCTCCATTTTCAAGTGCTACGATTCGTTCAGTGTTGCTTTCTACTGACGCCTCTAAACTTGCAAATCTTGCTTCTGATGAACGGTTGTTCTCTGCAATTTGTTGCGTGTTTCGTGCTACTATTGCCTCTAACCGTTCAATTCTCTCTTCTAAAGAACGGATAGTTGAATTTGAATTACAATTATCATTTCTCCTTGAAGAGCAAGGTTTTCTGGTGGAACATCTAAAGCAGCCGCAACCCTCATATGATCCTTCTACATAAACTACTCCCATGATAAAGCCTCCCTTTTGTTAAAAAATGGTACTTAAACTCATTTACTAATCTATTCAGCATTTGAAGAATGTGTCCGTGTGCAGATGCCCTTTTTTCTATAAAGATAAACAAGTACAAACGTTTCAGCAACCAGCTGAATAATTTGTAAATAGACAAAAAGAAAGGAGTGAGAAAGATGATCAAAGCTGTACGTGTAATGGGTGAGAAGAAACTAGTAGCAGAAGAATTAATCGATAAAAGAAAGAAAAAACAAGAAAAGAAGAAGAAAACGTGGAAATGTTACTTTTAATTGATAGACGTTTTTCCTAGTGATTATTAGGTTGGAGAGTTCTAGTTTAACTGGGTAAATGGTAGGGAGGAAAGAACCTAGAATCCTTGATAGGTCAACGTTTATGACATCTACCTAATCTATGAACCCATATTCACATTCCCTACTAAAATGTATCATCGCCCATGGACAATCGCTGATACAACCCCTGTTCACCACAATATACTATAAGCGAGAGGTATGAAAATACCACCAAAATTAAAAATTCCAAGGAGGAAGTAAATATGAGTTTCTATTACCAAAAGAAACACAGATGCGAAGATGATTTTTGCAAGAAGGACTTTAAGAAGGATGACCATAAGAAAGATGATTGCTTCAAGAAAACTGTGGTAGATTTTGAATGTGATGTTGTACTTCCGGCTATTGCAGATGATTCTACTGAGCAAACAATCACAATAGAACAAAGTGAAACAGCTATTGCATCCATTACTTTTGAACATCTGAAGAAAGATGCAGAAGTATTATTAAACGGTATATTGCACTTGGCAAATACAGGGGATAGAGAAGCAATTGTTAGAATTAGAAGACGTGAAGGTTTTCCTCTAAATACGAGTGGCACCGAAATTTACCGTACTCAGGAACTTGAACTCTTTGGTGACTACACTGCAGTCCCGGTTTTACATTGCGACGATCTGTGTAACGTTTTTTGCGATAAGAAAGAAACTGTAAGTTATGTATTAACTGTTCAAGCAGTAAATGGTGCTTCTGGTTCAATTAACCTTTCAAGACCTATCACTTTTGCAGGTACAGTAATCAAATAGTTCCCAAAAAGTTCTGTTCGTGCCCAACCGTAAAAGGTTGGGTTTTTTCAAATTTTGATTTAATAATAGTGTTTTCCATGTGTGATAACATATAAACAAACTTGGATTCCTACAGGTTTGTGTCAAGTTTAAATACTATTTTTATAGACTAATTTTAATATTGTTTAATGCCTTTATGGTAATGCTTTGGTTGATTAACATTATCCCTGTAATGGAAACTCTATTATTGTATACTTCCTTAATAGATGCTGTAGATTCTAAATTCAGTACACTAAAGTCATAAATTCTTTTTTTCGGCTTAAACCAATATTCCCCATCCTTAATAATTCGTTCCCGCCAATCCTCGACAGCCCAAACCCATTCAATATCCTCTCTATCTCTGCCAGGTCCATTCAAAAGATTCGGATCCATTATTTTAGCAGACAAGGAAACGGCCCCGACAGGTTTAACTTTAAAGCAAACAACCATTTCTTCTAATGGGACATCCCCATTATTTACAACCATGAAGTTTCCATAAATACTGATGGTATCTTCTCCTTCTGGTGGCAAGATTACCGAGTAATTGAAGTAGCTATAAAAATCTTCTTTTTCTTCTTTAATGCTCTCTACTGCAGGAACCGCTTCCCCACTATTATCTAACATATTTCTTTCTTCCTCCAACTGCACCTCCAACTCCATTATTTTTTTATGTAGCCTTTTTATTTCCTCTTGGAAGACAGCTATCTTTTCACTATTTAATTTTCGGATTTTTTCTTGGAGATATTTATTCCTAACAATTTCTTTCTCTACCATCCTATCCAACTCATTTATCCTATTTTTATACTGTGCAATTTCCGCACGGTAGAATATAACCTGTTGTTTAACCCGAAACAACTCACTATTGGGATCCACTCACAACACTCCCCACCTTTACATTTACTTCATCTTATGTACCGGACAACTCCAAATATGAGCATAAACAAAACAGCCAAAAAGTACCGGATGGGCCTCCGATCCTTTTGGCTGTTCTAGAAAGTGTTTTATTTGTATGTGGAAGTTATCTTGGGCGTCTATGTGCTGGGAAGATTTCTGGGCACTGTTCTGGAAATTGTTTTGGAGGGCAGATTAGGCCTTCAATAATTTCCTCACGTGGGCGGCAGATTTTAGCTTCTACTTCTAGTTTTACGTCTGCTTCCATTTGAATGTCTAAGCATAGTGCAAGGGTTACATCAAGTTGAGAGAATTCGTCTGTTGCGATTAGATTGGAGTCGCACTCAAAATAGGTTACATGGCAATCTAGCTCTGTGCCTTCTGGAGCACATAGTAGGAATGTTTGAACACTTGCGAAAGGTAGTGCTTTGGAGCAGCATCTTACGCGTCCGTTACCGTCTACCAGTTGAACCGTAACAAAGCCTTTGATTAGAACTTTTACGCGTTGCAATTCGATTTCTGTGCCGTCTGGTAGTTCTACTTCTACAGTCGGACGTCCACCTGGTTGCTCAATTTCTTTACAGATAAAGCCTTTGTGATGGCGGTGGTGGTGTGCTGCCATGACATCAATTTTACGACCGTGGTCGTCAGATAGGTAACATTCGACTGCTAAAGGACCAACCTTTGGATCTATTTCACATAAGATGTCAGCAATGTTTGCGTCGTCATCATGATCCCAATCGCATGCAAAAATTCCTTCTAAATCAGAGTTACATATACTTTTAGGGGAAACCTGCACTTGACGAGTTACCCAGTCGTAAACTTTACGAGCCTTAATGCAGACTCTTTCAGTTTCTTTATGACTCACTAAAAACTCCTCCTATTCATTTAATACCCATTTGGGTTACGGGACTACTGTATAGTATGAATTTGGTGGGTAAGTGTGCTGAGACAAAAACCCAAATTTTATTTTTGCATCAGTTAGTCATATTTCCGAAACTAATGGAATTACTTGTAAAAGGGAGAGTTTTTTGGGAGGGATAAGCATGAACAACTTTAAGAATGACGATAAAATTATCTTACAGCAGAAAATCATTCATTTAGGTGCAGAAGTAAAGCGCCTTACTGCAGATGTAGAAAGGCTTAATAGTAAGTCTCTCTTGAAAAATATAGAAAAGCAAAAAAATGAATATGAAGAGAAAATCAATAAGCTTACAAAGCAACTTGCTTTTTTGGAGGAAGAAGGAAACGAAAGGCTCACCAAGCTTCAAAAGGAAGTGGCGCAATATAAGGGAGAGCTTGCTAAGCAAAAAGAAGATCACCAGGGAAAATTGATGACCATTAGCAATGAAATGCATCAACTTAAGTACCAATGTGAATCAGAACGAACAGCTCATCTAAAAGCAATAGAGAAAAATGAGGAGCTTACAGAAGAGCTGGAGGATTTGAAAAGAGAACTTGAGAAACAAAGTACCATAAATTTGGATCTTGAGAAAGAATACGAAATGGTCAAGGAAACGGTCAAGGGATTGCTGGTGAAAATAGAAAGCTCGAGTCAAGCGCATGAAGGATATCAAAGAATTGCAGAAATTAATGACCAGCTCGAAGCGGAGAATCAATCCTTTCGCAAGCTGGTTGGCGAATTAGAAGAGGAAGTCAAATCATTGCACGATGAGAACTCTCTCCTAACAGATGACTTGAAAAAACTGAACGAGTGTGTGGTAGTACTGGAGAAGAAGGGGGATCAAGTCATTCACGAATCCACCAAGGTTTCTAGTTTAGAAAAGAAGAAATCTTCTCAACATGCTCAAGCCACTGATCCGAGAATTCAATCTTGGTTCTATAATAATGTGAAAAAAAACACATAAGCCTATATGAGTGATGATAGATGCGGAAAACCTTTTTGTCGAAAACGCATAAGATAAAGTATCTTATACTACGAACAAATTGGAGGTTGCATATGAACTACTATCATTATTCAGGCCAACCAAAACCTACATCTGGTCAGATGAAAGTGATTTCTTCGAGTAATCATTCCTCTTCATCAAACAAGAAAAAGAAATCCTCCGGTTGTGGTTGCGGTAAAAAAGCAAAAGTTATCCAAGAAGATTAACATCATTACTACTAATTCCCTTTTTCATACATATCATCAATATGAAAGGGGGAATTTTTTTGCTTGAAAGCTGGTTTTGGTTTCTTCTGCTTGGACTTGCCAGTTTCCGAATCACAAGGCTCCTTGTATTGGATAAGATTGCAGGTTTTATCCGCAAACCTTTTATGGAAGAAATGGAGGAGAAGAATGATAAAGGAGAAATAGAGGAATATATCATTATTAAAGGAAAAGGGCTAAGACGCTGGATGGGAGAACTGCTCAGCTGTTACTGGTGTACCGGTGTTTGGGTAACCACGGGTTTATTTCTTTT
This sequence comes from Bacillus sp. CHD6a, assembly GCF_001293645.1. Taxonomy (GTDB): domain Bacteria; phylum Bacillota; class Bacilli; order Bacillales; family Bacillaceae_I; genus Sutcliffiella_A. The sequence continues at coordinate 44,728 of NZ_LBMD01000027.1, forward strand.
GATCACGTTTTATCCTCTCCTTGGAAAGCCGGTACTGATTATATTTGCTGCAGCTGGTGTGGCAGGGATTCTAGAAAGTATCGTGGCAAGAATCATTGATTAAAAGTGGCTCTCCTTATGGAGGGCCTTTTTAAGTGGAGTTTTCGATACATAATTTTGATGACAGATATAAATATTAAGAGATAGAGTATGCATGCAGAATGAGGTGAAGAAATGAAAACGAAGGCGATTGTGATTTTACTGAGTGTGTCAGTTGGCCTGTTGGGTGCCTGCGGGCAAGGGGAGGTCAAAGAAAGAGTAGAGGATACTGTCATGAGGACTTCTAACGCACAAAAGGAGAAATCAGACAAAGAACAACGGGCTGAAGAGATTGCCAAGGACTTTAAAGAAGTCAAAGGTGCTGTGGCTTACGACACGGAAGATGAGTTGGTGGTTGCATTTCATGTGACACAGTACAAAAAGTTTTTCACGGAGAAAATTGAAAAAAAGGTGAAAAAAGCGCTGGAAAAAGAGTTTCCAAATGATAACGTGGTCGTATCCCACGATTTAAAGATTCGCCTTGAAATTGAAAGGCTTAGAAGAGATGTCGAGCAGAAGCAGATCTCGGAAAAAGAACTGGAAAAGCGCATAGAAAAAATGAAGACTTTACGTGAAGAACAAGCATAGGAGGTGTCATTAGATGAGTAATAATGATAAGCAGCTTACACCACAACAAAAAACCTATCAGAAATTAGAACAAACCTTGGAGACAAAGCGTCCGGTATGGAAGAATTGCATCATTGCTTTTTTGGTTGGTGGTCTCTTTTGTATTGTGGGACAGGCCATTCAATTGATGTACATATACTTTTTTAATTTTACGGAAGTAACCGCAGGGAACCCTACCGTTGCTACGATGATATTTATTTCCATGTTACTCACTGGGTTTGGTGTATATGACCGAATTGCGCAGTTTGCAGGGGCAGGAAGCGCAGTTCCTGTAACTGGGTTTGGAAATGCGGTTATTTCTGCATGTATTGAACATAAGACAGAGGGGTACGTGCTTGGGGTAGGATCCAATATGTTTAAACTGGCAGGGTCTGTTATTTTATTCGGCGTATTCTCGGCCTTTGTCGTCGCATTGGTGAAGACAATTGTGGTCTCGATAGGAGGATTTTAATGCTACAGGGAAAACAATCGTGGATTTTTGCAAATAAGCCTGTCATCACCTCCAGTGCAGCCATTGGCGGTCCCTTTGAAGCGAATGGTTTGCTTGCTAATGACTTTGATCTGCTTCATAAGGACTTATGGCTAGAACAGGATAGTTATGAAAAAGCGCACCGTGTTTTGCTGGAGGAAGCATGTGAGACTGCACTTAAAAAGGCAAGTTTGGAACTGTCTGATGTTCAATTTTTACTTGCAGGAGATCTAATTAATCAGATGACGCCTTCCAATTTTGCTGCAGAAGCGTTGGAAGTGCCGTATCTTGGAGTGTTCGGTGCGTGCTCTACATCAATGGAAGGGCTGGCTTTAGCTAGCTTCCTGGTGAACTATGGTGGAGCAAAATACTGTTTGACAGGTGCTTCGAGCCACAATGCTGCTGTAGAGAAGCAGTTTCGTTATCCAACGGAATATGGCGGTCAGAAACCGCCGACAGCACAGTGGACCGTTACAGGAGCAGGAATAGGACTTGTGAGCAATACTGGCACAGGGCCGCGGGTTACTTCCGCAACGATTGGAAAAGTTATTAACATGGGGCTTAAAGATCCATTTAATATGGGAGGCGCAATGGCTCCTGCTGCTGTGGATACAATAGAGGCGCATTTTAAAGATACAGGTAGGAATCCTTCTTATTATGATTTAATTGCAACAGGTGACCTTGGCGAAATTGGCCGAAAGATATCTCTGGAGCTGTTAAAGGAGAAAGGGTTGCAGATTCGTGACGAACAGTATCAGGATTGTGGTTTGATGATTTATGATAAGGGTCAGCCGGTACTTGCCGGAGGAAGTGGTGCGGGTTGTTCAGCAGTGGTTTTATATGGACATCTGTTAAATGAGATGAAAAAAGGAACATACAAGCGGATTTTGCTCGTAGCTACCGGAGCATTGTTATCTCCTGTTTCTTTTCAACAAAAGGAATCGATACCATGTATAGCCCATGCAGTGTCCATTGAGATGGGGGGTGTCAGCTGATGTTGTTATCTTTCTTTTGGGCATTTGTTGTAGGGGGATTAATCTGTGTGATTGGGCAGATTATGTTTGATGTATGTAAACTAACTCCTGCCCACACGTTAAGTGCATTGGTGGTTGCAGGTGCTGTATTGGATGGAGTGGGGCTGTATGAGCCTTTAATAGCCTTTGCAGGAGCAGGTGCGACGGTACCGATCACAAGCTTTGGTAATGCTCTAGTGCATGGTGCTTTAGAAGAGGCAAAAAATCATGGTCTAGTGGGTGTGTTGACAGGGATGTTTCAAGTGACAAGTTCTGGTATTTCGGCAGCAATTGTGTTCGGTTTTATCGGTGCACTCTTATTTAAACCGAAAGGGTAAGGAGGAATGGTTTGCGGTGGATGAAAAAATGATGCTTTCCTATAACCGGGCAAGTTTGAAGATGATAAGAAACAATCTTCACGTCTATGCGATGGAAGCAAGTGACCCGAACGCTCAAAACACCTATCACGAATCCATGATGAAAATAGACGACCTCCTTGCTAACATTGACTTGAAGCTTAAAGAAATATAATGAAAACAGTCTTGTGAGTGAGGGGTGTATGTAGTGCCGCAGTGGTTAGAGATAGTTGTCAGGTCTTTTACAATTATTATTGGGCTGTTTATGATTACGAAGCTTTTGGGGAAAAAGCAGCTGTCAAAGCTGTCTTTTTTTGAGTATATTGTAGGAATTACAGTGGGTGACATTGCAGGTACATTGTCGATGGATAGGGATCTAAATTTAACGAACGGTGTGACAAGTATTTTGGTCTGGTCTCTTTTCCCGCTTGTGACCTCACAAATCTCTCTTCGCAATAAGAAGTTTCGAGATTTTGTGGAAGGAAATGCGACAGTATTTGTCCGGGATGGCAAGATCCTCGAACATAATCTAAAGAAAGAAAAGTACACCATTGATGAGTTTCTGGAGCAATTGCGGAAGAAAGATATTTTTTCTGTGGATGACATCGAGTTCGCTACACTTGAGTCAAATGGTGATTTAAGTGTGCTTTTGAAAAAAGAAAAGCAACCTGCTACATACGGAGATATCCATCTTGATGCTCCAAATCAGATAGAGCCTCAAACGGTGATAATGGACGGGGAGATCTTAGATGAGCCCCTTGCTCAAATTGGATTAAACAGGGCTTGGCTGGATGCACAACTCGAAAAGCGGAATGTTCTGCTAGATAATGTGTTTCTCGCTCAAGTGAACGCTTGGGGAGAAATGAACGTAGACTTATATAATGATCATATTAAAGCTATGCCGATGAAAGAAAAAATGCTGACATTTGTAACGCTTGATAAATGTTCATCAGATTTTTCGTTCCTAAGTGTTACTGCCAGCAGAGAAGAAAATAAAGCTTTTTATACCAACGCTACTTCAAGCCTAGAAGAGCTTAGCCGGAAGCTGCGCCCATTATTAAAGGGTTAAGCTACCGGCTGTTTTTTTGATCATATACTAGTTTGAGGTGAAATGTCATGAGTGAATTTGATTTTGGAGATGAACATTTAAAGTTTCTTTTTGAACGTTGGAAGGTGGATGAAGGAATCACTGAGGCTGGCAAACAGGCAAAAATAAATATTAGTACTGCAGATGAAGGATTCATGTATGTGCAGCAGCTAGAAGCCAGGATGAATAAATACATTGGGAATTTAGAGCGGTGGATGGAAGGGAAAGCGAGTACTGTTGATGTGGATTTTGAAGATGAAGAAGAGTAAGTTTTGTTTCTTGGTTGCGGAGGGAGATCCCTTCGTTTTTTTGTTTTATGTGAAAGTCGTAGAAGGTTTTCTTAAAAAGGTAGAAGATGACGTGCGTAAGGTTGAAGCTACAAGGTAAACGGTAGAACGGAAGCCGGGAAATGTAGAAGATCAAAAACAACATGTCAAAATTAATTTTATTGTACTTTACCAGTACTCTATAATCCCATTCATTTAAAAAAAATCCGTAAAACTGCATATTGCCCGTAAAAGCGCCCAAACCGTTTTTCGAAAAGTACATATAGTAATAGGGAATCTTCATTAAGGAGGTGCGAGATTATGGGTTACTATGGAGGCTATCCTTATGGTGTAGGTGGCGCTGGCTACGGTTACGGTTGTGGCTACCAAGGCGGCACATTCGTGCTAATCGTTGTTCTATTCATTCTTTTGATCATCGTTGGTGCATCTAAATTCTATTAATAATTAATTAGTGGGAATAAGGAAAGTACGGGACGTGTCCCCGTGCTTTTCTGTTTCATCCACCTACGCAGTAGTGAGTGATGAATTATTAGAGGCACACCAATAGGCTCTCTCACATACAATGTGATATATCCGAGAGGAGGATGTTTGGTGGATAATAACATTTTTAAAGGCATTGAGAAGAAAACGGGCGTAAGCATGAAGGACGTATTTGAGCTTGCTAATTCGATGCAAAATGCAAATTTCAAAGACGAGCAGACGGTGCGTAATTTAGTGTCTCGTGTAGCGACGTTGGCGAATAAGAAGGTACCTAAGGAATTGGAAGATAAGATTGTTAATACATTGGTTAATGGGAATAAGCCGGTTGATATGGGGACTATTTCGAAGATGTTGAATGAGAAGAAGAAGTAAAAAAACATCTGCCTACCACGTTTGAAGTGGATCTGGCAGATGTTTTTTGTTTCTTGAAAATTGCTGTTGAGTTTACTCCAGGCCATGAGGGCCACTGCATTAAAGTTTTTGAATTTAGATGTATCGTTTTAGACACCGCTGGTGATTTCCGCAAAAGGCTGCGCTTTCCTAGGGGCGCTGCTGGAGCCTCCTCGGCTACGCCTGCGGGGTCTCCAGCTAGCGCTATTTCCCTCAGGAGTCTTCGCCTTTTGCTCCAATCACCAGCTAGGAATCGTAAAAAATTTTAGGTTATCAGTTTTAAGTGGCCTCGTTAAGCATGTAGGGTCTCCACCTAGCGCTATTTCCCTCAGGAGTCTTCGCCTTTTGCTCCAATCACCAGCTAGGAATCGTAAAAAATTTTAGGTTATCAGTTTTAAGTGGCCTCGTTAAGCATGTAGGGTCTCCACCTAGCGCTATTTCCCTCAGGAGTCTTCGCCTTTTGCTCCAATCACCAGCTAGGAATCGTAAAAAATTTTAGGTTATCAGTTTTAAGTGGCCTCGTTAAGCATGTAGGGTCTCCACCTAGCGCTATTTCCCTCAGGAGTCTTCGCCTTTTGCTCCAATCACCAGCTAGGAATCGTAAAAAATTTTAGGTTATCAGTTTTAAGTGGCCTCGTTAAGCATGTAGGGTCTCCACCTAGCGCTATTTCCCTCAGGAGTCTTCGCCTTTTGCTCCAATCACCAGCTAGGAATCGTAAAAAATTTTAGGTTATCAGTTTTAAGTGGCCTCGTTAAGCATGTAGGGTCTCCACCTAGCGCTATTTCCCTCAGGAGTCTTCGCCTTTTGCTCCAATCACCAGCTAGGAATCGTAAAAAATTTTAGGTTATCAGTTTTAAGTGGCCTCGTTAAGCATGTAGGGTCTCCACCTAGCGCTATTTCCCTCAGGAGTCTTCGCCTTTTGCTCCAATCACCAGCTAGGAATCGTAAAAAATTTTAGGTTATCAGTTTTAAGTGGCCTCGCTACGCATGTTGGGTCTCAAGCTACAGCTGTCTCCCTCAGGAGTCTTCGCCTTTTGATTCAAATCACCAGCTAGAAAAAACATGACCTAATGAAAATCTATTCAATCGTCTCCAAATCCTGCAACACGACATTCCGGTCGGCGTCTTTTGCGATTAGTGTGGATGCTTCTTTGGCGAGGGTAAGGTATTTTTCCTTAGTCTCACTTTCTCCGCTTAGGCTGTAAGCTCGGGCTAGAGCTTCGTATGCGAATGCGAGGTCAAAGTCCTTTATCTCATGTTCTAAAACGATTTCAAGGTTTCTTTTTGCATGTGCTAGGCATGGTTCTGGGCGTCGTAAAACGGCATAAACTCTGGATATTTGCCATTCGCCGCGAGAGAAGTTAACAGGTTCGCCGATTTCGCCCCAGTGAAAACGGGAGGCATGTGCTTTATGTATCATTTGGAAATCTTCTTCAGGAGTGCGTTCCCCTTTCTCCATCAAATCCCAAACTTCATTAAATAGGTTAATTGCTGTTTTTCTGTGAAAGGTATATTGTACATCTTTCTCTTCCTTTGTGACGTTGGCCATTGGACATCCCCTTTTCAAAAAAAATTATCTATATACTCTAAATAGTATCATTTTTCAGCTAGAAATTGGAGAATTTAATACACGCAACCTTCTTTTCGTTTCAGTAGTTCTGCTTCCAGTAGCTGTATAAAATAGTGATCGAGATTCTCTGCTTTGGCGTTTTCATAAGCAAACTGGAGGGATTCATCGGACAGTTTTGTGATGGAACAGTTATGGTAAGGCTCCAATGTTTTCAAAAGAATATACCCCTTTCAACTCATCTATAAAGGGTACATACCCAGATAGGAGCAGTTAAAACGTACTTTTCAACTATTCTAAAAATAAAATTTTTTTGAATGATTTTTGTTGACAAAACGAAAAGCACAATCCTTAAAATGAAGAAGGATTTGCGCTTTCCGTTAGAGAATATCTTTAATAAATCTAGTCATGTATGCCTTTTTTCCTCTTCGATTCATAGGAACAGAGACTTGCAAGGTTTCCTTTGCTCTTGTCATGGCCACGTATAAAAGCCTGCGTTCTTCTTCTAGTGCACTGAGTTCACCATTTCGGTAGGATTCTAGTGCGAAATCATGCGGGATACTGCCATCGACGGCACTAAGGACATAAACATTTGTATACTCAAGGCCTTTAGAGCGATGGATGGTGGAAAGGTGGATGGCATTTGAATATTGCTTGCTGAGCTTTTTCATCTCATCCGTTTTGGCAATCATATCTTCTACATGATCTAAAAATTCAGCAATGGTCTTGAATTTGCGGGCAACCACCTTCAAGTCACGAATGTCATCAGATCCTTTTTCAAGTGCGTTCCCTTCATTCCCGCGTTTCTTAATGTAGTCATCAAACCCCATGTCTTTTTCAATCATCTCCAGAGCAACGGAAGGGGAGACGTTGGCAAGTGTTTTAAATAATGGGATGATACGTTGGATTTTTTTTACTTGAAACGGCTGTACATTGGTCAATTTACTCAATGATTTTACTAAACTGCAATCTTCCAGAATACTAATGGCTTTTGCATCTTGGAGGTTTGATTGCTTGAGGAACAAGGCCGGCAGAATATCGGATAGTGCCTGAACGTCATTGGAGTCACGACTTAGTCGCAGGAAACCAAGGATGCCTTTCACGATCCTTCTTTTATAAAAGCTTTCGTAATCTTGATCAAGCTTGAAGGGAAGCCCGGATTGTGAGAGCCTCTCAAAGATTGCGCGTGCGGCACTATGGGTCCGATATAGGACCGCAAAATCACTAGGTGTGGCGCCTTGTTCAATTTGTTCCTTTATATCTTGTACGATAATGGTAGCTTCCTCTTCCTCATCGTAAGGATAAAATAAAACAGGGTAATGTTTATTGTCATGCTGAGCGATCATTTTTTTCACTCGGCGGTTCCTATTGTTTTCAATCACCTGGTTGGCTGCCGCAACTATTGTGTGAGTTGATCGGTAGTTTTCAGAAAGGGTGACGACTTTGGTAGAAGGAAAGTCCTTGTGGAAGTTCAATATATAATCGGGACTGCTGCCTCGAAACGCATATATCGACTGATCATCGTCCCCAACCGCGCAGATATTCCCGCTTTTGGCAAGTAGTTTCATTGTTTCATATTGTACTTTATTAATATCTTGAAACTCATCAATCAGGAAATATTGAAACCTTTCCTGGTATTTTGTGAGCAGAGTTGGATTTTCCAACAAAAGTTCGTAGCAACCTAGCAACATGTCATCAAAGTCAAAAACATCCTTCTCGCGTTTCCAGTCCTCATAGTCTTGATATAAACTTTGAAACTGCTCTTCCAGCTTGCTGGTCGGATTAATCTCCTTAGGTGTCTGCATATTATTTTTCCAATAGCCGATTTGCTGAATGGCCTGATCGAATGGGAAGTCTTTTTCATCTAAGCCAAGTTTGCGCCCGGCCTGTTTTAGAAATTGCTCCTTTTGCCAATCCCATTTTAACAAGTTCTCCCCATTCCACCTTTGGGGGTGATGGTGTTGTAGCATTCTGTAGAAAATGCTGTGAAACGTACCGGATAGAAGATTAGTGAACATTCTTGAACCGTGGGTCTCATATAGACGCAATCGCTCTTTCATTTCATTGGCTGCCTTCGCTGTAAAGGTAATGAGCATGATGGATTTTGGATCGAGTTGTTTCTCTTGAACCATATATGCCACCCGAGTGATTAATACTCGTGTTTTCCCGCTGCCGGCGCCGGCAAGTACTAGTAATGGTCCGTCTACTGTCGAAACAGCTTCTTGCTGGGCAGGATCTAAAAATATATTTTTTTCTTGTAATCCATGAAAGAACCCGCTTATATTCAAATGGCTTTTCGTATGTTCTTTAATAAAGATAGGAAGATGTGTTAGCGGCTTTGGTGCTTTCCATGTCTCTACTGGCTTTTCTTTTTCCGCAATAACAGTTCTTGATTTTGGATAACGAAATCCATCTCGCTCCACATATTCTTGTTTTTTGGTTACCACTGTTTCTGTCTTCGGTATTTCTTCTTTATGAGTGATAGAAGCATCTAGGTGAAAAAAATGAGGTTCTTTCCTTAATCCTAAATAAAGCTTAACCCTCTCACCACAGAATTTGCATGTTAGATCGCCCTTTACACCGGCGTCGTACACCTCTTGATACAATTCTCTAGTCATTGATTTTATATGTAATGTTCGTTCTTTCCAAACAGCAGATTTCATTGTGCAGACTCCTTTATAACCGTCAATCTTATCCATAGTACCACATATTATATAGAGAGAACACGAGTCAAAGGAAGTTTGTGTTATGCAAAAACAGGGAAAAATATAGGTAGAATAGGAAGGGGAGAAATGTGATGGGATATGTTTTACCAGTACAAATGGATGCCTACACACAATATGCAAACCGTACTATTTCCGAAAAACAAATGCTTAAACTTGATCCTGTTATAAGACCTGCTTTTTACAGAGTGGACCAGCAGCTATCGTGGGAAGAAATTCATAAAAATATACAGCATAACCAGGTTAATCGAAAAAGAGAAAAGCAGACTTCTGGCATTTCCGATAAATTATTGGCGGACATAACAGGAAAAGGGCGCTTCTTTCACGAAACCATCTAGTAGTTTAATGAAATAGGGAGTGTGTGTGACGTGGAGTTTCATCCGATAACAGATAACGTGTTTTATTTTCAAGGGGCCGTTAACATAGGTTATGTGCGCTTTTCAAACAGGCAAGGAATGCTCATTGATGCAGGGCTTGAAGAACAGACGATGAGAAAAGTGATAAAAACGCTGAAAAATAAGGAACTACCATTGACGCATTTATTCCTTACCCATGCCCATGCCGACCATTACGGCGGAGCGGCCTATTTGCAAAGCGAACATAAGATTTATACCATCGCTCCTAAATTTGAAGTTGCCATCCTCCAAGAACCGATGCTAGAGCCTCTATACTTGTTTCATGGTGTCAACCCGATTAAGGAATGGCGGAATAAGTTTCTAGAAGGCAAGCCGGTAAAAGTGGATCTAATTCTTGAAGAAGCAGGGGAGGTAATAGAAGGAGATGCCCGCTTTAAGACCGTTGATTTACCCGGGCACAGTTACCATCAGTTTGGAGTGATGGTTGAAGATATTCTGTTTGCCGCAGACGCCTATTTCGATGTGGAAGTCATACATAAACACGGGATTCCTTATATTGTCGATGCAAAACAGACAATGGAAAGCCTTGAAAAAATAAAAAAGCTCCCATGTGCAGGTGCGGTACCTGGACACGGGAATTATGAAAAAAACTTCCTTCCTACTATTAAAGAAAATATACAGGTTCACCGCCAGATGGAGCTTTTACTATTCTCACTAATTAATCATGAGAAAAATGGATTAACGATTGAACAGTTAGTCACAAAAGCTTGCGCCGAGAAAGGAATTACCATTCGCAACGTGCCGTCATTTATGTTATTCAGAACAGCAGTGACAGCTTATTTGACCAAATTAATACAAGAACAACGTGTGAAACTCATCGTTCGAGACAATCAATTGGTCGTGGAATCTTCTTCTGTGTAAGGCAGCACAAATATTGGCTTTCCTTCTTCCCATTCGGCAAATACAATGTCTTGTGGGGTATGGTGGCCAATTTTTTTTATTTCGTTTAGTAGCCATTGCTCTGAAAGGTTGAATTCATCTAAATTGTCCATTAAAATTTCTCCGTCAGAAATTACGGGAATCGGAAGCGTGACACTTTTAATAGGGATATTAAGATCTTCATTAATAGGTTGAGCATAGGGGTGTTTCTTTAACACACTGACAGTTCCATCAGTTTCAAGTATGGCATACTCCACTTCTTGAATGGAGAAAGCACCTTTTGAACGAAGTAGATGTCTTAGTTGATCAATATCTAGTTTGCATTTCTTCAACTCTTTTTTGTTTATCATTCCTTTATGTATGACAATAGACGGTCTTCCTTCTAATATGCCTCTAGTTTTTCGCACTTTCTGTGTGATCGTTTCAAGTAATAAGATTAAAATTCCCCACATCCCTAATGTAAAGAGGATTTTCACCACACCTATATCATTATCATATAATGCATTTCCCACAAGTTCCCCTAATACAAGTGCTGATATGAAATCAAATGGCGTTATTTGAGTGATTTGTGTTTTACCGAGCATCTGGGTAATGAAAAATAGGGCAAAGAAACCGATTACCAATTCTACTGCAATTTGACCGTAGTCCATCATTATTGTGTCATCCTTTATGTTGGGTCCTTGACAGTAGTATTCGTTAGGAGCGGTAAAAGTATGAGAAAACAAAAAAGATATCTCTCATCAGGTTTCCCTTAGAGAGATATCTTTCTAGATATTTTTAGTCATGGTGACATGAGGAATTCCTGCATCCATGAAAATGTCAGAAATCGTTTCATATCCTAGCTTTGCATAAAAGGCTTCCGCATGTGTTTGAGCATTCAGCTTTAATACATGCATTTCTTTTGTCATTGCATATTCTTCAATGGTATTCATGATAAGGCGACCGGCGCCTTTGGAGGTGCGATAGGAAGGAAGAACGCAAATTCGCTCTACTTTTCCAATGCCTTCCACAATACGGAAGCGACCAGCTCCGACTGCTTGATCTTCATCATACAATACAAAATGGGTAGAGTCTTCTTCGTATTGATCAATCTCTTCTTCAAGAGGAACATGCTGCTCTTCTACGAAAACTATTTTCCTAACAGAATAAGCATCCTGCAGTTCTTTTTCTGTATCTACAACTTGTACATGCAAGGGTCAGCAATCCTTTCCAAATCGGAATGTTTCATAAACCGTCCACATGCCATCTTCTAATTGATATAAAAGGTGGAAGCGGTCAACCATTTCTTCATGTTCAATATTGGTCATTTTTAATTGACCTAAAACGTCCGAGTGTTCATCATCAGATAAATTTTGTCCAATAGTTATGTGAGGGACATAGGAAAATTCGCGGTTATCTTGAAAATACCCAATGCCGGAATGAAGCTTTTCATGTAGTGATACAAGTTCGTCTGTTGGATCTACTTTAAGGTAAATGACATTGTTTACTGGAGCAAAAGAGCTCACTTTATAAATGTTCAAAGGGATTGGTGTGGTATCTTTCGCGATAGCTTGAAGCTCATCGGTTACTGATTTCATATCACTTTCATCTATTTCGAATGCTGTTTTTAACGTCACATGCGGCGGAATTAGTGCGTAGTGAGTGTCATAACGTTTTCGAAATGAATTTGCGAGATCTTGTAATTTTTTGGTCGGAAAAATAGCTATTCCATATTTCATCCAATATCCCTCCTATTAGCGTTTGCAATAAAGTAACTTCTACTTTTATTTTATCGTAATTTTTTTCAAAAGAATAGAAAAGTTTCCTGTTCATGCATAAATAACTATTGGTGGTGGATAACACCTGTAGCAATTTAGATATTGTTAAAACATCGCTGTGAATTTCCGCAAAAGGCTTCGCTTTCCTAGGGGCGCTGCTGGAGCCTCCTCGCCTTCGCCTGCGGGGTCTCCACCTAGCGCTATCTCCCTCAGGAGTCTTCGCCTTTTGCTCCAATCCACAGCTCTAAATATCCAACTGCCAACTAATTTCACTTAAATTACGATAGCATTTTTGGTAGGGCTTGTTTTAGGTCTGGTTGCCAGTAGGTCCAGGTATGTGTGCCTTCGAATTCTTCGTAGTATACAGAGAAACCTTTTTCTTTCATTAATGAGTGCAGGGCACGGTTTGGTTCGATGAAGTTTTTCTTCTCTCCATTTGTGGTAGGTACTTCGGTTTCTTTTGTTCCAATTACATGGTAAAGAGAAAGGAAGGAAGGTTGTCCGAAATCCTGTACTTTAGACATAACCTTTTCATCCACATATGGAGATTGCATGATGACTTTGCCAAATGTGTGCGGGTAAGAAAGAGCGGTCATCAAGGAGACAGTTGCAGCTAAAGAATCTCCAATAAGAGCTCGTCCCATCCCCATTTGATACGATGGATATTTCTCATCGATATATGGCGTCAGTTCATGTGCAAGGAAGCGAATGTAGGCACTGTTTTTGCTTCCGTCTGGGTGATACTTTTCCCATCTATCTTTTACGTCTTTGTAAGGTATACCTACGATGATGGTATTTTGCATTTCGTTTGCGGCTAGCAGTTTGTCCGTTGTGCTTCCAATACGACCTAGTGTAAAGTAGTCTTTTCCATCCTGAGCTATTAAGATGTTGTATTTATAGAGTGGTGAATAGTTAGCTGGTGTGTATACCATCAGGGTCATTTCTTCATTAAGTTCGTTGCTGTAGAGTGTGAACTCCTCAATACGCCCAACGTTTTTGCTCATTGTTCATTACCTCCTGTGATGCCTTTATCTATTGTGGTAAGCGCTTTACCCACTATCTTACCATATCTTCATTCTATTTGTTGAATGCTAAGCTTTGTTGTCGAGAGTTTTTCAGACTCCTTATTTCCTTTTGTGTTCTCTATCCGCTGGGCGTGTGTGCTTGTGCCTCCCTCACTGCGTTAAATGCCACTAAAAATGTCTTTAATTATAAACACCGCTGGTGATTTCCGCAAAA
>NZ_LBMD01000028.1 GCF_001293645.1 Bacillus sp. CHD6a
TTTGGTGGATGAAGACAATTTGGGAGGGGGGAAGTTGGTGAGAGTGTTTTCATCGTGGGGATGAAGACACTTTGGAGGAGATATTTTCATGCAGAGTGTCTTCATGGAGGATTTAAGGACATGTAGGAGGAGAGAATTTTGTAATAGAGGTCTTAACCACTGTAATCAAGCCCTTCAAAAACAGCAATCCCTCCCCAAAGAGGTCTTAATCACTGTTATAAAGCCCTTCACAACCAGCAATCCCTCCCCGAGAAGTCTTAATCACTGTTATAAAGCCCATCAGAAGCAGAAACCCCCCCCAGAGGTCTTGCCCCCCGCTATAAAGACCACATAACGAAGGGGTCCCCATCGTAGACGTCTTTAATTGTCAATGATAGCAAGAATACCTACCGAACAATTCCTCCAAAATGAATTCTCAACCAAGTAACCCCAATCTTTTTTTATCCAAAGACAAACACAGACTAGTAGGCTTTACATACACTAGATGTAGGAGATTGGTAGGCTGGGATTTTACTAAAGTAGTATACAATTCTTTGATTTGGTTAGAATAGTGGATGGAGGTGGAGAAAGAGACATGAAGTCAGCCATTCATTCATCATTTGGGGAAACGTGTATCGTTTGTGAAGAGAAAAAAGAAAAAGGAATTCATTTATACACGTCGTTTATCTGTACGGAATGTGAAGGAACAATGCTTCAGACTGATGTGGAAGATCCGAAATATAAGTTTTACTTGCAACAGTTGAGGAAAATCACTATTCCAAAAATCTATTCTTAGTGTCTTTTACCTTTTAACAAAACCCTAAAAACAAAAAAATAGTCTGCTACAATTAAAGTCCTGTATAGGGCTTTTATTTTTTTAGTATCTCTTAATTGGTAGGTAACTATATGTCTAAAGCTCTATCCGTTATAATAGGAGTATGGGAAATGAATCATTAGAGGGTGTGCAAATGCTAGATCAAACTAAAACTCCATTGTTTTCAGGTTTAAGACGTCACTGGGAAGGTGCACCATTGTCCGGGCATGTTCCTGGCCATAAGTATGGTACTGTTTTGCCTGAGGAAGCAAGGGATTATTATAACGATATATTGAAAATAGATGCGACGGAGATTTCGGGATTGGATGATTTGCATGATCCAGAAGGCATGATTGATGAGGCGCAGCGTTTAGCGAGTGACTTATACGGTTCTGATGAGACATTTTTTCTGGTGAATGGATCAACTGTTGGAAACCTCGCAATGATATTGGCCACGTGTAACCGGGGTAGCAAGGTGCTGGTGCAAAGGAATTGCCATAAGTCCATATTAAATGGATTAGAGCTTGCAGGGGTAGATCCCGTTTTTTTACCGTGTGAAGTGGACGAGAATTTGGGTGTTGCTGTATCTGTCGACTTACCCAATCTATATAAGGCACTGGAAACGGTAGACGGGATAACTGCTGTTGTGTTAACCAATCCGAATTATTATGGAGTAGCAGTAGATTTGGAGGATATTATAAGAGCTATACATTGTTATGACATTCCCGTTTTAGTGGATGAAGCTCACGGGGCCCACTTTCTGCTTGGGAGCCCCTTTCCTAAATCGGCGCTCGCTAGTGGAGCGGATGTGGTCGTACATTCTGCCCATAAGACCTTGCCTGCAATGACAATGGGATCATGGCTGCATATTCAGGGGAATAGGGTGAAGAAGGAAAGAATCACTCATTACCTTAAGATGTTACAGTCGAGCAGCCCTTCCTATCCGATAATGGCATCCCTGGATCTTGCGAGATATTATCTTGCGAGTATGTCTCAACTGGAGAGACAAGCTATTGTAGATAATATTGTAAGTGTTCATCAACAGCTGAAGGAGGTAAAGGAGATAGAAGTGGTTACTCCTAGTGACAGTCGTTTACTTGTCGACCCTTTAAAGCTTACATTGCGCTCCACTAAAGGAATGAGTGGGTTTCAATTTTCCAACCTTCTTGAAACGGAAGGCCTTTATGTGGAACTGGCAGACCCTAAGAATGTATTAATTATCTTGCCACTAGCGGTGAATGAGAAAAAACATGATATGATAGAGAGGATAGTCCGGGCCGTATCCAAAGAAACAGATGGAGGCCAAAAAAAGGAACAGATCACGCTTCCGCCCTTTCCAGCTGAAATTAGTGATCTTGCCATTCCTTATAGCAAACAAGCGGAATATCAAAAGGTGAAATGCCTGATAGAGGAAGCAATCGGTGAAGTCGCTGCCGAAGGGATTGTACCATATCCTCCTGGAATCCCACTTTTATTTAATGGAGAAGAGATTACAAGCTCTACCGTGGAATACATAAAGGCTCTCCAACAAATTGGTGGAAGGTTCCAAGCTAGCGAAGCATTTAAAAGTAATTATATTTATATATATAAGAAGATAAAGGAGTAAAAGGATTGTGAAAGGATTATTTATTACATTTGAAGGGCCTGAGGGTGCAGGAAAGACGTCTGTCATTCAAAAGTTGGCAGCGGAATTGACAGAACGGGATTATCCTATTTTACTGACAAGAGAACCCGGAGGCATTAGAATAGCTGAGCAAATCCGAAAAGTTATATTAGATTGTGACAATACAGAAATGGATGCAAGAACAGAAGCATTGCTTTATGCGGCTGCTCGCCGTCAGCACTTAGTGGAGCGTGTGATACCTGCATTAGAAGAAAATAAGATTGTGCTGTGTGACCGGTTTATTGATAGTTCTCTTGCCTATCAAGGTCATGCGAGGGGAATTGGGGTAGAAGACGTGCTTAGCATCAATGAGTTTGCAACGGAAAAAATGATGCCCTCCCTTACTATCTTTTTTGATATAGAACCAGAAGCAGGACTTAAACGAATTGAAGCGAATAATAAACGAGAAATAAACCGTTTAGATCAAGAAAAACTAGATTTTCATTATAAGGTAAAAGAAGGATATGATCTTGTAAAAGAGAAGTATGGAGATAGAATCACAGTAGTGGATGCGTCTATGGACTTTGAGTCCGTGTGCAACCAAGTAAGAGAGGTATTAATCTCTTATATTTCTAGACACGGATTCTAATTCTTATCATAAAAATAAATTACCAAATACGAAGTAATGAAGTGGAAGATGATTAATGGTAAAATAAAGGAGGCGCTTTAAATGAAAATGATTATGGCTGTTATTCAAGATAAAGATAGCAATCGATTAATGAATGCTTTAGTAGAACATAATTTCCGTGCAACGAAACTTGCGAGTACAGGCGGCTTTTTGAAGTCTGGAAACACTACGTTTATGATTGGTACGGAAGACGTTCGTGTACAAAAGGCATTGGATATCATTAAAGACAATTGCCAGCATCGACAGCAATTGGTTGCACCTGTTTCACCTATGGGTGGGAATGCAGATTCCTATGTTCCGTACCCGGTAGAGGTGGAAGTGGGCGGTGCGACGGTCTTTGTCTTGCCTATTGAGCATTTTCATCAATTTTAACGTAAAGCGGCTGAAAGGCTGCTTTTTTTCAGATAAAGGTTCTATGAAATGAAGTTATGGGAAAGGGACATACTGTCATGAAAATATCAACCGACCTTAGAACAAACGTAGATAATGCAAGGATGGATACGAGAAGCGCTTCTGCTGCCACGACTGCCTTTGGTGAAATCATGCAAAGACACTCCAGTAAACTGCATACCCAACAGTTGCAGTTATTAATGAAGGATATTGAATTGGTAGGTGACCGCTTAGGAAATTCTCGTTCTTTCCAAGACTTAGCCAAGTATAAGACACTTGTTAAACGTTTTATGGAAGAGGCGGTTGAATTTGGAATGGAACTGAATCAGTCGCATCATTGGACAAATGATGGACAATCTAGACATCTGCAAGTGGTCAAGCAAGTAGACGAAGCACTTCTCGGCCTGACTGAAAAGGTCATGAGCCAAGAGGAATCAAGAATAAACATATTAAGCAGTATTGGTGAGATTAAGGGCTTGCTCATCAATTTATATATGTAGGTTAGTGAGTGATAAAAAGTGATTAAAAGTTGGTCGGATCTACAAAACCAGCCTACCGTTGCAAGGATCGTCATAAACAGTTTAGAGCGAAATAGAATCGCTCATGCTTATTTGCTAGATGGGATGAAGGGCACAGGAAAAAAAGAAGTCAGCTACCTATTTGCAAAGAGCTTGTTGTGTAAAGACCTAAAAGGAGTTAATCCCTGTCAGAGCTGTTCAAATTGTAAGCGGATAGATTCAAGAAATCATCCGGATGTCCATGTCGTGGAGCCGGACGGTAACTCCATCAAGAAGCAACAAATTCAATTCTTGCAAGAAGAGTTTACGAAAACGGGCTTGGAATCTAAGAGGAAAATATATATTATTGAGCATGCGGATAAGATGACGACAAATGCAGCCAATAGTTTATTAAAATTTTTGGAGGAACCGAACCAAGAAACGTTCGCTTTTTTATTGACTGAAAATGTTAATCAAATATTAAATACAATTATTTCAAGGTGTCAGCCACTATCGTTCCGCGCATTAACATCTGAAGGACTGATAGCGAAGCTTACAGCGGAAGATATTCCACTGCCATTAGCCAAGTCAGCGGCATCCCTAACGAACAGCCTAGAGGAAGCAGTAGAATTATGTCGAGATGATTGGTTTGCGCTGGCTAGAAACTTAGTGATAAAATTGTATGAAGCAATATTTAATCGTCCTCAGGCATCTTTGCTATTTATACAAGAAAAATGGATACCCCATTTTTCCGATAGAAAGCAGCTGGAGATAGGTTTAGATTTACTGCTGTTTATTTATAAAGATATGCTGTATGCTCAGTTATCCAAAGAGGAGCAACTGGTGTTTGTCGACGAGAAAGAATTGATTCAAAAGTTGGCACTCCAGACGACTCAACAGCGAGTGACCGAGCAACTGTCCTATATATTACAGAGCAAGTCTCGGTTAGCATCGAATGTGAATCCGCACCTTCTCATGGAACAATTAGCGTTAAACTTGCAGGAGGGATATTAGTTTGTATGAAGTAGTAGGAGTTCGTTTTAAAAAAGCAGGGAAAATATACTATTTTGACCCAAATGGGCTTGATATAAAAGATAATGAGTTTGTTATTGTGGAAACGGTAAGAGGTGTGGAGTTCGGAAAGGCTGTCATCGGTCAAAAGAAAGTCGATGAAAACGATGTCGTTCTGCCATTGAAAAAAGTACTTCGCATTGCTGATCAAAAAGACAGACTTATTGTAGAAGAAAATAAAAAGGCTGCTAACGAAGCGTTTGATGTATGTTTCGGTAAAGTAAATGACCATGGGCTGGATATGAAACTAGTCGATGTGGAATACACATTTGATCGCAATAAGATCATCTTCTATTTCACTGCAGATGGACGAGTGGACTTTAGGGAACTTGTGAAAGATCTTGCTTCCATTTTCCGTACCAGAATCGAACTAAGACAAATTGGTGTTCGTGATGAAGCCAAACTTTTGGGTGGTATCGGCCCTTGTGGACGTATGCTCTGCTGTTCCACATTTTTAGGAGACTTTGAACCGGTATCCATCAAAATGGCGAAGGATCAAAACCTGTCGTTGAATCCTTCTAAGATTTCCGGACTATGTGGTCGTCTAATGTGCTGTCTGAAATATGAAAATGACGAATACGAGTCCGCTAAAGAACAATTACCGGATTTGGATGAAGTAATTAAAACACCAAATGGGGTAGGCCGGGTTGTAGGATTGAATATACTCGAACGCGTGCTTCAAGTGGAGTTGTCCGGGAAGGACCGTGTGGTCGAATTTTCTCTAGACGAATTACTTCAAGAGGGAGCCGTTTCAACGCAAGCCACAGATTAAGAGGTGGAAAACTTGGACAAGAAGGAAATTTTTGATTCTGTCAGCAACATGGAAGAACAGATCGGACATTTATATAAACAGCTTGGAGAATTAAAAGAACACCTTGCCCTGATTATTGAAGAAAACAACAGTGTGCTGGTGGAAAACAGTCACCTCCGCAAACGTCTAGAGCAAATGACGGCTGTGGAGGATGAGACTCCTTTACCGGAACAAAAACGCCAGAAAAAGCAGCAGGACCAGCAAAAACAGACAGATGTAGGGGAAGGTTATGATAATTTGGCCAGGCTCTACCAGGAAGGGTTTCATATTTGCAACTTGAATTTCGGCAGTCCACGCAAAGAAGGGGATTGTATGTTTTGCTTGTCTTTTCTTAATAAGAAGTAAAGAGTCGCTTCTCCGTAACGGGGTAGCGGCTTTTTGTTTGTGTCGATGACGCGGGACAGTACTTGAGCTTCCTCGTCTACGCCTGCTAGGTCTCCACCTAGCGCTAGCTCCCTCAGGAGTCTTCGCCTTTTGCTCCAATCACCAGCTAGGAACCATTAAACACTTTACGTTATCAGTTTTCAGTGTCCTCCTCCGTTGCGGAGTCTCACACCTTGTACTCCAATCCACAGGTAAATTGTTATGACATAATATGCAGTACTTTCTTCTACTGTCTCTTATGTTTTTTGTTGGGATTGCGTTATAATAGAGAAAGATTATGGTACGAGAGGGTTTTGTTAGATGGTAGAGCTTATAGGCGATGAGCGCCTGGATTATTTGTTGGCGGAGAATTTATGGATTATACAGAGTCCATCCGTATTTTCATTTTCGTTAGATGCAGTTCTGTTGGCTCAATTTGTGTATGTTCCCATCCAAAAAGGAAATGTGATGGATCTATGCACAGGAAACGGCATTATTCCACTTTTATTAAGTAAACGGACAAAGGGAAATATCACTGGAATAGAGATTCAGGAGCGACTTGCTGGGATGGCTGAGCGGAGCTTTTCTTATAACGGTTTAGAGGATCAGCTAAAAGTAATCAACATGGATCTTAAGGAACTTCCAGCTATGTTAGAGAATAGAAAATATGATGTGGTAACGTGCAACCCACCTTATTTTCCATTAACAGCGCAGGAAGAAAAGATAAACAGCAATATCCACTATGCTATTGCAAGGCATGAATTAGAATGTACGCTTGAGGATGTCGTACGGGTTAGTAGTCAGATTACGAAACAAGGCGGAAAAGTCGCATTTGTACATCGTCCAGGCAGGCTATTAGATATCATTTCCTTGATGAGGAAATACCGCATTGAACCAAAGCGTCTTCAATTTGTTCATTCCAAACTAGGAAAACCCGCCAATACACTTCTAATAGAGGGAATAAAGGACGGTAACCCTGACTTAAAAATCCTTCCACCATTATTAGTGTACGATGAAAACGGCGAATACACACTGGAAGTGAGAAAGATGCTCTTTGGGAAAGAACAAGTTTAATCATAAAAGAGGGATACAATATGGAATTATGGCAACAAAATAGCTTTTCTGAATCATATACTCAAGGCAGACTTTATCTCATCCCAACCCCCATCGGGAACCTAGAAGACATTACCTACCGTTCCCTAAGGATGTTAAAGGAAGTAGACTATATCGCAGCAGAAGACACACGTAACACCAAAAAACTATGTAACTATTTCGAAATAACCACTCCTTTAATCAGTTATCACGAACACAACAAAGAACAAAGCGGCAGAAAAATAATGGACCTTCTAAAAGATGGAAAGAACATTGGACTTGTCAGTGATGCTGGCATGCCTTCGATCTCAGACCCAGGTTATGAAATAGTGGTGGAAGCCCTAGAAGAAAAGCTATACGTGGTTCCTTTGCCGGGAGCAAACGCAGCGTTAACAGCTTTAATTGCATCAGGATTAGTGTCACAGCCTTTTTACTTCTATGGATTCCTCGACCGTCAGAAGAAGGAAAAGAAAAAGGAACTGGAGCGTTTAAAAAAGTTCACAGATACATTTATTCTCTACGAATCTCCACATCGTTTAAAAGAAACACTCAGCGTGATGCATGAGATACTAGGGAATCGTTCCATCGTCGTGAGCCGCGAACTTACGAAAAAATTTGAAGAGTTCACACGAGGGAGTATCTCTGAGGTATTGGCTCTTTATGAAGAGCAAGGGATTAAGGGTGAGTGTTGCATTATAATAGAAGGAAGTAGGGAAGAAGTTCAGGATGACACAGAATCCTGGTGGCAGAACCTCTCCATTTTAGAGCATGTCCAACAAGTGATGGAGACAGAAGGTTATTCATCCAAAGAAGCCATCAAACAAGTCTCCAAAGAGCGTAACTTACCAAAAAGAGAAGTATACCAAGCATATCATGTTGAATAGTAATAAGATTCTCCCTAAAGAGTGTAGTGCAAGGTATGAGACACCAGCGGGGGAGTAACGGTTGATTGAGACCCCGCAGGTGAAGCCAAGCCACTGAAAAAATGATGACGTAATGTTTTTTACGATTCCTAGCTGTGGATTGGAGCAAAAGGCGGAGACTCCTGAGGGAGATAGCGGTAGCTTGAGACCCCTCAAGCGTTGCGAGGAGGCTCAAGCACCGTCCCTAGGAAAGCGAAGCCATTTGCGGAAATCCACAGCGGTGTTTAGTGAAATTTCAAAATCAAAGTCTTTTTCAGTGGCTTCGGCGAAGCCGAGGAGGCTCATGCACCGTCCCGCGGAAAGCGAATACCTGGAACGGAAATCGGAAGGTGTTAGGCGAGACTTAAAAATTAATTTGCATATAAAAAAGAGGGTGCCGCAGCACCCTCTTTTTATGTCATATCATTATTTAGCTTGCAAGTTGTTTTGGATCTCTTGGATAATTTTCTCTGCACCTTCACGGCTTAAGATGATTTTTCCATCTGCAAGAGTAAGGTTGTTGTCAGAAACTTCACCAGTAACTTGACAAGTCATGTTTGGCTTGTATTTTTTCAAGATGATCTTTTCATCATCAACGTAGATTTCTAAAGCATCTTTCTCTGCAATTCCTAACGTTCTGCGAAGCTCGATAGGAATAACCACGCGGCCTAACTCGTCAACTTTACGTACAATACCAGTAGATTTCATAAGAAAAATACCCCTCTCAAAATTATAATTTATGATGAATAATATTAATCTATCATTTTCGTCATTATTCGACAAATCTAACGTGTTTTCATCATAACAATATTTACAAAATTCGTCAACAATTATGTTTGAAAATATTTGTATTTCTTTTAAAAATTGTATTCAAAAAGCGGAAAAATAGCTTTGTAATAAGGGTTTACTGGAATCTATTCTTGGTTAACATTTACAATTACTTACTAATTTTCAATAGAATACTAACTTAATTATAATCATCATTCGACAAATTTCAACTAGTTTTTTCGACAAATTTTTCGACAAATGTGGAAGTGGTAGGAAACACATCGTAATGTGTTGTGGAAATGAAAGGGGATAGAAAAAGTTTTTGCTCAATCCTTAACAATACTGGCGTAAACCATGTATAATAGTTATAAAAAATAGGTTATGATGTTGATATATATAGGAAGTCGAAAACGCTCATCGCTCTCGTCCATTGGGCGGGAGTT
Organism: Bacillus sp. CHD6a; assembly: GCF_001293645.1. Classification (GTDB taxonomy): domain Bacteria; phylum Bacillota; class Bacilli; order Bacillales; family Bacillaceae_I; genus Sutcliffiella_A. The sequence continues at coordinate 9,422 of NZ_LBMD01000028.1, forward strand.
TTCTACTTTTATATGTTTCGATTATAGGGAGGTAATTTTTGATGGTAGCCGATAAAAAAACTTTTTACATTACAACACCTATCTATTACCCGAGTGGTAATTTACATATTGGTCATGCATATACGACAGTGGCGGGTGATGCGATGGCCCGTTATAAACGTTTGAAAGGCTTTGATGTGATGTACTTAACTGGTACAGACGAGCACGGACAGAAGATTCAGCGAAAAGCTGAAGAAAAAGGTGTCACTTCTCAACAATACGTAGACGATATTGTGTCAGGAATTAAAGAGCTTTGGGAAAAGCTTGATATCTCCTATGATGACTTTATTCGTACAACGGAAAGCCGCCATAAAGAGGTAGTAGAAAAAATCTTTAAACAACTACTAGACCAGGGCGACATCTATTTAGATGAATATGAGGGTTGGTATTCAGTTCCGGATGAAACATACTACAGAGAACATCAGTTAGTGGATCCGATTCATGAGAATGGGAAAGTAGTAGGAGGGAAGAGCCCTGACAGCGGCCATCCCGTGGAATTGGTGAGAGAGCAGTCTTACTTCTTCCGCATGGGTAAATATGTGGACCGTCTGCTTCAATATTACGATGAAAATCCAGAATTCATCCAACCAGAATCCAGAAAAAATGAAATGGTCAACAATTTCATTAAACCTGGACTTGAAGACCTTGCTGTTTCTAGAACGTCCTTTGATTGGGGAGTAAAGGTCCCTGGAGACCCGAAACATGTTATTTATGTATGGATTGATGCATTGTCCAACTATATCACTGCGCTTGGTTATGGTACGGACAATGATGAGAAATATATGAAGTATTGGCCTGCAGATGTACATCTTGTAGGGAAGGAAATTGTCCGCTTTCACACCATTTACTGGCCAATCATGTTGATGGCATTAGATCTGCCACTTCCGAAGAAAGTTTTTGCACATGGATGGCTTTTAATGAAAGATGGAAAGATGTCCAAATCAAAAGGGAATGTTGTAGATCCTGTCACTTTAATTGATCGTTATGGTCTGGATGCATTGAGATATTATCTATTAAGGGAAGTTCCGTTTGGAGCGGATGGTGTCTTCACACCTGAAGGCTTCGTGGAAAGAGTAAACTTTGACTTAGCAAACGACCTTGGCAACCTATTGAACAGAACGGTTGCCATGATTGACAAGTATTTTGATGGAGAAGTTCCTGTTTACAGCGGCAATGTAACGGAATTTGACGAGACGTTAAGCGAACTCGCGGTTCACACTGTTCAACAGTACGAACATGCAATGGAAAACATGGAATTCTCTGTAGCGCTATCTTCTATTTGGCAGCTTGTTAGCAGAACGAACAAATATATTGATGAAACACAGCCATGGGTCCTAGCAAAAAATGAAGAGACAAAAGATCAGCTTGCGTCTGCCATGGCTCACCTTGCAGAATCATTGCGATTTATTGGAATCCTTTTAAAGCCGTTCTTGACTAGAACACCTGGTAAAATATTCGCTCAACTAGGAGTGGAAGAATCATTAACAACTTGGGGAAGCTTAACCGCATTCGGAGAGATTCCTGCAGGTACAAAAACAGTGAAAGCAGACCCTATTTTCCCTCGCCTTGATGTGAAGGAGGAAGTAGAGCACATTAAACAAGTCATGCAGCCTTCAACACCAGCAGAAAAGGCGGAAGAAAAAGTGGTAGAAGCACCACCAGCTTCTGAAGAAATCACGTTTGATGATTTTATGAAGATCGATTTGCGTGTAGCAGAAGTGACTCACTGTGAGCCTGTGAAAAAGGCCGACAAGTTATTAAAGCTTCAATTGGATCTTGGGTATGAAAAAAGACAGGTAGTTTCCGGTATCGCAAAATTCTACAAACCAGAAGAGCTTATTGGAAAGCGAGTTATATGCGTTACAAACTTAAAGCCTGTTAAACTACGCGGAGAGTTATCAGAAGGAATGATATTAGCAGGGGAAAAGGATGGGGTCTTATCCTTAGCTTCTGTGGATGCGTCCCTTCCATTAGGTGCAAAAGTAAAATAATTAGTATTTGGATAAAATAATTTCAGGATGAAAGAGGTGTTTCACGTGTAACAACGGGCTGCACCTCTTTATTTCTTTCTTTGAATACTATTTGTTTATATTATTTTGATAAAAGGATTTAATTCTCATTTCAACCAATATGTTACGGGAGTGTTTTTGATGTTATTTGATACACATGTGCATTTAAATGCAGATCAATATGAGGAAGATTTACAAGAAGTAATTGATCGTGCCCAAGCTGAAAATGTAACGAATATGGTGGTGGTGGGGTTTGACAGAAAAACCATCATCAGGGCGATGGAGCTTGTGGAGAAATATGATTTTCTTTATGCAGCTGTAGGTTGGCATCCAGTCGATGCGATAGATATGACAGAAGAGGACCTAGCATGGATAGAAGAACTCGCATCCCATGAAAAAGTAGTAGCAATCGGAGAGATGGGTCTTGATTATCATTGGGATAAATCGCCCAAAGATGTACAAAAAGAAGTGTTTCGCAAACAAATTCAATTGGCGAAAAAAGTGAAATTACCTATCGTCATTCATAATCGGGATGCAACAGCAGATGTAGTGCAAATTTTAAAAGAAGAGGATGCCAAAGAAGTGGGAGGAATCATGCATTGCTTTACAGGTAGTTTGGAAGTAGCGAAAGAATGTATGGAAATGAATTTCTATATTTCATTTGGCGGACCTGTCACATTTAAAAATGCAAAAAAACCAAAAGAAGTGGTAAAAGAAATTCCGATGGAAAAACTTTTGATTGAAACAGACTGCCCATATCTGACACCACATCCGTACAGAGGAAAAAGAAATGAGCCTGGTTATGTAAGACTGGTTGCAGAACAGATTGCAGAGTTAAAAGAATTAACGATAGAGGAAGTAGCAGAAAAAACAACAGCAAATGCTAAGAAATTATTCGGCATAAAATGACAAAAAATCTTGTCAAAAATGGCGGATACTTGTCCAATTCGGGAAAAAACATATAAGTTCTACCTCTCTACTTCTCCTCATAGGATAAACGTGTCGATAGTTTTCACTTCCTTTTTGTGAGAATTTTCTGCATAATAGACATTACGGTCGAGCCAATGGAAAGGGTTGACAAGTTACATAACTGTCTATATAATCCATTCGAGGAGAAGGAGGCGTTTTTTTACATGTTAAATAGCATGAAAAAACTGTTTTCTGGTAAGTTGAGCAGGACGAAACTGGCCATTACTTTAACTAGTTTCATAGTCTTCTCAACCATACTTGGCTTTGGTGTCTTTCATGGCACAAAGGCTGCTGTAACAGTGAATGTGGACGGTGAGGAAGTCACGGTTCGCACGCACGCAAAAACTGTAGCGGATATTCTAAAAGAGTTGGACATAGAGGTCCAGCCACAGGACCGGTTGGAGCCATCTAAGGATACCGTTGTCAGCGATTCCATGCAGATTGTCTGGGATCCTGCGAAAGAAGTGAAACTTGTCATTGATGATAAGGAACACACTATTTATACGACAGCAGAGACAGTACAAGATTTCTTAACAGAGAGAGATATAGATATAAAAGAGCACGATAAAGTAAGTCAACAGTTAAATACCCCACTTAAAGACAATCTAGTCATTGCCATCGAAAAGGCATTTGAAGTTGCGTTGAATGTCGGGGGGGAAAAACAACAAGTATGGTCTACTTCGACTACGGTCGCTGACTTTTTAGAACAGCACGATATCACAGTAAATGATCTTGACCGAGTGGAGCCTAGTCTAGAAGAATTGGTAGCAAAAGATACTGTAGTTAATATTACTAGAGTTGAAAAAGTCACCGATGTAGTGGAAGAGCCTATTGAGTTTGGTGTTGTAACACAAAATGATAGTTCCCTTGATAAGGGGAAAGAACAAGTGGTCCAGCAAGGGGAAAATGGGACCGTTGCCAATCATTATGAAGTCATATTAGAGAATGGCAAAGAAGTTTCCCGTGAATTGGTGAAAACAGAAACGGTGAAAGAATCCTTAGACCGCATCGTTGCTGTTGGAACGAAAGCCCCACCACAACCTAAACCGCAACAGGTTGTGTCACGTAGTACAGAGTCAAGCTCTAAAGAGTTTTATGTTTCTTCTACGGCGTATACAGCATTCTGTAATGGATGCAGTGGAGTGACGAGTACGGGCATTAACTTGCGTTCAAATCCAGGAGCAAAAGTAATTGCAGTAGATCCAAGTGTCATTCCTTTAGGGACAAAAGTGTATGTGGAAGGCTATGGTTATGCTGTTGCTGGAGATACCGGCGGTGCCATTAAAGGCCACAAAATTGATGTGTTCTTCTCTGATAAAGATGCTGCTTATCGTTGGGGAAGGAAAAAAGTGAAAATCAAGATTCTTGATTAATGAATGGTGATATTAGTTCTAGCAGGGGTTTTTTCTAGCCTCTGCTTTTTTCTGTTCGGCTCTTTTCTACATGTTATATTTTAGCTACTACGTGTAATTCCTAAAGTTTGTCAGCAGTAAAAAGTACAAATGCCGACTTTTTACAAGTAATTAATATTAAACTTTAAGAAAAGAGCCTTTCTGTTAAAATAAATATTAGTCATGAAAGACAAAATAAAGTAGAATACATACTATTGTTTGTTTTTGCTTTTCATATCATTAGACGTTTATCATAGAAGAAAAGTTTCACTCTTTTGGAGGAAAAAATGAAAATAAAAGAAATTATTGTGGTGGAAGGAAAAGATGATACGGTAGCCATTAAACGGGCTGTTGATGCTGATACGATTGAAACAGGCGGATCGGCCATAAATGAGGAGATACTAAACCGTATTAAGCATGCTCAGGAGACAAGAGGCGTCATTGTATTCACAGACCCTGACTATCCTGGAGAAAAGATACGCCATACCATCAGAGAGGCTGTTCCTGGCTGTAAACACGCTTTTTTGCCTAAAGATAAAGCGCGCGGCAAAAACGGCAAAGGGATAGGAGTAGAGCATGCCACAGTGAGTGATATTCAACAAGCGCTGAACGGGTTGCACCAAGAGTATGAACAGGAAACCGAAGAGATTCCTTTTGAAGCGCTTGTCTATTATGGGCTTGTTGCGGGTCCTACAGCCAAAAATAGAAGAGAACGGCTTGGCTTGGAACTAAACATTGGCTATACGAACGGCAAGCAGTTGCAAAAGCGCCTGCAAATGTTCCATATCTCTTTAGATAGATTAAAACAAGCAGTAATGAAAATGGACCAGGAGGAGCAATAAATGCATAAAGATATTGCCACACCGAAAAGAACGAAAGAAATATTGGATAAGTACGGATTTTCTTTTAAAAAGAGTCTAGGACAAAACTTCCTAATCGACACCAACATCTTAAGGAATATTGTGGAATATGGGGAAGTATCGGAAAAGACAGCAGCCATTGAAATTGGACCAGGAATTGGGGCATTAACGGAACAGGTTGCCAAAAGAGCCGGCAAGGTTTTCGCTTTTGAAATCGATCAAAGATTGTTGCCAATCTTGGAAGACACCTTATCTCCTTATGATAATGTTACAGTTATTCATAAGGATATTCTGAAAGCGGATGTAACAGAACTGATTGGTGAAGAGTTAAAGGCGTTTGAGGAAGTGAGAGTGGTTGCCAACCTACCGTACTATGTCACAACTCCTATTATCATGAAGCTGTTGCAGGAAGGATTACCCCTAAAAAGCATTACGGTCATGCTGCAAAAGGAAGTGGCAGAGCGCATGGCGGCTAAGCCTGGTTCCAAAGAATACGGCTCGCTTTCCATTGCAGTGCAGTATTATACGCAGGCAGAAACCGTCATGATCGTCCCGAAAACAGTTTTTGTTCCACAACCTAATGTGGATTCTGCGGTCATTCGACTCGTAGTCCGTGAGGAGCCACCTGTTCGTGTGAAAGATGAGGACTTCTTCTTTGAAGTGGTTCGTGCGAGCTTTGGACAAAGAAGGAAGACGATTTTAAATAACCTGACAAGCAACCTGCCTGATGGAAAGGCAAAGAAGCAAGGGATTGAAGCGGCACTTGCCACTACTTCTATTGATCCGAAAAGGCGTGGAGAAACCCTCTCCATTGAGGAGTTTGGTGCTCTAAGTGATGAATTGTTCCCATTGTTTAAAACGGAAACGACCTGATTAAGGTCGTTTTTTTGGATCAAGTTTATTTCGGTTCCAGGTGATTCCCTAGCGCATGTGGGGTCTCACCTGTCCCTGCCACTCTAATCAACTCACAGTATTCACTAGTCAAAAATGGATAAATCGGTTTTACAAAGGATAAATCACTTTTATAATGGATAAATCGGTTTTACGATGGATATAAGCGTCTTTACAATGGATAAAACCATTTTAGGATGGATAAACGATAATTCACCCGCTATTCTAGTGTCAAAGCCAACCAATATGAAGGGGTTTGTGCCAAATTAAGAAGAAAGTTACTACAAAACACTTTTAAGTAAAACCACAAACACAAAAAAGCTGCCACAGCATCATGTATTTCCTAAAGATGTGGCAGCTTTTAGTATGCCCTGAAATGGAACACGGGCCAATGCGCTCGTAACCTTTATTACACCAAGGAAAGTGCTCACACACATAAAGTCCCGTGCATACTCTAGGTTAGATACACCGTTGGGGTAAATGCCTTCTCCAAGTTGGAGGGAAAAATGATGCTGAAAATTGGAGACATCGTTGCACGAAAATCCTATAATTATGACCTGTTATTTCGTGTGATGGATATACATGAAAATGAATTAAAACAGCGTGTTGTTTTATTATATGGGGAAGATGTCAGGCTGATGGCAGACGCCCTCTACGAGGATCTGAAAGTAGTAGATGGTAAAGAACAGATGACCAGAAAGCAACGAGCAGAATCCAAAGTCAACAGATCGTTCCAGCTACTGCAACAGGATTACCAGCTCATTCGGGAGAAGAATGAATACGAGGCAACAGGTGGCTATAGTACCGAGCAAAACTTTTTTCAAGTGCCGGGTAAAGTGTTGCATTTGGATGGAGATCCTTTGTATTTAAAAAAATGCCTGGAGCTTTATGAGAGAATTGGTGTACCAGTACATGGCGTACATGCAAATGAGAAAGAAATGCCTTTGAAAATAACGGAGTTGATGGAAAGGTATCGACCGGATATTTTGGTTATCACCGGCCATGATGCATACTCCAAAAGCAAAGGGAAAGTGTCTGACCTTAAAGCATATCGCCACTCATGGCATTTTGTGCAAACAGTAAAAGAAGCCCGCCGGATTCAACCAAACCTTGATCAGTTAGTCATTTTTGCAGGAGCGTGCCAGTCCCACTTTGAATCATTAATACAGGCAGGAGCAAATTTTGCAAGCTCTCCTTCTCGTGTAAATATTCATGCTCTTGATCCAGTTTATATTGTGGGTAGAATTTGTTTTACTCCATTTATGGAACGGGTAAATGTTTGGGATTTACTGCGGAATACATTAACAGGTGATAAGGGCCTGGGTGGTATTGAGACAAGAGGGGTGTTACGAACTGGAATGCCTTTTAGGCCTTACAAAGATAACGATGAGGAAGATGAAGACTCTTAACGGTGGAAGTTAAGGGTTTTTTGTCGTATTTTCACATGTCAATCTTTATTCTAAAACCTTTTCTTGGCAAGGCTTAAAAGGTTATTTTACATTTTATACATATTAATTCTACTATATGAGCATAGTAAATGTAGACATATGAAGATAATTGTAGACAGAAATATATTGACAGGTTGCTTTTGGGGTTGTTATAATTTTAAGTTTTATTTGATTTTTTATTAAAATTATGTTACACTAACTATAGTATAGTGAGGTGGAGTAAAATGGGAAAAACGTTAGTAGATATCAAAAGGACGTTAGATTCTAATTTAGGTAAAAAGTTAACTCTTCGTGCTAACGGTGGTCGTAGAAAGACAATTGAGCGCATAGGGATATTAGCAGAAACTTATCCATCAGTATTTGTAATAGAACTAGATCAAGACGAAAATGCTTTTGAACGTGTATCCTACAGCTATGCAGATGTCCTCACAGAGACGGTACAACTTACATTTTTTGAAGAAGGAAATATGGCTATAAGTGGGCAGTAGACAAATTTGTTTGCTGCTTTTTATTTTGCCTAAAAAACACCTAAGCTGTTGATTGGAGCAAAAGGCGGAGACTGCAGCGGGGGATTAACGGTTGGTTGAGGGAAGCCATTGAAAAACTGATAACGTAAAGTTTTTTATGATTCCTAACTGGTGATTGGAGCAAAAGGCGAAGACTCCTGAGGGAGATAGCGCTAGGTGGAGACCCCGCAGGCGTAGCCGAAGGAGGCTCACGTCAGCCCCTAGGAAAGCGAAGCCTTTTGCGGAAATCAACAGCGGTGTTTAGAAAAATTTTAAAATTAAGGTCTTTTTCAGTGGCTTCCAACGTAGTGAGGAAGCTCAAGCGCCGTCCCGTGGAAAGCGAAGCCATTGCAAAAATCAACAGCGACGTTTAGAGCAATCTTCCTCCCCAAAAATACATATATAACCGCTTATAAAAACACAACACCCCTCCAATACTAATATTGTCGCGTTCAACGATCAACGAGGAGGGCTTTTATCATGAGCAGAAGACGAAGCATTATGTCTCATCAGCTTAAAGAAGAACTGGCAAAAGAACTTGGTTTCTATGATGTCGTCCAACACGAAGGCTGGGGCGGGATAAAAGCTATGGATGCCGGCAACATGGTAAAACGTGCCATAGAATTGGCAGAGCGACAACTTGTTCAACAACAAAAATAGATTAAAGAAAAACCGGAGTGTAAGTCACTTCGGTTTTTTAGCAACAAAAAAGCAGCCCTTTTTTGAAAACATAATAATTCCCATTCATGGAGATATTTCTGTCAAGGAATATGGTACAATACATAGATAATTGGAGACGAATGAAGAAGGTGAAGAAAGTGAGACTGTTAGAAAAAGCACCAGCGAAAATAAACTTGTCGCTAGATGTGCTACATAAGCGTCCAGATGGATTCCATGAAGTGAAAATGATTATGACCACGATTGATCTAGCTGACCGTATTGAACTGTCAGAGCGAAAAGATGGTCAAATCACCATTCTATCTCATAATCGGTATGTTCCGGACGACAATCGAAATTTAGCCTACCAAGCAGCTGCCCTGTTAAAAGAACGGTTTAACGTGAAGAAAGGGGTTTCCATCGGTATAACAAAGGTGATTCCTGTTGCTGCAGGATTAGCTGGCGGAAGCAGTGATGCAGCTGCAACGTTACGAGGTTTGAACAGGCTTTGGAACCTTGGGTTAACCTTGGATGAGCTTGCTGAGATTGGCGCGGAAATAGGTTCTGATGTATCGTTCTGTGTCTATGGCGGAACTGCTCTTGCAACTGGTAGAGGGGAGATTGTTCAACATATCCCAGCACCACCTCATAGTTGGATTGTGCTTGCGAAGCCCACGATCGGTGTATCTACTGCCGAAGTGTACAATAACCTTGACCTTAGTAAGGTAGAGCATCCCGATGTTGAAGGTATGCTTGATGCCATTCATGAAAATGATTATGAAAAGATGATTGGGCTTGTTGGCAACGTGTTGGAAAGTGTTACCTTAAAGCTCTATCCGGAAGTGGCACATATCAAGGACCAGATGAAGAAATTCGGAGCGGATGCCGTATTAATGAGCGGGAGTGGACCGACAGTCTTCGGTATCGTTCAATATGATTCAAGAATGCATCGAATTTGCAATGGCTTGAGAGGGTTCTGTGATCAAGTGTTTGCCGTCAGAATCCTTGGCGAGCGGAACAGTCTTGATTAAATCCGGATATTAATGTTATATTTACATTAGAATATTCGGATTTTAGGAGGAAGTAGCATGAAATTACGTCGAAGTGGTCGTCTTGTGGACATGACGCATTATTTGTTGCAGCATCCACAGGGGTTAGTTCCGCTTTCCTTCTTTGCTGACCGTTATGGGTCTGCAAAGTCTTCTATTAGTGAAGATCTTGGGATCATCAAACAAACTTTCGAAGAGCAAGGAATAGGAACGCTTGTCACAGTACCTGGTGCTGCTGGCGGTGTTAGGTATATCCCATATGTAAACCATGAAGAGGCATCTGCCTACCTTGAGGAACTGTGTGAAATGATTGCAAAGCCGGAAAGATTACTGCCAGGCGGTTATCTATATATGACCGACATCCTTGGTAACCCCAAAGTGTTAAATAAAGTGGGGAAAATGTTCGCAACAGCATTTAGCCATAAAAAAGTAGATGTTGTCATGACGATGGCGACAAAGGGAATTCCACTTGCACATGCAGTGGCAAGTTATTTAAATGTACCGGTTGTCATTGTAAGACGTGACAGCAGGGTTACAGAAGGTTCTACCGTAAGCATCAACTATGTTTCAGGTTCATCCAAAAGAATTCAAACAATGGTATTGGCAAAAAGAAGCTTGGAAACAGGTTCTAACGTTTTGATCATTGATGATTTCATGAAGGCTGGCGGGACAGTAAGCGGAATGGTTAATCTACTGGCTGAATTTCAAGCGACCGTAGCAGGTATTGGAATTCTAGTGGAGTCTGAAAACATTGAAGAACGTTTGGTTGATGACTATGTTTCCTTGGCCAAGCTTGAAAAGGTAAGTGAAAGAGACCGACACATAGAAGTGCAGCAAGGAAACTATCTTCAACATGTGAAAGAAAATATTACATTAAACTAAAGGGTGTGTAAGTTTATGAAAGTTGTTCATACAGATGCCGCTCCAAAGGCGATAGGTCCTTATTCCCAGGGAATCATTGTCAACAATCTTTTTTACAGTTCAGGTCAAATAGCATTGTTGCCTAATGGAGATTTACTAGAAGGGGATGTAAAAGAGCAAACTCATCAAGTGTTTAAAAACCTGCAAGCGGTTTTAGAAGAAGCAGGCGCATCCTTTAACACCGTAGTAAAAGCTACAGTCTTCATCAAAGATATGAACCAATTTGGAGATATTAATGAAGTGTATGGGGAGTATTTCTCTACCCACAAACCTGCAAGGTCATGTGTGGAGGTTGCACGTTTACCGAAAGATGTTCTAGTCGAAATTGAGGTTATCGCTCTAGTAAAATAGAATCTGTTCTTTTTACACCAATTTGCCCAAAATTTTCAAAAAAAATTTGAAAATAAGAAGGAATTCTAGAAAATTTAGAGAATTTATAATACTAAGTTTTTTATTGGGACAAAAGGTGGTGAACAGAATGGAAGTAACTGACGTAAGATTACGCCGCGTAAATACCGATGGTCGCATGAGAGCTATCGCATCTATTACATTAGATCATGAATTTGTTGTTCATGACATCCGTGTAATTGATGGAAACAACGGCTTGTTCGTTGCGATGCCAAGTAAACGTACGCCGGATGGAGAATTCCGCGATATTGCACACCCGATCAATTCCGGGACGCGTGGAAAAATCCAAGAAGCGGTTTTAGCAGAGTATCACCGCTTAGGCGAATTAGAAGTAGAATACGAAGAAGCAGGAGCTTCTTAAACGATAGAAGGTGAAACAGGCTGTTATGCAGCCTGTTTTTTCTTTTGGCCTTTTTTTTGACAAATAAATGTACTTTCGTGTACTTCCTTGAAATGGGGAACGTTTTAGGATATATTCGTAATGGATAATTAGGTGAAAATGGAGGCCGTTATGATAAATCGATATGCCGTAATATTAGCAGCTGGACAAGGTACACGAATGAAATCCAAATTATATAAAGTGTTACATCCTGTTTGTGGCAAACCAATGGTTCAACATGTAGTGGATCACGTATCTGCACTCAACTTTGAGAAGATTGTAACAGTGGTTGGACATGGAGCGGAAACAGTAAAGAGCCATCTTGGAACCAAAAGCGAATACGCCCTTCAGGCAGAACAGCTGGGAACGGCTCATGCAGTTATGCAAGCCGCACCAATGCTTCAAGATAAAAAAGGCGTAACACTGGTCATTTGTGGAGATACTCCACTTATTACACCGGAAACGATGCAGGAATTGCTTGATCTGCACGAAAACACGGGAGCAAAGGCTACTATTCTGACAGCTTACGCAGAAGACCCTACTGGATATGGACGCATTATTCGTAACAGCGAAGGGCATGTGGGCAAAATTGTGGAGCATAAGGACGCTAGTGAAGATGAGCGTAAAGTGACAGAAATTAATACGGGTACTTACTGCTTCGACAATGAAGCACTTTTTACAGCGCTAAATAATGTTTCAAATGACAATGTGCAAGGAGAATACTACCTTCCAGATGTCATTGAAATTTTGAAAGAACAAGGCGATATCGTTTCTGCCTACCAGACATTAGACTTTGATGAAACACTTGGAGTCAATGACAGAGTAGCGCTTTCTCAGGCTGAAAAAACCATGAAGAAAAGAATTAATAAAAAACATATGATCAATGGAGTAAGCATCATTGACCCAGATAACACGTATATTTCTGCGGATGCAGAGATTGGCAGAGATACAGTCATCAACCCTGGTACTGTCATCTTGGGTGCTTCTAAAATTGGAGAGGATTGCATTATCGGTCCAAACTCTGAGATTAAAGACTGCCAAATCGGAGACCGTACAAGTATCCGCCAATCTGTGGCGCATGACAGTGAAATTGGAAACGATGTAAATATTGGACCGTTTGCTCACGTAAGACCGGATTCCAAGATTGGCAATGAAGTGAAGCTTGGAAACTTTGTAGAAGTGAAAAAAGCGACATTTGGAAACGGAAGCAAGGCTTCTCATCTTAGCTATATTGGAGATGCGGAAGTTGGAGCGGATGTAAACCTCGGTTGCGGTTCTATTACTGTCAACTATGATGGGAAAAAGAAATACTTAACTAAAATTGAAGATGGTGTGTTTGTAGGTTGCAACTCCAATTTGGTAGCACCTGTAACTATTGGCAAAGGCGCATATGTTGCAGCAGGATCTACCATCACAGAAGATGTACCTGGAGAAGCACTGTCCATCGCACGTGCTCGCCAAGTAAACAAAGAAAACTACGTTAACAAGATCCACAATAAATAAGACAAACTTAATTCTGAGAGTTTGACAGCTGTTGATTGGAGCACAGGGCGAATACTCCTGAGGGAGATAGCGCTAGGTGGAGACCCCGCAGGCGTAGCCGAGGAGGCTCCAGCAGTGCCCCTAGGAAAGCAAAGCCCGGTGCGGAAATCAACAGCGGAGTAGTAAACAGCCTATTAAAAAAACCTAGCGGAGGGTACAAGTTATCATGCCAAAGTATGCAGATTCTAATCTAAAGATTTTCACATTAAATTCCAATACAGCCTTAGCGGAAGAAATCGCACAACACGTAGGTGTTCCAATCGGAAAATGTTCTGTTGCTCGTTTCAGTGATGGAGAAGTACAAATCAATATCGAAGAAAGTATCCGTGGTTGTGACGTGTATGTTATTCAATCTACCAGCGCACCAGTAAACGAACATATCATGGAAACACTTATCATGATTGATGCATTAAAACGTGCTTCTGCAAAAACGATTAATATCGTAATGCCATATTACGGGTACGGAAGACAAGACCGTAAAGCGCGCGCTCGTGAGCCAATCACAGCGAAGTTAGTGGCAAATCTTTTAGAAACTGCTGGGGCAGACCGCGTCATTACGCTTGATCTCCATGCACCGCAAATTCAAGGATTCTTTGATATCCTAATTGACCACTTAATGGGTGTTCCTATTTTAGCGGAGTACTTTGATAGCAAGCAATTAGAAGACCTTGTAATTGTATCTCCTGACCACGGCGGGGTAACAAGAGCAAGAAAGCTTGCTGACCGCCTGAAAGCGCCGATTGCGATCATCGACAAACGCAGACCTCGTCCAAACGTTGCAGAAGTGATGAACATTGTTGGTCATATTGAAGGTAGAACGGCAATCTTAATCGATGACATGATCGATACTGCGGGAACCATTACATTAGCGGCTAATGCCCTTATTGAGAATGGTGCTAAAGAAGTATATGCTTGTTGTACACATCCAGTATTGTCAGGTCCGGCTATTGAACGTATCCAGAACTCTAAAATTAAAGAGTTGGTTGTTACCAACACGATCTCTTTACCAGAAGAAAAGAAAATAGAAAAAATCACACAATTGTCCGTTGCAGAGCTGATTGCTGAAGCGATTATTCGTGTGCATGAAGAGAAATCTGTTAGTACTTTATTTGATTAATCGTAAGAATCATGTTTAACCTTCCGTAAATTGGGGAAATTGAATGAGAGACAAGTATTTTATTTTCCCAGGAAGGTGATAAGAATGTCAGTATTACATGCAAATGAACGTACAGAATTCAAAGGATCTTCAATAACCAAAATCCGTGAGGAAGGATTAATTCCAGCGGTTGTATACGGGAATGATACAGAAAATAAATCTATTACTGTCGATAGTAAGGAATTTATTAAAACGATTCGTGAAACTGGACGAAACGGCATCATTTCGCTTGAAATTGGTTCCGATAAGCGCAAAGTTATGCTTTACGATTATCAAATCAACCCGCTGAAAAGCCTGGAATTTGTCCACTTGGATTTCCATGTAGTTAATTTTAAAACAGAAATCGATGTAGATGTTACGGTTCACGTTACAGGCGATGCAAAAGGAGTGAAAGATGGCGGAGTCTTGCAACAAGTCCTCCATGAAGTTTCCATCAAAGTACTTCCAAGCAACGTACCGGAATCCATTGATGTGGATGTAACGGAGCTTGATGTGAATGAAAACATTACAATCGGTGACCTAAATACATCAGGAAAATATAGCTTTAATCATGAAGATGATGAAGTGATTGCTTCCATCTTACCTCCACGACAAGAAGAGGAAATCGACCCTGGTGAAGAACAAGAACCAGGCGAGCCCGAACTTGTTGAAGGTAGAGAAAACAATGAAAGCACAGAGGAGGAGGCGTAACCATAAAGGTTACGTCTTTTCTCTTGTTAAAGGAAAGTTGTTACTTAAGATAGTAAGTGGAATAATGGGTATATGTTCATTCATGCCAATTTTCCCTGTTAATTGGAGTGCAAGGCATGAGACTCCTGTGGGAGGTAGCGGTAGTCTTGAGACCCCGCAGACGTAGCCGAGGAGGCTCACGTCAGCCCCTAGGAAAGCGAAGCCATTTGCGGAAATCAACAGGGAGTTAATCCAGATCTCTACTGCAAGAGATATTATCATTTCTACTCCTTCTCATTTCCTTTTCACCACATGTTCAAGTAAAATGAAAAATAGCGAATAGGTTTGTGGGAGGTATCCATGAAGAAATTTTTGCAATCCTTATTTGGTAAAGAGCAAGACGTTTCAGGAGGAAAAATAATGAAAGTATTTGTGGGGCTGGGAAATCCAGGCCGTCAATATGAAGAAACAAGGCACAATATTGGATTTATGGTGATTGATGAATTAGCAGACAAATGGAACATCCCCTTGACACAGTCCAAATTCAAAGGAATTTTCGGACAAGGTACAATAAATGGGGAAAAGGTACTATTAGTGAAGCCTCTTACATATATGAATTTATCGGGAGAATGTGTTCGCCCGTTATTGGACTTCTATAAGCTAGATGTAGAGGATCTGGTGGTAATTTATGATGACTTAGATTTGCCGGCTGGGAAGCTGCGTCTTCGCCAAAAGGGCAGTGCAGGTGGGCATAATGGCATTAAGTCATTAATCCAGCACCTTCAGACCCAGAATTTTGATCGTATCCGAATGGGAATTGACCGTCCGAAGAATGGACCGTCCATTTCAGATTATGTGCTTGGAAGATTCCACGCTGATGAGCGCCCTGCGATTGATGACAGCGTGAAGAAAGCGGCAGAAGCCTGTGAAGAGAGCTTGTCCAAAGAATTCCTACAAGTAATGAACACTTTTAATCAATAATAGGATGTTAAGGTAGCTTTCCTGAGTATTTTCTAACCCAACCTACACTGTATAACAATGTTTCCCACTGTTTATACTATTAGTAAAAGGGGCCATTTATAGGTCTTGTAGAAAAGTGGAGGGAAAAGGATGGCTATCCATTATCATTGCAGACACTGCGGCTATAAGGTCGGCACCATCGAATCCAAATCAGTATTTTCAGAAGAACTAGGGTTTCATCAACTGTCGGATACAGAACGACAGGAAATGATAGCATATCAACAAAATGGTGATGTACATGTTAAAACGATTTGTGAGGATTGCCAGGAGGCCCTTGATCGGAATCCTGACTGGCATGAACAAGAACGGTTCATACAATAGAGCAGATAAATTAGCTTTGGTGAGATACCAAAGCCTTTTTGCGTCTGAGAAACGTCATGATAAAAAGAAACACATGGAAACAGTAATAATAGAGAGGGGAGGGTGTATGTTATGAAAGGTTTTATTCCATACTTAAGCGAAAATGATGATTTTCAGTCGGTATTGGTTGGTCTTCAAGAAGGGTTGCAAGAACAGTTAATTTCAGGCATATCTAATTCAGCAAGGTCCATGTTAATTGCAGCCTTGTATGAAGAAAGAAAAGCGCCGATTCTGCTAATCACGCATAATTTATTTCATGCCCAAAAAGTATATGATGACCTAGCAAGCTTTCTGCCGGAGGATGAACTGTATCTGTACCCTGTAAACGATGTGTTGGCAGCGGAAATTGGAATTGCAAGTCCCGAACTGAAAGCTCAACGTGTAGAGGCGCTAAATCATTGGGCTACCAAAAATAATGGAATTATCATTGCGCCTATCGCAGGGTTAAAAAGAATACTCCCATCTAAAGATAAATGGCAGCAAACGTTGTTGACCATTGAAGTAGAAAAGACGTTGGAACTGGATAACTTAGCAGAGCGTCTCGTCAGATTCGGGTATCAGCGAGTAGGGATGGTAGCAACGCCAGGGGATTTCAGTATCAGGGGGGGAATCATTGACATATACCCTATTACGGAAGAATATGCCGTCCGGATTGAACTTTTTGATGATGAAGTGGAGTCTATCCGATATTTTACGGTAGAGGATCAGCGTTCTCAAAAACATATGGATAAGGTGACGATTGGTCCGGCAACAGAGATGCTGCTCACAAATCAAGAGCTTACAAATGGTAGGGAAGTCCTTGAGAAGGAACTGGCTAAAACGATTAAAAAGGTAAAAAATGAAAAAGTAAAACAACTATTAACAGAAAATATTTCTTATGAGATCGAACAAATACGCAACGGACAAGTGTTTTCTGAGTTGTATAAATATCTTTCATTCTTCTACAGTTCACCAGCTAGTTTACTAGATTACATCCCTTCAGGCGGCTTGGTTATCATGGATGAAATCAGCAGAATTCATGAAACGGCAGAGAGTCTTGATAAAGAGGAAGCTGAGTGGCTTGTAGAGCTATTGGCAGAAGGAAAAGCGGTGCACGATCTAAAGTTTTCTCATTCATTTGCTCAGATTGTACATAGCAAAAAGCAACCGTTTCTTTATCTTTCTCTTTTCTTAAGGGCGGTGCCACATACGCATCCCGAAAATTTGATTAATATGTCTTCTAAGAGCATGCAGCATTTCCACGGACAGATGCATCTGTTAAAATCGGAAATCGATCGTTGGAGAAAAGCGAATTATGCAATTGTAGTCCTTGCTTCCAACCAAGAGCGGATGGAGAAGCTAGAGACGGTTTTTGCTGATTATGAGATGGACATAAGAAAGCTTTCCAAAGGTTCCGCCTTTGCCCATGGAGAGGTCCAGCTTGTGGAGGGTGACTTGCATTCTGGATTTGAATTACCGATGCAGAAGCTTGCAGTCATCACAGAGGAAGAGCTTTTCAAAAAGAAAGCCAAAAAGCCTAAAAACAGACAAAAGCTTTCCAATGCGGAGCGAATAAAAAATTATACCGAATTAAATGTTGGCGACTATGTTGTCCATATTAATCACGGGATAGGTAAATACCTAGGAATTGAAACACTTGATATCAATGGCCTTCATAAAGATTATATTCATATTAAATACCAAGGCTCTGATAAGCTTTATGTTCCTGTTGAGCAAATTGATCAAGTTCAGAAATATGTAGGCTCTGAGGGAAAAGAACCGAAAGTATATAAACTCGGAGGTACGGACTGGAAAAAGGTCAAAAATAAAGTAGAGTCGTCTGTTCAAGACATTGCCGATGATCTTATCAAGTTATATGCAGAAAGGGAAGCAAGTGTTGGGCATGCCTTTTCTCCAGACGGGGAAATGCAAAGGGAGTTTGAAGCAACCTTTCCCTATCAAGAAACAGAAGATCAGTTGCGATCTATTCATGAGATTAAATTGGATATGGAAAAGACCCGCCCGATGGACCGCTTGCTTTGCGGAGATGTGGGCTATGGAAAAACGGAAGTTGCCATAAGGGCTGCTTTCAAAGCCATTACTGATGGCAAGCAGGTAGCCATTTTGGTGCCAACAACCATTTTGGCTCAGCAACATTATGAAACCATTAGAGAACGGTTCCAAGATTACCCTATCAATATTGGTTTGTTAAGCCGTTTCCGCTCTAGAAAGCAACAGACGGAAACAATGAAAGGGCTTGGAAACGGAACAGTGGATATTGTTGTTGGGACACATCGCTTGTTGTCCAAAGATATTAAATACAAAGACCTTGGCTTGTTAATTATTGATGAAGAACAGCGCTTTGGAGTTACCCATAAGGAAAAAATCAAACAGCTAAAAGCGAATATTGATGTGCTTACCTTAACAGCAACTCCGATTCCTCGTACCCTTCATATGTCTATGCTTGGGGTGCGTGATTTGTCTGTCATTGAGACTCCACCTGAAAACCGTTTTCCCGTACAAACGTATGTGATGGAATATAACGGAAATTTGGTAAAGGAATCAATTGAAAGAGAGCTGGCCCGAGGAGGTCAAGTTTATTTCTTATATAACAGGGTCGAAGATATCGAGCGAAAAGCAGAGGAGATCTCCATGCTTGTCCCTGAAGCACGTGTTACGTATGCCCATGGAAAAATGACCGAAAATGAATTAGAGTCGGTGATGATTCAGTTTCTTGAAGGGGAAGCGGAAGTGCTTGTCAGTACGACCATCATTGAAACAGGTGTCGACATTCCAAACGTAAACACATTGATTGTTTTTGATGCAGATAGAATGGGATTGTCCCAACTTTATCAGCTCAGGGGACGTGTTGGAAGATCCAATCGTGTTGCATATGCCTATTTCACGTATCGAAAAGATAAAGTACTCACAGAAGTGGCGGAGAAACGCCTGCAATCTATTAAAGAATTCACAGAACTTGGATCAGGCTTTAAAATTGCGATGCGTGACCTTTCCATTCGTGGTGCCGGAAATCTACTTGGTGCCCAACAACACGGATTTATTGATTCTGTCGGTTTTGATATGTATTCTCAGATGCTAAAAGAGGCAATTGAGCAGCGCCAAGGGCCGACAGATGCCAAAAAGGCACATGAGATATCCATTGATGTGGAGCTTGATGCTTACATTCCAGAGTCTTATATCCCTGACAGTAAGCAAAAGATTGATATGTATAAGCGTTTCCGTGGGTTAGAATCAAAAGAAGATCTTGTTGAACTTCAAGATGAAATGAAGGACCGTTTCGGTAACTATCCAAAAGAGGTCGATTACTTATTCCAAGTCTCAGAGATGAGAGTTTACGGCCTCAAGGAAAAAGTGGATTCCATCAAACAAACAAAACAAGAGCTCGTCATTCTTCTTTCTGAAGAAGCAAGTAGCGTTATGGATGGACAGAAGTTATTCTTGTTAGGAAATGAGTTTGGCAGGATGGTAAGCCTCGGCATGGAAGGACAGCATCTGAAGATTGTCATCCAGACGAAACGCTCTGCAACAGAAGAGTGGATACAGGTGGCCATTTCTATGATAAAAGGACTAGAAAAAGTAAAAAAAGAAAGCGTGAATGCTTCCTCATAGGTTTGAGTTTGTGAAGAAACGTCTATATAAATACTGGGGGAATTTACTATCAGAAAAAAACTTTTCCAACATGTATATAACTCCCTGAGTGTAGGATACTAACTTCAACGAATGGTGAATTCTTCAAAAGCAGGACATATTGATCAATTCCACCAATTTAACTCATCTCTTTTTATCATCGGATGAAGGAGGCAACCTAAGAAATGAAAGCAACTGGTATTGTACGTCGTATTGATGACCTCGGTCGCGTTGTAATTCCTAAAGAAATAAGAAGAACCCTTCGTATTCGCGAGGGTGACCCGCTCGAGATCTTTGTCGACCGGGATGGAGAGGTTATCTTAAAGAAATACTCTCCTATTAGTGAGCTTAGCGATTTCGCAAAGGAATATGCAGAAGCTCTGTATGATAGCTTGGGTCACCCAGTGTTGATCTGTGACCGTGATACGTTTATTGCTGTCGCAGGAAGCTCCAAAAAGGAATACCTCAACAAAAGCATCAGCGAAGTCGTGGAGAAATCCATGGAAGACCGCAATTCCGTATTAAAAACGGAAGAACAGCAGTTGGCAATCGTTGATGGGCATGTAGAATCACTTGCTTCTTATACCATTGGCCCTATCGTTGCAAACGGAGATCCAATTGGAGCAGTGGTGATTATGTCCAAAGATAAGTCGCTTGGAGAAGTGGAACAGAAAGCAGTGGAAACAGCTGCAGGATTCCTTGCAAGACAGATGGAGCAATAATCATTAGTGGGAGCAGCAGACATGATTGTCTGTTGCTTCTTTTCTTTTAAGTAGATTTTTGTCGAAATCCTAAGAGATTTGTCGTTTGGCATGTATTTCCGGGAGTTTGGACAGTAAATGGGTTAGTTTGGATTGTATTTCAAGAATTTGGACAGTATTTTTGTCTGAATGGACAGTAATTCACTCCTTTTGGACAGTAAGTGGTTTGAAGAGAAGCAATAATGCTTCTTGTGTAATGCATCCATCTTTCCAATAAAAATATGCTATAATTATACAATTGTACGAATACCTTTAAGGCGGGCTTTTTTATGAATGAATTATCACCACACTCCTATCAAAAGGTATGGAAAGGCGCTATGATTCTTACTATAGCAGGGATCATCATTAAAATTCTCAGTGCAGCTTATCGCGTTCCTTTCCAAAATATCGTAGGAGATGTTGGCTTTTATATTTATCAGCAGGTATATCCCTTTTACGGGGTGGCTATCATTTTATCTACATATGGCTTTCCGGTTGTCATTTCTAAAATCATTGCAGAACACCCTGAAAAGACAAGAGAGCATGCAGCACGCAAAATTCGCTGGGTGTCCTTTTGTTTCTTAACGATTTTGGGTGTGAGCTTTTTCCTGCTGCTTTACCTCGGAGCGACTCACTTAGCAGCTTTTATGGGGGATCTCAAGCTCTCTGTTTTAATTAAGATTGTCGCCTTCTCCTTTTTACTAATGCCACTTGTTTCTGTATGGAGGGGAAGTTTTCAAGGGCTTGGAGAAATGACGCCCACGGCCGTTTCTCAGGTCGTTGAACAATTAATAAGAGTCGGGACTATTTTAGTACTATCCTACCTGCTCGTAAACGCAGGATTTTCCCTTTATGAAGTAGGTGCAGGCGCCATATTTGGTTCCGTTATGGGGGGATTTGCTGCCGTATTAGTACTGTTGGTCTTTTATCAAAAGACGAAAAAGAAACATAACGTTGCGCCTTTAAACATGATTCCGTCTTCGAAGTCTATTGTAAAGATTCTGATGCTTCAAGGCTTTACCATTTGCATCAGCTCGCTTTTGCTGATCCTTTTTCAAATGGTGGATGCGTTCACTATTTATGCGGGTCTATTAGAAGTAGGTGTCGACGAACAAAAAGCGAAAGAGCTAAAAGGGATATACGACAGGGGACAACCTCTCATTCAGCTTGGAACAGTAGTAGCAACTGCATTCTCACTTTCCCTTGTCCCATACATTATTCTCGCCAAGAGCAATGAAGGAGAAATAAAAGAAAAAATAAGTCTCTCCATCCGTGTCAGCATAGGAGTAGGAGCAGGAGCGGCTGTGGGGCTTGCATGGCTTATTCGACCAGTAAATATCATGCTCTTTTCCAATGAAAGTGGCTATAATGTTCTATTGGTCCTTAGCTTGTCTATTCTGTTTTGCAGTATTGCCTTGACCGCGGCGGCAATCTTGCAGGGACTTGGCGATCCGTATCTTCCGGCCCTATTTGTAGGAGTCGGTATTGGTATGAAATATTTGTTGAATGCCTTATTGATTTCCCCTCTATCAACGTTAGGAGCGGCGGTCAGCACATTAGTCGCGTTCTGTGCAGTCGCCTTCATGATGGTCCTGGCGTTAAAAAGGAAGACTGGCACTTCTATTTTTGAAAGGATGCCAATGATTCCTTTGCTTGTGAGCATAGGGTTGATGTCTGCCGTTTTAGGCGTCTATCTGCTTCTTACGGATTCATTAGTAGGCGATAACCGTACACTGGCAACCGTCCAAAGTATGGTGGGAGTGATAATAGGCGGACTTACCTACCTACTAATTTTAATAAAGAATCACTTTTTTACCAAAGAAGAACTCATGCTTCTCCCGCTAGGAAAGAAGCTGGTGAAACTTTTAAAATAATCATAAAGTTGGTGTTCATATATGAATGTAATAAAGGTTTTAGGTCTTGGTGCAGGTGACCTCGAACAGCTTCCAATGGGAGTGTACAAGCAATTAACGCAATCGGACCATCTTTTTCTTCGGACGAAAGAACATCCTGTTATCGAAGAGCTTGCAAAGGAAGGGCTCACCTACGAGTCGTTTGATGCCATATATGAACAGGAAGGTACATTCGGCACGGTGTATGAAAGAATTGCGGAAGAATTAGTCGAGCTTAGTGCACATAAGGAGATTGTGTACGCTGTACCGGGACATCCACTTGTGGCAGAGAAAACCGTTCAAATTTTACTTGAAAAAGAAAAAGAAGGAATCATTAAACTTGATATCAAAGGCGGTCAAAGCTTTCTTGATCCGATGTTTACAGCAGTGGGACTCGATCCCATCGATGGTTTTCAATTCCATGATGCCACTGCGCTTGTAAAAGAAGCGATTGTACCGACCCAGGCAATGATTTTTTGTCAGGTATATGATGCTTTCATTGCTTCAGAAGTGAAGCTCACCTTGATGGAAATGCTGCCGGACGACTATCCCGTGACGATTGTCACAGCAGCAGGGTCTTCCATGGAAAAAATTACAGAGGTACCATTATACGAACTTGATAGAGTGGCAGAAATCAATAACCTGACAAGTGTCTATGTCCCAGCTGTGAAAGAGGAGGAACTGCTTTTTAAACAATTCTCTTCTTTTAGAAAAACCATCGCGACCCTTAGAGGTCCTGGTGGCTGCCCGTGGGATCAGAAACAAACGCATGAATCATTGAAAAAATACTTAATCGAAGAAGCATATGAATTGCTCGACGCCATTGATGAAGAAGACACAGATGGAATCATAGAAGAACTTGGGGATGTACTTTTACAAGTGATGCTTCATGCCCAGATTGGGGAGGATGAAGGTTACTTTAGCATAGAAGATGTGATAGAAGGGATTAATGAGAAGATGATCCGCAGACATCCTCATGTATTTGCTGACACCTCAGTGGAAGATGCAGATGATGTCATCACCAATTGGGAAGCCATCAAAGCAGAAGAAAAAGGAGAAAGAGCCGAGCAGTCCATTCTTGATTCGGTTGCAAAAGGGCTTCCTAACCTTACAAAAGCATACCAATATCAGAAAAAAGCAGGTAAAGTAGGGTTCGATTGGAACGATGTCGCCCCGATGTGGGATAAGGTAAATGAGGAAATACAGGAGTTGCAGGAAGAATTGAGACAGGATGCTAGTTCAGATCTTGTGGCTGCAGAGTTTGGGGACGTACTTTTTGCTCTCGTTAACATTGCAAGATACTATAAGATTGATCCAGAAGAAGCCGTAGCCCTAACCAACCGAAAGTTTTACCGCAGGTTTACTTATATTGAAAAGAAGGTAAAGGAATTAGGGCAATCTTTCGAGAATCTATCTTTAGAACAATTAGATGCCATTTGGGAAGAAGCGAAAAAGAACGGTTTATAATTTCCGAAGGTTTGCCGAGGAGGCTCCGCAAGTGCCCCAAGGAAAGCGAAGCCTAGTGCGGAAATTAAAAGCGGCGTTTAACAGACTTTTAATTCAGGGGGAGTAACAGAATGCGATTAGATAAATTTTTGAAAGTATCAAGGATCATTAAGCGTCGTACGCTTGCAAAAGAAGTAGCAGAGCAGGGACGCATCTATATCAACAATGTCCAAGCTAAAGCGAGCAGCAATGTAAAAGCAGGAGATGAATTAAAAATCCATTTTGGCCAAAAAATTGTGACTGCTTCCGTTGATAACATTCAGGAAAATGCCAAAAAAGAAGATGCAGCCATGATGTACACCATCGTGAAAGAAGAAAGAGTAGAACAAACAGAAGAGTAACGGACAGGCATGTTCTAAAAAATTATCCCTCTCATATACATGTACTATCTTCAAGTACTAGATAGGTGAGGGATGAATATGAACCAATACTATGATTCAAATCAAGGAAATAAGCAGACTGTCCAAGAGCAAGACATCGTGATGAGAAGTCGCAGAATGTTGGATATCACCGGTGTAAAGCAAGTGGAAAGTTTTGATAACGAAGAGTTTTTATTAGAAACAGTGATGGGATTTCTCTCTGTCAGAGGCCAAAATCTCCAGATGAAAAACCTGGATGTAGAAAGTGGCGTCGTCTCGATCAAAGGAAAGATTATGGAAATTATTTATTTAGATGACCAACAGGCGGAGAAAGCTAAAGGGTTCTTTAGTAAGTTGTTCAAATGACACTTAGCACCCAGCTTTATACAATGCTTGCCATGATTGGGATGGGGGCATGGCTTGGAGCGGCCATCGATACGTATGGACGTTTTCTGAAACGGGAAAAGAGAGCCAAATGGATTGTGTTTATTCATGACATCCTCTTTTGGCTCTTGCAAGCCCTTATTGGCTTTTATGTATTGCTGAGAGTAAATGAAGGAGAAATTCGTTTTTATATTCTCATTGCACTCGTGTGTGGCTTTGCAGCTTATCAAAGCTTATTCAGATATTTTTATTTAAGCTTACTGGAATCCATCATCCAACTTGTCATCAACTTGTATCGTTTCTTGGAAAAAATGGTGAAAATGCTGATAGTGAAGCCTATTCAACTATTAGTACAAGCCCTTATCGTATTATTATTAGGTATTTGGAAGTTTCTTTACTCGACCATTCGCTTTCTGCTGTTGCTTTTATGGCGGATTGTTAAAATTTGTTCCTTACCATTTAAGTGGATTCTTATGCTAGTATGGAAGTTGGTCCCGAACGTAGTGAAAAAATATTTACACATTGTTTTGAAAAAACTTGAAGGATTTTTCACACTAGTAAAGAATAGGAAACATAGTATAATAAATAGAGTAAAAAACTTTTGGAAAAAGCGCTAGGAGAGGAATGATAAGATGAGCGCGGCAAAAGATGAAAAGGTAGCAAAAATCCATTCCGATTATTCCAAACAAAAACAGGACCAGCAGTTGAAACAACAGAAAAAACGCCGTGGGCTTTATCGCCGTTTATCATTATTCTTTTGTTTAGCATTAGTCTTTGGAATACTAATGGGTAAAACACTCTTAGACCAACGAGCTATTCTTCAAGAAAAAGAAGATAGAAAAGAAGTTGTCGCACAAGAGCTGGCAAAACTGAAAAAAGAACAACAGCGTTTAGAAGAGGAAATTGTAAAACTGAACGATGATGATTATATTGCGAAGATCGCACGTAGAGATTATTTCATGTCAGAAGAGGACGAAATCATCTTCAATATGCCGGATGATTCGTCGTCAGATTAGTCGTCATATTGACACCTCAATTTTGCTCTAGGTATAATGGTAGGTAAAGTGATTTATTTTTTATGATTTTAAGGAGGAGCATTTTTTTTATGTCAATCGAAGTAGGCAGCAAGTTACAGGGAAAGGTAACAGGAATAACTAATTTTGGTGCGTTTGTTGAATTGCCAGGAGGAACAACTGGTCTTGTCCACATCAGTGAAGTTGCAGACAACTATGTAAAGGATATCAACGACCATCTTAAAGTTGGTGACGAAGTACAGGTGAAAGTAATCAACGTGGAGAAGGATGGCAAAATTGGCCTATCCATTAAAAAGGCAAGCGACACTTACCGTGAGCCACAACCACGTTCTGCTGCACCATCACAACGTCCGAACAACAATCAACAACGCTCAAATCAACGCCCACCACGAGGAAGAAGAGAAGAATTCAAACCAAAGGAAAACTTCGAACAAAAGATGGCAAGATTCTTGAAAGATAGTGAAGATCGTTTATCTTCCCTGAAGCGCAACACGGAATCAAAACGTGGAGGTCGTGGAGCAAGTAGAAAGTAACTTGCTGCTGAAAATCTCATATATATAAACGTAATGTTTGAGCACGCCCTGAATTTTTGGGGTGTGTTTTTTGTTTTGCAGGGGGAAAATTGTAGAACAGTTGATTTCCGTTCCAGGCGCTTCGCTTGCCTGCGGGCGGTCCGGGAGCCTCCTCGGCTTCGCTTCGCCTGTGGGGTCTCCCCTGTCCCTTCCTCCCGCGGGCGTCTTCGCGCCTTTCACTGCAATCAACTTAGGTTATGCATTTAGCAAAGGGGCAGTTACCTTAACTTAAGTTGCTATAATGGATATATCTTTTTTATGATGGAAATATCAGTTTTACAATGGATATATCCTTTTTGCAATGGATATATCGACACTACAATGGATATATTCCATTTACGATGGATAAACGAATATTCACCCTGAATCTGAACAGTTGGAACAGTTAATATGGATGGATCTACCCCAAAATGAAAAGAAAGTTACCCAAAACCACTTAAATAAGTTCTACAAACACAAAAAAGCTGCCACAATTTCAGATATTGTCTGAAGCTGTGGCAGCTTTTATCATTATGACCCATACGGGATTCGAACCCGTGTTACCGCCGTGAAAGGGCGGTGTCTTAACCGCTTGACCAATGGGCCTTATAAAGTTGGTAGCGGCGGAGGGAGTCGAACCCACGACCTCACGGGTATGAACCGTACGCTCTAGCCAGCTGAGCTACACCGCCAAATTTATAAGTAATGCATTTAGATTCACTGGCGCCAATGTTACTGGCCTGTGTCCCTTCCTCTGCAAGTAAAGCCAGGAAGTGAATCCGTCGGGACAACTCGAAGCAAATTCGTAGAAGTGTCGCTCGTCGCTACACCGCCAAATTAATAAGTAATACAATAAGAAATTAAAAATCTCTCACAAGACACAAGAATTATCATACTAACTTATCATTCATATGTCAATACATTTTAAAAATGTAAGAATTATTAGAACATTATCCTAGCAATTACCTATATAATTTACAAAAACTGATGAGAGTGGTTAGCAAATGCGATGATTTTGTGACAGCTTTTCCCTCTTTTCCTTGTAATAAGTCGAACACTTCTTTGGTTCTGGGCGGTTCTTTTGACAAATCTTTTCCTTTTGAGCTTGTATAATGACCCCAATAGATAAAATATGGGAGTGGATATCATGCAGGGACTAGAAAGAGATTTGGGGGAACCGGTTTCCAATCTTCAGTTTGGGAAAATCAAAAAAACGTTAATCAAGTCAATGCATTCGGCGAAAACGAAGCTTACGACCATCCTTTTTCACCAAGGATTTCTTTTAGTCTTTATCGGTTTTTTGTTGGGACGAGCCTTGATCTTAAATGAAATTACACCTTTTGCGTTACCGTTTTTCGCAGCTGTGTATTTCTTGAAAAAGAAACGGGCTGGACTCACGTTGATTGCCTTAATGGTTGGGTCGGCCACCATCTCGGCGTTGACAGCCGCTTATGTGTTGGGTGGGATGATATTATTTGTTCTTCTCTTCAAGTGGGCACAGGCATTAAAGATAGAGCCACTAAAGTCTATGCCGTTCCTAGTCTTCCTCTCGGCTTTTCTCTCCAAAACAACGATGATTTATTTTACAACAGGAATTGTGACATATGATTGGCTGATGATTGGAGTAGAGGGGGGACTTGGATTTATCCTCACACTTATTTTCTTCCAGAGCTTGCCGCTTATCACAATGAAGAAAAAGCGACAGGCGTTTAAAACAGAAGAAATTATCTGCCTCATTATTCTATTCGCTTCCGTTCTGACAGGGACCATCGGTTGGACAGCCTATGATCTTTCTGTTGAACATATATTATCTCGTTATCTTGTGTTAATTTTTGCATTTGTTGCTGGGGCCACCATTGGTTCGACAGTAGGCGTGGTGACAGGTCTCATTTTAAGCTTAGCTACTGTATCCAATTTATATCAGATGAGTCTGCTGGCTTTTGCCGGTCTGTTAGGAGGGTTGCTGCGTGAAGGAAACAAAATTGGTGTTTCGGTGGGACTGCTTCTAGGCACATTACTTATTGGCATTTATGGGGATGGGATGACGCTGATTGTTCCTACCATTATGGAGTCGATGGTAGCTGTTGCACTCTTTCTGCTAACACCACAAAGAGCTATCGCTAATTTGGCTAAATCCATTCCAGGAACAGCTGAACATACAGCAGAGCAACAGCAATACATGCGGAAGATCCGTGATGTAACTGCCAATAGAGTGGAACAATTTTCACACGTTTTCCAAGCGTTATCCAATAGCTTTTCTAAATTTCAATTTGAACACCCTAATTCGGAAAAAGAAGTGGATCTCTTTTTGAGCAATGTTACAGAGAAAACGTGTCAAAATTGCTTTAAAAAAGAGCAGTGTTGGACACAAAATTTCCAGAAAACCTATGATTATATGACACACTTAATGGAGGATACAGAGGAAGGCACCATTAGCCTGAATGTCAAATTGCAAAAGGAGTGGGATCGCCATTGCGTAAAATCGGAAAAGGTAAAAACCGTGATCAAAAACGAGCTAGCCCAGTTTCACGCGAGTGAGAAACTGAAAAAGCAATTAATGGAGAGTAGGAGGTTGGTAGCGGATCAATTGATGGGAGTATCACAAGTAATGGAGGACTTTGCAAGGGAAATTCAGCGAGAGAGGGAGAATCATTATGTTCAGGAAGATCAAATATTAGATGCCCTCCAAGCATTCGGTATTGAAATTGAACAAGTGGAAATTTACAGCGTCGAGCAGGGGAATGTGGACATTGAAATGACCGTTCCATACTGCGAAGGGCGTGGTGAGTGTGAAAAACTCATCGCTCCGATGCTTTCAGATATATTGCGAGAGAATATTATTGTCAAAAAGGAAGAATGTAATTCAGATAACAATGGGTACTGTCATGTATCATTCGGCTCTGCAAAAGCGTTTGTAGTCGACACAGGCGTTGCGCATGCCGCTAAAGGAGGAGGACTGATATCAGGGGATAGCTATTCCACCATAGAATTAGGTCACGGAAAATACGCCATTGCCATTAGTGACGGGATGGGAAATGGTGAGCGCGCGCACTATGAAAGTAAAGAAACTTTAAAGTTGCTTCAAGAGATTCTACAGTCTGGAATCAAAGAAAAAGTAGCCATCAAATCGGTTAACTCGGTCCTATCATTAAGGACGACCGATGAGATATTTACTACGCTCGATCTAGCAATGATTGACCTTCAAGATGCATCTGCCAAGTTTTTAAAAGTTGGTTCGACTCCAAGTTTTGTGAAGAGGGGAGATAAAGTAATTAAAATTGAAGCAAGTAATCTACCAATGGGGATTATTCAAGAATTCGATGTGGACGTCGTGAGTTCCCAGTTAAAAGCTGGTGACCTACTAATTATGATGAGCGACGGAATTTTTGAAGGACCAAAACATGTAGAAAACTATGATTTATGGATGAAGCGAAAAGTATCCGAAATCCGTACCGACGACCCGCAAGAAATGGCAGATATCATAATGGAGGAAGTCATTCGGACAAGATCAGGTCAGATCCAGGACGATATGACGGTTGTGGTAGCAAAAATAGAGAGGAATATTCCGAAATGGGCAGCCATTCCTGCCTATCACTATCTATCCAAAAACCAAGGAATGAAGGAGGCGCTTTAAATGTTGAAAACTTTAACTAAAATGGTAACGGGTCTTGTGAAAGAGATGGGTAGCCGTCGTGAGGTTGTGGAGGAAGTGCCGGAGAGCCTAACTGTTGGTGTGGTGCCGGTTAGGCCGACGAATTTACTTGGGAGGCAGGTTCTGAAACTGGCAATGAATGCGGAAATCATGTTCAGAAGAGCCGCCAATGAGTCAGATAATGCCAGAACCATGATGTGGAGAAAGCAAAACATGCTGGCAGTGATTGCAAGAAATTTGACGGAAAAAGAGATCATTGCCTTAACGGGTATGAAAACAACGAGCGCCGATGGAAAAGGAAAGATTCTAGCAGTAATGCCGAATAAAGCAAAGGGAGTCAAGGAACGAATAGTACACCTTTCAAAACTGCCAAACAACTTACTGGCTGATTACAAGTTTGCACTATCTCTTTCTAGTAAAAAGGAAGTGGTTGGGCTGAACACCTCTTAGAAGGTAAATTGTCTAATAAAGGTATAAATTAAGTGCGTCTCGTCCATGATGGCTAATGTATATTATACGCATTAGGAGGGGACGAAACGTGTATAAAGGAACGTTAAAACAAATCTTATTAATTACAGATGGATGCTCAAATTCAGGGGACGACCCAATTGCCATGGCAGCCCTTGCGAAAGAACAGGGTATCACAGTAAATGTTATTGGGGTGATGGATGAGGATACAATAGATGAAAGAGGAATGCAAGAGATAGAGGGGATCGCAATGTCTGGTGGCGGAGTCAGTCAAATTGTGTATGCCAAGAACTTATCTCAGACAGTCCAGATGGTGACCAGAAAAGCGATGACCCAGACATTACAGGGGGTTATTAATAAGGAGCTTCAACAAATATTGGGTTCCGAAACTTCCATGGAGGACCTTCCACCTGAGAAACGCGGGGAAGTGATGGAAGTAGTGGATGAACTGGGTGAAACGGTTTCCCTGCAGGTGCTGATTCTTGTCGATACTAGTGCTAGCATGAAGTCTAAGCTTCCAACCGTCAAGGAAGCACTATTGGACTTGGCACTAAGCTTGAATGCAAGAATTGGTGATAACCAGTTTTCAGCCTTTGTTTTCCCGGGAAAACGCCAAGAAGTGGAGAAGATCTTAGATTGGACACCGAAGTTGGAATCGCTGTCCAGTATTTTTCCGAAGCTATCGACAGGCGGGATCACGCCAACAGGTCCTGCAATTCAAGAAGCCATTCCTTATTTTAAAGAAACACGTAACCTGAGGAGCTTGATTTCCGATGATGAACAATACTTTGAAGAATCCGGTAGGTAACCTGCCTCAAGGGACGACCATTATCGGAAAATGGCATAAAGAGAGATACACCATTGTCAGAACACTCGGGTACGGTGCGACGGGGTATGTATATCTAACCAGGAGTTCAAAGGGATTAGCTGCATTAAAAATAAGTGAAAACAGCATGTCCATCACTTCTGAGGTTAATGTCCTGCGTCATTTTTCGAAGGTCCAAGGGTTCTCCCTGGGGCCTTCTTTGTTAGATGTAGATGATTGGGAGAGGCAAAACCTTGGAGGAAAACAGACTTTTTCCTTTTATGTGATGGAGTTTCTTGAAGGGGAACCTCTTTTCTCTTTTGTGCAAAAAAGGGGAATGGAATGGGCTGGTATTCTAATACTTCAATTGCTGACAGATCTTGAAACGCTTCATCGTGAAGGTTGGGTGTTTGGAGATTTGAAACCCGATAATCTCATTGTAATGGCCACCCCTCCCAAAGTACGTCTTGTGGATGTTGGCGGCACGACCCAGCATGGCCGGGCTATTAAAGAATTCACAGAGTTTTTTGACCGGGGGTATTGGGGACTTGGTTCTAGGAAGGCAGAAGCTACTTACGATTTATTTGCCGTAGCAATGATCATGATTCACATCTGTTACCCAAAACAATTCCAAAAGAACGGAGAGGGGGGAGAAAAACAACTAGGAGAGCAAATTGACAAAAACGCTTGGTTAAAAAGGTATAAGGTTGTCCTGATGAGAGCGTTAGCGGGTGAGTATTCTTCTGCACAAGAAATGAAGAGCGGTATGCTTTCTGTCATGAGCCAACGAAAACCAAGCGCTTCACCAAAGGCGTCGGTACAGCAAACAGTAAACAACAAAGCTAAACAACGAACTGCCCCAAGTTCAAGTCGAACAGCTAGAAGAAGTGCTAGTACACAAAGTCAGCCTGTACCACAAAAAGCTACAAGCAAAGGGTGGATGGAAACTGCCGTGCTTTTATCGGTCATTCTGTTTGCATATTTCTTCTATTTATACGGTCAGATAATGTAGGTACACGCGTTTTGCGGTTGTGTACGGGGGTATAAAGCAGTATGGATGTTTTTGGATAAGCATCTATTTTTGCAGGAGAAGAAGTCAAATGGTAGGATAAAATAGAAATTATACGCGTAGATTAAAGGAATGGGTACACACTATGTGGGAGACTGTCTCGACATTCATAGATAAATATGACTTGCTGCCAGCCAATTCGACTGTGGTGGTTGGTGTCAGTGGGGGAGCAGATTCCATGGGTTTGCTTCATTATTTAGATTCCATTAAAGAAGCTAACCGTCTGAAGCTAATAGTAGCCCACGTCGATCATATGTTTCGAGGGGCGGAATCCGAAGAGGATATGAAGTTTGTAAAGCAACATTGTGAAAAAAGGAGTCTTCTTTTTGAAGCAGAACAAATTAATGTGTCTGCCTATCAAAAAGAGAAAAAGCTCACCGTACAAGTTGCAGCAAGAGAATGCCGCTATGCTTTTTATGAAAAAGTGATGAAGAAATATCATGCTGACTTCCTTGCGCTCGGTCATCATGCAGACGATCAGGTGGAAACCATTCTGATGAGACTTGGAAGGGGATCTTCTATGACTGGTTACGCAGGGATACTTCCTAAACGGGCCTTTAGGGATGGAGTGATTATTCGTCCGCTCTTGACGGTAACAAAGGATGAAATCATGGAATATCTAACTGTCCATGACGTTCCATTCAGGCATGACCCCAGTAATGACAAGGATACCTACAGAAGAAACAGGCTGCGGCATCACATTCTACCCATTTTGAAGGAGGAATTCCCTGGACTTCATGAGAAGTTTCAAGCTTTCAGCAACCAAGTACAGGAGAACGAACAATACATAGGGGCGTTAATGGAAAAGGAATGGATTCCCGTTATTAAGAGTAAAGCAAACGATAGAGTACTATTGGATACCAAACCATTGCTTTTAATGGCTAAACCTTTACAAAGGCGTGGGATTCAACTAATATTAAACTATCTCTATAATAATGAAATTCCTCCATCTCTTTCCTCTATACATATTGATAATTTATTATCCTTATTGGAAAGTGAACACCCTTCTGGAAGGCTGCATTTCCCAAATGGCTTACAGGTTATCAAATCCTATAATGAATGCACAATGACATTTGATAAGGATGAACGTGATAAAGCCTACAGGCATATGCTTGAAGTCCCTGGTAATGTGGTGCTGCCAACCGATTTTATGATCACCAGCGAGATTCGGACACAAGAAAAACCTCAAGATGTCAAAGAAAATCAAGCTGTGATTGATTTATCGAAGGTCGCTCTTCCGCTATATGTGAGAACCCGTTACGACGGCGATCGAATGAAATTGAAGGGGACAAACGGTTCCAAAAAAATCAAAAGCATCTTCATTGAAGGTAAAATACCTCTTGAACAAAGAGAAATATGGCCTTTAATTGTCGATGCCAACCATGAGATTTTGTGGATACCCATGCTTAAACGTTCCACTTTTGAAGCAAACGAGGAAACGATGGGTCCTGTTTTAGTATTAACTTGCAAAACGAGTCAAAAAGTCTGGGAGGCAACAAAGAAATGAACAAAGATATCGAAAAAGTACTCTTTAGTGAAGAAGAGCTTCAAGTAAAGGTTAGAGAACTAGGTGCACAATTAACTGAGGATTACAGTGATCGTTTTCCTTTGGCAATTGGTGTGTTAAAAGGTGCCATGCCTTTCATGGGTGACCTTATCAAACGTATGGATACATATTTGGAAATGGATTTCATGGACGTTTCAAGCTACGGAAACTCCACTGTTTCCTCTGGTGAAGTAAAGATCTTAAAAGACTTAGATACTTCAGTAGAAGGAAGAGACATCCTGATTATTGAGGACATCATCGACAGCGGATTGACGCTAAGCTACTTAGTGGAATTATTCCGCTACCGCAAAGCGAAATCCATCAAGATTGTTACACTACTAGACAAACCAAGTGGAAGAAAAGCTGATATCACAGCTGACTATGTTGGATTCATCGTACCAGATGAATTTGTTGTAGGTTATGGACTTGATTATGCTGAAAGATATCGCAACCTTCCGTATATCGGAGTATTAAAACCTGAAATTTATTCTAACGTAGAAGAATAAGCTATCCCAATACAGATTCCTTGAATTGGATTAATTTACTATGTTACTATTGGTTTAGTTTGGCTATCGTGGGAGGAGGTAAGGGATGAACAGAATATTTCGTAATACCATCTTTTATTTATTAATATTTTTAGTGGTCATTGGTGTTGTGAGCTTTTTCAATAGCCCTAACACGAGCGAAAAACCGATCACCTATAATACATTCATCCAGAATCTTGAAGAAAATAAGGTGAAGGAATTCACCATTCAACCAACGCGTTCGGTGTATGAAGCGCGTGGTAAGTTGGAAGGCGCTAAAGAAGGAGAGACTTTTGTATCCGTATTTCCTAATAGCGCAAGTGCCTTAGAACGTGTAGAATCTATCGCTCAAGAGCAGAAGATTCCTATGACAGTAGATCCGGCGGAAGAAACGAGCGGTTGGGTAACCTTCTTTACTTCCATCATTCCTTTTGTCATTATTTTTATCTTATTCTTCTTCTTACTGAATCAAGCGCAGGGCGGCGGAAGTCGTGTCATGAACTTTGGTAAAAGTAAGGCAAAGCTGTATAGCGAAGAGAAGAAAAAAGTTAAATTTAAAGACGTTGCCGGTGCAGATGAGGAAAAGCAAGAGCTTGTCGAGGTTGTGGAATTCTTGAAAGATCCACGCAAATTCTCCGAGCTTGGTGCACGTATCCCTAAAGGGGTTCTGCTTGTTGGACCTCCTGGTACAGGTAAAACGTTACTAGCAAGAGCGGTTGCGGGAGAAGCTGGCGTTCCATTCTTCTCCATCAGTGGATCTGACTTTGTGGAAATGTTCGTCGGGGTCGGTGCATCCCGTGTACGTGACCTTTTTGAAAATGCGAAAAAGAACGCTCCATGTATCATTTTTATCGACGAGATCGATGCAGTAGGTCGCCAACGTGGCGCAGGCCTAGGTGGAGGTCATGATGAGCGTGAACAGACTTTGAACCAATTGCTTGTTGAAATGGATGGTTTCGGAGCGAATGAAGGAATCATTATCGTTGCCGCAACGAACAGACCGGACATTCTTGACCCGGCATTATTGAGACCTGGTCGCTTTGACCGTCAAATCACGGTAGATCGTCCTGACTTAAAAGGCCGTGAAGCGGTACTGAAAGTCCATGCAAGAAATAAACCTATCGATGAAAGTATCAATATGAAGACCATTGCGATGCGTACCCCTGGATTCTCCGGGGCGGATCTTGAAAACTTGTTGAATGAAGCGGCACTTGTTGCTGCAAGACAAGATAAGAAGCATATCGATATGTTGGATATTGATGAGGCAATTGATAGAGTAATTGCTGGACCTGCTAAAAAGAGCAGAGTGATCTCTCAAAAAGAGCGAAATATCGTTGCATACCATGAAGCGGGCCATACTATTATCGGTGTCGTATTGGATGAAGCTGATACGGTACATAAAGTGACAATCGTACCTCGCGGGCAGGCTGGCGGTTATGCGGTCATGCTTCCAAAAGAAGATCGTTACTTTATGACTAAACCAGAGCTGTTAGATAAGATTACAGGTCTATTGGGTGGTCGTGTTGCAGAGGAAATCACATTCGGCGAAGCAAGTACTGGTGCCCATAATGACTTCCAACGTGCAACAGGAATAGCGCGTAAAATGGTAACCGAATACGGAATGAGCGAAAAGCTTGGTCCACTGCAATTTGGTCAGGCTTCAGGAGGGCAAGTTTTCCTTGGTCGTGATATTCAAAATGAGCAAAACTACAGTGATGCCATTGCACACCAAATTGATATGGAGATTCAACGTTTCATCAAAGAGTGTTATGAAAGAGCGAAGCAAATTCTTACCGAAAACCGAGATAAGCTGGAGCTTGTAGCACAAACACTATTAGAAGTTGAAACACTTGATGCAGATCAAATCAAACACCTATATGACAAAGGGAAGCTTCCAGAACTTCCTACAAAGCTTGATGGTGGCGAAGATGTGAAAGTGAATATCAACTCTAAAAAAGATGAAAATAAAACTGAATCAACTGACACAAACAAACCTGAATAACAAAAAGGTGCCTGGAGTAAAATCAGGCACCTTTTTTTGTGATCCAAAGTGTTAAATAGAATTAGCCCTGTTGACTGAAGTGCAGGGTTAGACTCCTGTTTCTAGCTGTTGATTGGAGCAAAAGGCGAAGACTCCTGAGGGAGATAAAGCTAGCTTGAGACCCCTCAAGCTTTGCGAGGAGGCTCAAGCACCTTCCCTAGGAAAGCGAAGCCATTTGCTTAAATTAATAGCTGCGTTTGATAAGATCCTAAACTAGAATATTGTCGAATCATGATTTCCCAAGGAATAATCATTTCTATTGGGTCACTTAGGTTACCATATAGTATAATGAAACTAATTTTAAAGCATGGTGGGGATATAAATGTTATTTGTGTTAGATGTCGGTAATACCAATACCGTAATAGGTGTATATGACGGAGAAGAATTAAAGCATCACTGGCGTGTCGAAACAAGCCGTAATAAAACAGAAGACGAATTTGGGATGATCTTTAAATCCCTCCTTGAACATGTGGGCTTGAGTTTTAAAGACTTTGAAGGAATCATCATTTCTTCCGTTGTGCCGCCAATCATGTTCTCCCTGGAGAGAATGTGTCAAAAATATTTTCATCTGAAACCTTTAATTGTCGGACCAGGAATTAAAACAGGTTTAAACATAAAGTATGAAAATCCTAGAGAAGTTGGAGCAGACAGGATTGTTAATGCGGTCGCAGGGATCCATCTTTACGGAAGCCCATTAATTATTGTGGACTTTGGGACTGCAACCACGTATTGCTACATAAACGAGGACAAGCAATATATGGGTGGCGCAATCGCACCAGGAATCAGCATTTCTACAGAAGCACTTTATTCACGTGCTTCCAAGCTTCCTAGAATAGAAATAGCAAGACCAGATGGAGTAATTGGTAAAAACACCGTAAGTGCGATGCAAGCTGGTATTCTTTTTGGCTATGTTGGTCAAGTTGAGGGTATCGTAAATCGTATGAAGAGACAAAGTGACGTTACGCCTAAAGTTATTGCTACTGGTGGCCTTGCTGCGCTTATTGGTAATGAATCAGATGTTATTGATATCGTAGATCCTTTTTTAACGTTGAAGGGACTGCATTTGATTTACATGAAAAATACTAAAGAGGATTGAAATTCGAAAGGAGCTAACTAACATGTCAGACTATCTCGTAAAAGCTTTGGCTTTTGAAGGCCAGGTACGTGCATATGGAATTAGAACAACAGAAACCGTGGGAGAAGCTCAACAACGCCATCAGACATGGCCAACAGCTTCTGCTGCATTAGGACGGGCGATGACTGCTTCCGTCATGATGGGTGCAATGTTAAAGGGAGAAAATAAACTTACCGTGAAAATTGATGGCGGTGGTCCAATCGGGGTAATTTTAGTCGACAGTAATGCAAAGGGGCAAGTTCGAGGCTATGTTACAAACCCGCAAACGCATTTTGACTTAAATCAGCACGGTAAGCTGGATGTAGCACGTGCGGTCGGAACCAATGGAACGCTTTCTGTTGTTAAAGATCTCGGACTTAGAGAACATTTCTCTGGTCAAACAGAATTAATATCAGGAGAACTTGGAGAGGATTTTACTTATTACCTTGTTTCTTCTGAACAGGTCCCATCTGCAGTCGGAGTGGGTGTACTTGTTAACCCCGACAACACGATTCTTGCATCAGGAGGATTTATCATTCAGCTTTTACCTGGAACATCAGAAGAGACGATTACATTAATTGAAGAGAAAATCAACAATATGACTCCTGTTTCTAAGTTAATTGAAAGAGGCTTAACGCCAGAAGAACTTCTGACAGACATTCTTGGTGAAGAAAATGTTAAGTTCCTCGAAACCATGCCGATTGAATTCAAATGTACATGCTCAAAAGAGCGTTTTGAACAAGCGATTATCTCCTTGGGAGAAAAGGAGATAACAGAAATTATCGAGGAAGACGGTCAAGCGGAAACACACTGTCATTTCTGTAATGCGAAGTATCTTTTCAGCAAAGAAGAATTAGAGGCAATGAGGGAGCAAGTAAAAGGCTAGGGGGCACATATGAATCAAAAGCGGAGATTAAAACAAAAGTGGGTATGGAATATCATCTTTGGTCTTGTGATTATAAATTGTCTCACACTAGCTGTAGTGGTAAAACAGAGCTTCTCGTTAAAAGAGGGAGCGTTTGTAAATGGTCAAGCCAATATTGTTGCAACAGTTGGAGATACCGTCATTACGAGGAAAGATATGTTAGAGGAACTAGAAGGCATGTATGGCCAGGAAATGCTGACAAAAATGGTCAATAATGAAGTGGTAAAACAAATTGCCAAGAAATACAAGGTGACAGTATCAGAACAGTCGGTCGACAGAGAATGGAAAATGATTAAAACGATGTACAGCCGTTCTCCTATGCATACAAATACTTCTGAAGAGCTTGTGAAGGAACAGATTCGTTCTAGCTTATTGCTCGAAGAATTACTTGTTAAAGATGTCTCGATTCCAGAAACAGAACTCGAAAGCTATTATCAAGAAAACAAGCAGCTATATACAATAGAGGATTCTTTTCATCTCTCCCATATTCTCGTAGAAACCAAGGACGAGGCGGACACCGTTGTAAAAGAATTAAAAGATGGATCCAATTTTACATCTCTTGCAATGGAAGTCTCAACGGATGAATTGACGGCAAATCAAGGAGGAGACCTTGGATTTTTAACACATGAATCGCAAGTCTACCCGACGGTCTATATGACAGAAGCTGCAACCCTAAAAGAAAAGTCGTGGAGCGATCCTATTTCTGTTGACGGAAAGTATGCAATCATCTACCTTCATGAAAAAATGGACGGAGTAACATATTCCTTTAAAGAAGTAAAAGACCAGATAAGACGACACCTTGCCATGGAACACATGGACGGTTCAGTAGATGCCTCCATATTCTGGGACGAGGTTGGTGTGGAGTGGAACCTTCCCTCTGCACAATAGGTCGAACTAAATAAATTGACAATTCAGATTTAATGGTGTTAAATGGGATTAATCCGACCAAAACACTAAGTTTTAAAGACAGGGGGAAAAATAAATGGTACGAGTAGCAAATTCTATCGATGAGTTAGTCGGGAATACTCCCGTCGTAAAGCTAAATCGAATGGTAGAAGAAGACATGGCAGATGTGTATTTGAAGCTTGAATTTATGAATCCTGGCAGCAGTGTTAAGGATCGTATCGCCCTAGCCATGATTAACGCTGCAATAGAAGACGGTAAGTTAAAAGAAGGCGACACCATTATCGAGCCAACAAGTGGAAACACTGGAATCGGACTCGCAATGATTGCGGCAGCTAAAGGCTTAAAGGCTATCTTGGTCATGCCTGAGACGATGAGTTTGGAGAGAAGAAATCTCCTTCGTGCATATGGAGCAGAACTAGTGCTTACACCTGGTCCGGAAGGTATGGGTGGAGCGATTAGAAAAGCGGAAGAGTTGGCAAAAGAAAAAGGGATATTCATGCCGCAGCAATTTAATAATCCTGCTAACCCTGAGATTCACCGTAACACGACAGGCAGAGAAATTGTAAAACAATTCAGCGGCGGTCTTGATGCGTTTGTTTCCGGTATCGGAACAGGCGGAACTATAACAGGTGCGGGGGAGGTCTTAAAGGAGGCATTCCCAGGGATTAAGATTGTAGCTGTCGAGCCTGCGGATTCCCCGGTGCTTTCTGGTGGAAAACCAGGGCCTCACAAAATTCAAGGGATTGGTGCAGGATTTGTACCCTCGATTTTAGATACAAACATCTATGATCAAATTATTACAGTCAAAAATGAAGAGGCATTTGAATATGCACGCCTTGCTGCTAAAAGTGAAGGTTTGCTTGGAGGTATTTCTTCTGGAGCTGCCATTTCTGCGGCACTGCAAGTGGCTAAGGAGCTAGGCAAAGGCAAAAAGGTCCTGGCAATCATCCCTAGTAACGGGGAACGATATTTGAGTACTCCATTATATCAATTTGAAGAATAGGTTATCTTAAGGGGAACAGTCTGTTGAGCTGTTTCCCTTTTCTTTTATCGTGCATCAGAGTCTAATTTTCATGTAATATAAGGGTAGTATGCAATTTAGGAGCGTGACTGCAAGAATGCAAAAGGTGCCTGTAGGAATTAAGCTAACGTTAAATGAAGATCAATGGTTTAAAAAATATAAAGCACTTGCAAAGGACAAGCCTTATCATGTCTTGTTGGAGAGTGGACGTGGGGGGAGATATCATATTATCGGATTGGACCCAATTGCCTCCATTCAAGGGAAAGGACAAGAGCTGCACATTGATTATCTGGATGGAAAAAAGGAAAAGCGAATGGGCAATCCTTTATCATTATTACAAGCTATCATTTCTGAGCGATCTATTAAGAAACTACAAGGATTTCCTGACTTTACAGGAGGAGCTATTGGGTATTTGACTTATGATTGTGTCAGATATATTGAGCGTATACCGGAAATAGCGGTGGATGACTTGGCCTTGCCTGATCTTTACTTTTTGTTATTTGATGATGTGTTCGTATATGACAAGCAAGAAAGCGTGCTTTATTTAATTGGACATTCAAATGAAGGTCAAGAACACACCACCAAAACCCGACTCGAGCAATATAAAAAGCAATGGGAACAGCCTGTGGAAGAAGCTAGCTATTCCTATTCACCAGAAAGACAACCTATAGAAAACAGAGAAGTCTCTTTTACAGAAGAGGATTTCAAAAAAGCTGTGAAAAAAGTTCAAGCATATATTGCACAAGGTGATGTATTTCAGGTCAATCTTTCTGTTAGACAGGCAGAGCCACTAATGACTCATCCGATGGAAGTCTACAGCTCTTTGAGAAAGATTAACCCTTCTCCATATATGGGGTATTTGCAGTTCCCTGGTTTTCAGCTAGTCAGCGGTTCCCCGGAACTTTTAGTCAAGAAAAAAGGTAATGTGGTTAGTACGCGGCCAATCGCAGGCACCAGATCCCGCGGTAAGACAGACGAAGATGATCGCAAGCTTGCACAAGAGCTGATTGATAATGAAAAAGAGCGTGCCGAACATGTCATGCTAGTGGACTTAGAGCGGAATGACCTGGGCCGGGTATGTGAGTACGGCACGGTAGAAGTGAATGAGTTCATGGCTATCGAAAAATATTCGCATGTCATGCACATTGTCTCCAATGTTCAGGGTGAATTGAAAGAAGGAAAGGATATTTCCGATATCATCGAGGCTACCTTCCCAGGAGGTACGATAACGGGTGCGCCCAAGGTTAGGACGATGGAGATCATAGAAGAACTTGAGCCAGTAAGACGTTCTGTATATACTGGTTCCATAGGGTGGATTGGCTATGATGGAGAAATGGAATTGAATATCTCCATCCGGACAATGATTGCAAAAGACGGCATGGCTTATGTACAGGCGGGTGCTGGAGTAGTCATTGATTCTGTGCCGAAGCGGGAATATAAGGAATCCTTAAAGAAAGCCGCAGCCTTATGGAAAGCGAAAGAGCTGAGTGAAGAAGAGTTAAAAAAACGAGCAGAGGTGAGAGTATGATTTTAATGATTGATAATTATGA
This sequence comes from Bacillus sp. CHD6a, assembly GCF_001293645.1. Lineage (GTDB taxonomy): Bacteria > Bacillota > Bacilli > Bacillales > Bacillaceae_I > Sutcliffiella_A. Next base: position 51,410 of record NZ_LBMD01000028.1, read on the forward strand.
TTCATTTACGTACAACTTGGTGCAATATTTAGGAGAGCTTGGAGAAGAATTAGTGGTAAAGCGAAACGACGAAATTACTATTGAAGAGATAGAAGCGCTTAATCCTGAGTTTTTAATGATATCTCCTGGTCCTTGTTCGCCCAATGAGGCAGGAATTAGCTTAGAAGTAATCAAGCATTTTGCCGGTAAAAAACCAATCTTTGGAGTATGCCTTGGTCATCAATCGATTGCTCAAGTGTTTGGCGGAGATGTGATACAGGCGGAAAGATTGATGCATGGCAAGACATCTGAAATGCATCATGATGGAAAGACAATTTTCCGTACCTTGGCTAATCCATTTGTTGCAACAAGATACCATTCTTTGATTGTAAAAAAGGAAACCCTTCCGGAGTGCTTTGAAATAACGGCATGGACAGATCAGGATGAGATAATGGCCATTCGCCACAAAGAGCTTCCAATAGAAGGAGTTCAATTTCACCCAGAATCCATCATGACCTCTGTAGGGAAAGAATTATTGCGTAACTTCATTTCAACCTACTCTACCAAAAAGGTATAACATGATTGTTTATAAAGACGGAAGCTGGCAACCGATAGAAGAGACAAACGTTTCAGTTATGGATCATGGTTTTCTTTACGGAGTGGGGCTTTTTGAAACATTCCGGACGTATAACGGCATCCCGTTCTTGTTTTGCGATCACCTGAAACGTTTAAGGGCCGGGTTAGAGTCGGTATATATAGAGTGGCACCATTCAGATGAGCAGTTATATAAATTGGTAACAGAAGCATTGGAGAAAAACGGTTTAACGGATGGTGTAATCAGACTGAATGTTACAGCCGGTATCAGTAACTGGGGGCTTCCCACAGAAACGTACGGGGCCCCGTCCCTGTTGTTGTTTACAAGGCCTGTACCTGAACACACTGCAACAAGTAAACAAGCTGTAGTTTTAAAGCGGAGACGCAATACCCCTGAAGGTGATACGAGGTTAAAGTCTCACCACTATTTAAATAATCTTTTAGGAAAAAGGGAATTAGGGACTAAGCTGAATGCAGAGGGGATCTTTCTCACACAGGAAGGCTTTGTGGCAGAAGGACTTGTTTCCAATGTTTTTTGGATAAAAGGGGATAGCGTCTATACCCCGAGCATTTCGACAGGGATTTTAGATGGAGTGACGAGAAGGTTCATTCTACACTTATGCGCCCTTCTCAATCTGGACGTCAAAGAAGGGGAGTTCCCCCTAGAAAACCTTTTAGGAGCGGATGAGGTATTCATCACCAACTCCACCCAGGAAATAATCCGCATTTCTAAACTTGACGACACAGTATTTCCAGCGGTGAAGACATCGTGGTTGACTTGTCTAAACAATTTATATAAACAGAGTACAGAACAGCAATTGATGACCTATCAACAGGTAAAGAAGGTAGATTGGAAAAATGGGAAATACAAACTTATATCAAACGAAGCTGATATGTGGACCATATAACTTGCCACTTGGTGAAAGAACTTTAATTATGGGGATCTTGAATGCCACGCCAGATTCTTTTTCCGATGGAGGCAAATACAACGAAGTAGAAAGCGCAGTATTGCGTGCAAAGGAACTCGTCGAACAAGGGGCCGACATCCTTGATATTGGGGGGGAATCCACTAGGCCCGGCGCGGAGCAGGTGAGTCTGGAAGTGGAGCTGGAGCGGGTCATTCCAGTTATCCAGGCGATATCCAAGGAAGTGCAAGTGCCCATCTCCATTGACACCTATAAAGCTGAAGTGGCAAGGCAGGCAATTCAGGCAGGAGCCCATATTATCAATGACGTATGGGGGGCAAAGGGAGACCCTGATATGCCTGCTGTTGCAGCTGAGCTTCAAGTACCGATCATTCTTATGCAAAATCGGAAAGAGCGGGACTATCACCAGTTGATTCCGGATATGATCAGTGACTTGTTTGAGAGTATTACATTGGTCAAGCGTGCCGGGGTAAAGGATGAAAATATTATCTTGGACCCCGGGATAGGGTTTGCTAAAACATATGAAGATAATATCAAAGTGATGCAAAAACTCGAACACTTCCATACGCTCGGTTATCCACTTCTCCTAGGCACATCTAGAAAGAGGTTTATCGGCCATGTGTTAGATCTTCCGGCGGAGGAAAGAATGGAAGGGACCGGGGCCACGGTGTGCCTTGGCATACAAAAAGGCTGCCACATTGTCCGTGTACATGATGTAAAAGAGATAGCACGTATGGCAAAAATGATGGATGCCATGCTTTATGAAGGAGGGCTGACCTATCGATAAGATATATGTAAATCAGATGCAATTCTACGGATACCATGGCGTATTTCCGGAAGAAACAAAACTAGGCCAACGGTTTATGATTGATTTGACAGTGGAACTTGATCTATCCCATGCAGGCAAATCTGATGACCTTACACAATCCGTCAATTATGCGGACCTCTATAATACTTGCAAAAAAGTAGTCGAGGGTGAAACGCATAAATTAGTTGAAACCGTTGCGGAGAGGATCGCAGAGGAGATCTTGTCATCCTTTGAACGTATTAATAGTTGTACCATCAAAGCCATTAAACCAGATCCGCCGATCCCTGGACATTATGAATCTGTAGCAGTAGAAATTACGAGAGGACGTACCTAATGCATAGAGCCTATATTGCCCTGGGTTCCAACCAAGGAAACCGTGCCCGGTACCTTCAAGATGCAGTGGACAAAATCCATCAACATGACAAGATAATAGTAGAGAAGGAATCATCCATCTACGAAACAGATCCTGTCGGCTATACAGAACAGGACAAGTTTTTAAATATGGTAATTAAAGTTAAAACGCAATTGACATCTGGTGATTTATTAAAGGTATTACAAGGATTCGAGCATCTTTTTGGTAGAAAAAGAGAAGTGCGCTGGGGTCCGCGTACTTTAGACCTTGACATTTTATTGTATAACCAAGAAAATATTGAAACAGAAGAGCTTATTATCCCACACCCAAGAATGTGGGAAAGAGCTTTTGTTTTTGTTCCTTTAATGGAGATCGCGGATAGTAAAGATCTGCCCATAGAGATAGATAGAAAAGAACTACTTGCACAACAAGATAGAGAAGGGGTACATGTATGGAAGCCGAGAAGTGGGGAAGACGTATCCGGGCTTACCGAAAGCTGAAGGGATATACCCAAGAATCATTTGCAAAAAATCTTCATATATCAGTCTCTGTTTTAGGAGAAGTTGAACGGGGAAACCGCGTTCCTTCACAAGAGCTAGTTCAGTCGATTGCCGAGGAACTAAATATTTCGGTTCAGGAACTAGAACCACCAGAACTAACAAGGGAGGAGGTCAAAAACTGATGTTAAAGATCGGCAATATCACCATGAAAAATCAAGTGGTCTTAGCACCAATGGCTGGAGTATGTAATGCTGCATTCCGTCTGACAGTGAAGGAATTCGGAGCAGGCCTTGTCTGTGCCGAGATGGTAAGCGATAAAGCGATTCTCTATAAAAATGCCAAAACGATGGGCATGCTTTATATTGATGAACGTGAAAAACCACTGAGCCTTCAAATCTTCGGAGGCGAGAAAGATACCCTGGTCGAAGCGGCGAAATTCGTGGACAAAAACACAACAGCAGACATCATTGATATAAATATGGGATGCCCGGTACCCAAGATCGTTAAATGTGATGCAGGTGCCAAATGGCTGCTGGACCCGAACAAAATTTATGAGATGGTGGCAGCTGTTGTAGATGCAGTCGACAAGCCTGTAACGGTTAAAATGCGCACAGGCTGGGACGAAGATCATATCTTTGCCATTGAAAACGCCCGTGCCGTTGAGCGCGCAGGTGGGCAAGCGGTAGCGGTCCATGGTCGTACTAGAGTCCAAATGTATGAGGGACATGCAGACTGGGACATCATCAAGCAGGTAAAAGAGTCTGTCAACATTCCCGTCATCGGAAATGGAGATGTTCAAACTCCTCAGGATGCTAAAAGAATGCTTGAAGAAACGGGGGTCGACGGTGTCATGATTGGACGCGCGGCACTCGGGAATCCTTGGATGATCTACAGTACGGTACAGTACTTAGAAACAGGAAAGCTTGTTGAAGATCCATCTGTGCGTCAAAAAATGGATGTATGTAAGCTACACCTTGATCGTCTCATCGACCTTAAAGGTGAAAATACAGCAGTGCGCGAAATGCGTAAACATGCAGCGTGGTACCTAAAAGGCATCCGTGGCAATGCATTAGTCCGTAACTCTATTAACGAGTGCAACACGAGAATGGATCTAGTAAGTTTGCTTGATAACCTTGTAGAAGAGTCTGAGGAAAAAGAAGCAATGACTTCTCAAGCGATCTAAATTACGCTAGGCGACAGTACCCCTAAAACACGATCGAACTGCCAGTAAGTTGCTACTGGCAGTTTTAGCTTTATTTATAGTTGGAAAGTCTATATGATAGATAAAAGAAAAGCTGCTACATAAATGAGTAGATAAATTACTAGTTGGAGTTGAATAGAATGAGTCAAGAAGAATTGAACTTGAATGATCAATTATTGGTTAGGAGAGAAAAATTACAAAAACACCGAGATAAAGGGTTAGATCCGTTCGGAGCTAGATTTGAGCGTACAAATGATTCTAAAGAATTGATTACCCAATACGGCGAAATCGAAAAAGAACAGTTAGACGAACAGGAAATTGCTGTAACCCTTGCCGGTCGTATTATGACAAAGCGCGGTAAAGGAAAAGCGGGTTTTGCACATATCCAGGACCTTACTGGCCAAATCCAATTGTATGTTCGTAAAGATGCAGTAGGAGAAGAAGCATATGAAATCTTCAATTCAGCAGATATCGGTGACATTGTCGGAGTAGCAGGTTTTGTTTTTAAAACAAAAGTAGGTGAGCTTTCTATTAAAGCGACTTCTTTTGAACTGCTAACAAAAGCGTTGCGCCCGCTGCCTGAGAAATATCACGGACTTAAAGACGTGGAACAACGTTACCGTCAACGCTATCTTGACCTAATTACAAACCCAGAAAGCAGAGAAACATTCATTGCACGTTCTAAGATCATCCAAGCAATGCGCCGCTACCTGGACGACCATGGCTATCTGGAAGTGGAAACGCCAATGATGCACTCTATTGCCGGCGGAGCATCAGCACGTCCGTTTATTACACATCACAACACATTGGATATGACTCTATTCATGCGTATCGCCATCGAGCTTCACCTAAAACGCTTGATTGTCGGCGGCTTAGAGAAAGTCTATGAAATTGGCCGTGTATTCCGTAACGAAGGTGTATCCACTAGACATAACCCGGAATTCACCATGATTGAACTATATGAAGCATACGCAGACTATAAAGACATCATGAGCCTTACAGAAAACCTTGTTGCTCACATCGCCAAGGAAGTATTGGGCAGCACGAAGGTTCAGTATGCCGACAGCGAGATTGACCTGACACCTGAGTGGAAGCGACTGCACATGGTTGACGCTGTCAAAGAAGCAACAGGCGTAGACTTCTGGCAACAGATGACAGACGAAGAAGCTCGTGGTCTTGCAAAAGAACACGGCATTCAAATTACAGAACATATGCAGTTCGGTCATATCTTGAACGAATTCTTCGAGCAGAAAGTAGAAGAAACGCTTATTCAACCTACATTCATTTACGGGCATCCAGTGGAAATATCTCCACTAGCCAAGAAAAATGCAGAAGATCCACGCTTCACTGATCGTTTTGAATTGTTCATTGTTGGCCGCGAGCATGCTAATGCCTTCACTGAGCTTAACGATCCAATCGATCAAAAAGAGCGTTTTGAAGCGCAACTTAAAGAAAAAGAGCAAGGTAATGACGAAGCACACGAAATGGATCACGACTTCATTGAGGCGCTTGAGTACGGTATGCCGCCAACAGGTGGACTGGGAATTGGAATTGACCGCCTTGTTATGTTATTGACAAACTCTCCTTCTATTAGAGATGTACTGTTATTCCCACAAATGAGACATCGTTAATTCGTACAAGTAACGTCGCACTGTAGAATAAACAGTGCGGCGTTTTTAATATAGAAAAACAAGAAAATAGCGCACTGAATAATATGACTATTACAACATTATCAATTAACGAAAATAATTTAAAAAACCTATTGCCTTTGTAGTCTGGCGATGGTATATTAATATTCGTTGTCACAAACGACATCGTTTCTTCTAAAAAAAGAATTGAAAAAAGTTGTTGACACAAACCAATTGATTTGGTAAGATAATAAAGTCGCCTTGAGAGAGATGACAGAGTAAATGAT
>NZ_LBMD01000029.1 GCF_001293645.1 Bacillus sp. CHD6a
AAACAAAAGCCGACCAGGTGATCCTGATCGGCTTTTTCAATCATTATTCCCACTCAATCGTTGCAGGTGGCTTACTTGTTATGTCATACACAACGCGGTTGATGTGATCTACTTCGTTAACAATACGTGTGGAGATTACTTCTAGCACATCCCAAGGGATACGCGCCCAGTCGGACGTCATTCCATCGATGGATGTTACGGCACGGATACCGATTGTGTAATCGTACGTACGTTGGTCTCCCATTACTCCGACACTGCGGATGTCTGGAAGTACGGTGAAGTATTGCCAGATGTCACGGTCAAGGCCCGCTTTTTTGATTTCTTCACGAAGGATATGATCAGATTCACGAACAATTTCTAGTTTCTCATCAGAAATTTCACCAAGAACACGGATTCCAAGACCCGGACCTGGGAATGGCTGACGCCAAACGATTTCATCTGGAATGCCTAGTTCTGTTCCTAATGCACGAACCTCATCTTTGAACAATGTGTTTAACGGTTCAATTAGTTGGAACTGCATGTCTTCAGGAAGTCCGCCCACATTGTGGTGAGATTTGATCGTTTGTGCAGTTGCCGTACCACTCTCGATGATATCTGTATAAAGCGTACCTTGTGCAAGATAGTCGATGCCCTCTAATTTAGAAGCTTCGTCATCAAATACATAGATAAATTCATTTCCAATGATTTTACGTTTTTGCTCAGGGTCAGAAACACCTTTTAGCTTATTAAGGAAGCGGTCTTTTGCATCTACTTTAATAACATTCATGTTAAAGCCTTGACTAAACGTCTTCATTACAGCTTCCGCTTCGTTTTTACGTAATAATCCGTGGTCTACGAAAATACAAGTCAATTGGTCACCAATTGCTTTGTGAATCAGCACAGCTACGACCGAAGAGTCTACTCCGCCACTTAGTGCGCAAAGAACTTTTTTGTCGCCGACAACGTCACGGATTTTTTGCATTTCAATTTCAAGGAAGTTCTCGATTGTCCAGCTGTCTGTGCAACCACAAACGTTGTACACGAAGTTTCTTAAAAGATCGTTTCCATATACAGAGTGACGTACCTCTGGATGGAATTGAACACCGTACATTTTCTTGTCTTCATTACTGATTCCCGCAATTGGACATGCCGGGCTAGTAAGGTCAACAGCGAAGTCTTCCGGTTCTTTAACAACTAGGTCACCATGACTCATCCAAACCACTTGCTGTTCAGGAATGTCTTGGTACAATGCGGATTGGTTAGAAACTGTTGCAAGTGCTTTTCCGTATTCACGGTGACTAGCTTTTTCTACTACTCCGCCAAAGTGCATCGTCATCAACTGCATTCCGTAGCAAATGCCTAGAACAGGAATTCCAAGTTCAAAGATTTCTTCGTCACAACGGAAGGAGTTTTCACCATAGACACTGTTTGGTCCGCCAGAAAGGATGATTCCTTTTGGGTTCATTTTTTTGATTTCTTCTGCTGTAATCGTATGTGGATGTAGTTCGCTGTAGACACCGAACTCACGGATACGACGTGTGATTAGTTGGTTATATTGACTGCCGAAGTCAAGGACGACGACCATTTCTTGGATACCTTCCACCCGAATTCACCTCATAAGTTTAATATTTTTCGGAGCATATCTTTTCGTTTATTTTGACCTGAAATAGGTAAGATATGCTTTAAAACACAAAAAAACTAGAATCTTCCCCTCATATTTACATAAGAAGGCAGAATTCTAGTTTGCTAGAGGGGAACTTATATATGGATATAATTCGCCCTACCAGGAATAGAACTGCCTTCATAGTCGGGTAGTTGACGGCAACCCGGTAGAGACTCTCGAACCATATTATCGAGGATATATGAAGCCACTAAAATTTATAGTTGTATTAATTTGACCTTATTCTATCAGTGTGTTTCTACTAGGTCAAGATGATGTCTTTTTAATTAAATTTTCCCATAATTCCACCGATTTCTCCCATTCTTGCTCAGAGGAATCGCCGCGGTAAAGGACACGTTCATAACGAGCAGTGAGCGATTGCATATCTCCAGTACTGTAATAGTCATCAATATACTTGGCATACTCACGAAGGGTTTGACCTTCTTTGCGCGTGAGACCGATGGAATGCAACTGTCTTAACAAAGCAGGATACGCTTTATTAAAAGTACCCTCATCCTTTTTCCCTTTATAGCGCAGTATATAGTAATAAGGCATCCATTTATTTCGGCCAAAAAACAACACGGCACCCGCAGCAACTAACGATGCCACAAAAAGTGCTACCGGCTTCCAAGAGATATCTGTAAGATTCCACGTTCCATCCTTAGAACCGGATGCCCCTGCAGCCTCTTCATCTTCTCCGGGATCCAACTCGGGAATATTATTACGATCTGTTTCTGGTTGTTCCGGTTGTTCGATGGTATCTTCCTCTGTTGTTTCCCCTGTATTTTCTTCTACAGATTGATACACAAAGCTATACGGGTTAGAGAATCCACTTGTCGGTTCATAGGTTACCCAGCCTACTTCCGGATAGTAGACTTCCACCCAAGAGTGGGCGTTGTTGTTTGTTACTTCAAAAAGCCTGGTGTTAGTATCTGTTACATCGACAAACTCACCTTGTGTATACCCCTTCACCCATCTTGCGGGTATGTCGACAGCACGCAACAAGGCGACCATGGATGTCGAGAAGTTATCGCAATAGCCTTGCATCGTTTCAAACAGAAATTGATCCACATAGTCCTCATCCCCTGTTGGAACAGCAACTTCTGTCGTTTCGTATACAAAGTCGTTGTTACGGAAATACCTTTCCACCGCATTGACCTTATCAAAGCGCGAAGAGAACGACCCCGTTATTTCTTCTGCAAGTCCGACCACCCTGTCTGGCAAACTATCAGGCAACTGCGTGTAACGTTCCACAAACTCTTCGTTGCTTTCTTCTCCTGTTCCAGGCTGCGCTCCTTTTAAAGCTTCTATATAATACCTAGGAAAATGGTAATTTACCCGGTATTCTTCTAATTGAATTGGGTCTCCATCTTCATCCATCGTGCGAATTTTTTCTGTACTATCGTTTATGCTAAAATTAATCCCCTCTTCTTCGACTTGAATATCTGTTAAGCCAAGTGGATAGTTGATATGGGGATAGGTTTTCTCCATCGTCAATGTTGCAGAATACGCATCCGTCGGAACCTCATTACTCATCCAAGAAACCTGATCATTTCGTCCTCTATACAATTCGGCTCGTTCTCCATCTGTCGAATCCCAGCCTTTTCCTGTATAGATGTCTTTTGTTTCCACTCGCCAATAGTGAGTGCGCGTCAGTTCTGCTTGGAAAACGACGCTATCATCCGGAACAAACGGGCCCCCGAGGCGGGAATCATTTTCCCCATAGCCGATTTTGCGAACACCGCCACCTGTTCCAGAGCCATCTCCATTCCCAATAGCTTTCAAAAACGGCACAGGATCTGGCCAAATAGGCGCTGCTTTCGGCGAGAAGTAACCGGCTGTGGCAGAAAGAAGAATAAAGATAATCAGCGGTACTCCCCATCCAATCAAGAGCTTGCCACTTCTATATACCCCTTCCCGTTCTTTCAATCTCTCTAAATGGACAAACCCAACAATGGATAGTCCAACCACAATCAACCGCATAATCGCTTCATTCCCCTGATACGGTGTGAAGGTATCTAGAATGGCAACGTAGGCGATGGTAAATATAACAAATAACAACATTTGTTTTCGGTACAAGATCCAGTAGATTACCAGATAGCTTACAAGCCAAAGCAGGATAAACAGCAAGATACTCCTAAACATCCCTGTCATCGCAACCCAATCTTGTGCCCATATAATATTCACATTATATTTCAAATCATTCACAATGTACGCAAACCAGTCCTTACTCAGAAACCTGCCATCCATATAGAGGATATGAATAAAATAAAACATAAACCCGACATGAACGAAAAAGCTTAGGAGTGGGAGTATTTGCAAAAAGGAAAGCGAAAAAGAGATTAGAAGGAACACAACGAACACATATAAGTTCGCCGTATCTGTTACATCCCTTAATGGAAGGATCCATTCTAGTAATAATACAAATCCGAATACATGCATGAGCAAGGCATACCCGTTTCGTTGATAGGGGTTAGATTTTGCCATCACTAACTCACCTCACTTATAATGGGACTTTTCGGTTTAGTCGGATAAACAGTCTTAATTATAATATTTCTCCGCTTCAATAGATCCATATAGGAAAGTTCTTCTTTCGTCAATCGAACTCCCTCATCTTTTGTCAGATGAACTTCTAGATGGAGGTGTCTAGTAGAGAGTTTCTCAAGACTTTCTACCATCCCCCTGTTAAGTTTGCCTGTAATAAAAATAAACGTAACGGTTGGCTGGAATTTGCCGATTTCCATTTCAATCACTTTGGAAAAATCCCTTTTGCTGTTTGGTTGGATTTTAGCAAGGTGATAATAAATGCCTGCAAACTGTTCTTCCCCGCTTCGCAACGAGTACACCGAACGATCTTCCCCAACCGACACAAGGCCAACTTGTGATCCATACTTGAGGATAGCTTTGGTCATGGCAGCACTGTAGCTGACCGCACTTTCAAACGAGGCGCTTTGGGAACGGTCAATAAACAACAAAACATCATGTGACTGCTGCTGTTCAAATTCCTTTGTCATAATATCGTTACGGCGCGCGGTCGCTTTCCAATCAATCCATGAAAACCTGTCTCCAGGTTGATATTCTCTGACACCAACTGTCATAGATGTATCACGAACCATTTTCATTTTGGAGGATGTGGACCCTTGATCAAACTTATTTTCGTGTTGCCTATACGTCATTTCTGTATAGCTTGGATACACCAAAAAGTGCTGATTCAATTCGATGGTTCTCTCTTTTTCAATCAAGCCAAGGAAATCACCTGTGACTAAACGAATACCAGTCAATGTATGCTCCCCGCGGGGAACTCGGTCTAACGCATATTGAATCGTGATGTTGCTTTTAAACCACGGAAAAAGAATCCGCTTTGCCTGCTTTGTTTGCTGACAAAATAATAGGTCATTTGGAAGAACTTCTTCTACTAAAAGGAACGCAAGCGGAACAGGTACCGTTCTTCTAAGCGTTATGGTCCCTATTAACCTATCTCCAGCACGGTATTTTTCCTGATTGATCGTTCTTGAGACTTCAAAATCTTTAATCGGATAAACTAGAATAGTAAAAGCATAAAAGGCAAACGGCAGAAAGCTCACGAACAAAAACCAGCTGACAAACCCGCCTTGAAACATAGCATAAACAAAGGTGGTGACGACCAACAGCAGAAAAGAAACCAATTTCCAGATTTTTTTAGATTTCTGAAGAAACGCCTTCATTATCTGCTCATCGACCTTTGAACAGGAATTGGCGTACGATCAATTACCTTCTTCACCACTTGCTCTGCTGTCATCCCCTCAAACTTCGCCTCGGATTTCAGGATAATTCGATGCGGCAACACATAAGGTGCTAAATATTGAATGTCATCCGGAAGCACGAAATCTCTGCCATGAATAAAAGCATACGCTTGTGCCGCTTTCATCAATGCCACCGAACCACGGGGACTTGCACCTAAATAGACGGACTGATGAGTACGGGTACGATTGACCAAGTCAACGATGTATTCTTTTACTGTCACATCTACATGCACTTCTTTTACCCTCTTCTGCATTTCCTGAAGTTCTTCCAATGTTATAACCGGCTGCAATTCATTGATTGGTTGTTTCTTTTCCGTTGTATGTAAAATATTCACTTCTTCCTGTGGAGAAGGATAGCCCATATTCATTTTGAATAAAAAGCGGTCAAGTTGCGCTTCAGGCAATGGATACGTACCTTCATATTCAATCGGGTTCTGTGTCGCCATAACGAAAAACGGGCTTCCTAATGAAAGAGTGTTTCCATCCACCGTGACACTTCCCTCTTCCATTCCCTCTAACAGAGCCGCTTGTGTTTTGGGAGAAGTTCGGTTGATTTCATCCGCTAAGACAATATTCCCCATAATCGGGCCAGGTCTGAACTCGAACTTTAATTCTTTTGGGTTATATATGGAGCTTCCTGTTACATCGGAAGGCAAAAGGTCAGGTGTGAACTGGATACGTTTGAAGTTTGCCCCGACTGATTTGGCAAGAGACCGCACCATTAACGTTTTCCCAACTCCAGGTACATCTTCAAGCAGCACATGTCCTCCCGCAAGCAAGGCAACGATACTTAATTCTGCTACATGTTCTTTCCCAATCATAACATTTCCAATATTGTCCAATATTCGTCTCACTTGTAATGGTGTAGTTTCCAAAATCCGTACCCCCTAGATTCTATATTTATATATAAATCGACAACAATTTGATACCTAACCTACACTATATTCGCTTTTTTGTCAGAAAAAACCTTTATTACCCATGTAAATAGTTTCAATTTTCCCTATTTATAGAATAACAAAAAAAGGAGAACGAATGGTACTAAACGCGCTCAGGGAAAAAGTAGCAAAGAATATCGAATCATAAAGAAGGAATTTCGGATTCCGTGTAGAATTTTATAAATATAAGAGGGTGTAACCAACTTAAACATTTACCCCTATATCAAAAGGGTTAAACTTTATTCATCATGCATCCCTTAAAATCTTCACAGAGCACAGGGCCGTACTCCTTGTTCTTAAAGGGATGAGACAATGGAAGTGAAAGTGCAGCAATCCGAACTATCGAGTGAAATAGGAAGGTTACTCAGGAAACACTTCGGAAAAGGACCCGAGGCTGTTTTTGTAACCATCGCATCACCCTATGTCATCATCTATTTACGCCATTTTCTATCTCCTATTGAAAATATGCTGCTAGAAGACAATCACACGATGACGGTAGAAGAAATTCGAGATAAAATGATGCGTAAATTAAACCAGAAAATAAAAGAGATGATTCATTCCGTGACGGGATTACCGATAAAAGAGTTTTATTATGATTGGACTTTCGCGAACGGATCTGGCCTTTTAGTCGGAGTCGAGGAAAAAGCAGAGAAGTTTTTTGAATACAACTATCCAAATCGACATGAAGTGGAAACCATCATTACCAAGATCAGCGCCGAAGCAGAGAAACATCCAGACGTTACATATTCCCATATGTTGAACGACCGTACACTCATTGTCATTCGGGAAGGCATCCTCGTTCAAATAGAGGAACAGCTTATTGAACTAGGGTTTGAAGAAGCATTGACTCTTGCAAAACGTAAATTGGAAAAAAAGCTACTTTTTCAAGCAAAAACATCCTTCCAACAGCTGTTGCAAAAGGATATAACAGAAATATTTGTCAACTGGGACTTTGCCTTAGATAAAAGCATCATCGTGTTCATCTTAGCACCGCAAAAAACATAATCGGCAGTAATGATCTAGGCATGGAACTAGACATAAGCCAAAGAGAAGGCAGTAAACCCCTGCCCTCTCTTTGGCTTTTTTTGTTAATAGCATACCTCTCCGCTTATGGAAAATTGCTTTACCCCAGGAGGGACGCAAGGATGGAAATTAAACACCAATTCACGATCAAAGACGACAAAGATATCATATCAGTAAGAAAGTTTGGACGAGAAATAGCGACCAGTATGGGCTTTAACTATATTGATCAAGTACGTATCACCACCGCCATCTCAGAACTCGCACGAAATGTGGTTAAGTACGCCGGATGCGGCACCGTATCCATCGAAGTGATATATAAGTACACCCCCGGATTAAGCGTCATCGTAATAGATAATGGACCCGGAATAATCAGCATCGGCAAAGCCATGGAAGACGGCTACTCCACCTCCGCCAGCCTAGGCGCCGGCTTACCTGGAGTAAAAAGAATGATGGATGAATTTTTAATAGATTCCGTGATGGAGCACGGGACCAGGATAGAAGTGGTAAAGTGGTTGCGAGGGTAGAGGGCTGCGGGGACAGGTTCCCCGGCCCACCACACTTCTCCTAACACAATGTCCACAAGTTAATATAGGAATAAGTGGATTGTGGTAAATTGTTTTGTAAATAGAACTCAAACCCACTCCAAAAACTCTAACCTGTTACCAAATAGATCCCTTACATAAATTCTATTGGCCCCGGGTAAATTCTCATCCACCGCGTATTCCACCCCCTGTGAGCTCAAATAACTTTTAAATTCTTCTAGTTGGTAAACCTCAAAAGCCGGATGTGCTTTTTTAGCAGGAATAAAAGGCTCTTCCACTCCTAAATGAAGGTGAACAGTCCCTCTCGTAAACCACACCCCACCATTTTTTCTCAGGGACTCCGGCTTGTCCACTTCTTCAAATCCTAATATATCACCATAAAACTTGCGTGCTTTCTCCTCGAGCCCCTTTGGCATGGCGAGCTGGACATGATCGATTTTATTGATTGCAAATGACATAAAAAAACCTCCTGAGTAGCTAGAATATACTTCCATCTTACTCAAGGAGAATGATAATAGAAATGACGGTTATATAATGGTTTACCATAAGTTTTGCTTATTTCAAAAATTCTTTCGCAACATAAATGACCAACTGCAAAATGGACATTATCCTACAATCCCTCTAACAAATCCCTCAATGTGTTTTGGGTAACCATTCCATTTACTGCAACCGTCCCATTTTTTTCTAATCTGATCTCTAAACGATTGGGAATGTCATAAAGGCGATCTTGCAGGTGTGCATATCGATTAGTTAAAAATCGATACTGTTGATTAGCAGACCCTACCCATGGACGACTTAAATCTAATTGTTCTTGTATGAAAGGTCCATCAATCAGCAAATCGGTTACCTCTAAGAGGGACTTCCAATCTTCCCGGTTTGAAGTAGTTAAGAGCTCATAGGTATAACCACTAAAAGTCATAATAGAAAGCCCCTCCTCTTTTAACTTCCCTCCTAAAAGGGAAAGGCCATCAGATTGATCAAAAGGTTCTCCTCCTAAGAAGGTAACACCTTCAATTCCATGTTCTTCTTTACTTTTCATTATCTGCTCATAAATCTTTTGTATTTCTACTACTTTTCCAGCTTGAGTTGACCATGTCCAAGGTACTCCACAACCTTTACAGTGGATAGAACACCCTTGGACCCATAAGCAAGCTCGTAATCCAGGTCCTTCAGCTTTTGTACTCTCTAAAAAGCGATGTATTCTAAGTTCCATTAGAAATCTACTACTCTCCCTGAATTTGGATGAAGAGGCTCCTCTTTTTTGATCGAACTTATATAAATATGTGAACTCATTTTCTCTAGTATATGTGGCTTTAAAGATAAACGAAGTCCGAAATCTTCCAAAGAGGAAAAGGCTCCTGATTCGTTGCGAACCGCAACAATTTTTTTAGCCAGAATCAATCCGATAGCAGGTTGCGCAGAAAGCTCTTGTTCTGTTGCAAGGTTAATATCTACTGGGTCTAAAAGAATCTTCTGTTCGTTCACTCCCTTAAAGAACTTTTCTGCATCGCCTGAAACTGGATTGGGTTTACTTGGACGCTCAGGAATGTTGTATTCTTTATTTATTTGCTTCTTCATGGTATCTCGCATTAATACTTCCATAGATTCCAATGCTTCTATGCGCAAAAGGTACTCTGTTCTGATTTTAATCACGTGCACCACAGAAATAATCCAACTTACAAAATATAAAAATGACACAAAGGTTGCCAATGCTTCATTCTTTGAATCTACAAAAATCATCATTAACGTAAAAGGTAAAGTATAAACAATCCCCCAAATCGTCCATTTCCACTGTTTCGTTCGGTAAGAAATATAAAAAAAGGAAATGTAGTTAAAGATACCAACTGTCAAAAAAGCCCATAGCATCCATATGGAATGGGTATATTCCCAAACCTTCCCTTTTGAAGTAATCTGACGAGCCAAAGTGGTTACCTCTCTTTCAAGTTTAGTTTTGTTTCTTGCGTGATGTGGACTTCCGTTTCATGAAATTCTTCGGTATAAGAAGAGTCGATGGTTTCAGCTTCTAACAGTTCTTCTAATAACGTTATATAAGTAAGACATTCTTTCCCTTTTACTCCGAGAGTTTCTGCTAAAATCTTCCCGTCTTGTGTAATTTCAATAATTATTTTTTTCGGCATGCCACTATTCCCCCGAACTTGCCACCTGGAAACTTAACACAATCGAGTTCTGTTTGTTTACGTGCTCTGTTTCCAGGATTAATCCCTTTTCTTTCGCTCTCTCCACCAACATTTTATACGTTTTTTGTTGAACAAGACTGGTATACTCTTCGTGCAAACGCTCCACAAATTCTTCGGCAGCTTCTCTTGGTATATCTTTTTTAAATACAGCTTCAAATGTTTGATTTTCACTATATTGGAAGATAATTTGGATGTCACCGATTTTATAAGATAAATGATCATAATCTATTGATGTTGTTTGACATCCATAATTGTCTAAAGCTTGTTGCAATAATACCGAATCCTTCATAATAGTCGGGAGTATATAGATACTTCTAGAGGTTTGTTGTACTAATTCGGATGCCACAGCTTGGGTAACTGCAATTGCTACAGGAATAAGGATGATTTCGATACTCATCTTCCACTACCTCCTTAAAAGTCAACTGTTCGACCGCCACGTTTGCTTCGGATGTCTTCGTCTTTTGGCACGTGGAAATCAGTTGTATTTGACGTTTTATTATCTTTATATTCTTCCCGATATTCTTTTGGAGTTGCTGCAACTGCTCGTATATCCGCCCATTCACGAATGGCCCTTATCTGCTCGGATTGAGTTACGGAAAGTGGAACAGTCGTTTCGATAACTTTCTCTAAGTCTCGATATTCCAATCCACGATTTTGTGAAAAGGCTTCAAATAATGCAGAGATTACCACTTGTTCTATTTCTGCACCGATAAAGGTCTCGGTCAAATCTGCTAGTTTCTCTAATACACCATCATTAAACGTGAAGTCTCCTAATGCCTTAGGACTTTTTAATCTTTTAGAAAGGTGGATGTGGAAAATTTCTTTTCGTTCTCGCTTAGTTGGTAGATCCACAAAGAAAATTTCATCAAAACGTCCCTTTCTTAATAGTTCTGGTGGGATATATTGAATCTGGTTCGCAGTAGCAACAACAAATACCGGTTTCGTTTTCTCTTGCATCCAAGTAAGGATTGTACTTAAAATACGAGAAGCCGTTCCACTATCGCCACTGGAGTGAACGCCTGTTAAGCCTTTTTCCATTTCATCAATCCAAAGTATCGAAGGAGAAATGGCTTCTGCTGTTTCTATTGCTTTGCGCATATTTTCTTCACTGCTACCTACAATTCCACTAAAAATTCTCCCCATATCAAGCTTCAATAATGGAAGGTGCCACATTGAGCTAATGGACTTAGCAATTAAACTCTTCCCACAGCCTGGCACTCCAGTCAGAAGAACTCCCTTAGGTGAAGGTAAACCATACTCTTCGGCTGAATCCAACCAGGACTTGTCACGTTTTTTCAACCAGCGTTTAATATTTTCAAGGCCACCAACATCCTCCATGTTCGGTTCGCTTTTAATATATTCTAAGATGCCAGTTTTCTTAATAATCTGCTGCTTTTCTTTCAACACACTTTCTACACTGTCTATATCCAATCGACCTTCACTAACTAAAGCTAACGCAAACGCATTCTCTGCTTCTTGTAGGGTTAATCCAAGGGCTGCTTTCGCTAATCTCTCTTGTTCTTCCAACGTTAAATGAATGGTGATGCGAGTATTAGACTGATTAGCACGAATCATTTTGTTCAATACTTCTCTAATTTCTTCAAAGGAAGGAAGACCGTAATCTAAAATGCTAATGTCTTTCTGCAGCTCATATGGAATTACTAATGATGGAGATACAAAAATGACATTTTTCGGTGAAGGACTCTTCTCTACATAAGTAAGTAAATCTCGTACTTTTCGAATGATAGTTTGATCGGGTTGGCGATTGTTCCCTCCAAAGTAAACGTGAAAATCCTTCATGATAAAAATCGACGGTTCTTGGTACTTTTCAATGAATTCTAATGCTTTAATTGGATTCTTGGTTTCCTGTGTTTCGGAACGAGAACGGGACGTCAACCCATTTGTTACACTCCAAGTAAATACATTACGTGGTGTTTTAATAAGTTCAACGGCATCAGCTACTTGCTGTATATCATGGATAACACGTTCTTCTTCCCAAGTGGAAATATATATATAAGGAAATCTGGCTCTACAGTAGTTCGCAAATTCTTCAAGAAAAGTTTTAGACATTGCAGGTTTCTCCTTAACTAACAAATTCTAGGAATATATCAATGTTTCAATTATAAACCAGACTTTTGGAGAAAAATAGTAGACAAAGGTAATAATTAACAACAAATCTCCTTACAAATCCTATCTACCAACCACTATCTTGATATAGTCTGCAGAAATAGTCGATGTATGCCAAGTCCTTTTAAATCGCTCTATAATAGAAGTTAGAATTCAATTGGTCAAACGTTTGTTTAAAAATTACTACATAAACATAGTTTAGTTTTGATATAACGCCTATAAAAAAAGACACATGTTAAATGCATGTGTCTCGCTCTCTACGGCTCCCATTTTCAAGCTGTACCTCTAATAACAAGTTTAGGCTTTATTTGAATTGTGGCAGGTGACAAGGCCTCACCCTGTAGTCTTAAAACTAAACAGTCCATCACTCCAGTAACTAGTTCATCGAAAGAGTAAGCAATACTTGATAAAGGGGGTGTTGTGGTCAGACAAATGGGATGATTATCAAATCCAATAATAGATGCATCACGGGGTATGGATATACCATTAATAGTAGCGGACCGAAGTAATCCAGCTGCTACAAAGTCACTTCCAGCTAATATTCCGTCCACTCTTCCCTTATGTTGAAAAAGCTTATCGCCCAGTTGTATTCCATTTTCAATGGATATGATTTGATCATAGAGTTGAGATTTGGTGGAAGGTAGGTGATATGCTTCATGTGCTCTTTTAAATCCCTCCCACCGTTTTTGTTGGAGTGGTGATGTCTGGTGATCACAACAAAACACGAGTTTACGTCGGCCTTGTCCTAATAAATGACTCGTAGCTACAAATAGAGCCTCCTCTTCATCTACCGAAATCACATCAAATAACGTTCCTTCCAACTTCTCGTTACAAATAACCACTGCACTACTTCCCACTTTTTCTTTAATTTCACATTCCGTTAAGGAGGAGTACGTTATAACAAGGGCGTCCATTTCTTTGTGAAGAAGCCCCTCATACACTTCCCGCTCTGTTTGTTCCGAATAGAAAGTTTGGTAAACTACTGTCCTATATCCTTGATTGTGACATGCTTTCGATAAGATACTAACAAGCTGGCTGAAATAAGGATGATCTAGAACAGGAACGAGGATGCCAATGGTTTCTGTCGTTTGAAGCCGAAGATGCACAGCTTGATTGTTTCGTACATAAGAAAGTGATTGGATTGCTTGTTCTACTTTTTGACGACTTTCAGCCGAAACATGTGGGTGGTTGTTTAGAACACGAGAAACGGTGGATTTTGACACTCCACTTACACGTGCAATATCAAGAATGGTTGGCATTTTATCATCTCCACTTTTATCTTGACATGGGAACGTTCCCAGAAAGTAAGCTAATTGCAGTTAAGGAGGTTACTTTCATATGTCACAAGGTGTTTTTACTTTCACAAACGAAACAGATTTTCTGCTTTTTTTAGATTTTGATGAAACCTATTTTCCACATGAATGTAACGAAGAACAACGAATTATGTTAAAAGAATTAGAAGCTTATCTTAACCGGGTATCACTGACTTACCGTATCAAAGTCGGTTGGGTTACAGGAAGTAGTCTGCAACAAGTACAAGATAAGGTAAGAAAAGCAAATCTACATTATTTCCCCCACTTCATCTCTAGTAATCTAGGAACAGAAATATGGGAAATCGACCAAAAAAGAAACGTAAAGCCCGTTTCACAGTGGGATGATCATATTTCCCATTCTGGATTTTCGCATCAGTTAGTAGAAGATATACTTATTGAGCTAAAAAATGTATATGGAATTAAATTATATCCCCAAACTCAGTTAGGGCAACAAGAGTATAAAATGAATTATTATTATTATAAAACATCCCATGCCATTGTTGAATATCACCTTGCCATTATAAAGCGACTTGCATGTAACAGCGGTATCTCAGTGAATATCAATCGTTGCAACCCAAAAGCAGGCGATCCAGAAAATGCGTATGACATCGACTTCATTCCTAAAGGTACAGGCAAGAAGGCTGTCGTACAGTTTATGAGACATTATTATCAAGTTCCGTTCGAACGGACACTAGCATTCGGTGATAGCGGTAATGATATTGATATGTTAAAAGCAGTTAAACACGGTTATCTTTTAAAAAATGCCACAGATGAAGCGAGAAAATTGCATCGTTTCATTACCAACAAGGAATACGGAGAAGGCGTTATGGAGATATGCAAAACAATCTTTAAAGAAGATACGGTATCAAAATAAGTATTAGCCAAATCTCTTTAAGGAATCTCTGAAAAGCACTGCACGTCATAAAAAAGGCCCTTATTAATGGATATCATTAGTAAGGGTCTTCTTTACAATAGGTATTGGAAAACCACTTATAAGCAAGGTGTTGCTCCTTGTGCAACACCTCCTTTAATACTAAGCTGATTTTACCGCTTCATCAAATTCTTATATATTCTCTTGTTTCAACCCATCAATAATGTTTTCTTTTCTAATTTTAGAGGTGGAATATAGCATGGCCGAGCTGACAATGATGAAAATAGCTGCTATCACAAACAGAATATCCAGCCACGGCAGGCTAAAACCATATTCAAAGGTAACATTGACGGAGCGATGCAATACATACATAACACCTATACTAATTGGCAATCCAATTAGGAGAGAATTGACTCCATAAAAGATGCTTTCGTAATGAATCATTTTGTTAAAACCTTTCGGGGTCATTCCGACAGACTTTAGCATCGCAAATTCCCTTTTTCGCAAGGAGATACCGGTAGAAATGGTATTAAAGATATTGGCGATAGAGATTAAGGAAATCAAGGCGATGAATCCATAGGTGAATACCGATAGGAACATAATCATTTGTTGATCACGCTCTCTGCTTTGCACCGCGTTATGGATATACATGGAAGTAGGGACGACTTCCTCCAACGTTTCTTGCATCTCCATTGGATCACTGCTATTCATATACAGATAGGATTGGACTTGATTTGCCCCACCCTCATTAAGAATACTATTGAACGTTTCCATGGGGACAATGACATCCAGACCGCCAAGACTTGCCGTTTTGATTCCCATTACGAGTTTGTCGGTAAGTGCACCGATTTCCACTTCTGAAAGAGTTGTGTTTTCATTTGTATCATAGTCGCTTAATAGTAGCTCTATCGTATCACCTGGTTTTGTTTGAATGGATTCCGTTTCCACAAACTTAGACGCTTGGGAATTTTCGTAATCCTGATAGGAAATCGTATCAATAATAATAGCCTTCGGGTTTTTAGGGTCCTGATAAGTTGCAGCATCCGTTCCGACTCTATCTGCATACTTTTGAAAGCTGCTTTCACTTAAGCCATATAAATTGATGTAATAGGGGTATTTTCCGTCTTGGAGAGCCCAATGGTCCTTTTCTATACGTTCTACTAATAATGGGGGAAACATCTCTTTATCTATGAAACTCGTCAGCTGGACAGACTTATGGAGACTATGTTCCGTGATACCTTCTAGGTGTACCAACGACTCCAAACTGGAAATGTCTCCGCTTCTATCTGAAACTAAAATATCAAAGTCGATGCCCTCCTGCGACAATTCCAACGACTTGCTCAAATTATCTGTAAAAAACGAAACGGATAAAAAGAGAACGATACTGATAACAAGTGAAAACAATGTGGCATAATACCTTTTCTTATTCCTTTTTACATTTTTCAGTCCGATTTCCGCTTCCAAGCCGAATAATTTTCTGGTCAGCTTGGATGTCTTCACCGCTTTACCCGTTAGCTTGATATCCTGTGTCTGGCGGATTGCATCAATGGCCGAAACTTTGGATGCTTTACGGGCGGGCATGTAGGTGGAAATGAATATGGTGGTGATTGAAATCAAGCAAGCAACTAGAACAGAAGCAAGCGTGACAACTACTTCGAGCTTTGCACTTGTTCCCAATGCATCCGCTATATAAGTGTTGATGAACATAAAGGTAATGGCTATCCCACCAAGTCCCGCTAAGACTCCAATGGGGATACTAATCAACCCAATGACGGTACCTTCAAAGAAGACCGAATTACGCTTTTGCTTCTTGGTTGCCCCAACACTTGAAAGCATACCCAAATGCCTTGCCCGTTCCGAGACGCTGATTGCAAAAGCATTATATATCAAAGAAACAGAACCAATCACAATGACAGCCATGATGATACCTGCCAAAGAATACAAGGTCGTTTGGAGATTATCGTTATTGGAGACTCCATAATATCGGAGCAGTTCCTCATTGAAACCTATCCCACCAATATCATGTTGTTGTGCCAGTTCTTTCGCTTGTTTAAAAATAGAGCGGTTTAACTCTTTTACCACCACAACGGCATCAACATCTACCGCTGAATTCAGATTTTCCTGATCGATATAGTTAATCACTGTATATCCGGGTGCCCACGGTTCTTCCCAAGAAGGCCTTTCCATTGTTCCAACAACAGTGAACGTTTCTGTTGAATGGAGTTCCAAGTTTTCAAGATAACCCTCTTCCCCTTTTTGAACAGAATAGTTCTGCAGCAAAGGTTCCTGTTCACCTTCCATCATACGATTTCCAATTTCAACATTTATGACAGCACCGATTTTGTAGTTAATTCCTGTGTCTTTCGCAATATGATCAGACACGACTACTTCATTTGCCGCTTCAGGCAGACGTCCACTCGTTAATGTAATGGGAAATTGCTCCAGACCTTCTCGATTGTATCCTTTAAAAAAGAGATAAGGCTTATTGCTTCCCTCATTCCCTTCCAACATTGCATAACCGATATCGCTGGAAAGAATCAATGTTTCCGTATTTCCATCTTCTTTGATCGCTTTTATTTGATCACCGGTGACGTTTTTATATTGAACATGCCACTCTCCGTTGTCTGCAATAGATTCCCTTTTCAAAAGATCGAGAAAGGAAACTCCAAGCGTCGCAACAGCCATCACCATCGCAACAGAAATGATGACGCCAATAATGGTCACCAACGTCCTTCTCTTATTTTTCTTCAGATGCCTTAATGTCAGTTTATTAATGATGTTCATGGACGGATCACCTCGTCCTTGGCAACTTTTCCATCATTGATTTCAATGACACGGTCAGCCTGCAGGGCAATCCTTTCATCATGGGTAATGACGATAAGGGTCTGATTGTAGGTCTTATTGAACATTTTCAAAAGTTCCATGATTTCGCCGCTATTTTTGCTATCCAAGTTACCCGTCGGCTCATCTGCCAGAATGACCGCTGGATTACTGATAAGCGCCCTTCCTATCGATACACGCTGCTGTTGTCCGCCAGAAAGTTGATTAGGCAAGTGATTCAAACGATGGTCCAATCCAAGGATGGATGCAATATTATTGAATTGCTTTTGATCCACTTTGTGTTCATCCAATAGTAACGGCAGTGTCATATTCTCTTCTACTGTCAAAATCGGGATCAAATTATAAAACTGATAGATTAACCCGATTTGCCTGCGTCTGAAAATTGCCAGCTGTGTTTCATTCAATTGATAAATATCCGTGTTATCTACCAGCACCTTGCCACTTGACGGTCTGTCCACACCACCCAGTAAATGAAGAAGCGTGGATTTACCAGATCCGGATGGACCGATGATCGCGACAAATTCTCCTTTTCTAACTGAAAATGATACATCATCCAATGCTTTGACCGCCGTATCTCCCTTACCATAAACCTTAGACAGATTTTCTATTTGTAAAATGCTCATCGCATTCGCCTCCATATGTAAAATGTATCTTAACTATATCTGCCTAAGATGACTATAAAGTGACTACCATGGTGACAGTTTAGTCACTTAAGGGGATAGATTCATGTCCCACAGGACGAATCTATCCCCTTGTGTCGAAGCCACTGAAAAACTGATAACGTAAAGTTTTTTATGATTCCTAGCTGTTGATTGGAGCAAAAGGCGAAGACTCCTGAGGGGGATAGCGGTAGCTTGAGACCCCTCAAGCGTTGGAGGCCACTGAAAAACTGATAACGTAAAGTTTTTATTGATTCCTAGCTGTTGATTGGAGCAAAAGGCGAAGACTCCTTAGGGGGATAAAGGTAGCTTGAGACCCCGCAGCGAAGCGAGGAGGCTCAAGCACCTTCCCTAGAAAAGCGAAGCCATTTGCGGAAATCAACAGCGGTGTTTATAAAAATACTAAAATAAAGACTTTTTCAGTGGCCTCCTTCTGTCAGGTGCGAACCTTGTTATAGAACTTGATATGAAACTCGGTTCCTTTTCCTATTTCACTTCTAACCTCAATATCCCCCTGCTGGCTTGTGATGATGGTGTATGCCATGGCAAGCCCGATTCCCACGCTATCTTCTCCAGCATTTTTCCCTTTATAAAAACGCCTGAAGATATAAGGGAGATCTTCCTTTAGGATTCCATTCCCATTATCTTCTACCTTAATTTCTGTATAGAGGGGGTTTTCTGAAAACGAAATGGATACCTTGCCTCCTACTGAAGTATGTTCCACACAGTTTTTTAAAATATTGATCAACGCCTCTGCCGTCCAATGTTTGTCTCCTGTAAACGTGACAGACTCATCCCCTCGCACCAATAAAGTCTGCTCCTTAATATCCATTGGAATCAACACCGACTGCAAAGCCCTTTCTATAAGCGTGCGAACGGAAACTTTGTCTTTTTTAAAGATGACCGTCCCGGCATCAATTTTGGATAATTTTAAAAGGGAAGAAACAAGCCACTCCATTCTTTCCAATTGCACACGGATATTTTGGGTGAATTCAGCACGCTTTAATTCATCCAGTTTATGATCGCTGAGCAAATCAGCCATGACCATCATGGAGGTAAGCGGCGTTTTCAATTGATGCGAAATATCGGAAATCGCATTCGTTAATTTGACTTTATCCTGTTCCAAAAAGGTGCGCTGCTCAGAAAGCATAAGGGTAACTTTATAAATATCACTTTTTAAAATACTCAGTTCGCCCTCATGATTGTCACGGACATCCAATTTATAATTGCCATTACTGATCTGCCGTAAGTACCCTGAGAGGGATTCAATTTCCTTATATCTCCACCTCGTGAAAACCAAACTACAACCAATAAGCAGCACAGTGGTTATGAGAACAAGTATTACGGAAGATATGGTAAAAAATATGGTTGCTGTTACGCTGACTACTGCGCAGATCAAGATCATGGTGATTATGTATAGTTGGATTTCTCTGTTTCTCCACATCTCAGCGACCTGCCTTATAGCCCATGCCACGCACGGTACGAATGATTACAGGGCTTTGAGGGTTGTCCTCCAACTTTTCCCGCAATCGCTTAATATACACGGTGAGTGTGTTGTCATTGACAAAGTCACCTGCCACATCCCATATCCGGTCAAGCAGCTGAGCTCTGGTCAACACCTGCCCAATATGGTTGGCGAAAATCATCAACAGCCGGTATTCCAATGCGGTCAGCAGCACCTCTTCCCCATTTTTGAATACTTTTCCTTCCAACGTATTAATGCGGATATTCTCGATCTCTATGTAGGTTTTGGCTTGCTCCGGCTGCTTATGATATCGTCGTAAGACCGACTTAATACGCGAAAGCAGCTCACGGACACGGAACGGTTTCGTAATATAATCGTCCGCTCCCATATCAAGCCCCATCACCACATTGACCTCATCATCAAAAGCGGTAAGAAAAATCACCGGCTTGTCCTCACGCTTTTTCACCTGTTGGCAAAGATCATACCCGCTTCCATCAGGTAAAGACAAATCAAATAAACATAGATCTATCTCTTCAAGTCTAGTAGCGATCGCCGCCTCTGCCGATTTGATATCATGACAAAGAATGGTCTCATATCCTTCCTGTCGAAGTGAATACTCCAAACCCGCAGCAATCGTCCTATCGTCCTCTACCAATAACACTCTCATCTTTGAACACCCTAACCAAAAGCCTTTTCTTTTATCATATTTTATCTCTTCCTTCGCGTCAAAAACGTCATTTACACAAGGCACTACCATTCTCCCGAAGCATGGCAAGTGAATACAAATTTAAAGGTGATGCATAATTGCACCACCTTGTTCATTACTTTTCATCCAGTCCATAACGAGCCGCCATTTTTGCTTTGAATTCCTTTACCAGCCTTCTACAATAAAACAACTCTCTACATGTTTTAGTCTGATTTATTTGTTGTTTGATGTAATAGTATTCCTCTAACTCTTGCTTAGTTAATTTGCAGCCACGCTCCCGATAGGGGATGATGTCTCCCATTTGGATCACCTCTGAACCAATATATGCAGTAGAAGTGATGAGAGTGAGGTTTTGAGGAAGCACCTAGCTATCCCATAAAACATTTTCCTACTATACTATGCAAAAATAGTCGATATAAATCGATACAATTTCAAGGGCGATATCCTAACAAAAAAAATCAGCTTAATCGAACGTTTGTTTAAAAATTACTATTCAGTTAAGCACTACTCTACATCCTCTATCTCGACCTCTAAGTTATACGCTTCCGCCAATTCCGTAAACAAAACCTCGTGTTCTTCATATATTTCACCATATTCTTCGTAGAGAAGATCTCCTTTTTCCAACAAGCTTTCGTCTCCGTTATAATATCCTTCTGCAAAAATGGAGTAGGTTTCTAACAGTTTTTTATGCGCCTCAATCAACTTATCTTGTGATGGTTGCAACTCCTCCATTGTAATAACAATGGCCTCTGTATCTTCTACCACTTTTTCAAGCGCCGGAATAGTCGTTTCAACTAAATATGTATATGCACTTTCTAAATCCTCTTCCATAAACACAAATTCATCAGCTGCAATTTCCACATCCACAGCAGCTTCAATGACTGGATTGCTATCCTCAATATAGACAATTAGTTCGTCTTGCGCATCAACATGCTCTGTTATCGTATCTACTATTTCGCCACAAGCAGTCAGCACACTTCCTATGGTCATTAAGCTAACCACTAATAATGCTCTTCTTACTATTTTCATATTTCCATCTCCTTCCTTTATTATTTTAGCAGGGAATTAGAAGTAGTTATAGACTTTATTCCATTATATTGAATTGGAAAATGCAGGAGGACCGGATGAAGACCTCACCACCTCCGTTTCCACCTCAGAGATGTCCTCCTATCCTCTAAGCAAGCCCCTTCTTCTATGACTCTACAAAACCAAAAACTTCTCTAACTTCCTTTTCTAGTTCACCAATCAACTTAAATCCATCTTTCTTTGGAGTTAACGCCTTCACAATGTTTGAGTAGTACCAATGTTGCTTGTCTTTTCCACGATTAAACCGCCCCCAAATGATATCCCCATGCTCTTCCATGTCCGACCGAATGGAGCGTAAATTGTGCAGCTTATCTGCAACAATGACTTGCACTTCTTCCATGGATGCATCTTTTAACTCATCAATGGTGTGCTGTTTTCTTTCTTCCCATGATAGACTTTTGTCATTTTCAGAAGCAGCCACGACTAAATCTGCTACACGACCACCGAACTCTTTAACCAGACCATCATAAGTGGCATCCGTATCTTCGAGTGTGTCGTGCAAAAGTCCAGCAGCTACCACTTCTTCAGAACAACCTGCACCTTGCAACATCATTCCCACCGCAAAAGGGTGCGTGATATAGGGTATCTCCGTCCCTTTTCTTGTCTGGTTCTTATGTGCTGATGCAGCGAAGATAATAGCTTTCTCTACTACATTCATATTTTACACTCCCCTTTAGTTGTTATTTGAATATACCTTTCGAAAATAGTCGATATTTCTCGAACTAGTTTTAAGCCTTTTCTTACAATAAAAAAATTCCATTTAATCATACGTTTGTTTAAAAATTACTATTCAAACTGCATTCAGTTCTTACTGCTCTTCTCTTAAGTTTATACGGAATTATTTAAAAAAGACACATGAAATCCAAAAGATTCCATGTGCCTCATTAATGACCCTATAATACACGCATGAAAAATGTCCAATTAACAATAATAGGAATGTGCTTTTAAATGTTGAAAGGAGTAGAAGGAATGAAAAAATTATTGTTTGTGCTCTTCATGTTACCATTTCTTGTGAACATGCTACCTGGGTCCATCAGTGCCAATGCCAATAAACAGGAAGCTTGCATTAGTCAGTCTGAGGTAGCGTTCAAAAATCAATTCAGAAGACTTTGGATTGATCATGTATTGTGGACAAGTAATTATATTTCAAGCGCCACCACTCCAGGAGCTGAGGATCAAAAACAGGTGCTAACCAGACTCTTGAAAAATCAAGAGGATATTGGAAACTCGGTGAAGCCGGTATACGGAGAGGAAGCAGGAAACAAGCTAACGGAGTTGCTTAAGGAGCATATTGTTATTGCTGGAAAAATCGTAGATGCCGCTAAAAATGGGGACAAAAACTTGGTGAATCAGCTAAACAAGGAATGGTACAGAAATGCGGATGATATAGCGGCGTTCCTTAGTGAAGCCATTCCGAACTTATCCAATGAAGATTTAAAAGAAGCTATGTATATGCATTTGGAGTTGGTAGCCGATGACTTAACAGCAAGCTTAAATAAAGACTGGGATGCCAGAATCGTTGCCATTGATGAAGGGGTCACGCACATCATCCTCATGGCAGATGCGATATCTGGTGGTGTGGTGAAACAGTTTCCCGAGAAGTTTAAATAACCGTTCTGAGCAACAGGTAAGATTTGAAAGATTCCTTTTTTAGTAAAAGCTACTCCTAGGGATTGAAGCCACTGAAAAAGAGCTTGATTTTGAAATTTTACTTAACACCGCTGGTGATTTTCGCAAATGGCTTCGCTTTCCTAGGGGCGGTGCTTGAGCCTCCTCTCAAACGCTGAGACCACTGAAAAAGACCTTGATTTTAAAATTTTATTAAACACCGCTGTTGATTTCCGCAAATGGCTTCGCTTTCCTAGGGAAGGTGCTTGAGCCTCCTCGCTATTCGCTGCGGGGTCTCAAGCTACCTTTATCTCCCTCAGGAGTCTTCGCCTTCTGCTACAATCAACAGCTAGGAATCAATAAAAACTTTAGGTTATCAGTTTTTCAGTGGCCTCCAAACGCTTGAGGGGTCTCAAGCTACCGCTATCTCCCTTAGGAGTCTTCGCCTTTTGCTACAATCACCAGCTAGGAATTGAAAAAAACTTTACGTTATCAGTTTTTCAGTGGCTTCGAGGGATTGGAGTAGCTTTTTACACCCTGTGGAACTAACTCTCTTTATTGTTGACCATCATTCTGTATTTTTTCAACTCACTTACAACCACTTCTCTCATTCTCTCCTCTACTATCTTACTCGCGATGCTTTGGTAATTCGTAACGACAATGACGCATTTTCCTTCTTCATGAGCCAGCTTTTGAAGTAAGGCGATGATACTTTTAGCTGTGTCTTCATCCAAGTTACCTGTGGACTCGTCCGCCACGATTAGTACAGCGCTACTCTCACACGACTCCTTCCCTTCCATGTAAAAAAAATGTCGCAATTTTGTATCTTTTTTCCTATATCTAAGTTAGGATGGGAGTAAGAAGGAAGGCAGGTGATACCGATGACGCATACACATAGCTTGGTTTACGAAACAATGGAAGAAGCGGCAGATGAAATTTTGGCGTTGATTAGTAAATTTGTAGATGTGAACACTTTTTTCATTGCAAAGAATGATAAAAAGGATGTCAACATTAAACATGCCTTCAATCGTAATGATGTGGTGCTTCCCTCAGGGTTTGAAACGTTATACAGGGATTCCTATTGACAGTTTATTGTAAAAAGTGGTCGGGAACCACTTATCATTGAAGATTTGAACTTATCTCACCTAACTAAAGACATGGAAGTTACCAAAAGTCTTGGGGGCGGATCGCTAATCGGTGTTCCCATTTACTATAAGGATGGGGAGAATTATGGTACCTTGTGTGGGATGGATTTGCGTCCCTTCCATTTTACAGAAAATCACAAGGATTTATTTAAAGCCATGGCCAAATTGCTTGGAAACGTATTGGATTTAGAAAAGAAAAATTCACAAATACAAATGCTCTCGGTGCCTCTAGTCCCAATATTTGATGATATGGCTGTCCTTCCTCTTATCGGCGAGGTGGATTCGGAACGTACGTCCAGGGTCATCGAACACACTTTGGCTGAAGCGGCAAAAGGAGAATTAGAGCACATTATCATCGATTTATCCGGACTCGCTCGCATCGATTCGAAAAGCGTCGAAAACTTAATGCTTATCTCCAACTCTCTTAAACTTGTAGGAGTCCGCGTTATCTTTACCGGAATTCGACCAGATCTTGCTAAAAAAGTGAACCAATTAGTAAATACCTTCAAAGACATTTCATTTAAATCAACACTTAAACAAGCTATCCAGTCAATTAGAAAAGGCTCTTAAATGGTTATTTCATAGTCATAAGAAACAAATAAAAGGCTTTATATGCTATATCATGGCATATAAAGCCTTTTCTATTGTTAATGAAAAACGAACTGTTTGTATTTTGATATAGAATGCGGAAATAGTCGATGTTTATCGATTCCATATAAACCGCTTAGGGACAATGGAAAATAATGAATGGTACAAACGTTTGTTTAAAAATAGTTATATAGAATAAATTTTAATCTCCCAACTTTATGATGAAGTGTATACAATCTTCTATCTGTATAGAATGAACAAAGCTTGTTTATCCTAAACGTTAAGGAGGTGTTTATATGGCACAGGATGTATTATGTGAAGTAAGCAGTTGTGTTCACAACATTAATGCTCAAAACAAATGTGGCGCAACTCAAATCTATGTTGTAAACAACAAAGAACGTAACGCTTCAAACAGCGAAGAAACAGATTGCAAAACATTCGAACCTGCTGGACTCTAACTTTTATACAAAGCGGCAATCATGACGGTGATTGTCGCTTTTCTATTTTTAGTATTGATAATAATTATCATTATTATTCGTCCTTTACCAAACATCTTTACTAGATAGGAAAAAGATAGAAAAACTATATTTTATATAAAAATCGCATGAATCTCTTAATCAAACCCCTAAAATACGAACATTTATTATTTACATAACCAAAAAGTTCGCTTATAATCATAGTTGTGTTTAATTATATATTTAATTTCATTCGTATATTCTTAGAGATATGGTCTAAGAGTTTCTACTAGGAGCCGTAAAATCCTAACTACGAGTGGGTGGATTCCTCTGCCCATTTTTAGTCTGGATCTTTTTGTTGTGTAAAAACCGAACATTACTATGAAAATTAATCTTTTAGGGGTGTGTCTCATGGAAAATGTATTTGATTATGAAGATATTCAGTTAGTTCCAAATAAATGTGTAGTAAACAGCCGTTCTGAGTGTGATACAACGGTAACACTCGCTGCCCGTCATTTTAAGCTTCCTGTCGTGCCAGCCAATATGCAAACAATCATTGATGAAAAGATTGCCCTTTATCTTGCTGAAAACAATTACTTTTACATCATGCACCGCTTTGAGCCACAAAAGCGTCAGGCATTCATTGAGAACATGCATGCAAAAGGTCTTTACGCTTCCATTAGTGTTGGGGTGAAAGAAGAAGAATATTCATTCGTTGAAGAGCTTGCTGGGGCGGGACTTACTCCTGAATTCATTACAATCGACATTGCCCACGGGCACTCCAATGCTGTCATCAATATGATCCAGCATATCAAAAAACACTTACCAGAGAGTTTCGTTATTGCTGGTAACGTTGGTACGCCTGAAGCGGTACGTGAACTAGAGAATGCCGGCGCAGATGCAACTAAGGTAGGAATCGGTCCTGGTAAAGTATGTATCACGAAAATTAAAACAGGTTTCGGTACTGGTGGCTGGCAGTTGGCAGCACTTCGTTTATGTGCAAAAGCAGCAAGCAAACCAATAATCGCTGATGGCGGAATCCGTACTCACGGTGACATCGCGAAATCCGTACGTTTCGGTGCTACGATGGTCATGATCGGCTCCCTTTTTGCCGGTCATGAAGAATCACCAGGAGAAACCAGTGAGGTAAACGGAAAGCTAGTGAAAGAATACTTCGGCTCCGCTTCCGAATTCCAAAAAGGCGAAAAGAAAAACGTAGAAGGCAAAAAAATGTTCGTCGAGCATAAAGGTGCCTTACAAGATACCCTAACGGAAATGGAGCAAGATCTTCAGTCTTCTATCTCCTACGCTGGAGGAACGACTCTAGACGCCATCCGTCACGTAGATTATGTGATTGTGAAGAACTCTATTTTTAATGGGGATAAGGTTTATTAAGGTTTAGTGGAAAAAAACAGGACAGCATATTTAATCCAGAGGGGTTAGATATGCTGTTTTTTTAATTGGAATGAAATAGATCCGATTACATTTAAAGGGTACAGGGGAAAATAAAAAAAGGAAGGAGGGATACGAATGAATAATCAAGAACACGAACATCACGTTCATGATAACCATCCCCACAAGCATAGTCTTGCATGTGGTCATACAAAAATACGTCACAATGACCATATAGATTATGTCCATAATGGACACTTGCACCATGAACATAATGGCCACTGGGACGAATGTATTATCCCAGTAAGCGATAAGAATCCTGATACTTGCAACGAGATTACATGCGGATGTGATCACTCAGAAGATTGTGGCCATGAACTAGTGCCACATGGTGATCATATGGATTATTTAGTAAATGGACGATTACACCATGTACATGGAGACCACTGTGATGATCACGGACCTGTCGAGCTCGTAAGATAATCATTGTTGAAGCTTGAAGCAATAAAGCAGAGGGACAGTTCTCCGCTTCCACCCGATTTGGATGAAAGCGACTACCTGTCCCCCTGCTTTTTTATTTAAACCAGCCCTTCCACTTAAACCAAATAAACAAGCTAATCCCCATGACGACCATGACTCCAAGCGCGATAAAGTACCCGTATCTATAGGTTAGCTCAGGCATATATTGAAAGTTCATACCGTAAATACCTGCTATAAAAGTCAGTGGTGCAAAGATGGACGTGATGATGGTAAGGACCTTCATAACATTGTTGGCTTGATGTGAGTTCAAGGAAAGGTAATTATCCCGAATGTCCGCCGTCAATTCCCGGTTGGAGGTAACCATGTCAGAAAGTTTCAGGAGATGGTCATAAATATCCGCGAAGTACTCTTTCCTTTTCATAACCCCATCCAGGCGATGCGTATTGAGCATGCGGTACAGCAGATCCCGCATCGGGTTGATCGTATGTCGCAGGTCCAATAAGGAATACCTCGTATCAAACAGCTCATCCATCAGCTGATTCATCGATTTTTCTTGCGTGTTGTCCTCAATTTTGTCCAACTGATCCTCCAGCTTATATAGCAACGGAAAATAAGCATCCACAATGTCGTCTAGAATTTCATAGAACACATAATACTCATCCCAGCTTTCCACGTTTTTGGGTGGCTTGTCCAAGCTTATCCACACCGCATCCACCTCTTTAGAAGGCGCCTGATGAAAACTTACGACATAGTTTTCCCCTAAAAAGAAATTCACTTCCTCTTTATGAAGCTCGTCTTCCCTTTGTTGAATACTGTGCGTCACGAAAAACGTATGATCGTCATAATGGTCCAGCTTCGGCCGCTGCAATCTATGTATGCAATCCTCAATGGCCAATGGGTGGAAGTGGAACGTACTGTCTAAATGTTTTATTTCCTCTTCCGACGGTTGATTGAAGTCAACCCAGATCCATTTGTATGCATCCCTATCAAGGTTATTGATACTAATATCTTTGGTGATTTGATGATCTTTTGTCATTCCGGCAATTCTTATCATTTGGCTTCCCCTCACATTCGTATAGGGTTTTTATACCCAGTTTTGTGGGGTTTTAAAAGTAGCGTACTAAAATCAAACAGGCACTTAATGGGGTTATGGGTTATAGACTAGAGGGAAAGGAGTGTCAGCTATGCCTTGGCATCAGAAAATTCCTCACTTAATGAATCAGCCTATTGGCGTCTCGTTTTTAGATGGTACCGGAACTTCAGGGGTGTTATGTGGGACATCCAACGGAAAACTCTTAGTAATGGAGTATCTATACCATTCACAATTCGCTTTAAAGCAATATGATATGAATACGGTACAGAATATATATGGGTATCCGGGGTGTTCGGGTCAGCGGTTTTGGGGATATTAGAAACCCTTGGGGCGAAGCAAAGGGACGGTTCTCCTGCTCCTTTTAGAAATCGTAGGAAGCGTTAGAACAGTCCCCCTGCTTTTAAAAGTATAAGCAGTAAACTTCCCTAAGCCTCCCCTGCCTAAATAGTCATCTTCCAACTCGACTGCGCCAACCAATTTTCCTGCTCTTTATAATCAGGCGATATTTTTCCTACAAGTCGCCAGAAGGAGCGGTCGTGATTGAGATGAATCATATGGCACATTTCGTGTACTACCACATAATCGATTACTTTCATCGGAGCCATCGCCAACTTCCAATTGAAAGTTAACTGTAATTGGGAATCACAGGTTCCCCATGTAGTCTTACTATCAGATATACGGATAGAACGTGGTTTTACTTTAAAGTTACTTTGATAGGATCTTACACTCTTCTCCACTATAGCTTTGCATTGCTGGTAATAAAATCTCTTTAAAGCTTGTTTTATCCTTCCGTCCTCCACCTGTTTCACATATACATTTATATGTTTCTCATCAAACACGACATAATCTTGTCCAATCGTGGAATCTTGATAAACCTTTACAGGATAGGCGTTTCCTAAATAAAGAACCCTCTCCTCCTGACTGTATTCCTTCTCCTGCTGCGCAAGCAGTCTGTCCTTCATCTCCTTTGATTTTTCTTGAATCAGTTCCCACCTTTCCTCCAGCAATTGAATCACTTGCTCGTCCTGTGTACCTTTAGGAGCCTGGACTTCCACATTTCCATAAACGTCCATACGAATTGCAATGGATTTGCGATTTTTATATTTTATCTCAAAATGGATGGTTTCTCCTGAATATGTATGTATCATTTTATCACCTTACTTCAATGTACTTTTTCAAGTAATTATATTTGATTTTGCATGGAAAAAGTAGCGGTGATTAATTCCTTACTCCAAGTTCCAGATGAAAGAAAAGAAGCAGAGGTCCGTCCCCTGCTTCTTTTAACAACCAAAACACTATTATCCTTATATTTCTATTTAACCCACTATTTTCTTTATTTTAGGCTGTTAGGTCGAGAATCGGCAATCTTGACCCATTATTTGTATAAATAATGGGCCTATTTTCTAGCTCTACAATCAATTATTCTAAATTTATAATCTGTAAGGTACTGAATTGTACCTTCAATGTCCATTTCATGTGCAGTATGCATTTTCCAGAATAGTGTATCCGGTAAGTAGGGGGAGAACTTTGAGTTAAATAGTTCTTCCTTTGTAATATGAGGTAGTATCCTCGCTTCTTCCCAATCTTCATTTTTAAGAAAGTTAAAAACATCTCTTGAAAGAGGTCCTTCTAGCCTAACTCTATTTAAACTATCCTCAATTTTCGCATTAAACCCTAATGATCGAAGCATCCATACTAGTGTTTGAGCAATTACAGTGCCAGTAAAAGTTTCTATTATAAAGCTACCCTCTTCTTCTTTAATTACTCTTTCAGTAAGATGAATTTCATTTTCGTGATAAAAACGCCTTTTATCATTAAGAGAGTCCAGTGCTTCTTGGTTTGTGTAGTGAAACTGGT
This sequence comes from Bacillus sp. CHD6a, assembly GCF_001293645.1. Taxonomy (GTDB): domain Bacteria; phylum Bacillota; class Bacilli; order Bacillales; family Bacillaceae_I; genus Sutcliffiella_A. Next base: position 29,806 of record NZ_LBMD01000029.1, read on the forward strand.
GGTCTCCGCATAGGATTTCCATTATTTTCTCTCCGATTTTTTTATGTAACTTTAATCCACTACTAGAGTATCTAGGCGGTTTTCCATTCACTGCATTTGATACATAAATTTTACTCTTTTCAGTATCAATTATTTTTATTGTCCACATCTTCCCAGAGAGAATAATATTATCTCCTTCCGTACCTAAAAAAGTACTCTTATCTAATGTTCCAATCTTTCTTACGCCTTCAAACACTGTATACTCTTCAGGTGTAATAAAAACTGCATAGAAATCTCGGCTTCTTAAAATACGTTCTCCATTCAACCCTACAATAAGTTGATTAGGTCCTTTAATCATCTCTAAGTAGTCATGTTCTAACATGTGATTAATAAGCAGCTGAACATCAACAGTGCTAAATTGATGGAAAATGTGGTTATTTTCTAACTTCTCAAGTAATGTACTTATTGTTATCCCGTTTGTTTCGGTGCAAATGGAGATGATTTGATGAAACAATATATCAAAAGGAAGAGCGTATCCTGATGCAGGTTCAACCCATTTACCTAAACCAAGTTCCATTACAGCAAGTGATTGCAATAAACTGTCATTCTTTGTGGTGTACATCTGTAGCATTTGTTTTGCATTTTGCTTTCGACCAGACCTACCAAGTCGTTGCTTAAGTGAAGATACGGTAAAAGTACTGTTTAATTGAATGACTATATCTACATCTCCAATATCCAGTCCCAGCTCCAATGTACTTGTAGCAATTACGGTTTTAGGTATCTTAGATTCCACCATTGTTTTTTCTACATACTCCCGCTCTTTTTTATCTATGGAAGAATGGTGAGCATAATAGGTCTCTCCAACCTTTTCACGCTCAGCTAAACGGTTTAAGAATACGGTGAGTTCTTCAACTGATCCACGATCATTACAAAAAATAATTGCTTTCTGATGTCGTGTTAGTTCTCTTATGTCTTCGAATAAGGACACCTCTAGTTTACTTCCTACTTCATCCTCTTCTTTTTCTGGGAAGTGCATTAAATAATACAATAACTGCTTCTCACTTCCCTGTTCATGAATAATTTCTACTTCTTCTTGAGATGTATAATTAATCCAGTTTTTTATGAATTCGAAGTTATCAATGGTTGCGGATAATCCAATAATACGAGGTCTGTTTTGAGAAAGTATTTCTATCCTGGATAAAAGTGAACGCAGATGAACACCACGGTCATTATTAAGAAAAGAGTGTATTTCATCAACAACTACAAAATCCAAATTCTTAAAAAGGTTACTAATTTGCTCAGTCCTATTAATAAATAAACTTTCAATTGACTCAGGGGTGATTTGCAAAATGCCAGTTGGTTCTTTTAATATTTTCTTTTTTACGTTCTGACTAACATCTCCGTGCCATTTATGAATTGATATATTAGTGTGTTCACAAAGCTTTTCAATTCGTATAAATTGATTATTGATTAATGCTTTTAAAGGAGAAATATACAATACCTTAAGTTGGGATAATGCTTCTTTCTCCACTAGAGATAAAATAGGCAAAAAAGCTGCCTCTGTTTTACCAGAAGCAGTGCCTGATGATACAATAACATCTTTCGAACAGTTGATGATGAATGGTATGGTTCTATCTTGAATAGGAGTAAATCGATCCCATTTCATATCCCATATCTTCTTTTGAATATTCTTAGATAACAGATTGAAAGTCATACCCTATTCCCCCTCTGAAGCAGCAAACCTAGAGATAACAGAATTCTTGGGTTGGGTTGACAGTGCTTCCTTCTCTCCAAAAATATCATTTCGATTAAATTCTGGATTTTGATGAAGAATATTCAATGCTCCTAAAAAGCTACGAATAACGTCCCCTACTGTCAAATTCTCATCCGCACCAGGTCTAGAATGTTCTTGAATGATAAAGCGCTTCATTTCATCATCTGTTACACTCGATTGGTATCCATAATGAGTGGCATGGATTTCACTTAGTTTTTGTAACAAAACAAATGTTTCATTATGTTTTAATGGCGTTATTTTAATAACAGGTTGAGATAAGTCCCTAAATTCATTTGTTTCAAAGCGATTAGATTCTAACCGGCGTTTTAATGCTCCGTAACTAAATAGCCCTCGCCTTTCATCCTCTAAAAATTCTGGAGTCCCGCCTACAGTGAAATATATTCCTTCCACATTCCCTTGTAAGGTATCATTATAAATCTTTAAAATGGTCTCATAATTCTTGTCCCTTGTTTGGGGATGAGTTATCTTATATAAGTTTATAGCTTCATCCAAATTAACCACTAAACCAGAATATCCAATGTGCTTCACGAATTGAGATATAACTTTAAGGTAGTTGTAGTAGTTATCATCATTAATTATATTTCGAACCCCTAAGTCTGTTCTTGCCTCTGTCTTAGTGTTATATTCTCCCCTTAACCATTTAATAGCTTTTCGTTGCAACTCATTGTTATCTTCTACAAAACCCTTAAAATATTGTATTAAAATGCGTGAAAAGTCGAATCCCCCAATTAGATCATCCATTTTAGAAACAGTGTTGGTTATTTCAATTTCAACATCTCTTATAAAGTCAGTATTATTAAACTCTACGGAACCATAATTTTTCTCCACAACCACTTTAGATTGTACGTCACTAATCCATTTATCGAGGATAGTTGGTAAAGCACCACCATCCGGCACTGTACCAATTGCCATGTTCTTCATAAGTTCGGTATAGATGGCAACCGCTTTTCCTTCACTTCCATATAATCGCCGTTCTGGAGTAAAGTCTGCTTTAGTAACTACAAACTTCTCTTGAAAAGCAATTTGCTGTATAAGTGCCTGTATAAAACTCTTTCCGCTTCCAAAGGGGCCAATAAAAAGCTTTATGATCGATGAACCCATTTTAATATTTTGTAAGTCCGATAGAATTTGTTTGGCTTCCTCTGCCCTACCTACCATGATATATTGCAACCCTCTACTTGGAACAACTCCCCCAGAAAGGGAATTAATTATAGAGGATGAGTCTCGCTTCTTTATATTCAATCTTTACGCTCCTTTCAACATCTGAGCAATATCTGTGAACTCATCGAAAATGATTATGTTATCCCCTTCTGACTCCACAATATTATCCCCCAAATGTTCATTTGCTTTTTCGTTCAGCTCACTTAAAAATAAGCCTAGCATTTTCCCATTTTTCTTCACAAAAGCAACAGCTTCGTCTTGAGAGTATTCACCGTTATTGAAAAAGCTTAAAAATTCTTTTTCTGCTTCTGTTAATGAGTTAATAAACTCATCTTGATCTCCATCACTTGTAGCAAATAAGGAATCCAGACCAGTGTCTAATTCAGTATTGATTGTAGGTGTTACTATAAGATTAGGTGGCTGATGTTCACTTGCACCTTTATCTATTAAAGTTGCAGGTTTGTCAGTAGACTCCAATTCCACTTTGTTCTCAGCACCGCTAAAAACCTCTTGTAGTTGCTGACTCTCTTTACTTAATTGTTTAATATCTTCCTCATTAAACTCAATTTTAGATTTTGAAGATATAACATCTATCCCTTCAGCTGTTCCTTCTACATTTTTTTGGGGAATAGCACTTCCTGTCTTTGAATTATTTTTTTCCTTAACACTTTTAAATCGCTCGTTTGATTTTGTGGCCTTTTCTTTACAACTCTCTAAAAATAAAGTCTTAAAATCTTCTGGCAGCACTTCTTCCTCCACTTTTATCCCTCTTTTTTCTCCGTTTAAAGTACGTGTGATATTTTCGGACATTCGAAAAAGTGCTGTAACTTCATCAAATATTATGGATGTGGGTTGGATTTCGTAATGATAGACATGGATAGGATCATTGTCTCTTCCAACTACTGCCCCTGAAAATAAATTAGCTACATTTCTTACGCGTTTGCTAGTAAACCATATTTGTTCCACTTTTTCATTATTTATATTGTGATGTTCTTCTATTAGTACCAGACCCTTTTTAAATACTTTATAAATTTTATTTTTATTATCTAAAAAGAACTTTGTTTCTCGGTAATTATTGATATATTGCTTCCAGTGCGTAATAGATATTTTGTCTATAGGTTTTTTATCTTCGACTATAGCTTTGTACACCGGTGGCATATAATCACTAGATTTCCATTCTGAGGCTAATGCCTCTTCTTGGAGTTCGTATAACATATCTTGAATCCAGCGGGGAAGGTAGTTAGAAAGCTTAGGATGCATATCTTTATAATTTTCAAATAATCGCACTAACATACTGACATTAAAAGATGCCCTAGGGTTAAAGGAATAGTTTATAAGTTCATATACAAATACAAAAATGTAACTGAGATCTACTTCTAAATAATTTCCTTTAAGCGCTTCTTCTCTCCAGTGGAAATACCATTTTAGTTGTTTGTCATTCATGTGGTCAAAAGTTGTCCAATATGCTTGTAATGGAATTTCTTTGGTTGGTCCTTGGGTTCGATTTTTATAGTTATTTGATTTTCTAATAAAATCTGCATGGGAATGAGAGTAGGAAAACTCAACGCGAACACTTCCAGAATTCCTTGTAGATTTTTTTGGGTTTAGTACTTCATTTACACTTTTTAGGATAGAATCTGACGTTTCTAAACTAGCGTACTTAGGTAAAATGATTTCTTTCTCATTGTAAAAAGGTTTTACGAATAGTGAAGTTGGATTTTGGATTTTTGGTTTATTCTCTTGAGGTGTCGGCTGAACAGATACATTAACTGGTGAGGGTCTCTTTAACGGTTTATTTTCAGATGTTGAATCTAACTGATTGTGCCATTTCTTAATAAAAATCATATCAATCCAACCTAATAATATTGGGATATATGTCCAGCAAAAAATTAAATAAATAAGTCCCCTGATATACTTTTTGTAATAAAAAAGATGTGCGCCTATACCTCCAAGAAAAAATGCCAAGAGATAGCCGGTCGTCTTTGATTTTTGATTCATTCTATTACCTCCTATATATAAGATTCTAAAAATTTACATATATATAAAATCATACCTTACAAAGACGCTTAAATAAATAGTTTTAGATAATTAAAACAAATATGAGTATTGTTTTTATATTCTCCTTTATTCCTATATATTTTTGTTTTTCTGTATTTTATTACTACTCCTTCCAATAAATGATAAACTAATAACAAAACAACCAATCCCTGAGGTGAACCCCTTGATCATTTACGAAGCTACCAAAACCGAGTTTATATCCGATGTTACAAATGAACTTCTAGTAGAACGTTTATACGAGTCCTATCAAAATAAAATTGGCCGCACAGGCAAAAGTGAAATTAACTCTTGGGAGAATTCTCTCCATCGAATGTCGAATGTTTTGCAGGATCAAGAGATTCCTAGTGATACATCTGTCGCAATAGAATTTAAGATTCCCAATACCTCAAAGCGTGTGGATTTTCTAATAGCCGGCCACGATGGTGAGCAGGATCATGTGGTGATTGTGGAGCTGAAGCAGTGGTCAGAGGTGGAGAAGGTAGTGACCAAGGATGCCCTTGTCTCCACTTACCTTGGGGGTAGTTTGCGGACTGTGACGCACCCTTCTTATCAGGCTTGGTCATACGCAGCCTTAATCGAAGACTTTAATCAAAATGTGCAGGATCAGCATATTGTGTTGAATCCATGTGCTTATTTACATAATTACCGAAAAATAGAGAACGATCCTATAATGGATCCCCACTATGCGGATCATTTAGCTAAAGCACCTGTCTTTGGAAAAGGTGAAATTCAGCAATTAAGGGGTTTTATCAAGAAATACGTGCGCTTTGGTGACCGTAATCAGCTAATCTATCAGATTGAGCACGGAAAAATAAGACCTTCCAAGTCGTTGCAAGACTCCCTTGCTAGCTTGCTGAAAGGAAACCAAGAATTTGTATTAATTGATGAACAAAAAGTGTTCTATGAGGATGCCTACCAGTTAGCACTGGGGAGCATAAAAAATAACCAAAAGAGTGTCATGATTATTGAAGGTGGACCTGGAACCGGAAAGTCCGTTATGGCAATTAACCTGCTAGTGAATCTTATTAACCAAGGATTAACTGCAATGTACGTATCCAAGAATTCGGCTCCTCGCAATGTGTACGCATCTAAACTAAAAGGGACAATCAAGAAAACACAAATAGACAACCTGTTTAAAGGATCTGGTAGCTTTACGGAATCTGATGAGAAAGAATTTGATATTCTTATTATTGATGAAGCACACCGGCTGAATGAAAAATCAGGCCTCTTCAGCAATAAAGGCGATAACCAAATTAAAGAAGTCATTCATTCCTCTAAATTCACTATTTTCTTTATTGATGAGAATCAAAAGGTAACACTTAAAGACATTGGCAGTATTGACCTCATAAAAAAATACTCGCATGAATTAGGTGCCGAGCTGATTCAAGGAAAGCTATCTTCACAATTCCGCTGTGATGGTTCGGATGCATATATGGCGTGGCTGGATGATGTTCTTCAAATTAAGAAAACAGCCAATGCAAACGACCGCGGAGTGGATTACGACTTCCGCATTTTCGATGATCCGAATTCCATGCTAAAAGAAATAGAAAAGCTCAATAAGAAAAACAATAAATCACGTATTTTGGCAGGTTACTGTTGGGAATGGCCAAAAAACGGCCGAAATAATACGCTTCACAAAGACATCGAGATTCCTGAACACGATTTTAGTATCAGTTGGAACCTCAATGACAGCATCTGGGCAATCGAACCAGATTCCGTCACCGAAGCTGGCTGCATCCATACCTCTCAGGGCCTAGAGTTTGACTATGTTGGAGTAATCATTGGCCCAGACCTTTCCTTTAAAAATGACCAGGTTGTGACAGATTATAAAAAACGAGCAAAAACAGATCAGTCGCTTAAGGGAATCAAGACCCTAGCAAAAGAAAATCCGGATAAAGCTCAGGCACTAGCAGACCAAATTATTAGAAATACCTATAGGACGCTTATGACGAGGGGGCAAAAAGGTTGCTTTATTTTCTGTACTAATCCTGAATTGAATGCGTATTTTAGGGAACGGTTGAATAGATCAGGAGTCTATGAGGATTTGTCGCCTAAGGTTGGGATGGTTGCGGAGGATCGAGGTAAGTATAAAAGTTGAGGGAAGGTTTGGAGAGGCAGGGTCCTCAGCCCGTCTTTACTCTAAGTGAAAACTGGTCGAGGAAACTAGTCCTCTTGATTCTTATAATAAGCGGAGATACTCCGGTTAAATTTTAAACCAGAGGGAAGGTCCTTTGCTTCCTTACTTTACGGTTTCTTATCGAATAGATAGACTAGTGAGGTATTCACTTTCTTTCACACTAGTTGTTAGAAAAACCTACTTCGTGCAAGTATTTCGTGAGTTCCAGTAATTAAAGAAAGAAACGAAGCAGAAGTCCGTCCCCTGCTTCTTCCGTTTAAAATTTTTAAAAAAGTATAAAGTAGTTGTAGCTAGTTATAAAGTAGCGTTTTGATAATCCTATATATTTTAATATTTATTTCGTTTTATTAATTTATCCATTTCATTGAAATGTTCTTCGAGTAAACTGATTTGTGTTTGACCTTCATCAATTACTTCTGCAAAATGCTTATTAAAAGAACGCACTTCAAATTCACTATTATCTACTTTCTTTAAATCAAAGAAAAACAAATGTTCATACGCTATGAGTAGCCCATTTATCGCATTTTCTATACCTAAAAATCTTGAAGTATCCCTTTCTTCAAACATCACGTATTCCAAAAAGAAACGAGTGCAGTCTTTTATATTAAAATTAACCTTATACTTATCAGCCTTTTGAATCCATACAACAACTACTGCAGCTAATACGGTAAGGTTACTCGCAACTTTCGTGAAATATTCTTTATTGTAGCTAAACTCAACATCCTCACTTTTTATATGGTCCGAATTATGCGATTGAAAATTCATGTTACCATAGGAATGGCATTTATTTGGCTTAATGTTTAATTGGTCATATATATTAGCTTCTATATTAGAAACCATACTATTGATAACATCGACGGTTCTCTTTAGATCTTCAACGTTACCACTGATACCGGATACTTTAGATAACTCATTGGTTATCTGTTCAATCTTAGAAGCCGATACGTCCAATTTATGAGTGGCATTTTCATATGTACTACTTTGATAGAATGAATAAATTATAGCTATCACCGCTAATAAAATTGAAACGATTGTACCTGCAAAACCTATATATGCTACAACTTGTACATTATCGGCAAGTCTTCCTGAAATAACAAATATTAATGAAATTACTAAAAAACATACAACATAAAAGAAGTCTTTCTCGGTAGGGAACCCTTCCTTTTTCTCACGCATAGTTTGACCCTCTTTCTAACTACAATTATTGATTAACCTGTATTTCTTTTTTAAAGTAGTCTAAGAAACTACCATGTTTGAAAAATTTCACATTCTTGTGTGCAAATTCACGTCTGATTTTAGCCACTGTTACTTCTATTTCTCTCGTTACTTCATCATTATTCATATATATCGAATAAGCAATATTTCTAATGTTTGAGTGTTTTATAGCTTCTATAATATGTTTATCCTCACTACCTAGCCTACTTCCAAAAATCGTTATTCCCCCACTGGCATTCTTTAATTGGTTATAGCAATGATTTAAATAATCGTTGGAGGCTATACTCTTTAATTTCTGTTCGTTCCTTCCTTCTGATACAAACAGTGGGGTTTTACTTTCAGTCATAGTTTGTTCTATTCTTGTCAATAAATCAGTGCCCTGATTCCTTCTTAACTTTATAGTAACTCCATCCTCACGGTACAAATGTAAAGCCCCATGAAGAAAGTATATCGGAGTATTATAATCCCTAACTTCCGTATTTGTAACATCAAAGGTAGAATTACTTCCGAAGAATACATCACATAATCCATCTGTGTTGTGGTTTAACGTCCAATAAGGTATTAAGTCATAGTTTGTTGTAAAGATTCCTTTGTTGAATTTCTTAAAGAGGTTATTCAGGAGTTCTATCTCCTCAAAGTCCGTATCTTCATATTTAATATGTACTTTATGAACAGCCTTCAGGAGTGCTTGCTTTATATTGTTATAATGTTCTCTAATTGGTTTCCCATCAACTTCAACAATAGCATTCACGTCTTCCGCTAAGTTCAGTGCATATAAGACCCATTCAAAGTTCTCTGTCCTAAATCCATTAAACAACTCTATCTCTTTATCTGAAAATATTGCGTCGAAGCCGTCTTCTTCGCCACTACAAACCTTATAAAGAGACGAATATTTAAAACTTTCACAAAAACCAATTGATAACCCGTTCCCAAATAAGAAGTAGTCATTATGAGATTGATATAATTGACTATAGTCCTCCAATGAAAGCACCCCACATATATAGAATTTCCCATCGACACTTATACTCAAATTATAACACCGTTTTCCTTATTTTGCCTTAAACATTGAAAGACGGCTATTCTCTATAAAAATATCACGTTATTATTAATGGGTTTCAGAAGTTACTAGCAATCTCATACATTTCGGAAACTTCATTTACTACCGGCATGTATGTCTCTATTATTTTTTCTCCATTCATTGCCATGGGACCACCTCAGGATGTTATTTTAACAAAAATTAGGATTTTTTCCTATCATCACCAGTTAAGTGGGGTAGAGTCGCAACCAACATAAACTGAAGTAATTATTTTACTAATTAATTAAAGGGCAACCTTATTGTGCCTCTACTTCACATTTGAGTAAGCTGCCTTACCGTATTGATTGTGGTAGCAATTTACGATACTTCTACGCAAACAAAAAACCTAAGTGAAATTAATTCTTTTAGGTCTTCTAATAGTTTGATCTATTTTGACATTATATAACTCAATTTTCGGGGGGGAATTCTCCTAATCGAATTTTCTCATTAATCACAAGGTAATGATTTCTACCCCTTTCAAATACAGACCCTTTTTCCTAATATTCTTTTAACTCAATGTATGTGGATTTATTCACCTTAGTAATCAATAAATTCTTGATATGCGAACTTTAACAACACAAAAAAGACTACCTCCTTTAACTAGGAAGTAGTCTTATTCTTACTAACTACTTATACATCGAACTTCTTCACAAGAGTGAACGTTCGGCAGGTTACATCATTCCGCCCATTCCACCCATGCCGCCCATGTCAGGCATGCCGCCGCCAGCGTTTTCTTCTGGGATGTCTGCTACTACTGCTTCGGTAGTTAGGAACATCGCAGATACGGAAGCTGCGTTTTGTAGTGCGGAACGAGATACTTTGGTTGGGTCAACGATACCAGCGTCAAGCATGTTTACCCATTCGCCTGTTGCTGCGTTGAATCCAACTCCGATTTCTTCTTTCTTTAGACGATCTACGATAACAGATCCTTCTAGGCCAGCGTTGTGCGCGATTTGGCGTACAGGCTCTTCCATTGCGCGAAGAACGATGTTAACACCTGTTGCTTCGTCGCCTTCTGCTTGGATTTCTGCTACTTTGTTGTAGATGTTTACGAATGCTGTACCACCACCGGCTACGATTCCTTCTTCAACAGCAGCACGTGTGGAGTTAAGAGCATCTTCAATGCGAAGTTTACGCTCTTTTAGTTCTGTTTCTGTCGCCGCTCCAACTTTGATTACAGCTACGCCACCAGCGATTTTAGCTAGGCGCTCTTGTAATTTTTCACGGTCGAATTCAGAAGTTGTATCTTCTAATTGTGCACGGATTTGGCCAACGCGAGCTTGGATCTCGTCTGTGTTGCCGTGTCCGTTTACAACTGTCGTGTTTTCTTTAGTTACAACGATTTTGTCAGCGCGTCCTAATTGGCTGATGTTCGCAGTTTTTAGGTCAAGACCTAGTTCTTCTGTGATCACTTCTCCGCCAGTTAGTACTGCGATGTCTTGAAGCATTGCTTTACGACGGTCACCGAATCCAGGAGCTTTAACTGCTACTGCATTGAATGTTCCACGTAATTTGTTCACTACTAATGTAGCCAACGCTTCGCCTTCTACATCTTCTGCAATCAGTAACAACGGCTTGCCTTGTTGTACTACTTGCTCAAGAACTGGAAGGATTTCTTGGATGTTCGTGATTTTCTTATCTGTGATTAACACATAAGGGTTTTCAAGAACAGCTTCCATTTTGTCAGAGTCTGTTACCATGTATGGAGATGCATATCCACGGTCGAATTGCATACCTTCTACTACTTCAAGCTCTGTAGTGAAGCCTTTGGATTCTTCTAGAGTGATAACGCCGTCGTTCCCAACGCGCTCCATAGCTTCTGCAATCAATTGACCTACTTCTTCGTCTGCTGCAGAGATCGCTGCAACTTGTGCGATGGAAGCTTTGCCTTCGATTGGCTTAGAAATTGTTTTTAATTCTTCGATTGCTACAGCAACCGCTTTTTCGATACCTTTACGAACGCCCATTGGGTTCGCTCCAGCTGTAACGTTCTTTAATCCTTCGCGGATCATTGCTTGCGCAAGAACTGTCGCAGTTGTAGTACCGTCACCAGCAACGTCGTTTGTTTTGCTTGCAACTTCAGCTACAAGTTTCGCACCCATGTTTTCGAACGCGTCTTCTAATTCGATTTCTTTCGCAATCGTTACACCATCATTTGTGATTAGTGGAGAACCGAATTTCTTTTCAAGTACTACGTTACGTCCTTTTGGTCCTAATGTTACTTTCACTGCATCAGCTAGTTTGTCTACACCGCGAAGCATGGAGCGACGGGCTTCTTCACTGAACTTAATTTCTTTTGCCATGATAGATAGACCTCCTTAGGAAAATTAGAATTTATTTTTGTTACTGCTCGGTTGATTTTCGCTGCAAGTGTTCGCTTTCCGCGGGGCGTGTGCTTGAGCCTCCTCACTTCCTTGCGGGGTCTCAAGCTACCGCTACCTCCCGCTGGAGTCTCACACCTTCCGCTACAATCAACCAGTTTGAAATTTTATAAGATGCGGGGCTAGTTCGGTTAGCTCTCCGCTTTGATGATTAGATTATTTGCTTACTACTGCAAGTACGTCTGTTTCTTTTAGGATAAGAAGTTCTTTTCCTTCGAATTTCACTTCAGTTCCTGCGTATTTAGAGAAGATTACGCTGTCGCCTTGTGCTACTTCAAGTGCTACACGCTCTCCGCTTTCTAGTACGCGACCAGATCCAACTGCTACTACTTTACCTTCTTGAGGTTTTTCTTTCGCAGAGTCCGGTAATACGATACCACTTGCCGTTTTTTCCTCTGATTGAACAAGTTCAATTACAATGCGATCGCCTAATGGCTTTAACATGAAAACAACCTCCTTGGTTTCATATGTATTATTTTTATTAGCACTCTTATCACTTGAGTGCTAACACAATTATTATAATAATGAATCTGCTTCTGTTTTGCAAGTATCTTTATCTAAAAAATTTTCGACTTGCAACCCTTTTCATTATCTTCATGTGCCTGGAGGTTTAAACGTATTCTTTTCGTAAAATCTGCGAGTTATGGGAACCTTATCGTTACAAGGACATATAGATTATATGGTACAATACGAAAAGTGAATAATGCATAAGGCTCATTTCTTAAAGCTGGTTTCTATCCTTATGATATAACAACAAAGCTTACGAAAATAGCCTTCATAAGAGGAGCTTATTATGACAAAAAACTATTGGTTGGTCATTATTACATATGTCCTGATGCAGCTGTCCGGATTGCTTGGGTACCCGCTGTTGATCTGGCTTGGCGTCGGGGAGGGCATGGAGCGTGCCACCAGAGAACCTTATTTGATTGGCATCTGGGCATTTATTAGTTTTACGATTGGGTTGGCAATTGTAGCCTGGATACTCCGGAATGAATGGACAAAAGGAGATTTCCGAGGCGAAACGGCTTCCATCCCTAAGACAGTTCTTTGGGCGGCTGTCGGCTTCCCGCTTGCACTGATTGGGCAGGCTGTGGCGATGCAGGTACAGCTTCAGCTTTTCGGCATTCAGCCAGGATCTGAGAATACACAGCAGATCATGGGATTTGTCTCAGCATTCCCTGTCATGATTTTCGCTGTAGCAGTGGCTGGACCTATCTTGGAAGAAATCATTTTTAGGAAAATCATTTTTGGTGCCATTTACAAGAAGTATAACTTTGCCATCGCGCTGACAGTGAGTTCGCTCCTTTTTGCCGTGGTCCATCAAGATTTCAAGCATCTGCTCATATACTTTGTCATGGGAGGCATTTTCGCTTTCCTATATGTAAAAACGAACCGCATCATCGTGCCGATTATCGCACACGTTGCCATGAACTCCTTTGTGGTCACCGTGCAATACGTGTTCCGCGATGATATCGAAGAAATGATGCGTCAAATGGAAGAAATGCAGAAGAACCTACCGAATTTCATTTCGTTCTTTTAAACAGCTCTCCGTTAGAGCTGAACTTACCTGGAGGATTTGCACATGAAAATAACACCATTACGAATGGTTTTCTTCTATGCGATCATGGGCAGCTTGTTCTTGTACCTGGCGATTGTCTCCGTGAGAGATACCATCTGGCACTGGCACACGATCCTGCTGATGCTCATTGCCACTTTTGACTTTGGTGTAGCTATTCGGTCTTATTTGCTACATTTAAAGATTAAAGAGATACAACAGAAGAAAAAGTGATTGGGGACTCGTACCTGTTTGGGGTACGGGTCTTTTTGTTTAGGGGAGTCCTGTGGATACAGTTGATTTCCGTTTCATGCGCTTCGCTTGCCTGCGGGCGGTTCGGGAGCCTCCTCGGCTTCGCCGAAGCCACTGAAAAAGACCTTGATTTTGAAATTTTATTAAACACCGCTGTTGATTTCCGCAAATGGCTTCGCTTTCCTAGGGAAGGTGCTTGAGCCTCCTCGCTTCGCTGCGGGGTCTCAAGCTACCTTTATCTCCCTCAGGAGTCTTCGCCTTTTGCTCCAATCAACAGCTAGAAACCAATAAAAACTTTACGTTATCAGTTTTTCAGTGGCCTCGCTTCGCCTGTGGGGTCTCCCCTGTCCCTTCCTCCCGCGGGCGTCTACGCGCCTTTCACTGCAATCAACTTTGGGTTAGCATTTACTGAAGGATGTTTTGGGTTGGTTTTTCTAAAAATGGGGTTAGGTAATTAAGGGATTGGTCTTTCTGGAAGTGGTTTTGGGTAATTAGGTTTGTCCTTTTATGGGTGGTGCGCGGATGCTTTTGAAATGTTACCTATTTTGAAGAAAAACAGGGGGACATCACGCGGTTTAATGGGCTTCTGGAAAGGTTCGGTCAATTCGGTCAGGTGTTCGGACAATTTCCTCTTTTATAAGCAGGGGGTTCGGACATTTAAGGTTGCTGTTCGGCCAACTTTTAACGAGCTTTGGACAACTCAAAATTTCGTTCGGTCAATTTTGGAGAATCTTCGGTCAACTTTTCCAAATCTTTGGTCACTTTCGGGGAATCTTCGGTCAACTTTCAAAAATCTTCGGACATTTGGCACGATTGGCCCTGTCATTTGTTCCTATAATCCACCGATCCAATCCACCCAAGTCCATCGCCGCCATGCGACCTGTCCCAACGGCCCACCTAAATAGCCCTCGCCAAACCAAAAACAAGCCCGCCCCCTTCTCAAAAAGGGACGAGCCTGCCTCATCTAATTATTCATCTTCTCTTCCTGCTCCATCAACGCTGCCGCTTTCTGCGCTTTTCGATAAGATACACGCGAAATCACAATACTAATCTCATAAAGTATGAACAGCGGGACGGTTACCATCAAATGCGAGATCAGTTCTGGCGGTGTAATCAATCCACCGACCACAAGCAGGGCAAAGTAAGCAAACTTACGAATTTGCACCAAGAAGTCTGGTGTAATGAGGCCTAGTCTTGTTAAAAACATCACAATTACCGGCATTTGAAACAGTAAGCCAAACGGTAGGGTCAGCTGAAACAAGAATTGAAAGTATTCGTTGATTCCGATTACCTGGTTTATTTCCAACCGGTCTGCTAGTCTACCCATGAAATCCACGACGAACGGGAATAAAATGAAGTAAGAGAAAGCTAGTCCGCTTAAAAATAGGAAGATGGATATTGGTATATAGCTTAACGTTACTCTCCGTTCTTTTTCTAACAAGCCCGGGCTGATGAAGGCCCAAAGCTGATAGAGTGTGACGGGGAACGTGATAATAAATGCAATTAAAAAGGCAAATTGCATAAAGATCTTGATGGGGTCTGTCATACGAAAGGCGTTCATCGTCAGCTCTTTCGCTTCATCTGTTTGCTGTAAATAGACAATGATCGGTTCGGCCAAGAAGAAGCCGCCGATTGCCGAAACGAAAAAGAAGGATGCTGTGATGATAATTCTTTTTCGGAGCTCGCCTATATGGTCATACACCGACATTTCTCTATCTAGCATATATGTTCATCCTTACATTACTTCGTTTCTTCTTTTTTCTCTTTAGAATCGTCGTCATCGGCCAATCCTTTAGTTGCGTTTTTGAATTCGCGCAATGTGTTACCTGCTGCTTTCCCTAGTTGAGGCAGCTTGCTTGGA
The DNA here is from genome assembly GCF_001293645.1 of Bacillus sp. CHD6a. Lineage (GTDB taxonomy): Bacteria > Bacillota > Bacilli > Bacillales > Bacillaceae_I > Sutcliffiella_A. The sequence continues at coordinate 45,275 of NZ_LBMD01000029.1, forward strand.
CCGAAGATAAGTAGTGCTACAAATACAATAAGTAAGAGGCTTCCCATTCCTAATGAACCCATATTTGACACCTCCTCGAAATATTCTTATTCTACAACTTTTTTACTCGCTTGGATAGTGCTTGAGAAAATATACCAATGATTGCAGTTCCACCGCCAAATCAATGTGATGGATGCGTATCTCTTCTGGAACATTGATACGTGCTGGTGTAAAGTTCAGTATGCCCTTTACGCCCTTTTCTACAAGTCTATCCGCTATTGGCTGTGCTACCGGAGCCGGAACCGTCAAGATGGCTACCGTTACATTCTCAGGCATGTGCTCTTCGATATCGTCTAAATGATAAACAGGGACCCCTCCGATTTCCGAGCCAATCTTAGACTCGTCCACATCAAAGGCCATCACTATTTTCGTATTATTGTTTTTCATAAAATTATAATGTAGGAAGGCGGTTCCTAAATTACCTACACCTATTAGAGTAACATATGTCAATTCGTCTTGGTCGAGCGTTTTCCTGAAAAAAGTTAACAAATATTGAACATTATATCCATATCCCTTTTTCCCCAACGCGCCAAAGTAACTGAAGTCCCGGCGAATCGTGGCGCTGTCCACCTTTACCGCTTCACTAAGCTCCGCTGATGACACGCGCTGCTTGCCGGACGAATGCAAATTTTGGATGAAACGATAATATAACGGCAGGCGCTTAGCCGTTGCCTGTGGAATTTTCATTTGTTCGTTATTCATTTTACTCCCCCATTTGTCGAACCTGTTTGCCTTTCTATTTTAACATGGAACGAAAACGATTACATTTCTATGTCTATACTAATTTTTCTGCTTGGAATGGTTGCCCTAAGGGTCCGATGCTCGAAGTTCAGGACTCGGGCCAAAACCGAATTGGGCGATAATCTCAATTTACGGGCAATTCGCCCAAAACCAGCCCCTCCATTAAAAGCAAGATACCCAAAATCTTGATGTAAACCCCAAAGAAAGATACACTTAACCTAGAATTACTCGAGGTGAAGATGATGATTATTTTACAAGTGAATCAGTTGACCAAATACTTTGGCGCTGACCTTATTTTATCGAATATAAAACTAGAAGTACAATCCAAAGATAGAATCGCCCTTGTTGGACGCAACGGGGCTGGAAAATCTACTCTATTAAAAATCATATCCAATCAGCTTTCCTTTGATTCAGGGGACCTGATTAAACCTAAAGGCGTGTCGATTGGCTATCTTGCCCAGGACACGGGTTTGCAGACTGAGCGCTCGATCTGGGACGAAATGCTGACCGTATTCACCGGCCTGCGCGAACTTGAAACGCAAATGCGCACTCTTGAGGCCAAAATGGGAGACCCCGCTTACTTTGAAGACGAAACGCAATACGCTCGCATTCTAAAAGAATACGACGAGGTGCAAGAAGCCTTCAAACAAAAAGGCGGCTTTCAATATGAAGCAGATATCCGCTCCGTCCTGCACGGACTGCGCTTTTCCGAATATGACTATGAAACGCCAATTGAAACGCTCAGCGGCGGACAGCGTACACGACTTGCGCTTGCGAAACTACTTTTAACCAAGCCGGACCTGCTCATACTGGATGAGCCGACCAACCACTTGGATATCGACACCCTATCTTGGCTAGAAAACTACCTCCAAGGCTACCCTGGCGCGTTGCTGATTGTTTCCCATGACCGCTACTTCTTGGACAAGGTCGTTAACATTGTTTATGAGATTTCCCGTAAACAGTCCGCTAAGTTCAATGGAAATTACAGCAAGTATCTGGAACAGAAGGCTGAGCAGTATGAGCGCGAGATGAAAATGTTTGAAAAGCAACAGGACGAGATTGCCAAACTGCAGGATTTTGTCGCAAAGAACCTAGCCCGTGCCTCTACAACTAAGCGTGCGCAAAGCCGTCGCAGGCAGCTAGAGAAGATGGAAGTGATGGACCGTCCAAAAGGCGATGAAAAATCTGCCTCCATTATGTTTGATATTGACCGCCAAAGCGGAAATGATGTCCTTAAAGCAAGAGACTTATCTGTTTCGTATGACACGAGCCCTGTCTTCCGTCATGTGGACTTTTCGATGAGCCGCGGCGACAGTGTTGCACTTGTCGGACCAAATGGGATCGGAAAGTCTACCTTGTTGAAAACCCTTGTTGGAAAATTAAAGCCGCTCGAGGGCACGTTTTCTTTTGGAGCGAATGTGTCTACCAGCTATTACGATCAGCAGCAGGCAGACCTCACTTCCAACAAGACCGTATTGGCTGAACTGTGGGATGAGTATCCTCAGAAAATGGAAAAAGAGATCCGCACCGTTCTAGGAAACTTCCTCTTTTCCGGAGATGACGTCTTGAAGCCTGTATCCACGTTAAGTGGTGGCGAAAAGGCTAGGCTTGCCCTTTCCAAGCTGATGATGGAGCGCTCCAACGTCTTAATTCTCGATGAGCCTACCAACCACTTGGACTTGGACAGCAAGGAAATCCTAGAGAATGCCTTAATTGATTATCCCGGCACGATCCTTTTCGTTTCCCATGACCGTTATTTTATTAACCGGTTGGCGACGAAGGTCTATGAGTTGAGTACCGTCGGAGCAACAGAGTACCTTGGTGACTATGACTATTATGTTGAGAAAAAAGAAGAAGCATTAGAGCTTGAGCGATTGGAAGCGGAGACGGCTACTTCTAAAGGTTCAAAGGCCGCTTCAGCCACAGTGAATGAGGCACCTGATAAAATGAGCTACGAACAGGAAAAAGAAGCAAAGCGCCTTGAACGTCAGCGCAAACGCCGCGTGGAAGAGATCGAAAAAGAAATGGAAGAGCTTGAGCAGAAAATCGAGCATAACGAAAGCGAGCTTTGCTTGCCTGAGGTGTATCAGGACCATGAGAAAGTGCTAGAGCTGAATACTGCGAATGAAGCATTTCAAGAAAGGCTGCTTGCGTTGATGGAGGAATGGGAAGAGCTTGTGTAAGTAGGTGAGGGGGATCAGATGAACAAAACTTTTTCAGTCATTTTACTACTTGTTATTACGCTTAATACGATTAGGTACGCGTCCTATATCTTTACTGGCCCAATAGAAGCTTATTATTTTGTCATGCTGGCTATCAACCTCATCGGATTAGGCTTTGGGATATACTATTTATTTTTCCAAAAGAAAAAACAGCGAAACTAGTAAAAACCGCACAGTTCACGGGACTGTGCGGTTTTTCTATATCTCTATCTTGTCGCACTAGATATGGTGGAGGCTTTTTTGATCAATACCCAGGGCCTCTCTGTTACCAATCTCTAAACAATTTACCTGTTTTGGTTATAGAGACAGCTTCTCTGCTCCCTTTTTAGATCAGGTGCATCCGTTTCAGGTGTTGATAAACGTTAAACCACCCACCCAATTAAAAGTTAGGTAACTGGAAAGATTTCTATTTGCCCGAAGCAGCGTGCTGAGTAGCAAAAGAGTCTTATAGAAGCTATCTATACGACCAAAGCCACTCTCAAAGCAACCCTTCAGTCATATAGAACCCTTCCACATCCACCTACTAAAATCCAAAGTTACCAACACCCTGCCCCCAACCCGCACAATTTGTCGAATAAAAAAGGTATCCTGCTGAAGCTTGTCGATTGGCTCCAGTTACCCACATGCTTATACACATATCCACCCTTGTTTTATAAGTTATCAAGATAAATATCCACACTATCCACAAAAATACACAAAGTTATCCACATTTTTTATTCACATTTCCATGGTTCATTTTAGTGGATATTTGTCTTTCTATCCACATTTAATCCACAGGTTTGTGGATAACATTCTGCATTGCCCCTAAAGCCGCTCCCCTCAACAAAGCAAGCGCATTCAAGAGGCAAAAGAAAAAAGCCTCCCAACTGAACAACGTCAGTTAAAAGGCTTCTCAATATCTAAGCCTGGATTGGCATTCAAATCCATCCCAGATCGCTTTCCTAATCGATACATTACACTACCTACTGTCGCAATCATCGCCGCATTATCCGTACACAAGGATAACGGTGGGATCACCAGGTTTTTCCCTTCTTTATCCACAGCTTCGTCTAATGCCGCGCGCAACCCTTTGTTTGCCGCTACACCGCCTGCAAGCAACACTTGATTCACGCCGTATTCCTTCATCGCACGAATTGTTTTTCCAACGAGCACTTCGATGACGCTCTCTTGGAAGCTTGCCGCAAGGTCCTCAGGGACAATTTCCTCCCCTTTTTGCTTTGCGTTGTGCAGGGTGTTGATAACTGCTGACTTCAAACCTGAAAAGCTGAAATCATAGGAGTCTTCCTCAAGCCATGCTCTTGGCAGCTTAATAGAAGGTGTCCCTTCCCCAGCCATACGGTCGATATGCGGGCCACCAGGATAAGGCAGTTGAAGGGTACGTGCCACTTTGTCGTAGGCCTCTCCTACTGCATCATCACGTGTTTCCCCGATTACTTCAAAAGAACCGTGCTCTTTCATGTAGACAAGCTCTGTGTGCCCACCTGACACGACGAGGGCAAGCAAAGGAAAGTCCAGGTCAGCTACCAGCTGATTGGCATAGATATGACCTGCAATGTGATGAACGCCGACAAGTGGTTTTTGATGAGCGAACGCCAGTGCCTTGGCCGCGTTCACACCAATCAACAGTGCGCCAACAAGTCCAGGTCCTTCTGTCACTGCAATAGCATCAATGTCTGACATGGTGACGCCGCCCTGTTCCAGCGCTTCTTCTAACACCACCGTCATCTGCTCGACATGGTGACGGGAAGCGATCTCTGGTACAACTCCGCCAAAACGCTGATGACTTTCGATTTGGGAGGAGACGATGTTCGCTACGATCTCTTTTCCATTTTTAATGATCGCGACAGCCGTCTCATCACAGCTCGTTTCAATTCCTAATATTAGTTCGTCTTTTTCTTGATTTCGTTTCATATATTCACCCACATCACTAGTGCATCTTCATTGTTATCCACATAGTATTTTTTCCGGATTCCACCGTTTTGGAAGCCGTGTTTCCGGTAGAGCCCCTGTGCCACCACATTCGAAACCCTTACTTCAAGCGAAACAGTGGTTGCTCCGACCATTTTACAATATTCCATCGCTTTTCCTAGCAAAAGATCCCCAAGCTTACGCCCCCGACAAGCAGGATCAACGGCAATATTGGTAATCTGCGCTTCTCCCATTACAATCCAGATTCCGCAATATCCAATCACCCGGTCCTCTTCTTTCATCACAAGGTAATGCGCATATGGATTGTTGGTCAACTCATAATAGAAGGCATCCTTTGTCCAAGGTGTGGCAAATGACTTCAATTCCACTCGGTGCACTCCTTCAATATCGTAGACCGTCATTTTCGTTATTCCAATTAAAGAATTCATTCCGCTCACCTATTTTTCTTTACTTTCCAGCCATTTCGCCTCTGCTTCCGCAAGCCTTGTATAGTTCGGCACGAAGGAATGAGCATCCTCTGCCTCCCTTTTCAAGCCAAGAAAAGCAAGCTCACTTGGTCTTGGGTTATGTTCGCTGACCTGTGCAAAATGCGCTAGTTCCCCAAGGTACTCTATGATGGTTTCCTTATGGAGGTGCACATCGTTTCCAATGAACAGTACGGGTTCCTGTCTGTCTTTTAACCCTTGCAGCCAGTCTGTCATCAGGATGTTGACATCTTCCACTTCCGTCATCAACTCGCCGTCCTTGTAACGATACAGCCCCGTGTACACCTGACCTCGTCTCGCATCCTGCAAAGCACAGATGCTTCCGTCAAAATATCGGCCGTTCGCCGCCACAAGCTCTAAGCTTGAAACGCCAACAAGCGGAATGTTCAACGACCATGCCAACGTCTTCGCAAGTGTCACACCAATCCTTACTCCCGTATAAGAACCAGGTCCTTTTCCGACCACAATACGCTCCAAATCAGATGGGGCAACATCGCAATCTTGCATCAGCTTCTCCACTGCCGGCATCGCTCGCAATGAATGATTCTTTTTTACATTTGTCACGAGTTCCCCGATCACTTTTTTTTCATCAACTATAGCTACGCCCAACACATAAGTCGACGTATCAATCGCTAGCACTTTGGTCATTCGATTAACTCCTTACATATAGCTTCATATCTTTCGCCTTTTGGTGTGAGGACAATCTTACGCTCATCATCTCCATGGTGATAGATATAGATTTCCAGCCGTTCACTTGGTAAAAACTCTTCAATCAGGTGGGCCCACTCTACCACGGTGACGCCTTCTCCTTCAAAATAATCATCAAACCCCAAGTCCTCTTCACTGTCAGCCAAGCGGTACACATCCATATGATAAAGCGGAAGACGGCCCTGATACTCCTTGATGATGGTAAAGGTTGGACTGTTCACGTTCCTTTTAATCTCCAGTCCTTTTGCCAAGCCTTTCGTAAAAGTCGTCTTTCCGGCGCCAAGATCTCCTTCTAACAACAGAACCTCTCCGCCTTCCATCAACCTGCCAAGCGCCTCGGACTTTGCCATCGTCTCCTCAGCTGAATGTGTCATAATCTCCACTTGCAACATATCATCCTACTCCTAACCTCTATTAAAATGATTATAGCCTTCTTTTTTTAATTCCTGTACAGTGTCATGAGATTTTAAAAAGGCTCGTCCTTCGCCACTAGAGACGGTGCCTATTTTCGTAATCATGATTCCGGCTCTCCGGCACTCCTCCTGTAGCTTAACCCAGTCCGCCTCAGGAATGGAACCGACCAATTCAAAGTCTTCTCCACCGGTCATCGCCCATTGAAAGGCTTTTTCCGCACGGTAATTTTGTAAATCTTTACTAATAGGTATTGTTTCCTTATTTATAAAAATATCTACCTGGCTCGCCTCTGCAATCTCCAAAAGCTCACTTGCCAAGCCGTCACTCACATCGTTTAATGAAACACGTTCAAATTTGCTTAACAACCTTCCCAATGTTACTTGGGGGTTAGGCCGCTGATGGTACTCAATTAAAGATGGATGTTTAGAAGAAGCGCCCTCATTATGTAAAAGAATATCCAACCCACCTGCTGAATCCCCAACCGTTTCAGAGACAAACACCACATCTCCCTCTTTAGCATGGGAACGGAGCAGCCGCTTGCCTTCTTCCACTTTGCCGATTACAAAAACACTCAACACCATCGTTTTGCCGGAAGTCGTGTCCCCGCCAATCAGGTCCATTTCATATTGGTCCCCAAGTGACTTCATGCCATCATAAATCGCTCTTAATTCCTCCTGGCTCCAGCCCTTAGGAATCGTGATGGAGACTAGATAATACAACGGATATCCACCCATAGCCGCCACATCGCTAATATTAGCTGCCAATGCCTTATACCCGATATCAAAAGGCTTCATCGTATCACACGTAAAATGAACACCCTCTACCATCGTATCCACACATACGACTTTCTCAAAGCCTTCTTCCACACCAAAGATAGCCGCATCGTCTCCAATCCCAACCACCTTTTGTGCATGGAACAATCGCTCAGGCTGAATATCCTTGATAAATGCAAATTCATCTGAAATGGACAAGGTCAACACTCCTCTACTTCCGACTGCTACCCACTATTATAGCGAAAGCACCTTCATAAAGAAAATAATTCTGCCACAAAAAGTAGGATTAGGTTTAACCTTCCCATAAAAAGGATATGGACAAGAGAACGCTTAAATTTAGAGGAGGAAAATAAGAAATGGCATACACAGACCGTGAAGCTACTCAAGACAGAGTAGAACGTAAAGTAGAAAATATGGACCCTGACAAAAAAGAACAGATCCTGGCCGACTTCGATACCTTCAAGAGCTATTTAAGTGACAAAGTATCCAAAGGAAAAAAAGTGGGCCTTGGAGAAGAACAGCTTGCTATGGCCGCAGAAAAAGTAGCAGATTACTTAGCAAAGCATGAAGATCCTAGAAACAGTGAAGAAAAGCTTCTTCAGGAGCTATGGAAAGTCGGCGATAAGGACGAGCGTCATAAACTCGCCCATATGCTTGTTAAACTTGTAGATTAATAGTATTAGGATAAATTACCTTTATATTCTTTCATTTGCTATACACTATTTAAGCAACCACCTCTTTAGGTGGTTTTTTTATGGGTAAAATTTCCTTGATATTTATTTGATAAAAAAAGAAGGAATTTGTCATAATTTATAGAATATTTTAAACTTGGTTGCCGATATATACTATATAGGGGGCAAATACTAACTTAGGAGGGAATACAATGCGCTTTACTAGTTTTTTCTTTTTTCTTATCATGGCAGTAGCATTAACAGGGTGTAACAACGGAGGAACAGAAGCAGATGCCGAGGAGTCAATCGGCTTAGAATACACCTTCGAAAATAATGGACAAGAATTTGAGATAATCCACGTGTACCAGTTGTATGATGCATTCTATGAAGAAGGGCTAAAAGGGGAAGAAGCAACTGCATCGTACACTTCAAGCATCCTTGATCAGGTTGCAGATAAATGCTATAAAGACGGAGAGTTCGAGCAAAACGCGGAATATGTTTTAGCTCCACCAAAAAATAGAATTGCTGCTCAAGACAATCTTAAAAGAATGGATAGCCAAAAAATTAATGCCTCTATAAAAGAATCATTAACTAAGTCTTCGGATGAATTACCTATCGAAGGAAGCAAAACGACGGTATGTGTATTCCCAACTGACAACAACGCACCGGCTACATTCGTCACTGCAGGCGTTGGAAAATTGGTAGTATTATTTGATCGAAATACCACGAACAAAATTTTAAAAGCAGGTGTCGCTAACAAATATCACCACAGCTACTGGGTAGACAATCATTATAATGGCGAAACATTTACTGTTTTAGATAAGCTTGTCATCGAAGGGAAAGGAACCTTGTTCCAAAAACTTGTTTACCCTGACATTAATGCAGCACCGGTAGATGAAGATTACAACAAAGACCTTTGGTCTAGAATTGAAGGCGATTTGGCAAATGAAGACGATAAAAAGGCACAAGAGATCTTCAAAGGTGGAAGAAACGGATTACCGAGCCAATACGGTTACAGCGAAAGCTATAAAATGCTTCAGTCCTTCATGAATGCAAATGAAGGTGCAACCATTGAAGACTGGACAGCAGCTACTTCTGAAGAAATCTTGGAAGCACATAAGGCAAATTATAATTAATAGTAGGTTGTATGTAGATGGGATGGGGCCTTGTTAAGGGGCTTCATTCTTTTTTATTTCTCTAAAAAAAGACAAAAAAAATAACGAAACCTAGTTTCGCATTTTAAAAAAATGGCGGTCCCGACCGGGATCGAACCGGCGATCTCCTGCGTGACAGGCAGGCATGTTAACCGCTACACCACGGGACCTTATTTGGTTGCGGGGACAGGATTTGAACCTGCGACCTTCGGGTTATGAGCCCGACGAGCTACCAGACTGCTCCACCCCGCGACAATATTAACAAACTTGGATTTCTCATGCTTTATTGTTACCGACTGTCCCGATCTCTGAAAGTAAAATCAGTGATGTAAGTCGATCGGTACAACTCGAAGTTTATACAAGAAGCTTATGCTCGTTGCTCCACCCCGCGACAATAGTATATGTTATGTTATAAAAGCACTTGCCTGGCAACGTCCTACTCTCACAGGGGGAGATCCCCCAACTACCATCGGCGCTGAAGAGCTTAACTTCCGTGTTCGGTATGGGAACGGGTGTGACCACTTCGCCATCATTACCAGACATATGCTATTATAATATAACTTGTAGGAAAAATCAAGAAGTTTTTTCAAACTTTTTGTTCCTTCAAAACTAGATAATGTGTTCATATCAAGATGTTCTATCGTTCAAATTAGTTCAAT